>CAITLU010000017.1 GCA_903893315.1 uncultured bacterium
CGCTTGCGACGGACGGTAGTGTCCGGCTCAGTTGTAGACAGGCGCCAGCGCGGTCTTGCCCGACTTGAGAGCGCGACCAGCCACCTCCCACGGCCTTTCATCGAGGATGTTGCGATCGGTACCGGCCACGGTGTTGTGGATGGTAACCGTCACGCGCAGGTCGTTGGTCGAAAGCACCGCGGGCGGCGTAAGGTCGCTCTTGACGGTACTCAGCTTGAACGACGCGGGTTTCTCCGCGCTCGAACCGAGCTTGAGCTGCAATTGTCCGATTCCTCCGATCGAGCCGCTCGGATCCTTGAACGAGAACTTGGTTCCGCTGACGTCGGCGGTCAACGTGTTGGCGGGAACCGTCACGTCGTAGAACGCGGTTCCATCTTCGTTTTCGACCTGGATACGCAGGGTATCGGCGGCGGCGTCGAACACCGTGGTGCCGGTTCCGAAGCTGCCGGCCAGCTTCATCGTGTCTTTTCCCGAGGTCGGCGGCAGCTTGAAAAGTCCTTTGAACTTCGAGAACGCGCTGCCGAGGCGATCCTGGTCGAGACCGTCGAGACCGTCGAGCAGGCCGTCGTCGTCGGTGTCGGGGTCGGTCGGATCGGAACCGCGCGCGAATTCGGTGGCGAGGGTCGATGCGTCGCCGTCGCTGTTGTCGCTGGCGTCGCGCGAAGTGTCGCCGAAGTACCAGCGTTCATAACCGTCGAAGATGCCGTCACCGTCGGCGTCGGCGCTGCCGCCGGCCAGATCCTGCGAGACGTGGAGCATCGGCAGGAAGCGCCAGTCACGCCAGATCGGCTGGATGCTGGTGCAGTTAGGATCGACTCTACGAACGTTGAGGGTGAAGCCGGTCAGCGACCCGCTGATGCTGCCGCTCTGTCCGAGCGGGAACATGAACTCGCCTTTGACCGTGGGGCCTGCCTCGACGATCTGCTCCCAGGTGCCGCGGTTTCCCAGCGGTGTCGGGTCGAAGGAGAGCTGGGAACTCAGCGCCGCCAACGGGTGATTGTAGGTGCTGTTGGTGCGCGCGGCGTCGGCGGGGATGCCTTCGGTGGCGAGAGCCGACAGCGCGTCGCGCACTACGACCTTCCAGTCGGAGCCGTTGAAGTAGTCGCCGCCGTATTCCTGGTTGTAGGCACCGGCGGGCGTGCCGGCCGCTGAGTCGATGGCGTGCGTCACCAGGTGCTGGGCCCGAGTTCCGGTCGGTACGCTTACCGCGCCGGCGTATTCGTCGCCGTAAATCGTCTGCGCCAGGTTGTTGATCAGCGTGTTGAGGAAGCTCACCTCACCGGCGGTTGTGGTTGCCGTGACCGGATCGATGAAATAGCGGCCGTACAGGGGCGCAGCGTTGTTGGCTTCGAGCCTCGCCAGCACGGTATCGACAGCAGGGTTGCCGCCGTTGCCGACGGCGTCCACCGCTTCGCGCAGACGCGGCACCAGGTGTCGTCCGAGCACGCCGCGGCCATCGAGGCCGGCGACATCTTTGTTGAGCTGCCGTTGGTCGTCGCGAGTCCACGAAGAATTGGCGGCGAGGCGCTCCAGGATGAACGCGACGCGGTGCTCGCGTCCGAAGTTGTCGCCGTCGTCGGCGGTAGCCGCCTTGTTGTTCCAGTTGGCCACGAAGCCTTCGGCCGGATTGACGACTTCGGGTATTCCGACGATCTCGTAGACCTCGAACCTGTCGCCGGCAGCGGGCGTGACGCCCCATGCTGCCTCTACCGTCACCGTATTGCTGTCATTGCTGGCGATGCGGCGAGACTGCTTGCCGCCGGTGCCGCTCATGATCGAGATGACGTACTCGCTGCCCTGTTCGGCAGGGTGGTCGTAGCGGTAGTTGATTTCGTCGGGAGTGTAATCGCCGCTGAAGGCACCGGCGGATGTCACCGTTGTCGTGGAGGCGGCGGTCAACACTCCTTCGGCGACGATCAAGGGGTTAGCGACGCTGCCGTCGAGCGGCAGCAGTTTGTCTTCGTCGCCCTGGCGCTTGCGCGAGTAGCCCGACGAGAAGTAGCCGATGTTGCCGTAACCGCCGTTGGTACCGACGCCGCTGAAGACCTGGTTGTCGGAAGCGAAGAAGTTGTGAGTACTCGGGATGAGGCGCACGGCCGCGCGGATGTCCATGACGTTTTGTGCTTTCTGGAACATCGAGAAGGCGGTTGCGGTCATCGACTCTTCGAGCCACGCGCCGCTGTCGTTGGAGACTGCGACGATGTCCCGGCCGCTGGTGACGGCTACGTAGACGGAGCCCGAAGCGGGTGCGGTCGTGAACGCTGAAGTGACGGTGAGCGTTGTCGCCGCTGCTTCACTGATCTGGCGGATCTGGCCGGCGCCGGTTCCGTCGGTGATCAACACGTAGCCGCCGACGTAGCTGCCGGTGAAGGATGCCTGGTTATCGACGATGGTGGTCGTCGAACCGCCTTCGGCGGTACCTTCGGCGCTGCCGACGAAGTCGAGGATGGGACGCGTGCCGCCGTTGCCGCCGCGTTCGTGACTGCGCCAGAGCGTGACGTTGATGTCGGAGGCGCTGGTCTTGATAACTTCGCTGCGCATGTTCAGCGGAGCCGGAGTGCCCTGGTCGCTGTAGCGCACGGCGTCGGCGTTTTCGCCGATGATGGTTTCGAAGAAGGTGTCGATGATGCGAAGCTGCGCGGTGGTGGTGGTGTAGGCCACCTTGTCGGAGTGTCCGATCAGCACGTATGCACCGCCGACGAACTCCATGCCGTTGCCAGAGATGCCTTCTCCGCTGCGGTTCTCGACGTAATGCATCAGCGACGGAGTCTGGATGCCGGTCTGAGGAAAGCCGCCGAGCCAAGGGTGACCGGTTGCCGATCGGTTGGATGCAATCGCCCAGCCGTAGCTGCCGAGTTTCGGCCACGCGCTCCAGCGTTTGAGCAACTCCTCGCGCTGGCCGGCCTTCTCTTTGATGCCGGCGGCCGATCCGCTCCAGTCGTAGTCCGGCCAGCGGTCCTTGTCGTCGGCTGCGACGATCGCGTCGTGGCCGGTGGCGTTGTCGGCCAGCGGTCCGCCGTAACCGGGCGTGGTCGGGTCTGGTACCGACACCGGAGCCAGCGGATCGGTCAGGAAGTTGAGGTCGCGCCAGAGTCCTTCACCGTTGCTGCCGCCGTGTACGCCTTGAAGGTCGAGCAGCTCGGCGAGGCGCTTTTCCTCTTCGAAGGTGTTCAGTCCGAAGTTGCGCACCTGAATGACGGCGATCGCTATCGCCATCTCCGGCGTGAACTGGAATCCGCCGTGCGGGTGCTCGGGGTCGGCGCCGCCCGGAGCCTTGTAATAGGGATCGACCTGATCCGAGATGTTGGTGGCGTTGCCGAAGAGGTCGGCACTGAGGGCGAAAAGACTGTTGCGCAGCACCGAGATCTCGATGGGCGTGTCGATGGTGCCGGCGTAGACGGCGTCGAGAGTGTCGTTGACGCCCTTGCAGTATTCCAGGATGTAGGCCCGCGCGTCGGCCGGCAGCCTGTTGAACATCCTGTTGAGTTCGCTCGAGGTGTAGCCGGCGAGGCGGCTTTCCAGGTCGCTCTGTATGAAGCTGTGGTCGAGAAGGCCGAACGCCTGCGCGAGGCTGCCGCGGCCGGCGCGCGCCAGCAGGATGAGTTGCCCCATGCGGTCTTTGGCTATTTCGCGCCCGTTCTCGCGGGCGAGTTCGAGGTTGGTGTCGGCGTATATGTGCGGAAGGCCCCAGGCCGGCTCGCGCACCGTGGTGGCCGCGGCGAAAGCACTGGAACTCAACAGGATGATCGCCGAAGCGCCGGTTGCGGCCAGCCGTATCTTCGACGGGACTCGACTCAAGAGACTCATGGGGACCCTCCTTGGACTGGCCGCAGCGACTGCGCGGTCGATGCCTCGGCTCCGAACGGAGTGTTCGTGCTCATCGTCGCTGCGCGGCAGGCCTAAATACGTCGCGTGTCAGGGGCGCGTCAACGGCCCGGCTGCGCGCGGCGCGATTTGCTTGTGCGGGGGTGTTTCTGCGGCACCTTGGAAAACCTTGCGACGCAGCGAGCCGGGGAGACTCAACCCTCCGATTTAGCGATGTTTTGTCTTTCGCATGGAGTCGTGGGGAAAAGCCTGCACGGCGCTCTCGCGACGGGACTTGACGTTGCGCTCCGCTTCTTTACTTCTCGACGCTACGCGATCGTCACAACCACCTTGCAGCCTGGAGTCTTTACGGGGCGCGGCTACTTCCATCGTTTCGGTCGCAGGTGCCCACCCGCCGCACTTCTACTCCCAGGAGCAACTGGTCGAGGCCTTCCTCGCGTTCTGGAAAGGACGTCATTTCAACCTTGCGCGCCTCGAGGCCCTGCACCGTGCGGTGAGCGTGGGGGGGCGTCATCTGGCTCTTCCCATCGAGGACTATCCGTCCTTGGCCGGCTTCGGAGCCGCCAACGACGCGTTCATCCGCGTCGGTACCGATGTCGGCGCCGAGTCCCTGTCGCTGGCCCTGCGGCAGGCCGGTCTCGCTCCCGGTGACGTCGACGCGATCTTCTTCGCCAGCGTGACCGGAGTGGCCACGCCGTCGATCGACGCACGGCTCGTCAATCGGCTGGGCCTGCGCAGCGACATCAAACGCATTCCCATGTTCGGGCTCGGTTGTGTAGCCGGGGCGGCCGGCATCGCCAGGGCCCACGACTATCTGCTGGCCTGGCCGCAGCATGTGGCGGTACTGGTTTCGGTCGAACTGTGCTCGCTGACTCTTCAGCGCGAAGACTTCTCGATTGCCAACCTGATTTCGAGCGGGCTCTTCGGCGACGGAAGCGCGACGGTGGTGGTGGCGGGTGCCGAACGCGCGCTCACGCTCGTGCCGCGGGGACCACGGGTGCTGGCGACGCGCTCACGCTTCTATCCGGATACGGAAGAGGTGATGGGCTGGGACATCGGCGACGGCGGCTTCAAGATCGTACTGGCTTCGAGCGTTCCCGACGTAGTGAACCGCTGGCTCGGTGACGACGTGGATGCTTTTCTCGGCGAACTCGGACTCGACCGCCGGCAGATCGGTTCGTGGGTCTGTCACCCGGGCGGCCCCAAGGTGCTCGACGCTTTCGAAGAAGTCCTGGGTCTTTGCGCCGACGATCTCGCGCTTACCCGCAAGTCGCTGCGCGAGGTCGGCAACATGTCGAGTTCGTCGGTGCTGTTCGTGCTGCGCGACACGATCGAGCAGCGCCGACCGGCACCCGGAACCCTCGGGATGATCCTGGCGATGGGTCCGGGTTTCTGCTCCGAACTCGTGTTGGTGCAGTGGTGAGGGTCTACTTCGCGTTGTTGGCGCTGACGGTGGTCGAGCGCCTCGTCGAAGTCGTCGTGAGTCGTTCGAACGCGCGCTGGAGCTTCGCACGCGGCGGCCGCGAAGTCGGTCGCGAACACTTTCCGGCGATGGTCTCGCTGCACGTCGCATTTCTGTTCGGTTGTGCGGTGGAGCCGTGGCTTGCACATCGCACCGAGCTTCCTTCCTACGCGGCGCTTGCCTTGGTGGCGGCGCTGGCTTGTCACGCGCTGCGCTGGTGGTGCATCGCCACGCTGGGGCGCAACTGGAACGCACGCGTGATCGTGGTGCCGGGGATGCCGCAGGTCGGCGTCGGTCCCTATCGCTGGCTGTCGCATCCGAACTATCTGGCGGTAGTGGTCGAAGGCGTCGCGTTGCCGGCGATGGCCGGAGCCTGGATCACGGCGACGGTGTTCAGCGTACTCAACGCGTTGCTGCTGCGCAGGCGCATTCAAGTGGAGAATGCAGCGTTCGCGGATCTCGTCATCGGAGACGGACATGGAATTCTCAGAGGTGCGTGAGGTGGTCGCGGCGATCGCCCGCGACGAAGCGAATTGGAAAGGTCCGTTGCCGGATGGCCCGCTCGATCGTCACCTCGACTCCATTCAGCGTCTGGCTCTGGTGGTGGCCATCGAAGACCGCTTCGAGATCTGTTTCGATCCCGAGGATGAGCAGCGCATCCGCAGCGTCGACGATCTGGTCGCGGGCATCCTAACCAAGCTCGGGGAGCGTGCGTGAACCGGAAGAATCTCGCCGCACCGATTCACGCGACGCTTCCTGACGTGATCGAGCGCGCCGCGGCCTCTGATCCTGCCTTGTACGGTTTCCGCTTCCTGGATCGCGCCGAGAATCCGACCTGGCTTGCGTTCAGCGAGTTTCGCGCCCGTGTGGCCGCTACTGCCGGTGCGCTGTGGGACGAAGGAGTGCGCGGCGGTGACCGAGTCGCGCTGGTGCTGCCTACCTGTCCGGAGTTCCTCGAAATCTTCTTTGCGGCGCAGTGGATCGGCGCCATACCGGTGGCTCTGTACCCGCCGGTGCGTCTGGGGCGTCTCGACGAGTATCACGAGCGGACGGCTGCAATGCTGCGCGCCGTCGACGCCAGCGTTCTCTACACAGATTCGCGCATAGGCCGTATTCTCGGCGAGACCGCGGCGCGCTTCAGGCCGCGTCTTGGAGTCAGGGAAGCCGCCGGACTGCGCGCCGGCAGCGGGCGTGAACCGGTCGTCGTTTCGCCCGACGCGATTGCGATGGTGCAGTTCTCGTCGGGCACCACCGTCGACCCGAAACCGGTGGCGCTGACGCACGCGCAGATGCTCGCCAACGGTACGCGTATCACCGAGGCCATTTTCGCGTTGATGCCGCCTTCGCAGGGGAACTTTCCAGGTGGCGTGACGTGGCTGCCGCTCTACCACGACATGGGGCTGATCGGTTGTCTGATGCCGGCGCTTTGCGGCCCCGGTCCGCTTACTCTGATTTCACCTGAACTGTTCGTTGCGCGTCCGGCGATATGGCTCAGGGCGATCGCGAAGTATCGCGGCACGACCTCGCCGGCGCCGAACTTCGCATACGCGTTGTGCGTCGACCGTGTGCGTGACGAAGAACTTGAGGGCTGCGACCTGTCGTGCTGGCGCATGGCGCTCAACGGTGCCGAGCCGATGTCGGCTGCAACATTGCGCGCCTTCGAAGACCGTTTCGAAAAGTTCGGCTTTCGTCGCGACGCGCTGATGCCGGTCTACGGTCTTTCGGAAGCGACGCTCGCGGTGACGTTCACGCGTCCTGGTACACGGTGGCGAAGCCGGCGTTTCGATGTGGCGAGTCTCGCGCGCGGAATCGCAAGGCCAGGCCTCGTCGCCGAAGACGGCAGCGCGCAGAGCGGGGACAAGAGCAGCGAGTGGGTGAGCAGCGGCGCGCCGCTGCCGGATTTCGCAATCGAGATCCGCGACGATGACGATATAGTGCTCGATGCGCAGCGCGTCGGTCGCATTTTCGCCAAAGGTCCGTCGGTGATGCACGGCTATTACGGGCGCAGCGACACTCCGGTCAGAGGCGGGTGGCTCGACACCGGCGATCTCGGCTTCATCGACGACGGGCAGCTCTATGTCACGGGCCGCGCCAAGGACGTGCTGGTGCTGCGCGGGCAGAATCAGGCTCCCCACGAGTTGGAACGGGCGGTGGACGTCGTGCCCGGCGTTCGTGTCGGTTGCGCGGCTGCGGTCGCCGACATCGGAGCCGACGGCGAACGTCTGTTGCTTTTCGTCGAGGTTCGCGCCGCTGCCGCGAACATCGCCGAGCTCGCGGCGGCCTGCCGTGAGGCGGTACTCGGCGCCTGCGGCGCGGCGGTCGATGAAGTCGTGGTGCTGCAGCCTGGCACTTTGCCTCGCACTTCGTCGGGCAAGATCCGTCGCGGTGAGGCGCTGCGTCTGTGGAAGGCCGGGGAACTGCTGCCTCCGGACGCTGTCAACCTGCTGACGATGGGCGGTGCCATGCTTCGCAGTCAGGCCGGCTACCTGCGCAGTGCTGTCGGCCACTTGCGCGCACGTTGGCGTCGCGGCGACGAGGTCGTTTGAGCGGGCGCGGCGGCAAATCGTGGGATGTCCTGGTCGCTGGCGGCGGGCCGGTGGGTGTTTACGTTGCCATCGAAGCTGCGCGCTCGGGGCTTAGCACCGCAGTGTTGGAAGCGCGGCCGGGCATTCTCGACAAGGCTTGCGGTGAAGGCCTGATGCCGGCTGCGGTGACCGCTCTGCAAAGGGCCGGAGTGCGGATCGAGCGCAAGCACTGCTTCACCGGCATTCGTTACGTCGAGGGTGACTTGTGCGCCGAAGGACGTTTCGTCGACGGTCCGGGGTGGGGCGTTCGTCGTACCGAACTCCACCGCGCTTTGCGCGAGCGTGCTGAAGAAGTCGGCGTCACGATGCTCGTGCACCGGGTGAGCGACGTACGCAGCGACAGCGACGGGGTCATCGTCGACGGCTACCGCGCGCGCTACTTGATCGGGGCCGACGGCCTGCGTTCTCCGCTGCGGCGCAGCCTCGGCCTGGAACTCGAGCCGAGACTTGCACCGCGCTACGCTTTGCGCCGGCATTTTCGCGTTCAGCCCTGGGGGCCGTTCGTCGAAGTGCACTGGCACGCGCTCGGCGAGGCTTACGTGACGCCGGTGGCGCAGGACGAAGTGGGTGTCGCATTGCTTTTCGACGACCGCAGCCGCGCTCCGGGTGACGTTGACTTCGCGACGCTGCTCTCGCGCTTTCCCGCGCTGGCCGGGCGGCTCGCCGGCGCAGAGCCGGCGTCTGCGGTGCGCGGCGCCGGACCTTTCGAGCAGCGCTCCAGGCGTGTCGTGAATGGGCGCGTGCTGTTGGTCGGCGACGCCGCCGGTTATCTCGATCCGATCACCGGCGAAGGCCTTCGCCTCGGGTTCATGTCATCGATCGCCGCCGTCGAAGCGATCAAGACCGGGCGTGTCGATGACTACGATGCGCAGTGGCGCCGGCTGACGCGGCGTTACCGGTGGATGACGGCGGGACTGCTGGCGCTGCGCCGATCGCCTCTGCGTCCGCTGATGTTGCCGACGCTGCGGCGCATCCCGCAGCTGTTCGACCGGGTTCTCGGCGAACTCGGAGAGCAGCCGGCAGGACTCGCCCGGACCTGAAACCAGCGCCGCCGCGCGGCGGTGGCTCAGGCGTGGATCGGGGGCCGTTTGTCCTTCCAGGGAAAGGCCTCTTCGAGTTGCGCGGCAACCCGCAGCAGCAGGTCTTCGCGGCCGTAGGCCGCGACCAGTTGCACGCCGACCGGAAGGCCGTCGTGGTTCCAGTGCAGCGGCAGCGAAATCGCAGGTTGGCCGCTGACGTTGAACGGAGTGCAGAACGGACTGACGTGGGTCCAGCGCGTCAGCACTTCCAGCGGATCTCCGCCGCCGGGTCCGAGCGGGCCGATAGGCCACGGCGGATCACCAAGGGTAGGCGTCAACAGCAGATCGAAACCGGCGTCCCACCAACTTGCCATCCGGCGGCCGTAGTGGTGCAGGTTCTCGCCGGCTTCGACGTAAAGCGAGGCCGACACTCCGCGTCCCATCTCGGCAGCGAGCCATGTTGTCGGTTCGACGTCCTGCTCTTCGATCGTGCGGCCGCAGCGCTTTGACCAGCGCTCCAGTTCGCGCGCGATCGACACTGCGAACACGATCGTGATGCTGCCGTCATCGGGCAGCGCCAGCAGCGGCGGCGCGCTTTCTTCGACTCGGTGGTCGAGGTCCTCGAGCATGCGCGCCACTGACAGTACGGCCTCGCGGCAGTCGGCGTGCGCTTCACCGCGAGCGCCAGGACGCGTCGTCGTCAGTCCTATGCGCAGGCGGCCCGGATCGGCTCCGACTTCCTGCAGGAACGGGCGCAGCGGCGGCGCTGCGAAGTAGGGGTCGCCGCTCGCGGGCCCGCTGGTCGCGTCGAGTACCGCGGCGGTGTCACGAACGCTTCGTGTCAGGACGTGTTCGTGCGTGGTCTGCCACCAGAACTCACCGAGGTCGGGGCCGAGGCTGTTGCGGCCGCGCGTAGGCTTGAGTCCCACCAGTCCGCAGGCGCTCGCCGGCGTGCGGATCGAACCGCCCATGTCGTTGCCGTGAGCGACCGCCACCATTCCCGAGGCGACTGCCGCCGCCGAGCCTCCGCTCGAACCGCTCGGTGACAACGCCGGGTTCCACGGGTTGCGTGTAGCGCCGTAGGCCAGCGGCTCGGTGGTAGGCGAGAACGCGAGCTCCGGTGTGTTGGTCTTGCCGACGAAGATGAATCCGGCCTTGCGCAGACGCGATGCCTGGACGGTGTCGCTGTCTTCGTGCCAGTCGCGGTCACGAAGAAAGCGCATGCCGCAGTGGTAAGGATCTCCGGCGGTGTGGCAGACCACGTCCTTGACCAGGAACGGCACGCCGGTGAAGGGCCCGTCCGGCAACGACGACGAACAGGCTTGAGAGCGGGCCTTGTCGTAGAGCCGATGGATGACGGCGTTAAGGCTCGGGTTGAGCTTCTCGATCCTGTCGATCGCGGCTTCCACCAGTTCCTTAGGTGTCACTTCGCGGCGTCGAACCAGCTGTGCCTGAGCGGTGGCGTCGAGGAATGCGAGGTTCGATCCGGCAGGTGTCGTGCTCATGTTCGTGTTGCTCCTGACGCGCTGGTTTCGCGCGCGTCCCGGGTCAGGCCGACAGAAAGATTCGCCGCCAGCTCGCGACTTCTTCGGTGAGCAATTCGCCGAGGAAGCTGCGGAAGCGTTCGGGGACTTCAGAATTACCGGTGCGGTTGACGGCGCCGCGCGCCAGTTCCGGAACCAGGTAGCGCGGATCCGTGCTGACGCCGAGAAACTTCATCACCTCGATCAACAGGTCCTCGGGACTCTGCTCGATGGCCTCGAAACGTTGGATGAAGATGTTCTTCTCGGGAATCAGCATGCGCCAGTTGGCGAGATTTTCCTGGTAGCGCGCGCAACGAAGCTGATAGGGATCGCGGAAGAAGGCCTCGAACTCTTCGTTGCTGACCTCGCTCACCTTGCGGCCGCGGTTGCGGGCGAGATCTTTCTTGGCGTGAGACCAGGCGCGGTCGACGGGATCGCGCACCGAGAACACGATCTTGACGTCGGGTCTGAGTGCGGCGATTTCGGCGATCACGTCGGGGTCGAGTGCAGCGTAGCTGGCGGTGGCTTCGCCGCGCACCCTGGCGTGGTAGGGGCGGCCATAGCGGCGCAGCGAGTGCCATTGCTTGTAGAGCCAGCGCCGCGCCGGATCGTGGAAGAAGGACAGGTACCAGTCCAGTTCGTCGGATTCGAAGCGGGGGTTCTCCGGGGTCTTCAGGCGGCTGAAGAAGAACAGTTCCTTGGGCTCGGCCAGGAATACCTCGGGGTGCTCGCGCAGGTTGGCGTGCAGCCAGGTCGTGCCGGTCCGCTGAGGTCCGACGATCAGGAAATCCGGGAAGCGCGCCGTCGACAACCGATCGCTCGATACCTTGACGTACTTCAATTGCTGCTGGACGTTGGCGGGGATCAGGGTCTGTTCCTCCTGTGAGCCGCGATGATGTCGCGAGCCGCAAGGATTTTCGACCGCCGGACCAGGGAATCCGTCCACGCGACCGACATATCTGCACCGATAGTCGCTCGCAGCCTCGCCGGGCGGCGATCTGGCGCCGTGCAGGTCTGCGCGCCGACCACACACGGCACGGCCCTGGCCCGGATGCTGCCGCTGCGGCCCGCCGCGCACGGCTTGGAACGCCGCTCGCGGCGGGGTAGCAGGGAGCCATGGAGAGGCCGGAGATAATCGTCGTTTCGGGGCTTCCGCGCTCGGGAACCTCGATGATGATGCGGATGCTTGCGGCCGGCGGCATCGAGCCGCTCAGCGACGCGGTACGCGCGGCCGACGAGGACAATCCGCTCGGTTATTTTGAGTTCGAGCGCGTCAAGGGACTGCCGGGCGATACGGGCTGGCTCGACCAGGCCGAAGGCAAGGCGGTCAAGGTCATTTCGGCTCTGCTGGAAAAATTGCCGTGCAAGCGTCACTACAAAGTGCTGTTCGTGGAGCGCGACCTCGCCGAGGTGCTGGCATCGCAGCGTCGCATGCTCATCAGGCGCGGGCGCCATACCGACGCCGGCGGTGACGGGCGCATGGCCTCGCTTTTCGAAAAGCACCTGGCCTCTTTGCGCGCGCGTCTGGCGATGCGCGGGGACATGCAGGTGGAGTTTGTCCGCTACGACGAGGTGATCGCCGATGCGCGCGGCGCCGCGCGGCGTCTGGCGGTCTTTCTGGACTGCGCCTTCGACGAGACCGCAGCCGCGGCGGCCGTTTCGCCCGCGCTTTATCGCCAGCGCTCACGCTGAGGCTGACTCTGACGTCGACGCTGACGCGCGTCGCGGTCAGCGCGCGAGCCGGCCGCCGAGCGACTCAGCGACCGGTTGCAGCGGTGACCACGAAGGAAGTATCGGGGCCGGGGACATCCGCGGCGCGCGGCAGTCCGGCTTCGCCGCGACTGGTTCGATAGAAGCCGCTGCTGAGCACCCGGTCGCCGCGCTGGCCGCCGCCCAGCGAAACACTCCAGCGGTACCACAGGCAACGCTCCGCCAGTTCGGCCAGTGCGCGGCGATTGAGCGTGAACGAGACTTCGCCGCTGTCGCGGTCGACGACCCCGGCTTCGGTGGTGGGCCGAACGAGTTCGACATCGGCGCTTCTTCCGGTTGAGGCCAGCGGCGGGTTGCGAGCAGGATCGCCCAGCGCGTAGGTGAGCGAAGCCTTGCCCAGGCGGTAAGTGCCGGTCTCGACCTTGGCGACCAGCCGCAAACCTCCGTCTTTGGTCAAGTGCGAGGATGCCAGCACTATGCCGGGCTCGTGAGAGCCTGCGTGTGCGCCGCGACCCTGCATCGCCGCGCAGCCGGACGACATCGTCAGTGCCAGCGTCAATGCCGCGAAAGTCTGCGCGAAGCGTGTCGCGTACATGACGTCCGTCTCTCTCATGCGATGCGGCGAATCATCGCCAGCGCTTCTTCGGCCATCCTGTCGACCTGGTGCTGGAACACGCTGAGGTCGATGCCGGCTTCACCCATCACGCCTTTCTGATAGCGGGAGAGAACTCCTTCGACGATGGCCGCAAGACGCCACCACTGGAAAGCGCGGTAGTAGTCGATGTGTTCCACCGAGCGTCCGGTCTTGGCGCTGTAGGTGGCGAGAAATTCCTTGCGCGACGGAAAACCGCCTGCCGAAGTGGGCATCGCGACGGCTTCGTTCGGTCCCGGCTCTCCAGGTTCGGCCCAGTTGTTCATGATGTAGCCGAGATCCGCCATCGTGTCGCCGAGCGTGCACAGTTCCCAGTCCAGCACTGCCGCCAGGCGTCCGTCGCTGGTGGCGAGCATGTTGCCGAGGCGGTAGTCGCCGTGGACGATGCCCGTGTACTTCTGCTCGGGTTTGGCCGCGAGCAGGAGCTGGTAGGTCTGGTCCATCGACGCCAGTTCACGCGTCTTGGACTTCTCCCACTGCGTGCGCCAGCGGCTCAGCTGGCGGTCGAGGTAGGCTTCCTTGCGGCCCAGATCGCCGAGGCCCACTGCGTCGGGATCCAGCGTGTGCAGCGCCGCGAGTGCGTCGATGATGGAAGCGCCGAGCCGCGCCCGCTCGGCCTGGCCGGGCAGCGCCTCAGTGACCACGTCAGCGGTGTCGAGTACCCAGCCGTCGACGAACTCCATGACGTAGAACGGAGCGTCGTTGATGCTTTCGTCTTGGCACATGGCGACGGTCTGCGGCACCGGAACGGCAGTCGGTCCGATGGCGGTGATGATGCGGTGCTCGCGGCCCATGTCGTGGGCGGTGGCCAGCACTGACCCGAGCGGCGGGCGGCGCAGCACCCAGCGCCGCGCGTTGGCGTCGCTGACCTTGTAAGTGAGGTTGGAGTGGCCGCCGGTAATCAGCTCGAACTGCAACGGCGGTTCGAGGCCGGGGCAGTGGGCTGCCAGCCATTCGGTGACTTTGGGTTCATCGATGCCTTTCACTCGGGTTCCTCCGCTGCGGCGCCGCTCGAAAGCGCGCGCAACCTAGCGGCAACGCGGGTGCGGCGCCATCGCTTGCGGTGCGGCGCCGTCGGCTGCGGTCACGGCCCGGTGAGCGCCGCGGCGAACACGTCGCTGACGTGTTCGGCCAGGATCAACTCCAGATCGGCGCGCACTTCGTCGGGAAGCTCGCGCAGATCTTTGGCGTTGTCCTTGGGCAGGATGATGCGGCGGATGCCGGCGCGGCGCGCGGCCAGGCATTTTTCCTTGATGCCTCCCACCGGCAGCACCAGCCCCGTGAGCGTGATCTCTCCGGTCATCGCTGTGTCGCTGCGCACCGGCCGTCCGCTGAACAACGAACACAGCACCGTGGCCATCGTGACGCCGGCCGACGGTCCGTCCTTGGGGGTGGCGCCGGCGGGCACGTGCACGTGCACGTTGGACGCGGTGTGCGTGAGGCCGAGGTCCTCGCTGTGGGCGAGCACGTAGCTCAGCGCGGCGCGCGCTGACTCCTGCATGACGTCGCCGAGCTGACCGGTGAGCAGCAGTTCGCGTCCTTCGGGAAGCCGCAGCGCTTCGACGTAGAGAACCTCGCCGCCGGTTTCGGTCCAGGCCAGACCCGTGGCCACGCCGGCCGGAAAGTTGCGGCGCGCTTCCTCGATGCGGAAACGTTCGGGGCCGAACATGTCGGCGAGATCTTCGGGCGATGCGCCCTGACCCGCGGTGCTGCCGATGCTCTTGCCTTCGGCCAGACGCAGCGCGGCCTTGCTCGCCAGGCGTGCGATCACGCGCTCGAGTTCGCGCACACCCGACTCGCGGGTGTAGCAACGCACCAGCGCGCGCAGCGTTTCGCCGCTGATCGGGAACTCCTCTTCCGTGAAGCCGGCTTCCTTGCGCCGTCGCGGAATCAGGTAGCGGCGTGCGATCTCGAGTTTCTCTTCTTCGCTGTACCCGCTCAGCCGGATCACTTCCATGCGGTCGAGCAGAGGACGCGGAATCGTGTCGAGGCTGTTGGCGGTGGTAACGAAGAACACCTTCGACAGATCGAAAGGCAGATCGAGGTAGTTGTCGCGGAAAGTGTTGTTCTGCGCCGGGTCGAGGATCTCGAGCAGCGCGGCCGCCGGGTCACCGCGAAAGTCCTGACCGAGCTTGTCGATTTCGTCGAGCAGCAGCATCGGATTGCGCACTCCGGCGCGACGCACGGCCTGTATGATGCGTCCGGGCATCGCGCCGACGTAGGTGCGACGGTGACCGCGCAGCTCGGCTTCGTCGTGAAGACCGCCGAGGCTGAAGTGCTCGAACTTGCGCCCGAGCGCACGCGCGATCGACTGTCCGAGCGAAGTCTTGCCGACTCCAGGCGGGCCGACGAAGCACAGGATCGGGGCCTTGGACTCGGGATTGCGGCGCATCACCGCGAGCTGTTCGAGGATGCGGTCCTTGATCTCCGTGAGGCCGAAGTGATCCTCGTTCAGTATCTCCCGGGCGCGGGGCAGGTCGAGGTTGTCCTCGGTCAGCGTGGTCCAGGGAAGTTCCAGCACGAGTTCGAGGTGAGAGCGCAGAACCTGATACTCGGGAGCCGCCGAAGGCAGGCGCTCGAGACGTCCCATTTCCTTGTCGGCCTCGATGCGGACGTCGTCGGGCAGCTTGACCTCGTCGAAGCGGCGCCTGAGTTCGGCCACTTCGGCCTGCTCGGGGTTCTTGTCGCCGAGTTGCTCCTGGATCGCGCGCATCTGCTGGCGCAGCAGGTATTCGCGCTGTTCGCGCGACATCTCGCTCTGCGCCGAACCGGCGATCTCGTTGCGCACCTCCCAGACCTGCACCTCGTGCGAAAGGTGTTGCAGCAGCAGGCGAAGCGCTTCGGCGCGCGTCTCCGCTTCGAGCAGCGACTGAGCCTCGGGGACCTTGAGGACCAGCGCCGCCGCGATCATGTAGACGAGCTGGGTCGGATCGTCGACGGCCGAGAATACCTGCGTAAGATCGAGCTGGGGGGCGATGTGGGACAGGGTCTGGAACTTGCGGGCGAGGTCCTTGAGTTCACCGGCCAGGGCTTCGACTTCGGTGCCGGTATCGCTTGCGGCGGGGATCGGCGAGACCGCGACGGTCACTAGAGGAGAAGTCGAAGGGACGACCGCGTCCAGCCTCACCCTCTCGATGCCTTGCAGGATGACCTGCACAGTGTTGTCTCCGCGCGAAACGTGGCGCAGCAGGGCCTTGGTGCCGACCGGGTGAAGGTCGGCGAGGCCCGGATCGTCGGTGTCGGGATCGCGCTGGGCGACCACGAGGACGAATTTGCCCTCGCTTGCCAGCGCGGCTTCGACCGCGGTCACGGAAGCGGGCCGTCCGATCGTGAACGGCATCGTCAGCGTCGGGTAGAGCACCGAGTTGCGCAGCGGGATCAGCGGCAAAATGGAGGAGGTCTCGGGTTCACTCATGGTGGGACGATGTAAGGCCGGGACAGCGAGCGTCAAGCGCTCGGCTGCGTAGTAGGGACCCGACTGAAGCACCGCGGCGCGCTTTCGTGGCTGGTTTGAGCCTCACGGCCCACGACTCTCTTCCGCGTTGGTACGGCTCTCCTCCGTGCCTGGCTCCGCCAGCTCTCGGACCCGCGGTTTGAATGTTCGTGCCTCACGCAGCCGCCGTGCGTGAACATTCCGTGATCGCTACTTGTCCGCATAAGGCGAGCCTTTGCTCTTGGTTCTCGGTCATAACCGGATCGTTGCCTTCAAAACCCGCGTGCGATACTTGCCGTGCGCCGTTCGGACTCTCTTCAGGGCGTAAACCCTCGGCGGGTCTGCTCAAAGTGTTTAGACACGCGTCATCATTGCCGCCAACCTTCGGATCGGGGTCCAGCCACGCCTATGTATAAGATCGTTCGCCGCGAGAGCTTCTCTGACGTCACTTTTCTCTGGGAGGTAGAGGCTCCCGACGTCGCCCAGTCGGCCGAGCCCGGCCACTTCGTCATGGTCCGCCTTCACGATGGCGCCGAGCGCGTGCCGTTGACGGTAGCCGACTTCGACCGCGACAAGGGCACCATCACGATGGTGATCCAGGCCCTGGGCAAGACCACCAAGGAGATGCGCGACTCCTACAAGCAGGGCGACACTTTCTCCGACTTCGTCGGCCCGCTCGGGCTGCCGCAGCACATCGAGAAGATCGGCCACGTGGTGCTGGTCGGCGGCGGACTCGGCGTGGCGCCGGTCTATCCGCAACTGCGGGCCTTCAAGGAAGCCGGTTGCCGCACCACCGGCATCATCGGTTTTCGCAGCAAGGATCTCGTCTTCTGGGAGGACCAGTTCCGCCGCTACTGCGACGAGACCATCGTCTGCACCGACGACGGCAGTTACGGCAAGCCGGGATTCGTCACGCAGGCGCTCAAGGAAGTGCTCGAAAACGACAAGCCGGACATGGTCATCGCGATCGGTCCTTTGCCGATGATGAACGCCTGCGTCGAGACCACGCGGCCGTTCGGCGTCAAGACCATGGTGTCGCTCAACGCGATCATGGTCGACGGCACCGGGATGTGCGGTTCGTGCCGCGTCACGGTCGACGGCCAGGTGAAGTTCGCTTGCGTGGAAGGGCCGGACTTCGACGGCCACAAGGTGGACTTCAAGGAACTCATCGCGCGCCAGCGTCGCTTCAGCAAGGAGGAGACGCTCGCCAATCAGGACTACGCGCACGTCTGCAATCTCGAGAAACAGCTCTTCGAGGAAGGCAAGCGCAACTACAAGAAGATCAAGGAACTCGCGCCCAAGCAGACCGCGATGCCCGAGCGCGATCACGTTGAACGTGCGCGCAACTTCAAGGAGGTCAACCTCGGCTACTCGATGCAGGACGCCATCCAGGAAGCCGAGCGTTGCATTCAGTGCGCCAAGCCGACCTGTATTTCGGGCTGTCCGGTGGAGATCGACATCCCGCGTTTCCTGCGACACCTGGTAGTTCGCGACTTCGACGGCGCGCTGGCGACGATCCACGAAGCCAACCTGTTCCCGTCGATCTGCGGTCGTGTGTGTCCGCAGGAATCGCAGTGCGAGGCCCAGTGCATCATCGCCAAGAAGGTAGAGTCGGTCGGCATCGGCCGCCTCGAGCGCTTCGTCGGCGACAACGCGCACGCGCCCAAGGGCGTGCCGCCTGTCTTCGCCGGGAAACTCGGCAAGGTGGCGCTGGTCGGTTCGGGTCCGGCCAGCCTTTCGGCCGCGGCCGATCTGGTGCGCCTCGGCGCCGACGTGACGGTCTACGAAGCGTTGCACGTCGTCGGCGGCGTGTTGCGCTACGGCATTCCGAGTTTCCGCCTGCCGCGCGAGATCATCGACCGCGAGGTGCAGTACCTGCGCGACCTCGGGGTGAAGTTCGAGACCAACAAGGTGATCGGCAAGACTTTCAGCGTACCGCAGTTGCTGGGTGAGAAGGGCTACGACGCGGTGTTCCTCGGAGTCGGAGCCGGCGCGCCCACCTTCCTCGGCATCAACGGTGAGTTCGCCGGACAGGTCTACTCGGCCAACGAGTTCCTGACGCGCGTCAACCTGATGGGCGGCGACAAATTTCCCTACGACGACACGCCGGTGAACATCGGCGCCAGTGTGGTCGTGATCGGCGCGGGCAACACCGCGATGGATTGCCTGCGCGTCGCCAAACGGCTCGGCGCTCCTACGGTTCGCTGCGTATATCGGCGTTCGGAGGCCGAAGCACCGGCGCGCATCGAAGAGATCCGCCACGCCAAGGAAGAAGGCGTCGATTTCTTCTTCCTGCACACGCCGGTGGAAATTTTCACCGACGAAGGCGGCAGCGTGCGCGGCATGAAAGTCGAAGAGATGGAGTTGGGAGATCCCGACGAGAAGGGACGCCGTAAGCCGGTGGCTACCGGCAGGTTCAAGGAACTCGAGTGCGACACCGTCGTGTACGCGCTCGGCACCAAGGCCAATCCGATCATCACCAAGTCGACTCCGGGGCTCGACTTGAACAAGTGGGGCAACATCGTTGCTGACGACGTAAGCCAGGCCACCAGCCTGCCCGGCGTTTTTGCCGGCGGCGACATCGTCACCGGCGGAGCTACCGTGATCCTGGCGATGGGCGCCGGACGCCGCGCCGCCAAAGGCATCGCCACCTATCTTCAGAACAGCAAGCGCTGGCCCGTCACTGCCGATGACCTCGCGGCATTCGCGGCGCCGACATCGGCGAGTGAACAGCCGCCCGTCGAAGCAGCGCGGGGTCAAGCCGGCCACCTGTGTCCGAAGTGCCGCCAGCCCATCGAAGACGACGAGGAATACATCTGCTGCGCCGGCGCTCGGATGGAGTGGCACTGCCAGGACTGCGGCAAGGTCAGCGAGGGTTTCGCCTTCCCTTACGGCATGTGTCCGGCCTGCGGGGGCAAGCTCGCGGTGCGCGATCCTCTAAAAGTGGAGGAAGCCGCGGCGCTCGACGCGATCCGCATGGCCTTCGAGATCGAACTCGGCGGCCAGGCCTTCTACAAACGCGCGGCGGCCGAATCGAAGGACCCGGCCTTGAGCGAACTATTCCAGAAGTTCGTCGGCATGGAAGAGGAGCACATGACGACGCTGTCGTCGCGCTACCACATCGACGTGCCCGTCCCGCTCCAGGACTTTCGCATCGATCGTGCCGCGGTCTACGCCGGCATTCCCGATCGGCCCGAGGATCCGGCCAACCTCTTCCGCATCGCGATCGCCTTCGAACAGCGCGCGGTCAAGTTCTTCAGCGAACGGGGAGCGTCGGTCGCGGCTGGTTCGGTCGAGAGCCAACTCTACAAGGAACTCGCCGCCGAAGAGGCCGAGCACGTCGCGCTGCTGACCACCGAGTTCGAGCGCTGGAAGCTCGGCAAGCCGGGGCTGCTCTAAGAGGCTAGGTCGCGCTGACGGTGGAGTGCGTGATCGCGCCGGTACAGCCTGGCGGTGCGGTCAGGTCCTAAGACGCATGGCGGCCGTAGATGAGGGCAAGCACGCTCACCTCGCGACGTCGATGACTTCCTCGTGTATCGATGGGGAGATCGGTTCTCGTCGCTCGCGGAGACTCTGCGGATAGCCTTCGATGGCCTCAAGGACGTTCGCGACGTCGTCCGGGCCTGTGCTTCCCTGCGCAGATTGCGTCCCTGTCACTGCTCGCACTTGTTTCGCATACGAAATGTCGGCATTGGCATCGTCCGCTGCCGAAAGTTCCGCTCGCGACTCCGATTGGGCGCGGACGGAGGACCCCGGCAGCGAAGAATGTGATTCATGCGACCTGTAGTACCAACCGATTGTTTGTACTATCTAATTTCACGCGCGACGTTGGCCGCTACTTCGCTGATCAAGCGTGAATTGGCGGCCGCCGGCGTGCAGCAGGTCAGTCCGGCCTACCTCGGCATCCTGATGACGCTGTGGAACAGCGACGGTCTGGGGGGCCTGGAACTGGGCCGCGGCGCGGGAGTCGAGCCGTCTACGGTGACCGGCCTGCTTGACCGCATGGAGCGCGACGGCCTGCTGGCGCGTCAGCCGGACCCCGACGACCGCCGCGCGCAACGCATCTGCCTGACTGCGCTTGGACAGCAACTCAGGGAGCCCGTCCTGAAAGTGGTCGGCGAGGTGCTGAGCAGGGCTTCGGCGGGCTTCTCCGACCAGGAAATCACCACCAGCAAGAACTTCCTGAGGCAGTTTCTCGCCAACACACAGGAAGAAAGACGAGGGACCCATGGCTGAAAGAATCGCCGGCTGCGACTTGGGAAAGGCTTCGGCAAGTTTCGTGATCACGAGGGGCGACGAGGACGGGGTCGTCACCATCGAGAGCAGCGACTACCAGTCTCACGACGGCAAGCCGCTGGAACTGTTCAGGCGCTGGTACCGCGACAACGACGTCGCGTCCTGCGCCGCGCTCGGAGCCACCGGCATCTACGCCGACGATCTGATCGCGCCGGTCTTCGTGCTGCCCGAGGACTCGTGCCAGGAAGCCGCGCTCGAGGGCGATGCGAGTCTTCGCGGGCCACTTAACCTGGTCAGCATCGGAGCCCGCGGCTACGGCGTGCTCAGCCGCCGCGAACTCGGCGCGGGGGGCAGCGGGTATTCGTACCAGTACCTCGAGAACGACAAGTGTTCTTCGGGCGCCGGCGAGAACATCCAGAAGATGGCCGCGCGCTTCGGACTCACCATCGAGCAGGCCGACGAGTTGGCATTGTCGGCGCAAGGTCTGATTCCGATCACCGCGCGCTGCTCGGTGTTCGCCAAGAGCGAGATGACGCACTTCGCGAATCAGGGAAAGTCCACCGCCGAACTGTTCAACGGCTACTTCGCGTCGGTAGCGCGCAACACCTACTCGCTGCTGGCGCGCAACCGTGTCGACGGTCCGGTCTACATGATCGGAGGCTGTTCGCAGATCGCGTCGTTGAAGAACGCTTTTGAAGCGTTGCTCGGAACCGCTCTTGTCTGTCCGCAGCGTCCGTTGATGTTTGAAGCGCTCGGCGCCGCTGCGCTGGCTGCGCGTCAACTGAGCAGGAGTTCACGTCCGGCGCTTCCGGCCGATCCGGATGCGCTGATCCACAGCACCGAGAAACGCTTTTCGGTCTTGCCGCAGGCATCGAATTGCAAGGACCGAGTGACGTTGATGTCGGCGCCGCAGGCCGGCGCCGACGAAGTCTGCGCAGCGACCGTGCTCGGTCTGGATCTGGGTTCTACCGGTGCCAAGGCGGTGCTGACTTCGATCGCCACTGGGCAGCCGGTTCTCGACGTTTACGATCGTACCAAGGGCAATCCTGTCGACGCCGCGCGCCGTCTGGTCAAAGCCGTCATCGACGCGACCAATTCCGGCCGCCACGCCGACGTGCGTGCCATCGGTGTCACCGGTTCGGGACGCGAGGCCGTGGCCACGCTGCTGCGCGCGGTGTTCCCCGGAGACGATCGCGTGGTGGTGCTGAACGAGATCGTCGCTCACGCCACCGCAGCGATACGCTGTGACGGCGACGGCGGCGCCGATCTGTCGGTCGTCGAGATCGGCGGTCAGGACGCGAAGTACATCCGCATTCAGGGCGGCCGCATCGTCGACAGCGACATGAACAAGGCGTGCAGCGCCGGCACCGGTTCGTTTCTCGAAGAACAGGCGGCCTTCTACGACGTTGACGACATCGGCGAGTTCATCGCGCTGGCTTCGGCCTCGCGTCGTCCTCCCGATCTCGGCTTGATGTGCACCGTGTACGTGGCCGAGGCCGCGTCGGAAGCTCTCAAGGAGGGCTTCGAACTCGGCGACGTGTTCGCCGGCTTCCAGTACTCTGTCGTCCACAACTACCTGAGCCGCGTGATGGGGCAGCGCAGGCTCGGCAAGAAAGTGTTTTTCCAGGGCAAACCGGCTTCGAATCCGTCGCTGGCGTGGACATTGGCGGCGGTCGCCGACCGCGACATCGTGGTTCCGCCGAATCCCGGCGCGATGGGTGCCTGGGGAATCGGGCTCTGCGTGAGTGAACAGCTCGGTGTGCAGGCGCTGCTTGGCGGCGGAAGCCTCGACCTGCAAGCGGTGCTCGACGCGCAGATCACCGATCGTTCGGAGTTTCAGTGCCGCGACCCGCAGTGCCAGACCTTGTGTCCGATCGAGCGCACGACGATTTCGGTCGCGGGTGACACCAAGGTCGCCATCTCCGGCGGCGCCTGCCCGAAGTTCGAGGTCTCGACCAGAAATCGCCCCAAGCTCGACAAGCTCGCCCCGAATCCGTTCGAGGCCAGGCAGCAACTGATCGCGAGCTACGTGAAGGAAATCGCCGGTGCACAGTCGGTCGCGATCCCTCAGGCCGGAGCGCTCGACGGTCACATCCCGTGGCTCGCGACGCTGGTCCACGAACTTGGTTGTTCGGTGCAGCTGCTGAGGTCGGATTCGCAGTCTTTGGCCGTCGGCGAACAGATGTGCAACAGCTTCGACTCGTGCGGGCCGGCCAAGATCACTCACGCAATCTGCGACAGTGACGCGCGCTGGCTGCTGTTCCCGAAGATATTCAACATCGCCGATCCGGGCGGGCACGGCGGCCAGACCTGCATCACCGAACAGACCATGCCCGAGATGATCGAGCAGTCGCTCAAGGCGCGCGGCAAGTCGGTCGGCGTGCTGCGCCCGCGACTGTCTTTCGATCACGGACTGGCCGGTTCCGAACTCGTCGCTAACCTGACGGCGACCGCTCGGACTCTGGGCGCCGACACCGCCACGCTCCAGCGCGCGGTGGACAAGGCGGCCGTTGCTCAGCAGGAGTACGAGAAGGAACTCAAGCGTATCGGGGATGAAGCACTGACCTACGCCAGAGCTAACTCTCTGCCGGCGGTGCTGGTGTGCGGCCATCTGCACGTGATTCACGACCGTGCGATCAACGCGTCGATTCCCGCGCTGGTCAGAGAGAACGGCGCGATGGCGATTCCGGTCGACTGCTTCGCGATCGATCCCGAGATCCCGCGGATGAAGAAAGTCTACTGGGGTGATGCCAACCGCTTCATGCGCGCCGCCGAGCAGGCACGGCAGATGCGCGACGTGTTCCCGCTGCTGATCTCGTCGTTCGGCTGCGGTCCGGCTTCGTTCACCGAGCAGGTCTTCCAGGCGCTGCTCGAAGGCTATCCGAACAGCATCCTGGAGAGTGACGGACACGGCGGCACCGCGGGTTTCGTCACGCGCATCCAGATCTTCCTGCAATCCGTCAGGCAGTTCCTCGGCGAGAACGGCGCCTATCCGGTTCCCGACAATTCGCGACTTCTGTCCTACGTCGGATCAGCGCCGCGCAGCGGTCCGTACATGGATCACGACGTGCGCTACGTGTTCCTGAGCGCGGCTGATTATTTCGGTGACGTGTTTGCGGCCGTCTACCGCTCATTCGGCTACGACGCAGTGGCGGCGGCTCCGATTTCCAAGGAGAGCTACGCCTGCGGCAAGCGCGACTGTTCGGGCAAGGAGTGCATGTCCTACCAGTTGGTCTGGGGGTCTTTCCGCGAGTACCTGGAGAAGAACCCGCCGGACAAGGAAACCCGTCTCGTGCAGATCAGCGGACAGATGTGCCGGGCCGGACTTTTCGACGTCAAGGACAAGATCTCGGTCGACGCGCTCGGTCTGAGCGAAAGAGTGAAGGTGACCGGACTGCGCATCGCGGGCGGACCGGCCATGACGATGATGCTGTGGTCGGGGCTGGCCGCTCTCGACATCGTTCGCCAGCTTCACGTCTACCACATCGGCGCGAGCGGGAATCACGCGAAGGTCGATGCGATGCTCGATTCCTACGGCAGGCAGATCATCGCGGTAATCGAGCGTCCGATCGCCGAAGGGTGGGCCAGAGTGCGCGACCTGCGCTCGAAATGGGTGGCCCTGACTTCGATCCTGAAAGATGCCTCGGAAAGCTTCGGTGATGTGGGTGCCGCCGAGGGTGCGGACGCGGATCTGCGCACGGTGTTCGTCTCGGGCGACATCCTGACCAAGGGCAACGACTTCGCCAACGACCGCCTCTACTACCGCATGAGTGAGCAGGGGCTGCGTGTGGTGGTCGAGCCTACCTGCGATTTTCTCGAGTATCTTGCGCGTAACCAGCCCCATCTGTTGTTCGGCCGAGGGTCAAATCCCAGGCAGATGATGGTGTACCGCGCCAACATGGTGTTCATCCGCAAGCGTTTCTACTCGGCGGTGCGCAAGCGTCACGCGTGGCTGCCGATGCCGGACGTAGTGGCAGGGCTGACGAAAGCCGAATCGCTGATCGATACGGCTACGGTCGGAGCCGCGGCGATGCAGGTCGGCAGCGTCCTGCATCATTGGGACACGCGTCGTTACGACGGCGTGGTGATGGCTGCGTGCTGGGGCTGCGACAACGGACTCGTCGAAGAGAGCCTGCTGCGCCACCGCAAGGACATCCCGTTCCTGTTCTACTACGACGACGGCACGCCGATGGACGAAAGGCGCGTCAGCAGTTTCGCGTACCGGCTGCGCAGCCGCTTACCCGGAGGCGAGGCGCGGGCGGCCTAGGCGTCGGGCGCCGGATGCTGCCTGGAGCACCCGCAGCGGCGCGCGCCGCTGCGGGAGTTCGATGAACTCAGCGAGGCACCAGTGCGACCGCACGCAGCGGCGCTCCCGATCCGCCGGCGATCTTCATCGGCAGAGCCAGCATCAGCGCGCCCTTGGCGGGGAGTTGATCGAGATCGGTCAGGTTCTCGAAGCTGGGGACGTTGGCGCGGGCGAGCAGGCGGTGAACGGGAAACTCCGATGACTTGCCGAGGTCGACGGAAGCCGTGTCGATGCCGACGGCGACCACTCCGCGTTGCTCGATCAGCAAGCGTACGGCTTCGGCACCGAATCCCGGAAAGTGCAGATTGTCGGCTTCACCCGGCGCGTCATCCCCGAGATATTCCCTGCGATCGGGCCAGCGCGAACTCCAGCCGGTGCGGGCCACGACGATGCTGCCGCGACCGATGGGACCGTTGGAGGCTTCGTAAGTGATGATGTCCCCCTGCGTTATTTCGTAGTCGGGGTTGCCGCCTGCGGCCAGCGACACGTCCAGGACCGCAAGCGGAGCTATCAGGTGATCGAGCGTGACCTGCTCGACCGTCTGACCGTTCTCAGAGAAATGCAGAGGTGCGTCCATGTGGGTGCCGCCGTGCTCGGGTGTCTGTATGGCTCCGGCAGCGTAGAAATAGCCTTTGTCGGTCATGCCGCGCGACAGCGTCATCAGCGTGAAGCCCGACTGGTCGGACGGCCAGTAGATCGTCTGGGCTTCGAAGGGGTGGGTCAGATCGACGCTGCGGTAGCGGGCCGGGTCCATGGCCTGCGGCGCAGCGCCGGGCGCCGAAGTGGCCGACGCCGCGACCGACAAGGCGGTCGCAAGCGCGAGACTCAGTGCGAGAACGGCGCGCGAATGATACGGCGTGAGAAGACGCGTGTTGTTCATGTTCGGCATGATGCGTGGTTGCCGGGGATCTTTCCAGGGCGGCAGGCCGGGCAGTGCCGCTCGCGACGGAGTCCTCCGTGTCTCGTCGTGCGCACTCGGCGGGTGCGTGTGCGTTGGGATCACCTGCGTCGCTCGGATATCTGTCCGCAAAGCGAGAGCGACCGCGAGAGCCCCGGCCGCCGACCAGAAAATCCACTACCGGAGACTACTGCAATGGACTTCGAGATCCCTTCCGAGATACGCGCCAAACTTGCCGAACTCGACGATTTCATCGAGCGCGAGATCAAGCCGCTCGAGGGCGAGCACACGCAGTTTTTCGACCACCGCCGTGAGTGGGCGCGCACCGATTGGGAGAACGACGGTCGGCCGACCCGCCAGTGGGAGGAATTGCTGGCCGAGATGCGGCGCCGCGCCGACCGCGCCGGCCATCTTCGCTTCGCGCTGCCGAAGGCTCTGGGCGGCCAGGGCGGTTCCAACCTGGCGATGGCCGTCATTCGCGAACACCTGGCGGCCAAGGGGCTGGGCCTGCACAACGACCTGCAGAACGAGAGTTCCATAGTCGGCAACTTCCCGGTGGTTCACATGATCGAGGCGCTGGGGACGTCGGCCCAGAAGAAAGAGTTTCTGGAGGACATGATCACCGAAAAAAAACGCGTGGCCTTCGGTCTGACCGAGCCCGATCACGGCTCGGACGCCACCTGGCTGGAGACAGCCGCGACGCGTGAAGGCGACGATTGGGTGATCAACGGGGCCAAGCGTTTCAATACCGGGCTCCACAACGCCACCCACGACCTGATCTTCGCGCGCACGTCGGGCCAACATGGAAAATCGGCCGGCATCACCTGCTTCATGGTTCCCACCGATGCTCCCGGCTTCAAGGTCGACTACATGTGGTGGACCTTCAACATGCCTTCGGACCACGCGGAAGTGACGCTGACCGACGTGCGCGTGTCGGCCTCCGACATCATCCACCTCGAAGGAGAGGGCATGGTCGCGGCCCAGCACTTCCTTCACGAGAACCGTATCCGGCAGGCCGCCTCGAGCGTCGGTGCCGCGCAGTACTGCATCGACGAGTCGGTGAAATACGCGCGCGAGCGTAAGACCTGGAACAAACCGCTGGCCGTCAACCAGGCCATTCAGTGGCCGCTGGTCGAATTGCAGACCGAGTGCGAAATGGTGCGCTGGCTGGTCTACAAGACCGCGTGGTATCTGGACCGCGGCGACCACATGCAGGTGACCGCGATGGTTTCGATGGCCAACTACCGCGCCAATCGTCTGGTGTGCAAGGCGGCTGATCAGGCCATGCAGGTGCACGGCGGCGTCGGCTACTCGCGCCACAAGCCCTTCGAGCACATCTATCGTCACCACCGCCGCTACCGCATCACCGAGGGGGCGGAGGAGATCCAGATGCGGCGCATCGCCGGTCAGATGTTCGGATTTTCCAGGGCGAAGTAACCGCGACCGTTCGCGGCCGGCCGAGACACGACGGGAACGCGGCAGGACGCCGGTTCTTGCCGTCGTACTGTAGTTGAAGTAACTGGGGCCGACGGGTTTTTTGTGGACGCTGACGCAGCGTGGCCTAGCGGCGATTGCCCCCCGGACTTCGGAATGGAACGGACACCTGGACCACTGAGTGAAGCTGACGAAGGCGGCTTTCTGACCGCGGCCGACGACGCGCCGGGACGCGCCGGAGAACTCGAGTACCGGCTTGCTCTCGCGGATCTTGTAACGACGATCCTGACTCGCTTCGTGCACCTGTCGAGCGAGGACATCAACCACGGGATTCAGAAATCGCTCGGGGAAATAGGCAAGTTCTTCAAGGTCGACCGCGTGCGGATCCTGATCGTTGCCGGCGACGGGGTGAGTTTTGAGGGCTCTCACGACTGGTGTGCGGCCGGGGTCGAAACTCCGCCCATACATCAGCACTCTGGCCACTTCTCCACGTTTCCCTGGGCCTGCGACAAACTGGCTCGCGGAGAAACCGTGCGCGTCGAGCAGGTCAGCCGCATGGGGACGGAGGCGGCGGCCGAGAAGGCCGCGATGCAGGCTCGCCGGGTACGCTCGGTTCTCGTTCAACCGATCATGGTGGGGAAGGAACTGCTCGGCGCCGCTTTGTTGGAGTGGGTTCGCGTGGAGACTTCGTGGAGCGAAGAAAGTCTCAAGATGTTCGGCGTCATCATTCACGTGATAGCCGGTGCGATGGCGCGTAAACGCGCGCATCATCAGCTGCGTGCGTCGGAGGAAAAGTTCCGCGGTTTCGTCGAGCAGATAAACGAAGTCCTCTATTCCATCGATACCGAGGGTGTCATCACCTACGTCAGTCCGGCGGTCGAGAGTTCTGGAGGGTACCAGCGCTCTGAACTTGTCGGGCGTCAGTTTCTGGATTTCGTACACCCCGACGACCGAACGATTGTATTCGAGAGATATAGTAGGGCGTTGGTCCGCAATCGCGGTCCATCCGAGTATCGGGTCCTCTCTAAATCAGGTGAGGTTCGCTGGGCCCGCAGCGACAGCTACCTGATACGGGAGCACGGTCAGGTAGTCGGCCTGCGCGCGGTCCTGATGGACATCACCGGGCGCAAGCAGGCCGAACTTGCCCTCGAGCAGCGCGAGCTCCGCTGGCGCTCGCTGATCGAGCACAGCAGCGACGGCATCGTGCTCTTAGACTGCGACGACGTGATCCAGTACGCGAGCCCGGGCGCGCTCAAGGTGCTCGGACTCCAGGCTGAAGAGATGATAGGTCGCCGGGGTATCGACTTCATCCATCCCGATGACGTGAAGTTGCGAACCGAGGCTAAAGCCAGTCTGGCTGCGATGCCAGGCGCTTCGTTGATGGTCACGATGCGCCTGCGCCACAGGGACGGATCCTGGCGCTGGGTGGAGGCGGTGGGGACCGATCTGCGCGACGACCCGAGCGTGGGAGCGATCATCATCAACTATCACGACGTCACCGACAGTCGCCGGGCGGCTGAAGGGATAGACGCTGCAAACCGTGACCTCGAGCGCCGCGTGGCGGAGCGCACTGCCGAACTCGCCGCCACCAACACGGAACTCGAGTCGTTCAGCTATTCGGTCTCGCACGATCTGCGCTCGCCGCTGCGGATCATCGACGCGTGGAGCCAGATCCTCCTCGAAGAGCATCGCGACAACCTGCGCGGTGACGGCCCCGAAATGCTCGCGCAGATCCGCCGCTCGGTGCATCGCATGGGCCGCCTGATCGATGACCTCCTGAACCTGTCGCGTGTCAGCCGCGCCAACATGCGACACGAACTCGTGGACATGGGCGCGCTGGCAAGCAGCGTGGTCGCCGACCTGATCCGTCTCGAACCGGAACGTGCGGTTGAGTTCGTGATCGACGGCGACATTGTTGCCGTCGGCGACTCTGGACTGCTGCGCGTCGTGCTGGAAAATCTTATCGGTAACGCGTGGAAGTTCACCGGCAAGAACGAGCAGACGTGCATCGAGTTCGGGCGAAAAGCTTCCGAAACACCGGGCACCGCTCCGATCTTCTTCGTCCGGGACAATGGTGTGGGTTTCGACATGCGCTTCGTGGCCAGGCTCTTCGGTCCTTTCCAGCGCCTGCACGGTGTAACGGAGTTCCCGGGTACCGGAATCGGTCTGGCCACCGTGCAGCGCATCGTCGCACGTCACGGCGGCCGTGTCTGGGCCGAGGCTGAGTTGGGTGAAGGGGCGACGTTCAACTTCACTCTCGAACGCGACCAGACGCTCGAATCCTGAAGGCAGATATGCGCGTCAGGTGCGGACGGCCGGCTCGACGCAGCGGTGGTCGAGCTATCGCGGTCGATCCGCGGCCGCGGTGAGCGGCACGAAGGACACCGGCAGAACCGAGCGTTGCTCGACGCTGCCGTCCTGGTTCTTGGTGAGTACGATCAGTTCCTGCGCGCCATGAGCGAGTCTTAGGGGTGCTACCAGACGTCCGCCCACGGCGAGTTGTTCGATCAGTGCCGGCGGGATTGCCGCGCCTGCGGCGGTGACTATGACGGCGTCGTAGGGCGCGTGTTCGGGCCAGCCGTAATGTCCGTCGTCGGTGCGCACCTGCACGTTTTCGTAGCCCAGGCGCGACAGCGTCGCTGCCGCTCGCTCGGCCAGGGGCGCGACGATCTCCACCGAGTATACGCAGGCAACCAGCTCGGCGAGCACCGCGGCCTGATAACCCGAGCCGGTGCCGACCTCGAGCACCACGTCCTCGGGATCGAGGGCGAGCAGATCGGTCATCAATGCCACTATGTAGGGCTGCGAGATTGTCTGCTCGTAGCCGATCGGCAGCGGGGCGTTGACGTAAGCGTCTGAGCGCTGGTCCGCCTCGACGAACTCGTGACGGGGAACGGCTGCGATGGCGGTCAGTACCCGCGCGTTGAGATGCCTGGTGCCGCAAGCCGTCCGGCGCACTTCCGCTTCGATCTGCGAGACCATCTCGCGACGCTCGCGTTGCATCTGTTCGGTGCCGAGCCTGCGGTGAGATGAAGCCGCCGAATGGTCTGGCCGCAGCAGCGGCCAGGTGCCGAACGTCAGGGTGCCGTCGAGAAGGCTTTCCCACAGACGGTCCACCTGCGCGAGGTTGCGGCGGCAGATCGCTTCGGCGTCGGCACGCACTGCGGCGAGGTTGCCGCCGCGCACGCGCAGGCGAAGACATGCGATGGCAGGGTCGGTGATCGGACGCCCGATGCAACTCGTCAGCAGGCACTCGGCTTCGCTGATCGCGGGCACGCTGCGTACGAGTTCGTCGGCGAGCAGCGAGGCGGCGAGGTTATACAACTTGCCGACGTGAGTGATGGGATTCTTGCCGGCCAGCGATTCCATCGTCATCGGGCGCGACGGAGTGATAAGGCCATTGGTGCGGTTGCCGCGCCCGGCTTCGCCGTCGTCGCCGGCCTCGGCGGAAGTTCCGGTGACGGTAAGGTACAGCGAGTCGTCGGTGTCGCCGTCGGCGACGTTGACTCCCACTTCCACCTCACCGTCGAAGCGCTGCCGCGCCTGCGCCAGCAGATGCTCGCGCAGGATCTCCTTGGAGCGACGGTATGCGGCGGCGTCGGTGAGATATCGGCCGATGAAGGCGCACGCGACCGTCAGATGCAGCGCGCGGTGGCGGCGCACCGCCAGGATCTTCGTGTCCTCGCCGTACTCGGGGTGCCCAGCGCGCCAGCCCGGCAGGAGCATTTCGCTTTCCATATCGAGCACCAGCCGTTCGACCGGCGACAGCGGCGCGTAGCCGACTCCGATCGACGTGTCGTTGGCGCGCGGCGTGGCGCCGACGTCGCGCGCGAACAGCGATTGGAGGTCGGCCGAGCCGGGCCGCACCAGCGTGTGGATGCGCACGTCGGCAGCGGCATCGAAGGCGTGAAGGTTGTCGCCCAGCCACTTTCGTGAAGTCTTCTCGGCGATGTCGGCGAGCGCTATTTCGCTTTCTCCGATGTGTGAGACGGCCCGGCCCGACAGGAAGATATCGATCGGCATGGTGACTTCGCCGCCGCCGAAACGCGGACGGCTCTGTCCCCCGCACAGCAGCACCTTGTCCACGTTGTGATGGAGTACGCGGCCGACACGCTGGCGGTAAAGGCGGCTGAGAGCGAGCCCGAAACCTTCGGCCAGGCTGTCGCAGATCGTGTCGGGATGGCCGACGCCCTTGCGTTCGACGACTTCGACCGCACGTTGCGCGGCGCCTTTGCCGGTCAGCGCCTCGATCTCGATCTTCACGCGGACATTGTTGCCCTATCGGCGCCGAAAGAGGAATGCGGCGGCGCCGGCGCGGCGCGGCTCGGCCGACCCGGCGCCGGCATCGAGACGTGAAGCCGCGTCAGGCCAGGCGCGGTTTGGAGCGCAGCTTGACGATCAGCAGCATCACCACGAAGAACAACGTCAGCGCCAGGGTCGGGATCATGACGTCTTCGAGACCGCCGCCGCGCGTGATCAACCTGCGTTCGCCGATCTGGTACCAGCGCAGCGGCACCACCGAACCGACCTGTCTGGGGCCGTCCGGCATCAACTGGTAGGGCAGCATCACACCCGACAGTACGAACGAGGGCATGATGAAGAACACGCTCAGGAACACCGCCTGGGCCACTGTGTTCACCAGCGTGGAGATCAGGACACCGAGGCTGAGCGTGGCCATCACGAAAGGGAACGTGAAGATCAGCAGCGCGACAAGCGGGCCCGCCGGCCATATTCCAAACACCAGGCCGGGGCCGACGATGGCGAAGAACAAGACCATGTAGCAGAGCGCCACCGACGGCAGCAGCTTGCCGAGCACCAGTTCCAGGGTCGTGGTCGGCAGCGAGAGCATCTGTTCGTAGGTGCCTTCTTCGCGTTCGAGCACCAGTCCCAGGCACGACACCGACAGGCACACGTTGGTCAGCAGCATTCCGCCGAGCGCCGACAGCAGGAAGCGGCGGTCGCTCAGGGTCGGGTTGAACCAGAAACGCGGGCGCAGCTTCAGCGGCGGCCCGGAGCTTGCGTCGGGCTCGCGCCGCAGGTCGAGGCGCGCCGCTATGGCGCGGATGTAGGCGCCGACCCTGGCCGAACTCAGAGGGTCGGTACCGTCGAGCAGCAGTTGGATGTCGGGCTTGCCCGCCAGCGCCTCGCGGTGGAAGTCATCGGGGATCACCACCACGGCCAGCATCGAGCCGTCGTGGAGTCCCTTGCGCGCGGCATCGTAACTCGCCACCGACGAGACCGGCAGGAAGTAGCCGCTGGCCTGGATTTCCGAGATCAGCCGGCGCGACACCGCGCTGTGGCTTCGATCGATGACGCCCCACGGCACGTTGGCCGGTCGATTGGAGAGCACGACCCCGAACAGGAACAGCATCATGACCGGCTGCGCGACGATGACGCCGAGCAGCACCTTGTCGCGGCGCATCAGCGCGGCTTCCTTGAAAGCCACCGCCATCATGTTCGAGAAGAAGGTGGCGACCGGCCCGTTCCAGCGCGCAGTCGTGCGCGCGCTCACGATCTTGCCTCCAGCGTCCGTCGTGCGAGCACTACCAGGGCGATTCCGAAAGCGGCGATGATGGCCAGTTCGGGAGCCAGCTCGCGCACGCCTTCACCGCGCAGGTATATGGCGCGGCTCGCCTGGATGTAGTGCGAGGCCGGCATCATGTGCGCGAGCCATTGAAGCGGCCTGGGCATGTTGCGCAGCGGATAGACGAAGCCGCTCAGCTGCACCAGCGGTACGCTGAGCAGCACGGTCTTCTGCACGGCCTCGGCGGGCGTTGCCGAAGTCGCCGACAGGATCAGGCCGAGGGCCAGCGAGGTGACGACGTAGAACGACGACAGCGACCAGAACAGAAAGGCGCTGCCGATCGGCCAGGCGCCCAGCAGCCAGCCCGCCGCCAGCATCATCAGCAGCACGTCGAAGGAGAATACGGCGCCGAGGGGCAGCACCTTGCCGAGCAGGATCTCCATCGACGTCGCCGGTGTCAGTTGGAGTTGCTCGAAAGTGCCGTCGAGGCGTTCGTTGACGATCGACACCGCAGTGATCAGCGTGGTCAGGAAGCTCAGCACGAAACCGAAGGTGCCGGCCACCATGTAGGGCCGTCCGTCCAGAGTCGGGTTGAACAGGATGCGGGTCTGCGTGCGCACGCCGTCGGCGCCGCCGTGGCGCGCGGCCAGCGCCTGCAGCGAAACCTCGGTGACGCGGATGCCGCCGAGTTGTTCGGCCGAGCGGTCGGCCAGCGCAGACTCGATGATGCCGCGCATGTAGCCCTCGGCGTTGCCGGCCAGGATGGCTTCGCCGCCGTCGTAAAGCACCTGGATTTCGGCTGCGGACTCACCGCGTTCGGCGCGGCCGAGAGCACGATCCAGGTCGGCCGGAACTACCACGCCGACGCCGAGCCGGCCGTCCACCAGTGCGGCTTCCAATTCCTCACGGCGGCTGAAGAAGAATGTTTTGAAGGAACCCTGGGCGCTCAGTTCGGCGACGATGCGCCGGCTGAGTGAAGTCTGTGCGGCATCGAGAATGCCGAGTCCGATGCCGTGTACTTCGGTCGACACCACGAAGCCGAAGGCGAGCAGCGCGGCCAGCGGGACCGCGATCAGGACGAAGACGGTGAAGCGATCGCGCAGTGTCGCGCGCACCTCACGCAGCATCAGCGTTCGCAGGCGCCGCAGGTTCACGGTCTTGACTCCGCGGCGCGATCGGCAGCCGCCGCACCTTCGAGGATGACGCGACGAAAGACTTCGCCCATCGCCGGCTGCGAAACCTGAATGTGTCCGGTACCAGCTTCACCGAAAGCCTTGCCCAGATCCGCCAGCGCGGCGTCGTCCAACGCGGCGGCGCGTACCCTGAGTCCGTCGGCGGTCACCTCGGGGATCCAGCCGGCCGCTTTCAGTGCGGCGGCTGCAGCCGCGCGATCGTTCGCCTGCAGCGCGCAATCGACCACGTAGCCGTCCGAATAGCGGGCGCGCAGCGCTTCGGGCTCGGCGTGGGCCACCAGATGACCGGAGTCGATGAACGAAACCATGTCGCAGTAGTCCGCCTCTTCCATGAAGTGGGTGGTCACGAAAACGCTGACGCCATGGAGCTTCTGCTCGCGGATCAGATCCCAGAACAGCGCGCGGCTTTCGACGTCGACACCGGCCGTGGGTTCGTCGAGGAACAGCACGCGAGGCCGGTGCAGGGTTGCAAGCGCCAGACCTGCGCGCTGGCGCAGACCGGCCGGAAGGTCATCGCTGTGCCAGGTTTCTGCCTGTTTCAGACCGAAACGTTCGCGCACCGCGCCCCAGCGTTGATCCATGTCGCGCGCCGACAGTCCGTGCAGCCCGGCGTAGAACTCGACGTTCTCGATCAGCGACAGACCGCGGTAGAGACTCACGTGCTGGCCCATGTAGCCGATCGCGTCGCGCACCCTTCGCGGCGTCTGGATGACGTCGACGCCGGCGACGACGATGCTGCCCTCGGTCGGCGCGAGCAGCCCTATCAACATCCGGATGGTGGTGGTCTTGCCCGATCCGTTGGCACCGAGAAAAGCGAAGATGGCGCCGCTCGCGACTTCGATGTCGACGTTGTCGACGGCAGTGAAGTCGCCGAAGCGCTTGGTCAGACCTCTGGCCGAGATGATCGGTTCGGTGTCGGAGTGTGGCGCTGTGATGTTCATGGATGGAATTCGCGGTAGCTCGTAGCTGCAATCCTCGAGTCTGCTTCAGCGATCCGGATCGCGTTCCTCAGCGCCGCGACAGGGCCAGCAGTGTTGATTCGAGATCCGGTGCCGCGGCCTCGGCCAGCACCACTTCTGCGCCGTCGAGGCGCAGCAGGTCGCGGCACACCACGGCCGCGCCGGGCGAGGCACTGCGCGGAACCTCGATGCGCGCGAAACGGCCGCAGGCCCGCGCGTGTACGACGTAAGGAAGAGATCTCGCGGCCTGTGCCACGGCGACGTCGTCGTGGGTCCAGGCCCGGTACGGTTCCATGTCGGCCTTCTTTTCGAGTTCGGCCGGTGTGCCTTCGGCCACCAGCCGACCGGAGTGCAGATAGAGCAGCCGGTCGCAGCCGGCGGCTTCGTCGAGATAACTGGTCGAAACCACGATCAGCACGCTGGCGCGCCGCTCGTCGAGGATTTCGTAGATCTCGGCGCGTGCGACCACGTCGACGCCGGCGGTAGGTTCATCGAGCACCAGCAGCGCAGGGTCGGGCAGCAGCGCGTTGGCGATCGCGAGTTTCTGCTTCATGCCGCCCGACAATGCGCCGGCCAGGCGGTCGCCGAAGCGCGCCAGACCGGTGCGCGACAGCAGTTGCGCTGATCTGGCCTCGGCGTCTTCGCGAGGAAGGCGGTGGAGCCTGGCCGTGAAGGCGAGGTTCTCGGCGACCGTCAGGTTGTGGTGGAGACTGAAGTTCTGCGGAACGTAGCCGAGCGCGCGTTTGAGGTCGCGCATGTCTTTGCCACGCAGGTCGAAGCCGAGCACGCTGGCCTCGTCGGCTTCCACTTCGAGCAGCCCGACGATGCTGCGCAGCAGCGTGGTCTTGCCGGCGCCGTCGGGCCCGATCACGCCGATCATCTGCGGACCGTCGATCCTTACGTCGATGCCGTCGAGCGCGGTGCGGTTGCCGAAACGCTTGCGCAGCCCGCGCAGCGACAACCTCGGCAAGCCGCGTGCCTGGTCTTGAGGCTGGCGGTGCGCGGCCGCGCTGTTCACGGTGTCTTGCGCGCCGCCGCGTCGCCGGCCTGCTTTGAAGCCGCGCCGGCGCCGAGCATGTAGACGTTGCCTTCGGTGCCCGGTTGGAACGACTCTACGTTTTCGAGAATTCGCACCTTGACGCGGTACACCTGGCCGATGCGGTCGCTACGTGTCTCGATCTTTTCAGGCGTGAAGTTGGCGTGGTCGGCGATGAACGAGATCTCGCCCGGCACGCGGCGGCCCGGCGCGCTGTCGAGTTCGATCTCGACGCGGGCACCGACGGACACGCGTGCGAGGTCGGCGACGCCGACGTAGATCTGCACGTACTTGTCGCGCGGGTCGAGCAGCGACAGCAGCGGTGTGCCGGGTTGGGCCAGTTCGCCCGGCCAGATGAGCTGGCTCTGCACCACGGTGGCTACATCCGGAGAATGGATCGTGAACTTGGCGTGGACGAGTTCGAGTTCGGCGAGTTGGTTCTCGGCCAGCGTCTTCTGTCCGCGCAGCACCTCGAGCTGAGCCTTCGCCGCTTCTACGAGGTGAGCTTCGGCAGCGGCTCTTTCGAGCATGGCGCCGGCGCGCTCGAAGGCGCTGCGCGCGGCGTCGACGCGGGTGCGCGCGTCGTCGAGCTGCTGGTGGGTGGTGGCGCCGCTGCGTCCGAGGCCTTCTTCGCGCGCGGCGCTGCGCTCGGCCAGTTCGAGCTGGCTGCGGGCAGCGCCGAGATCGGCCTGACGCGCGCTGCGATCCTGAGTCCAGGTTCCCTCGCGTCCTTCGACTTCCTGTCCGGCCTGCACGATCTGCCGTGCCAGCACCTCGATCTGCTGTCTGGCCGAAGTCACGCGGGCGACGACGTCGCTCTGGTCCAGACGCAGCAGCACCGAGCCGGGGCCGACGGGTTGTCCTTCGCGGAAAGCGACTTCGACGACGCGCCCGGAAACCTCGCTGCGGATCACCACCTCTTCGCCTTCGACGAAGCCGGTGTAGTAGACCGCACCGGTGTCATGATTACTGTACAGCAACCAGGCGGCGGCTACGGCGGCGAGCAGCAGCACGGGGATCAGACGTTTCATTGCGGTGGCCTCTGGTCTTGCTTCTCTTGGTAGTTCGCGGGCTGGCTGCCGGCGAGTTCGGCCAGCGATCGACCCATCAATTGCTGTAGTTCGGCGCGGCGCGCGTAGGCCTGGTAGCCGGCGGTCGCCATTCGTGCGCGCTCGCGGGCCAGCAGCGATGCGGCGTTCAGAACGTCCTCGCTGGTGGCGCGGCCGACGCCGAACTGTTGCTGGCGTATGCGCAGGTTCTCTTCCGCCTGCGTGACGGCGATTTCGGCGGCGTCGGCGGCGGCCAGCCGTTCGCTCTCCGCGTCGTGCGCGCTGCGCACCAGTTCTTCGAGTTCGCGCGCGCTGCGGTCGAGCAGCGCGCGGGTGCGCGTTGCGGCGTGTTGCATCTTGGTGATCTCGGACTCGCGGGCAAGATCGCTGCCGAGATCCCACTGCACGCCGAGTCCGGCAGAAGCGTAAGCGCGCGGCTCGGTGGTCGCGGCGCTGGTCGCGTCGTAACCGGCGGTGGCGGCGACGCGCGGAAAACGCGCGCGGGTAAGCGAAGTGGTCTTCTCGTCGATGCTCTGTGCTTCTTCGAGCAAGGCAGCCAGGGCGGGGCTGTTGCGGTTGGTCTGCGCGACCGCGTCCTCCACGTCCGGCAGCGCAGGACGGCCTGGCATGTCGGCGACTTCGGTGGCGGCGTCGATCGGCAGGCCGGTCACTTTGTTGAGGGCGCGTCGCAGTCGCGAGATTTCGACGTCGCCGCGCAGCAGACGCTGGCGCGCGGCGCTGAGCACCACCTGCACGACCAGCACTCCGTTCTTGGTCAGGCGGCCTTCGTGAAACTGGCTCTCGGCGTCGGCCAGTTGGCGTTCGTAGACGGCGACGGTCTGTGCGGTCACGTCGCGCAGACGCCTGGCTTGCAGCAGACCGAGGTAGGTCTGGACGACGGTGCGCTGCTCGGTCAGCGTAGTCGCCCAGGCACGGGACTTCTCGGCGCGGTAGGAAGCCTGCGCCGCTTTCATGCCGTGGCGCAATTCGCCGCTGATGTCGATGGCCAATCTTACCGCTGCCGAGACGTTGCCGAAGTCCTGCTCGCGAATCGTGATGACGGGCGATGGACTGCCGTCAGGCAGCACGCCGGCGGGAAGGTCCACGGTGTTGGTGAGCGGGTCGCTGTACCAGGTGTAACCGGCTTGCAGCGTCGTCTTGGGCAGCAGGACGGAGCGCGCTGCCGCGACGTCACTGGCGGCCATCTCGACGCCCTGCTCGGCGATCGCGATGGTACGGTTGTGACGCTCGGCCAGCGCCAGGGCATCGGCCAGCGCCAGCGGCCGCGAGAGCGAAGTGGTGGCCGGCATCCCCGTTTTCGGCGCCGGCGCGCTCGCCTCGGGCTCTGACGCAGCGGCGGGAACGACGGGCGTGGACGCGCGCAGCAACTCCTCGCTGCGCCGCTGCTGGTTCCAACCCCCGTCTCCTTCCGGTCGCGTGAAGGACGAGGCGGCGCTGCACCCGCACAGGAGGCTCAGCAATATGGCGCAATGCAGATGGCGCGGCATGGGCGATTGTTGTCCGGGAAAGCTACTTGAGCCAACAGCGCCCGGCTTCGGCCGCCGATCTGCGCAGAAGAAAGGCCGCCGTCGCGGCTCGCGCTTGGTGATCGGCCTAGCGCTTGCCGGGATCGTGACCGCGCACGGCTGCGGCCGCTGCGGCGCCCTGCCACGCGCCGCGCAACGCCTCCCAGCGCCGGTGGCGCGCCATCGTCGCGCTGTGGCGCAGCAGACGCAGCCCTAAGGCGAGTGTCGGCAGCGCGGCGCGTGCGCTCAGAAAATGTCTCGATCCGGCGAACAGGAAGCGCCAGCGTGCGGCGCTCCAGCGCCCCAGCGTCGAGCCTTCGCGATGCTCGACGCGGCAGTCTTCGGCGACCGCGAGCGACCAGCCGCTCTCGCGGGCGCGAAAGCTGAGGTCGACGTCTTCCCAGTAGAAGAAGTAGCGTTCGTCGAAGGCGCCGACTGTGCGCAGCATCGCCGCACGCAGCAGCAGACAGGCGCCGCTCAGGTAGTGCGGCGAATCGGTCCTCGACGTCGCGTGACGCGACTCTCCGGTCCACAGGTTGATGCGGCCGCCGCCCCAGGCCTGCACTGCGCCGTCGGCTTCGATCAGGACGGGCGCGACCATGCCGCAACGCGGATCGGAAGCGGCCGCGGCTGCGAGCACGGCAAGCGCATCGCAAGGCAGAGTCAGGTCGGTGTTGAGCAGCCAGATCCAATCGGTGCCGCCGCCGAGTGCCGCCTCGATGCCGCGATTGGCGGCACCGGCGAACCCACGGTTGTCAGGCAGGCGCAGAATCTGGCAGGCGGGGAATGCTGCGGCGATGCGACCCGGCGAGCCGTCGACCGAACCGTTGTCGACGACGATGACGTGGTCGGGAGACGGATCCAGTGCGTGCAGGCGTTCGAGAAACGGCAGCACCAGCTCGCTGTCGTTCCAACTGAGTACGATCGCAGCGACACGTCCGTTCATCCGCGCTGGCGCTGCTTGCGCATCCACTCGACGCTGCCGCGGGTGCGCGTTCGTGCGAGCGACGCCGTCAGCAGGTACGCTGCCGCGCGCTTCAGGTGCCGACGAACGCGCTTGCATCGCGGCAACCTATCATGTGCGTGTCGGTGGTTACCACGCGCACTGTCCGGGCCTTCGAGGATCATTCACTACTGCGCGAGTTGGGTCATTGCGGCCGACGGCAGCTGGACTCCGTGTTCGAGCCACGCCGGTGATCGCCACGGCGGCGCGGCTTCGAAGTCGTAGCTTCCCAGCAACACTACCGGGGTTCCCTGCGTTTCGACGATCCAGGCACGCTCACCGAGGGTCCACTCATCGCCCCAGACGTAGAGCCACCGGGCATCGCGTTCGAGCATGCGCAGGCACGCGTGGCTGGCCGGCAGTCCGGGTAGCTCGTAGGCGTGGAAAGCGCGTCCGGCGCGGCTGTCGAAGTTGAAGTACCAGCGCATGAACCAGTCGGGATTCAAGGTGCTCGCGCGTCCCGGCGATCGCCAGTTGAGATGGAAAAGGCCGGGCGGAGTGGGATCGGCTTTGCTGCCGCTGCTGATCGGTCCCCAACGCAGCAGGTCGCCGTGTTGGTAGGTACCGAACACCTGCGACGGCAGGTCTACGACGATCACCTTGTCTTGCGATTCGAGCGGCCGGTGGTGGCGAGGGAGGGGGCTGTAGTCGAGTTCGTCGAGGTCCCAGCGATTCGGAACGACGAGTCGCGCAAGCCGAGCGAGTCGCGTGCGGTCGGCGCGGTTGAGTTTTTCGAGGATGCCGAGTTGTTCAGAGCTGAGCCGCGCGAGCAGTGCCGCCGGTTTCGGCTCCAGTTCGAAAGACAGGCTCTGAGCCTGCGCGCGTTGCGCCGAAATAAGTATGACGACGAGTCCGAACACGACGGTGAGCGCGGCTCTCGTCGTAGCGGGGCCGTAATAGCGCGGTCGGAAGAAGGGCAGCGTGCGTGTCGTCATTGCAGTCGTCGCCACGGCGGCGCGGTAACTGCTCGGTGCTGGTCGCGCAGCGCGACGCCGATGAACGTTGCGTGATTACGCCGCGACATCCGAGACGACCGGCCCGCCTGCGGGGCTGCCGGCCGTCTTGGAGTCACTTAGGTCGCGGTGTATTCGGCGTACTTCAGGCGGCCTTGGGGCAGCCCATCACTGCTTTGACTTCGAGGAATTCCTCGAAGCCGAACTCACCCCACTCACGTCCGTTGCCGGACTGTTTGTAGCCGCCGAACGGCGCGGTGAAGTCGGGGCCGGCACCGTTGATGTGAACGTTGCCGGTGCGAAGACGTGACGCGACGCGGATGGCGTGTTCGGGATCGCCCGACTGGACGTAGCCCGACAGGCCGTAGACCGTGTCGTTGGCCATGCGGATTGCGTCTTCCTCGGTCTTGTAGGGAAGGATAGCGAGTACTGGTCCGAAGACCTCTTCGCGTGCGATCGTCATGTCGTTGCTGACGCCCGCGAATACGGTCGGTTTCACGAAGTAGCCGCGCGTGACGCCTTCGGGAAGGCCGAGGCCGCCGGTCACCAGCTGTGCGCCTTCGGCGATGCCCTTCTCGATCAGGCCCTGGATCTTGTTCCACTGCTGCTTGCTGACCACCGGCCCTATCGTGCCCGGTTCGGCAGTGGCAGGGTCGGCCACGTGTACGGATTCGGCTGCGGCCTTGGCGATCACGATCGCTTCGGCGTGCTTGGATTCGGGCACGAACATGCGCGTGGGTGCGTTGCACGACTGGCCGCTGTTGGTGAAACAACCGCGCACGCCGCCGGTAACCGCCGCTTCCAGATCCGCGTCGTCGAGCACGATGTTGGCGGACTTACCGCCGAGTTCCTGCGACACGCGCTTGACTGTTTCGGCCGCGTTCTTGGCCACCAGGATACCGGCGCGGGTCGAGCCCGTGAACGACATCATGTCGATGCCGGGGTGGGAAGACAGCGCAGTGCCGACGGTGGGTCCGTCACCGTTGACGAGGTTGAATACGCCGGCAGGAACGCCGGCTTCGTGCAGGATGTTGGCGACGACGATCGCATTGAGAGGCGCGATCTCGCTCGGCTTGAGCACCATCGTGCAACCGGCAGCCAGGGCCGGCGCCACCTTGCACATGATCTGGTTGACCGGCCAGTTCCACGGCGTGATCAGACCGCAGACTCCGACCGGTTCGCGCACGATCCGGGTCTTGCCTTTCTGCTCGCTGAACTCGTAGTTCCTGAGAAGCTCGAGCGTGGAACCGAGGTGGGCCATTCCCGATGGGGCCTGGGCCGCCTGGGCCAGCCACATCGGCGCGCCCATCTCCGAGGATATGGTCTGCGCGAGTTCGTCGAGGTGAGCCGCGTAGGCTCCGAGGATGCGTTCGAGAAGTTCCACGCGCTCTTGTCTGGTGGTCTGCGAGAACGTTTCGAAAGCGGCCCGGGCCGCCGCGACGGCTTTGTCTACGTCGGCTTTGGAGCCGAGGCTGATGCGGCCGATGACTTCCTCGGTGGCGGGGTTGAGGACCTCACAGGTGCTGGGGGTGGTCGGTGCTACCCACTTACCGTTGATGTAAAAATCGAGACATTCCTTCATGGTCTGGTTTGCTCCCCTGTTGTTGGATCTGCTGTGAGCCGCCCTTTTCAAGGTCGGCTTACGGCGATTGGCGGCCACAGTGTCAGAGGCACTCGGAGGGGTCCAGACGCTGAGGCGCTGCGTGCTCGCGCTGTGTCTTGATCGGGACAAGGCAGCGGGTCTTTCCCAGTCGCGCACATCGGCGCGGCGCTTTGCCCAAATGCGGGAAGGCGCGGCGGCGGTGGCCGGCCGGCGCCTCTGCGGGCGCGGCAAGTGCTGGGCCGGCCGCACGCGGCGCTCGGACCTGCGTGACATTCGTGCGAGTTTCCCGCGACTGGGGTTGAAGCACTCGCAAGCACGGGAGGTCGCGCTTTCATGTCAGGGGTTGGCAAGCAGGCGCGCTGGGCCGGCGAGAGCTTCAGGGGCCGGCTGCGGGCACATCGATTGCACGAAACGAGCGGGGAGAAACCGGCATGATGGTACTGAATAATGGCAGGGACGCGCGCCGCGGGCGGCGCGCTCTGGTGTGGTTCGCGTCGGGCGCGTTGCTGGCTTCGGCGTTGGCGGGTTCGGCCGGGGTTGCAAGCGCCTCGGGACTTCTGACGCCCGCGGTCGGCGCCGCCGATATCGCACTGAGCGGCTCCAACATCGCCGAGCCGCGGTCAGCCAGCAGCGCCCAGTTCATCAATCCCGCCGGCCTCGCCGCGTTCACGGAGACCGAGGTGCTGGTGGGTCCGGGCCTTGCCTTCGCGGGTGGCGAGGTCAGGGCCGACCAACCGGCCGGCTACGACAAGACCAATGACATGGTCATCGTGCTGCCGGACTTCGGCGTGGTGTATCCGACCGGCCGTTGGACCTTCGGCTGGAGCATGCACGGCAGTTCGGGATCGCGCTACGACTACGGCGCCGAACCGAGCCTCGGGATCACGGACGGCTTCTTCTCCGAGAACTCGATCTTTGCGGTGCCGCTCGGCGCCGCCTATCGCGTCAGTGACCAGTTGTGGGTGGGCGCCGAGATAATCCCGCTCTATTCGATGACCCACCTTCGCTACACGAACCCCTCGGTTCCCGAGATCGGTTCGGAGCCGGTGCCGTTTCGTTTCAAGGTGTCGGGACCCGGATTGCAGGCTCTGCTGGGCGTAACCTGGAAACCCGACGACCGCTGGTCATTCGGACTCAGCTACCGGCCGCCGGGGCGCATCTGGACCGATGGAGACATGGCTCTTCCTTCGGGAGCCAAGCAGGACGTCGCACTCGAAATCGAAGCGCCCAGCGTGGCGGCTTTGGGAATCAGCCGCAGGGTGGGCGAGCGCCTGACGCTGTCGTATGGTTTTCGGTGGACCGATTCGAGCGCCTTCAGCAGTGCGCACTTCGACTTCAAGCAGACGCCATCCGCCAACGGTCCGTACATCTACGACGCACAGGATGAACTGCGCAACGCGATCGGAGCCGAGTTCACGCTGACGGATAGCTGGACTCTGCGCGGCGGCGTCGGTCGGGGCACGGCCATCGTCGGCAACAAGGGTGTGAATCCTGCTTCGTACGACGTCGAAGATTTCAGCTTCGCCGGCGGGGCCGGCTACACTCGCGGCCGCTGGACGGTCGATGGTGCGTTCGTGTTCATGCTCGGCGCGGAGCGCAACGTTCCGGCCGCAGACGCACTCGTCTTCCCCGGCAGCTACAGAGCCCAGCCGGCGTTTCTTCTCGCGATGACGGTCACGCGCAAGTTCTGAGGGGTCGTGGCGATCGGCCCCGGTGCGGCGTGTGCCGGACCGGGGCCGATCAATCGGTGACGTCGAGTGCTGACTACGCGGCGTTTTCTTCGGCCACCGTCAGACGGCGTCCGGTGAGTTTTTCGATGCCGCGCAGGTAATTGCGCTCGCTCGGATCGCAGAACGACAACGCCACTCCGCTGGCGCCGGCTCTGGCCGTACGGCCGATGCGGTGCACGTAGCTCTCGGCTTCGTTGGGCAGTTCGTAGTTGATCACGTGCGTGACACCGCTGATGTCGATGCCGCGGGCCGCCACGTCGGTGGCGACCAGTACGCGTGCACGTCCGCTGCGAAACCCTTCGAGGGCGCGCTGGCGGGCGTTCTGCGACTTGTTGCCGTGGATGGCTTCGGCGATGACGCCTGCGCGATCCAGTTGCTCGGCCACCCGGTTGGCGCCGTGCTTGGTGCGCGTGAACACGATCACGCGCGACAGCGCGGGGTTGCCGAGAAGCCTGGTGAGCAGCGCGCGTTTCTTGGTCGAGTCGACGAAGTGCACGCGTTGTTCGACGCGCTGTACGGTGGGCTCCTTGGGCGAGACGTCTACACGTACCGGACTGATCAGCATCTCGCCCGCCAGCCGCGCGATGTCTGCCGGCATGGTGGCGGAGAACAGCAGTGACTGACGTTTCTTGGGAAGAGCAGCGACGATCTTGCGAAGGTCGCGTGCGAAACCCATGTCGAGCATGCGGTCGGCTTCGTCGAGCACCAGGTATTCCACGCAGTCCAGGCGCACATAACGCTGATTCTGGAGGTCGAGGAGACGGCCCGGAGTGGCGACCGCGATATCGATTCCGCGCGTCAGCGCCGCTACCTGCGAGAACTGGCTGACGCCGCCGAAGATCACCGCGTGGCGGATGTTCAGATTGCGTCCGTAAACGGCGATGGACTCGCCGATCTGCACCGCCAGTTCGCGGGTCGGAGCCAGGATCAGGGCTCGCGGCGAGTACTGCCGGGCGCGTTGGTCGCTTGCGGCCAGTCGCTGGAGGATCGGGACCACGAAGGCCGCGGTCTTACCGGTGCCGGTCTGGGCGATGCCGAGAAGGTCCTTACCTTCGAGCAGGGTGGGGATGGTCCGCGCCTGGATGGGCGTGGGGGTCGTGTATTGCTTGGCCGCGAGGGCTCGGCACAGGGGCTCGGAAACTCCGAGCTCGGAAAACGGGGAAACGGTCATGAACGGTCCTTTGGCGTAGCGTCCGTGCGATCCTGTACGGACGCACGAGCTCGCTGATGTAGGTCAATCGCCAGGCGCAACTGGGAGGGACGGTGAATGGAAGCTGTCTCGAGATTAGCCGCACTCGATAGATACGAGGCGCTTCGCGCGATCGCGAGATACTGTGGTGCACGCACCCTACACGATCGACCGTGTGACGCAAACGCGCAGGCCGACTCTTGTGCCGACGTTGCCGTGGCGAAGTCCGCGCGCCGCGCGTCGGCGCAGCGTCGTTGACCGAATCCGCGCGTCGCCTATGATCCCGACCTCGGTAGGGGACCAAAACAGAAAGTGGAGGATAGCCGAACTCATGCCAGTTCATTCCGTCGCTGCCGCGCCGCCCCTGTGGACGGTCTTTCCATTCGTTCTCTACCTGCTCATGATCGCCCTCGTCCCGCTGTTTCTCGGACATTTCTGGGAACATAACCGCAACAAACTGCTGGTGGCGGCCGTGATCAGCGCTCCTGTGGTCGGGTACCTGCTGCTGAGCGACCCGCGTGGCGCGATGTTGCTGCACCACAGCGTGCGCGAGTACCTGGCGTTCCTGACGCTGCTCGGTTCGCTGTTCGTGATTTCGGGCGGTGTCTATCTGCGCGGCGAACTGGCCGGCACGCCGCTCGTCAACACCGCTTTCCTGGCCATCGGCGCGGTGCTCGCCAGCCTCGTCGGCACCACCGGAGCCTCGATGCTGCTGATCCGGCCATTGCTGCGCGCCAACCAGGCCCGCCAGCGCAAAGTGCACATGGTCGTGTTCTTCATCTTCATCGTTTCCAACGGTGCCGGCATGCTCACGCCTCTCGGCGACCCTCCGCTCTTTCTGGGTTTCCTGCGCGGCGTGGATTTCCTGTGGACCCTGAAGCTCTTCGCTCCCTGGGCGTTGGTCAACGGAGCCTTGCTGCTGATCTTCAACTTCCTGGACCAGGCCATTCTCGACAAGGAAGAACTCGAACGTCCGGGCTCGGAACTCAAGGAAGTGCAGCGGATCGACGAGCCGCTCTCGATCCAGGGCGGCATCAACTTCGTGTGGCTCGCGGGAGTGGTGCTGGTGATTTTTCTGACCGGCAGGTACGGCGCGAGCATCAGCCCTAGTGCAGACGTGCAGGCGTTGCTGGGGATCGCCGGGATGGCCGCACTGGCGATGCTTTCGCTGGCAACCACGTCCAGCGCGGTGCGCAAGGCGAATCAGTTCAGCTGGGCGCCGATCATCGAAGTCGCGGTGATTTTCGTCGGAATCTTCGTGACGATGGTGCCGGCGCTGGCCTACCTGGAGGCCAACGGGGCGTCTCTCGGCATCACCGAGCCGTGGCAGTTCTTCTGGGCTTCGGGGATCCTGTCGAGCTTTCTCGACAATGCGCCCACCTACCTGACGTTCACGAGCATGGCGGTGGGAGTGGTCAACGCCGCCGATCCGAGCGCGGCGCTGCAAGCCGATCATCTGGGCCTGCTGGCGGCCCATCCGTTGGGCTCACTCTACCTGACCGCGATCTCATGCGGCGCGGTGTTCATGGGTGCGAACAGTTACATCGGCAACGGCCCCAACTTCATGGTCAAGGCCATTGCCGAAGACAGCGGAATCAAGATGCCGAGTTTCTTCGGCTATATGGCCTGGTCCTGCGGCATCTTGATTCCGTTGTTCGTCATCGTGACGTTCCTGTTCTTCCGCGCTCAGTAGTTGCCCGACTCGTAGAGGCTCGTCCACAGATCGCACTGCGCGCGGCGGAAGTCCTTGAGCAGTGAAACATCGGCGTTGAGCCTCAGCATCTTGTAGCTCTTCGACTTGAAGGCCGGCCAGCCGGCGGCTTTGGCTGCCTTGGGTTTCCCCTTTTCGGCAAAGCTCGTCCAGTACGCGCGCATCTTGGTGCCGAGCCCCGCGTCGGTCGCGGTCGGCGGAGTGATCGTTCCAAACACGTAGGCGATCTCGAGGCCGTGGAACGCTCCGAGGTCCAGCGCAGTGATGAATGCCAGCGGAGGTACGCGGGCGAAGTTGTAGACGTAGGTCTTGGTCTTGGCATCGGCGACGCGCTTGGCGACGTCGTAGGTGGAGCACACCAGGCTGGAATCGCCCGAAACGCGGACGATCGCCTTCTGGTAGGAACCTCCGAAAGCCGACGCCGGGTAGAGAAGCTCGATGGCGGCGGCATCGCTGCCGTAGCGAGTGAACAATTCGGCCTGATAATCCTCTTCGGTGGTGATCGGTGTCGCGCCCATCGCGAACAGCGTTCCCTCATCCGAATTGGAGCCGAGGAGATAAGGAACCTTGGCGTAGTTTCCCGCATCGAAAAGAGCCCGCGGGGTCTCGGGCAGGAAGCCGCCGTCGACGCTGATGGCGAGGTCGGTACTGCTGCCTTCGGCCGCGGAGGCCACGGAGTCGAGCAACTCAGCGACGGGCACGTCGCGTAGACAAGCAAGTTCGTCGGCAGCCGAATCGCAACCGACGGCGGTGGATATCGCCGCTGCGGCCGCGGACGCCTCGGACGCGCTGCGCACGCCGACGCTGCACCCGCCGCTCTCGCTGATGGCGCGGTGGAAGAGACCGCGGCTGAGCGGTGAGGCGACGTGCGCGCACACGTCGAAGGAACCTGCCGATTCACCGAAGATCGTCACGTTGCTGGGGTCGCCGCCGAACTGCGCGATGTTGTCTCGTACCCACTGCATCGCAGCGCGTTGATCGAGAAGCCCCTGGTTGCCGGCGTGAGGATAGGCGCCGTCTTCGGCGGCGAGATCCGAGTGACCGAAGAAGCCGAACACGCCGAGCCGATAGTTGATGGTCACCACCACGACGTTGCGCTCGTCGGCCAGTATGCGACCGTCGTACAGGTGCACGCCGTCGTAGCCGGGGAACGGAACTCCGTCGCGCGTCGAGCCTGAGATGTTCGAACCGCCGTGAATCCAGATCATCACCGGCCGCGGTTTGGCCGGAGCCAGATCGCGGGTCCACACGTTCAGGTAAAGACAGTCTTCGCTCACGCTCGGCGTGCCGGTCAGCGCCGGCAGTTGCGCGCAGGGTGAGGAGTAAGTGGTCGCGTCCAGCGTGCCGGCCCAGGGTGTGACGGGCTGAGGCGGACGCCAGCGAAGCGCTCCGACCGGAGGCGCGGCAAAGGGGATACCGAGAAACGCGCTGGTGGTGCCGTCGAGTGCGCCCTGCACGTCGCCGTCGGCGATGTGAACCATGGGTTGCGCTTGTGCGATCGACGGAAGCACCGTAGTCGCGCACGCGGTGGCCACGAACAGGGCCGCGGCAAGGCGTGCGATCGTGTCGCGTCTGGTTGTTGTTACTCGGTTGGTCATCACTTAACCCTCCAAACCTGTCTGTTCTCGGTATCGAGTTGAAAATCGGCAGCCGAGATGGCGCGGAAATCCGAGCCTCTGTGCCTGGTCACTGTCTCTCGTGAGGTCGAGCACTTATCGGCGCGAGCGCCGCACGCTGGTCGTATAGCGCTGCTGATGCAAGGAAGACGCTTGCGTTCGGAGTTCGCCGCGACCACGAGGGGGGGGGCGGGCATTGCCGCGACCACGAGGTGTGACGGCGGCCGGTTTGGCAGGAAAAACGGCAGCGGCAGGCGCGAGCACTATGGGAAACAAGCCGAGCGATGGGAATGTCACCGAGGCGTGGTCCGCTGCGCGGGGCGGCGGGCCGTTCTGGAGTTTGCCGCTGGCCGAGGTCGAAGCCGCGTTGGCCTGCGGCGGCGCGGCAAGTGCCGCTGACGGCAAGACGCGCTTTCAGGGGCTGACCAGCGCGGAGGCCGAGGCGAGGCTGCGCATCCACGGCAGGAACGTGCTCGCGGCCAGTCCGCGTCTGGCCTTTCTCACCAAACTCCTCAAGCGTTTTGCCAATCCTCTCGTGGTAATACTGCTGGCCGCCGCGGTGCTTTCGGCGGTCACCGGCGATGTCGCGAGCTTCTTCATCATCTCGGCGATGGTGCTGATCGGGATAGCTCTCGATACCGTGCAGGAGCACCGGGCCGAGCGGGCGGCCGAGCGCCTCAAGCACTCGGTGGCGGTGCGCGAGACGGTCCTGAGGGACGGGCTCGCGGTCTCCCTGCTGGCCCAGGAAATCGTCGTCGGTGACATCGTGCTGCTGTCGGCGGGAGACCTGGTTCCGGCCGACGGGCGCGTGGTCGAAGCGGCCGACTTCTTTCTCAACGAAGCCCAGCTCACCGGCGAGCCTTACCCGGTGGAGAAACGTCCCGTCGATGCCGTAAGCGGCGAAGTCGCCGCTGCGGTCAACTCCGCGTTCATGGGGAGTTCGGTTGTCAGCGGCTCTGCGCGGCTGCTGGTCTGCGCGACCGGAGCATCGACCCAGCTCGGCGGCATCGCCGGGTTCCTGGGCCGTCCGGCGCCGCCGGCGGCGCTCGAGCGCGGGACCTACGAGTTCGGGCTGCTGATAGTCCGGGTGACGGTACTGCTCGCGCTCTTCGCGCTGATGGTCAATCTCGCGTTCTCGCGGCCCTTGCTCGAATCGTTCCTCTTCGCGGTCGCGCTCGCCGTCGGGCTGACTCCCGAGTTGTTGCCGATGGTGGTGTCGGTGACGCTGGCACGCGGCGCGGTACGGCTCGCCGCCAAGCGCGTCATCGTCAAGCGGCTCGCGGCGGTGCACGACCTCGGCGCCATGGACGTGCTGTGCACCGACAAGACCGGCACGCTTACCGAAGCCCACATCGAATTGATTCGTCATCTGTCGCTGTCGGGTCGTGACAGTGAGCGTGTGTTCCATCTCGGGTGGCTCAACAGCCGCTTCGAGAGCGGGCTGAAGAGTCCACTGGACGACGCCATTCTCGAACACGGCAAGTTCAGCGAGGAAGGTTGGAGCAAGCTCGACGAAGTGCCATTCGACTTCGAGCGGCGGCGCCTGTCGGTGTTGCTGCAAGGACAGTCGGAGCGTCTGCTGATAGTCAAGGGCGCACCCGAAGACGTGCTGCTTCTTTGCCGCGAGTTTGAAGGCGACGACGGCGACAGGCGGCCCTTCGATGCTGACGCCGCGCAGCGCGCGCAGGCCTTGTTCGAAGATCTGGGGGCTCAGGGCTTTCGTGTGCTGGCGGTGGCGTGGCGCGGCGTCGGCGCGGACCACCTGCACGCCGAGTTGAACGACGAAAGCGCGCTGGTGTTCGCGGGATTTGCGGCTTTTCTCGATCCTCCGAAGCCTTCGGCCGGGGGCGCGATCGCGGCGCTGGCCCGCAGCGGCGTCACGGTGAAGATCGTCACCGGAGACAACGAGTTGGTCACGCGCCACGTCTGCGCCCAACTCGGGATAGACGCCGGCGAGGTGCTGCTCGGCGGTGAACTCGCGCTGCTCGACGACGATGCGTTGTCGGCGCGCGTCGAAAACACAACGTTGTTTTGCCGTGTCACGCCGGCGCAGAAGAACCGGGTGCTGCTGGCTCTCAAGCGCAGAGGACACACGGTCGGGTTTCTCGGCGACGGCATCAACGACGCGCCGTCGCTTCACACCGCCGACGTCGGCATCTCGGTGAGCAGCGCGGTAGATGTCGCCAAGGACGCCGCCGACCTGATCCTTCTCGACGCGGATCTGGCGGTGCTTGCCGATGGCGTGCGCGAGGGCCGGCGCACCTTCGGCAACATCATGAAATACGTGATGATGGGAACCAGCTCGAACTTCGGCAACATGTTCTCGATGGCGGGTGCCGCGCTGTTCCTTCCGTTCCTGCCGATGACTCCGGTGCAGATTCTGCTGAACAACCTGCTTTACGACATTTCCGAGGTCGCCATTCCTCTCGACGAAGTGGACGAGGAGGATCTCGCTACGCCGCACCGTTGGGACATGGCATTCGTTCGCCGCTTCATGCTGGTGCTGGGGCCGGTGAGTTCGATGTTCGACTTCCTGACCTTTGCCGTACTGATAAAGGTATTCCACGCTCCCGAAAGTTTGTTTCAGACCGGTTGGTTTCTGGAGTCACTGGCGACGCAGGTACTGGTGATCTTCGTCATTCGCACGCGCCGCAACCCGCTGCGCAGCAGGCCGCACCGGCTGCTGGTGGCGTCTTCGCTGGCGGTGGTCGGCGTGGCGCTGGTGCTGCCGTTCTCGCCTTTCGCTGGGTGGCTGGGCATGGTCGCGCCGCCGCCTCTGTTCCTGTCGGCGCTGGCGGTGATGACAGGCGCCTACCTGGTGCTGGCCGAAGCGGTCAAGCGCTGGTTCTATCGTCATCTGTAACCGGCGTCCTCAGAGACGTCGGTCTAGCGCAGTGCCGCGGCCGCGAGCGGTCGATCAGTAATCGGGAGTGCCCGATTCGCTCGGCTTCGGAGGTTTCTTCCCGGGGCTGTCGCGGTCGTAGTACCTGGGATTGTGACAGCCAGGTGAGCAGCCGCCGCCGCTTTCGGTCTTCACGTACCTGAGCGGCAGTTTCCACTGTCCGAAGGGGACGGTGTCGGCGATCAACTTGGGCTTCGTGCTTCCGTGCAGCGAATGGCAGAGCCGGCAGCTGCGCCCTTTCTGGTCGTTGTTGACGTGGACGAAGTGGAGGTTCTTCTCGCCGTTCCTGAAATTGGTGGCGGAAGAAGTCTTCGGGGACAGCAGCAGATCGCGCTTGTGACAGCCGAAGCACAGCGCGTACGTCTTGTCCGTGTACGGAACGTAGGTTTCTGAAGGGAACTCGCGCACGAGCAGCTTGTCGAGCTTGCCGCCGTGAGGAGCGTGGCAGCGGCTGCACTTGCCGTCGTTGTTGGGCCCGTGCAGCACCGGCATCCGCGCCGAAATGACGGTGTCGTGGCATCCGAGGCAAACGTCCTTCTGGACCTTGAGCAGCAATTTGTCGTTGTCGCTCGAGTGCGGGGAGTGGCAGGCGACGCAGCCGTCCGGCATGTCGAGAGCCGGGTGCGGTACGGTGGCTTCCTTGACCGTGTCGGCGATGTCGACGTGGCAGCTCAGGCAGAGATCCGGAACCGGGTCGGAGAGAAGCTTGGCATTCTTTGAGCCGTGAGGGTTGTGGCACGACGTGCAGCCGGCTTCGACGGCCGCGTGCACGACCTTCTTGCTCAGCACGTCCTTCATGTCGACGTGGCAGTCGGTGCACAGGTCGGGCGGTTCCATGAGCAGCAGGGTAGGGGTGTTCGACTCGTGCGGCGTGTGACAGGCGGTGCAGTCGCCGTTGGAGACGGGGGCGTGAAGAACCTTGAAATCGACGTGGTCCTGGTGGCAGGTCGCGCAAAGCTCGCCGACCGGTTGCAGCAGAAGCTTGGGTTGAGCCGAGGAGTGCGGGTTGTGGCAAGTGGTGCACATGCCGGCGTCGACCGGTACGTGTACGAGCTTCTTCTTGCCGAAGGCGTCGTGGCAGCCGTAGCAGAGCGCGGGTTGCTCTTCGGTGAGCTTGAACGTCTGCTTGCCTTTGACGGGGTGAGGCGAAGATACCGCTTCGTGACAGCTGTCGCATCCCTCTGCGACGGGATGAAGGTCGGCGCCGGTCAGGAGTGATGTGTGACATTGCGCCGAGACGCAGGTGGCGGCCGGCGCGGCACTGGGTTCCGACGCGGAAGCCGGCGCGCTCGCGCTCGACGCGGCGGCAGATGCGGCCGTCTGCGCATCGGGAGTTTGGTTTGTCGTCGTCGCTGCGACCGCCGGCCCGCCTTCGGCCTCAAGTCTCACGCCGGCGTTGCAGGCATGAATCAGCAGCGTCGTAAGCAGCAGTGCAAGAACGCCGAACGTCCTGCGGTTTCCTTGAATCATGTGCGGGCCTCTCTTTGCGGCGCTGACCATGCGTGTAACGTCGCTCACGGGTAGGACGCGTTGTCATGGTCCACGCCGTGGCAGACCAGAGTGCAGCTTCCCGAGAACGTGCCGGTGTCGGTGAAGACCGGATACTGAGCGCCGGCTCTGGGTGACACGATCGTGGTGTCGAAGTTTACGAGGTGAGTGTGCGAGCCGGTTCCCGATTGGCCGTCGGCGCCCGGCATTCCCCAGTCGCTGATGCCGTGCGGATCGTGACAGGCGGAGCAGGGAGAGCCAGCGGTGATGTGGCCGCCGTGGCCGCCGCCCGAAGGCGTCGTACGCATGGTCCTGGTGCGGAAGCTCGTGCTGGCCAGGATGTTGGAGCGGTCGTGGCAGCGGTAGCAGAGCGCGTAGGATTCGAGACTCTCGGGAGTGTTGTCCGCAGTCTCGTAGCGCTCTTTCAAGATGGGCGCATACGAGGAACCGTGAGGTCCGTTGGAGCCGCCTTCGTCGTCAGAGTGACAGGTCGTGCAATACATGAGGGCGGAAGGACTCATGGACGGTTCCAGATTCGAGGGAATGCTGGGGATGTTGAGGTTCTTCCCCATGGCGATGACCGGGTGGTACGAAGGATTGCTCGGGTCGAAGGCCCGGCGCTTGTCCGTGTCGGGAAGTACGCGCGGGACGAAATCGAGATCGGTCGATTCGTCTCCGTGGCACTTGAAGCAAAGCTCGTACTGGTAGCGAACCGTCGTGACGTCCAGGCCGTTGCGATCGACGCCCTCGACTCCCTGCAACATGCCTGACGCGACCGGTGCTTCGGCCGTGGTCTGCGAGGTCAGGTGCGGATTGTGACAGTCGATGCAGGTGACTCCGCTGAGAGCGCTGCGCTTTCCGCTGCGGGTGGAGCGCAGCGCCATCAAACCGGGGAGTTCACGATGAGCCGATCTCTTGCGCGTCTGGCTCGCGATGTCCGGCCCGGCGCCCACTGCCGGCGGGAGAGAGCCGATGCCAGGGGCCGGTCCGGTAGACGCGTGGGGCGCCGGCGGGTCGGAACTGTGGCAGCCTCCGCCGATGCACGAGAACGGCTCGGGCGGCAAGGAAGTGAAGTTGAGCAGATGCTCGGCGGTCGGCGCGAAGTGCGGCGTGTGGCACACCTCGCAGCCCCACTCGTTCAACTGCGTGTACGTGGGCCAGGTCTTGGGCGGTCTCGGCAGGATGCCGACGACCGAGGCCGTCGAGGTTGCATGCGCCGAACCTGCCCAGCCGGCCATCTCGTGGCAGGTGGTGCAGAGCGCCGAGTAACGGTTGTCCTTCGAAAGGAACTTCCCGTTCGTGTCGTCGTGGGGGTCGTGGCACGTGGTGCAGTGAACTTCGTCGTTGGTGCCGAAGACGAGATCGGCCGGCGGCGTTGCCGCGAGTTCGGGATTCGGCAGCGCGTTGTTGTACGGGAATGAAACCGGATGGTGGGCGGACAGGTCGAGCCCGAAGTTGGACAGACTGTCACTCGGCAACGTGTCACCGCCGGCCATGACGATGCCGCCGACCGGATTGAGAACACTGCCCATGGCGATCGTCCCGTCGTGGCAGCTCAGGCAGAGCTTGGTCGGCCCCGTCGGCTGAGGGATAGGGTCGGCCTTGAGAGTGGAACTCGTGTAGACGCTGTAGATCTGCGGTTGAAGCTCTTTGTTCCACAGCGGCGTGAGCGGCGTGGCGTTGTGGGGCGTGTGGCAGAAGATACAGATGCGGGTCTCGCTCTGCGCGCGTGTCGTTCCGGTGCCGGAAGTAGACAGGTTGTGCGGCGTGTGGACGATGTCGGCGGCTACTTGGGCGCGCGCTATCGAGGCCAGCCCTACGCTGATCACGGTGAGCCAGCGTATGAGCGCGGCCACGGAGTTACGGCAAGATTCAGGCTGCACGGTTGGCATATCCACTCATGACCCGAAAGACCTGGACGCGGTGGTTGTAGGTGTCGCATACATAGAGTTCGCCATGCTCACTGATGAACGCTCCTGAAGGAAGCCAGAACTCCCCGAAGCCGCTCCCTCTGGCGCCGACCGTGAGAAGGAAGTTCCCGCTCCGGTCGAAAAGCTGGACGTTGTCGAACAGTGCATCGACCACGTAGACGACGCCGTTGCGGTCCACTGCAACGCCCTTGGACATCGCGAAATCGCCGGACCCGTCGCCGTGATGTCCGAAAGAACCGAGCGGCTGACCGCTTTCGTCGAAGATCGAGACGCGGAAATTGAGGGAGTCGGTTACGTACAACTCACCTGACGGCGATCGCGCGAGATGGGTTGGAAAGTTGAATTCGGCCGCGCCTGTGCCTCTGCCGCCGAAGGAAAACAGGAAGGCGCCGTCCGAACTGAACGAGTGGACCGTGTGCGCCAGCGTGTCGACGACGTAGAGCGCTTTCCTGGTCGGACTGTAGGCGATGCCGGTCGGTCGCTGCAAAGCCTGGGGGCCGGCTTTCGAAATAACGAACCGCAGCTCTCCTTCGGCATCGAAGGCGAATACTCGTCCGACCGAATCGGTAACGTAGAGCCGCGAGTCTTCGTCGAAGGCGACGCCGACCGGAGAAGTGATCCTCGCGGTTTCCGAACCGGCAAGGCAAAGGTAGCGCGACGCCGACGGGATGTAGAGGTGAACGCACCCGCGCCCCATGTCGGCTACGGCTATGCGTCCGTCCTTGGCTGCGGCGACCGCCACCGGCAGGACGAAGCCGTCGCTGGTCTGCGACTTGCCGAAGACCACCGACTCGAGAACCGTTCCGACGCTTCTGTTGCGAGCAAGGCCGGTCAGCGCGTGGTCGTAGGTGACCTTGGCCGCTGCGGGCAGGTAGGGCCACTGCAAGGCCGCAACGGGCTGCGCCGTCGTCGGTGTCCAGCTCGCAGAACATCCGGCTGCACAGACGAGCGCGACGCAGAGCGAAAATAGCGCGCCCGCTGGACTGTCCCGGATTTGCATCATCGCTTTCAACACGTCATCCGCTGCTCGCCGTCGAGGTCCCTAAAACAGCTGCCGCCGCACGCTCACATAGAAGAGCTCGCGGTTGCGATCGGTAGTCGGTCCCTGGCCGCCGCTGGTGTCGGCTCCGTAAGCGGTCAGTCCGATGTTGAGATCGACCTTGCCGATACGCCACACGAACGACGAGTTGGCCGACCACGCATTACTCTCGACCATGCCGTGGACGTTCGAGTACGATCCTCCCAGTGACACGTACATGTCGTGGTAGGGGAGCTGCCTGGTGAGGGTAGCGGACGTAGTCACGCTCTGCTCCGTGTACTCGTTCGTGTAATAGAGCCCGTCTCCGCCCAGGTAGTGGCGGTTGAGGTATGTGGTGGTCGCGTACGCGTTGGTGTAGCGGCCGATGGTGCCTACGTACCTGACCTCCGCCAACCAGGAACGGTGTGGGTTCGCTGCCCAGTCGACGTACTGGTACTCGCCCCGGGCACGCACGGCGCCGTAGTGGGCCAGCAGGCCGGTAGTGTAGGTGTCGGAATCGACCGGGATTCCGGGAAAGTCGCCCGACAGCACGTCGGAGCGCTGGGCCAGATATCTGAAAAACGGGGTCAGCAGGTCGTCGAACAACTGCACCGTGAGGTTGGTACCGAGTGTATCGGTTCGGAGTTTGAAGTCTCCACCGAGCAGCGAATAGCTCACGTAGAAATCGTAGTCGCCGGGGATGACGAACTCCGGTGGAAGGCCGAAGATCTGAATCTCGAACGGCTCCACCGACGTGTTCTTCTGGTAGTGCACGCCCTCCACCAGGGCAATGGTCTCGAAGGGTGGGAGAGGTGACTTGAGAAGGACGGTGATGCTGTCGGGATCGACGTTCTGCTGGTGCAGCGCGAAGGTGCTGGGAACCGCGGTTGCGGTGTACGGGTCGTTGACCACGTCGACGAAGCCGCTGTTGTCGGTTTCGGTTCTTCCCAGACTGACGCCGGTCGCGAACCTGCCGCGCGGAATCCGCTTGTTGTAGTCGAGCGAAAGTCCGTGCGAAAGGATGGCCGTGTCTCCGCCCGAAGATGCGCGCGAGTCGTGCACCAGGCGGTAGGTGGTGTCGACGCTCTCGTAGAGCCTCTGGATCACGTCGAACTGAACGTTGTTGCCGTTGTCGGAGAACGTGCGGTCGGGTTCCGAGCCGCTGCCGACGGTGCTCTGGTCGTCGTGGTATCGGTAGGTGAGGTTGGTGCGGAAATTCAGCGGCAAGTTGAGCGACAGCATCTCCCACCACTGGAACTGGTCGGAGTCGTACTTCTGGGAAGAGTCGCGGTCTTGCTGGAAAGAGTTCTGGGTGAGGCTGGAGTTGAGCCGTGCGCTCTTCAAATTGACGAAATTGCTGAGCATGTACTCTTCGGTCGTGCCTAGCAGGTTTCGCGAATCTTCATACCACGACGGTTTGGCCGCGCCGGACATCGAAACCTCGTAGCCGTTCGCAAAGCGTTTGAAGTACTCGCCGTCAAGCGTGAGGCGCTTTACGTCGGAGGACGATCCCGCGGAGTTCAGCGTCGTATCGACGAAGCCGGCATTGAGGAAATACGGTTTCTGCCGATAGCGGAACAGCGTGCCGTAGGTGTCGGCGACGCTGTCGTGGCGGGTGGCGGCTTGCTGCTTGAAAGTCGGTTCGCGGCGCGACGCGAACAACTGGAGGTTGTAGGGGTGCTCGGGCAAGAGGAAAAGCCGGGCGTCGTATTCGAACGCGCCGGCGGCTTTCCAGTCGCCGCTGTTGAAGCTCGACGAATCGTAGTTCTCCTGGGTCGCCGCACCCGACAAGGAGAGCTGGTATTGCAGGAAGCGGGGATCGTACGAGTACCCGATCGACTGCAAGGTGAGCTTTTCGCGAAAGAAAGTGTCGGTCCAGGTGACGTCGCGGTCGCCGTGGGTCGATGAGTCGCGCTCGTAGGAGCCGTACGTTTCTACGAACGCGTGGTTTTCGTAAGGGCTCGGCAGGAACGCGGTCCACTGTGCCAGTACCGGGCGCGGGCCGAGGAGAGCGGCGGCGAGCAGCAGCGACGCGGAGATTCGAAGGTGCGGTTTCCTCGAGTGCGTGCCGGAACTCATCGCAGCAGGTACTCGTTATCGGACATGTGGGGGTTGTGGCACTCGGTGCACTGACCGTCGACGCCTTCGTGTACCGGATTGCGCTCCACCGCCGAACGTTCGTGACAGCGGAAGCAGAAATTGTCGGACTCCGCCACTAGCAGGTACTTGTGCTGAGAACTGTGAGGATCGTGACAGGCGAGGCAGCCGCCTGATGCCAGCGGTCCGTGGATGTATTTCTTGTCGAGCTTGAAGTCGTGGCACTGGAAGCAGAGCTTCTCGCGCGGCACGACGAAGGAGTTGGAGGACGCGGATTTGTGACAGGCGGTGCAGGCTCGCGCGGCGTAGGGGCCGTGCTCCGTGTAGTGGGTCTTGCTGGGAGTCTTTCCGCTCTCCGGGCCGTCCAGCGGCTGGGCTGCGGGAGCCGCGACGGGTGGGGGCGGCGGCACGCCGTCGAAAAGGAGACTCAGCGCCGCGTGACGCGCCGGCGGATTGCACGCAGGCGCGGTGAGAACCAGTAAGGCCACGCATGCTGCCAGAGTGCGGATATTCATTGAACCACGAACCGTACGCCCTTCAGTGCCTGCAGCGTCAGGGCTGTTGCTGCGCAGCCCTTTCCTTGGCCCGTCGTTCTTCGATCTGCTTCATGAGTTCTTCGTCGGTCGGGTAGTATTTCCCATCCTGGTGGCCGTACGCGTACACGTTGACCCGGCGATCGCCGAACTGGCTCGTGACGAAGATCAGGTACTCCGCCGTGAAGCCCGGCTGCAGGTATTCCTGGAAGTACTTCAGGTTGTCGTAGTCGATGGAGACCTTCGCCGGCAGGCGCAGGCTCCCCGGCTTGTCCGGGCCGTCACCGAAGAACATGGCCAGCCGGCCCTGCTTGTTGAAGATCTGGACGTTGCTGAAGGAGGCGTCGACGGCGTAGAGGAAGCCTTGCCGATCCAGCGCGATTCCCTTTGGCCTGGCGAAATGTCCGAGATTGTCCCCGAGCTTGCCGAACGTCATGACGAAACGGCCGTCGCGGTCGAACTTGACCACCTGGAAGCGCCCCACGTCGGTCACGTAAAGGAAGCCCTGGTCGTCGAAAGCCAGATTGTTAGGACGGTCGAGGCGCTTTGACGGTTCGCCCGAGTTGCCTATGGACTTGATCCGTTCGCCGCTCTGCTGATCCAGGACCGCGATGAGCCCATGGTCCATGTCGGCGACGTAGAGACGGTCCTGGAAGGCCACGGCGTCGACCGGCTTCCACTCTCCGGGCGTGCCGTAGGCTTTCTGGAACTCGTCGTTCTTGTCGAAGGCGACTACCTGGCCTCGGGCCGGGTCGGAGACGTACTTGGTGCCGTCGGCCGCAATGCTGATATTGACCGGCTGCTGGAGCATCCCGGCGCCGGTCGCGCCCTTCAGGAACGAGAAGGTTTTGGCCTGGAGGTCGAAAACGTAAACGGTCGCGTTGACGTCGCAGACGTAAATCTTGCCGTCATGGACCGCGACGCCGTAGGGCTTGTTGATCTGCCGGTTTTCCTTCTCTCCGACGACGAAGCGGTTGAACGAGGATTGCTCCTCTATGTCCTTGACGCCCGTGAAGGACCGCAGGTACTGGATGCGCGGGAGCGCCGGCGCGGGCGGGAAGAAAACCGGGGTCTCCCTTTGCTGCGCGGTCTGGGTACAGGCTGTAGTGACGAAAGTTAGCGCGAACGATGCTGCGATAGCCCGCCACGTCCCTAGTTTTTTCATGGTCGGCGGTCTCCTCCTGCCCGAGGGTGGTGTGACGGTGAAGCACTTCCTGTGCCAATGATCGGTAGGGCCGAGTGCCAAGGATGTCGATTCCCGTCCGCATACAATTGGTTCGCGGCTCTGGCCAGCCGGGCGGCCGGGTTCTGTGAAAAGCACTGGCCGTTTAGTCGGTTAGCCGGTGGTGGCGGCACTCACATTTAGCGGTTTTGGACACCCACGGTGCGGCGCCTTCCTGTCCCGGTCGGTCGCGGAGCGAGGCGCCTGGACGGCCGCCTTTGGCAGCGTCAATCGGGGAGCGCGGCGAGAAGAGCCCCGTGACGGGCGAGGCACTTAGAGCGGTATCAATAGGGGATTCCCGGCCGTGGCCGGCCGGCACCAAGGTAGCTGTCGCACCCAGCAGGGAATGCCGACTTGTCGGCCGGACCTTACTGTCGTCACGAACGCGGATTCATGGCTGCCTCATGACGCGCCGTGTTGCGGGGCGAAGCCGGGCCTGTGGTCCGAGCATACGGCTTTCTCATTTCGGATACGCGCGGCTTGTATCTTCCTAATAGTGGAAACGCCGGTCGGCGCGGCGACGTACTGATCGGGCTGTGTGGCGCAGAGATTCCGTAGGCGCCCTGACCGTCGTTTGTCACGTGCGGCGTCGATCCGACTAATAACAGAGGGGTGAAGGAGAAGTTTTCCTTGCTCTTGATGCAGCAGACGCCGCCCCAATGGGGTTGGTGGATGCAAGCGAAGGCTGTGGGGAAGTGGCGAAAAAGGCTTCGGCTTCACGGGCCGCAGGCGGGCATGATTCGTGCTCACGAATTAGCCGAGAAACGAAAAGCACCGGAGGGCGCCAGGTTTCCCTGATACGGAAAGGGCGCGGTGCGAACAGGGAGTGGTTCCCAAAGTCGGGCGAGTGCCAACCTCGCGTGAAGAAGGAAAGGAGTAGTGGCTATGACAGGAAAAACGAGAACTCGTTTCGTACCCCCCCCACTAATTGCGGTGGCGTCCCTTCTGGTCCTGCCGTTGTTATACGTGGGCCAGGCTGGGGCGATGTACTTGACCGACGGGTCAAAAGAGCCCTCCGCGGGCGTGTACGTCAACCCTCAGGACGGCGTCTGCGTGGCCGGCCTCGGGCTGCCGGGCACCGCGAACGCCGGCGTCCTCGACGTCAACACGGCGATCACGAACTACAAGGATTGTATCGTCTACACGACGCCGGCCATCAAGGCGTTGGGCCAGACGGCATGTACGGGCGGAGCCGGAAACGACGGCTACAAGCACGCCTGGTCCACCAGCATCTGCGTGGACAACGCCACCACCAAGAATCCTATCTCGCGTGTCGATCTCGACAACACGACCCCGATGTGTCTCGCCAAGGGCGGCGTGCTCTACACCGGCGGTCTGTGTGTGGCCCATAGCTGGCAGTACATGAACTCCAAGTCGGGTGAGGCTATTCCTTACCGCGGCACCGTTACTCCGGCGGGGTACAAGGGCCGGACCTCGGCCGACAACCTGGGCTTCTGCTACGCGTCCATGAGGATGGCGTCGGTTCCCTACGATGTCGTCTCCTGCCCGTCCCAGAAGAACCTGTCGCTGGTCTGCGCCGGCGGCGCGAACGTCGGGAAGACCTGCACCGTCGCCACCCAGGCTACGGCTTGCCCGTCGAGCACCTGCGTTAGGAACTCGGGTTGGGCGGCCGGCACTGACGGCGCCCTCTACCAGGACCAGGCGACCTACGCCGCGGGTCTGGGCTGGTCGTTCAGCACTTACTGTCTTTACGCCTACGGCGTGAAGGGCTACGTCAACGCGGCGTTGACCAATGCGGCCGGCGCGACCGCGACGGTACCGCTGTGCGCGGGCGGGACCGGATCAGCCGCGGCTAACACCTGCGTTGACCTCTCCGGGATCACCACGATGGGCGACTGCCTGGCGGCGGGTGCGACCTGGGACAACTGGCTGCCGACTCTCGGTGGCACGGCTCCCGGGGCGGTGGCGCTATCCGTGGCCACCACACCTGTTGCATCCACCGTGATGAAACTCGACGCCACCACGGCGATTGCCGACGGCGGCGGGCAGTTCTCCAGCGGCACGGGAAGCGTCTGCCTGAAGTGCCACTCCGACCAGTCCCGCAGCTATGCCGAGCGCTACAAGCCCGGCTTCGTCGAAACCGGTCACAAGCTGTCCGGCGACACCGTCGATTACGCAGCGGTGGGCGACGACTGGGGCCTCAAGGGCGTCCAGTGCGAAATCTGCCACGCCACCGGCAAGCCGACTTCTCAGGACCTCGGCGTCATCATCTACCCGACCAAGATCTGCGTCGGCGGCACGGCGGCGGGAACTCCGTGTGTCGACGATAGCCTGTGCGCTGGCGGAGGCGTCTGCACCGGCGGTGTCCCGCGCGCCGCTTCCGGCCACAACCAGACCGAGTACGGCTCGCACGTGACCGGTGTCTGCTTCACCTGCCACGGTATCGCGGCCAGTCCCGAGAGCGTCAATCCTGCGGCCGCCATTCCCGTGTCCTACGGGGCGCTTGCTCGTACCGGCAAGAACCTGGCGCCGATCGCCAACATGTTCTTGAACAGCCCGCACGCGCAGTACGCCGGAACCAGCAACAAGCTGGACATCGTCACCAAGACCAACTACGGCAGCGTATTCGTCGGCTATCAGTGCCGCACGCCTTACACGAGCGCGATCACCGGCACTTGGAACGCGACGACGTGTGCGGAAGCGGGACACGCGTGGGACTCTGGCTCCTCTTCATGCCGCTACAGCGAGGCTTCCTGTCTGGCTGCTTCGGCGACGAACGAGTGGAGTTCAACGCCTGATCTGGTCACGTACCCCTGGGCCACCGGTCCGGGTGGTGTGTGCGGTGGCGTAGCCAACGGAAGCATCATCACCACCGTCTACCAGGACGGAGAAGCCAAGAAGATCCCGAACGTGGGCGGGCTGATCAACGAAGACTGCACTAACGCGCCAAACGGAACTCCGAGCGGCGCCGGTGGAGTCTGGGTGCAGGAAGGCGAGGGCGCCGGCACCAGTTCTGGTATCGCGTATCCCGCGAGCAACCAGGGCAACTGCATGACCTGCCACGACGTGCACTGGTCGCTTGCCTCAACCGATCCTGAAGCCGAGCCGCTCAGGAAGGAGTGCGGCAGCTGTCACGGCAAGAACCTGACCGTGATGATGCACCCCAAGGGCGCGGGCACGCCTCTGGAGAACATGGACCAAGATCCGGCCGAAGCCTGTGAGATCTGTCACATGCCGGGTCTTGAGCACTTGTTCCGCATCAATGCTGACGCCACCTACTCGGCGTTCCCGACCGCATCTCTGACCGGCACGGCGAACATGAACACCGCCGCGGACGGCACCTACACGAACGCGTCATGGGTCGATCTGGACCAGGCCTGCGGTCAGTGCCACGGCGGCGGAACCGCCCAGGCGTCGACCACCGGCGCGATCTCCAGCGGAAGCAAGATCGCAACCGTTGCCTCCGCAGGCGGCATCGTGGTCGGAGGCCGAGTCGTGGTCGCCGGCGCGGGTGAAGCGGCTGCGGACCTGGAAACCTTCGTTGCGTCGATCGCCGGTACCCAACTGACCTTGGCGGCTACGGCCTCTACCACCGTCAGCGGCGCCGCGGTTGTGCAGAACCCGACCAGGAACGGCGGGGCCTACATGACCAAGGTGGAGCTCGGTGCTCTGGCCGAGGGCATCCACGGTGATGCTCCGAAGGTCGCGTTCGGCTACGGACTCGGCTCCCCGAACACCTTGACCGTGAGCGTCGACGCTTCGGCAAGTTCCTGCAGCGGCGAAGCCTGCGACGCCTACACCTGGAACTGGGGTGACAGCACTTCCGACGGCTCGGGTGTGACGGCATCGCACACGTACGCAACCGACGGCAGCAAGACGATCACGCTGACGGTCGAGCAGTACGGCGTCAACGAGGGTTCGTTGGCCAAGGTCGTCACTGTCTACACTCCGGACTTGCCTCCGACGGTTGGCGGCTCGTGCAGCTTTGACGCCAACACTTGGACGTTGACGCTCACGGACGCTTCGACCGACGACAAGGGCGTCAGGCAGGTGACCGTGAACTGGGGCGACGGCAGCGTGCTTGCCAGTGACAAGGTCGCGCCGTTCGGACCGTTCAGCCACACCTATACCAACGCTCTTCCCCTCGGCGTTCTTCGCGCCGGCGGCTCATACACGGTCACCCACAAGGCGATCGATACGATCGGCCAGCAGAGCACGGAGACGTGCACGGCGACGCCGGCGTACTTCCTGATCAGCGGGACCGTGAAGAACAAGCTCGGGACCGCCGGTCTCGGGTCCGCGATCGTGACTGTCAAGAAGGGCGGTGTCGTGGTCAAGACGGTGTACACGGCAGCCAGCGGTGGATTCTCCGCCGGTGATCTGAAGCCCGGGACGTACTCGCTGACCATCACGAAGTCTGGCTACACGTTCGCGACTTCGACGATTACTATCGGTCCGAGCTCGGCCGGTAACATCATCAACGCAACCGCACCGTAATAAGCGAGGGGCAGACCGGCAGGCGGGGCCACCCGCCTGCCGGACTTTGAGGGAGAACAGAGAGATGAGGACACTAAGAAACGACTCGAACGCCGGAGGATCCATGAAAACTGTCGCACAAGCTTTGGCGGTTGTGGCCCTGGGGCTGGCCTTCAGCTCTTCGGCGATTGCCTTTACTGGTACGTATACGGCCGGAGATGGGATCAACGGCACGGTGCACGATCTCGGGACCGGTCACAACGGGATGGACTTCCAGGCCAGCCCCGCCGACAGCCTCGACAGAATCTGCATCTTCTGTCACGCGCCTCACAACACCTACCGTCTGAGCCCGGCCAACGGCGGCCCGGGTGCCGGCGTAGGCAGCGGCCCTCAGGCCGAGGATGCGTTCGACTACCTGCCGCTGTGGAACCACGAGCTGACGGGTAACGCCACTTCGTACACGATGTACCAGAACGGACTCGGCGCACCGACGTCCGGCGACAAGGCATCGCAGGCGATGGCGAACGGGATGACTCCGGGCAGCACTTCGTTGCTGTGCCTGAGCTGTCACGACGGCAGCGTGGCGATCAACTCCTACGGCAACGCTTCGCAGCCGATCGCGTCCCGCAGCAGCGGCGGTGCGACGATCGGGGCGCAGTACCTGATCGGCCAGGACAACTACCTTGGCAACCACCATCCGATCGGCTTCGACTACGATGCGGTTCAGACGGTGGACGTCGGGATCCGTGCAGCAGACACGGCTGAACTCGGCGGCGCCGGCACGGTGCGTACGCACCTGCTGGGTGTGGGCAATACCAAGATGGAATGCGGCACCTGCCACTCGGTCCACAACAAGGGGAACACCGGCGAGACCCTGCTGTGGAGGAGCGACGTCAACAGTCAGCTCTGTCTGACCTGCCACGACAAGGGTGACGATCCGGGCACGGCGATTCCGTAGTCGGTTCGAACTTTCACGCCTGAAGGCGGGAGGGGAATGTGCGCCATTCCCCTCCCGCCTTTTTTTGTGCGTGCTGCCGGGCGCGATGCTTGATGGACCCCGGTTTCTACGTCGTGCCCGGTGGTAAGGCCGACGGCAGGTGAGTGAAGTCGTGGCCAGTATCAGACGAGCGAGGCAGGAGCCGGCGCGCGTCCCGACTTGATGACGTTCATGGCAAGCGTGATCATCGCGCCCACGTCACTTAGGTTGGCCGGAAGCACCACGGTGTTGGTCTGGCTCGCGATGTTGCCGAACTGGGTGATGTACTGCTCGGCTACCCGCAGCTGAACCGCTTCGAAACCGCCCGGTGCCTGGATTGACTGGGCGATCTTGCGAATTCCCTCGGCGGTCGCCTCGGCTACGGTCAGTATGGCCGCCGCCTGGCCCTCGGCCTCGTTGATCTGCTGCTGCTTGCGGCCTTCCGACGCTTTTATCGCCTGCTGTTTGTCGCCTTCGGCCGTATTCACCGCGGCATCGCGAACGCCTTCCGAATTGAGGATGATCGCGCGCTTCTCGCGCTCGGCGCGCATCTGCTTTTCCATTGCCGCCAGGATGTCCTTTGGCGGCGTGATGTTCTTGATCTCGTAGCGCATCACCTTGACGCCCCACGACTCGGTGGCTTTGTCGAGTTCGCTCACCACCGAGGTGTTGATGTTGGTGCGCTCTTCGAAGGTCCTGTCGAGTTCGATCTTGCCGATCTCGCTTCGCAGCGTGGTCTGGGCAAGTTGCGAAATCGCGAACAGGTAGTCGGCGATTCCGTAACAGGCGCGCTCCGGGTTGAGTACTCGCAGATAAAGCACTCCGTCCACTCCCACCTGCACGTTGTCGCTGGTTATGCAGATCTGCTCGGGGATGTCGATGGCGTCTTCCTTGAGCGAGGTCTTGTAACGGACCACGTCCATGAACGGAATCAGTATGTGAAATCCCGCGTTCAGGGTTCCGCTGTACTTGCCGAGCCGTTCGACGACGAACGCGCTCTGCTGCGGAACCACGATGGCGGTCTTGCTCAGTACGACGATGACGAGAAACGCAAGGATGATTGCGACAGTGAGACTACCGGTCATGGTTTACCTCTTTGGTTAGGGAAGCGTGATCCACAGGGAAAGTCCGTCGACGTGCTTGACGACGCAGCGCTGGCCTCGCGCGACCCTGGCGGCGCCGTCGTTGCGCGCACTCCAGGCGGTTCCGCGAAGTTCTACTTTGCCGAAAGTGCCGGGCTCCATGTCATCCAGGGCGATCGCGGTCTCGTCCAGAAGCGAGTCCATGGGGCCGGGAGCCGTCTTGGGTGTGAGCAGTTCAACCAGCCGGCGGCGGAACAGCAGCGAGGCGCCGATGGAGAGGATCGAGAACCACAGGATCTGGGGCAGGGTGGCTTCGATCACGCGGGCCGCGGTCAGCAGGGCCACGGCCAGGGCGCCGATCCCGAAAAAGAGCAGATAGAAGCCGCCGGGCGTGCTCAATTCGAGGGCGGCCAGGCCCAGGCCGAGTACCGCCCATAGCCACCATACGATCCCGTCGTCGACCATCTTCACTTCCTACCCGGCTTCGAGCCTGCTGTTTGCGTTTGTTCCAAAGGTTTCTGCGGCAGGGATCATGGACGCTTGGCGGCGCGGAGGAAAGGCGCGGGGGCTGCCGGTGCCACAGCGCGCCGTCATGAAATGGCGCTCGCGCCGGACCTCCTGAGGCCGCTTTACGAGCCCGAAAGTCGCGGAATCCGCACGCGCATTATTGACGTATCGGCGCCCCGAGAGGAAGGTCGGCGCCCCGGTACAGGCTGGCGGGCGGCTTGGCGGCTCCTCGGGCACCTTTTCGCTGCGCGGCAGCAGGCCGCGAGTTGCGAAGGCGCCCGCGGACGGCGCGGCTTGTCGGGACTGGCAGGGATCGGCGGGGCAGGGCGGGTTACGGCAGAGGAGATGATTCGATGGTGCGATCGCAGGAAGCTTTCAACTTCTACTCACATCTGGCCGGCATGATTGCGGCGACGGTCGGGACACTGTTCCTGGTTCTGCGTGCAACCGAGTCCGCGTCGATGATGGCGACCGCCGTGGTCTACGGGCTGTCGGTGATCTTTCTCTTCCTGGCCAGTTCGCTCTACCACGCCTTCAAGAAGAGCGAAGACGAACTGTCGTTCTGGCGCAAGATGGACCGGTTCGCGATCTTCATCATGATCGCGGGTTCCTACACGCCGGTCTGTTACTTCTTTCTCGATGCGCACTGGCGGCTGACGATGATTGCGATCCAGTGGGGACTGGTAGCCTTCGGAGTCGTATCCCAGTTGTTCTTTCCTCGAGCACCCAGGGTGGTCTTCGCGGCGATCTATCTGGTGATGGGATGGCTCATTCTGCTGCCGATGGGACAGTTGTTGTCGGCGATGACCAAGGCTCAGGAGACACTGCTGTTCTCGGGCGGCGCCGCGTTCACGCTGGGCGCGGTTTTCTACGCCTCGAAAAGGCCGCTGGTGGTGCCCGGCGTGTTCAGTTTTCACGAACTGTTTCATGTGATGGTGCTGGTTGGCGCGAGTTGTCACTACGCGCTGATCTACAGCGCATTCGCGACCGTCGTGGCGTGACCGGACGGCTCGTCGCCAATTCGGTGAAGTGCGGCAAGTTCATGACCGGGAGCCTTTGAACCGTGGCGGCCGGTGCTTTCGATCGCGCGCTCATCGACTTCGAGAACGGTCTTTTCGAAAGGGAATATCGCCGCTTCTTCGTCGACGGTGAAACCAAGCCCAAGCACATCGGCGAGCCGTATCTGCTGGAGAACGCGGCTTTCGCGCACGGTGTGTTGCTGGTTCACGGCCTGATGGCCGCGCCGGAAGAGGTTCGCGAATGGGCGGACGATCTCTTCGCGCGAGGATACAACGTCTACGCGCCGCGCATGGCAGGTCATGGCACGTCTTCCGGCGATCTGTCCGGCAGAAGCGCGCAGGAGTGGATAGACTCGGTCGACAGAGGCTACGCGATCTTGAAAACTCGTTGCGACAGCGTCGTGGCTGCCGGCTTTTCAACCGGCGGAGCAGTGGTACTGCATCGCGTGATCGAAAATCCGCAGGCCTTCGCGGCGGTCGTCAGCATCAGTGCACCGCTGAAATTCAGGAAGTTTTCGGCTCACCTGGCAAGGCCCGTCAGTCTTTGGAATCGGGCGCTCACTACCCTCGGAGCGCCGGGTCTTTGCCGTGAGTTCGTTCACAACGACGCCGACAATCCCCACATCAACTACCTGCGCTGCCCGGTCAACAGCATCGTTCAGATCCAGCGTCTCATGCGCGAGGTGTATGCGGGGCTCGCGTCCGTTTCGATTCCGTCGCTGATCATACATGCGAAGGGGGATCCAAAAGTCGACGTGCAGAGCGGACGTGACATCCACCGGCGTCTGGGATCACCGGCGAAGCAGTATCGGGAGATCGATTTCGATCAGCACGGCATCGTCAGGGGCGAGATCGCCGGTCGTGTGTTTCTGGAGGTCGGCGAGTTCCTGTCGCGGTTCGCGCCCGCCGCTGACGTTCGCGTGTGACCCGGCTGGCGGTGCCATGAAATAGCGAAAGCGGTCCGGCCGGAATGCCGTGGACGGCAGGCGCGAAGGGCCCGATTTCGAAATCTCGCGTCGCCGCCTACGCCGGCGTCCTTGCCGCAAGAGTGAATACGCTGGGTCGTATCAGGACCATCGAACATTTGACCACGCCCATCGGCTGGTAGGCCGACGAGACCGCGACGTCGTAGAGCATGGAAAACGGCTCACGGTATATTTCCATCTGTCTTGCCATCGACTGGTGACTCGGCATACGCAGCGAACCGTCGAAGCGGAATGGTCCCGTCATCGCTGAGATCGGTTCGAACTTGCGGTTGCGTTCGTTTTCGTCGTAATCCACCGCGTCTGCCGCCGGCGGCGTCAGGTGCAGCGCGATCACCTGAGAGACGGGGATGTAGATTTCGGCAAAACGCAGGACCTGCGGTTCCCCGGTGCCGAGGAAGCGCAACATCGTCACGGAGTAGAGTCCCGCGAAGTCAGCCAATCCGGGTGTTCTCATCCAGGTCGAAACGCGCACCGCTTCGCGAGTGACGAGTTCCCCGAGAATCAAGGTTTGCGGCATGTACACGGCGACATGGGTGACCTTGTCGCCCAGTTCGAGGGTGTATGGCTTTGATTCCGCCACCTCAGTCATTGTTCTCGCTCCTGTTCTTTCCTGAAGCCGCGATCCGCACGTGATCATCGGCCGACCTGCGTGCTGAGGAAAGGCTTGCTGTGCGCGTTGAGGAACTCCCGGCCAGGGCTCGGGCGTGGCCGGGATCTTTGCGTCTGCCTCGGCCGCGCGCTACGCGGGCAAGTACTTCAAGGAGACCGTGATGCCCAGCCAACACCCGCGACCAGTCCTTTCCACGCCGGTTCCCTCTCGACGCGCCGCCGAGGCCGCCGGACCGGCAGCAGTCGAGGTCATCTACCACCACGGTCATGTCGTCTGTCTGGACCGCGAAGAGTCGGTTTGCCAAGCCGTTGCCGTCAGGCAAGGGCGCATCGTCAAGGTCGGTACTGACGCAGTGGTAACAGCGCTCGCGTCGGCTGACACACTCATGGTTGACCTCGATGGCAGGACAGTGCTGCCAGGCTTCATCGACGGGCATGCGCACCCGTCGCTCGCCGTCCGCATGATGGAGAAGTACGTCGACGGACGTTTCCGTACCACGCCGTCGGTCGCCGTTCTGCTTCCTAAGATTTCGGCGCGGGCGGAGCAGACCCCGCCGGGCGAATGGATCATCGTCGCGAGCAGCTCGTCGAGCCAGACGCGGTTCGCCGAGCGGCGACTGCCCACGCGCGCTGAGATCGACGCCGCCGCTCCGAACCATCCGGTGATGTTTCTCAACGGCGCGCACGAGGCGGTCGTCAACACCCAAGGTCTACGGAGCATTGGAATAACCAAGGGGATGAGTGAACTGAGGGGAGCGCTCATCGGCCTTGATGCTGATGGCGAGCCCACCGGTGTGATCACCGAGGGAATGGTCCTTTTCCCCGACCGGCGTGTCCCCGACGATGATCTGCGCCGCTACTACGCCAGCGCGATTCCGCAACTGTGGAACGCCAACGGCTACACTTCGGTGTATTCGATGACACCGCTGCCGGAAATGGCCATCCTGGGCGAACTGGCGACTAGTGTAGTGCCGACCCTGCGTTACACGATTGCCGTCTTCACCGATCCCGGCGGCAGGTATCTGCCGCCGACGTTCGAGGCTCTGGGGTTTCCGGCCGGAAGTAATCCGGACTGGTACCGCTTTGCCGGCATCAAGGTATGGGCCGATAGCGACCTGCCGATGCGCGGCGGCGCGGTCTTCGAACCGTACGAGGGGCCGGACGGCGGGTACGGGTTGCTCAACCTGTCCCAGGAAGACCTCGATGTGCTCGCACTGCGCGTCCACCTGGCAGGGCTGTCGTTTTTGGTTCACGCCACGGGTGACAGGGCCACGGCGATGGCGCTCACCGCGTTCGAGCGCACGCGGGCCAGGGCAGACGGCAAGACCTTGCAGCGGATCGAACACTTCGGAGTATTCATGCTCGGTCCCGACGATCTCACGCGCGCCAGACGCCTGGGCATCGAGGCCAACGTCCAGCCTGCCTGGCTGACGACGCTCACCAAGTCGACGATAGAGCACATCGGAGCGAAGCGCGCCCGTGGGGCTTTCCGCTTCCGTTCGATGATCGACGCCGGTATCGAGCCCGGTTTCGGCACCGACCTCACCGGCATCGTTCTGGAAACTCTCGATCCATTCCTGCACCTGTGGGCGGCCGTCACGCGCTCTTCGGATGTAGGACCATTCGTAGTGGAGGAGGCCGTTTCGGTCATCGAGGCGTTGCGCATGCTGACGATCTGGGCCGCCAAGGCGCAGGGTGAGGAGGCCAGCAAAGGATCCATCGAAGTCGGCAAGCTCGCCGACATGGTGGTGATCTCCGACGACATCACCTCGATGCCGCCGGACGCGATTCGCGACTTGAAGGTGCTCAAGACTATCGTCGGCGGTCGCGTGGTGTATGAATCGGAGAAGTAGCGCAGATTCGTGGGCGTCAGGTTCGAGGCCACGCTTGGGACATAGCGCCGAGGCGAACTGTCGGCGCTGCTCGCGCCACCGGCAGGTGGTTGTCGAACTCGTCGGACACGTGCGAGTAGGTCAAGATAGATAGTCGCGGACACTGAGTCCGCCTGAGCAGGGGGAGATAACATGCCTGACAAGAGATTCGCTCACGCCGATCATGCCGCCGTCGCTGCGGTGAAGAACACGAAGCGGGTGATACGGCGGCAAGGAATCGGTTACGTCGTCACCGGCATCTGCGCGGTTTGCGCCTTCGCGATCGCTGCTGGCGATGTCTTTGCGATGCCGCAGTCGTTGCCTCCTGGTCGTGCTCCGCTCGTCGTATCAGCGGCTGGTCTTCAGCTTGCCGGCGGCAGCGCAGGAGCGGCGAAAGTGGGGAAGGGCCCGGTTGCTCCGCCGCGAGGCAGCAGCGCTGCGCTTAACGGCGGAAGCAGTGCGGACAAAGGCGATGGCGCCCATCGTGATGCGAAAAAGTCACCGAAGGAGCGAGCCGAAGAGCGCAGTGATCAACGCTCCGAAGCCGAGGCAGCCAAGCGCGCCAAAGAGGACGCGAAAGGCGGCCAGGCTTTCCCCACTCCAGAACAATAGCGGTCAAGTCGGGGCGATTCAGCTCCGGGGCTGGATCGCCTGGCATCAACGGATGAGGACTGAATACTCGCCGCTCGCCGAAGAACCGCCCGCGTCCGATATCGACGCTGAAATAGAGAGACTCGTTCCGGGCGTGACGCTCCCGGCGATGAGCAGGCGTAACTTGACGGCGAAGCTGCTGCCGCGCAGGCCATCCCAGCGCATGGTATTCCCGTCATGGAGAGACGGTGGTGTCAGCACGCGCTCGACCGTCAGTTCCGGCGGCAAGTGCAGGGTAAGCGAGCTGGGCCCGAGGGCTTCGCGATAGCGCACGTCAACCTGCAGCAACTCGGCGGGCGAACCGAATCGGACGCCCGTTACCGCCAGAGTAGGTGCACTGTTCCCGTCGGGGGTCGGCCCCGGCGCTCCCGCTTCGGTTGCGACCGTGTTGAATTCGGCTCGCGCGGTTTCGACGGAAGCGTCGTCTTTCAACACCGCAGTCGTCGACATCAGGACCAGCGGCGCCGACGGTGAAGGGAGCTGAGCTCTGGCGCGAATGCGCAGGACGCCTGATGTTGCCGTGAGGTCATTCCATCGCATCGTGACGCCGTCTACCAGCGTGGGCGGCGGGCTTACCAGGTATGGCGCGAGCCCTCCGGGCAAGGTTACGACCAGTGAACCACCGCTCACCGCGTCTCGGTAGCGGACCGTGTAGGTGACACTTCCGCCCTGGCGCACGATGCGTGTTCCGGCGATTCCAATGCTCGGTGCTTGCTTGCTTGAAGTCGTCTTGGTCCGTGCGATGACCGACGTGTTGGTCGAAACGGTTCTCGCTGCCGCATCGGTCAAGCGCGCGACGGTCTCCAACTGCGTTCCGTTGGCTACGCTGGCCGGAATCCGCAGGCGCAGGCGCGTGTCGACTATGGTCTGAGCGGCGACATTCCCGTAGTCGAACTCCACGGTTCGCCCGTCCACCAGGGTAGTGCCAGGCAATGAGGCGCCTTCGAACTCCACGTCCGGCGGCAGCGTTAGCTCGATCTTCGCGCCCGTGACGTCGAAGCAGGAGTCGAACCACAACAGCGAGTACTTCACAGTCTTGCCAGCGATTGCAGCTCCGAGCACGCGCTGTTTCAGGTTGAGTCCGCAACTGGCGGCATCACTCGCAGCCACAACCGGTGTGCATGCCTTGGCCGTCAGGCCGGCAGTCGCCGCGGCGGGCGCGACCGGGAATCCCTGCATCTCCAGGCAGGCCTTGCGCACGCTGCCGACCGGAACGTCATGGGCCAGAGTCGAGAAGAAAGTGAAGGATCCCGAAGCACCGGACGCCAGATTCCCGATCGGGAACACGGTTTCGAGTGCGCTGGTTTCGGTCGGATCCAGAGTCGAGCCGACAAAGGCCATGCCCTGCGCAGGCGTCCAGCGAAGCGCGGTGTTCATGGACGTGCCAAGGCCGGCGTTGCGGTACGAAACGACGTAACGCGTCTGCTCTCCCGGCCGGACGGGGTCGGGAAGAGCGCTCACGGAAAGTTGGAGCAGCGCCTTGCCGGCCGCCTGTACCGCGACCTTGGTCGATTCTTCGGCCGTCATCGAATCCTCGCCCGTCGAAGCTACCGTTGCCGACAGGGCGATGGTTTCGCCGTCTGTCACGGTCGGTTTCGCGGTGACTTGCACCGTGACGGATTTGGACTTGCCTGCGTCAATGGTGCCGAGCGTCCAGTGGTGATCGCTTCCGAGGTCAGGAGCCGGATCCGACGAAACGAATGTCACGCGGGCACTGCTGTAGGCGGCTTCGACGACGGTCCCGGGGTGATCGAAGTCGTCGGAGTTGCCGACCACCAAGGTGTACGTGAGCGTTCCGCTGGGCTGGACCGCTTCAGGTGCATCGACGACCTCGAACCATGTTCCCGGAGGCAAAGTGGTCGAAGTGGATGTCGAACTTGTGGAGGAGGCTCCGCTCGTCGTGCTGGTGGTCGTCGAGGATGAAGTGGACGTTGATGTCGTCGTGCTTGTAGTGCTCGAGGTGACAGTGGTCGTCGTGGTGCTCGGCAGTGCGGTAGTCGTAGTCGTGGACGGAACCGGCGGTAACGTCGTCGTAGTCGTGGACGGAACCGGCGGTAACGTCGTCGTAGTCGTAGGGATCGGCGGTAACGTGGTCGTGGTTGTAGGGACTGGAGGCAGCAGGGTCGTGGTGGTCGTGCTCCCCGAGTAGGCAAGAACCGCAGCCGGATTCCATGCCAACGCTGCGACCATGAGCATAGCCGCCCACGTTCGGTGAATTGTCGTTCTCATTGCTCCCTCCGTTGCGCGAGATCGCGCTCGTCCCACTCCGTCAGGCGGCCTCGAGGGAGACGCTGCAAGGCCAGCGTCCCGACCGCCCACACTTTCACCCCGGAGAGTGAAAGTAACGCGCAATACAGACCGAAGCCACCTAGATTGGTCGCTGATGGCGGCTATCACGGCGCTAGCGAAGAGAAATTTCCGCAGGCGCGCATACTGATGACACGTTCAACGTGCGCTGCTGATCACGCTCACATTGAGGTCCGCAATCTTGGTTTCACGCCGGGCATTGTCGCGGAGTCGGCGTACGCGTTATGGCGCCGATGCTGCGAACGATGTCGTCGTGTTCGATTGCGTGTTTCCTGAGATGAACTCGCTGGTCCAGCAGTGCCCGCCGCTGGTCAGCATCTGAACGATCACGCTCGGGTCTTGGTTGAAGTAAGTGCCGCCGCCGGGCCCGGGCAGTGGAAGGTAGATCCCTCCGGCCGACAACTTCATTCGCGTCCTTGCGGTCGAACCTGTCTTGATCAGCAATCTTTGCGCGCCGAAGGACGTTCCTTTCCGGTCGTTGTAGAGCCAGCCTCTTGGAGCGTTGCTTCTCCAGAACTGCGCCGATGGAGTGATCACGACGGACATTGCCAAGGACGGTACGGACGCGGTCATGTCGAATACGCAAATCGCGTATGTCGTGTCCGTGTCGGGGCTGCCGAGCGCGGCCTGATCAAAGGCAGCACCTTTGTTCCATTGCCATTTGAGCACGTCGGCGTGAGGGGTTGCAGCGTCGCTGATCAGTATCTTTGTCCTTAACGGCACCAGACAAAGAGTCCGGTCCACCGGGATTCCCGCGTTGACGCAGCCGGAAACGGGATCGCACGAGTCGCTCGTGCAGGGGTTGGCGTCGTCGCAGTCGAGCGGTGCGCTGCCGGGCACGCAGATCCCCGCAGCGCAGGTGTCGAGAGCGCACGCGTTGCCGTTGTCGCACGGCGCGGTGTTGTTGACGTGGCTGCAGGCGTCGATGCTTTCGTTGCAGGAGTCGTCGGTGCAGACGTTGGCGTCGCTGCAGTCACGCGCTGCTCCGGCAACGCAGACGCCGCCGGAGCAGACGTCGCCAGCGGTGCAGTACAGCCCGTCGTTGCACGAGGCCGTGTTGGGCTGGTGCAGACAGGTGCCGGTGGCATTGCAGTGGTCGTCGGTACATCCGTTGCCGTCGTCGGCACACGAGGCTCCGTTGCTTTCAAATTGGCACGATGAGGAGCAGCAGTCACCGCTGATCGTGTTGCCGTCGTCGCACTGCTCGCCCGACTCCACGGTCCCGTTGCCGCAATAGGTCGCGCAGGTTCCCGTCCAATTGCCGCCGGTCCACGTGAGCGTGCCGGCGTATCCGGTATTGCATGCGCAGCTTGGCGCACCGGCGGCGTTGGCCGGACAAGCCGCCAGCGAGCAGGTCTGCGTCGACCAGCTGCCGTTGGTGCAGAGCGCGTCGCCGCTTTTGCTGTACCCGGAGTTGCAGGTAAGTGCGCACAAGGCGCCCGAAACCGTGCCTGCGCATGAAGCGTACGTTCCGTTGGCCGTGGCGCTCGGAGACTGGACACAACTGTTTGGACAGTTAGCTTCGCCGGACGTCAGCTTTCCCCAATAAGTCCCCCACTGATTGGAGGTCGAGGCGTACTCCTGAAGCGTCCAGAAGCTCGTGTCGTTGCACGGATCCACCCGCGCGGCGCTGTAGTCGCCCCAACGATTGCGAGTGCCTGAGTAGTGCTTGAAGTAGCTGGCCTCGCCGGCCTTCAAGACCGAGATCGCGGCGGTGGTTCCCAGTGGGTCGCTGCCGAGTCGTCCGGTAGCGACACCTTCGACGAACCTGCCCGCGTCGGAACGCGAGAACCCGACGATCATGTCGTTGTACTTGTTCGCCGCGATACTGGGAAAGAAATGGTGAACGTCCGGGCCACCGTCCAGAACACCTGACTGCACTATCGGAGATCCGGTCGATGCCATCAGAGCTGGATCGAGCTGATACCAGAACACTGCTGTGCGATCCGGCGTGCCGCTGGCCGGCAGTCCTGCACTGTGAGTGCACCAGATCTTCCCGTTGCGCACTACGCTGTCGGCCATGCGGAAGTCATTGGTGGATACCCGGCGGCATACGCCGGAAGTGCAATTGCCGCCGCTGAGGCACGCGCCTCCGTCGTTGCTGCCGCCGCTGCACGTCGAAGCGAGTCCCGATTGCGCGGCGTCGATCTGATTGGGGTTGAAGTTGTTGGCGACGGCGAACAAGCCGGTGCCGGTGAAGGGTGAGCCTGACGTTACCGACCAGGTCGGAGCCGGGCCGGTGCCGGAAATCTCCGACATCCTGACCAGCGCGGTGCCGCCATAGCTCAACCCGCTGTTGTCTACGATATAGAGTTTCTGCTGCGCAGGATCGAAGGTGAGGGCAGGCTTGAGCGTGAACCCGTTGAATCCGGCTGAGGTGTCGAATCCGGGATAGAAGATGCTGATCGTCAGGGGACCGCCGGCCAGCGCGCTGGCTTTGTCTATCACCCACATCTTCACGCCGGTGAAAGATGAACCAGCCACCGTGAACATGTTGTCGGTGATGGCGATCCAGGAGGAGTTCACGCCGAATCCTGGGAAGTCGGCCCATGTCAGACCGGCGTCGTCAGCCCTTAAGGAAAAGAAATTCCACGCTCCGGTCGGGTCGCTGGTGGCGCTGATCGCGAGGAATACCTTCGACGTTGCGCTTGCGGCACTCGCGTCGGCGGCGGCCATCCAGCGGCCGCTCAGCGAATCGTAGATCAGCTTGGGGTCGAACGGAGATCCGCTCAGGCCGGTTCCCGAGGTCCAGAAGGTCGAGAGCGACACCGTCGAAATCACGCCGCCGGTCTTGTTCTGTATCCGCACCTGGCTGTTGAGCATGGCCATGAGATGCGAGGGTCCGGCGGCTCCGTTGGTGTCGGGCGGTATCGTGGCATTGTTGTCGAGCAGGGCGAGAAATCCCGTCGAGACGCTCGGCGCCGTGGCAGTGTCTGTCCGGGGCTGCACCTGGGCCGGCAGTGGTGCCGATTGACGCTTGACTGGCGCGCCTTGCGCAGCGCCGATCTCTCTTGGTGCCGGACCTTCCATGAACGGAAGGACAGACGGCGACTGGGCTGACTGGGCGGCACGTGGTGAACGTGCCTCGGCATCCAGCATCTGTTGCCACGTTACCGTACCGGCAGGCGCGACAGTGGTCGAAACGCCTGACACGGGCCCGGGCTGGGGAATTCCCGATGCTGCTTCGGTTGCTGTCCACCCCACTTCCGCAGCGAAGGCACACCCACTGATCGCGACCGTCAACCCGAAACGCAGGAAGCCTCTTTTTTCGCGTGTCACGTCGCCGATCCTCCTGTGCTTCTCGAAAGTCACTTTTACGCCCAGATGTCCGACTGCCACAGCCGGTTAGAACCGTCAGCACGCGGAGTCGGCTGGTCGACCGATGTGGTCATCCCAAAGGGCCGCCGATCTCGCAAACCCGCTCAGCCGACATTCTTCGCGCATCGAAGTTCGCGACCGCAGGCGATATCCGGCATTTGCCCCATGGTGGAAGGACGCAGCGGTTTCAGCGGCCGAGCGCAGTGACGCTCCGTGAGTGGAGCGCTCGGACCGTGTGATCGCCTTTATTGCAAATGGTTGAGGTCTGCGTCGAATTGCGGCACAGCAATGAGCGTCCCATAGCGTTGCAGGTCGGATCCGGGTGTTCAGCATGCGGAGCACGGGGCGTTCGGTCTCCGAGGCGCCCGCGTAGTTTTCGGAGGTCAGGAAAAATGAAGCAGGGAAAGTTCGAGTTAGGGCAGCCCTCGGCCGTCGCGGCCGCCCGGCCCGCGGACTCGGTTGCCGCTGCGGGGGTGACGCGCCCGCTGCGTTATGCAGTGCGCATGGTGGTGTTTCTCGCCGTGGTCGGCGTCGTTGCCGCATTGCTGCACGAACACGCCGAGCGCTTCTTCATGCGCAACCCGATGCTCAACTCGCTGATCCTGTCCGTTCTGGCGGTGGGGATCGGCCTGTCGATCCGGGCGGTGCTGAGTCTTGATCCTGAGGTGAGTTGGATCAGGCGCTTCCGGCCCGACGATCCCGGCGCGTCGATCGCGGCGCCGCCGGCGTTGCTGGGGCCGCTGGCCGCGATGCTGCGGGACTCCAACGGACGCTTCAACCTCAGTGCGACCGGTATGCGCAGCGTGCTCGACGGCGTCGACAGCCGGCTCGACGAGCGGCGCGAAACCTCCCGCTACCTGGTTGCCTTGCTCATCTTCCTCGGCCTGCTCGGTACTTTCTGGGGCCTGTTGCTCACCGCTACTTCGGTGGGCGAAACCATCCGTGGCCTGAATGTCGGCAACTCAGATCCCACCCAGATGTTCGAGACTCTGCGCGCCGGGCTTGAGGCTCCGCTTTCCGGAATGGGAACGGCGTTTTCGACCTCGCTGTTTGGTCTGGCCAGTTCGCTGGTGCTCGGTTTTCTCGACCTGCAGGCGTCGCAGGCGCAGAGCCGCTTCGCCAACGAGGTCGAGATCTGGCTGGCGAGCCTTGGCCGCTTCGACGGTGTTTCGGTGGAAGGCGAGGGCGCAGTTGCCTCGTCCTACTTGTGCGCGTTGCTCGAAAAGACCGTGGAGAGTCTCGACGGGCTGCAGCGACGCATGACTCGCGCGGCCGAGGAAAGCAGCGGTGTCCACACGGCCTTGCGCACACTGGGCGAAAGGTGGAACACGCTGAGCGACGAACTCAGATCCAGGAACAACATCGTCGACAGCAGCGCCGATGCCCAGTTCGAAACGGTGGCGCTGCTCAAGCGGATTGCCGGCGCGCTCGAAACCCAGGCCGGCACGATTGAAGATACGGTGCGCACGCAGCTGCGGAGCCTCGACCTCGCGGTCGGTCGGCTGGCCGACGAAACCGGACGCGGCCGCGACCGGAGCGTGGCGGAGATTCGCGACGAGATACGACTGCTGGCCCGGACCTTGTCCCTGATCGCGGAGAGGGAGCGCTGAGCCATGGCGCGCGGTCGACTGCGCTCGTATCGCGGCCCCGACGTGTGGCCGGCGTATGTCGATGCCCTGGCCACGCTGCTGTTGACCATCACCTTCCTGCTGACGGTCTACGTCCTTGCCCAGTTTTTCCTCGGGCAGGTGTTGAGCGGACGCGAGAAGGCATTGGCGCGGCTGAGCCAGGAGATCACGACGCTCACCGCGCAACTCGCCGGAGAGCGCAAGGATAAGCTGGCTCTGGAAGCGGACGCAGCGCGACTCAAAACGCGGACGCAGGCGGACATCGATCGGTTGAATGCTTTGGTCGCGTCGAGCAAGGCCGCAGGCGATGTGGTTGCCGGCCAGTTGGCAGCTGAAAAACATTCGTCGGCCGATGCTCTGTCCAAGGTCGATCTTCTCAACCAGCAGATGGCGGAACTGCGCCAGCAACTCACCCAGATCGCGGCGGCGCTCGCGACTTCGGATGCCAAGAACCAGGAAAAACAGGTGGTGATCGCCGACCTCGGTCAACGTCTGGAAGCGGCGCTCGCGAAAAAGGTGGCCGACATGGCGCGCTACCGCTCGGAGTTTTTCGGACGGCTGCGCGAGGTGCTCGGTGATCGTGCGGACGTGCGCGTGGTAGGCGATCGTTTCGTCTTCCAGTCCGAGGTGCTGTTTCCCTCGGGATCGGCCGAGCTGAGTCCGGAAGGTCGCAAGACGCTCAGTTCGTTCGGGCGCACACTGCTCGAGATCGCGGGCAAGATTCCGACGGATGTGCCGTGGGTGCTGCGCGTGGACGGGCACACGGATCGTGTGCCGATCGCATCGCCGCGTTATCCGACGAACTGGGAACTGTCGGCCGACCGGGCACTGTCAGTGGTGAAATTCCTGGTCACGCAGAAAGTCGCACCGCAGCGCCTGGCGGCGACCGGATTCGGCGAGTTCCAACCGATCGACGACGGCAAGGGGCCGGCTGCGAACGCGCGCAACCGCCGCATCGAGATGCGCCTTACGGATCGCTGAGGTCGCGAGCACACGCGGCGGAGCAAGGATACTCAGCCGTTTCGCGCGGTCTTCGTCTATTTCGCGGGCGCGCCCGGCCCGTGCGTTGAGTCGCTGCGTGGGTCCGCGTCGTCGCCGACGGTTCTCGGCTTCACATTGAAGAGTCCGAGCACCGTCACGAAGTACAGCGGCACGAAGAACAGCCCGAGAACGGTCGTGGTGAACGTGCCGCCGACGATGCCGGTGCCGACTTCGTTCTGACTGCCCGAGCCTGCGCCGCTGCTCAGTGCCAGCGGAAGTACGCCGAGGCCGAGAGCCAGCGACGTCATCAGGATCGGGCGCAGCCGCTGGCGGACGGCGTGGAGTGCAGCATCGACCAGGCTGGAACCGCGGTCGAAGCGTTCCTTGGCGAACTCGACTATGAGGATCGCGTTCTTTGCCGACAGGCCGATGATCGTGATCAAGCCGATCTGCAGGTACACGTCGTTCGGCATGCCGCGCAGGCTCGCCGCGGCAAGCACGCCGAACGCGCCGAGCGGGATCGTCATCATCACCGCGAACGGAATCGCCCAGCTTTCGTAAAGCGCCGCCAGGCACAGGAAGACCAGCAGCAGCGCGATGCCGTAGAGAATCGTGGACTGCGAGCCTGCGAGGCGCTCTTCGTAGGACAGGCCGGCCCACTCGATACCTATGCCTGCCGGCAGCGCTCTTGCCATGCGTTCGACTTCACGCATGGCTTCGCCGGAACTGCGGCCCGGCGCCGGTTCGCCGGCTACCGCAACTGACGGCGCACCGTTGAAGCGTTCGAGTTGAGGAGAACCGAGTCCCCAGCTCGCGGTAGAAAACGCAGAGAACGGTACCATGCTGTTTGCCGCGTTGCGCACGTACCAGCGGTTCACGTCCTCGGGCGCCATTCTGAACGGCGCGTCTCCCTGCACGAAGACCTTCTTCACACGGCCTTTGTCGATGAAGTCGTTCACGTAGGTAGAGCCCCAGATGGTGCTCAGCGATGAATTGATGGAGGCCAGGGAGAGGCCGAGCGCGCTGGCTTTCTCCTGGTCGATGTCGAGGTGGTACTCGGGAGTGTCGTCGAGTCCGTTGGGGCGTACACGCATGAGCGCCGGGTTTTGTGCAGCCATGCCCAGAAACTGATTTCTGGCTTGCATCAAGGCGTCGTGGCCGAGGCCGGCACGGTCGACGAGGCGCACGTCGAACCCGCTCGCGGCGCCGAGTTCCATCACGGCCGGAGGTACGAAGGCGAAGGCGAGAGCGTCCTTGAACTGCATGTACGCGCCCATCGTCCTGCCCTGGATGGCCCTGACGTGCTGCGCGGGCGATCGGCGTTTGTCCCAGTTCTCCAGCGTCACGTAGGTAAGCAACTGGTTCTGCCCCGAACCGCTGAAGCTGAACCCGAGCACGCCGAATACCGCTTCGACCGATTCCTTCTCTTCGACGAGCAGGTAGCGTTCCATCTTCTCCAGAACCCTCAGTGTCTGTTCGCGGGTGGAGCCGGCCGGGAGCTGCGCCATCGACAAGAGGACGCCCTGGTCCTCATCGGGGAGAAATCCGGTCGGCATTCGCATGAAGAGCAGGCCTGCGGCGGCTGCGATCGCGGAGTAGAAAACCAGAGCGCGGACGCTGCGCCGCAACAGTGCGGCGACGCCGGCGACGTAGCGGTCGGCGGTGCGATCGAACCAGCGATTGAACCAGGCGAAGAACCCGCTTTCTTTGGCGTGCGAGCCGCGCAGGACAGGCTTCAACAGGGTAGCGCAGAGCGCCGGCGTGAGAATCAGCGCCACGAACACTGATAGCGCGACGGCGCTGGCGATGGTGAGCGAGAACTGCCGGTAGATCACTCCGGTCGAACCGCCGAAGAAAGCCATCGGTACGAAAGAGGCGCAAAGCACCAGTCCGATGCCGACGAGCGCGCCGCTGATCTGATCCATCGACTTGCGCGTTGCCGCCTTGGGCGAGAGACCTTCCTCGTGCATCACGCGTTCGACGTTTTCGACGACGACGATGGCGTCGTCGACTAGCAGGCCGATCGCGAGCACGAGGCCGAAGAGCGTGAGCGTATTGATGGAAAACCCGACGGCGGCCATGACGCCGAAAGTTCCGAGCAGGACGATTGGAACGGCGATGGTAGGGATCAGAGTCGCGCGCCAGTTCTGCAGAAACAGGTACATGACCAGAAAGACGAGTGCGACCGCTTCGGCCAGCGTCTTGAGTACCTCGAGGATGGAGATTCGTACGAAGGGGGTGGTGTCGAAAGGGTAGATCGCCTTTACGCCCGGCGGAAAAAACGCGGATAGCTCCACGACCTTGCTCTTGATCGCGGCCACGGTTTCCAGCGCGTTGGCGCCGGGTGCGGCTTTGATCGCCATGCCGGTCGCCGGTTTGCCGTTGTAGCGCGAGAGGTTCGAGTAGCTTTCGCTGCCGAGTTCGATGCGCGCGACATCGTGCAGAAAGACCCGCGAGCCGTCGGTGTTTACGCGCAGCAGGATGCCGCCGAACTGCTCGGGCGTCTGCAGGCGGCTCTGCGCGAGAATCGTCGCATTCAGCAGTTGCCCGGGTATCGCCGGGATGGCGCCGAGCGCGTCGGCGGAGACTTGCGCATTCTGCGCGTGGATAGCGGCGACCACGTCAGTGGTGGCAAGCTGGTATTTGGTGAGAGCGTCGGGCTGGAGCCAGATGCGCATGGCGTACTGGGTGCCGAACGTCTGGATCTCGCCGACACCAGGCAGGCGGCTGAGCGGTTCCTGCATGCTGCTGACGCTGAAGTCGCTGAGATCGGCGGCGGACAGATTCCCGTCTTCGGAGACGAAGCCGACGACCATCAGGAAGTTATGCACCGACTTGGCGACGCTGACGCCTTGTTGCTGGACCTCCAGCGGAAGGAGCGGGGCGGCTAGCGCGACTTTGTTCTGGACCTGCACCTGCGCGATGTCGGGATCGGTGCCGCCGTCGAAAGTGATGGTGATGGTCGCGGTGCCCGATGAAGTGCTGGTCGATTCGATGTACCGCAGATGGTCGATGCCGTTCAGCTTCTGTTCGATGATCTGCGTGACGGTGTCTTCGAGCGTCTTGGCGGACGCACCGGGGTAGATCGCGCTCACGCTGATCGCGGGCGGTGCGATGTTCGGGTACTGAGCGACCGGCAGGCGCGTGATGGAGAGGGCGCCCGCGACCATGATGACGATCGCGATGACCCAGGCGAAGACTGGCCGGTCGATGAAGAATCTGGACATGAGAAATTGCCTGCCGTGCGAGTCTCAGTTTCCGGCTGAAGCGCCGGCGTTGGGCTGGAGAGGAGCGCCGGCCGCTACTTTGACGGGTGTGCCCGGACGGATTCGCTGGAGGTTGTCCTGTATGACCTCGTCCCCAGGCTCCAATCCTGCCGTGACCAGCCACTGAGCCCCGACCGCGCGCGAAATCCGCAGCACCCGCAGTTCGGCCGTGCCGTTCCTGCCGACGACCAGGGTGGTAGGCTCGCCCTTGGAGTTGCGCGTCACGGCCTGTTGCGGCACCAGGATTGCGTCCGGCGAGCGGCCTTCTTCCAGCCGCGCACGCACGAACAAGCCGGGCAGCAGCTCGCCGCGCGGGTTCGGAAACAGCGCGCGCACCATTACGGAATTGGTCGCCAGATCCACCGTCACGTCGGATACTTCGAGCATACCCTCATCCGGATATACGCTGCCGTCTTCGAGGATGAGACTCACGCGGGCCTGCCCATCTGCATCGGCCTTGAGTCGGCCGTTGGCGAGTTCGCTCTTCAGGCGCAGGTGTTCGCTGCTGGCCTGGGTAACGTCCACGTAGATGCGGTCCAGCTGTTGCACGGTGGCGAGCAGAGTTGCCGCACTTTCCTGCACGTAAGCGCCTTCAGTAACCTGCGAGAGTCCGATGCGACCGGCGATAGGCGACGTGACTTTGGTGTAGCCGAGGTTGATTCGCGCGGTCTGCACCGCCGCCTGTGCGAACAGCACGTCCGCTTCGAAGGTGCGCCTGCTGCCGAGCGCGTCGTCGTAATCCTGCTTGCTGACCGCGTCGGTGGCGACGAGTTCCTTGTAGCGCTCCTCTCTGGAGCGCGCCGCGGCCGTGGCGGCGTTGGCACGAGCGAGCATCCCGAGTGCGCTGTCGAGCGCGGCCTGGTAGGGCGCCGCGTCGATCTCGTAAAGGTCCTGTCCCTGCTGCACGTCAGCGCCTTCGGTGAAGAGCCGCTTCAAGACGATGCCGTTCACCCGCGCGCGGACTTCCGCGACGCGAAATGCCGAGGTGCGGCCCGGCAGATCCTGGGTCAGCGTTGCCGGCGCCGGCGTGATCTTCAGGACGTTGACCTCGAGCGGGCCGCCAGGTCCTCCCGGCGGCCCGCCTTCTCCGCCGCCGCAGCCGGCAATCAGCGCGGCCGCCATGATACTCAGGGTTCCCGTTCGGATGACGTGAAAAGCCCTGAGGTGCAACGTCGCAAGCATGTCTGGTACGCGGGATGTCTTCATGATGGGAACAGGCTCTGTGACACCGGTGGTAGATGTTGCCACGGCTGGTGTGTGATCAACGAACGTCGGGCATCGGCGCTGCCAGCCCGGAGGTGACGAAGGAAACCACGCGCTTTATGAAGCCCTCGCGATCTGGCTTGACGGGCGAGACGTCGAGTTGAGGCTGGGGCACCTGGTCGAAACGCAGCAGTATCTCCTGCCCGTGATGCAATGCTCCGAAGAGGAACTGCATCCGCCAGAACAGTTCGCCCGCCGGGAGCCACGGGAGCGTGCGCAGGATGGCAGAGTCGAAACGTCGCACTACCTCCGCGAATTGCTGTTCGACGAAACTCTTCACTTCCGGGTCAGGTTCTTGGAAACAGCGGCTGGTCAGCCGCATGAAGTCGTCGCAGGCCGGCGTCCCGTCTTCCATGGTTTCTACCGCCGGCCGTATCAGCGCGTCGATGATTCGCTCCAGCTTCAGCTTGCGGCGTCCCGCCTGTGCCTCCAGTACGTCCAGCAGCGCGATTCGCTTGCGGTTGACCGGCTCCAGCCGCCGCGCGAACACTTCGAGCGCGAGCCGCTGTTTGGTCCCGAAGTGATAGTTGACCGCGCCGAGATTGACTCCCGCGGCCTTGATGATTTCCCGCACCGAAGTCCCCTCGATTCCGTGTTGCGAGAACAGCCGCTCGGCCGCGTCGAGGAGGAGGATGCGCGTGGCGAACTGGGAATCGGCCTGCGCTCCCTGCGCCGGGAAAGATGCGGCTTCTTGTTTCATACGTTTGTACGAAACGTACGTATGAAACGCGCCGGGGGTTGTCAATGATCGAGATCGATCACTCCCGGCGAGAAGGAGCGCCGCCGATGCCGCTGCGGCGGGGAAACGTATTTGTCTACGACGAGGAGTTGTCGGGCGTCGCGCCCGGTTCGTGCGGTGCGCTCGCTGCGGTGATCTGAACGTCGAAGAGCGAAATCGACCGCGTCTGGCTCGGCGGTAAGAAGCGTCCCGCGTGCACGCTCGCGGGAATCGTGCGGTCGCCGCTAATCGAGAGGTTCATGGCCAGGGGCGACCCAAAGTTCCGTGTCCTCGCCCGCCACCTGATGCAGGACATAGGCGTGGGCGAGGGCGTAATCGCGCAGCGCAGCGTCCTGTCGCAGCGGGAACATGTCGGAGGCTTGCTCGTAACCGGTCAGGATCGCCGCTGGCGGCGCCGAATCAAAAGCGGCGGCAACTCCCTCGGCTGTCAGAACGTGAAAGGTGTCGGCTTCGGCGATGCTCAGCAGTCCACTGCTGCGGACCACGAAGGCTCCGGTGGCAAAACGACGATCGAGTCCGTGGCCGGCGTCGATCACGGCGTGCACCGACACGGTCGCGACCGGTCCGAGGATTCCGGCCGCGCGTAAGGTGGCGCCTATTCGATGCGCTGAACGCTCGGTCTCCAGCACCGGCCAGCCCGTTGCAAGTGCGACGACAGTATCTCGGGCGGGCCGAGCGAGTCCCACGAGCGCGAAGAGCACGAACAGCGCCGTGCGTGTGCGAGGCCGGGTGCTGCGCCCGGTCAAAATCATTCCGAGCACTATGAACAGCGGCGGCAGCGCAGGCAGAAGATATTGCCGCCAGCCCGCCGCAGGAATGAAAGCGGCGCCGAGACCCGCGACTGTGAATAGTTCCAGCAGATGACGGGAAGACGTTCTGCGGGTGTCCACGGCCGTGCGTCGGCAGGCGAGCCATAGCAGCAGCGCAGGCAGCGCCGGTCCCTCCGCCGCGACCAGCGCCAAGCGCATCGATTTGTCCCAGGCGCCGAGCAACGCAGCCTGTCCCGAGACCGCGTAGTAGGCCTGAGGTGCGCTCTGCGCGAACTCGACGACACCCCACGAAAATGCTTCGGGAGCGCGAGCAAGGCACAGCAGAGCGGGAAGCATGCCGGTAATGACTCCGATGCCAGCCACCGCCGCCGCTGCCAGCCGCAGCCGGATGGTCGGCCGCACGGGTTGCGCGAGCAGCAACAAGGCCAGGCACAGCGTCGGAGCGAAGGGGGCGTAACTGATCTTGGCGGCGATCGCGAGACCGACGCAGATTCCGGCTGCAAGCGGCGCGATCCACCCCACACGTTCGAGCGTCCGCAGCGCCGCCAGGATCGCAAGCGTCATCAGCAGCGCGGGCAGCATGTCGTTGCGCACCACGCTCGCGCCGACCTGGAAGGCGGTGCAGCACAGGAGCAGTACGGTCGCGAACATCGCAGTGCCTCTCTCGACGCCGAGCAGCCGTTGCGCGACATGGACAAGTGCCAGTGTCGCAGTGGCGAGCAGGGCGGTGGCGAGGCGCATCGCGAGGAAAGACCAGCCGGTGATCAACGTGAGCGGTGCGAATACATACGCGTGAAGCGGGGTTTGCAGCGACATGAAGTCGCGATAGATCGCCGCGTCGCGCACCAACGCGGCCGCGCCGAGATACTGGTCTTCGTCGTGATTGACGGGCCCGGCGAGCGCCATCAGCAGGGGCAGTGCCAGGAGGGACACGGCGAAGATCCGATCACCAGTGCCTCTAGAAGACTCCATAGGTTCAGCGACTATTGACGTACGGCGGAACCGAAGGAAAGCGCGCTGCCGTAATTTCGCCTGCTCGGGCGCGCTCCAGTATTTCCGGGGTGAATTGCCCAGGCGACGTGATTCCCGGGGCCGAGCCGGGGACGGTCGTGTACGGACGACTGCTTCATTTCAGGATTGGCCCGTTGCCGTCTATACCTGTTTTACAGATTGCCGACTTCCCAGGAGGAAGACAGATGGAACCAGCCGTACCTTCGAAGGTCTCGACCTACTTTCGTTTTCACACACCGCACGCTCACCTGGCCTCGACGTTCGGCGACGACTGGTTCGGCGCCAAGGCGGAAATCTTCGCGCGTTTCTTCGGCACCCCGGTGTTCCTGGTCGGTCAGACCATCGCCGTGGCGATCTGGATCGCGCTGAACGTTGCAGGGGTCACTCACTTCGACCTCTACCCCTTCATACTGCTGAACCTCGCCTTCAGCCTCCAGGCGGCCTACGCGGCGCCTCTCATCCTTCTCGCCCAGACCCGGCAGGCCGCTCGCGACAATGCCCACGCCGACGCGGATGCTCACCACCGCGAAGATATCGCGCAGTCCGGGATAGTGATGCAACAGGCCGCCATCAAAGAATCGGAAACGATGCGCAAGCTGCTCGAACAGAACACCAGGCTGACGGAGACGACGGCGGAACTGAGCCGCCGCATCGCCGAACTCACCAACGAAATTCACAGCAAGGTCGTCACAGGCTGATTGGCCATCTCACACGGTAGTGTCCGGCGGCCTTCGGAGAAGTCCTGCGCGTGCTGTTCACGATCGAAGAGAACACGCGCCGCAGCAGGCCGGCGCGTGTTCGAGGTACGCAAGGAATCTTGACGCACGCAGCGTCAAGTACGGGTGGCGCCGGAGTTTGTGTCAACGGCGGGGTGGGGATCGACGCAAGCGTCAGCGGCCAGCCAAAGCGCGTCCACGTCGCAGCAGGGACGGTAACACGAACATCACGACCAGCATGATGCCGATCGTGATGCGATCGTCGTCGACCGCGGCACCGACCCACAGCGTCGTCACCATCAGCAGCGCGAAGTAGAACATGTCGCCGGTTATGGCGATGGCCCAACCCGGCACGAAGCCGTGGCCGGCCGCCGCCGCCGCTGCGCGGCCGGTCATGGGATCGACACCGAAGCTGACGAGGATGAGCGCGAGCGCCCCGCCGGCATCGCCGTATTGTGCGGCTGATTGCCGGGCCGTGGTCCGAACGAAATTTACGACGCGGCCGAACGCTGGAACGGCGCGTCCCAGCGCGGCCAGCAGGCGAAGCATCGGCTCGAAGACGAAGGCCAGAATGACATCGGAGACGAAGTACAACGCCAGCATCAGCGGCCAGCCGACGCCGCGTGCATGGGCCATGATCACGCCTGCGGGAATGCCGCCGCCGACCGGCACCAGGAAGAGCAGCAGCACGCCCCACCAACCTGCTGGCCAGTTGGGCGGAATCGGAGCGGTAGGATCGAGCAGAGCCCTCTGGAAGTCGTAGAGATTCATCGAGATTGCCCGCCGCCGGTCCGAGCCGTGGTGTTATCGGACGGCGGGCTCCGCGAGCATGCTTTCGAAGCCGGCTACGTCGCGCCGCATGGCGGCGATCTGTTCGGCGTTGAGCGAGCGCCTGATGGTGCCGTGATAGTCGAGCGGATCGATGGTCTTCTCTCCGCGGTTGAGTTGGTAGTGCAGGTGCGGCGCCGTGGAGTGCCCGGTGTTGCCGGTCAGCGCGATTACCTGGCCGACGCTGACCCGTGCTCCCTCCGCGACCCGGTTCTCCGAGAGGTGCAGGAACTTGCCGAGCACGCCGTCGTCGTAGCGGATCTCGACGCAATTGCCGTTAGCGGTCCAGTTCCAATTCACGCGCGTGACAGTCCCGGGGCGGGGCGCGCTGACCGGGGTTCCCACGGGAGTCTTGAAGTCCATGCCTTTGTGAGTCGGACGGTCCTTGAGAACGCTGGTGATCTGCTCGTACTGCGCGAGCGGGCCGTCACGCAGGCGCAGCGGCGCTTCGGTTCCGTCAAGGTGCCAATAGCTGGGGAACGGGTCGCCAGGCGCCTGCCAGTGATAGGCCGCCACGGTTCGGCCGAGCTTCTCGGACTGCAGGCTGGCCGCCGCGATCTCGGGCAGGCCATCGGGCGCGTGGCGCCAGACGACGGCGATCGAATCGCCCGCCTGCAAGTCGCGACGCAGTTCCAGGTCCCAGACGAAGAGGCGGGTGTACACGCTGGCCAGCGCGTCGCCGGACTCGCCGCCCGCGAGTTGGAAGGTTCGGGCCAGGGACTGTTCGACCTTGCTGCGCAGGACCGTCCATCCGGCGGTGGGCGCGGTGCTGGGGACCGCTTGGCCGGAAGCGGGCTGGACGGCTGCTTCGTGCACGGCGCCGGTGGCCGCCGCTGATCCGTTGACCGGTGCGGCGCTGCCGGCCGCGTCAATCGGGGCTTGGACGATCGCATGACTGTCGGGCTTGTCCGACGCGCCGCGCGCGAGCAGCAGCATGACGTTCGTGGCGAGCGAACACCCCAGGAGTACATAGATCAGCCAGGGCTTTGCGTCGCGAAGATCTGACATGGTGAGCCTCGAGTGAAACGCGGACAAAAATTCCAACATCCACCAGTCAGGAAAGCTGGTGCCGGACTGCGGTCTGTCTACCGATCTTCCGCACGCGGGTCCAGCGCAGCGGTGTGCACCTCGGCGGGCGTCCTCTACTGATGAGCGGCCTCGGAGATTTTCAATGGCCGCAGGGAACTTGCTGCTGCCTCGGCAGGGCGACCTGAGCGGTGCGCGGACTTCATCAGCACAGGAATGAACGATCCGCTGACGCCGAAAACGACGAGGCCGCGAGTCTTGCGGCTCGCGGCCTCGAAAACCGTTCTGTGGACGGTTTTACTTCAAGCCGGCGACGAAGGCCGCCACGGCGTCAGCGTCCGCGGCGTCGATCTTGACTGGCTTCATCTCTTTCTTGCCACCGGCGGCGGGGATGCCGGCGGTGATCGCCTTCTTCACGTCTGCGGCCGCCTTGCCTTTGACGGCCCCGGCCATCTTGGCGCCTTCTCCTGCGGCGCCGTGGCACATTTTGCACTTGGCGGCATAGACGGCGGCGCCGTCTGCGTATGCGGAAGTAGCGAACAGGACGGCGGCGAGAGTCATAACGATGCGCTTCATTTCGGTCTCCTTGTTTTTCTAGGTTGGATGCCTCGTTTGTGCTGACGCACCGCGGTCCCTTGGAATTCAAAGGCCAAGGAATCAGTTCGCCAGACCAGTGGCGGGCTTTGCCTACCCAAATTTGCGCACGAGGTCCACAGGATCGGCTGTGTTTGGCGTGAGTGCGAAAACCTTGGCGATCGCCGGGCAACCCGAGTCAGTGATGCCGGCTCTCTTACTCAGGCATCCTGCGGCGATTTACGGCGTCGGTCAGAGACGCGTCCTGTCCCGACGGCCTCAGTGCGAGAGGCGCTGCAAGCCTTCACGCGCAGGCGCGGCGTTAGAGGCCTGCGCGAGCGCGGCCCGATACTCGCGGACTGCGCCTTCCCTGTCGCCTTGTGCTTCGAAGGCAGCGCCGAGAAGCTGGTGGGCGGCGAAGGCTGGCGCCTCTTCCACGGGAGGAGACGAGAGCGCCTGTTGCAGGAGTTTTATCGCCAGCGGCAGATCGCGCCCAGCGCTGATCAGTGCGTCGGCAGTTTCGAGCAGAGCATCGGCGCCGGCGTCTCCTGCGTCGGCGAGATGGGCCGCAGTGCTCTGCATCCGGTCCCACTGCTCGGTGTGCCGATAGAGTACGATGAGGTCGCGCCACGCAGCCGCGTTCGAATGGTCGCCCTCGACGGCAGCGCGCAACTCGGCTTCCGCAGTGCTCGTATCGTTTTTCTTTGCGGCGATGCGGCCGAGGATCCAGTGAGACCTGGCAGGCGCGCGAGTTGCCAGCGCGGCCGCTTGCAACTTCGCCTTGTCGCCGCCGCCGCCGGCAAAGGCAGGAGCCTCCACGTAGAACTCGGCCAGGCTGCAGCGGGCTTCGATGTCGCGTCCGTCGAGTTCTACCGCACGCTCCAGTTCCGCTCGGGTCCTCCTGGCCAGCGCGATGGCAGAGAGAAAGCTCGCGCGGTCTGCTTGGAACCCAAGCGCGGAGCCGAGCCAGAGGTGGTAACTGCTGTTGTCCGGGACCAGCGCGACCGCCCTCTCGCATGCCGGAACGGCTCTGTCCACGTCGCCGTATGCGCAGTACGAACGGCACAGGAGATGATAGGCCTCGGCGTCATCTGCCGAAGCCGCGATGCGCTGTTGAAGGGCGCTGATGGCATCGTCCACGCGTCCGGCAGCGAGCATCGCGGCCGTCGGGTCAGCCGAGGCGGTTCCGGCCAGTAATAAGGGAACGATCGCAGCGAGCAGCGGAGCGCGGCCGTTGCGAACGGCCAACCAAAGCTCGGCAAGCGGCACCTTCACCCTCTTCATCGTCGAAGACGGTGCCTGCGAGGTGATGCCTGGGCAGGCGCTGCGAGATCCCGTCGAGCGGCGCATGGCGCGCAGTTTGGCACGGGCGCAGGCGGGGCGCACACGGATGTCCCGGCAGGATGCTCCAGGATCGTGAGTGGTCCGTGCTGAGAGCGCGTGCTGAGAAGCCCTGCATCTGGGCAGAGACGACTTGTGCAGGGGCGTGTTCTGCGACAGGTTGCGGACTGGATGCACACGGTTCCGAACATCCAGCGCACAGCGGCAACGGGCGTTCCATGGACTCGCGCCGGGGTTTGATGAGACACGACGAAGGCACCGCGACTGAGCACGAAGAGGCTCCATGGAGCGAACGGCATGAGCTCGTCCGTCTCCTTGAAAAGCACGCCAGTAATCCGCTTTCCTTTCTGCTGCTGAGCACCGGCGGGTGGCGGTATTACTGGGGAAAGACCACGCCCGGCTGCATCGGCTATCTCGAGGCTCACCGCATGGCGGTCGTGTGGGGCGACCCCATCTGTGCTCTCGAAGACCGCGGCGCGCTGCTCCGCGAGTTCGGCGACGCCATGAAGACCCGGGGTGTTGGAACTTGTTTCCTTGCCATCGAAGAACCAACGGCCCGGGAAGCGCTGTCGCAGGGGAGCGCGGTGCTGAAGGTGGGCGAGGAGCCGGTGTTCGACCTGCGCAGTTGGCAGCGGCCGCGCGGCGACCGCGGCAAGCGCCTGCGCTGGAGTCTCAACAAGGCCGCGAAAGCGAATATCAGGATCTGTGAGTACCGCCCCGGTGATGGCCGCGACAGCGCGCTGGAAGCCCGGATCCGCGTCGTCCAAAGTGCTTGGGAAGGCTCTCTCGGCAGGATGCCTACGGAATCGTTCCTGCGCACGGCACCGCTGGCGGAAGCGGAACGCAAGCGCATCTTCCTGGCCCATCGAGGAGACGTCCTCGAAGCGGTGCTGGCCTGCGCTCCCGTCTACGGTCGCGACGGCTGGTATCTTGAAGACATGATCCGCGTTCCGGAGGCGTCTCAGGGCGCCACTGAACTGCTTACCGTCACGGCGCTCGAGAGCCTTGCCGCGTCGGGTGCTGCCTTCGCCAGTATCGGTATCGCCGCATTGCGCGGAAGCGAAGAGCAGATCGACCGCCGCGCGCGCTGGCTGACGTGGGCCTTGACGCTGATCTTCCATCGCCTCGATTCGCGCTTCCACTTTGCGTCGCTGGCTTTGTACAAATCGAAATTCCAGCCGACCGCGTGGGAGCCGCGCTTCGTGTCGTTGTCGTCGGCCTGGCCGAGCATCCGGCTGTTTCGTGCGGTGCTGGCCGTGCTCGATCCCGATGCCGGGAGCACCGAGTCGAGACCCGCTGGCGGACTTCCTTCCTTCGGCCGACGCCTGATCGCCTACCCGCAGGCCATCGCCGGTATTCTCGCGTCGCTCACGATGCTGGAAGCCCACCATCTGAGCCTTGGACAACAGGCCGCGGGATTTATCGGCGCGTTGCTCGTCTGGGTCGGCGGCGTGTCTCTTCGCAATGACTGACCCGTCGCGGGGTCGTGGCGGCAGCGTTCGCTCGCGCCTGGTGGCGAAGAGCGGCACCGTTCTCGCGTGTATCCTGGTACTTCTCGCCCGTTCTTCGGCACTGGCCTGCGACACCGATACACAGGCTCGGATCGACTTCATCGAATCGCGCCTTGCGGATGGGCAGAAACATGCGTCGTGGTGGTGGCACGGCTGGATGGCAGTGTTTGTCGCCGGCGTCGTGGTGGAAAGCGTGGACGCGGGTTTGGAACGCAATACGGGCAAGCGTGCGGACGATCTCATAACCGTAGGCGAATCCGTGCTCGGTATTGCTGACCTGGTTTTCGATCCCATTGTGGCCAGGGAGGGTGTCAGCCGTCTTCGCGAGATGCCTGCGGGTAATGACGCGCAGTGCGCGCTGCATCTTGCCGCGGCCGAAGAGACGCTGCGGAGCGCCGCGAGTCAGGTCGAAGAACGAACCTCGTGGATGGCTCATCTGATCGAACTGGCGATAAATCTCGGTGCTGGATTGGCGGTCAGCGAAGGTTGGGGCGAGCGCGCCACCGGGTGGACGTCGTTCGGCGTCGGCGAGAGTTTGAGCGAGGCGCAGCTCTGGACTCTTCCGACTCGCCCGATTGACGACCTCGACGCATATCGGCGTACCTTTGACAGCGCGCCGTTGGTGCACACGGACTCCGCGGGTTGGCATCTGGCGCCGGGTATGGGTGGCATCCGCCTCGTGCGCAGTTTCTGAACCCGCACCAAGGGAAGCGGTTGCGATCCTTCTGACTCTGTCTGGTCGCCGTAGCCGTTCTCGAAGTTCCAGGCGTGCCGCCGAGCTCGAAGCCGGATGGTCGAATCCTGGCTTTGTGGCGCATATCTCCCTACTGTCGTCGCACATCGGGAACGGGAGAATACATGGAACTTCGGCTGTCAGAGATCAGAGAGAAGTTTGGCGAACAATTGGCTTTCTCGGAGCAGCGCGGCGGCGATCCGCTGATTCGCGGAATCAGAGCCGTCGAATCCTGCGGCGAAGGCGATCTTGTTTTTGTCGACAGCAAGAAGTTTGCGGAAGCGGCTTCAGGCAGAAAGCCCTCGGCGATCGTCACCCATCCCATGTTTGCCGAAGTTTTTGCGCCGCACGAAGGACTGGGAATCCTGGTCACTCAGCTGGTGTCGCTCGCTCACGCCATCATCAAATCGCAATATGCCGATCGCGATTTCATGGACGACCAGTGGCCTGAGCTTCCGCCCTCCGCCGTTATTCATCCTAAGGCCACGGTTGCCAGGAGCGCCCTGATTTCTCCCAATGTGGTGGTCGGTGCCGGTGCCAGGGTAGGCGAGCGCACACGATTGCTGTCAGGCGTGGTGGTCGAGAACGACGCGGTTATCGGCGACGATTGTGTGGTTCATCCCAATGCCGTGATCGGTTATGGGTGCCGCGTCGGGAATCAGGCCTGCATCGGCGCTGGTACGATAATCGGTTCCGAAGGCTATGGGTTCGGACAGGACGCCAGATTCAAGAGTTACCGTATCCCGCAAACCGGAATTGTCGTCATCGGCGAGCGCGTCAGACTGGGAGCGAACAATTGCGTCGACCGTGCTTCGTACGGCGAGACACGCATCGGTGCCGGTACCAAGACCGACAATCTCTGCCACTTCGCTCACGGCGTCGAGATCGGCGAAGATTGTCTGCTGACAGCGATGTTCTGCATCGCCGGATCATCGAAAGTAGGGAACCGTGTCGTCGCGAGCGGCCAGGTCGGTGTCATCGATCACATGAACATCTGTGACGACGTCTGGCTTCTTCATCGCGCCGGCGTGGTGAAGGATATCGAGACCTCCGGCAAGTACTGCGCGCTGCCCTTGCAGACGCTCGGGGACTACAAGCGCAACATGGAAGAAGCGGTCAAGCTCTCCGAACTCGCCGCTCAGGTCAGGGCTTTGCAGGCTCAGGTCGACGACTTGAGGAAGGCATAGGCTTGCACTGCGCAGGAATGCGGCCGGTCAGTCTTGCCGTGCTACGCCGGCGTGACCGGAAAGCGTGCGACGCAACGTGCGCTCACTGCTGTCCTCCGTCGACGCGCAGGATGGCTCCGCTCGTGAAGCTCGACGCGTCCGACGCGAGGTAGAGCGCCGTGCCGACGATCTCGTCAGCACGGCCGGCACGCCGCAGCGCGGCCCGCGCGCCGATGACACTCTCGAAGCCCTCAGGCCAGGCCTTGGAGATGTCGGTGAGGAAAGGCCCGGCCTGGATCGCGTTGACCCGCACCTTTGGCCCGTAGGCGTGAGCAAACGCGATGGTGAGCGCGTTGAGCCCCGCCTTCGCCGCGGCGTACGGCGTTTCGGTTGGAGTGGGGCGCTCGGCCGCGATGCTGCTCACGTTGATGATGCTGCCACCTTCTCCGGCCGCCATGCGCGTACCGATGAGAGCCGAAAGGCGGAAGGGCCCTTTCAGGTTGACGTCGAGCACCTTGTCCCACAGTTGCTCGGTGACGGCGTCGAGCGACGGATAGAGCGGCGACATGCCGGCGTTGTTGACGAGGATGTCGACCTTGCCGAAGCGCGCGTACGCCGCTTCCGTGAGCGCGTCGAGATCGTCCCACACGCCGACGTGGCAGGCGTGAGCGAGAGCGCGACCGCCGAGAGCCTCGATCTGTCTCGCCGCCTCGTCGCAGGATTGCTGCTTGCGGCTGGCGACGATGACAGCGGCGCCGGCCTTCGCGAAGGCCTTGGCCATCTCGAGGCCGAGGCCGCGGCTGCCGCCGGTGACAAGCGCGACCTTGCCCGAAAGATCAAAGAGCGTCCTGTCTGCGTTTGTCATCGACGAAGTCCTCCATCTCGCGGCCCCGGCGCGGGCGGCGCCGAAGCGCCGGCCATGCACTCGTGGAGCGTTAAGTCAGCGCGGCAGTAAGCGGACACGCCGAAGTGTCAACATTTCGGACGCGCCTGGTCTAGCGCGCCAGGCGCGAGCCTACGAATGTGCCGCTCACTTCTTGTGTCCGGCGCGCTCGGCGGCGGTCTGCATCTGCCGCGCCGCGAGCCGGCCGCTGAGCTTTATGGCGAGCCCCGGAACTATCTTGTAGAGCCAGATCATGACGTGCGCGTACAGAGGCAGCGTGACAATGCGCCGTTTGCGGACCACTCCGTCGAGCAGTTGATGGACGCCTTTGTCGAGCGGCACGATCCACGGGATGTTCTCACGCAGGATCTGTTCGTTGAAATCTCCGATCGTGCGCGCAGCGCCGTAGATTCCCGACTCGATGAACCCAGGACACAGAGCGGTGACGGTGACGCCTTTGGGCTGGGCCTCCACACGCAGCGAGTCGCTCAGGCCGACGACGGCGAACTTCACGGTGCTGTACGGCGCCAGCAGCGGTGACGGCACGAGTCCGGCGAGAGAGGCGGTGTTGACGATGTGGCCGCTGCCTTGGCGCACCATGTGCTTATAGGCAGCCGAAGTTCCGTAGACCACGCCCTTGAGATTGATGTCGATGATCTCGTCCCAGTTCGCTATCGGGATTTCCTCGGTCATGCCCAGGGTAGCAATGCCGGCGTTGTTGAAGATGTAGTCGATGCGTCCGTGCCTGGCGACGGTGGCGTCGACCAGCGACGTGACGGCGGCGCTGTCGCGCACGTCGAGGAGGTGAGCCTCGGCCTTGCCGCCTGCGGCGGTGATCGAGGCGACCGTTCGCGCGGCGCCCTCCATGTTGATGTCGGCGGCGATCACGGTGCCGCCCGCTTTGCCTATTTCTATTGCGAACCCCTGTCCGAGGCCGGAGGCGGCGCCGGTGATGATCGCGATCTTGCCTCGGAAAACCTGGTACCTTGTCGTTCCCTGATCCATTCCTGCCTCCGGCGGTGACGGTGTTCGCGATCCAGCGGAGCGCGAACCCGTCCGCTCATGGGTTCTTGGTTTCTTCCTCTGCGACGAAACCTGGCCAACTGCTCATGTAGTCGATGAAGGTCTCGCTCAGACGCTCGCGACGCAGATGCTCGCGGCTGACGGGCAGCGCAAGCGGTGCAAAATCGGAATCCGCGGCGATCTTCTTCGGATAGTCGTGATGCACAATCGCCGCCCGTCCGACGATGACGAAATCGGCTCCGTGTTCCAGGACGCGGCGAGCGTCGGCGGCGGTGCGTATCTTACCGGCCGCGCCGAGGCGGGTATGGTTGCGGGGAAGGTCGGTGAACCAGTCAAGCAAAGGCCGGTCCTGGAAGGCAGGATCCACGGGCTTCTTGAACACGTCCCACAACGACATGTCGAGGTAGTCGAGACTGCCGCCGCTAAGCAACTCGCCCGCAAACTCGCGCATCTCCGCCATCTGCAGGCCATAGCGTTCGGGTGACAGGCGCAGGCCGAGCTGGAAGTCGTGGCGGCAGCGCGCACGTACGCCGGCGATGATGTCGCGCACGATGCGGCTGCGATTCTCGAGCGTGCCGCCCCACGCGTCGTCGCGGCGATTGGTCTCGGCAGACAGGAATGCGCCGAGCATGTAGCCGTGTGCGCCGTGCAGTTCGACGCCGTCGAAGCCGGCCGCGTCGGCGCGAACGGCGGCGGCGATGAAGTCCTCGGTGAGCTGCTCGACCTCTGCGCCTGAAAGCGCTCGAGTTCCCGTTTCCGCGTCCTGCGAGGGACCGACCGGGTCGCTGCCGGTGAGTTCTCGCAGTGCGCGCAGTCCGGCGTGGTGAAGCTGCATCGACGAAACCGCGCCGTGGGCTTTGATTCCGGCCGCCAGTCGCGTCAGGCCGCTCAGATGATCGTCACTGAATACGCCGAGCTGGCAGGGAAAGGCTTGGCCCTGGCGCTGCACGTGGGCTGCGCAGGTGATGACGAGGCCGAAACCGCCTTCGGCACGATAGGTGAGCCAGCGCAGTTCGTCGTCAGACAGGCGTCCGTCGCTGTGGTCTTGCGCGTTGGTGAGAGGTGCCAGCATGAAACGGTTCTTCCATGCGGGACCGTGGGCCAGCGCGAGGGGAGAGAAAAGATCGGCAGTGATCATGGCCCCCTTCAATGTCATGCGCGGCTTTGCTTCAAGCGCACCAGCCCGCGGTTTCTCGACAGAGCAGGTCGGGCAAGTTCTTGCTTCGTGGCTCGCTGACAAGACCCAGGTCCTGGAAACGGTCCCGATCCCCCGATTTGCCGGGGTGCGATCAATCTCATTGAGGCTTTCGCGCCAGGAGGTTGACCCCGCGCACGCCGAACTTTTTGGCGACCAGCTCTTTTGACGTACCGAGGAAGCAATCGAAGCGCGCGACTACCGCGACATCGACAAAGCCGAGGCGATCGAGGAGCGTGATCAGCTCTCCCTCCGGGAGAGCGCCGCCGATTCAGCCAGTCCACAGATCGACGTCGCGCCGGATGCCTTCCGACAGCTCGGACTCGACGGCGATGTCGCCGAGTTGGAGCCTGCCGCCGGGCTTGAGCACGCGCATGATCTCGCTGAACGCTTCCACTTTGTCGGTCGTGAGGTTGAGCACGCCGTTGGAAATAACGACATCGACGCTCGCGTTCTCGAGGGGCAGCGCCTGGGCGTCGCCCAGGCGTATCTCGACGTGGTCGAGTTTCGCGATACGCGCCGACTCTCTGGCGCGCTCGATCATCGCGGGCGTCATGTCGATGCCGATCGCGATGCCGGCGTCGCCCACGCGGCGCGCCGCAAGCATCAGGTCCATGCCGGCGCCGCAGCCGATGTCGACGACAGTCGCGCCGGTTTCGAGCGGAGCGACCGCGAGCGGATTGGCCACGCCCGCAAACGACGCTGTCGAGTCGGCCGGCAGCCCGGCCAGTTCGGCGGCGTCGTAGCCCAGCAGTTCGGCTGCGTAGGCGGGCCCGCGGTGGAAGTGGAAGTCACCGGTCGGATCGGCGGCGACGCGCGCGTAGATCGTCGATATCTCGGTGCGCAGACGGACGGTGTCCAGGTCGGCCGGGCAGGACGTGGCCATAGCTCCTCCTACGGTGCCGAACTTGACCGGCGCCCAGTCCTGGTCGTCGAGCGAAGGAATCCTCGATCCCTCTCCGAAGTGAACGAGGAGGGATCGAGAGAGCCAGATCGCTCAGCCCATGCGATGAAGGGCGCAGATCTTGTTGCCGGACGGGTCGCGCAGGTAGGCTAGATAAAGCTTCCCCATGCCACTTTCGCGCACTCCCGGAGGATCTTCACAGGTTGTGCCGCCGTTGGCGATACCGGCAGCGTGCCAGGCATCCGCGGTGGCGGGATCCGCGACAGCAAAGCCGATCGTGCCGCCATTGCCGCTGGAGGCAGGCTCGCCGTTGATCGGCTTCGTGACGGCGAAGACGCCGGACGGGGAAAGGTAGAAAAGGCGACCGTGCTCGTCGGTGATGGCCGCCGGGATTCCGAGCGTGCCCAGCACGGCGTCATAGAACTTCCTGGATGCCTCGAGGTCGTCGGTGCCGACCATGATATGGCTGAACATCGTGTTTCTCCTTCGCGTGGACCGGGCCTAGTGGAACCAGATAGCCGGTGGACAGCGGTCGCCTTCATGTATCAGTGCGAAGGCTTGTTCAATCGTTAGTCGAGTCGAGCCTTGAGCGTGGGGCCTTCGAGGCAGCCGCGCATGCCCCCGGGGCCGTCGTCTTGCCTGGCAGGCGGCTGTTTTCGCGAGGAGGAGTTGCCGAGCGCCTCCTCCCCGTATGCGAGGGAAACTTCACCTTAAGACAAGATCGGACCGGACAGGCCCCGGTGCCGGGAACTCGCGCGCAAGTTTTCCGTCGAGGTCGGGAAAGCGTGTGCCTGCCTGCAGCTTTTGACGATACGCAGAAGCGTACGATCATGCGCCGCCGCTTCGAGCCGGCATCCGCTGGTAGATCACGTGGTAGATCAAGCTCACCAGCACGCCTCCGCCGAAGACATTGCCGAGAATCACCGGCACCAGATTACCGAAGAACCCGCTCCAGGTGATCGCGACGGTGGCCGCGCCGTTATTCCCGAAATGCTGCAACAGCATGGCGAGCGGTATGAAGTACATGTTGGCGACACTGTGCTCGAAGCCAGCCGCAACGAACGCAGAAACCGGAAATACGATCGCTACCGCCTTGTCGGTGACGCTGCGGCCGGCAACGGCCATCCATACCGCCATGCATACGAGCACGTTGCACAGCACTCCCCTGAAGAACGCGGTCCAGAACGGCATGCTGCACTTGGCAGCGGCGATCTTGAGGTATTGTTCGGCGATGGCTCCGTCATTCATTTCCGCATGCCGGGAAAGAAACACCAGCAGCGCCAGGCCGGCAGCGCCGATGAAGTTGCCGGTGCAGACGACCGCCCAATTGCGCAGCAGTTCGCGGGTGGAGATCATCCGGTCGGCCCAGGCCATGACCAGCAGGTTGTTGCCGGTGAACAACTCGGCGCCGGCGACTATGGTCAGAAGCAGCCCAAGGGAAAACGCGACACCGCCGAGCAGACGGCTTGCCGCAAAGCCGAGAGAAGACGCGTCGGAGATGATCAGCACGAAGTAAAGAGCACCCAATCCGATGAAGGCGCCGGCCAGCACGCCAAGCATCAGCATGGAAAGCAGCGGCAATCGAGCCTTGGCAGTACCGATGGTTTCTACCCTGGTGGCGATTTCCTTGGGCGAGAAAGCGTCGAAACCGAAGATTTCTGGCATGGCGTAATATCCCGCTGTCTGGATCTGGCTGTCCGGCGCGACGCCAATTAACAGCGTCTCGTCCCGGATTAGGTGGACTCTCCTGCCTCCGCTCGCAGGCGAATGTACCCTACGGCCGCGGCCATGACGACCGTTCCTTCAAAAGAGCAGTGGCGCGCGAAACTCAGGCCGACTCGGATCGTAAGCGACGACGCGATTTCACCGGCTGCGCTGGCCGACGGTTGCGGCTCGGCGGTGTGTGAAAAGTTTGCTATTGAAAGGCGGCGTCGGGCTCGGCGTGATATCGCGCGCCACGCGCGGCGGAGCGAGGCGCAGCAGGACGAGGAGAGATGAACATGCCGGATGACGAAGCACTGATAGTCGAGCGCGACGGCGCGGTGGCGATACTCACCAACAACCGCCCGCCGATGAATCGGATGACGTTCGAGTACATGGACTCGCTGCAGGAGATGCTGCCGCGCCTCGCCGCCGACTCCTCGGTGCGGGCGCTGGTGTTCACCGCGGCCGGCGACGAGCACTTCTCGGTGGGTATGGATCTCAAGCAGGTGATGACTCATGCCGCCGAACGCGGCGGCTTCGGAGCAGTGCTCGATCAGCGACGCGAGGTGCTGGCGATGATCGAGTCGATGCGCAAGCCGTCGGTGGCAACGCTGTACGGCTACTGTCTGGGTGGGGGCCTGGAATTGCCGCTGGCCTGCCACCTGCGCATTGGCGCGTCGGAAGGCGCGCGCATCGGGCTTCCGGAACTGGAGATCGGCGCGATGCCGGCCTGGGGCGGCTCGGTGCGACTTGCGCGTCTGGTCGGCAGCGGGCGCGCTCTGGACATCATGCTGCGGGCCCGCAAGATCGACGGACCCGAGGCGCTGGCGATCGGTCTGGTGACCGAGTTGCACCCGGTCGCGCAACTCAAGCAGCGCGCCGTGGAGCTTGCACATCAACTGGCGTCAATGCCGGCCAGCGCGGTCGCTGGAGTGCTGTCCAGCGTCGTCGATGGTGCCGACATGATGCTCGATGCTGCGCTCGATCTGGAGCGAGAGGCGGTCGAACGCTGCGCAGTCTCACCGGATCAACGCGAAGGGATGCTCGCGTTCGTGCAGAAGCGCCGTCCGGTATTCAACCAGGCGCAGTAAGCGCTTGCCGGGGTGTGAACCCCTACTTCGATGAGTGTCCGAATCCTCAAGGCCGACGGGAGGCTGGCATTCGCAGCGCTCGCTTACGATGAATGAGGCTGCGCCCGGACCTCGCAACTGCTGGAGAGAGCGTTACGGGGTGTACTGATAGAGCCAGGTTTCCGTCAGCGCGCCTTTCGCGTCCTTCAGGTAGAGCCTCATGTCGACGGGATCCTTGCCGTCGACGAGTAGATCAAAGTTGCAGCGCCACGTGTCGCCGCCGACTACGGGGCGCACCGCCGGTGTCAGGATCTGCCCTCGCGAGACGGTGATCAGCGGCTCCACTTTCGTTTCCCAGGGCAGATGCTCGAAGCGTCCGCCCTTGAAGTCGAGGACGAACTTGCGCGAATGCGGACGGTCTTTCTGTCCGGGAATGCCGCCGGCGCCGATGCGTGTGGAGACGACGTGGCCCATGGGCGACGCTACCGGCGGCGTCGAGCCCCAGTGCAGACGGTAGCGGAAATGGCGCTCCTGGCCTGGGCTGAAGGGTTCGGCCGGGTTCCAGAACGCGACGATGTTGTCGGCGGTTTCGTCACTGCCTGGAATCTCGACGAGTTGGATCTGTCCCTTGCCCCAGCCGTCCAGAGGCTCCACCCAAAGAGACGGCCGCGCATGGTACATCGCGCCGTCGTCCTGGTAGTGGTCGAAGAGCCGGTCGCGTTGCATCAGTCCGAATCCCTTCGGGTTCTGGTCCAGGAAACTGTTCACGCGCAGAACCGGTGAATTGACCAGCGGGCGCCATATCCACTCTCCGTCTCCGTTCCAGATGGACAGGCCGTCGGAGTCATGGATCTCGGGACGGAAGTCGTCGCAGACGCGGTGGTCGTTTTCGCCGCATTGGTACATCGACGTCAGCGGCGCGACACCGACGCGCTCGATCTGCTTTCGCGGATACAGCGTTGCGTCCACGTCCATCACTGTGACGTCGTTGGGCGAAACGACGAACGTATACGCGCCGGTGATCGACGCGCTGTCGAGCAGGGCATGAAGAACGACCGTGCGTGATTTGGCCGCGGGCTTCTCGAGCCAGAACTCGCGGAAGTCAGGGAACTCTTCGGGCCGCGGCAGCGCCGTATCGACGGCCAGTCCGCGAGCCGACAGGCCGTACTGCTTGGTCACTCCGACAGCACGGAAGTAGCTGGCGCCGAGGAAGGCGAAGACGTCGGCGTCGAATCTGGGAGCGACGCCGACGCGAAATCCGGCGAATCCGAGGTTCTCCTGGTGTTCGGGAACCTGGACCGACGGCGCGTAAGTGAAAAGTTCCTTCGAGTACGGGATCAGGCGCGAGCGGCCGCCAACCACCTCGTGAATCGTGACCGGGTGCTTGAAGAAAAGGCCGAGGTGGAAGAAGCGAGCTTCGAGGTTGTGTTCCTTGGCCCGCCACAGCGACTTGTCGGCTCGGAACTTGATCGACTGGTAGCCGTCCCAGTCGAGGTGCTCGAGCCAGTCGGGAAGCTTCGCGGGCGGAGCCTCGTAGGGAAGAGCGGCAAGGCGCCTTGCTTCGCTGCGGAGCCACTCTGCGCTGAAGGCAGTTTCGCGATCCGGGGTGCCTTGGGCTCGCGCAATGCACGGGATCGCGGCGATTAGCAGAGCGCAGGCGGCGGCGGTCAGGAGGCAACGGGAAAAGGCGCGGTAAGTGAACATCGGCGGCTTCTGTCGAACCTTACGGGTGTTTGAGAGTGGCACTCATTCAGCTTTTCTGCGGGAAAAACAACACGGCGTCTGCAATTACGCCGGGCTTCGGCGGGCCGCGTCCGGGCCGCGCGATATCGGCGCGTTACCCGAGCCGCGCGCGGACGAAGGCCCCGATGTTCTTCACCGCATCGGCGGCCTCGGGAACACCGTCGCCGAACATCGGCCATACGTGGATGAGTCCCTCGCCCCTCTCCAGAAGCACCGGCACGCCGGCGGCGCGCGCTTTGTCCGCCACTCGCAGCGAGTCGTCGCGCAGAAGCTCGCGCGTACCGACCAGGATGTAGAGCGGTGGGATTCCGCGGAAGTCGCCGTGCAACGGTGAGGCCAGCGGGTCGCGCACGCCGGCGCCGGCATAGAGCTGGCCCATCAACTGAAGGCCGGGCAGGTTGACCATCGGGTCGTGGATGTTCGGATCGGAGTGCGATGCGCCGGTGCCCTCGAGGTCGGTCCACGGCGAGAGACACACGGCTGCGGCGGGAAGAGGATCGCCGGCGTCGCGCAGTGACAGCAGGGTTGCGAGAGTGAGACCGCCGCCGGCGGAATCGCCCGCGATGACAATGCGGCCGGGTGCGATGCCAGACGCGACGAGCCCGCGGTAGGCGTGCACCGCGTCCTCGACCGCTGCGGGGTAGGGGTTCTCCGGCGCGAGCCTGTAATCGAGAGAGAAGCAGCGTGCGCGCGCTTCCCTGGCGATCCGTGCTACCAGGCCGCGGTGGGTGTTGATCGATCCGATCACGTAGCCGCCGCCGTGCAGGTAGAGCACCACGCGATCGGCGCTCGACTGCGGCATCTCTATCCACTCGCCGCGCACGCCGCCCATCTCGGCCGGTGTGGACTTCGCCCCGTCGGGAACGGGAAAGGTGGAAGCGATGGCCTCGAAGAAGGCACGCAGCATCTCGGGAGACGGCGGCTCGGAGGGCAGGGGCTGGCTCTGCAGCATCGCGACGATGGCTTCGTGCTGGGGACTCGGCATCTTAAACTCCTTGGCGGCGCCGGTGAAACTGAGGTGGCGGCGCGCAGCCGCGCGGCGTTCGGGCGCGGCCCTCAGGCAGCGTCATAACGGAGCGCGGCGCGTGAGCAAAATGCGGCTGCGCGCCGCGCTCGACTTGGAGCCGGATCTCCAAGCATTCTGCATCAGGCGGTGCGACAGGCCGCCGCCTGAGTAGAGGCGCGGTAGAGAGCGTCGAGCCAAGGCAACGGAAACGAAGGAGGGGAGACATGGGTCTGCAAGGAAGACTGACGAAGAGCAACATGGCCGCAACCATGCCGGTCGATGCGCCGGCGTATCACAAGAAACCTTTCCACTATAAAAAGGCCCGCTGGATGCGGTTCGACTTCGAGACGGATGCCGTGGCGGCGGCCTCTCTTCTTCCGGAGCAGCTGACACTTCCGGATAGGCCGACTGCTTCTGTGAGCTTTGTCGATTACCCGTGGTCGACGCTCGGTGCTTATCACGAGGCGATCCTGGCGATTCAGGCGATATGGCGCGGGGAAGAATTCTCCTACTCGACTCATCTCATACTGGACCGCTCCACGCCTATTCTGGTCGGGCGCGAACTCTACGGGTTTCCCAAGAAGATGGGCCACGTGGAGTTTGTTCACGAAGAAGACTTGATCGCCGCATACGTGGAGCGGCCTCGTGGTATTCGAATCTGTTCCGGGGTGATGCGGACTGAGCAGATGCTCGAGCCGCTGCCGGACGGAACGCCTCTGAAGGGATGCTCTCTGAGAGCGATTCCCAGCCCGGAGAAGGACAAGGATCATTCACTTGTCGAGTTGATACAGACGGATCTTGTGGCGAGTTCCGTCGAGATGTGGACCGGCCCCGGCAGTTGTCATTTCACCGGCGCGTCGGCGCTCGATCCGTGGCACAAGCTTCCTGTGAAAGAGATGATGAGTTCCATCTACATGGTTCTCGATTTCGAACTCAGCTACGGCCGTGTTCTTGAAACGCTGTAGCCTGGCCCGGGTCTCGGTTGCGCGCGCGACGTGTCTCGTCGGTCTGCTGCTCGTGCTCTGCGTGGGCGGCTTTCCGGCCGACGCCGCAGGCGCGTCTGCCGCTACGAGTCCGGCCGCTGCGAAAGCGTCAGACCATCCCGAGGAGCCGCGCCTGCCGAGCTTCGCGGGGCGCATGCTTGACGGCAAGTCCATGTCGATCGCCTCGTTCTCCGGCAAGCGGCTGATCCTGCTGTGCTTCAACCCGGGCGTCGAGCAGGCGGCGGCGTACGCGCAGGCGCTGGCTAATGTCGCGTCGGAGCGGAGCCGGAACAACTTTGCAATAGTCGGGGTCGCAATGGGCCTCGACCCGGCGAACGCACGTACCTTCGCCGCCAAACTCGGGCTCGACTTCCCAATTTTCGATGACTCCGACGCATCCATTGCCGTGCGGCTCGGTCTTCAGTCGCCGCTGACACTGCTGGGCACAGACGCCGAAGGTCGCGTCGGGTTGGCGATGGTCGGGTACGAACACGATCCCGTTGCACAACAGACTGCTGCCATCGAAGCCCGCGTCCGCGAGTACCTGCGCCTGCCTCGCGTCGGCGCCGTCTCCAGCGGCGCGCTGGACCAACGGCCGAAGGCACCGCCGTTCGAGGCCAAGCGAATGAGCGGAGGCGATCGGTTCCGACTTTCCGATCTGTCGGGCAAGCCGGTGGTGCTGGCGTTCTTTCTGCCCACGTGTCCTCACTGCCAGGACGCGCTGCGTTTCTTCAGGAGCGAACTCACGACCATTCCCGAGAAGCTCCGTCCGGTGTTGGTGGGAGTGTCGATCGATAGCCGGCCGTACGCGGTCGAGGCGACGCTGAAAGCCGAGAAGCTCGACTTCTTTCCGGTCTTGAGTGACCCGGACCGCGAGATCGCCACGGCATACGGCGCATTCGCGGGAGTTCCCGATATCCTGTTGATCGATGCGACCGGGAGGATCGCCTACCGGGTAAAGGGCTGGGACGAAGAGCGCGACCCGAAGCTGATGCGGATGCGTCTTGCACACCTGTCAGGCACCGAGGTGCCGATGCTGCTCGAACCACGCGGTTTCAGCGGGAACGACGCGTGCATCGTGTGCCACCCGACGCAGACGGCGACGTGGAACTTTACCAATCATTCGCTCGCGTTCGACACGCTGGTCACTCGTGGAGCTGACCACGATCCGAAGTGCGTGAGCTGCCACGTTGTCGGTTTCGGCGCGCCCGGCGGTTACACCGAAGCCGGGCGCACACAGTACCTCGAGAACGTCGGATGCGAGAGCTGCCACGGGCCTGGTGGCGGGCATCTGGCAGCCAAGTCCAAAGCGTCTGCCGCGCCAGGCACCCTCGACTATCGAGCCGTCTGCAAGGGCTGTCACGACGCCCAGCACTCGCTCGGCTTCGAGTACGAGAGTTTTCTGTCGAAGATCTCGCACTCGGCGATTACCGCGCTCGGCGATGCAGAGCGAGAGAAGCTCGTTACGGGGCGAGGCCGTCCGCGTGATCTGCTGCCGACGAACTCCGCGATCGTCGGCTCGTCGGCGTGCGAGCGCTGCCACGATCACGAGTATGCTGTCTGGTCACGCAGCACTCACGCGCGGTCGGTCGAGAGCCTTCGAAGAGAGCGCAAGGAGACTCAGAGCGAGTGTCTGCGCTGCCATGTAACGGGCTACGGGCGCTCCGGCGGATTTCCTGACGGAGGGCAGGTGCGCTCGCACGAGGACCTGGCACGCGTCGGGTGTGAATCGTGTCACGGGCCGGGCGCAGAGCACGTCAAGGGCGACGGCAAGCACCTTGGTGGCATCGTCAAACTCGGAGACAAGTGCGACTCCTGCGTGGTTCTGCAGATATGCGGTGGGTGCCACGACGACGCCAACGACCCCGACTTCCGCTTCAATGTAACCCGCGCGATCGACGCCCAGCACCACGGGTCGGCGCGCGCAGAAGCCGTTTCGAAGCGTTAGACCGGGGAGTGAACGGGCGGGTAGGGGGCGAATACTTTGCTGATAAGAAGCGCTCGTAGGTGTGCGGCTGCTATCGGGATGCCGCGTGTGCGTCGGCTGAGTCTTCGTGCGCCTTACGGTCAGGATGTGGTTTTCAGGATCGGCGCCGGGTGCGTATGATCACGCCCAGCTTCAGCGTCTCGATCGCGGTGCTGAGTCCCGTTCTGCTTTGGATTGTCGGATTTCCCGTAGCGTGTCGAATAGTAACAGCGGAGGTCGCTCAATGGTCAGCGAAGGCAATGTAACATCTCGTCGTTGGTTCTTGCGGGCGGGTATCGTCCTCAGTAGCCTGGCAATCATCTCATGCGTTTCACAGACAGCAGACGCCGCAGCACCGAGAGTCCGTCGCTACTACATCACGCAAGCCCAGTATCTCGGCGGTCAGGCGCTGACAGCCTGCGCAAAGGGGTTTCACATGGCGTCGCTATGGGAGATTTTGAGCCCGTCCGCGATGCAGTACGACACAGTGCTCGGAGGGTCGGCGCCCGATTCCGGCTATGGTCCGCCGGACAACTACCAGGGCTGGGTCCGTACAGGAAGCACATCCAACGTCAGTACCACTGACCCCGGTATATCTAACTGTGCTCTGTGGACATCAAACTTGCGTTCCGACTACGGGACCAGGGCCAGTCTCGTGCCCTACTGGATACTCGACCCGAACGTCGTAAGTCCATGGCTGACAGGTCCATCACCCTGCGACACGACCTTTCTGGGAGTTTGGTGCGTCGAGAATTTCAAGGGTGAGGCGTCTCCAGCGGGCGCCCCAGTTCCTTAGCCGGACACTGGCGCGGAAACTCGGCCGGCTGAATACGTGAGCGAGACACCGCAATGTCTCGGTCCCGTCTCCGGCTCCTGCGAACAAGTGCGGCCTATGATCGGCCGTGTTTGTTCCTCGAGGCGATACGGTGGCTTTATCCGTCACTACGAGAAAATGACGGCGTGAAGGATAGGGCGGATGTGGTTTTCGGGAACCACAGGAAAAGGCCGGATACAGACAAGAGCCGACTTACACTACCACCGCGCCTGTCCTCGACCCTACCGAGGTCGGCCGCATTTAAGTACACTTCGCTGTCGATGGACGAGTCGCTTTCGGGCGGGCGCTTTCGGCTATTCGTCTTCAGCCGCGTGGAACTGATCCGGGTATTTACCTTTTAGCGGGGCGTAGAAGGCGCGGATGGTGGGCATGTCCTTTTCTATGTCGCCGGTCGGCCAGAAGAGGGGACCGATGCCGCCGGTCTTTCGCGAGTAGTCGAGATAGGTCATCAGGATCGGCACCTTGGCGGCGACCGCGATGTAATAGAATCCTGTCTTCCAGACGCGGGTCTTTGCGCGCGTGGCCTCCGGCGGAACCACGAGTTGCAGCGGTCCCTGCGCACTGGTGAGAGCCGCGGCGGAGGCCGCCACCAGATTGGAAGTCTTCGCTCGGTCGACGGGGATGCCGCCCATCCACATCATCAATGTCTTGAACGGGAACTTGAAGATTGACTTCTTGCCCATCCAGTAGACGTTCATGCGCAGCGCGAAGGCGCAGACCAGCATGTACGGTAAATCCCAGTTGCTGGTGTGTGGGGCAGCGATCACGACCGCTTTCGCTGCTTCCGGCGGCAGCGAGCCCTCGACTTTCCAGCCGGTCACTTTGAGCCAGAGGAACGCAACGCCTCGCAGGAGGCGGTTGAGGACCGGAGTGTCGAAGAAGGTTTGGTGCATGATCCTGCCGCCACCGTGTAGTGCTGGAAAGAGTAGGCCGGATGCAATGCAAACAAGATCGACGCCCTGTTCGCAGATTAGGTAAACGGCCACGGCTCACCGTCGGCGGCGGAGTCAAGTTACGCTTGCGTCAGTGCTCTTGCCATCCTTTCAGTTCCTGCTTGCGGCGGCGATGGGCGCCTACGTGAACCAAAACCAACAGAGTGTCATCGAATATCCGAATGTCGATAACCGGATCATTCGGGAGCACTTCGGCGGCGGCTGCAGAGCGGACGGGTGCATTTCTCCGTTCAGGGTCGAAAATGAATTTCCGCGGTTTCTACGCAGCCTCCGGGAACGCCGGGACGATTCACTCAGGTTCTCATGGGTGTGAAAACTGTTTGTGATTGCATCATCAGCTGACTCTGGCGATGACGGCGTTGACTCGGATGTTGTGCGATTCAAGGCCAGGCGTTTGGCCGTGCATATCGAATTGGAGGTTCACTTCGGGGCGGAATATCAAGCAGTGCGTGGACCCGCCGAAATGAAACATACCGATCTGATCGCCCTTGTTGACATGCTGCCCTTCCGCGACAGTTACGTCGCATGTTGAGACCTCCGCCATTCCTACGGCCATGAAGCACATCAGCCCGATTCGGGCGTCGTCCGCCTGAATCAAGACGATGGCTCGTGTTGCCACTTCCGTGATGTAGGCCTGAGAGTCGTTGGGGGCTGCCGGATCAAATCCAGCTGCGGGAGTCTCCGAGTAGTAGGAGCCATTCACGACGTACGCCTTGACGATGGTTCCGCTGACGGGACTGTGCCATCGGTGATAGCTGAGCGCGCTCAGGAAAGCTTGGTAGATCGTGCCGCCGACAAACTGCTCGCCGACCGGATCGTTCGCGAACATGTGACGGAGTGAATAGGGCTGAGCCTTGATCCAGAATCTGTCATAACGCTTGACGTTCTCGGCTATTCGGAAAGGAGCAGACTCGCAGGCGTTGACTATGACTGCGTCGTTCTCAGAGTCGGCGACCGGACGCTGGCCGTCACGGAACTTCCGTGTGAAGAAATCGTCCCAGGACGTGAATCCATAGTAGGGTTGAGACGGATCGCATTCGAACTCCTCCACGAAGTTCGGCATGGCAGCCATTGCATCATTGCCAAACCATCCGCTTGTCGGATCCGCGCTCAGCACGTAGCGAGATTCCGGTGAGCCGAGAAATGTCGCCCATTCGTCCAGGAGCTTCTTGAATTGGGCATTGACCTTGTCGTTGAGGAATGCCGCGAATCCCCCCGGAGTCCCCATCGGCCAGTTCAGTATGGCATTGATTGGAAACCCGACGAGACCGGTCTTGTCGAACGCGGGTGCGGTAGTCATGATCGCGTTGATCAGGTTCAGCATGTGCTTGTAGTCGCGAACCTGGGGCAGGCCGACCGGAGTCTCCTCGAATTGTGGAGTTCGCGGAAGCTGCCCGAACATCTGATGGAAGAACATGTAGATTTCCGCATCGCCGTTGATAAGATCCTTGAACTCCTTGATTACCGGGGACAGCGGCCTGGGGTTGGCATCGACCTCCTTGATGAGGCGAGCGACCCACCGGTCCAGAACCACTTGGTCCGAAGGCAGCCACTTTCCCACGCGGTACGGCAACCCACGGCCGACTTCGACAGCGCTTGTGGTGGCAGCACTTGCCACGGCCTCTGGCAAGCATGCCGAAGCGGAGCGCTGTAAGACCAGCCCCGTGCCGACAAGCTTGATGAAGTCTCTTCTTGACGTCTTGGAGGGGTCGATAACATTCTTCATGGTGTCCTTCTCGCTGGGACGCGTGCGTGAGTGGTGTGCCGACGGCCGCCGACTAACGGCGAAGTGTCTGCCCGAATGAGAGGATTGTCGAACCGTTGTTTTGTTGAATCGCGGCGTTTATCGGTTCCGTACACCTCGACGTCTTCGTCGAGAACGAACGCTGGTAGCCGCCAGCCCTCCCGAAAGCCTCATCCTCACCGCGATCGTTGACGTAGGGCGGATCTGAGGGGGGGCACGCCCGGTGTGACGCCTCCTCGTCGGCGTCCTGGGTTATCCGTTCCGCTCCCGCGCGCCACTGAAAGCCGAGAAGGTGGCGTTGCGTCACCGGGGGCGGTGCTCAGGCAGCGGTTTGGCCGGCGCCGGGTCCGACTGTCCTGGCGCGACCGCATTTCCGGGTCTGGATTTCCAGGGCCCGGCCGGGCTGGCGCAGTGCTCTGGTCATGGTTCGGCCAGAAGCAGTGCTGCGTTGGCACCGCGAGGGGTTCCGAGCCTATTGGCGATAGAGGGTCCGGCGGTGTGGTGGTCGCCCTCGTGTCGAGCGAGTGACGCGCTAACTGATCGGCCGGTTGCACCGGGAGAACCCGCCGTGGGGAGCGCCGCGCATTCACGGTGAACTCCTGATGCTCGGCATCGATGTTTCCGAATCGACGGTAGCGAAGTACCTCGGCAAGGCGCCTCGACCTCCATCTCAGAGTTGGGGTACTTTCGTTCGCAACCACCTGTACCAATCAATTGCGATCGACTTCGCGTCGTGTCGACGATTCGTTTCTCGCTGCTCTGCGTTTGCGTGGTACTCGATCAGAGTCGGCCTCGGATACTCCACATCGACGTGACGGCGAAGCCGAGAGCCGCGTCGGCCGGGACGCGCGCGTGTGATCCACGTGACTCCGTCAATTCCGGGCGGCGTTGCGCGGATCCGTCACGAGGCGGCGGAGTGCGAATATGCAGCCGACGAAGCCACTCTGCGGCGTGTTAGGGTTCTGTTGTGGGAAGGTTGCGTGTGCGTCGGCTGAGTCCTCGTACACCACGCGGAAATCGCGAAATAACAGCGATCTATCCGTTGCGGAGCGGCGCGAGGGTAGATAGTGTCGGCGCACAGCGGCGCACAGCGGCGCACAGCGGCGCACAGCGGCGCACAGCGGCGCACAGCGGTGCCACGTAGGCCGCGGCAGCCATCGGAACGACGCACGGGGGAATGAAGATGAACAATGGAAGCCTGTTGTCCGTGACTTTGGCCGCATCGGTGCTCTGTTTGACCAGCGCGACGCTTGCCGGCGCCGGCGGGCCGCCCTACGACCATCTGCAATGCCACAAGATGCGCGACGCCAAAGGCTACGCGTTCAATGCCACCGTGGATCTCGATCCGCTGTTGCCGGGCTTTCCTGGCCTTCCGGTACAAACCGGTTGCACGGTGAAGATCAAGGGCATCGAACTTTGCGTACCCGTTGCCAAGACCGTGACCCAATCCGACGACCCGAACCCCATTCCTGCGGTCGGCCAGGATCTCGTCAACGGCTTCATTTGTTACAAGATGAGGTGCCCGGCGAAAGTCGTTACCGACCCGGCCACTGGTGGTGATCAGTTCGGCGTGCGCGACCTGACGGTGAGCACCGTTACGAAGCTCTGCGTGCCGGCCGACTGGTAATCAGCCGCTCGGGATCTGACCCAAGGCGGGCTCGCGATAGTCCATCGCCGGTCTTCACGACGCGAGCGTTACGAGTACAACGCGACGATTCCGCATGCGTCGTTTTCTGGGCAGACACCGGATGAGATTAGGCCGGGCGACGGGAGGCGATTTGGGCTGAACTTGAAGCGGGCAGGCGGGCCGCGCGGTCGAGGCGACGCAGGAGCACCGGGCGATGCTGAAGAGTCTGCGACTCGCCTGCGTGGTCGACGACAAGGAGGTTACCGCCGGGCTCTGCCCGCGCATTGGCTCCGAACTTTTGCATCTACAGCCTCCTTCGAAGGGCTGCGACTCCCAGCGCTTTCGCAAATGGGTGGCCGAAATGCGTTGAGCAAAAACGCTCGGCATCGCGGCGTTCAACGGCCATCTGGTGAACAGTCTGCGGAATCTCTCACCAAGAGCGCGTTCGGAGAGCGGGGATGGCTGTGAAAGGCACCTCCGTGGTCCATCTCGGCAGTCCCGCGTTCAACAGGTGGGTGCCGCGTGCCAGTCCTCGGCATGGCGAACACCCCGGTGGCATCACGCGCATTTTGCATCGCTGGGGCGAAAAGCGCGGCGCTGAGCATTTGAATGGACCGTTCACACGGGCGCCTTCTCGCATGACGCTCGCATGCATGGCGCGCTTGCGCGGGTACCGGGCACTCTGTAGGGTCGATTTCACTATGTTTCGAGCTATCGTGTTTGTCTGCACCGCGTATCTCTTTTGTACCGCGACGACGGCGTCGGCTTTCTGCTGCTCTCTGGCCAACCAGTTGATGTCCGGTCTTGTCTCGCTGTCGGTCGACCAATCACTGGAGCTTGCGATCGTGAACGCGTCCAAGGAGCAGTGCAGCTTCCAGGTCGAGGTCATCTCGCAGGACGGCACGCTCCTGCACGACCCGGTTACCGTTGTGGTGATGAGCGGGAAATCGGGTGTATTCCCTTTGGGAACCGGCCGAGACTTGGCGACGGCCGCCGCTCCAGGCAAGCCGGTCGGGCGCCGCGAACGGCCGCACGTCAATGTCGTCGTCGCGCCGCTGTCCGATACCTGTAGTCAATGGAACACCTCGTCGCTTGAGGTGATCAACTCGAACAGTGCGGTCTACCGCGGCATCCGTCTGCAATAGCGCGATGACGCGATTGGTGTGGGTCGTCGTTGTCGCGACCATCGGTTGCGCTTCCCAGCGGTCCACGGTGGCAGAGCGAGTTCCCCTCCGTGAAGGCGAGGTTCGTGTCATCGCGGGCGCTGCGCTTGACGGCGGCACCCGGAAGGGATCGTTCTACGAATTCCAGCTTCCGGCGCGTTCTCGTTCGGACCACCATCGCCATCCGGGGCCCGAGTTCTTCTACGTGGTCGAGGGTAGGGCGAGCGTGTGCTACGACGACGGCCGCGTCGATCATATAGCGGCCGGCGACGGCCGCTACATCCCGGCGAACGTGCCCCACATTGACGTCAACGAAGAAGCAGTGCCGGTGAAGGTCGTCGTGTTTTTGCTGCTCAAGCCCGGAGAGCCGCCGGGATTTCGAGCCGAGGAGACTGACCAGCACGCACGGTAACCGGCGCGGTGCACGGGAAGGGGGCGCGGGTATCTGCGTCTTGCCCGTCGCGTGCTGGGACCCGGCCGACGCAAGACGCGAACTGAGACGCGGTCTCGTTTGCGGAGTTAGCGAGCAACCGCTGCCTACCGTTCGTTTCGGCGCGAGCCTACGTCACCGTCCGCTGTGATCCATCGGAGACGCACGCGTATGATCGACGTCTACGACCACCATCTGGAGCGAAACCACCAGGGACTCGAGAAGCGGCTGATCGAGAGGTCACGCGGCCAGCCACCAAAAGTCGGCAGAGTTGCACGCTGAGAAAAGCTCGGCGGCGTGCTGAAATTCTACTTTTTGGAGGCTGCGTGAGATTGGTTGAGTTTCTGTACACCTCAACGTCTTCGTCGAGAACGAACGCCGGTAGCTCTCAGTCAGATGTGTATCTTCGCAGCCGCTCGGCAAGAACACGCATGATGTCGATAGCGAAAAAAGGGGTTCCCTGGACCAGGAACATGAAGCGCCTCTGCGTGACAGGCGCAAGCGTACACTCGGTCTTGGCAACGGCGTCGGCGCTGCGCACCGTGCGGTCTATCAGTGCCATCTCCCCGAACACCGCTCCCGCGCCCACGGTCTCCAGCACACGGCCGTTCTTGCGAATCTCGACCTCGCCTTCGACCACGGCATACATCGCGTCCCCGGGGTCGTTCTCGTGGAAGATCGGCTCGCCGGCCCAATAGCAACGCGTTCCCTTTTCGCCGCGAAGAAATTCAAAATTTGCCATGACTCCTCGTGCCCCGGACGGCGACGGCCGTGACGGCGGAGGCAAAGCTACTTCCGTGACCACGGGCTGACGGCGCCAGTCGGGCTCGTCCTACATGACGATGGATTGTTCAGACTGTGTGAGCGCCGCGTCGTCGTCAGTTCGACTTGCACGCTCGCGACGCTAACGAGATTACAGCCTGCGGCTAAGTAACCTGGTCCCGCCGTTGCGTGCGGAAACTGGGCCGACGCAAAAGGCGAGGGGCAACGCGGTCTTGCCGGCGGCGTTGGCGAACAACCTCGGCCTACCGTTCGTTTCGGCGCGAGCCTACGTCGTCGTCCGCAGATGCTAGGCGAGACGCGTGCGCGTGATCGAAGTCACACACGCAACCCCCCGACAGCGTGTTCGACGTCTGCCACTACAATCTGGAACGCAGTCACCAGTGGCTCGAGAACCGGCTGATCGAAAGGTCACGCGGCAAGCCGCAGAAAGTCGGCCGAGTTGCGTGCCGCGAACGCCTCGGCGGCGTGCCGAGTTTCTACTTCCGGGAGGCTGCGTGAGCGTCGGCTGGTTTTCCGTACACTTCGGGATCACCCGTGGAGCCGACGTGCCGCTTCAGCTGATCCATCACGCGCGCGCAGGCGGCCTTGAACCTCCCCTCGAGCACGCCCGTGTCCTGGCCGGGCACCCATGCAAGCCGCTCCCACGCCCCCCGCGCTTCTTCAACAGCTCTGCCGGCGGCACGCCACTTCACTTCGTCGGGGCGAGCACGCAACGCGTTGCTCGCGAGCGCCGATCGCAGCCGCTCCGCAAGCAGCTCGGTGGCGGACTTGTCCGTGGCCGTCGCGACGGGCGCTTCTTCTCTGACGAGGGACTCGACTTTCGCAATGATCCGTTCCATGCGCTCACGGCTCGCGACGGGGTCCAGGTCCGTGCCCGCGAACGCGGCCGGTGACCGCGAGACCAGCGCGGCAAGGGCGGCCGTCCATCGTTCGTACAGCGCCGTTGCAGCGGCCCCCTCGACGTAAGGCGTGTTCGCGATCGTCGTTCGCAGCGATTGCACCTGCGCGGCGAGATCGCCCGGAACCTCCTCGAGCGCAACGAGGCTTTCCAGTACGACCACCATCGCTTCGCGCTCGGCAAGCTGCGCTGCTGCGGCGACATCATGCCGGTTGTGGTATCGCGCGAAGAACTTGTCCGCGGCGGACCGGAACCGGTTCCACACCACTTCGCTCCTGGCGTGCTGGACCGGACCGATGGCTTTCCATTCGGCCTGCAGCTTCTTCAGTTCGGAGGCGGCGGTGTCCCACTCCGTCGATTCCGCCAACTGCTGCGCCTGCTCGCACAAGGCTTCCTTGCGTGCAAGATTTTCATCCCACTTCACCTTCCTGGAGCTCAGATCGTCGCGGCGACGGTTGAAGAACGTATTGGACGCGGCGCTGAATCGCCGCGCCAGCGCGCGCCCCGGATCGCCCGGCATCGGCCCGGTGGCCTCCCAGGCTTCACGTAGCTCCCGCAAGCGTGCGGCCGTCCTGCTCCACTCGGTCGAGTCGGCCAGCGCTTCCGCCTCCGCGACGAGCGCGGCCTTGGCGGCGAGGTTGGTGCTTCGCTCCTGTCGCAACTGGGCGAAGTGGATCTCGCAGCGGCTACGGATGAAGTCGGTTGCCGTCCTGAACCGCCCCCACAACTGCCGCGCGCTGTGTTGTGGCACGTCCGCGACCTTCTGCCATTGGGACTGGAGGTCGCGCAGCGCTTTCGCCGCCGCGGCCAGATCGCTCGCCGCGCCAGCCTCTTCTTCGGCCTTCAGTGACGTGACGATGGCTTCCGCAGTCGTGACGAGTTCTTCCTGCCGCTGGAGGTTGCCGAACCTGCGCCACTCGTCCAGCTCGCGCAGTTCCTTCACGCGACGCGCGATCGGCTCCTGCAACGATCGCAGCGCCGCAAGGGCGTTACGGATTTCCTTCGTAGTCTCTCCCTTCTCCATGTTCTCAAGGGCCGCCGTGACATCACGCAGAAGTCGTTCACCTTCGCGCAAGGTGAGCGTGTCCGCTTGGGCCGTGCGCTTGGCGCGGGCCACCAGTTGCGTGAGCTTCGCGACCTGATCCTGTGCGGTCTTCGACGCCGCCTCGCGTGCCGCCGTTTCACGCGCCTCGATCGCCTGCCCGACCGCGGCCAGACGATCCAGCAGATCGGAGGCGGGCCGCGACGCATCGCTCAGCGTGGCCGCCGGCACCCGCGCTTCGCGCATCAGCGCCCGCCAACGGTCGGCGACGCCTTTCCCTTCGCGGGTCGAGAGGGATTCCGCCTCGGTGACGCGGGCCTCGAGCGCGGACCGGGCCTCCTGCAGTGCGGTGTCGAGCGCGAGACGTTTCCTGCAAGCCTTGGCCGTTGCCGCAAATCGCGCCGCGAGTTGCTCGACGTCCCGTTCGTAGCCGACGGACGGCGCGATTTGGGCCCATTCCTCTTCGATGGAGCACAGCCGTTCGAGGACGTTCTTTCCTTCGATCTCGCTTTCGCTCCCGTTTTTGATCACTTCGATGCGTCGGCACAGTGCCTCACGGCTCGCCAGGGCTTCGCGGCGCTGGCGAGCCTCTTCGAGGGCGGCCGCGATCTCGCTCCGGCGCCTGGTCATGTGCAGGCGCGCAGCATCGGCGCCCGCGCCGAATCGTCGCGACGCCCCCGCGTCCGTACTTGCCAGCGTGTCCCAGGCCGTACCGAGGCGCGCGAACTCCGCTGCGATGCGATCCGGGTCAGCAAGGTCGGTGAGCCTCTCGACGGCGGCACACAACGACGCTTCCTGGCTCTGCCTCTCCTCTTCGGCGACACGCCGGGCATGCTCCTCATCCTGGATCGCCTGCAGCATCGCCTTCGCGCGCCGAGCCACGGCTTTGTGCTGCGAGCGCGCTTCGATGGTCCTGAGGAGCGCCACGTCCGCGCCGGGCAGTCCTGCCTGCACCACGCGATCGAACGCGGCGAGAGCAACCTCCCTGTGCTCGCTGTTCAGCGCGATGGCGAGCAGTTCGTCTGCCGAGCCCAGGCGGGCCGCAGCAGCGAGCGCCGTGTTCTCCATTTTCGCCTGACGGGCAACGCCGCCGAGCGCACGTTCATCGGTCAATCTGGCGAGTGCGATCCGGCGCACGCCATCGGCAGCCGTGCTCTTCGCGATCACCGATACGCGCCGGACGTCCGACAACTGGCCGGCGGCTGTAGCGGCTTCGGGATTGGACGCGTCGAGGGCCAGCGCGAGCAATCGATCTGCCGCGGCGTCCCGTGCGCCTCGGTCGGTATCCGAGGTGCTCACGCGCCCCAGAACCACGGGGTCGACGACCTTCGCCATGGCAGCCGTCCGGACCATGGCATCGGGGTCGTGTTCCGCCAGCGCCGCGAGCTCGATGGCATCATCTAGTTCGGGGATCGCCTTCAGTCGAAGGGCGGGGTCGGAGTGCTTCCAGCGGGGTTGCGGCTTGAGTCGATCGAGAATTCCCATGGGACGTTCAGGCACCTTTGGTTTCAGTGAGTGATCGGCCTGCCTAGCACAGACCCGCGGGGAATCGGACAAACCCGGTGAGTAGACTTTCTGCCGTGAAGCGTTGACAGGGGCACGTGCAGGCCGGCCAGTGAGCCGCGAAAACCATTCAGTCCGGGGCGCCGACGTCGTTGGGGATGACGCAAGGCAATATCCGGCGGATCGCCAGCGCGAGATCCGACGGAGTGTGTGGCCTACGTCATACTGCACGCGTAGGTCGGGGTGTGCGAAAACTCGGCTTTGTCTGGTGTGGTGCGAAAGTCCGGCTGCCCCAAGACTGCAAGCCTGTGCCTTCCAAAAACCTCATCCGCACACGCATCATTGACGCAGGGCGGACGTGAAGGAAGTCTCGCGGCTGGTGTTTCGCCTCTTCGTCAGCGCCCTGGGTGATCTGTTCCGCTCCCGAGCATCCTTGGAGGCGGAGATCGTTGCGCTGCGTCACGAGGTTGCGGTGCTCAAGCAGCGGCTGGGGAGGCGCCGAGTCCGTCTGACCTGGCGGGACCGTATGCTCTGGGTAGGGCTTTCCAGGGTCTGGCCTGACTGGCGCAGTTCTCTTGTCATCGTTCGGCCCGAGACGATGCTGCGCTGGCACCGCGAAAGCTTCCGCGCCTACTGGCGCTGGAAGGCCCGACCGCGTGGTGGTCGCCCTCGTGTCGATCGCGAGACGCGTGAGTTGATCGCTCGGTTGCACCGCGAGAACCCGCTGTGGGGAGCGCCGCGCATTCACGGTGAACTTCTGATGCTCGGCCTCGACGTTTGCGAATCGACGGTATCGAATTACCTTCACGAACTACCACGGCTACCGTCTCAGAACTGGCGCACCTTCGTGCGCAATCACATTCGCCAGTCGGTTGCTGTCGACCTCGCGGTCGTCCCGACGATCAAGTTCTCGTTGCTCTACGTCTTCGTCGTGCTCGATCACGAACGGCGCCGGATTTTCCACATCAACGTGACCGCTACCCCGACGGCCCAGTGGGCGGCGCAGCAAGTCGTGGAGGCGCTGCCTTGGGAGACGAACGTACGGGTTCCTGTTCTGCGACGGCGACGGGACCTATGGAGAGGAATTCGAGCGGCGGGTCAGGGGCCTCGGCCTGCAGCAGGTCGTGAGTGCGCGAGCCTCGCCATGGCAAAACGCTTACTGCGAGCGGGTGATCGGTACGCTTCGACGCGAGTGCCTCGATCCTATGGTTGCTGTCAACGAGCGCCAGTTGAAGCGCGTCCTCGATGATTGCGTTCGCTACTACAATGAGTCGCGGACCCATGTTTCGTTGGCGAAAAACTCGCCGGCGGGACGTGTTCCGGCCTCGTGGCAGGGTGGGGCGATGGTAGCGTTACCCGAGGCAGGAGGTTTACACCATCGCTACGAGCGGATGGCGGCGTGAAGGCGGTCCGGTCGGAGTATTTGGGATGCGCGGCGCTGAAATTCTACTATCGGGAGGCTGCGTAGACGTCGAACGAGTTTCCGTACCAGCCGGGAAAAGAAGCCGGAGAACTACTTGGCCCTCATGCAATTCGTCGCCGTCATCATCACGTTCAGACTTTTGGGATAGGCTCTAAGGGAATCAGGACGACGCCCGATGCATCTGCCCCAAACATAAGGATTAATGGAAAATGAAATTAAACAAAACCCAACTATTGACGATTGCGGTTGGGAGCATCTTAACTCTTGCCGCCTGCGGAAGTGACAATTCGGATCCCGCGCCAGTAGCGACGGATTATTCCCAGGTGAATCATTGGCTGTCGATACCGGTTGTGACCGAAGCCGTGGATGTATTTTACCTTTATCCGACGGCTTGGCAGAGGGGGGACAATGAGCCCTTTATTTGCGAGATCGACAACCCTTCCATGCTGGCCGGTTCAGCCTCCGTCTTCACGCGAACGGCAACCGCCTTTGAACCCTTTGCCAACATCTTTGCGCCTTACTACAGACAAGCGGATGCGGCTTATGCCTTAACGTTGCCATTGGCTGCGCATGACGCATTGATCGCAGGTATACCGACATTGGATGCCGTTGCGGCATTCGACTACTACATCAAACGCTTCAACCAAGGTCGTCCATTTATTTTAGCCGGACACTCGCAGGGATCGAACGTATTGATCAACCTGCTGACCGGGTATTTGAAAGATCATCCGGACGTGTATCAGAGAATGATTGCCGCGTATGTGATCGGCTATCCCGTTACGGCTCAGATCATTGAAGACAATCCGCACCTGAAATTTGCCGAAGGCCCGGACGACACGGGGGTGATCATCTCCTATAACACGCAGGCGCCGGATGTTGATCCGGCTGATAATCCTGTCTTGTCAGGGCTGGTGGGTCTTGTGATCAATCCCATCACCTGGACGAGAAGTGAAGCTGTGGCCAACACAGCCGAGGGCTTGGGGTCGATCATGCCCGATCCGGTGACCCTAGCATTTGAACCGGTGCCTCAATACGCGGACGCTCAGGTTGATATCGCAAATGGTGTGCTGATCTGCACGACGGCCGATGAAGACGGTCTGTATGAATTGACACAACATGCATTCCCCCGAGGTGTTTACCACAGCTTTGACTATCCTTTTTACTACTCTGATCTTCGTGCCAACGCTCAAAATAGGGTCAACAGGTACTTGGAGTCTATCCCATAATGCAGTCATAGCGTCGAGAACTGGTAGATTCGCTCCATCACGGCGTGTGCGGTTGTGGGCGGGGTAACCTGAAGGCGACGATACGTAAGGTTCCCGACGGCGTAGTGTGCGAAAATTCGGCCGACCAAAACGCAAGCGCCAGCGCGTTCTCGCTTACGGCATCAGCGAACAACCTCGGCCTACCGTTCGTTTCGGCGCGAGCCACGACGCCGTGCCGTCCGCAGCGATGCCATCCGAGACGCGCGCGTGTGATCGAAGTCACACACGCAATCCTCGACGGCGTGTTCGACATCTCGTAGTGTGCGGAAACTCGGTCGACGCAAAGCGCGAGAGATCCCGCGTTTCCGTCCCCGGATTCGGCGAGTGAGTGCAGACTCAACCTGCTGCGCACGGCGCCGGCGCAGTTCGCATTCTACGACGCGACCGATGCGACGACCGAGCAGGGGGTGATACTGAAAAGCCAGCGACTTACCGACGTGGTCGACGACAAAGAGGTCAGTGCCGGGCTGCACCCGCGCGTCGTCTCGTAAGGGAGGCGAGGCGGACGGACGTGCGTAGCCAGTAAGCGTCCGACGAAGCACACCTACCGAAGCCTGGTACTTATCTGAGAGCATGGTGACCAATGGAGGTCTCCATGATGAAACCCATCCGTCGTCGTCATCGCAGCCGCGAGGAAATCGCGGCATATCTTGCAGCCTTCGATCGCAGCGGCCACTCCGCCGTTGCCTTCGCTCGGATCCACAAGCTGGCGCTGAGCACGTTTAGGCTCTGGCTGTCGCGCCGGGGCAAGCTGCGAGGCGCAGGAGCAAGCGTTGGCAATGGCACTGCTTTGATCCCGGTGACTATCACCGGCAGCGACTTCACGTCGGCGGCGATGTTCGAGGTGTCGCTTATCAATGGCCGCGTGCTCCGCTTTCCGCCTGGCCTTCGGCCCGGAGATATTGCTGCGATCTCCGAGGCGCTCGAGCGGCCATGCTCGCGCTGACGCCGACCACGCGCGTCTTCCTGGCCGCCGGCGCCACCGATATGCGAAAGTCATTCAACTCTCTGGCGGCCATTGTCCGCACGACGCTTGCCCACGATCCGACATGTGGACATCTTTTCGGGTTCTGCAATCGCCGCCGCGACCGAATCAAGATTATGTACTGGGACGGCTCGGGGCTTTGGGTATGCGCAAAGAGGCTTGAAAGAGGCACGTTTGCGTGGCCCGAGTCGCGCGCGAATTCGATCGAGCTCTGTCGTGTGGAGCTCTTGATGCTTCTTTCCG
>CAITLU010000018.1 GCA_903893315.1 uncultured bacterium
GTGGAGTCACGATGGATGCTGAGTCGGCTTTAGCAACCGGGCGCGTGAGCGCCGTCGAAGAACTCACCAATCTGCCGCTGCGCGGCGACAATCCCCATATCAATGAGTGGAAGGCCAACGGGGGCAGAGTCTTCGGATACGTCTGCAGCTACGTGCCGGAGGAGCTTGTGTACGCTCAGCCGGCCGGAATGCTGCCCGTTCGCATGGGTGCGGTGGGCTGCGAGACCACCGAAGACGCCGACGTCTGCCTCCACAAATCCATCTGCAGCTTTACCCGCTGTCTGTTGCAGCTGGGCCTGACAGGAGAGTACGGCTTCCTCGACGGTTTTGTCATGACCGACGCGTGCGACCAGATGCGTCGAACCTACGAGTACTGGCGCGACGAGGTCGGCCTCGATTTCCTGACCATGGTGACCATTCCGCACTCGACCGAAGGTGAGGAGAGGTTCGCGTGGTATCTGGAGGAGATCCGCAGACTCGCCGAAGCTATGGCCGAGCGCTATGGCAGTTACGCGACCGACGCTCAGCTCAGAGAGTCAATCGCGGTCTACAATCGCTACCGCCGCCTGATGCTCGATCTCTACGCGTTGCGTGCCGGGCCCGCGCCCAAACTAAGCGGAGCGGAAGCGATGCGTATCGCCCGCGCGGGCTTCAACATGCCCAAGCGCGTCTTCAACGACAGACTCGAGGAGGCTCTCAAGGAACTGGCCGCGCGCCCAGGTATCGGCGACTACAGAGCGCGCATAATGATCGGCGGCAGTTATCTCGACGACACGTTCCTGATCGACATCATTGAGAGCACCGGCGCTGTCGTCGTCACCGATTCATTGTGTTCAGGCAGGAAGTACATCGAAACGATGGTTTCCGAAGTCGGAGACCCGTTCGAAGCCATCGCCCGGCGCTACTTCGAACACACTTCGTGTCCGCGCATGATCGGTGGATTCGAAGACAGGCTGGAGTTCACCAGGCGCACGGCGGAACAGGCCAACGTCGACGGCATCATTTTTCACAGACTGCCGTTCTGCGACAACCACGCGGTGGAGAACACGATGGAAAGTCACGAGTTGAACAAGCTCGGGATTGCGACTCTCAGCCTCGAAAGCGAGTACCTGGCCACAGACGAGGGGCGCATCAAGACCCGCGTTCAGGCCTTTCTTGAAAAACTCGGCAAGTAATCGACGACGCGGAGGGTAAAAATGGAAGCGCGACAGGGTGCTCTAACCAGGTACGATCACATCCGCAGGGTCGACGCTCTGTGCGATCTTTTCCAAACTGCCATCGCCACGGGAGCGAGCAGTCCTGCCGAACTCGACATCCCGATGTTGATGGGGCTTCTCCCCGAGTACCACGCTTCGATCGTGCCGCAGATCTATCCCGAGGTTCTGGAGGCGATACTCAAACCCAAGAACCGTGGTGCGACGCTCGCACACATGGGGGCCGTGAAACGCTACCTTGGGGATCTCTGCGCCGCGCTGGATCGCGGCCAGCCGGTAATCTGCAACTTTGCCGTCACCACTCCCGAGATCTTCCTGGCGATGGATCTGGTGCCGTTGTGTTACGAACTGTTGCCTATCTATCTGGCGGGGGGGCTCATCGGAGGAGTCGATCAGGACATCGACCTGACCGAAGACGAAGGTATTCCAAGTCACGTCTGTTCGGCCCAGAAGGCACCCAATGGTGCCTTGATGAGCGGCAAGATGCCGTTGCCGGACATCATGGTGAAGACCACGGTGCCGTGTAATTCGAGTAACATGATGTACCAGTGGGCGCAGCAGCGATTCGGCGCCAAGGTCGTCGTCGTCGACTGTCCCTACTACAGCAACAAGCGGGCTTTCAGCTACTACGTCCAAGAGTGGAAAAACATGGTCCGGAGCATCGAGCAGCTTACCGGCCGCAAGCTCGACGAAGACCGATTGAGGCACCACGTAGAACTCGGGAACGAGCAGCTGAAGTACTATTACGGCCTTCAGGAACTGCGGCGCAGGCTTCCCAACCCGGATCCTGGCATGCATCGCTCACTGGATATTGCCGCGCTGTATCTGTGCGGCGCCAACCAGGAAATGGTCGACTATTCGAAGACCTGCTACGAAGAAGCGCGCGCCAGAGCTGACAGTGGCCTGGGCGTGATCCCGGCCGGCATGAAGGAGATCCGCACGGTCTGGACCTGGGGCATCACGCCGCACATGCTCTATCTTCCGGACTGGCTCGAAGATCGCTTCGGAATGAGCTTTCTCGAGTGCGGTCTGTCCTACCTTCCCTCGGAAGTCGTCGGCTACGTCGATACCAAGAACGTGGATACGATGATCGAAGGGCTGGCTCTGCGCGCGTTCAACATGCCGATGGGCAGAACCGGAATGACGCACGCAGATCTGATGATCGAAGATTTCGTGAAGATCGCCAAGTCATACCATGCCGACGCAGCCGTGTTTTCTGGACACATGGCGTGCAAGCATTCGTGGGCGGTGGCGAAGATGCTCGGCGACGCACTCCAGGAACGCGCCGGCATTCCTAGCTTCAAGTGGGAGACGGATCTGCTCGACACGCGTTACACGCCGCATTCTTCGGCAAAAGCCCAGCTTGCCGAGTTTTTCGAAACATTGATGTAGCGTCGATGATACTTGGATGTGACATCGGCACTTCCGTGACGAAAGCGGTCATCCTCGACGGCCGCTCGGTCGTCGTGACGTTGCGCGTTCCGACCGACGCGCATCCGGACAAGGCCATGGGACGCGTCCTGGACGAACTGCGGGAGCGGCACAGGATAGAGGCCGGAGATATCGAGGAAACCGTCATCACCGGCTGGGGAGAGCCTCGCGTCACGCGTCCGCACGCTTCGCAGAGCATGCTCAACAGTCTTGCTCGTGCGGCTCAGTGGGATCGGCCGTCGTGCCGCGCGGTGCTGTCTCTCGGCGCGCAGAACACCATGGTTCTCGCCGTCAACGACAAGGGCAAGGTGATGGAGTACCGAAGCAACGACAAGTGTGCGTCGGGGTGCGGCAAGTTTCTCGAGATAATGTTCGAAGCGCTCGCGATCGGGGTCGCAGACAGCGCCGCGATAGCCGGCGGAGCGGACAAACACATCGCTCTGAGCGGACAGTGCGCGGTGTTTTATGAAAGCGACGTGGTGAGCCTGATCAACGCGGGCGAGTCGGTCGCCAACATAACCGAAGCGATTCTCGAAGCGGTTACCAGAACTATCGCCACGCTGTGCAAGAAGATGAAGATCTCCGACGCGATCGTCGTAAGTGGAGGCCTGGCCAACAATCGAAGGCTGGTCGATGGAATCAGCGAGTTGATACACAGACCTCTGCACGTGTTCGGCGGTGAGCCCGATCTGATAGGTGCCATCGGCGCCGCGCTGAGCGCGCAGGCTTCACGATGATCTTCGCCGGAGTTGACGTCGGCTCCATGACGGCCGAGGCGGTCTTGATGGACGACGGCGAGTTGCTCGCATCGACGGTGCTGGTGGCGACTCCCAACCCGGTGACCTCGGCGACCATCGTGCTGGAGCGGGTGCTGGCGGAATCCGGGTTGCGGGCGCAGGACATCGCCTACTGTGTCAGCACCGGCTATGGCCGTGAGCGCATTCCTTTCGCTCAGCACGACATCTCGGAAATCTCGTGCCACGGCAAAGGTGCGTTCTGGGCCGATCCGGGCATCAGGACCATCATCGACGTCGGCGGGCAGGATTGTAAGGTCATACGTATCGACGCCTCGGGTGACCTCAAGGACTTCGTGATGAACGACAAGTGCGCGGCTGGGACCGGGCGCTTTCTGGAAGGGGTCGCCAAGACGATGGCGGTACACGTCTCGGAACTCGGACCGATGGCTCTCGAAGGCGTCGACCCGGTGCCGATCACCAGCATCTGCACCGTGTTCACGCAGTTCGATGTCATGACCTTTCTCGCCGAAGGAAGAACCCGCGAAGATATCGGCTACGGGGTGGCGGAGGCGCTGGCCGTGCGAGTGAATCGGCTCGTCAAGCGTGTCGGGGTCGAGGACCGCGTGTGCATCACCGGTGGAGTTGCCAAAAACGCGGCCGTGGTCCGTGCCACCGAGAAAGTGCTGGGACATCAGGTCTGCTCTCTGCGTGTCGATCCGCAGATAGTCGGGGCGCTCGGAGCGGCGTTGTTCGCGCGTGAGCGCTACGCGAAGCACGGCGCGCAGAGCCGCGAGACGCGCTCGTGAGGACGCGATGACGGCCAACGCCAGAATCGTCGCGGTCGGTGGAAAGGGCGGCGTCGGCAAGACCTCGGTTTCGGCCGTACTTACCCGGCTCCTGCTCGGCGCCGGAGGAAAACTGCTGGTCATCGACGCCGATCCGGTTATCAGCGTCAGTTACACGCTCGGTGAAGATCCGAAGACGACGCTCGGCGATTTTCGTCAGGGACTCATCGAAACTCCGCAGCAACAGCGCGAGTTGGAAGGCCGGCCGCTCAAGGACTCGGTTCGGGATCTGCTGACGAGGAGCCCGCGCGGTTACGACCTGCTGGCGATGGGCCGCGCCGAAGGCAAGGGATGCTTCTGCGGCGTGAACGAAATGCTTCGTTTCGGTATCGAGTCGCTGTGCTCGGATTACGATACCGTCCTGATAGATTGCGAGGCCGGCATCGAGCAGGTCAACCGCCGTGCACTGCACCGGATCGACGATCTCGTGCTGGTGGCCGACACTTCCATGCGGTCGATGGAATCGGTCACGAAGGTCCGTGACATCGCTGTCTTCTACAATGAAGACAAGCCTCTCGGCACACACCTCTTGATCAACAGGGTTGCGGACGACGGCGACCGCCTCCGCGCGCGGGAAATCGCCGGCAAACTCGGACTCGGTATCGCCGGCTTCATCCCCGAAGACCCGCACGTGCTGCGCTACAACGCTGAGGGGCGAACGCTTCTGGAATTGCCCGACGAGGCTCCGAGCGTGGTTGCTCTCGGCGCTCTGGTGGCGGCTCTCGAACTCGGTCGACCCCGGTAATCGCGCCCGAAGCGGGCTGGGCAAGGCCGCTGCCGCAACCGATCTCGCGCTTCAGTGAGAACCGGAATCATGCGGCCGCTCCAGAGCGCCGCCAAGTGTCTTGAGCGCAGCCTCCAGGTGACTGTTGGCCAGGCCCAAGGCGTCGGCTGCTGCCTCGATATCGCCGGCCGCTGCTCCTGCCGCGGACGCGCGCCGGCGAAACTGGTCGGCGTGTTCGCGGTTGTGCGCTATCCAATGGAAGAGGAGCACCCGGAGCTTTTCTTCGTCGGTCATGGATGTGCTCATCGCGTCTTCTGCGTGTCGCCGAGCGGTTCCAGCAACACGACGTGCCTCATCAGGTCGATATCGCGTATCGTGGCCGCCACTAGGCGTGAAGCCTCGAACATGCTGCTGAGTCTGACGCCGCCGGCGACGACCTCGACCTTCATGACGTCCGTCATGATCTCGTCGTCGAGCAGGTAAACGGTTGCCTGGCACATGGCTTGGTACTCCCGCTCCGTCAGCGCCTGTTACCCATTCGCGAGCGCGGCTGCGGCGCTCAGACGCCGTACTCGGCGCGCTCGATCAGTTCGATCTGCATGTCGCGATTGAGCGTCACGAAGTAGGCGTTATAGCCGGAAATCCGCACCAGCAGGTTCTTGTAGCTGTCCGGGTTCGCCATCGCGTCCTTGAGCACGGCCGCTGTTACTACGTTGAACTGCATCTGCATTCCGCCCCGCTCGAAGTACGTCTTGACGTACGCGTGCATATGATCCACCACTTCGGCGCGGGTGTCGGAAGCGGACGGTGTCAGCTTGACGTTGAAGGCGATGTTGTTGTCCATCGTGCGCTGGTCGAGGGCCGCTACGTCGCAGATGTTGTCGAGGAAATTACGGGAGGCTCCGGGGTGCGGCGTCAGCCCCGGAGTGAAGGCCTTGTGCGCGCGCCGGCCGGACGGCAGCGCTCCCGACAGGGTTCCGTAGGCGACGTGCTGCGACATCGACCAGAACCCTGAGGTGTACTTGCCCCCGCGGAAGTTGGTGTGCTCGGCGTAGGTGTCGTGGATCAGCCCCATCACGCGCCGGGCCATGTCGACGGTCTCGGAATTGCCGGAACCGAACAGCGCCACCTTGTTCTGCACCAACGCGTGAATGGCCGGAGCCTGCTCGAAGTCGGAGTCGAGCGCGAGTTTGAGATCGGCGAACGCTATGCGCTTGTCGTCGAATACCAGTTTCTTGATGACCAGCAGCGAGTCCACTACGTCGGCGAGTCCGATGTTCGAGCTGCCGGAGGTGTTGTAGCGTGCGCCGCCGCCGGTCACGTCGCTGCCGTTGTCGATGCAACCGTCGAGCAGCGCACTGAGCAACGGGGTGGGGCGCTGAAGCGCGTGCACGTGCGCCAATCTATCGTTGAGCTGCACCGCCTGTTCGATGAGGAAGCGCTGCTGCGCGGCGTAGGCGCTGAAGAAGTCGTCGAACGTCTCGAAATCTCCGTTCACGACGCTGCCGGTCTTCGGTCCGAGGTTCCAGTTCATACCCGGATGGCGGCCGTTGTTCAGCGCCATTTCCAGTCCGGCGACCAAGTTCATCAATATGGCGCCGGTGTGCCCCATGTGCTTGCCGGACAGGGTCGGCTCGACGCAGCCGGTAGCCGACCAGTCACGGACGTCTTCGATCGGGTAGTCGTGCTGCGCCAGAGCATCGAACACCGCTTCGTCGTTGTGCATAGACGGCGTGGCGGCGGTGATGAAGTTGACCTCGCAAAGCCTCTTCAGGTACGCGGCGCTGTTCTTCTTCGCGTTGTAACGCGCGTTCACGTTCGGATCGCGGATGCTCAGCATCTCCGTGACCTTCAGGCAGATGTAGGTCATGTCGTTGACGGCGTCTTCGCCGTCCGCCGTCACACCTCCGAGCGTGATTGCCTGGTTCGACGAACTACCTCCGAAAACGTAGTTGCCGATGTCGGGGACCAGCGGCAGGTGGTCGGTGCCGCGCATGTAGAAGCAACCGACGAGTTCGATTGCGCGTTTGATGTACGCATCGCGCTCTCTGTCGTTGCGGAGTCTGGCCATGTCGGCGGCAAAGTATGGTTGCAGGAGTTGATCGAGGCGGCCGATGGAAAGGCCGGTGTTGGTATTCTCCATGTGGAGCGCGACCCACGAGATCCAGATGGTGTTTACCGCTTCGTCGAGAGTCGTGGCCGGCTGCGCGGGAACTTTCGCGCAGATTTCCATGAGACGCAGCAGTTCGGATCTGCGCTGCGGATCGGTCTCCGTGCCTGCCAGCCGCAGCGCCTCGGCCGAAAGGTTGCGGGCGTATGCATTGACGCCTTCGAGAGTGATGCGCATCGCCTGGAGAGCCTGAGTCTTGGCTGTGTCCGGCGATGCTTCCGAGGCGAGCGCGGCCTTGATGTCGCAGATGACACCGTCGGTTCCACGGCGTAGCAGGCGGGAAAAATCCGGAATGGTGTGAGAGACGCCGACCGACTTCCAGACGAAATAGAACGCCCAGCGCATGTCGATTTCCTGACAAAGCTGATCGCCCGGCTCGCTTCGCGACCACTCGCGGAAATTGCGCTTGGCCCAGTAAGGAAAGATGTCGTGCAGTACTTCCAGGTCTTCGGAGGAGACGCGATACGGATTGAGCAGGCGTTTGTCGAGCGAGAGCAGTTCTCCCCAGATCATCGTCGCCTGGGCGTCTGGATAGAGGATTACACCGGTCGGTTGTTTTGATGTCGAGGTGCCGGCGATGAGCGAATCGTTGGCGATGATGGGCTTGCGATTCGTGAGCAGGTACTCGAAGGCGCGGGCTTGACGCAGTTCCGGAACCCATGGGCGGCCCGAGGCGTCGTGTTCGAAACCGTTACGGCGGTGCCACTCGGTCAGCAATCGGGGCCTTTCGGCGCAGATCTCCGGCATCGCTTCGAAGTGGTCGCGCAGAAAACCCTGCAGCCTCGGGAAGTCTTCGAGACCGTACTCGGACAGGTACTGGTCGGGCAGGTACTCGACGCCCGGGTCGCGCTGCTCCGTCCTCAGTCTGACCTTGCGCCGTGCCGCCAGTTCCTGCGCCAGCGCCGGATTGCCGGCGCCGTACTCCTTGCGCCTGCTTTTGATCTCACCGCGTCGCGTGCGCTCCAGAGCGCGCTGGTGCTTTCTGCCGAGCAGCAGAGAGACCAGGAAGTTGAACAACTGGAGGTAGCTTAAATTGCCCTCGACGATCATCCGATTGCGCAGGATCAGGGTCAGCGACTCGTTCGGCGTACTGCCGAGCATTTCGCGCAGGGTCTCGTCGTTGGCGAAGCGCAGCAGGACGTCTACTTCCGGAGCTCTCTTGCGGCTCGTGCTGACCCGTCCGTCGCGGAAGATCAGGGACTGTTCGACGCTGCCTGTGTCGGTCTTGAAGCCGATCGAAAAATTGATCCACCCGTCGCTGCAGCGCAGGTAACGGCGCAACGAAGGCCGCAGGTTGAACTGGGCCGCCATCAGTCGAATGAGCGCCCCGGTCATCAAATTCGTCGGAAGATTTTTGTTGATGTCGAACATACGAGCTGGTTCCAGGAGCGTACGCTGGTCGTAGCGTCCTCGTTGTGGTCGCGCAGGCGACGCTACGCAGGCGGCCCGGTCATCCGAGCGTGATGCGGTAGGTGCAGTTGCGGCTGCCTCGGGCGACGGAATCGAGAAGTTCTACCGATACCGGCCGTTCCGTGTGCCGTTGGACGAGCATTCGTATCCAGTGGACGCCGCACACGCACAGGGCGGGGTCGAGCCGTATGACTCCTCGTTTGACCAGCGGGCACATGCACTCGCCGTCGCGATGTTCGTCGAACACTATCGTGTCGCCGTCTCGCTCGACGTCGACCTTGCCGGAGCCGCCGAGTTTCATGTGTTCGAGAAAACCTTCGAGGTCGAGTTCCGCGGGAATCGCGAAAAGTTCGACGAAGGCTTGAACGCAGGAACGAGCCTGCGCCTCCATCACCTTGTCGCGGGACTGGCTATCCAGTGCGTAGATCCCTTCGTAGGTGCCGCAGGTGATCTTGTCCTGGAAGTCCCGTATCGCTTGCTGAACCCAATCCTCTTCCACCGTCAATTCCTCCGGTCATGGTCCGTGGACGATAGCGAAACGCCTTGCTAGAAAGAGTGGCCCCGGTCAGGCGTGCTACCGGCCTCCGGCAGGTCGTTGGTAGAAGCCTGCGTAGCGCGCGACGAGAAGATATTTCTTGAACATGCGGTTGGTCTCTTCTTCGTGTTCGGAAACGGTCGTGTTGTCCACCGGTTCGAAGAAGCAGGTCGGGTCTTCTTCGAGGTAGTCTCCGGTGTGGTAGTACGCCATCGCCCTGCAGCCGCCGCAGGTGTACTGATAGCGGCACCTGCCGCATCGGCCCTTGAGACGGCTGCGATCGGTGAGGTCGGCGAAGAGCTTGCTTTCGGCGACCAGCTTGTCGAGCGGCTTGTCGCGCACGTTACCGGCGCTGATCTCATCGAGCAGGACCGGGCACACCGACACTTCACCCTCGGCGTTCAACGTGAGCCAGTTGCCTACCCAGCAACCGACGGGAGGATTCTGCGGCACTGTGCCGTTGCGCTGGCCGCCCGAGACCTGCTCGTGCAGTTCCGGCGAAAGGAAGAACGGCGTGTAGCTGACGTAGCCGTTGACGCTGCGGCGCAACACCGGATGGAAGGCCTCGCGCAGATCGTCGCGGTCGAAGGCGTGTTCGGCGAAATGTGCGCTGCCCGAGCCTCGTGCGGCCAGCGGCGCGCGATTGTAAGAGATGCGGCGCTTTTCGAGGAACTCGACGGTGCGTTCGAAGCTCTCGACGTTGTACTTGCCGAGCGTGACGATGACGTGCCGGTCGATCTTCAGCTCACGGCACAGGTCGAGGACTTCGAGCGTTCGATCAGGCTCGGCGTTGCGGCTCCAGTCGTTGTCGTCGGTGATCGAATTGAGGCCGACGGCTATAGTGAGCCGGCCGCGGGTGGCTTCCTTCATGGCTTCGAGGCGTTCGCGAGTGAGCAACTCACAGTTGCTGCAGACGTTACACTTGAAGCCGAGGTCCACCGTGAGGCGGAAAAGGTCGAAGGCATCTTCGCGAAGCAGGAACTCGCCCCCGCTCCACGCCACTGCCTTGATATCCAGGGACTTGGCCGGCACCAGGACGAGATCGCGGATTTCGTCGTAGCTGAGCTCCTGACGCAGGCTGTCGCGGACACGCACGGGGTCATTGCTCGCCGCCATGCACAGCGGGCAGCGCAGGTTGCAGCGCCTGGTAGCCTCAAAGTATAGAACCGAAAAATTGTACGCCATGACCACGCGCCCCCATCAACAGCCGGGCCGGGGAGCGGGCTAGTTATATAGACGTCGGCCTGAATTCAAAGCACAAAATCGTTGAGGGCCAGGCGCGAAAGGGGCGATTGCTCTCGGGTTTTCGGCTTGGATATCGCGGCGGCCGGACATCGGCGGCCGGCCTGTGGTGCGCGTGGAAAGCCGAGGCCTGCGCGCGCCGTCGGAAGTGCTGACCTGCGAGGCGGTGCCGGGATCGTGATGCGGCCTGCCGCCGGCGCGCGGTCCGCCGCGCTGGCGGGGCCGGCCGCAGCAGACAACGTCCGGAGTGCTGCCCGGACTGGAGCAGTGACTCTTGCTTTGGCCGGCTGGCGGTTCGCGCTCGGTGACGGCTTTGCGAAGCGCGAAGAACCGATCCGGTCGGGATGCGGTGGACGGTCAGGGCCTCTCTGAACCGCCGGTCGGTTCCGGCCTCCCCCTCAACGAAGCTCTTCCAAATGGGAATACGACGGCGACAGGTTCCTAGCCATAAGAACATGTCCACGTTTCCAGGCGGCGTATTAGACAAGGCTGAAGACCTGATTGCCCCCGGAGCGCCGGTATTGCCTTGTTCGCACCGGAGCGCGTGACCGATGGCGGCTTCCGTTGATGGGCCGAGAACAAACGAAGTGCATAGCGCCTCGAAGCCATGGAATCGGCGCCTTGCCGGCATCGGCGCGTACAGGCTCGGTGTTTCCGGAAATGGTGTTTTGTGGCATCGGAATTGCTTACCGCTCCCCGGGCGTCCGTCGCTGGTGGCGGGGGTTGCGAGGGCGCATCGCTTTCTTAAGGGGTCCGGGTCGCTGTTTTCAACCGTGGAGTAAGCCGAGTGTCGTTTTTGCGAGGCCGTCTGGGGCGGTCGAAAGTTGACTCCAGCAAGCAGGCCGTTGGTGGGAATTCGCCGGTGAAAAAACGCAACTTAAGTATTGGCAAGGTGCCCGACCAGGCGGTGCGGATCGGCACCGTGTTCATCCTGGCAATCGGGGCGGCGGTCGCGTTGCGGCAGCACTTCATTCCGGAGTCCTTCGGAGAGCTCGGTCACTACCGGGCCAATGCGATTCCGGTTATCGCCGGGGCAAAGCTCCACTACGCCGGGTGGCAAAAGTGCGGAGAGTGTCACGAGGACCAGCTGAACAAGAAGATGGGCGGGTTCCACAAGGCGCTTTCCTGCGAGACCTGCCATGGCCCGGCCTACGACCACGCTGTGGTCGACCCGACAGATACGGAAGCCACTCCCAAGATTCCGCGCAATCGCGAGTTCTGCCTGACCTGTCACAGTTACCTGCCGTCTCGGCCGACAGGCTTCCCGCAGATCATCGAGCTTCAGCACAATCCGATGGAGCCGTGCGTGAAGTGCCACAACCCGCACGACCCGGCAGCGCAGGCGGAGGCGCCCGCGTGCTCCGGCTGTCACGGTGAGATCGCCCGCACCAAGGCGATTTCCCATCACTCGCTGCTGCGTTGCGAGACCTGTCACGCCACGCCGCCCGAGCACAAAGAAAACCCGAGGCAGAACCTGCCGAAGAAGCCGACCAACAGGGAGTTCTGCGGTCAGTGCCACGCCGAGGGGACACCGACCTCCGGGACGCTGCTGGGAGTCGACCTGAGTACGCGTGAGATTCCCAAGGTCGACCTTGCGACTCATGGCAATACCTATCTGTGCTGGCAGTGCCACTACCCGCATGACCCGGAGGGCAAGTAGATGGGGGACAAGCTCAAGAGGCGGGCCTTCGTCCGAAAGATCGTCGAAGGTACCGCGTCCGTCGTGATGCTCTCCGTGTGCGGCCCGATGAGGTCGCTGGTGGGCGCGAGCGAGGAAGCCGAGGCTCCGGCGTACGATGCGACCAAGCATTACTACGGAATGGGCGTGCAGATCGACAAGTGCATCGGCTGCGGCCGCTGCGCCGACGCGTGCAAGTCAGAGAACAACGTTCCCCGCGAGCCGTTCTACTTCCGCACCTGGGTCGAGCGCTACGTCATAGACAACGAGCGTGAGGTTCATGTGGACAGCCCCGGCGGGGGCATTCACGGGTTCCCGCCTCCGGCTACGGAAGAAGACGTCCTGCGCTCGTTCTTCGTCCCCAAGCTCTGCAACCACTGCGATCACCCGCCTTGCGTCCAGGTGTGCCCGGTAGGGGCCACGTTCAAGACCCAGGACGGCGTGGTGCTGGTCGATCAGGACTACTGTGTCGGATGCCGCTACTGCATCCAGGCGTGTCCGTACGGAGCGCGCTATCTCCATCCGGAGAAGCACACGGCCGACAAGTGTACGTTCTGTTACCACAGGATCACGAAAGGCATGCTGCCGGCTTGTGTCGAGGTATGCCCGACTCAGGCGCGCGTGTTCGGCGAGATCAAGGGCCGAAGCAGTCCGCTTCATCGACTGATGAAGATGGAAGAGATCCAGGTGCTCAAACCCGAGCTCAACACGGAACCCAAGGTGCTCTACACCAAACTTGACGGGGAGGTTCGGTAGCCGTGCAAGCGCATTTCGCAGAACTGGCGGCCCTCGCAAACCAGATCTCGGGCTTCATCTACCCGAACGAGATCGAGTTGCAGTGGAGCATCCTGATCGTCATCTACCCGTACCTGACGGGCCTGGTGGCTGGAGCTTTCATCCTCGCGTCGCTCGAGAAAGTGTTCAACGTCAAGGAGCTTCAGCCTACGTACCGGCTGGCGCTGCTTTGCGCGATGTCCTTTCTCATCGTCGCACCGATGCCGTTGCAGGCGCATCTTGGGCACCCGGAGCGGTCCCTGGAGATGTTCCTGACACCGAACGGGAACTCGGCGATGGCAATGTTCGGCTTCGTCTACATGTGGTACCTGATGCTGGTGCTGCTGCTCGAGATATGGTTCGACTTCCGGGCTGACATGGTGCGCTGGAGCCAGCAGTCGAAGGGGTTGAAGAGCCTTTTTTACAAAGTGCTGGCCCTCGGGTCGACGGACATCTCCGAAGAAGCGATCGCCTTCGACCACAAGGCCGTCTATGCGATCACCGTCGTCGGCATTCCGTCGGCGTTCATTCTGCACGGCTACGTGGGTTTCATCTTTGGCTCGATCAAGGCCAACCCGTGGTGGAGCAGCGTGCTGATCCCGATCGTGTTCCTGTTCTCGGCGATCGTTTCCGGCATTGCGATGATCCTGCTGATCTACTACGTGTCGTCGCTGGTCCGCGGGCAACAGCCGAAGATGCCGTGCCTCGACAAACTGGCGTCCTTCCTGTTGTACGCGTTGATCCTGGACTTTTCGCTTGAGAGCCTGGACTTCATCCACCGTCTCTACGAGTCGGAGGAGTCGATCCACATCCTTTCCGAACTGATCGTTTCCAAGCTGTTCCTGAGTCTGACCATCGTGCAGATCATGCTCGGAACCATCCTTCCACTCTTGATGCTGGCCGTCTCGCGCTACTCCAGGCTGCCGGCCGAGCTCAAGAGAATCGTGTACGTCATCTCCGCGATGCTTATCCAGGTCGGCATCTTCAGCACCCGCTGGAACGTCGTCATAGGTGGACAGTTGTTCTCCAAGAGCCTGCGCGGTCTGACCGCCTACAAGCTGGAGATGGGCGGTCAAGAGGGACTTCTGGCCGCAATAGGGTTCCTGATTCTGCCGTTCCTTATCTTCCTCCTCCTGATCCGGATTCTTCCGCCCTGGGAAGACGAAAAGGAGACGGTAGCCGCGGCGATCGAGGCGTAAGGCCGCGCTGTTCGCGTAGCGCTTCGTCGTGCGTGCGGCGGGCGTTCGGGCGCCGCCTTCGCACGAGGCAAGTGCCGGATGCTCGGCTTCGTGCCGGTGACTGCGGCGTTCTTCTTGCGCTGCTCGATAATCTGCGAGAAACCTCCACGCGATGACGACGCGGCTTCGACTCGGTCTGATCGGGGTCGGCAAGCACGGCAGCCGCTACGCGCGGCACATCGTGCACGACCTGAGGGATGATTTGCGCCTGGTCGCGATGGCGCGCCGGGACGTGGAGGCGGGGCAGGCGCAGGCCGCGCAGTACGGTTGTCGCGTGTATGGCGACTACCGTGAGATGATCGCCGCGCCCGACGTCGATGCCGTCGTCGCCGTGGTTCCGCCGACATTGCACTTGCAGATCGTCGAAGCGGCGGCCGCCGAGCGTAAGCCGCTGCTGCTGGAGAAGCCCGCCGCGGTCGGCGTCGAAGCGGGCCGGAGTATGCTGCGCGTCGCGCGCGCGGCCGGAATTCCCGTAATGGTGGCGCAGACTCTGCGCTACAACGGCGTCGTGCGCGTGATGCTCGAAGCTCGCAGCCGCATCGGGCGCATCCACGCGCTGCGCATCGCTCAGTACTTCGAGCCGTCGCGTCCGGGCTGGATCGACGAGCCGGAGGTCAGCGGCGGCGGCGTCGTGCTGCACACCGGTGTCCACAGTTTCGATCTGCTCCGTTTGCTGAGCGGACTTGAAGCCGAACGCGTCAGTTGCGAGATGTCGAGCGTCAACACGGCGCGGACGGAAGACAACTTCACTGCCGTGGTGCGGCTGCAAGGCGGCACTCTCGCTTCGGTGGCCGCCTCACGAGCGACGGCGAGCCGCGGCGGGGCCATCGAGTTGGTCGGTGAGCGCGGCCAGCTGATAGGCGACCACGCGATGAATTTCGTGAAGGTCGTTCACGGCAGCGAGTCTGCCGCGCTTGCGGTGCCGCCGCCTGTAAGTACCGTGCTCGAGATGCTGAAGGATTTTGCGGCCGCGCTGCGGCGTGGCGATCCGATGCCGATTCCGCTGGAGGAAGGCCTGCGTGCTGTCGCGCTCGCGGCTGCATGTTGTCGCGCCGCCGCTTCGCATCGAGCCGAGCCGGTGGCGCCGGTCGAATAGCTGCCATCCGGCCGCGAAGTTTCTGGCGCCGCTACGGCTCGACGTGGAGCGGCGGTCGGTGCTGCCGGCCGGGTCCGTCGCCGGCGCGGTGAGTCGTCTGCGGCGCTCGAGTCAGTTCTTGAAGATGTGGATCGCCATCGCGGCTGCGTCGACACCGAGAATGCCGCCGCCGTTGTGCGTCAGTCCGACGCGCGCATCCTTTACCTGACGCGGACCGGCCTCGCCGCGCAGTTGAGTGACGATCTCGTGCACCTGACCGAGCCCCGTCGCTCCGATCGGATGTCCCTTGGACGCCAGCCCGCCGGAGGTATTGGTCGGCATCTTGCCGTTCACTTCCAGATAGCCTTCGTCGATCCAGCGCGGAGCGTCCGGGCCGGGGCAGATTCCCAATTCGATAAGCGTGATGATCTCCGAGGGCGACGTCGCGTCGTGGACTTCGAGAACGTCGATGTCTTCGGGGCCGATCCCGGCGGCGGCGAAAGCTTTCGGGGCGATCCGTTTGGTGAGCGAGTCGTCGGAGGTGCCCGACAGGCTGCCGCTGCCCAGCACCGACGCCGCGATGGTCACCGGTCTGCCGCAAAAACGCGCCGCCGTTTCTTTCGAGCACACGATCGCGGCGGCGGCGCCGTCGCCGATCGGTGAACACATCATGCGCGTGAGCGGATAGGCCACGTCACCGGAATTGAGTACCTCCTCGAGCGTCACCGCTCGCTGGTACTGCGCGTGCGGGTTCATCGCGCCGTTGCTGTGGCTCTTGACCGCGATCTTGGCGAAGTGTTCCTGGGTGAGTCCGTAGCGTTCCATGTAAGTGCGCGTGTAGTACGCGTACATGTCCATGAACACGCTGCGCTTTTCGCCGCTTCCTTCTTTGATGATCGTCTCGGAGACCTGCCGCTGTCTGGCGAAGTCGGAAAGGAAGGTCTTGAAGAGATCGACGTCGACCGCGGTGCCGAGGGCTTGGAATGACTTGCGCTTGTCGGCGTCGAAGAGTTTCTCGAAACCGACCACGAGCGCGCAGTCGTGAAGGCCGGCGCCGACCGAGGTCCACGCCAGGTTAAGTGCCGTGGACGAACTCGCGCAGGCGTTTTCGACGTTGTACATCGGGATGCCGTCGATCCCCATTGCCGACAGCGTCACTTGCGCCTTGATCTGTTCCTGGCCGGTCATAAGCCCCGGAACAGCGGCGCCGACGTAAGCCGCGTCGAGATCCTTCGCTTCCACGCCGGCGTCCTGCATCGCCGCGGTGACCGCCTCGCGCACGATATCCTTGATGCTCTTGTCCGGGAGTTTCCCGAAACGGATCATTCCAACGCCGATGACAACTACGTCGCGCATCAGGTACTCCTTGATTCTCGCGTTCGTGTTTCGATCCGCAAGACCCGACGACATCGAACACCGGGCGGGCACGCCGCCGTCCGCGGACCGGACTCAGCGCCGCTTCGTGTCACGAAGTCCCGAGGCGGCGCTGATCGACGCGTCAGCGTCCAGGCTCTTCAGGAAAACCCGGAGGCCAGTTGTACTCGGTCCAGCCGCTGCCGGTCCGACCGTCGGTGGTGGTGTAACGGCACATCGCACGCGGGAAGCGCGTTTCACGGCCGTCGGGTGCGACCAGCAGCACCGGTGCGTGACCGATCGGCTCGGCCGTAAACGCGATGTCGCCTATTCGCTGGCGCGCGGCGGTCGGCAACTTTTCGCGATCGATGTCGACCGCGTTGTCGATTCGCGTGGCCTCGGTGAGTACGCCGTCGGGCGTGACGGTGTAGCCGGTGCCGAACAACTCGACGTTTGGAAGTATCGATCGCGCGGCGTGCATGAACGTGCCGTCGTCGAAGTGGCCCGCCGTCCAATTCCATGGGAACGACCACCAGTCGCGTACGCCCCAGGAGTGGTCGCGCTGGCCGGCGCAATCGACGGTGATCACATCATCGCCGATGGTGACGGTTCCCTTGACCCACGATGAAATTTCGTAGCGCGTCGCCATCGCGTAGGGGAACACCTCGGAACGCGACTCCCAGGTCAGATCGAGCTTCACCGGTACGCGCTTGCCTTCGAGTCCGTGGAAGGCCTGGGCCGGATCCGGCAGTACGATTCCGGTGGCGGTGCTGGTTACCCTGTAGCGTCGGAACGGTTCGCAGCACGAGAGCGCGAAAGAGGTCCCGGCCTCCTTCTGGTCCAGTGCCGCGCTACCCTCGGGGCACGGCAGTTCGTGTTCGACGGTAAGTATCAGCGGCCGATTGGCACCTACCAGCGCGATCCACCACCAGGCACGCTTCAGGTTCGGGTAGAGGCCGAGCCGCACATAGCCGCCGTAGGAGCAGTCCGGCGCGGCCCAGTCCAGGTACCAGGACTCGCCCCAGAGTTCTTCGCTGCCGGGCGTGTGTCGCTCCTCATCGGCCGCTGTCGGTGTGAATGCTCCGAGACTCGCCATGACAGTTCCCTCCTGGTCCGTTTACCGTTGCGCTTGACGCAAGCGCCCTCGTAGAACGTCGCGTCGCGGATGTCGAACTTCTGCGTCGGGCCGGGCGCGTTTTTAGACCGACCGTGTGATTCGCGAGTCGTGCCGGGCCTGCGGCGTCACGCGGCCGGAAGGCTAAGCGTGCAGGACCCACCGTCCTCCAGGAACACGGTGGAGCCTGTCCCGCTGTTGCCGCACGTCGCGCCGCAGTCCCGTGGACGCCCGAGCCCACGCATATCGGCAGCTACTTTGAGATCGAGCTTGGAAGCGCGTCCGCGCGGCGCAGTTTCTCCGTGGCTTCGACGTCCACTGCCAGGGACTCGTCTTCTGCATTTCCCGTCAGACATACGGAGTACACATCTCGTGCGCGTTCGGGCGTCTCCCAACCTTCGAGCACGTCGTCGCGCACGGCGCGAGGGTTGCGCGTGTGCGGGTCGCCGTAACCTCCGCCCGAATTGGTTCGTCCGCGCAGCACTCCGGTTCCGTCGAGAAGCACGATGTCGAAGTTAGCGATCCTTTGTTCGCTGGCGTCGGTATAGACGAGATGGGTGGTGGCCAGGCAACCGTCGGCGCCGCCGAGCACTCCACGCGGCGCGTTGTACTGGCCGTCGGAGATGATGACGACGATCATGCTTCCGCCGCGAACTCCGTAAGTGGTTTCCATCGCCGGTGCGCCGCGATAGCGGCCGGCGCCGGCGGTACCCGGCAACAACCGCACCGTCTCGAACAGGATAGGAAAGCGCAGTTCGTCGAGCTCGATGCTGTCGCCGTAGGTGAGTCCTGCCACCACGGGGATTCCGTAGGTCAACCAGCCGTCGCAACTCGGGCCGCCGGGGCCGCCGTTGCCGCCGATCAGCAACTGGTTGACGTAGGGGCGGCCGCCGCGTCGGAAATCTTCGCCTGACACCACAGCGGCGCCGGCGCCGAGACTGACGCCGCCCTCGGCGAGTCCGTAGCCTTCGCCCAGAGAAGCGAAGGCGCGCTGCACGAGATTGACCAGGCGATCGCCTACGTTGGTCGTGGCCATCGAGCAGCTCTTTGGAAAGCGCGGTTTCCCGACCACGCAGTTCTCGCGCAACAACACCTCGATGCGCCGGAAAGAGCCGGAATTACGCGGGATGGTGGGATCGAGACAGTTGAAGATGCCGGTAGTGACGTTGTTGATCGCGCAGGCTTCGGATTGGTTGAGCCCCGCATCCACGCAGTCGATGTTGTCGCGCAGATCGACGACGATGCGCGCCTGGTCGGGATCGACTTCCAGGCTCACGTGCAGAGGCACGCCGTCGGGCAGGAAAGGCTGCACCGGATCGTGGGCTCCGTCGGCGCTAAGCAGCGCCTTAGGAAGCGCGCGAATCGCCTGAGCCATGCGTGTCTCGGAGTAGTCGAGCCAATCCTCCACGAAAGTTTCGATCACCTCGATTCCGTAACGACTGCACAACTCTTCGAGGCGCCGCTCCGCAGTGCGCGCCGCTCCGCGCGCCGCCAGCAGATCGCCGCGCCACTGCTCCGGCACGCGTATGCGCCGCATTCCCGTGCGCACCACGTCTTCGATCATCTCGTAGTCGCGCTCCAGGCGCACGCAGGGAAAGATTACCGAGCCTTCCTCGTAAACGTCCTTGGCCCCGAAATGGTACGTGGACGGAATGCTGTTGCCGATGTCGGCCTGGTGCGCCTTGGCGCAGGCCGTGAACATGTGTCGGCCCTCGGCGAATACCGGCACCATCACCGTCTGGTCGGCCGGGTGCGTGTTGCCCAGGTAGGGATCGTTGTGCAGGAAAGCATCGCCCTTGGCGAGATCGCTGTGCAGCCGTGTCATCGAAGCAGTCTGCATGTGCGAACCGAACGTGTGGACCGGCAATCCTTCGGCCACGGCCAGCAGCCGGTTGTCGGCGGTGGTTATCGCGCAGGAAAAATCGCGCCCGGTATTGATCAACGCCGAGCGTGCCGAGCGCAGCAGTGTGTTGGTCATTTCACGGACGATGCCGTCGAAGCGGTTGGCGAGAACCGCAGCCAGAACGGGGTCGCGAAGGCCCGCTGAAGATTTTGCTGCAACCTGGCTCATGCTCCGACTCCGGTATCGATCAAGTAACTTCCGTATCCCGAAAGTGTCGCTGTGGCTCCGGGCGGAATCACGATTGTCGTGGTCGGCTCGGTGATGACGGCCGGACCTTCAATCACGGCGCCGGCCGCCAGCTCGGCGCCGGAAAAGAAAGCCGTGTCGACCAGTCCGACGCCGTCGAAGAACGCCGCTCGTCTTTCGCGCGGCAGCGGTCGCGTGTGCAGGGACGGTTGCCGTAACGCTTTCTTTTTTGGCAGGGTCACGGTGAGTCGGCCCTTCCAGGTCAGAAACTCGAGATCCGATTGTTCGTCGCATACTGCGAACACACGCTCGTGGACCGCGTGAAAGTCGCGAACCAGTTCTTTGACTTCGGCGGGGCCGAGCTGAGAACCACGCAGTGCGACGTCGAGCTGCCACACCTGACCTTCGTAGCGGGCCTCTACGAAAAAATCGGTGCGGCTCTGCCCGCTGCCGCTCTGCAAGGAGTTCTCGATCGCGGCCAGATCGGCACGCACGGCAGCCAGAGCATTCTCGACGCGCGTACGATCGAAGCTGCTTGAAGTGGTGAACGCGCCGGCTGCCTGCTCGAATACGATGTCGGCGAACTGCATGCCGCACGCGCTCATGGCGCTCGCGGTTTTAGGCAGCAGCACGCGTGAGCAGCCCAGCTCTCGCGCAATCGCCACCACGTTGAGCCCCGCAGCGCCGCCGCCGGCCACCAGCGTGCAGTCACGCGGATCGAGTCCTTCCGCTACCGTGATGTCCACGATGGCCGCGATCATCGTCTCGCCGGCGAGATTGATGATGGCGTGCGCGGTTTCGGCCGGATCGCGACCGAGCGCCGATGCGATCTTCGCGACCGCCGTTTGCGCCGCATCCCGGTCGAGACTCATGAGACCGCCGAGCAGGCCTTCGGGTGGAAGATAACCGGCCACCAGCGCGGCGTCGGTCACGGTAGCGTCGGTGCCGCCGCGCCCGTAGCAGGCCGGGCCGGGCTCGGCGCCGGCGCTTTGCGGGCCTACGCGCAACAGGCCTGCCGCGTCCATCCACGCAATCGAACCGCCGCCGGCGCCGACACTGCGCACGTCCACCGACGAAAGGCACAGTAACTCACCGCTGAAGCGCGGCCCCAGCCACGTCTCGCGGGTTCGCACCAGTTCTCCGTCGCGTATCATTCCGACGTCGAAGGTGGTGCCGCCGGTGTCGCACACGATCAGGTCGCAGGCTTCGTTCTCGCGTCGCGAATACTCGCGCGCCGCCACCGGCGCCATCGCCGGTCCCGACTTGACCAGATGTACGGGCTGTTCGAGAAGCATCGGAACTTCCATGCAGCCGCCGGTGGAAGTGCTGACCAGCAGCGAGCCGTTGTAGCCGAGTTCGCGCAGGCTTTTCTCCATGCTGCCGAGGTGCCGCGCCATGCCGGGACGCAGCGAAGCGTTGATCGCGGTAGCCGAGGCGCGGCGGAACTCTCGCAGAATAGGCAGCAGCCGGTGGGAAAGAGTCACCGGAATCCCCGGCAGATGCGCGGCAGCAAGTTCCCCGATGCGCTGCTCGTGAGCCTGGTTGACTACCGAGAACAGCAGACAGACCGCGAGCGCCTCGAACTCGCGCTCGGCGACGGTACGCAGGATCGAGATCAGGTGTTCTTCGTCGAGCGGCTTTCTTACGCCGCCTTCGGCGTCGATGCGCTCGCGCACGCCGAAGGTGTGACGGCGCGCTATGTACGGCAGCGGAAAAGGCTGGGTGAAATCGTGGCCGTTGCTCTTGCCGCCTTCACGGAACAGCAGCACGTCCTCGAAGCCTTCGGTACACAGCATCGCCGTGCGCGCGACGTTGCGTGTGACGATGGCGTTGGTCGCCGCGGTGGTGCCGTACACCAACAGGTCGGTCGTGGAGAGCAGCGTCTGCATGTCGAGACCGGTCTCGGCCGCCGCCGCTTCGATCGCTGCGCGAACGCCGAGCGAAATGTCCTGCGGCGTCGTCAGGGCCTTGCCCAGATGCAGCGCTCCGGAGGAATCGGCGACCACCGCGTCGGTGAAGGTGCCGCCGGTATCGATACTGATTTGATACCGTTGAAATTGCATTGATGAACTCACTTACGACCACGAAGCGGCCAGACTCTGCCGCACGTAAAGCGTGACCAGGCGGCGCAGGTCTTCGAGGTGCGCCGGGTTGAGAGGATCGGAGAACCAATCGCGCCAATCTATCGGGCCGGTGGCGAAGTAGCCGTAGATCAGCCAGGTAAAGCTGCGAAGGAAAGTTTCGACCGGGAAAGCCGGGTCTACGGCACCGTCGGCCTTGGCTCTTTCCAGCAGCTCGCGCAGTTGCTGGTGAGCGTCGAGAGAAATCTTCACCTCGAAGGCTCTGAGTTCGTCGGAGGGATCGAGCCAGCGACGCAGGTACAGTCGCGGACGTTCGGGGCGGCTCGCCATCAGGTCGATGATCGCGGAGGCCGCACCTACCAGCACGTCGGTGACCTTGGCGGTATCGTCGACGGGCCCTTCCTCGAGCGGCGCGAGGCGCTCTCCGAGAATTGCCGCTTCTTCCTGGTAAAGAGCCTCGAGAACCGCACTGAACAGGCTGAACTTGCCGCCGACGTGGTAGTGCACGGTGGCGATGTTGACTCCCGCTGCGGCCGCCAGCGCGCGCGTCGTCGTACCGGCATAGCCACGCTCGGCGAAGAGTCTCGTCGCCGCGTCGAGGATGCGCGCGCGGGCTTTCGTGTCGACCGGTCGCGCCATCAGCCCGCGTTTATGAACGCGGCCAGCATGCGGTCGCGTGTCTCCGCGGGCAGCAGATCCAGGATCGTGTTCATCGGAGCCATCCGCTCGGGCAGGGCGCTCCCGGTAAGGCCGGCAAGGATCGCCAGATGCATGACCAATTCTTCGAAAGGGCAGTCTTTCAACCTGGCGGTCTCGCGTGCGAAGTGCTCGCGATCCACCGACGGTCCGCGTTCGCGCAGGGATGCCACGGATTCCGCGAGATCGCCGAGGAAGGCGCCGACCAGCGGTACGTTGGAACTCGACACGCTCACGTGCAGGTTGGCCGGGCCTCCACCGCATGCGAACTGCGGAAGGAGTTGCCAGCCGCGCTGTTTCATCTCGTCGTCGAGTTCGAAGATGCTGATCTCGGTCGATCCGAGCGTGAACATGCACATGTCCGGATCGGCGAGCACTTCGATGCCGTCGATACGCTCGATGCCGTCGATCATAGCCCTGGTCGCGGCCTGGGTTTCGCGCGCGATCCGCCGGTATCCGTCTTCGCCCAGGTGACGCATCACGGCCCACGATGCCGCGATCGGACCTGTCGACTTGCTGCTCAGCACGGTGGGGTTGATGACCGCGTATTCGGTGGTGCTGCTGCACGTGAAGAGCGCGTGACTGCGCAGATCGCGGTTGCGGTACAGCAGAACCGAGGCGTTCTTGGGTGCGTAACCGTACTTGTGCATGTCGGCCGAAATACTGGTCACGCCTTCGATAGAGAAGTCGAAGTCGCGCAGCTGTTCGCCCATTCGCCGCAGGATGGAGAGGTAGAGCCCGCCGACGCAGCCGTCAACGTGAAAGAGGATGCCGCGTTCGGCGGTGGCCGCCGCCATCTCGGCGATCGGATCGATGGTGCCGTGCGAAAAGTTCGGCGCCGAGCCGATGCCGAGTATGGTGTTGGCGCTGAGCGCCGCACGGAAGGCATCGACACTTGCCCGAAAGCCGTCGGCGGGATCGATTGCGGTGACCACGACGCGCAGTCCCAGGTAGTGCGCGGCTTTGTGGAAGGCCGGGTGCGCCGAGACCGGAAGCACTATCTCGGGATCGACGGCTTCGGGCCGATGTACACGCGCGTGGTCACGCGCCGTCTTCACCGCCAGGATAATGCTTTCGGTGCCGCCGCTGGTCATGTTGCCGACCACCGCGTCGTCGCCGCGCAGCAGTTCTGCCAGCGAGCCGACGACGTCCTTCTCCATGCGTCCGGCGCTCGGGTACAGGTTGATGTAAAGCGCGTTCTGCGTGAGGAAGCGCGAGTACGCCTGCGCACTCAGTTCGTAGGCCCCGCGGCCGGGATCGTAGAGGCCGGTCAGGATGCGGCCCCCTCTCCAGTCGACGTCGTCGCGCGCCAACTCCTCGAGCTGGGCCAGTACCAGTGTTTCCGCCAGGCCTTCTTTTTCGAGTGCTCCCACTGTCGTTACCCCTTGGATCCGAAGCGCTTTCGTTTATCCATCAATCGATTGACCGTTAATCTCGGGGGCGCGCCGATGGCAAACGCGAAGCGGGCGCAAAGCCGCGGCCTTGGGCCCGAAGCGGCCGGCTGCGGCCGGCAAGTCCGGTAGTGACCTTGCGCGCCTGACCAGGTGATCTTAGCCGCCCGTGTTGCCGGCGAAGGTCGCGAGTGACGACTGGATGCGCGCGGCCCAGAGCGCCACCTGCGAGTCCGGCGGCGGCGCGTCGATCAAGGTGCCGCGTGCGTCCACCGAGCCTCTCACTTCGATGATCTGGTCGTCGTGCGGAAGGCGCAGGCTGAGCCGCCCCACCGGACCTACCATCACCATCGACCGCGAGTGTTCCGATTCATTTTCGAACCCGGTGAGCACGACGTGATCGCCCGTGAAGCCGGCGTCGGTCAGATCGCGGCCGTGAAGTCCGCGCACCGGTACCGGACTTCCTGCCAGTACGTGCAGCAGCGTCGGCAACACGTCGACGTGGGAAGTGGGCACCGCTACCGAGCGCACCGGTACGCCCGCGCCGACCATGAAGAACGGCACCCGTGTTTCGATCTCCGACGGAAGCGAGGAGTGAGCGAGGGTCCCGTCGTCCCACAGCGATTCCCCGTGGTCACCGGTTACGATGACTACCGTGCGTGTCAGGTCGATCGATTCGATGAGATCGGCGATCCGGTCGTCGAGGAAGCCGACGGCGTTCTTGTAGCGATTGAGGAGACCCGTGCGGCCCGAGGCCATATCCACCCGGAAGATCGAATCCATCTGCGGCGCGGCCTGGCGGTCTTTGAGCGGGAGCACCGGCGAAATTTCCGGGGACAGCATCTTCACGGGCAGATGACGCTCGTACTGTGCAGGATACATGTACGGATAATGGGTTGACGCGAGGAAGGCGAAGATGAAACGCGGCGGCACGGGGCCGGTGGCGAGAAGGTCGTGGACGTGTGCGAGCGTCTCGCGATCGTGATCCGGCCATTCGGCGGCGGCTCCGCTGCCGGCGAACAACGTCATCGCGTCGAAGGTCCCGCGGTTGATGAACTTGTCCATCGACGCCCACCCGCGGTGATCCATGCTCGACGTGTAAGTGGTCCGGTAGCCCGATGCGCGCAACGTCGCCGGCAGTTGTGGAGGTTCGCGAATCGACTGCATGTAGGCGAATGGAACGCGGCCGTACAGCAGCGAAAAAAGCCCGTAATGCGAGCAGTTGGAAGCCGAAAAATGTCTTTCCAGCCGCAGGCCGCGCCGCGACAGCGCATCCAGGCGCGGCATCAGCTCGGACGTGAACGAGAGGGAACGAAAACTTTCGAGTACCAGCACCAGCACGCTCGGATGCGATCCCGCCGGCAGTAGCGTGTCGCGATCGGTGGCAACGGGCTCCCAAAGCCGCGGATAGGCTGCGGCGAGAGGGGCTGCCAGTTGCGTGTTGAGTTCGGCGCTGAACGCGGCGAGCGCACCCTGGTCGGCGGCGCCGACCGCGGGAGCGAGCGCGATCGGCATGCTGACGTCCAGCGCCGCCGCTTCGAGCGGTGTCAGCGCAGATCGATGCAGCGCGACAGCGGCAGCAAGGACGAGCGCGTAAGCGAAAAGCGAAAACCGCTTGATGACGCGGCTTCGGGTCGGCGCCGCGAAGGCGACGAAGCGGCGGCTCACGAAAAGAGAGGCGCTCGACGCCAGCATCATTGCGCCGAGCAGCATTCCTCCGTCGCGGAAAGAGGGACCGAGTCCGCCGCCCCACTCGCTGAAGTTGCTCCAGCCGGCGAACCGCAGGTAGTGCGATACGTGATTGCCGGTGTAGGCCAGTACGCGCAGATCGACCAGGAACCAGAAGCAGACCGCAGCGGCACCGGCCATGAATACGGCCGTGGAGGCGCGTCTCCATCCGAGCGCGGCCGCTGCGAAGCCCAACAGCAGGGCCGGGAGCATGCAGAACATCGTCTTGGCAATCAGCAGCCACGCGACGGCGGCGCGAGTGGCGAAGCCCTGCTGCGCGAGGCCCAGTTCGGAGAAGTAGTGCTCCCATTCGAAGGACGCCGCGAACGCGACCGATAGCAGTACGCACGCGATCTGCATCGCCGCACGGTCGTGGCGCGCGGCACCGCGCGCAGCGGCCGAAGCCGGGGCCGATGTCGGACGCTTTGGCTGGCGAAGCACGTGCCCGGATATCATTGCTTTCCGGGTGTGGGAAAGACCGCGCTTGCCCAGTGGCTCGTCTTAGCCAGGCGGCCCGGTCGTGGGCTGCGCCCCGCGTGGCGGCCGTCGCGGGGCGGGCGGTTTGACGCTGGGGATTTATTCGGCAAAAGCACTTCGGCTCGATCCGGATCCGGCGCGCGAAGCGTTCCGGCGAGGCGAGACGGCGGCAACGCATGCACGAACTGCAAATCACCGAGAGTATCCTCAACGTCGTACTCCGCCACGCCGGGCAGCACGACGTCAGCAAGGTCGTCCGCATCCACCTGCGAGTCGGCGAGCTTTCTGATCTCGTCGACGAATGGATCCAGCACTACTTCAATTATCTGAGTCGCGGCACGCTCGCGCAGGAAGCGGAACTGGCCATCGTGCGCGTTCCGATCGTCCTTCGCTGCCCGGCATGCGACCTTTCTTTCCAGATCGGAAAGGATCAGCTCGGCGCGGCAGTCTGCCCGACGTGTGCGGGCTCGAAGGTCGAACTGGTGTCGGGCCGCGGTTACTTCATCGAGAATATGGAGGTCTTGTGAGCGACGAAGTCAGATTGATCGATGTTAAGGAAGACATCCAGGCCGACAATGTCCGCGTGGCCCAGGGGCTGCGCGACCGCATGGCCAGGAGCAAGACCTTCTTGCTGAATCTGATGTCCTCGCCCGGTTCGGGCAAGACCACCACCATCCTGCGCACCATCGAGGAACTTCGCGGGCGCTACCGTTTCGGCGTGCTCGAGGCTGACATCGACTCCAAGGTGGACGCCGAACTGATCGCCGCGCGGGGAATCCCTGCGGTGCAACTGCGTACCGGCGGTTTCTGTCACCTCGATGCCTCGATGGTCGTGCAGGGACTTGATGCCATGGATCTTGCCGCTCTCGACGTCGTGATCATCGAGAATGTCGGCAACCTCGTGTGCCCCGCCGAGTTCGACACCGGCGCGATCCGCAGCGTGATGATCCTGAGTGTGCCCGAAGGCGACGACAAACCGCTCAAGTATCCGCTGATGTTCAGTGTCAGCGACGTGCTGCTGATCAACAAGATCGACTATCTCGGCTTCTCGGATTTCAACGTCTCGGTGGTCCGCGAGCGGGCCTTGAAGCTCAACCCGCGCATCGAGATTTTCGAGATTTCCTCCAAGACCGGGCAGGGCGTTGATGCGTGGGCCGATTGGCTCAGCCGTCAGGTTGGCACTTTTCTCAACGGATGAGCGAGTCCCGTTCTTAAGCCACCGAGCGGTTTCGTGTCGGCCGCGCGCGTCTGCGGTGCGGCAGCGGATGACGACGTGTTCAATTGTCGTGGTCACGCGGCGTTCAAGTGGGGGACGGCGTGCTGACGGTGCCACGACGGTGCTAGAGTCCCGCGTAGCTTGAGCGGAAGGAGAACTGCGCCAGATGTCCGAAAAAGCTTCCAGGCCCGACGTTCTCGATCTGCCCGCACGTTTGGTCGCGGCGCTGCGCAACGCGGTGGAAATCGCGCAACTCGGACGCCGAGAGCGCGTCGCGCACACGCCTTACGAACTCGCGATGAACGAGGCCAACTTCCGTCTGCGCCGCTATGGTCTGGCGGCTGACGGCGATGTCGGCGCAGCGGCCGCTGGCGACGTCGCGCACGCGCCGCAGCCAGACTCGGCGGGTGCGCGCCCAAGCATCGTGCTGATCCCGCCGCTGATGCTGACCGCCGACGTCTACGACGTTGCGCCGGAAATCAGCGCCGTGTCGGTTCTGGCAGGGTCGGGCGTCAATCCGTGGGTGGTCGATTTCGGTGCGCCCGAGCGTCAGGAAGGTGGTCTGGAGCGAACGCTGACGGATCACATCGTCGCCGTCAGCGAGGCCGTCGATTACGTGATTCGCGAAACCGGACGCGACGTCCACCTTGCCGGCTACTCGCAAGGCGGCATCTTCGCCTATCTGGTTGCGGCCTATCGCTGCTCGCGTGGACTGGCTTCCGTCATCACCTTTGGATCTCCGGTCAACGTGCACGACGGCATATTGCCGGGGGTGCCCGACGACCTGGTGCTGGGTCTGGTCAAGCCGATAGCGCGTCTGGTGACGGCGGGATTGCCGAGCGGGGCGGTGCCGGCGTGGCTCAGCCGCAACGCCTTCAAGATGCTCAGTCCCACCAAGGAACTGCGCCACCAGCTCGAGTTCCTCGGCAGTCTGCACGACCGCGATGCGCTGATGCGCCGGGAAGGACAGCGCCGCTTTCTTTCGGATGAGGGCTGGGTGGCGTGGCCGGGCCCCGCGTTCAGCGAATTCCTGGAACAGATGGTGATGGGCAACCGCCTTTTCTCGGGTGGTTTCGTGGTCGAGGGACGCACGGTAACGCTTGCCGACATGACCTGTCCGACTCTGGTTTTCGTCGGAGAGAATGACGACATCGCGCGTGCACACACCGTGCGGTCTGTGGCTGATGCCGCGCTGCACGCGAGTCTTTACGAAACCTCGCTGCGTGCCGGCCACATGGGCTTGGTGGTCGGCTCGCTTGCGGTGCGTGAGACGTGGCCGACGGTGGCTGGATGGATTCACTGGCGCGAAGGCACCGGCAAGAAGCCGGCGCGCGTCGTTACGCTCGGCTCAAAGGCTTCCGAAGCGCATCCGTCGCGGAGCCACGCCGGCGCCGGCAAAGCCAAAGGCGCAGCCGAATCCACATCGAAGGGAGCCGTCGCCGAGCCGGAGGAATTGTCGACTCTGCTGTCCGCCGCCGGATCTCTTGGACGCGATGCTCTGCGTCTGCTCGCCGACATCGTCGGCAGCAGCGCCGAAGCGGTCTGGACGTTAGGCACCAACGTGGCCAGTCAGGTTCCGCGTCTGGCGCGACTCGAAGGTTTGCGCCGCGGTACCAGAGTCGGGCTCGCGCTGACGCTTGCCGAGCAGGCTGCCGCCTCGCCGACCAGCACGTTTTTTCTCTACGAAGGGCGCGCCCACACTTATGCCGATGCCGATCGGCGCGTCGACGCAATTGTGCGCGGACTTCTTTCTCTCGGCGTGCGCGCCGGCGACAACGTCGGCGTCTTGATGAACAGCCGTCCCTCGGCGCTGGCGCTGGTGGCAGCGGTCAACCGGCTCGGCGGCGTGTCGGTGATGCTGCGCGGCGACGATCAGCTTCCTCAGGAAATTGCCCTGGCCGAGGTCGATCACCTGGTTTCGGATCCGAACCACGCGGCAGCGGCGCTGGCGGCTTTCGACGGCCGCGTTCACGTACTCGGCGGAGTCGGCAATCCCGCGCGTAAGTTGCCCGCCGGCGCCAACGACATGGAGGCCATCGATCCCGATCTCGTCGCGGTGCCGCAGTGGTATCAGCCGTCGCCGGGCAAGGCCGAAGACGTTGCGTTCGTGTTCTTCTCGGGACACGGCGCCGCACTGCATGCCAATCGGATTACCAATCGGCGCTGGGCTCTGTCGGCTCTGGGCACTGCATCTGCGGTGGCGATGACTTCGAGCGACACGGTGTACGGGTGGACGCCGATTCAGCATCCCACCGGTCTGCTGGTGTCGATGAGCGCGGCGTTGGCTGCCGGCGCGCGCGTGGCTCTGGCTCACGGTTTTGGCGCGGAGACTTTCTGGGAAGATGTACGGCGCTACGGCGCGACGGTGGTCTTCTACACAGGAGCGGTGCTGCGCGAATTGATCGATGCGCCGCGCCGTTCGAGCGAACACAACCATTCGGTGCGGATGTTCGCCGGCAGCGGCATGCCGTCGCCGCTTTGGCGTCGTCTGCTCGAGCGCTTCGAGCCGACCAACGTTCTGGAGTTCTACGCTTCGACCGAAGGCAGCGCGATTCTGGCCAACGTCTCCGGCCGCAAAGTGGGTGCGCTTGGCCGGCCGATTCCAGGCAGCGCCGAGGTTTGCCTGGCTGCCTGGGATGTCGAAGCGGATTGTCCGGTGCTCGACGATTCGGGCTACGTGTGGAGAGCCGCCAAGGGTGCTTCGGGAATGCTGCTCGCACGCGTCGAGCACGAGCGGGGCGGATTGGAGGGGCGGCCGATGCGCAACGTCTTCGCATCCGGAGACGCCTGGCACGTGACCGGGAGCATCTGCCGCGTCGATGAAGAAGGCGATTACTGGCTCGTCGACCGCGTGGCCGACATGATTCGTACCGTCCGCGGGACCTTCGCGTCGCGGCCTATAGAAGAGGCGCTCTGGGAACTCGACGCGGTCAGCGAAGCCGCTGCCTATGCGCTGGAACTCTCGCCGTCGGTTGACGTGCCTGCAGCGGCTCTGGTTCTTCGCCCGGGTGCCGGACTGGATATCGCTGAACTCGCGCGCAAGGTCGCCGAGTTGCCGGCGAGGAGCCGGCCGGTGATCATCCGGGTGCTCGAAGAGCTTCCAAGGACACCGGGCTATCGCGTATTGAAAGGCCCGCTTCGCCGCCGGGGCATTCCCGCCGAAGAACTCGAGGAAGGAATGGTGCTGTGGCTGGATCCTTCCACCGGGGCTTACACCGCGCTCGACAGCGCGACGCTTGCCACGCTGTGAAGCCGACTCGAAGACGACGAACCGAATCGGGTGGCACGGCCTGTGCCACTCGGGCACGATGCCGCTCCTGATGTTTCATCTGCGCAACATTGTCAGATTCGCTTGCGGCTCGGGTTTTGCCTTGCCGGTTCTCGTGTTGTGCCTTGCGATGGGCTGTTCGAAGGCGGAAGTCCCGGTCGGCGAATCCGATGCCGGGCTCGCGGCCGCAGGCACCGAGTTCCCGCGTGGGGTGATCGAAGTCACGCCGGGCGTCCACGTTGCCGTCGGTTTCGGCCTGGCCAACTCGATCATGCTGGAGGGCAGCGACGGCGTAGTCATCGTCGACGCGATGGAGAGTGCCGAAGCCGCGCGCCCGGTGCGCGAGGCCTTCCGCAAGATCAGCGACAAGCCCGTGCGGGCCATCATCCTCACCCACAGCCACGCCGACCACATCTTCGGAGCCGGCGTGCTGGCCGGCAGCGACCATCCGGAGGTGATCGCCCACGCTACCTTCGCGGCCGAACTGGAGAAGATGGCCGGTGCGCTGCGGCCCGTCCTCTTCAAGCGCAGCATGCGTCAGTTCGGAACCGCGTTGCCGCAGGCGGAGAGTCTCAATTGCGGGATCGGCCCGCGGCTGCTCTCCGACGGCAACGCTACTCTGGCGCCGCTGATGCCCACTCGCACCTTCGACGGCGAGCAGACCGAGATCGACGTTGCGGGTCTGCACCTGGTGCTGGTGCACGCTGCGGGCGAGACGCCCGATCAGATCTTCGTGTGGTTGCCGGAGAAGCGACTGCTGCTTGCCGGCGACAATTACTACCATTCGTTTCCCAACCTCTACACCATTCGCGGCAGCGCTCACCGCGACGTGCTTCAGTGGGTGGCGAGTCTCGACAAGATGCGTGCTCTGCATCCTGCCTTCCTGGTGCCGAGCCACACGCTGCCGATCACGGGTGAAGACGACGTCGCACGAGTGCTGACCGACTATCGCGACGCGATACAGTACGTGCACGATCGCACCGTCATGTTGATGAACGAAGGATTGTCAGCGCAGGACATCGCCGCGCAGGTGCATCTGCCGCCGTCGCTTGCCGACAGGCCCTATCTTGCCGAGCACTACGGACGCGTCGATTGGTCGGTGCGCGGAATTTTCGATGGTTACGTCGGTTGGTTCGGCGGCAACGCAGCCGAGTTGCCGACGATGACCAGCCGTCAGACCGCGCGCCGCATGGCTGCGCTGGCCGGCGGGTCGGAGAAGCTGCGTGATGCGGCTCGCGCAGCGCTCGACAAAGGCGATGCGCGTTGGGCATTGGAACTTTCAGACAACGTGCTGGCGCTCGACGAGTTCACCGACGTGGCGGCGCAAACCCGCGCCGCAGCGCTGCGGATGCTGGCCGCGGCCGAACCCAGCGCCAACGGCCGCAACTACTACCTGAGCGCGGCTCTGGAGTCAGAGGGGAAGATCGAGATGGCGGCGCCGGATCCCGCCAAGGCGCCGGTCGAACTGCTGCGCGCGCTTCCGGTCGAAGCGTTCATGCGCGCACTGTGCGTGCACCTGCGTCCGGACAAGGCACAGGGCCGCGCGATCACGGTCGGATTCCGCTTCCCCGATGTCGGCGAGGAGTGGGGTGTGTGGGTCCGCAACAGCATAGCCGAACTTCAGCCGCGGCTGCCCGAGCACTACGACATGCTGGTCACGGTTGATTCGCTGGTGTGGAAGGAAATCCTCTCGCGCAAGCGCAACGCGACGGCGGCGTTCGTGCGTGGCGACATTCAGGTCGACCGCAGCCGGCTGGAACTGGTGCGATTTCTGTTCCTGTTCCGGTGATACGCGAACCCGCTTCGAAGTGTGTGGCGGCCAATTCGCCGGTGAGTCTGGTCAGATCGCTGGATGTTGCCGCGCGTCACATCACCGCTGCCGATGCGCGCATGGGAGCGCTGATCGATGCGGTTGGCCCGTGCACGATTGCCGTGCGTCGCGGTCGCTACGCTGCGTTGGTGAGGTCCGTCGTCGGGCAACAGGTCTCGACCGCCGCGGCGCGTACCATCTACGCACGGCTGCAGGCCGCGGCCGGTGGGCGCGTCGCCGCCGCCACGATTGGCGCGGTCGACGATACGGTGCTTCGCGGCGCCGGCCTTTCTCGCCAGAAGGTTTCCTCGGTCCGCGATCTCACCGAGCGCGTGGTGAGCGGCGACGTGAACCTGCAACGCCTTTCCGCTCTCGACGACGAAGCCGTGATCGCCGAACTCACGCGCGTGCGCGGCATCGGACGCTGGACCGCCGAGATGTTCCTGATGTTCGTGCTGCTGCGCGGCGACGTGCTGCCGGTCGACGACCTGGGAATCCAGAACGGCTTCCGCAACGTCTACCGGATGCGCGACAGACCCGGCGCCGAGCGGATGCGCAAACTGGCGCGGGCCTGGCGTCCGTGGCGCACGGTCGGTTGCTGGTACCTCTGGCGGAGCCTCGATTTGCCGGTGATCGCGGCTAACGCCCCACGACCATCAGTGCCATCCAGACAAGGCAGACCATCTGCACGCTGAAGAACGTGAAGCGCACGTTGACCGCCGCGACGCCGGCCGAAGATACGTGCGCCAGGGTCTGCCCTACGCGCGCGAAAGCGTAGGTGGCGGCGAGGGTGCCGAACAGCGGAGCGGTAAGGCCCGAGACGTGGCCGGTAAGCACCACCGCGGCGAACAACGGCAGGTTTTCCAGGCAATTCATGTGCGCGCGGCTGAGGCGCCAGTAGAAGTCGCTGCCGTGGGGCTGCCCCGAAGGGAAGCTGTTGACAGCCGCCTTGCCCGTGACCACCTGGCCCACGCGGATGACGCCGATCAACAGAACCAGCAGTGCCGTCCAGAAGACGAAGCCCATCAGGCTGTAAAGTGGGGTTGTCATCGTTTCCTCCGTGGCCCTTTATGGCGGTCGCGCCGGATGTAAGACAAGCCCTGAACGAACGCGGGCCTTGCGTCGGATCGGCGAGCGGGCACATTCGTGTCGATGGCGGAGCAACCCGACAAGAGCAGCGCGGCGCTGGCGGCGCATTTTTCAGACCTTGCGGGCGGTGCGCGTGACGCGGTCGTTACAGACAGCGGCGGCGTCCAGGCTGAGCGTTCCTGGTATCAGCAGGGGCTTCGCTTTGGCTGTACTTCCTGCGGCCGCTGTTGCACCGGCGCTCAGGGCTACGTCTGGGTGAGCACCAGTGAAGCGGTGCTGCTGGCAAAGCATCTGTCGCTCGGCCTCGACGACTTCGGCCGCCGCTATCTGAGAAGGGTGGGGACGCGCCTGGCCCTTCTCGACGGCGCCGGCGGCGACTGCGTGTTCCTGCAAGGAAAACTTTGCCGTGTCTACGATCTGCGCCCATCGCAGTGCGTGAGCTTTCCGTGGTGGCCGGCGGTGCTGGCTTCGGCGGAGAGTTGGCGCCGCGCCGCTCTGGACTGCGAAGGCATCAGGGACGATGCGCCGCTGGTCGAAGCCGAATTCATCGACGCGGCCAGGCCCGACAGGACCGGTCGCGGCACGGGCAAGCGCTGAAGAGTCCCGAAACTGCCTGGAATGGCACCGTTGATTTTCCGCCGATCCCGCCCCATCGTGCCGGGTTATGAGTCAACCAGCCGCCTCTTCCGCTGTCTCGCGCTTCGCGGACGTCGATTCACTGGACCTCGAAACGCTCAACGCCGAACTCGAGTACAAGACCGCCGAAGAGAGATTGTCCTGGTCTCTGGACACCCTCGGCGCCAATATCGTGCTCTCTTCGAGCTTCGGCGCCCAGGCTGCAGTGTGTCTTCACCTGTGTACGAAGCTGAGGCCCGACATCCCGGTAGTGGTGCTCGACACCGGCTATCTGTTTTCGCAGACCTATCTCTTCATCGATGAATTGACCGAGAAGCTGAAGCTCAATCTGAAGATCTACCGCGCCGCGATCTCGCCGGCCTGGCAGGAAGCGCGCTACGGCAGGCTGTGGGAGCAGGGACTCGAGGGCATCGAGCGCTACAACCGCATGAACAAGACCGAGCCGATGCAGTGCGCCCTCGACGACCTCGGGGCCAAGGGCTGGATCGTCGGTCTGCGGCGCTCGCAGGCCTCGACGCGCCGCCGCCTGGACGTTCTCGGTATCCAGAACGGATACCTCAAGGTCCATCCCATCGTCGATTGGAACGACAAGAAGGTCTTCGACTACATGTGGGATCACGACCTGCCGTACCACCCGCTCTGGGAGCAGGGCTACATTTCCATCGGCGATACCCACACCTCGCACCGTCTCGTCGATGGGGTGACCGAAGAAGAAACCCGTTTCTTCGGTCTCACGCGCGAGTGCGGCCTGCACGAGCCTCCCAAGGCATGACGTGCGGTAGTAAGCGATAGCGGCGGGTTGAGAGGGGTGGGGGCTTGCCGATGCCGAGCACGAGACGCCGCCCGCCAAATCCGAGCGCAACGGGCGTCGTCGTCCTCCGGCTGATCTTCGTCGCGATCGCCGTCAGCGATCAGACCGACCGCTTCCCGGATCGTGGCCACGTCCGTTGGCACGGTGAGCCTTGTCGGCGGTCGAACCTGGGATGCTGAAGACGCAACCGGACAGCCGCACGTAAGTGTGAGAAGAAAGCCTGCCGTTACTAATCGAGAAGCCTGCATTGTCGTTCCTCCAAGTAGCCCCCACATAGCAACATCCCCCTTGTCAGCCACACCCGTGGCACGGTGACTCCGACGACAACTGCCGCAGCAGAGCGGTTAGTTCCGGTTCGTCGCGGCGGTTGTCAGTCGAACTTGCCGTGACGGCCGGCGCCGTCGGCGAAGCGTGAGGCTCCGGCCGCCGTTTCGCCGCTGAGGATCACTTCGCGGCCGCCGTACAGCTCGTTCCGCATCGCGGCCTGCTCGGGCAGAGTCCACTGGTCAGATGCCGAGGCCCGGTCGGCGCGCAGGCAGTGCTGCGGAAATGCCGCGATCGTGCGTGCCAGCGCTTCGGCTTCTTCGCGCGCGCGGCCGTCCTCGACCACGCGGTCGACCAGCCCGATTCTCGACGCCTCGTCGGCTCCGACCGGCCTTCCGGTCAGGATCAGGTCGAGGGCGCGGCCGTGGCCGATCAGACGCGGCAGGCGCACGGTACCTCCGTCGATCAGCGGCACCCCCCAGCGTCGGCAGAACACGCCGAACACGGCGCTTTTTTCCGCCACTCTGAGGTCGCACCAGATTGCCAGTTCGAGGCCGCCGGCCACCGCGTATCCGGCCACGGCCGCGATCACCGGTTTGGACAGACGCAGCCGCGTCGGGCCCATCGGACCGTCGCCCTGCGGCGTCACGACGTTACCGTTGCCCTGGGCCGCGGCCTTCAGATCGGCGCCGGCGCAGAAGTTGCCGCCCTCGCCGTAGAGGACGGCCACCGATGCGTCCGGGTTCGCCTCGAAGTCGCGAAACGCCGCCGCCAGACCTGCGGCCGTGTCGCGGTCGACGGCGTTGCGTCTTTCGGGACGCGAAAGGATCACCGTATAGACACCTTCTTTCAACTCTGCCCTTACCGACATGGCGATCCTCCTCTAGAATGCTGCAAGCATTATCCGGGTTGGCTTTGCGGTTACTACGGCGCGACCGACTTGCGTCGCCCACAAGTTCAGAGAAGTAATTCCGTGCGGGCCTTCGATTTGAGTCGAGGCCGCGAAGGAGAGCGCGCGATGCGACGATTGACCCTCGGGGTAGGTATAATTTTACTCGGCCTGGTTGGGGCCGGCTGTTCGCTTCCGGAGGTGTACCCGCTGGTGGCCGGTCCTACCGGAGGGCCGTCGCCCTATGGTGCCTGGTACGAGCAGCACTGGGCCACCAACGCCGTGCTGCTGGCGGCCGCTCATAGAGAGGAGTTCGGTTCTGACGAAGTTGCAGAGACGCCGTCCTCGGTGAGCGATGCTGCCGAACCGGCGGCTGCCGAAGCGACGACCAGTGAAGCCGGGCCGCGCCCTTGTTGTCACAACAAGCCGGGCTGTCCGCACGCGGCGGCTGCGCCCTCTGCGGCCGAGTACCACCCCGTCGAGCACGACGCGGCGGCTGCGCCCGCCGGCGGCGGCAATGCCGGTGCGAAGCCGGCCACGGTTCCCGCCGTGCCGGGTAAGGCGATCGACAAGGTTCGCTACTGAACTCTCGAGCAAATTGCGTAAGACCGGGCCCCAGGGGCCCGGTTTCGCGTTGCGCCGCCGACGCGGGGGGGTCTCTGCTGCGGCGTCGCGCCGCGGCGGCGACGATCCCATTACTGCTTGTCCTTTCCTTCCTTGTTCCGCTTCGCGCCGCGGCGGCCGAGGAACCGCAAGTCCCCGCGAACGGTTACCGCGCCAAGGCCTCCGACGGCAGCGACGTGATCTTCGACCGTGTTTTTGGTGCGTATGCGGTGCCCGGGCACCCGCGTACCTATTGGTCGGGCGATAGCTTCTGTCGCTCCATCGACGGCGTGTGGCTCGGCGCGGCCGCTCTGGCCGGGCCTTGGGAGTTGATCCCGTCGACGTCGGTGCCGGTGTCGTTGCGAGGGGCCTTCCCGGTTCCCAAAGAGCGCGTGCGCGTGACCCTGCCTTCGGGACTCGTGCTGGTCTACGAGCCGGGTCTGAGAGTGTTCGCCGTCGCCGGCCGGCCCGAGGTGTATGTCTTCGAGGGGCGCTTCCTGCGTTACCTGAACGGTGTCTGGCTGGCTTCCAGGCAGCAGGACGGCCCGTGGGAGTTGTCCCAGACAAAAGGGCTTCCGCAACTGCTGCTGCGCAAGGCCAGGCCGCCCGATGATGGAGCGCGAGTCAGTGTGCCCTCTGGTGTTGTGATGGAGTACGACGCCGATCTCGCCTTGTTCCGTGTCGCCGACAAGGACGACATGTTTTTCCACAACGGTTTGTTCTTCGAACGCCGTGACTTGAAGTGGCTCGACTCGACTCGCGCCGACTCAGGGTTCGTGGAGATTGCGCCAGCCAAGGTCCCGGCCGCGCTGCGCGCTTACTACCATCGCAAGGAAGCCGGTGTTCCGCCGCGCAAGGGAGAGAAAAAGCAAGGGGCCGGGCGCGGCGAAGCCGGTCAAGCCAAGGCTGCACCCGGCGCGGGCAAGAAGGCCGGCGTGAAGCCCAAGGCGCCCAAAGCCGACAAGCCCGAAAAGCTTTCGAGACCTGCCGCTTCAGAGCCGGACGCAGCCGAGAGCGAACGCTAGCGTCGCGCAGCCGCGTCGGCGTCGCGACGCGCTCACTCGTCGCGCGCCGGACCTCTGTTCAAGCGGCTGTCCATGTACCGGCGTGCAGCTTCGAAGTATTCCGGATCGCACACCGCGCCGAGCAACCCGTCTCCATCGGCAAAACTCGTGGTTCCGACGCTCATCGCGCGAGTGATCGCCACTACGTGTTCCTTGGTGATGACAACCGGCACCGAGGGCTTGGCGACCAGTTCGGCGGCCAGCGCTTCGGTGGTGGAGGCCACTTGATCGGCCGCTACCACGCGATTGACGAAGCCCAGGGACTTGGCTTCGGCCGCGCTGAAGCGCCGGCAGGTCAGCACCAGTTCCTTGGTCATCGCCGGACCGATCTCGCGCACCAGCCGCGGGATGCCGCCCCATGCCAGCGGGATGCCGATGTCGACCTCGGGAATGAACATCACCGTGTCCTCGGCGACCACGCGAAGATCGCAGGCGGCCATCAGCACGACACCGCCGCCGACTGCGTGCCCGTGAACCTGGGCGATGGTGACGGCGCGCATCTGTTCGATCGCGTCGGCCATGCGAAGCCCGTACTGCCCGACTTCACGGCGGTAGATCCACGGATTACCGGAACCCGGCAGGCCCGGCATCACCGGCGGGTCGCGCAGGTCGGCACCGGCGGAAAAAGCGCGTCCGTCGCCGCTGACGATGACGACGCGCAATTCGCGGTGCTCATCGAACCAGCGCGCTGCCCGCGCCAGTTCCTGCAACATCAGCGCGCCCATCGCGTTAAGCCGTTCGGGCCGCGCCAGCGTGAGGCGCCCGAGCGGTCCATCGACGCGAACGCGGATGGTCTCGAAGGTCGGAGTTTCAGGTATGAGTGTTTCGGTCTGTTGCATGGTGCCGTCTTGATAGCGCAGCGCCCGCGGCGCGACAATGGCGGGCCGCGCGGCGCCGGCGCCGCGGCTCGGCCATCGCGAATGCAGGGGTTGTGATGGGCAAGGTTTCAAGCGTGTGGTCCCGGCTTTGGGGTGCGATGAGTGCGGCGGCGTTCTGGGTCGGCCTTGGTGCGGCCGTGCTGGATGCGCTGGTGATTGCGCCGCTGTGGACTTCGTCGCCGCCGCTTTCGGTACGGGCCTGGGCTGACCTGGCGGTGCGTCCCGAGCCCGAGCGGTTCTTCGTTCCGCTGGCGGCGTTTCTTGCGCTGGGGACGCTGCTGGCGTGGCTGTCGGACCTCACCATTGCCGGGGCCCGGCGCTGGTGGCTGACGCTGGCGACCGTCGCGGCCTTCGGAGTGCTGTGGGCATCGGCCGCCGAACTGGTGTCGATCGAGAGAGCCGTTACCGCTGCTGCGGCTCACGACGATCTGGCTGTGGTTGGTCTGGCCAGTGACTGGCTGCGCTGGAGTCTGTTACGTTTCGGTGCACTGGCGATGGGAAGTTACGCCGCATATCGCGGGCATCTGGCGGCCTTGCTGGCGCGGCGCCTGCCGGGCCGCGCCGACGCAGCGGGGCACGCGAACCGCGACGGCGGCCGCGTGATACGAGGCAAGGGGCCCGTCGCAATTGCCGAGACGCGAGGCTCTTCACGACGCGCAAAACGCCGCGAAGACTTCGTCTGGAACGAAGATGACGAGTGATTCACGCACTCGCAGACCTCCGCGATTGACGCTGCGCGGTCCCGGAACCCAGCGTCGGGTCCGCTCATAGGCAAAAAATAGCGGTTTGCACAGCCCTCCGCGTTGACTACAGGCTTTTTTTCGCTGCAAGATGCTCGCCTCGCGGAAGGAGTTTACTTATACTTCCGCGATAATACGCGGGCGAGGGCCCGTTGGAAGGATGAAGGAGTAGGAGGCATGGCAAAAAAAGCAGGACCGATCACAGCCGCGCAGACCAAGAGCCAGTTGATGGGCTCGATCGCGGAAGCAACCGGACTTTCCAAGAGACAGGTGGCGAGCGTCGTGGAATCGCTCTCGGATCACATAATCCGTCACCTCAAGCCCAAGGGTGTCGGCAAGTTCACACTTCCCGGCGTGGCGAAGTTCACCACCGTGAACAAGCCTGCCCGTAAGGCCCGCAAGGGGATCAACCCCTTCACTGGCGAAGAGATCATGATCAAGGCCAAGCCGGCTTCACGCGGTGTGCGCGTGCGTCCGCTCAAGGCCGTCAAGGACCAGGTCTGAGCCTGAATCCTTTGCCCACAGCTTCCGGCCGGGAAGAGCCTTCGGGCTGTTCCCGGCTGGAAGCGGTTCCGCAGCCACTTCGGCGGAGCTACGGCGCGTACAATCTCGATGCTGCATCAAACCGACGACCTTCGTATCGCGGGCCTTCGCCCGCTCATTCCCCCCGCAATCCTGACTGAAGAATTGCCGCTGTCCGAGCAGGCGTCGATGGCCGTGGCCGAGGGCCGCGAGCAAGCCACGCGCATCGTCTGCGGCGACGACGATCGCCTCCTGGTGGTCGTCGGTCCCTGTTCGATCCACGACCCCGAAGCTGCGCTCGAGTACGCTCGTCTGCTGCTGCCGTATCGGGCCGCTCTGGCCGGCGAACTGTGCATCGTGATGCGGGTCTACTTCGAGAAGCCGCGCACGACGGTGGGGTGGAAGGGCCTCATCAACGATCCCGACCTCGACGGCAGCTTCAACATCAACCGCGGCCTGCGCAAGGCCAGACGTCTTCTTCTCGATCTCGGCAACCTGGGGCTGCCGGTAGGATCGGAGTTCCTCGATACCATCAGCCCCCAGTTCATCGCCGATCTCATTTCGTGGGGGGCCATCGGCGCGCGCACCACCGAGAGCCAGGTCCACCGCGAGTTGGCCTCGGGCCTTTCGGTGCCGGTCGGATTCAAGAACGGCACCGACGGCAACACGCAGATCTGCATCGACGCGATTCGCGCGGCGCGGGATCCGCATCACTTCTTGTCGGTTTCCAAGCAGGGACTGTCGGCCATCGTTTCGACCAAGGGCAACGACGCCTGCCACGTCATCCTGCGAGGCTCGGCAAAGGGGCCGAATTACGACGTGCCCAGCATCGAGGCCGTGGTCGCCAAGCTGCGGGCGGCCGCGCTGCCCGAGCGCGTGATGATCGACTGCAGTCACGGCAACAGCCGCAAGGACTATCGCCGCCAGTGCCAGGTGGCGGAGGAACTGTCGGTCCAGATCGAAGCCGGCTTTCCGTACGTCTGCGGCGTGATGCTCGAATCGCATCTGGTCGAAGGACGCCAGGATCTGGTGGTCGGTGAGCCGCTCGTCTATGGGCAGAGCATCACCGATTCGTGCATCTCGTGGGAGACCACGGTGCCGGTGCTCGAACGGCTGGCCGCCGCAGTCCGGCGCCGCCGCGCCCTGCGTTAGCTTCGTTCACTCTGCAAGCGGCTCGGGTTAGGGTCCGGGCCCTATGCAATACGATCCCTTCGTCAGAGGCTCTCATCCGGTCGGCGTGCGCAGCGTCGATCTCACTGATGCGTCACGTTCGCGGTATCTGCCGGTCGAGATGTGGTATCCGGCCACCTCGGCCTATCGGGGCAAGGATACCGACGAGACCAGCAGGGATCACTACGATCTGCTGCCCGGCTTTCCGCCTCAGACCCAGGATGCCGTGCGCGGCGCCGAAGCGGCGCCGGGACGTTTCCCCCTGGTCGTCTTTTCGCACGGGTTCGGCGGTCATCGCCGTCAGTCGACATTCCTGTGCACGCATCTGGCCAGTCACGGCTACGTTGTGGCGGCGATGGATCACACCGGCAACACCGTGATGGACGTCGCGATGCTGACGATGCAGTTGATGACCGGCGGCGAAATGCCCGACGTGGTGACGATGATCAACGACCTGATCGTCGCGCGGCCGGCCGACGTCGTGTTCGTTCTCGATCGCGTGCTGGCGGGCGAGGCCGGGATCAGTGCCGACAGTATCGATGCCGAGCGTATCGGCATGAGCGGCCACAGCTTCGGCGGCTGGACCACGCTCAAGGTAACCGGGCTCGACCGCCGCATTCGCGCGGCGCTGCCGATGGCTCCGGCCGGCGGCGCCAGTCCGCTGCCCGCCGATCTGTTGCGCGAGGGTCTCGACTTCGCGTGGGGACGTGAGGTGCCGACTCTCTATCTGGTCGCCGACAAGGATACCTTGCTGCCGCTGCCTGGAATGCACGAGTTGCTCGGACGCACGCCGTCGGTGAACAAGCGCATCGCGATCCTGGGCAACTCCGACCACATGCACTTCTGCGACGACGTCGAAGCCATGCACGAGTTGTTTCGCACGATGCCGCCGCCGGGACCTCTGGCCGAGATCGCCAAGTCTCTGCCGCCGGTAAGTGAACTGGCGCCGGGCGAACACGGCTACGCGTTCAGTCGCGCTCTTGGCCTTGCTCACATGGACGCGGTGCTCAAAGGCTGCCGCGAGGCCGCGGACTTCCTGACCAGTGATCTGGCGGCGGCCTTCGCCTCTCGCGGCATCGACGTTTCGGTGGGCTGAAGCCGCCCGCGGCGCGGCCGGCGATGCCGCGCCGATCGGTCATAGTCGGGCACGCCGCGCCGCCAACGGCGCTCGCGCTGCGCGCAAGGTACGGATGACAGATGGACTTCGCGCTTCCCGCTGAAATCGAAAGCATTCGCGTCGAAGCCGAGCGCTTGGCCGCGACCTTCGGTGACGATTACTGGCGGGCCAAGGACACTGCCCACGAATTCCCCTGGGAGTTCTACCGCGCTTTCGCCGCCGGAGGGTGGCTCGGAATCCTGGTGCCTCAGCAATACGGCGGCGCGGGGCTCGGCGTGATGGCGGCGGGCACGTTGCTGCGCGCGGTGGCCTCCAGCGGCGGCGCGATGAACGCGGCTTCAACGCTGCACCTGTCGATCTTCGGCATGGGACCGGTGATCCACCACGGCTCCGAAGCGCTCAAGAGCAAGTACCTGCCGCTGACCGCCAGCGGCGAACTCCACGTCTCGTTCGGCGTCACCGAAGACGATGCCGGCACCGACACCTCGCGTATCCGCACCAGCGCCGTGCGTCACGGCGATCACTGGGTGGTGAGCGGCAAGAAGACCTGGAACACCAAAGCCCAGCAGGCCGACAAGATCCTGTTGCTGGCGCGCACGACGCCGCGCGAGCAGTGCGCCAAGCCGTTGGACGGCATGACGCTGTTCCTGGCCGATCTGGATCGCAGCTATTGCGAGATCCGCGAGATCGCCAAGCTCGGCCGCAATGCGGTCAATTCGAACGAAGTGTTCCTGCGCGAACTTCCGGTGGACGACGCGGATGTCGTCGGTGAAGTGGGGCGCGGCTTCTATCATCTCCTCGACGGCATCAATCCCGAGCGGATCGTGATCGCGGCCGAGGCCGTCGGGATCGGCCGCCGTGCGCTCGACTGTGCGACCAGCTACGCGCGTGAACGCGTGGTCTTCGGCCGTCCCATCGGTCAGAACCAGGCGATCGCGCATCCGTTGGCCGATTCGTGGTCCGAACTCGAAGCCGCCGACCTGCTGTGGCTGAAGGCCGCGTGGGCTTACGACCGCGGCGACAGTGCCGGTGCGCTCGCCAACATGGCCAAGCTGCGCGCCGCCGACGCCGGCTTTCGCGCCTGCGACCGCGCGCTGCAGACGCTGGGCGGTTTCGGCTACGCCAGCGAGTACAACATCGAGCGCTACTGGCGCGAATCGCGGTTGATGCGCATCGCGCCGATTTCGCAGGAGATGGCGCTCAACTTCCTTTGCGAGCACGTGCTCGGGCTTCCCAAAAGCTATTGAGCTCCGGCACCGAATATCCCGAACGTCCGCGCGTGGCGGTCGGCGTGGTGGTGGTCCACGAAGGCCGGGTGTTGCTGGTTGAGCGCGCCAAGCCGCCGTCTGCGGCGCAGTGGGCGGTGCCCGGCGGCAGCGTCGAACTCGGCGAAACACTCGCGCAGGCGGCCGAACGTGAAGTGCTCGAAGAGACCGGAGTTGTGGTCCGCGCGGGCCGTGTCGTTCACGTGTTCGACGGCATCACCCGCGATGAAGCTGGCCGCATACGGTTTCACTACGTAGTCGTGGATGTCGAGGCCGAGTATCTGAGCGGGCAGGTGCGTGCGGCCGACGACGCGGGCGCAGCAGGGTGGTTCGATCGTCACGAAGTCGAGGCTCTGAGGCTCAGTGAGATCACCAGGCTGGTGCTGCGCGACATCGTCGGTTTTCTCGCTTAGCAGGTGCTCTGAGTTCGACGCGGGATGCGCGAAGAAGCGACACTGACGATCCTTCCGGCCGCAATGCTGACTCGACACGCAAGCCGGGGGCGACTAGTGTCCCACGTTGGTACCACGGTGAAGACACTCCATTTACTTGAAGTTCACGCACGCTCTCTTCCGATGATGTTCGCTGCAGCGATGCTCGCGGCCGCCTGTTCCGCGTCGCGGCCGCCCGCCGGACCTTTGCCGGCCGCGTTGTCGTCGTCGCCGGCCTCGGTGGTCGCCGCCGATTTTGCCGATCGCTCGGTGCTGAGACTGCGTCTGCGCAACGTGCCGGCCCAGGCCTGGCGTCTGGTCGAGCCGCACTGGACACGGGTGCCGGACTTTCAGCGCGGCGCCCTGCAGGCGGCGCTTCTGGAAATCTTCGACGAAAAGAAACTGATCGCACCGGCTTCCGATCGGCTGGCTGCTGCTGCTGCGGCTGATCCGGTGCTTGCGGCCAAGACTCTTGAATGGTTGCGCTCGCCTCTGGCCTCCGAACTCAAGTTCGTTGAAGCCACGGTCCTGCGCACCGATCTCGACCGTCGCGATACGTTCCTGGAAAAGTACGCGCAGGTCAGTGACGACGGCGGTCCGGAAGTACGCATGTCGCGAATTCGTGCGCTGGCCGCGGCGACCGACGCCGTCGAGACGACACTCGACATCACGCAGGCAGTCGGTTTGGCGACCGCCGGCCTGATAAACGCGTCCATCCCCGCGCCGGAGCGGCTCGCTCAGTCGGAGCTTGAAGCCGTCGTGCGTCGCGAGCGCAAGTCTCCTGAGGTCGTAAAGACCTACGAACCGGTGGTGCTGGCGGCGCTGCTGTATCGTTATCGCGATCTGTCGCTCGACGAGCTCGACGAGTACGTGGCCTTCGCGCGCAGCGATGCCGGGGTCTGGTACCACCGCGTGCTCGTCGATGCGGTGCTTGCCGCGGTCAAGGATGCCGGCAAGGAGATAGGCGAGGACGATCTGCTGGCCAAGTCCGGCGCCCGTCCGGTTTTCGATCCGGAGGAAGCGTTGCTGGCACTGCCTTCGGGGCGCCGCGTGCGTGTGCTCGGGATGACCGGCATTCAGATGGACGCCAAGCCCGCGGTGATTCTTCGTTACGAGACGTTCCTCACGCTCAAGGACGCAGTCGCAGTCCGGCACGAGGCCGACGAAGTGTGGGAGCGCGTGCGCGGTGACATCGAAAGTGCCGGCAGCGGCGCCGCGGTGTTGCAGGCTACCGGCTCGGTTGACGGCTGGGTGTTTCCGTCGGCGTCAACGCGCAGCTTTGCGTGGCAGCGTGAACACGACGGCGCCTGGAAGCTGCTTACCACCGCGACATCGGCGCGCGCCGGCAGATCCGATGCCATCCAGCACGAGACGTTGTGGAGTCTGGCTCCATAGGTTTTCGCCGCTAGGCGACGGCGCTGTCAGGTCCGGATGTCGCCCCCGATCGCGGTACCCGGCGCTGGCCGATACGCCTGCATGCGGTCGAGCAGTTGCGCCGGCGTGGTCGCCACCAATACCGCTGCGCGATGCTTGGGCTTGAGGAATCCTTCGGTGACCGAACGGTCCAGCAACGCGAGCAGCTCGCTGTAGTAACCGGCGACATCGAGAAGGCCGCAGGGCTTGGCGTGCAGTCCCAGTTGTCTCCAGGTCAGGATCTCGAAGAACTCCTCGAAGGTACCGATGCCTCCAGGCATCGCCACGAATCCGTCGGAAAGCTCCGCCATCAGCGCCTTGCGCGTGTGCATCGAGTCGACGACGCGCAGGTCGTCAATGCCGTGGTGAGCAAGTTCCCGGTCGGCCAGCCCGCGCGGAATGATGCCGGTGACACGAACACCGTGACCGAGCGCCGCGTCGGCGAGGACACCCATCAGGCCGACGTTGCCGCCTCCGTAGACCAATTCGATATCACGCCCGGCCAACTCCGCGGCGAGTTCCCGCGCGGCGCCGGCGTACTCGTCGCGCGCGCCGCTGCTGGAACCGCAGAACACGCAGAGGCGGTGCAGGCGGCCGGTGTTTTCTAGCACGGCTGTGCTCGGCGTTGACGGATCACGGGCACGGTTGCGTCCCGGTGGTGCGCAAATGTGCGACCGGCCAGCACGCGACTGTTCATCTCACCTTCGACTCGGTGATGACTGGCCGTCTGTCGTCGGCCGCGAAGCGGGAGGTGACGAATACGCATCATTATTCAGCGCAGCCCCGGCGCTTCGTGGCCGCTGGCCGCGACGTATTCGCGGTAGCCTCCGCCGTAGGTGATCGGCCCGTCGGGGCCGAGTTCGAGAATGCGAGTGGAAAGCTCGGCCAGGAAGCGGCGATCGTGCGAGACGAACAGCATCGTTCCCTCGTAATCCGACAGTGCGCGCACCAGCATTTCCTTGGTCGCCATGTCGAGGTGGTTGGTGGGCTCGTCGAAGACCAGGAAGTTCGGCCGGTCGTAGAGCAGACGTGCGATCACCAGACGCGCCTTCTCGCCGCCCGACAGGATGCGGCAGGGCTTGGCGATGTCGTCGCCGGGAAATCCGAAGCATCCGGCCAGCGATCGCAACGCGCCGCCGCCGGCCAGCGGGAAAGCGTCTTCAAGAGTCTGCAGGACCGAGCGTTCGGGTCGCAGCACTTCCATCGCGTGCTGCGCGAAGTACCCGAGCCGTACGGAAGCGCCGAGCGTCACCGATCCGCCGTCGGGCTCGGCATCGCCGGCGACCAGTTTCAGGAGCGTCGACTTGCCTGCGCCGTTGACTCCCATCACCGCCCAGCGCTCACCGCGGCGAATGGTCAGGTCGAGCCCGTCGTAGATGACTTTGTCGCCGTAGCTCTTGCGCAGTCCCACGATTCTGACGACGTCGTCGCCGGAGCGAGGGTAGGGTGGGAAGTCGAATACCAGCGTGCTGCGTCTCTTGGGCGGCTCGAGCTTTTCTATCTTGTCGAGTTGCTTGACTCGCGACTGTACCTGCGAGGCTTTGGCGGCCTGGGCCTTGAAGCGCTCGATGAAGCGCATCTCCTTCGCCAGTTTCGCCTGCTGTCGTTGGTAGGCGGCCTCGGCCTGGGCCTGGCCCTGCTCGCGCTGCGCTTCGTAGAAATCGTAGTTGCCCGAATAATTGACGAGTTCGCCGCCGTCGATTTCGAGGATGCGCCCGGTGATGCGGTTGAGGAACTCGCGGTCGTGCGAAGTCATCAGCAGCGCGCCGTCGTAGGTTTTCAGGAAACTTTCGAGCCAGATCAGCGATTCGAGGTCGAGGTGGTTGGAAGGCTCGTCGAGCAGCATCGCGCTCGGGCGCATCAGCAGGATTCTCGCGAGTCCGACCCGCATCTTCCAGCCGCCCGACAGGCGGCCGACATCACCGTCGGCCATTTCTTCGGAGAACCCCAGACCGGCCAGCACTTCGCGGGCGCGGGCTTCGAGTTCATAGCCGCCGAGGTCCTCGAAGCGCGACTGTACGTCGCCGTAGCGTTCGATCAGCGCTTCCATCTCCTCTGCCCGCGCGGGGTCGCCCAGGGCTTCTTCGAGGTGCCTCAGTTCGGCGGCTATCTGCGAGACAGGGCCGGCGCCGTCCATCACTTCGGCGACCACCGAGCGTCCCGACATCTCGCCGACGTCCTGGCTGAAGTAGCCGATGGTCACGCCGCGATCGATGGAAACCTGCCCGTCGTCGGGCAGTTCCTCGCGCGTGATCATCCGGAACACGGTCGATTTGCCGGCGCCGTTGGGCCCCACCAAGCCGACTTTCTCTCCGCGATGGATGGCAGCCCCGGCCTCCAGGAACAGAATCTGACGGCCGTACTGCTTGCTTATCTGATCGAGTCTGATCATTGGAACGAAGGCATCTAGCGGTAACGCGCGGCGGGTTCTACGGGGCGGATGCGCCGCGGCCCTCGATGCCCGTATCGAGAGTTACTGCGCCTCCCCTTGGGTTCACGGCGGAACTCGGCTACAAATCACCACGCCTACCACGACGCTTCCCCCGACCCGCTGCGAATCTCTGAAGGCACCACGCACGGCTCCGAGCGCCCGGGGCAACGCCCTGCTTCACCTCCATCATTTCCGCGCCGCGCCACGCCGGCCGCAACGACTGAAACTACTATTGGAACTACGATGAAAACCTCAATGAACGATCTCAATCTTCTGCCCGCGCTGGTCGATGCCGTCGCGGACATGGGCTACACCGAGCCGACGCCTATTCAGGCCAAGGCCATTCCTATCGTGCTGGCCGGGCGCGACCTGATCGGTTGCGCTGCAACCGGTACCGGCAAGACCGCGGCCTTCCTGCTGCCGGTGCTGCAACGTCTGCATCATGGCGACCCCGGCCGCTGCCGGGCGCTGATCCTTTCGCCCACGCGTGAACTGGCTTTGCAGATCGACGAGCAGGCGCAGGCTCTCGGCTACCACCTGGGCCTTAGCGCCGCCGCCGTCGTCGGTGGTCTGGACATGGGTCCGCAGGAACGGGCGTTGCGTGCCGGCGCCGCGATGGTGGTCGCGACCCCCGGACGTCTTCTCGACCACATGCGCTTCAACTACGTCGATCTGAGCTCCGTCGAGATGCTGATTCTCGACGAAGCTGATCGCATGCTCGACATGGGTTTCCTGCCCGACATACAGCGCATCCTGGCGGTGCTGCCCAAGGTGCGTCAGACGCTGCTGTTCTCGGCCACCATGTCGCCGACCATTCGCAAGCTCGCAGGCGAGATTCTCGTCGATCCGGTGACGGTGACGGTGGATCGCCAGGCACCGGCTACCGCGATCGTGCAGAGCGTGTGCCCGGTTTCGCAGGAACGTAAGGCCGCGCTGCTGACGACGCTGCTGCGGCGTGAGGAGATGAATTCGGTGCTGGTCTTCGTGCGGCGCAAAGTCGACGCGGATCGCCTGGCGCGTGCGGTCACGCGCGGCGGGATAGAGGCGACCAGCATCCACGCGGACCGCAGCCAGGAGCAGCGTCTGGCCGCGCTCGAAGGCTTTCGCAGCGGGGCCTTCCCGGTACTGATCGCCACCGACGTGGCGGCGCGAGGTCTCGACGTCAGTGGGATCTCGCACGTTATCAACTTCGACGTCCCGCATTCCTCCGACGACTATATCCACCGCGCCGGACGCACTGCGCGTGCAGGCGCGGCCGGTGACGTGATCACCTTCGTGTCGCCCGACGAAGAGGAGCGTCTTGGTGAAATCCAGCGGGTGCTCGGTACTGCGCTGCCGCGCATCGTGGTGCCGGGCTTCGAATCCGGCGCTCACATCGAGGCTCCGCGCCACGGTTCCGCGCGGCCGACGGATGCAGCTGCTCCGGCGCGGCGCAGTCGCCGTCGCCGCGGCGCGCGGCCTTCGTCCGCGGCCTGAAGCAACTCGCATCTTCGGCTGTTCTTCGGCTGACTGATGAAGGTCTTGCCCGTGCGTGTCCGGTAGGTCTACAAAGCGGCTGGCTGCGGTCGCCATCCGGCCGCGTGGGCAGGCTTCGTACTCAGATGTTCAGTTACATCCACCCCATCCTCGCCGCTGCCGTCCTGGCCTTGTTCGGCTACGTCGCGTCTCTCGGCATCCGTTCGCGCAACGACCGCCGCGGTGCCGCTGGCCTGCTGCGCAGTCACGCGCGCATCGCGCCGTGGATGTACGGGCTGGTTCTGGCGACGTGGGTGGCAGGTCTGGCGACGACGTGGTGGTTTCGTCCCGAGCGCGCGCTGGCCGCGAGCGGACACTTTCGCGCCGCAGTCGCGCTGGCAATCCTGTTGTCAGCCTCGGCGCTTTCGTCGCGCTGGATGCGCCATCCCGCCGTGCGTTCGTTGCACCCATGGTTTGGAGCGATCGCGTTGCTGGTTGCCGCCGCGCAGGTCTTCCTGGGCTTGCAGATCATGCGTTAGATCGCGACGCCGCGATCAGCAACAGCGCGCTTGCCGCGACACACAGCCAGGCGAACCAGTCGCCCCAGCGCGAGTAGAACCCCGGAACGTGAACCGGCCTGACTTCGCCCACGAGTGCTTCGCGCGTGAAGTTGCCGGCCTGCGAAGTGATGACTCCGCGTGCGTCGACGAAGGCGCTGATGCCGGTGGTGGTGGAGCGAACCAGAGGGATGCCGTTCATCGCCGACTGAGTGGCGGCCAGCATCAGGTGCTGGCTCTGCTCCGAGGCGTCGCCGTACCAGGCATCGATGGTGACGTTGACGATCAAATTGACGCTGTCGTCCAGCGCCTTGCGAACGAAGCCAGAACGGATGGCTTCGTAGCAGATCAGGAACACGAAGCGCGTGGTGCCCGACGTGTACACGGGGATCGTGGTCCCGGCTGCGAAGTGGCCGACGCTCTCGATCCGGTCGAATCCCGGAATCACGTCGCGCAGCGGAACGTACTCGCCGAACGGGACCAGGATGTTCTTGTCGTAGCGCGTGTCGATCTGGCCGTCGCCGAAGATCCGGAACGCCGAGTTGTGAGACACCAGCTCGTTGCGGCTGTCGGTCGTGTTGTGATTGGCGCCGGTCCAGATTTCGGCGCCGCTTTGGCGTACGAAATCGAGCACCGCGCGGTTGCGGTCCTGCCCCGGATCGACACGCAGCGCACCCTCGGGCCACACGTACACGTCGATCCTGGCGTTGTCGGCGACCTTGGCTGCGGCCTGGCCGGACAGGGCCAGAAGATCTTTCGCGAACGTGTCGGGCTGCATAGCGCTCATCGCTCTGCGGCGTTCGATGGTGTGATCCGGCTGGATCAGCGCGATGCGCAGCGGCGCGGCTTTGCGCTCGGCCGCGGCGATCGCGTCGCTGCGCACGCCGCTGTAGCACAATGCCAGCGTGACGAGGCCGGCAAACACGGCGACGTTGCCGAGCCATGCGCGTCGCAGCGCTCGGTCGCTGCCGCGAACGGCTTTCAGACCTTGCAGTACGACCGCGTTGCACAGGATGACCAGGAAACTGATGCCGCTGACTCCGGTGACCGCGCTGGCCAGGAATACATGCGGGATCTGGTACCAGGCGACTCCCTGCAAGTATCCGAAGAGCTGCGGGTTGAGGAATTCGAGCGCGCAGAACCATGCGGCCACCGCCAGCGGCCAGCGCGGCCCGGCGACTTTCCTGATGCGTCCCAGCCCCCACGCGAACAATGCCGTGTAGAAGCCGGTTCCCGCCGCGAACGCCGACCACACGAGCAACGCGACGGGCTTCGAGAGACCACCGAAGCGACTGATGGTGCCGGGCAGCCAGTAGAAGATCGCGAGGTTCGCGCAGAAGCCGACGGTCCATCCCGCCAGCAAGGCGCGGCGTCCGCTCAGACGTGAAAAAACCCGCAGGGCCGGTACCCAGGACACGGGGTGAAGCGCGACCCAGCCCAGCGGCGGCGATATCAGTGCCTGCATCAGCCCGGAAAACAGCAAAGAGACGAAGGTGAAGAACATTGGTCACGGCTCCGTCGCGGGAGCGGTCCTCAAGTATCGCGAACCCGGTCGATGGCAACCCGGCTGCGGCGCGGCCTTTATCCATTGCTGCGAACCGATGGCAGCGTGAAGGCGGGGCAGATGTGGTTTTCGGCGGGGACGGCGCCGAATTGTCTGCTGACCCGGAATCCGCTGCACGAACAACCGCGGCAATCGCATATGTAGGAAGAGTGACCGATCCCTTCGGTGGCGAAGACCGTATGCACCAGACCGGCTTTTTCAGCCTTGTTCAGGATCTCGATGCACTCGTCCCTGTTGATCCGACGGCCGCGGCGGGTTGTTTCGTAGAACTCAGCGTGCGGTCCGAACTGGAGGCAGACGCTTTCCAGCGGATGCTCGCAGCCTTTCCCGAGCAGCTTCTGCGCATAACGGCACGCGCAATCGGCCACCGAATACATTTCGGGGCGTCGACGAACGTCATGACGTCTTCGTGAGACAGGACCTTGGGCTGTGCCACCACTTCCTGCCGAACCGGGACGATCTTCATCAATCCGCCGTCGATCGGGGAGATGTTCCTGACGAGCCAGGCCATCTCGGCGGTCGCCTCGACGAACAGTTCCGCCATCTCCTTGTCCATGGTGCGGTAGTCCATCAAGTACTCGTAGACGCCGGGGATGAACGGGGCGATGCGGTAGTAGGGCTTGTCGTCTACGAAGTGCGCGAAGATGGCCCCGTGGTCGGCCATGTTCCACAGCATCGCCGCCACTTCTTCCTCTGGACGCCCGACCTTGCCGGCGAAGTCCTCCGCCGAAAGACCTCTGCTTTCCGGTGCTGCCTGCTTGCACTGCCCCGTGCGCCGGCTCCGACTCGGTGAACCGAAGCTTTTTCTGTCGCGTTGTCGATGCCGACGAGGAGGGTGCAGGCCGGGCCGCGATCTTCGAAGCGATCTCGACTGTGTGTCGCGATGCCGACGAACGTCGTCGCGCGGCCTTGAGCGCGGCGGCACTCATGTTCGAGCGCCGCGATTTGGTTGATGTTTAGCCAGCTTCGGGTAAAAAGCCCGCGTTCTCTTGAACACCACTTGACCCGGCTATCCGACAGTCACTCGGAGGGGCGATGAAAAACCAACGCATTTCCACATCACCGAACATGACGGCGTTAGCGCTTTCCTTCTTGCTGCTGAGTTGTGCCGCGATGCTGGTATCCGACGAGGCGCAGTCACGCGAGGACTCTCCGAAGGCCTTTTCGCGGGCCGAAACGCCCAAGTCGATTCCCGACCTGATCACCTACAAGGCCGGTGTTCTCGGGCCCATGCACGGAGGCGAGCCCGTCTCGGAGCACAGCCCGTTTGCCGACGGGGCCTGTGACTTCTGCCACAAGGGCGACGCCAAGAATCCGGGGGCCCTGCTCAAGCCGGTCAACCAGATCTGCTTCGACTGCCACAGCGAGTTCGAGGAAATGCTGACCAAGCGACCGGTCAAGCATGCGGCGGCGGCCAAGCAGTGCACCAACTGCCACAACCCGCACAACTCGCGCAACCAGCACCTTCTGATCTCGGATCAGGTGACGCTGTGTACCAGCTGCCACACCGCGATGAAGACCCTGCTTGATACCGCCACCGTCAAGCACGGTGCGTTGGCGGAAGGCAAGTGTTCGACTTGTCACAACCCGCACGCGTCGGCCGTGGAGAAGCTGCTGATCCAGCTTCCTTTCGACCTGTGCATCAAGTGCCACAGCCGCGATGGGCTGCAGGACGCAAGCGGCACCAGGCTCACCAACTTCAAGACCCTGCTCGACAACAACCCGGTGTGGCACGCGCCGGTGGCCGGCAAGGATTGCAGCGCCTGCCACACGCCGCACGGCGGCAAGAATTTCAGGCTGCTGGTCGAACCCTATCCGGCCAAGTTCTACTCGGCCTACGAGCCGGACAACTACGCGTTGTGCTTCACCTGCCACAACAGCAACATGGTTGATACTCCCGATACCACGACCTTGACGGGTTTCCGGGACGGTTCGCGCAATCTGCATTACCTGCACGTCAACAAGCCCGACCGCGGACGCACCTGCCGTGCGTGTCACGAAGTCCACGCCAGCAAGCACCCCTTCCAGATTCGCGATTCGGTGCCGTTCGGCGACAAAGGCTGGATGCTGAAGCTCAACTACACGAAAAAGGCCAACGGCGGCTCGTGTGAGAAGACCTGTCACTCGCTCAAGGAATACGACAGAAGCAAGAAGTGACGGCCGACGAAATGGTGGTGCGCGCGCTTCGCGCTGTTGCTGTAGCCGGCTTGCTCGCCATCGCGGGCAATGCCGGCGCGCAGCCACCGCCCGGCACCCAGGTAGAGCAGGTTACGTTGGCGCGCTTCGGCGGCGGCACGGCCAGACTGCTGGGCGAGGGAACCGTCAGCATCATCGTCTTCTTCAGGCCCGGCCAGGATCATTCCAGGGACGCGCTCAGGATGATGGCCCAGTGCGAGAAGGAACTCGCGCACGAGCCCGTGCACTGGACGGCGGTGGTTTCCGGCAGCGCGTCGGCCGAGGCGATCAGCGCCGAGGTCAAGGACAGCGGCATCGCGATGCCGGTGCTCATCGACAAGGGTGATCTGGTGTACGCCGGACTCAGGGTCATCCTGCACCCGGTGGTGGTCATCACCGACAAGCAAGGCCGCCTCGCCGCCTACGAACCGTATCAGCGCATCAACTACTGCAACGTCGTGCGTGCGCACCTGGCGCACGTGCTCGGAGAACTCGGGGACGCGGGACTCGATGCGGTGCTGCATCCGCCGCCGTCGACCCAGGGTGGAGATCTCGCGGTCGCACAGCGCAATCTGCGCCTGGGACAGAAGCACCTGGAGGTCAAGCGCTATCCGCAAGCCGCGACAGCGGCCGGCAAGGCGATAGCGCTCGACGGCAAACTGGTGGACGCGCACGTCCTGCTGGGACAGGCGCTTGCGGGCCAGGGAGACTGCAAGCGCGCTCGGGCAGCCTTTGACCGGGCGCTGGCGTTGGACAAGAGCAATGCCGCCGCTCTGCAAGGCAAGCAGGACTGCGCGAAATAGTCTGCGCGGGCACAGCTGCGAGCGTTTGAGCTCTGCTGTTGCGGCGGCCGTTTGCCGGAGATCGTGCAGGATGGGCAGGAAAGAAAAACACGCAGGCGAAACCCCGGCCACGCAGTGGCTGAAGCGCGCCGGCGTGGCCTTTACCGAGCACGTCTACGATTACGTCGAGCGCGGCGGCACCGCCCAGTCGTCGCGCCAGCTCGGGGTTCCCGAGTGTGACGTGATCAAGACTCTCGTGATGGAAGACGAAGCCGCGCGGCCTCTGCTGGTGCTGATGCACGGCGACCGCCAGGTCAGTACCAAGAACCTGGCGCGAGCGATCGGTGCCAAGTCGGTAGCGCCGTGCAAGCCCGATGTCGCGCAGCGCCACAGCGGCTACCTGATCGGCGGCACGTCACCGTTCGGCACCAGGAAGACGATGCCCGTCTACGTCGAAGCCAGCGTACTTGCGCTGCCGCGCATCCTGATCAACGGCGGCCGGCGCGGCTTCCTGGTCGGGATCTCGCCGACCGTGCTCCGGGACGTCCTGGCTGCGACGCCGGTTCACTGCGCGCTGTGAGGCGCGATGCGGCAGCGAGCGCGCGCAGCGATCAGAACAGTGCAGCGCGGCTGATTTCTTCGGGCCGCCGCGCGCCGCAAAGCGCGAGCGCCACGTCCAGCTCTTCGCGCAGGATTTCCAGCACGCCGCCGACGCCGCGGGCGCCTGCTGCTGCCAGGCCCCAGACCACGGGGCGGCCGACAGCGACGGCGCGGGCGCCCAGGGCCAGAGCCTTGACGACGTCGGTGCCGCGCCGCACTCCGCCGTCCAGATAGACCTCGGCGCGTCCGTCTACGGCTTCGACGACGCTCTCGAGCACATCGAGGGTGGCCGGCGCGGTGTCGAGTTGGCGGCCGCCGTGGTTGGAGACGAAGAGCGCGGACGCACCGTGCGCTACCGCCAGCCTTGCATCGTCGGGATGCAGCACGCCCTTGAGTACGATCGGCAGACGAGTCTGGCCGATCAGCCACGCCACGTCGTTCCAATCCAGCGCAGGATCGAAGAGCGAGTTGACGTGTGCGGCAAGTCCCGAGCCCGAGTTTTCGTTCGGCAACGTGCCGTGACCTGCGCCTTCGAGGTTGGCCATCGTGATGCCGCGCGGGAGTTGAAAACGGTGGCGCATTTCGCGCTCGCGTTTGCCGCACACCTGGGCGTCGACGGTCAGGACCAGCGCGCGACAGCCGGCTTCTTCGGCGCGTCGCACCAGTTCGCGGGTAAGGCCTTTGTCTTTGTAAATGTAGAGTTGGAACCACAGCGGCGCGCGTGTTGATGCCGCTACGTCCTCGATCGACACGCTCGACAGCGTGCTCAGGATCATCAGCGTCGCGGCTTTGGCGGCGGCCCTGGCGGTGGCCAACTCACCGTCGTCGAAGGCCAGACGCTGCAAAGCGACCGGCGCGATCATCACCGGCATAGAAATTTCGGTACCGAGTACCGTGGTCGCGAGGCTGCGGACGGATACGTCGCGCAGCAGGCGGCCCACCAGGCGCAGCCGCTCGAACGCCTCACGGTTGTCGCGCAGCGTCAGTTCGTCGCAGGCGCCGCCGGCGTAGTAGTCGAAAACGTCCGCGGTCAGATGCCGCCTGGCCAGATCTTCGTATTCATCGAGTCGTAGCGGTTTCACCGGCCAACCATTGAAGAGAGTGAAGGCGGAAGCAAGGCGCCGCGCTGCCGCCCCCGCATTTGCAGCTTTCCGCTCGGGTCGATTGCGGCGTCAGCCCTTGGCCGCATTGTCGGTTAGCAGGCCGCGGCCCGGAACGTGGTTCATCTCGAGGCGGATGCCGTCGGGATCTTCGAACAGAACCGAGTAGTAGCCCGGAGCCCACGGTGCTTCTTCTGGTGGATGCACGATGACCGCGCCCAGTGTCGTCAGGAAATCGTGGAGAGTGTCGACGTCGGACCGTTCGCGCGCGCGAAAGCAGACATGGTGGAGGCCGACTCTTTCCTGCACGAAACGCTCGCCGGCGTGGGCACTGTCGCCGCAGCGGACGCCGAAAGCGGTGCGTCCGCCGACGCAGTAATAGAATCCGTCGCCGTCCATCACGGCCTTCATTCCGAGGAATGGCAGCAGCTTGCCGTAGAACTCGCGCGAACGCGCGAAGTTGGCGGCGGTGACGAACATGTGGGCGATCCCGTTGATTTCCATAGATGCGTCTCCCGTGTCGAAGGCTGGCGCAGGCTATCCAAATGCCGCGCGTCAGACCACTGCCAGGTCGGTGCTGCGCGCACGGCGCGCCGTTTCAGCGGCCGACCAGCCAGGCCGACGCGCGATGGCGTTCGAGAGCCGCGCCGAGGGCGAGACTTGCCGCGAGCGTCAGGCAGCACGACGCCGCCAGCGCCGCAACGGCGACGACGGCGCTCGACGATTGCACGACGGTGGCGGGGATCAGGTGCCGGGTCAGGTTCGACGCCACCACGAGATGGGTCAGGTACACGGCATAGGAACGACGCCCCAGCATCGACAGGACGCGCGCAAACCACGGACCGCCGGCTTGTGCGCTCTGCGGTCGCTCGCCCGTCACGCAGGCGAAGCAGAAGGCAATCGCGGCCAGGCAGTAGATGGCTGGTCTCGGTTGGAAGATTGTCGACGCCCAGACCATCGCCTGTTGGGAAACCGGCGGCGGCAGCATCGCGTAGAATGCCTGCGCGGTAGTGACCAACGCCGCGGCGGCCAGCAGTCCGGTGGCGAGCATCGCCGTTCGGCGCCGTTCGGGTCGATCCAGCAACGCGTCCTTCAGCCACAATGCACCGACGATGTGGATCGCCAGGAAAGGCAGCTCCGACAACGCGGTATGGATCATGCCCTTCCACGCCAGGACCGAAATCGCCCAGGCGCTGCCGAGGCCTATGCTCTGGCGCGAGCCGCCGTTCTTGACTGACGCTGCCCGCAGCAACGGCCACAGCAGGTAGAGCTGAAACAGCAGCGGCACGAAGTAGAACTGGATGTCTGCCGATCCGACCAGCAGTGCCCACGCGACCTGCTGCGGAGGCCACAGCAACGCGGGGTCGCGCAAGGCGAGACTGACAAGACTCCAGGCGACGTAGGCCGGCAGCAGCCGCTGTGCGCGTCTTTGCAGGAAGTTGAGGTACGCGTCGACACCGGCGAAAGGTTGGTCGTAACGCAGCGAAAGACCTACGGCTGACAGTGCCAGGAACAGCGGAACGCCGAAGCCGCTGGCCAGGTGCACCAGGGCGAGGATCCTCCCGCCGGGCGTGTACAGCGGCGCGTGCGTGAGCAACGTCCAGCTCGTGTGCAGGGCGACCACCGCGATGATCGCGACGCCGCGCAGCACGTCGATGTCCCTGCGCCGGTCGCTCGCGTCCGGTGAGAGGACGCCGGTGTATTCGACGTGGTGGGTGGGCATGTCGGTCGCGGAGTCGCGATGCTAGAGGGGAGGGCGGCAGTGGGCAAACGCCGACTGCCGCTCAGTGCGCTGCGCCGTCTGACGTATGCCGGGCTAGGAGCGCAGTCCGGCGTGCCAGTACGGTTTTATGAATTGCAGCAGCGCCAGCACCGTGAGCCCCGCGGCCGCGCACACACCGAGATCGTCGCCGTGCAGAGGGCCGAAACGGAACAGATCACGCGCCGGTGCCCAGTACAGCGCTACAGCCAGCGCTGCCGAAACTCCCGACACCAGTATCCACAGCGATCGGTTCTGCCGGCCCAGCGCGGCGCTGAGCGAGGAACTGAACGAACGGTTGACCAGGATCAGGCCCATGTTGGCAAGGACCAGCGAAACGAAGACGAGAGCCCGCAGTTCGGGTTCGGGAGTGGCGCGCCGTACGGCGAAGAACAACACCCCGGCCACCAGCGCCAGCGCCAGCATTCCTTGCAGCAGACTCCACCACACCAGCGAGGACGACAGCAACAGGCTGTCCGGCGGCCGCGGCGGGCGTCGCATGAGGTCGCTCTCTTCGCGCTCTGCCTCGAATACTACCGAGCAGGCCGGATCGATCACCATTTCCAGGAACGCGATGTGGATCGGCGTCAGGATCAAGGGAAGGCCGAAGAGCAGCGGCAGCAGTGCGATCCCCGCGATCGGCACGTGGATGGCCAGGATGTATCCCATCGCCTTGCGCAGGTTGTCGTAGATGCGTCGTCCGAGGCGGATGGTGTGCACCATCGATGCGAAGTCGTCGTCGAGCAGCACGATCGACGCGGCCTCTCTGGCCACGTCGGTACCGCGCGCTCCCATCGCGATGCCGATGTGCGCGGCTTTGAGCGCGGGCGCGTCGTTGACGCCGTCGCCGGTCATCGCCACGACTTCACCGGCTGCTTTCAGGGCCGTGACGATGCGCAGTTTCTGCTCGGGCAGGATGCGCGCGAATACCGTCACGGTAGTGATGACCTTGGCCAGTTCGTCGTCGCTGAGGCGCGCGAGTTGTTCGCCGCTGAGCATCACTGCCGCGTCAAGGCCGGCTTCGAGAGCGATGGCACTGGCAGTGGCGGGGTAGTCTCCGGTGATCATCACCACGCGCACGCCGGCCGAACGGCACTCGCGCACGGCGTCGGCGACGTGCGCGCGCAGCGGATCGGCAAACCCGATCAGCCCCAGGAATTCGAAGTCGAAGTCGCGTTGCGACTCGGGCAACGACGCGCCGATGAATACGGCGCGCGCCACGCCGAGAACCCGCATTCCTTCGGCGCCCATTTCCTCAACGGCCGCTCTGATACGATCCGACCGCTGCGCGTCCAGCCGACAAAGGCCGACGATGGCTTCGGGCGCGCCTTTGGCACACACCAGGTCGCCGTCGGCATCGTCGCGTTCCCAGACGTTGGACATCGCCAGCAACTCTGGTCTGAGCCCGTATTGCCGGGCGAGAGTTCGCGTGCGGAAGGTCGAATCCATTTCCGCCGATGCACGCGCGGCCGCTTCGTACACTGCCTTCTCCATCGGATCGACCGGGTCGGGGCTGCTGGCCAGCACCGACGTCTCGATCAACGTCGCAAGCCGATCAGACAGCGATGGCTGAGCGTCGTCACGCGCGGGCCGCCATGATTCGTCGTCGCATCTGGCCATCGCCAGCGACATGCGGTTCTCGGTAAGGGTTCCGGTCTTGTCGGTACACAGCACGGTGGCCGAGCCGAGGGTTTCGATTGCGGCCGAGCGGCGTGTCAGCACCCGCACGCGTGAAATGCGCCACGCGCCCATCACCATGAAAACGGTGAGGACCAGCGGGAACTCCTCGGGTAACATCGACATCCCAAGGGCGATACCGCCGAGCAGGGCTTGCAGCCACGAGCCGCGCAGCAGGCCGTAAAGCAGAACGGCGACGATGCTGGCGAGCAGGCCGGCGAGAGCGAAGTTGCGCACCAGGCGCTGGGTCTGCACGCGAAGGCGGGGCGGTTCGGTTTCGATGTCGCCGAGGGCCTGGCCGATCTTGCCGATTTCGCTGCGCGCCCCGGTGGCGTGGATCGTGGCGATGCCGTCGCCGCGCACGACCAGCGTTCCGGAGAACACCCACGGAAGATCGTCGCCGCCGGGATGCGGCTGGGTACCGTGCTCCGGCTGCGCGGCCGCTTTGCGTACCGGCACCGATTCGCCGGTCAGCAGCGATTCGTCGAGCAGCAGGTCGTTGGCTGCCAGAATCGTGGCGTCGGCCGGGACACGATCGCCTTCGCACAGTACGATGACGTCGCCGCGCACGACGTCGCGTCCGGCGATGCGTTTGCGCTCCCCCTCGCGGATCACCAGCGCACGCGGGCTGGTCAGGTCGCGCAGAGCTTCGAGTACGTGTTCGCTGCGGGTTTCCTGCACCACCGCGATCGAAACAGAGATGGTCGCGAAGACCATCAGCACCAGCGCTTCTTCGAGGTCGCCGAGCGCAAGATAGATCGCACCGGCGCCGAGCAGCAGCGAGAACATCGGCTCGCGCAGGACCTCGATCACGATGCGCAGGAAGGTGCGCCGGTCAGGACGCGGGATTTCGTTGTAGCCCTCGGAGTGGAGGCGCGAAGCGGCCTCCACTTCGGTCAGACCGGAAACGTTTGAGGAATTGGCAGTACTGCTTTGCACGGGTGTCACCATAGCGTGCGATACTCGCCGGCCCAACCAAAGAGGTCGCTGACCTGGATGGTTTCGCCGCCGGGGTTTCGCAGGCTTCCGAAGTAGTGGCCGAAGAGTTGGTGGGCGCTGCAACGCAGCAGTGAGGCGTCGGTCCTTGCCGCGCGCAGCGCCGTCGGGGTGAAAACAAGGTCGAGCGTCGAAGAGCGGGGTGTGTAGACATGCCAGGGAGCGCGAAGATCCGCTTCGTCGTATTCCCAGAGCAGATCTTCGGAGATCTTGTGCAGGCGACCGTCGAGCCAGATCGCGTTCTCGGTGGCACCGGTGCCGTCGGTCCACCGGCCGCCGAGGTTGAGGCCCAACAGGTGCTCGGGAACGTCGTCGGCGCCGCCACGCTGGATGATACGGCCGCAGGCCGCGCCGTGATTCCACAGCCCGCGTCGCGGCCAGATGCCGCGTCCGAAGTCGCAGGCCGCGAAGGCGCTGCCGCTGTCGAACGGAATTTCCCGATAGCCGAATCTTAGTCTTCCCTGGGCCGGCAGCGCGTTGTTTCTGGACGTGTAGGCGAAGCAGTGCGCGTCCATAGGAACGACGACGCCGAGGTTCTCGTGGCCGTCAGGATGCTGCACACGGAAAGCGGCCGACAGGCGGTCGCCTTCGAAGAAGTTCTCCCACGCCACCAGCAGCGAGGTGTGGTCGCCTTCGTGAGTCATTGTCACCGAAGCGCGTTTGGTTCGCAGACTCAGCGAGGCTTCGACGTGATCGGGCAAACTTGGCCCGCCGATTCCCAGCGGCAGCACGGTGCTGCGCTCGATGATCTTGTCGCGCGTCAGGTCGACCAGGTAGACGCGAGCCACGGTTGCGTAGTCGAGGTCGGCGATGCTTGCCGAGAACAGGAATCGTTCGGTGAAGACGCTCCAGCAGTTCCAGCGCTTCTTGCGCGGCCAGTGCCCGCTCAGGTTGCAGCGGTGCAGAGGGCGGCGCGTCCAGCCCACGGCATCGGGGTCGAGTGTGCCGTCGGCGCGGCACAGCGATGCAGGTTCGGTGAGTTCCCTTTCCATCACGGCAGCACGGGGTGCGCCGGCCTGCGACCTGGTGACGGAAAGCGCGGGCTTTCCGCTCCGTTCCCTGGCGATCGGTCAGGCCGAGCGCTTGTTCTTGCCGGCGATCACGCCGTGGCGAAGACCGACGACTTCGAGGGCGCGCAGCGCCTCGTTGAGATGCTCGCGGGTGTGCGTGGCCATGTATGAAGTCCGGATCATCGCGCGTCCGGCGGGCACAGCAGGAGAGACGACGGGGTTGGCGAACACGCCTTCGTCATGGAGGTCGGCCACCATGCGGTAGGCGGTGAAGTCGTCACCGACCACCATCGGGATGACAGGCGTCGCAGCTTCACCGGTGTCGTAACCGAGAGCGTCGAGCGCCTGTTTCATGTAGCGCGTGTTCTCCCACAGCCGCACACGACGCTCAGGCTCGCGCTGGACGATCTCGAGAGCCTTGAGCACCGCGGCCGCGCTGGCCGGCGGCATCGAGGCGGAGAAAATCTGCGAACGCGCGTTGTGTCGGATGAAGTCGATGATGCAACGGTCACCGCAGACGAAACCACCGACTCCAGCCAGAGACTTGGAGAAGGTGCCCATTATCAGGTCGACTTCGTCTTCGAGGCCGAAGTGCTCGACGGTGCCGCGGCCGTGCTCTCCGAGGACGCCGATGCCGTGAGCGTCGTCCACCAGCAGTCGTGTGCCGTAACGCTTCTTGATCTCTACCAGTTCGGGAAGGCGGCACAGGTCACCTTCCATCGAGAACACGCCGTCGACCACGATGATGCGGCCGTTCTCGTCGGAGGTGCGTGCGATCTTGTCGGCCAGGTCGCCGATGTCGTTGTGGCGGTACCTGACCAGTTTGGCCAGCCCGAGTCGGGCGCCGTCGATGATCGAAGCGTGGTCGAGGTTGTCCAGGAAAACGATGTCGCGGCGGCCCAGCAGGGCCGACAGCACACCGAGGTTCACCTGGAAGCCGGTCGAGAAGATCACGGCGGCTTCGCGCTGCATGAAGGAGGCGAGGCTGCTTTCGAGTTCGGAGTGGAGTTCCAGCGTGCCGTTAAGGAGCGGAGAGCCGGCGCAGCCGGTTCCGTACTGCTCCACCGCTCGCAAGGCGGCCTCTTTGACTTCCGGATGATTGGCCAGGCCCAGGTAGTTGTTGGACCCGAGCATGACCATCGACTTGCCGGCGATGGTGACCACCGGATCCTGGGCCGAGGCTATGCGTCGGAAGTAGTGATAAACGCCCGCGTTTCTGAGGGATTCGGCCCGCGTATAGTCCCGGCACTTCTGAAATACGTCCACTCTGCTGCACCTCCCGAGCCCCGCAGGCCCTTCCACCACCACCACCCGATCTCTATCTATACGACCGACGGATGGTTCCGCGAACCGCGCCGTTGTGCAACACGCGCTCCGCACGAAGCCGCCGTCCGCCGGCGCGGTATCAGCCGTAGGCCTTTTCGCCGTGGTCGCTGAGGTCGAGGCCCTCAGCCTCGTGTTCGGCGCCAACTCGAAGGCCGATGGTCCTTTCGATCACCATCAGCACGATGAGCGAGACGCTGCCTGACAGGATCGCCGTGTAGGTCACGGCCAGAATCTGCGTCAACAACTGGGGACCGATCGCGTAGTTGCCCAGACCTCCCGGAAAACTCCTGGAGCCGAACACCGCGACCAGGATGGTGCCGGTGAAGCCGCCTACGCCATGCACGCCGAACACGTCCAGAGCGTCGTCGTAGCGGTACCTGGATTTGAGCTTGGAGCAGGCCAGCCAGCAGAGCACGCCGGAGATGACGCCGATAAGGATGGCCCCGAGCGGTCCCACTTTGCCGGCGGCAGGCGTGATCGCCGCCAGTCCGGCGATCGAACCGGTGGCGATGCCGAGCGCGCTCGGTCTTCCCTGGCGGCCCCATTCAATCGTCATCCACGCCACCGCGGCGGTGCACGCGGACAGGTGTGTGACCACGACTGTCATCGCCGCACTGCCGTTGGCGGCGAGTTGGCTTCCGCCGTTGAAGCCGAACCATCCGACCCACAGCATGCCGGCGCCGGCGATGGTGAAGGGCAGGTTGTGCGGAACGAAAGGCGTGTCAGGCCATCCTCTTCTCGGGCCCACCACGATGCAGGCAACCAGCGCGGCCACTCCGGCCGTGACGTGGACGACGATTCCGCCGGCCAGATCCACCACGCCGGTAAGCCCGAAGAAGTTGAGTCTGTTCCACACTCCGTAGCAGCACGGGACGTAGACGAGCAGACTCCAGACCACGCTGAAGATCAGGATCGCCGAGAACTTCATGCGTTCGGCGAAAGCACCGAGGAAGAGTCCGGGCGTGATCAGGAAAAACATCATCTGGTAGGCGAAATGCAGGATCGCTGGGATCGTTGGCGCATCCGGTCGCGGCGTGGAATCGGGAGTGAGGCCCCACAGGAAAGCGAGGTCGAGGTTGCCGACGATACCGCTGCTTCCGCTGAAGCACAGCGAGTATCCGCAGACGAACCACACCAGGCTCATGACGCAGGTCAGCGCGTAGCACTGTACGAGGATGGAGAGCACGTTGTGTGACTTCACCAGGCCGGCGTAGAACAGCGACAGTCCGGGAATCATCATGAACAGGACCAACGCGGTCGCGGTCAGCATCCACGCGGTGTCGCCGGAATCGGTGGCGGCGGCCGAGCGCTGGGCTGCGGCGATGGAGGGGACCAGGATCAAAGCGGCGGCTGCAACTGCTGCAACGGCGCGGCGTGGGGTTGCTGTCATCTGTTCCTCCGCGACTCCGGCCCGGTAACCACGCGCGGTGGAGCCGACGTCCGAATAGCCGCCGTCTAGACCGCAGTGAGGGCAGCGAGTCAACCCTCCGGCTGTGGCCCCGTCCGGCTGCAAGGCAGGGCCGCGCGAAGATCGAGGTCTGCGGCGTCGGTGAAGCTGCGCCGCTTCGCCGTGCGGAGTAGGCCTCCATCGCTTTACTCGGCTCTCGGCAATGCGCACCATCCCCGGCCATGAAAGCAGTCATTCTGAGAAATTCGCGTCTGGTGCTCGACGAAGTTCCCGATCCGGTCCCGCTGCCAGGTACCGTGCTGGTGCGCACGCTGGCCTGCGGGATCTGCGGCTCCGACCTTCACGCGGCCACGCACATGCACCGGATGGTAGAGACCCAGCAGAAGGCAGGCTCGCCTTTTTCGCTCGACCCTTCGCGCGACATCGTGATGGGCCACGAGTTCTGCGCCGAGGTTCTCGATTACGGCCCCGGCAGCGCGCACTCGTTTCCGGTAGGCACGCGGGTGTGCGCGGTGCCGGTAAGTCTCGGCACCACGGGCATGCAGACGATCGGCTACTCCAACGAATTTCCCGGCGGTTACGGCGAGCGTATGTTGCTGATGGAACAGCTGCTGCTGCCGGTCCCCAACGGCTTGGCCACCCATCACGCCGCGCTCACCGAGCCGATGGCGGTCGGTGCGCACGCGGTCGCCTGTGCCGGCATGACGCCGAGCGACGTTCCTTTGGTGCTCGGATGCGGGCCGATCGGTCTGGCTGTAATCGCTTCGCTCAAACTTGCCGGCGCTTCGCCGATCATTGCGGCCGATTTTTCTCCGGCGCGCAGGGCGCTGGCCGAGCGCATGGGAGCCGACATCGTCATCGATCCCGCCAGGAACTCGGCTTGGACTCGCTGGGAAGAGGCTGCCAATCCCGACGGCATCGATCCGAACGATCCGATGACTTTTCTCGGGCTCGGCCCCCAGCTTCGCCCCGGAGTCGTCTTCGAGTGTGTCGGCGTTCCGGGTGTGATGGCGCAGATCTTCGAGAACGCGATGCGTGCCACCCGCGTCGTTATCGTCGGCGTGTGCATGGAGAGAGATCAGATCGAACCTCTCTATGCGCTGCAGAAGGAACTGTCGGTGCGCTTCGTGCTCGGTTACACGCCCGACGAGTTCGCCGCCACGCTCTGTCACATAGCCGAGGGCCGCATCGACGTGGCTCCGCTGGTCACGGGTCGAGTGGGGCTGGACGGCGTGGCGGGGATGTTCGAGGAACTTCGCAGTCCCGAGCGGCACGCGAAGGTGGTGGTGGAACCTTAGCCGCTCGTCCGGTGATCCGCCGAAGCGGATGCCGGGATCGCGGCTGTATTTCGGGTTCGCGACTTCGATCCTCGAGCCCGCCGTGCGCCTGTTACCTGCACCTTCGCCGGGTGAGCGGGGCGACCATCGCGCTTACATGTCGCTAGTCACGAGCGCCCCGCTCAAACGAGGCCGCTTGTCTCTTTTCCCTTGATCGACGCGATCACGCTCGCCATCGTTGTTGCGTCGTCGTCGAAGCCGCCGTGCGTGGTGCTCTTGGATTGAGCGCCAGGCGCCGCCCACGCTTTCACGTTCGGCAGGTTCCTGACCGCCTCGAAATACTTCTGCATGCCGAGGATGGGCGTCGTGACGCCGCCCTCGAACGACTGCGACACCAGATACAGCAGCGAGCGACCGTAGCCGAGGATCGGCTTGCAGGTTGGATCGTGCTGCTCGACGTCGTCGCTGAGGTGGAACTGGGTGAGCCGTTTCACGTTGCCGGCGCGCAATGCCGGCGCGACGCATTCCTGAAAGACGTCCACGCGCACCGCAGGCGCCATGAAGTTCACGCTCTCGAACTTCCAGCCCAGGCGGCACCACTGCTCGATCATGTAGCTGTGCAGGATCGATCCGGCGGAATGGCCGATCAGGTGAAGACGCACCTTTGACCGGTCGGAGAAAAACGGCGACTTGCTGCAGGCTTCGCGGAGCTTGAGGCCGCCGCTGTCACCGGCCTGAGAGATCGCCTTGCTGTTCTGTTTCATTTCGCCCCAGATCGCCGTTCCGGGATGCGCCAGCAGCTTTTCCAGGCGTTCGTTCCACCATGTCCTGGCGATGTCGAGCATCCCGCCGGCTGCGCGCGGCTCGCCCTCGAGCAAGTCCTGGAGCCGGTCGCGGAGCGTGGACATCAGGTCGGTCTCCCACATCAGCACGATCGGAAAGACCTGGTTGTCGTACAGCGCCGGTATCCACTTTGCCGCGGTCGCGGCCGCGTCGCTCTCGGAAGTAAGCCCGCCGTGCGCGTAGATGGCGATGTCGACGGCGTCGTTCTTGCCCAGACCCCACGCGCTGCGTGCAATGCCGAGCTGTCTGCCGACGAGTTCCTCGATGTCGCCGTCGTCGGTGCGGAAGTCGCCGGTGTTGCTCAGCCGTCCGTTGTTCTCCATGTCGATTATGAAGGGGTTGATCTCGCGCGCTCGCAGCGTGGAATCGTTCGCGATGTGCACCTTGCCGTTGCGCGTGCGCAGGCTCGGCGACCTGGCAATCTGTTCGTGAAGGTCGGTCACCACTCCAAGTTGCGCGGCCCAGCAGTCCATCGCGTTGTCGAGCCAGTCTTCGTAGTGCAGTACCGCGCGGCCGCCGCTACCCCACTTCGTGCCCCAGGAATTCTGGACGATGAAGCCGTCGCCGTTGTATCCGACGATCACGAACGCATGGCCGCCGTCGGCGGGCGCCGCCTTGCGTGGCGGTATCTGCCACCAGCCCTTTGTCTTCACGCCCTGGCCTTCGTCCCAACCGCTGTGGCAGGCTGCGGTCACGTAAAGTATGCCGACCTGGTTCAGCGCGACGTGCATATCGGTGACCGAGCGCGAATCGAGCCGGTAGTAGGCGCCGAGGGGTCGCAGTACGGCGTCGAGCCACCAGTCGTCCTTGGTGAGCTTGGCCGGTGCGGGAATGTTCTGGGTCGTCCACAGGCCGGACTTGCAGGCGCCGTACTTGAACCAGCCCTTCATCGCCCCACGTGCGCTGGAACCGGTGTCTGCCTGCGGATTGCCGGGGAACTCGTCGTAGCGGCGCGCCATCGAATACAGCATGAAGGGTGACACGCGGCACTCGGCAGGCTTGCGCCCGGCGCAGCGTTGCAGGTGATAGATCACGCTCGCGAGCGCGAACCCGGTGCAGGCGTTGGTCTGTCCCTGGTCAAGCAGCGGCAGATCCTCGGGCGGGAGAAGTTCACGGCGCGGAATCACTGCCACCGGCGGCATATAGGGGCGGTCGCGCAGGTCGAGCCGGTCGGGCACGACGTTGCGGATCAAACCATGAAGTGTTCGCGCAGCATTGGCGGTTGCTCTGGCCATGACGCTGTCCTCCTGCGCGAACAATGGCGGAGGGCGGTTATTGTCGGCAAGGGGGGTCGGCGGAAAAACATCGGGACCGCATCGGCGCGAGCGGCGCCGTCTGCGCCGGAATCCGTCGCTGAGCTTATTTTGCCGGATTCGCTGATGTATGAGCGTGCCGGGATGGCACTCTCGACAACGCGGCGGTGGCGATGCGACGGCAGGTGCGCGGCCGTGGCGTTCGCTGCGTGGGGCTGGGTGATGGTTGCTGCTGCAGGCGCTGCGACCGCGCAGGATCTGTCGACGCGCACGACTCTGAGCGGTAACTGGGGTGGTCAGCGGCAGTCGTTGATCCAGCACGGAGTCGATCTGGAAGCCGTGTGGATCGGCGACGTATTCGCCGATGTCGACGGTGGGGTACGGCGCCGCGCCGATTATCTCGGTAACTTCGATCTGACGCTCAACGTGAATCTGGATGCACTGACCGGGTATCCGGCCGGGACCATCTTCATCTACGGTCTGGGGATCGTGGGCGACGATCCGTCACGCGACGTCGGTGACGCGCAGGGCGTTGACGGTATCGCCGCGCCTGGCGCTGCCCGCTTGTACGAGGCCTGGTGGCAGCGGTCGTTTCTCGACGACCGTCTGTCGTTGCTGGCCGGTCTGTACGACGTGAGCTCGGAATTTGACGTCATCGACAGCGCCGCGGTGTTCATCAACAGCTCTTTCGGCATGGGCGCCGACTTCGGCATGAGTGGGGTGAACGGACCATCGGCGTTCCCGCCGACGACGTCGCTCGGCCTGCGTGCCAGAGCCGCGCTCGTCGGTCCGCTGGTGGTGCAGGCGGCGGTACTCGACGGTATTCCCGGCGATCCTGACGGACCGCACGGTACGCATGTCATCCTGCGTGACGGCGACGGGTTGCTCGTGGTCACCGAAGCGGCGGTGGTGTGGAAGGAATCCGTGACGGCGGCCGCTGCGGGACCATCGTCCGTGGAACGCCAGCGGCGCCGGCGTGTCGGGCGCGGCCGGCGAGTAGAACCTCGCGCGCTCAAGCTGGCGTTCGGGGCGTGGTTCTACACCACGCAGTTGCACGATCTCGTCAAAGTCGATGCGCAAGGCCGACCGCTCACCCAACGCGGAGATCCCGGCTATTACGTGTTGGCCGACGTCGATCTTTATCGGGAAGGCAATTCTGCGACGCAGGGGATCTCACTGTTCATGCGCGCCGGTATTGCCGATGGTGACGTGCAGCAGTTCGCCGGTTTTGCCGGCGGCGGGCTCGTCTACACCGGATTGATACGGGAGCGCGACGACGACCAGACGGGTGTCGGCGTTGTTGCTGCGATCAACGGCGGCGGCTTCAAACGCGCCGGCGCCGCGGCCGGTACGCCCGCGAGTGAGGCCGAGGTTGCGCTGGAGCTGACCTATCGAGTCGTGCTCACGCCGTGGTTTTCCCTGCAACCTGACGTGCAGTACGTGATCGATCCCGGCGGCACTACGCGCAATGGTAATGCGCTGGTTCTCGGCCTGCGCTCTGAGATCACGTTCTAATTTCCGGCTCTGGTTTGCGAAGTAGTCGGACTAGTCGCGTGGACAGCTCCACACAGATGCCGATCGGCAGCCTCCACGGCGCGTCCACAGCAAGCGCAGCGGCGGTGTGACAGAAGGTCGGCGCAAGTGCCACGACCAACTATGTCCATTCGGCCGCGCTCTTCTATTCCTGCCAGGCGCCGCCGAGTGCTTTGGTGAGCAGCACGCTCGCTGCCATGCGGCGGGAGTGGATGTCCACGGCGCTGCGCTGAGCGCCGAGCGCGGCGGCTTGAACGACGACGACGCTGAGAAAGTTGACGGTGCCCGCCTTGTATTGATTCATCGTCAGCGTGACCGTTTCGCGGGCCAGTTTCACCGCGTTTTGCTGCACCTCGGCTTCCTGCTCGAGAATGCGCAGAGCGGCGAGGTTGTCCTCGACTTCCTGGAATCCCGCCAGGACGCTCTGGCGGTAGGCCGCCACCGCGCCGTCGTAAAGCGCCCGTGCTTGTTCGGTCTGCGCTTTCCTGCGGCCGCCGTCGTACACGGTCTGCGAGATGGATGGCCCGAGAGCCCAGAAACGGCTCGGCCACGAAAACCAATTGGAAAGATGCGACGACTCCAGGCCGGCCGAGGCATTGAGCGATACCGTGGGAAAGTACGCGGCTTCGGCGACGCCGATCTCGGCGTTGGCAGCGGTGACGCGCCGCTCGGCAGCGGCAATGTCGGGCCGCCGTTCGAGCAACTGAGAAGGAAGGGCGGCGGAAGCCACCAGCGGCGTCGCGGCGAGCGGTGCGACGGGCAGCGACAGGGCCGCGGGCGGCTTGCCGATCAGCACCGCGATGGCGTGCTCGAATCGCGCGCGCTGTACGCCGAGATCGAGACGCTGAGCCCGCGTCGATTCGAGCTGCGCGGTTGCCAGCACGACTTCCGAACGAGCCGCGACGCCGCCGGCGTAGCGGTTGTGGGTTATCTCCAGCGATCTTTCGTATGCGGCAACCGTCTCGTCGAGCAGCGCCTTGTCGGCGTCGATGGCTCTGAGCGAGAAGTAGTCGGTCGCCAGTTCCGCGCCGAGACTCAGGCGCGCGCTCTCCAGATCGGCCTCGCTCGCTTGTGCGCCGGCCTCGCTCGCTTCCACCGTGCGGCGCACGCGCCCCCAGAGATCCGGCTCCCAGGAGATGTCGATCGGACTCGAGTAGTTGGAGATCGCGGGTGCATGAGTGGACTGCTTGGAAGAGCCGAGGTGCGAGGAGCCCTGCACGCGACCGGCGGAGAGACCGACCGCTGCGGTAGGGTAAAAATCTGCCTTTGCCGCGCGGACCATGGAGCGGGCCTCGCGCAGGTTCGCTTCAGCTGCGGCCAGTCCCTGATTAGAGGTCATTGCCTGCTCTTCCAGCGCGTTCAGTTCGGGATCCGAGTAGGCCTCCCACCATTTCCCGCGCGAAACGCCGTCTTGAGGCTGGGCGACCTTCCAATCCCCGGCTTCCTTGTAGGTCTGCGTCACCTCTGCCGACGGTCGCACGTAGTCGTGGCCGGCGCTGCAACCGTCGATGATCGCCACGAGCGTGAGTAACGGCACCAGCAGGTGCCACGCGGGTCGCGCGCAAGGCCGTGAGGAGCGCAGTAGAACTTTGCGTACCGGTGCTGGCGTCGATTCTGTCATGTCATCCGATCTCCGGCATCGCTCGGCGCCTGAGCGCACCGCGAAACTCGTTGGCGCGCAGACGAAGGCGTTCGAGGTAGAGGTAAACGACTGGTGTGGTGTAGAGCGTCAGCGCCTGGCTGACGATGAGTCCGCCGACGATGGCGATACCGAGAGGGCGGCGCAGTTCGGCTCCCACTCCGCCGCCGACGGCCAGAGGCACCGCGCCGAGCAGCGCTGCCATGGTGGTCATCATGATCGGACGGAAGCGCAGCATACAGGCTTCGTAGATCGCTTCGTCCGGGCTGCGGCCCCGCGTCCGCTCTGCATCCATCGCGAAATCGATCATCATGATGGCGTTCTTCTTGACGATCCCGATCAGCAGCAGGATGCCGACCATGGCGATCACGCTCAGGTCGGTTCCGCACAGCAGCAGGGCGAGGATCGCTCCCACGCCGGCCGAGGGCAGTGTCGAGAGAATCGTGACCGGATGCACGAAGCTCTCATACAGCACCCCGAGTACGATGTAGACGGTGACCAGCGCGGCCAGGATCAGCAGCGGCATGTTGGCGGCGGAGGCTTGGAATGCCTGCGCGGTTCCCTGGAAGCTGCCGTGGATGCTGGCGGGCAGTCCGATCTGGCGCACCGATTTCTCGACCGCCGCAACCGCCTGGCTGAGTGCCATTCCCGGCGTCACGTTGAACGACAGCGTCACCGACGGGAACTGGCCCTGGTGGTTGACCGCCAACGTCGTCGCCGACGCCTGGTAGCGGGTGAACGCGCTTAGCGGAACCTGCGTGTCCGACGCCGATGGAACGTAGATCTGCTGCAGGGTCTCGGGACGCTGCCAGAAGCGTGGATCGACCTCCATGACGACGTGATACTGGTTGAGCGCGGTATAGAGAATCGAAACCTGGCGCTGGCCGAATGCGTCGTAGAGAGTTTCGTCGACGAGTTTCGTGTTGATCCCCAACCTGGAGGCGGTCGGCCTGTCGATCACGAGCTGCGCTTCGAGGCCGGTATTCTGCTGGTCGCTGCTGACGTCGACCAGACCGCTGACAGTGCGCAGCTTGCGCAGCAGTTGCGGCGCCCATTCCTCGAGGTCTCCCACCGTTTCCCCCTGGAGCGTGTACTGGAACTGAGCGCTGCTGGACCGGCCCCCGATCCTCAGATCCTGCACCGCCTGTAGATAGGTCGGTGCGCCGGGAATCTTCGACAGCCCGCGGCGCAGTCTGGCGATCAGGAGATCAGCATTGATGCCACGTTCCTGCGGGGGCTTCAGTGCTACGAACAGACGTGCGGTGTTGCGAACCGAACTTCCGCCGGTGAAACCGACCACCTTGTCGACCGCGGGATCCTGCCGGATGAAGTCGACGACCTCGGCCAGCTTCACCTTCATCGACTGAAACGAAATGTCCTGGGCCGCCTGTATGTTGCCGCTAACTCGTCCTACGTCCTGTTGAGGAAAGAATCCTTTCGGGATGACGAAGAAGAGACAGACGTTGAGCACCACGGTTGCCAGCGTCAGCGCCAGCATGAAAGGCGCGTGCCGCAGTGCCCAGCCGAGACTGCGGTCGTAGCCGGCCTGCAACCAGTCGAAGGCCCTTTCGCTGCTCCGGTAGAGAGGGCCGTGGGAACTCGACGAGGTCTTGCGCAGCAGCAGGCCGCACATCATCGGCGTGGTGGTCATCGACACCAGCAGCGAGATTCCGATAGCTGTCGACAGGACCACCGCGAATTCGCGGAACAAGCGCCCCAGCATCCCGCCCATCAGCAGGATTGGAATGAACACCGCGATCAGCGAACTGCTCATCGACAGCACGGTAAAACCGATCTCGCGTGCACCGCGCAGCGCGGCCTCGCGCGGCGGCAGGCCTTCCTCGACGTAACGGGTGATGTTCTCGAGCACCACGATCGCATCGTCGACCACGAACCCCGTCGAGATCGTCAGTGCCATCAGCGACAGGCTGTCGAGGCTGTACCCGCACAGGTACATCACTCCGAACGTACCGATCAGCGAAACCGGGACGGCGACACTCGGAATGAGCGCCGCGCGCACGCTGCGAAGGAAGGCGAATACCACCAGGATCACGAGGATCACGGCGACCAGCAGCGTCACTTCGGCGTCGTGGAGCGATGCGCGAATGGACGGGGTGCGATCGAGCACCAGCGACAGGTTGATCGCTGCCGGAACCGCCGCCTGCAATTGAGGCATCACGCCGATCACGCGGTCGACCGTAGCGATGATGTTGGCCGCCGGAGCGCGCGAGACGATGAGGAAGACCGCCGCGCGTTCGTTGACCAGGCCGCAGGTGCGCACGTCTTCGACCGAATCCACGACGCTGCCGACGTCTGACAACCGCACCGGCGCGCCGCCGTGCCAGGCCACGATGATAGGCCGATAGGCCGCAGCGCCGCGAAGCTGGTCGTCGGTCTGGATCTCCCAGCTGCGTGCGCCGCTGGTCAGTTGCCCTTTGGGCCGACTGACGCTGGTAGCTGACAGCACGCCGCGCACATCTTCGAGACCGACGCCGTATCTGCTGAGCGCCGCAGGGTTTAGTTCGACCCGCACGGCCGGCAGCGAACTCCCGCCTATCGTAACCTGGCCGACGCCTTCGATCTGCGCGATCTTCTGCTGCAGGACGGTAGCAGCGACGTCGTACATCTGCCCCGTAGTCATCGTGTCGGAGGTGAGCGCGAAGATGAGGACCGGGGCGTCGGCGGGATTGACCTTCTGATACTTGGGGTTGCTCGGGAGGTTGGCCGGCAGGGTGCCGCGCGCCGCGTTGATGGCTCCTTGCACGTCGCGCGCCGCGCCGTCGATGTCGCGGCCGAGATCGAACTGCAGGACGATCGACGTCGAACCCAGGTTGCTCGTCGATGTCATGTCGGTGATGCCGGCTATACGCGCGAACTGGCGCTCCAGCGGCGAGGCCACCGCCGAGGCCATCGTTTCGGGGCTCGCCCCCGGCAGCGAGGCCGATACCTGAATGGTAGGGAAGTCGACCTGAGGAAGCGGCGCCACCGGCAGCAACGAGAACCCGAGAATGCCGGCCAGTGTCACGCCGAGCGTCAACAGAGTGGTTGCAACCGGTCTGTTGATGAAGGAAGCGGAAATGTTCATCTGGCCCCGACGCCTGTCTTGCGGCGTCCGGCGCGCGCTTCGTTCACGCGCCGCGCCAGACCGTCGAAGGCCAGATAAATAACCGGCGTTGTGTAGAGCGTGAGTGCCTGGCTGACGATCAGACCGCCGACTATCGCGATGCCGAGGGGACGGCGCAGTTCCGCTCCTACTCCTCCGCTCAGTGCCAGCGGCAGCGCCGCCAGCAGCGCCGCCATCGTCGTCATCATGATCGGCCGGAAGCGAAGCAGACAGGCCTGAGTGATCGCTTCTTCGGGGCTCCTGCCCTGATCGCGCTCCGCCACCAGCGCGAAGTCGATCATCATGATGGCGTTCTTCTTGACGATCCCTATCAGCAGGATGATTCCGATCACGGCTATCACGCTGAGGTCGGTGCCGCTGATCAGCAGTGCGAGCAGTGCTCCGACGCCTGCCGACGGGAGTGTCGACAGGATGGTGATGGGATGGATGTAGCTTTCGTACAGTACGCCCAGGACGATGTAGACGGTGACGAGCGCGGCCAGGATCAGCAGCAGCTGATTGGAAAGCGAGTCACGGAACGCCTGAGCCGTCCCTTGAAAGCTTCCTTGTATGCTCGCCGGCATTGCGACTCTGGCGATGGCGCTTTCGACCGCGCGCACGGCCTGGTCCAGCGCCACGCCCGGCGCGACGTTGAACGAGAGCGTGACCACGGGGAACTGTCCCTGATGTCCGATCACCAGCGGGCCGGTGGTCTCGCTGAGCGTCGTTACGGCGGCCAGCGGAACCTGCTCGCCGCCGGCTGCTCCGACGTAGATCGCCTTCAGTCCGTCAGGATGCTGCTGAAAGCGCGGAGCCACTTCCAGCACGACGCGGTACTGGTTGAGCTGCGTGAAGATGGTGGAGATCTGGCGCTGGCCGAACGCGTCGTAGAGCGCGTCGTCGATGTTCTGCGGAGTGATCCCGAGCCGTGAGGCGGTGCTGCGATCGATCGTCAGCGTCGCGCGGAGTCCCTGGTCCTGCTGATCGCTGCTGACGTCGCGCAGCGAAGTCTCGGCCTTGAGCGCTTCGACGAGTATGGGTGCCCAACGGCTCAGTTCGGCCGAATCGGCGTCTTCCAGGCTGTACTGGTACTGGGTGCGGCTGACGCGGTCTTCGACCGTGAGGTCCTGGACCGGTTGCAGGAACAACCTGATTCCCTGCACCGCTGTCAGGGTGTCCTGGATACGGACTATGAAGTCGCTCGCGCTTTCGTGCCGCTGTGCCAGCGGTTTGAGGTTGATCTGGATCCGCCCGCTGTTGAGCGTGGTGTTGGTGCCGTCGATGCCGATGAACGAGGAGAGACTGGCTACCGAGGGATCCTGAAGGATGCGTTTGACCAGGGCCTGCTGGCGTTCGGCCATCGCCGCGAACGATATGGACTGAGGCGCCTCGGATATGCCGAGAACCACTCCGGTGTCCTGAACCGGAAAGAAACCTTTCGGAACGGCGACGTAGAGGACGACCGTACAGGCCAGGATCGCCACCGCGACCAGCAGCGTCGCACCTCGGCGTGCGAGCACCCATTGCAGCGTCGTGCCGTAGGCGGCGATCGTCCGGTCGAAGATGCGCTGCGAAGTCTGATAGAAGCGGCCCTGCTGCTCTTCGGGTGTGTGCCTGAGCAGCCGGGCGCACATCATCGGCGTCAACGTCAGCGATACAACCGCCGACAGCAGGATGGTGATGCCCAGGGTGATCGCGAATTCGCGGAACAAACGCCCCACCACGTCGCCCATGAACAACAGCGGAATCAGCACCGCTATCAGCGAGACGGTCAGCGAAAGAATCGTGAACCCGATCTGCCTGGAACCTTTCAGAGCAGCTTCGAGAGGCGACTCGCCGGCTTCGACGTAGCGCGCGACGTTCTCGATCATGACGATGGCGTCGTCGACTACGAAGCCGGTCGAGATCGTCAGCGCCATCAGCGAGAGATTGTTCAGACTGAAGCCGAGCAGGTACATGACGCCCAATGCTCCGACCAGCGAGAGCGGGACGGCGACGGCGGGGATCAGGGTCGCGGAGAGGTTGCGCAGGAACAGGAAGATCACCGCTACCACCAGAGCAACCGCCAGCATCAGCTCGAACTCGACGTCCTCGACCGACGCACGAATCGTCGTTGTCCGATCGGTGAGCACGGTGACGTGCACCGATGACGGCAAGGCCGCCGACAGTTGCGGAAGCAGGTTGTGTATCCGGTCGACGATCTCGATGACGTTGGCGCCGGGTTGCCGCTGGATGTTGAGGATCACCGCGGGCGTGTCGTTCATCCACGCCGCCTGCCTGACGTCCTCGGCATCGTCGACGACCTCGGCGATGTCGGAGATGCGGATCGGAGAATCGTTGCGGTACGCGACGATGAGTTGCCGGTATTCGTCACTCGTCAGCAACTGGTCGTTGGCGCCGATGACGTAGGCTTGCCGCGGTCCATCGAATCCGCCCTTGGCCTGATTGACGTTGGCCGCCGCGATCGCCAGACGCAGATCCTCCAGGCTGAGTCCGTAGGCCGCGAGCGCGGTGGGATTGGCGCGCACGCGCACGGCAGGTCTTTGTCCGCCGCTGATGCTCACGAGGCCGACACCCGGCAGTTCGGCGATCTTCTGGACCAGCCGCGTGTAGGCGAGATCCTCGACGCGCGGCAATGCAAGAGTCTGCGACGTCAGGGCCAGAGTCAGGATAGGCGCGTCGGCAGGATTGACCTTGTTGTAGATCGGCGGATTCGGAAGATCCCTGGGAAGGTAGGTAGTGCCCGCGTTGATCGCCGCCTGCACCTCCTGCTCGGCGATATCGAGACTCAGATCCAGACTGAACTGCAGTGTGATGACCGAACAGCCGCTCGAACTCGCCGACGTCATCTGCTTGAGACCGGGCATCTGTCCAAACTGACGTTCGAGCGGTGCGGTGACGGAGGAAGCCATCACCTCGGGAGCCGCCCCTGGGTAGAAGGTGAGTATTTGAATCGTCGGATAGTCGACCTGCGGAAGGGCCGACACCGGCAGTTGGCGATAGGCGAGGATTCCCGAAAGCAGCAGCGCCGCCATCAGCAGGGTCGTCGCGACCGGTCGCAGGATGAAGAGACGGGAAAAGTTCATTTGTGGGTCGGGGAAGGCGCTTCCCTCGGGGTCTGAAGTTCCACGTTGCTGCCGTCGCGCAGGCCCTCGCCGCCGTCGATGACGACCAGCTCACCGGCAGCGAGGCCGCTCTCTATCGCCGTGTCGTCGCGCTCGCTGATCCCGACCCGGACCGGGCGTACTTCGATGCTTTGATCGGTCTTCACGACGTAGACGAAGCTGCCTTGGCTGCCGCGTTGCACCGCTGCGCCCGGGACGACGATGCTGCCGGCGCGGACGTCCTGGAACAGCCGCGCGTTGACGAACTGATTGGGGAACAGAGCTGTGTCATTGTTCGGGAATTCGGCTTTCAGCTTCACGGTCCCGGTGTTGGGATCGATCTGGTTGTCCGCAGTCACCAAGGTCCCGGTGGCGAGCCGCTCGCGTTGCTCACGATCCCAGGCCTCGACTTGCAGACTCTGACCCGAAGCGAGCCTGGCTAGAACCGGCGGAAGATGATCTTCCGCGATCGTGAAGACCACCGATATAGGTTGCATCTGAGTGATCGTCACCAGACCTCCGGGGTCGGTGGAGTTGACCATGTTTCCGGCATCGACGCGGCGTAGTCCGAGGCGGCCGCTGATCGGTGCGGTGATGTGGCAGTAGAGGAGTTGCAGAGCCGCGCTGTCGATCTGCGCCTGATCGAGTTGCAGCGCCGCTTCGTATTGGCGCACCAGCGACTCCTGGGAATCGAGCTGTTGTCTGGCGACCGAGTCCTGCTTGTAGAGCAGGCGGTAACGTTCGAGGTCCAGTCTGGCGTTGGCAAGGAGAGCCTGGTCTCTGGCCATCTGGCCTTCGGCCTGGCTTCGTTGCACCTGGAAGGGGCGGGGATCGATTTCGGCGAGCGGATCGCCTGCTTTCACGTCCTGTCCTTCGCGGAACGGGGCGGACATCAGTTCGCCGTCCACGCGCGGCCTCACCGTCACGGTTGCCAGCGGAGTCACCGAACCCAATCCTTCGAGGACCACCGCGATGTCGCGCGCTTTGGCGGCGACCGCGACAACGGGGACGCTGCGCGGTGGGCCGCCCGCGTGCTCTCCGTTTGGCGGAAGTTCTCCGTTCGGCTTGGCGCGCAGCAGGTAGGCGCCTGCTGCCAGTACGACCAGCGCGCCGATGATGCCGCGCGTGCGTATGCGTTTTTGTTTCGTCGGCGTGGCTGCATTCTCGGATTCGTTCATCTGGTTCTCCCGGTGCGGGCCAAGCCGCGGATCCCCGCGAGCGAAAAGCGGGTGACGTGATCCGCGATACTCTCGATTTCGGTCTGTAGTTCCAGCTCTGGATAGAGCCGCGTCAGCACCGGAGCGGAGTTACGATAGAAGACGCATTGTCCGATGATGCTGAACACACTGGCGCGGATCGCGCCGGGCAAAGCGCGTTCGCCGATCAGGTCGCGAACGATCACCGCGAGTTGTTCGTGGTTGGCGCGGATCTTTTCGTGCACCAGACGATCGAGCGCCGCCGTCGGGTCGATCATCTCGCGCGCCATAAGCTTGGCGTGCCACGCCGGCCGGCCGCGATCGAAGAGACTTGACAGGAACGAACCGATGTATGCACGCAGGCGTCGGTCGGCGCTCAGCCCCTGGGGCGGCGGCGGATGTTGCTCGACGGCGCATTGGTCTGCGTACTTGATCACCGCCGCGTAAAGCTTCTCCTTGTCGCCGAAGTGATAGTGGACCGCCGCGAGATTGGCCGCGGCCCGGCGGCTGATCTCCTGGATGGTCGCACCGCGGAAGCCTTCCTCCGCAAACACCTCGCCGGCCGCTTCGAGAAGCCGCCGTCGCGTCTCGGCTGCGCGTGCCTGGGGTTCGCGGCCCGTGCTGTCGGATTTCATACGTCGATTTGAAACGAACATTTGATTTCTGTCAAGGCGGCGCCGCGCTCCCGGGCCGGGCAGTTCTGCGGACGCGGTGTCGAGTCCGCCGCGGTCGCGTGATCAAGGCGGCGCGGCGGCTTCGCCCGGACTCGCGCCGGTGTGCCTGTGACTGCACGCCAAGCCCGGCTCGCGCTTGCCAACTCCCGGCGCGCGTGGATTTGTGCGCGAATGACAACCACCAAGCGACCCCGTTACTGGAGTGTGATCTCGCCGATGCCGGCCGCCGAATTGACCGGCATGTGCCGGATGCTCGAAGCCGCCGGCATCGACGGCCTCTTTGCGCCGCAGGTGCTCGGGCCGCCGTGGATTCCGCTTGCCGCCGCCGCCGCCGTTACCGACCGGGTGCTGCTCGGCAGCGGCATCGCCATCGCCGCCGCCCGCAGTCCGTTCGAAACGGCGATGGCCGCTCTCGACATGGACCGCATCAGCGGCGGTCGCTTCGTGCTCGGGCTTGGCACCAGCGTTCTGTCGTGGACGCGCGGCGTGTTCGGCTCACCGGTGGGCAAGCAGGTTTCGCATCTGCGTGAGACGGTTGCCGCCGTTCGTCACATCGTCGCCGGCGCCCACTGCGGCCTGACTCCGTTCGAAGGCGAGTTCTACAGCGCCGACTTCCGTGAACTTCAACCTACCGCGCCGCCGGTGCGTCCGGCGATCCCGATCTGGATCGCTGCGCTGCGCTCGAAGATGGTGCAACTGGCGGCCGAGGTAGGCGACGGTCTGCTCGGTCATCCCATGTGGTCGATCGAATGGACGCTAAACAATATGCGGCCGGAGTTCGAGGCCGCGCTCGCTGCTGCCGGGCGCCGCCGCAGCGACGTCGAGGTCAACCTCTGGTACTGGGCCGCGCCGGGGCCCAACGTGCGCGAGGCCATCGACGACTCGCGTCCGACCATGGCGTTTTACGGAGGCGTAGCTCAGTACGAACCGTTCTTCGCCGCGCATGGCTTCGGAGACGTGGCCAAGAAGCTGCAGGAGGCCGTGCAGCGCGGCGACTACCGCAGCGCCGCGAAGCTGGTTCCCGACGAGATGGTTCGCACCTTCGTCGCAGTCGGTAGCGACGACGAAATCCGCGAGCGTTTCGCCGCGGTCGGCGACTTCGCCGATTCGCTGTGCATCGTGCCGCCGGTCTACACACTGTCGCCGGAGAAGGCGATGGCCTACGGCATGGGAATCGCCCAGGCGTTGTATGCAGGGTGAGCGTCGCGGGTGCGCGTCGCGTCGCGCACCCGCCGGGAGCATTGAATGAGTTCTGGCAGTCCTCCGGTGACCGAGCTTACGCTCGCGGCTTTCAGCGACGCGTGGAACCGTCACGACATCGACGCTCTGATGTCCTTCGTGAGTGACGACTGCGTGTTCGATACCGCTGCCGGTGAGCAGGTCTGCGGTACGCACTACGTCGGCACGGCTGCAGTGCGCAAGGCTTTCGTGTCGGCCTGGGAAGCAGTGCCGGACGCGCAGTGGCGCAACGCCGTTCACCACGTGGCGGGAGACTTCGGCGTGTCGCAGTGGACCTTCACCGGCACGGCGGCGGACGGCGGCCGCATCGAAGTCGACGGCGTCGATCTGTTCACCTTTCGGGACGGCAAGATCCAGCGCAAGAACGTGTTCCGCAAGGCTCGCCCGAACCTGCCGGCAGCCGGGTGACGAACGCGCGATGATTCACCCTGTGTCAGCGCCACCGGCGGGTTGGTCGCGCGCAGGCAATCAAGGTAAGTGTGCACTCCATGACAAATGACGCGCCCGATCGGGCAGGAATCGAGGATCTGGTTATTCGCTTCACCGATGCGTTCAACCGCGACGACCTCGACGAAGCGATGACGTACTTCGCGGACGACGCCTTCTACGACGAGTTCAATGGTACGCGAAGCCACGGCAAGGACGCCATTCGCGAGGCTCTGGTTCCGCAGTTCCGCGGCGACTACGGCACGATCCGTTTTCATACCGAAGGCATCAGCGTCGATGCGAGCAGCGGCACGGCGTTGATCCGCTGGCTGTGTACGCTCGAGAGCGGCGGTGTGCGGCAGGGCTGGCGGGGATTGGACGTCCTGTGCTTTGAGCATGGCCTCCTGAAGGAGAAGCACACCTACGCCAAGGCGGATGTCCCGCTGCTGCGGCCGGCTTGACGCGAAGGCGAGCGGCCTCGCGACATTGCGTGTTCCGGAATGGACTGCCGGACGGTGCATTGCGCTGATGCCGGCGCGGGGCGCGATTTACCCGCCATGACCTGCGTCGCTGACCGCATACTTCAGTAGCGGGCGGTATCGAGGGTTGTACGGCGTGGTTCCTCCGCGCCGGGGAAAGGTCTATACGAAAGCTTCCCAGTTGCGCGGCCGACGCCGCGCCGTTGCCGCGGGAGATCACGCTGTGGAACGTCTTTCGGGAATCGACGCTGCATTTCTCTACATGGAGACCAGCGTGCAGCACATGCACGTGGTGGGCGTCACGATCATCGACCCGTCGACGATCGTCGGCGGCTACGATTTTGCGGCCGCGCGTGTGGACTTCGCCCGTCGTCTGACTGCGATGCCGGCCTTTCGCCGCCGACTGGTGGGCTTTCCGCTCGGTCTCGACCATTCGGTGTGGGTCGATGGCCGCGTCGATCTCGACTACCACGTTCACCGTGCCGCGCTGCCTTGCCCGGGCGACAGAGGAATTCTCGCCGATTTCGTCGGTGACTATGCCGGCCGTCCTTTGGATCGTTCGCGTCCGCTCTGGGAGTGCTGCTTTGTCGAAGGACTCGAGGGAGGCTGTATCGCGATGCTCCTCAAGGTGCATCACGCGATAATCGACGGGGTCTCCGGAGCACAGGTGATGGAGCGGCTCTACGACCTCGATCCTCAGGCCGGTGCAGCGGCGCAAGCGGGCGGTGATCAGGAAGCGTTCGAAAGAATCGAAGCGGAGCCGTCTTTGCTGGATCTGGCTTTGGTCTCGCTGAGGGCGCGTGTCGGTGATCCGCTTCGCGCCGTTTCTCTTGCAGCCAGGACGCTGGTGTCGCTGGCCGGTCAGGTCGCGGCGGCGATCACGGAGCCGGACTCGGGTGATCGCGCGACTTTACCGGTGGCCGCTCCCGCCACACCGTTCAGTCATGCGCTTACGAGCCGGCGCGCAGTCGCTTTCTCGCGCGCCGAACTTGGCGACCTCAGGATCGCCAAAAAAGCTTTCGGCGTGACGATCAACGACCTCGTGCTTGCGGCTTGCACGTCGGCGCTGCGGCGCGACCTCATGCGGCGCGGTGCCTTGCCGGACCGCCCGCTGGTGGCTTCGGTGCCGGTATCGACGAGGCAGGCGGGAGAGGCCGCGGCAAGTTTCAACCGCGTTTCGGCGATGTTCGTGAGCCTGCCGGTTCAGATCGAGGATCCGATCGAGCAGTTGCGTGCGGTGCGCGCGGACGCGGTGGCCGGCAAGAAGATGGTCGGCGCCTTCGGCCGGGAACTTCTGGGTGAGGTGGTGGAACTGCTCCCGCCGCTGCTCTTCGCGCAGGCTATGAGCCTGTACTCACGCCTGCGGCTGGCCGAGAGCCACGCTCCGGTGCACAACCTCGTAGTGTCGAACGTGCCAGGTCCGCGCGTGCCGATGTATGCCGCCGGCGCCAAGGTGCTCGCGGTCTATCCGCTCGGGCCGATTCTCGAGTGCGCCGCGCTCAACGTTTCGTTGTTCAGCTACCAGGACGGTGTCGATATCGGAGTGGTGACGTGCCCGGATCTTGTTCCCGACGTGCAAGCTCTCGCGGACGGCATCGCCACCGCCATCGCGGAACTCGCGCGACTGGCCGCATCGGCGGCGTAGGTCAGCGCCGGTCGCGCTTCAGACCGACCTCTCCAGCACGTATGCGAAAATCAGCGGCGCGACGATCGTGGCGTCGGATTCGACGATGAAGCGCGGCGTATCCACGCCGAGTTTTTCCCAGGTGATCTTCTCGTTTGGCACTGCGCCGGAGTAGGATCCGTAACTCGTCGTCGAGTCGCTGATCTGACAGAAATAGCCCCACAACTTTATGTGGTCGAGCTGGAGGTCCTGGCGCATCATCGGCACCACGCAGATCGGGAAGTCGCCGGCGATGCCGCCGCCGATCTGAAAGAAGCCGACGCTCTTGTCGGTGGTCGTCTTCTGGTACCAGTCGGTCAGCATCATCATGTATTCGATGCCGCTGCGTACCGTGTGAACGTTCTTGACCGTACCGCGGATGCAGTGAGAGGCGTAGATGTTGCCGAGGGTCGAGTCTTCCCAGCCCGGGACGATGATCGGCAGCTTCTTCTGGCACGCGGCCACCAGCCAGCTGTCGGCGGGATCTATCTGGTAGAACTTTTCCAGGACCTTCGTGTCGATGAGGCGATAGTAGAACTCGTGCGGGAATAGCCTCTCGCCGCGCTTATCGGCCGCGGTCCATTCGTCCATAACAGCGCCTTCGAGGCGCCGAATGGCCTCTTCCTCGGGAATGCAAGTGTCGGTCACCCGGTTCAGATGCCGTTGCAGAAGCGCTTCTTCGTCGCTCGGAGACAGGTCCCGGTAGTTGGGTACGCGCACGTAGTGATCGTGGGCGACCAAATTGAAAAGATCCTCTTCGAGGTTGGCGCCGGTGCAGCAGATGGCGTGGACCTTGCCGCGGCGAATCATCTCGGCGACGGAAATGCCGAGTTCGGCGGTGCTCATTGCACCGGCCATGGTCAGCAGCATCTGATTGCCGTCGCCGAGAAAATCGCAGTACCCCTTGGCTGCATCGACGAGTGCGGCGGCGTTGAAATGACGATAATGCTGTTCGAGAAAAGCGCTGATCCCGCTAGGGGCTTGGTACGGCATGAGCAGGTTTGTCGCAGGACGGGCGGCCGATTTCAAGCCGTCCCGACACAGGCAGTCGATGCGCGCAGCCCGGCTGCAGTACCGAGCAGGCCGGTAGTCCGCACGATGAAATCCCGTTACCTGGCGGCGCGCTGCCAGGTCCACGCATCGCGGAGCGTTTCTTCCAGCGGGCGGAAGCGAAGGCCGAGATCGCGCTCTGCTTTGCCGGAATCGAGGGCGATCTTGGCGTGCATGAGTCGCACGGCCTGAGGGCTGACGAGCACTTCGCCGCCGAAGAGTTTGCCCCAGGCTTGGGCGCAGGATGCGTAGGCGAGCAGCACGGTGTGCGGGATCGTAAAGCGCGGCGCGCGGACGGTGGTTACCTGTTCGAGCGCCGCGAGCAGTTCGGCCATCGACAGATAGCGACCGCCGACGATGTAGCGCTCGCGGTCAGCGGCCAGTTCGGCAGCGGCGATCATCGCATCTGCTACATCGCGTGCGTCGACGATGCTGGTGCCGCCGTCGATGATGGCCGGGATACGCCGGGCTGCGAACTCGGCGAGCAATTTGCCGGCCGCGGTAGGAGCCTCGTCGTAGGGACCCCAGATCCAGCCCGGAAGGATTTCGACGACGCGAAGTGCGCTGTTTCCCGTCCACGCGGCGATCGCTGCATCGGTGCGCAGTTTGCTCCCCAGATATGCGTTGGACTCTTGAACGGCAGACGGAGGAGTTTGCTCGTCGCCGGGCGAAGCGTCGTGCTTGCGTCCCACTACGCCGCCCGAACCGACATGCACGAAACATTTCGTGCGTGCCCGGTCGGCTGCATCCAGCAGCGCGAGCGTACCGCGCACGTTGACTTCATCGAGAGTGTGGAGATCGGGATTCGGCCCGAAGGCTTCCCTGAAGTAGGCCGCAGTGTGAAAGACGGCGTCGCAGCCATCGAGCGCCGCCGCGAATGCGTCGACGCGCAGCATGTCGCCGATGACGATGCGTGCCCTGGTGTCTGCGAGCAGGCGCCCCGACTTGGCGCTGTCGCGGGCGAGGCCGACAACCTCGTGGCCGCGCGCCAACAGTGCGCGCACCAGATTGTTGCCGAGAAGGCCGGTGGATCCTGTGACGAAAGCTTTCATGGCGTGCGGCGCGTTGTCTGTGGTATCGCGCCGCACGCCGTCTGAAAAACTCGCGGTGTGCTCCGGGAGTCCTAGTACCCGCGCTCGCCGCCGAAGTTGCCGCGGCCGCCCCCGCCGCCGAAGCCACCACCACCGCCACCGCCACCGCCA
>CAITLU010000019.1 GCA_903893315.1 uncultured bacterium
CGGACAGGCGGCCCCACTGTCTAGATATGGCGGTATGCCTCGGGAATAGATGAGGGCCGCAATGAGGGTTTTCGCCTTGCCCGCTCGTGACGTCACGATCATTCAGCACGTGACCATAAGGCCATAACTAGCTGAATTTTATAAGAATGCCGGGACCGGGACTCGAACCCGGACTCGCCTAAGCGAAGGGGATTTTAAGTCCCCTGCGTCTGCCATTTCGCCATCCCGGCCAAAGAACCAACACCGCGCTGCTGACGCCAGACTGCTCCGCCCAGCCGCAATGCCGAATATCGCCGAAGCTTGCCACGCTCTCCACGCCGCAACGTCGGACTCCCAAACCTAGACCGTAACTCCCTCTTCCGCGAGCGCCGTCGCGGTTTCGTGAATGCTTGCCAGCGGCGGCCTCTGCCATCGAGCGCGATTGTTCCACCACCTCGCCACGGCTATCGGTGCCGGTCACGACGGCCCGGGCAGAGTAGCGGCGGCGGCCTACAAAGGGAGAGATCATCCATGGCAACGGCAGCAAGCATCCTCTTCGATACTGGCGCTCGCGATCGGATCGCGGCCATTCCGGGCCGCCTTCGCGAAACCTTCAGGTCGGGCAGAACCCGTCCGGTCGAGTGGCGCAAGGGGCAACTGCGTGCGGTCGAGTGCCTTCTGAAGGAGAACGCCCCGCGGCTCGAGAAGGCGCTGGCAGCCGATGTGGGCAAGCCTCCGTTCGAAGCGTATGCGGCAGACCTCGGGTTTCCGCTCGGAGAAGCGGCCATTGCGCTCAAAAATCTCGACCACTGGATGCGGCCACAGCGTGTCAGCGTGCCGGCGATCCAACGTCCGGGAAAAGCCTGGGTACAGTTCGATCCGCTCGGCGTCATCTTGATCATCGCGCCGTGGAATTACCCGGTGCAACTCACGTTCAATCCGCTGATCGCGGCGATCGCTGCCGGTAGCTGTGCGGTACTGAAGCCGTCGGAACTTACACCGCAGACTTCGGCACTGATGGCCGAACTGGTTGCCAAGTATCTCGACGACGATTGCTTTGCCGTCGTTGAAGGCGCGGTCGAAGAGACGCAGGTTCTGCTCGAACAGCGCTTCGACCACATACTGTACACCGGCAACGGCCGCGTCGGTCGTGTCGTGATGGAAGCGGCGGCAAAACATCTGACGCCGGTGACGCTGGAACTAGGCGGCAAGAGTCCGGTGATCGTCATGCCCGACGCCAACCTCGACGTTGCGGCTCATCGCATCGGCTGGGCAAAGTGGACCAACGCTGGCCAGACTTGCACTGCGCCCGACTACGTTCTCGTGCATCAGGACGTGGAGAAACCGCTGCTCGAGAAGCTCAAGGCGGTGATCACCGAGTTCTACGGCAACGATCCGAAGACTTCGAAGGACTACGGACGCATCGTGGCCGAGCGCCACGTAGATCGTGTGGCGTCGATGCTCGACGACGGCGTCGAGATCTTCGCTGGTGGACAAGTGGACAAGGCCGCACGCTACATCGCGCCGACCATAGTGCGCGGCGTGAAGCCCGATTCGAAGGTGATGCAGGACGAGATCTTCGGACCGATACTGGCGGTGATGACGGTGCGCGATCTGGACGAAGCGATCAACTTCGTCTGCGATCACGACAAGCCGCTGGCCCTCTACATCTTCAGCGGCGACGAGAAGCTGTGCGCGCGCGTGCTCGGCGAAACCAGTTCCGGCGGCGCCTGCATCAATGCGGCGCTGTGGCAGGCGGCCAATCCGCACCTTCCGTTCGGCGGTGTCGGGCCGAGCGGCATGGGCGCCTATCACGGGCGCTGGGGCTTCGAGGCCCTGAGCCACCGCAAGGGCGTTGTGGACAAGCCCACGTGGACCGATCCCAAGATCGCCTACCCTCCCTATAGCCGCGTCAAGGAGTGGGTCGCGCGCAAGTTCCTCTGAGTTGTTCGTGCCTGAGTTATTCGGGGCGGTGACGATGACCACAGGCTGCGGCACCACTCTTGTCGACTGACGCTGCGCTGACCGGCGCGGCCTGGCCGAGTGGCTGGCTGACGAACTTGGGTCCGCCGCACATGCTGGCCTCGTGGTCCACTGACTGGGAATTGGTGGGAGAATGGAGGCGGCGAGCGGATTCGAACCGCTGAGTCGAGGTTTTGCAGACCTCTCCCTTAACCACTTGGGTACGCCGCCGTATTCGGAGCGCGGAGTATGCCTGCCCCGACCGGGCATCTCAACCACTCGCCGGCCGTCAGTTGCGCGTGGCCGTATACACCCTCGCCCCCCGTTCGTTCAGCGAATCTGTGAGTCCAGCAACCGCTCGACCACCATGCCGGCGACCATGTGTTGTTCGACCAGTTCAGGCACGTCGGCCACCGTGACGCCCACGTACCAGACGCCATCGGGATAGACGACAATCGCGGTTCCGGAACCGGCACACCGGCCCAGACACCCGGTTGCCGTGAGGAAGATGTCGACCGACAGCCCCCTGCGCTCTCTTTCCTCACGCAGCGCAAACAGCACTTCTTCAGAGCCGTTGCCGCCACACGACGGTTTCGGGACATGGGCGGCGCGGCGATTGGTGCAAACGAAAAAATGGTGTCTCACGTAGATATCTCGTCTCGTCGGTCAGCGCGCCGGCGACTGCGGTAAGTCCTGGGCATTGATGCTGAGGCGAAATGCCCCGGCCTGCTTGTTTCGCACCGCCAGTGCGATTACGCGGCTGAGAAGCGGATATTTCTTGCGGACTGCCTGTCGGTAACGAGCCAGCGAAGCTTCGTCGCTAATTCTCTGGCACGCGCACGCAATCGATCCGTAACCAAGGTCGATTTCGCCGCGGCCTGTAGCAGTAAGGTTGCGAACCCAGCTGCGGTCAACGTCGAGACTGCCGATCCACACCTCTCCGTCGACGATCGCATACCAGATCTTCACTTCGAAGCGCTTGCCGGAGCGCCGTCCGAAGTGTGTGAGCCTCAATGTCCTCAGATCCGGAAAGTTCACGCTCGGTCCGCCCGATACCCTACGTCGCTGATATATTCGTTGCTCTCGAACACTCAGGCTCCCTGCGCTGCTTCGGACGGAGTCTGGGTGGCCATCGTCACGGCGTGTATCGCCGCACGCATTTCCGCGGCGAGCGCCTGGTAGACGAGGCGCTGCCTGGCAAGCAGGGACAGCCCTTCGAAGGCCGCTGAGATGATGTGCACTCGATAGTGCCCGCCGCCGCCCGCGCCGCCGTGCCCGCGGTGCTGCGCACTCTCGTCATCGATCTGCACAAAGACCGGCGCCAGCGCCGCATCCAGTCTTAGTCGAATCAGATCTCTGGTATCCATCGGACCCACCATGTGGCACGCTCCGGCCATGAGCAACCTGCCGGTGTCCGTTCGCGGCGGCCTCGGAGCACGTCAGGCCGAACGTGTGGCGTTGGCGCTCGTTGCGATGGGCATCGACGCTGGATACGGGCGTGAGGATGGCTCCGCAAGCGGCTGGGAAGTGACGGTAAGGGCCGAGGATATGGCCCGTGCCGAAGGCATCCTTGCTGAAGAAGACCCCGCCACCGGCATCGACACCAAAGCGCCGCCTCCCCTGTCGCTGTTGTCGTCACGCCTGTGGCTTTCGCGCGCGTCGCTGCCCGGCGCGGCTTTGGCGCTGACATGCATCGCGATTCATCTGTGGGTTCACGGCGGCGCTGGCCCCTCGGCGCGTTCTCGGCTTCTCGATGTCGGCGTCGGTGCCGACTACCTTGTCAGCCAAGGCCAGTGGTGGCGACTGTTGACTTCAGTATTCCTGCACTTCGACGTCAGCCATCTGGTGGCCAACATGTGGGCTCTGCTGGTGGTAGGTCCTGCGCTGGTGGCCGAGATCGGCAGTATGCGTTTTGCGATCGTCTTCTTGGTCACCGGAGTCTGCGGCAACCTCGTAAGTCACGTGTTCAACGACACTGTTGCACTCAAGGCCGGCGCGTCGGGCGCAATCTGTGGCGTGCTCGGGGCACTGGCCGGGCTGTCGCTGCCGCGCTCGTGGGCGTCGTTCGAGACTCGCCGTCCCGCGTGGCGAACGCTCGGCGCCTTGAGCGCACTGTTCGGCCTCACCGTCGGCTTCCAACCAGGGCGCGACCATTACGCCCACGTCGGTGGTGTGCTGACGGGACTGATGCTGGGCCGCTTGCTGCGCCACGGACACAACAACGGCGCAGCGAGCGACGGTCTGTCGGCGACGGCACTGCGCGCCGTATTGCTTTTCGCGGCCCTGCTTGTCGGCGATGCCTTCGCGTCTGCGGCTCACGCTGAAGAGCCTGTGCCCGGAACGGTCGTGAGCCGAGACAACTCGGCATCCGTCGCCGAAGTACTCGGTCCCTCTATTCAATGGAGCATTGCGCGCGGACTGCGCATGCAGGTCATCGCGCCGGAGCCCATTCCGATGGAACCCGCACGCCTGGAGGCGACACAGAAGTATTCCCCTCAGTGCACGCTTTCGAGCAGCAAGAACAAGGTCGATAACTACGTCGCCGGTCTCCCTTTTCCTCTGGTGGCACAGAACGACCCAGACGTTGCTATCAAGCTGATGTTCAACTTCGAAAATCGCATCGTCGTCGACGACATGGAGGTGCGCAACTTCGAGTGTGACACTGGTGGTCTCGACATCGAGCGCGGCCTCAACGTGGAACGGCACTTCGTGATGGGGCATTTCCGGCGCTTGTACTATGTCAGCCGCCTCTATCACGAGCCGAAGCCATCATGGCCTACCGAAGGCGGAATCCGATACCGAGAAGTCCTGCACCCGATACTCGAACCATTCGATCTCAAGGGCATCGGAATCACCTACAACCGCTACCTCGATCCGTACCGACAGGACGACAGCTGGCTTTATTACCCGCTTTTGAAACGCGTGCGGCGCCTGTCGTCCGCGCAGCGTTCCGACGCCTTGTTCGGGCAGGACGCGGACATCGACAGCTACGGAGGCTACGCCGGCAATCCAGCGTGGATGACGTGGCGGCTGCTCGGCACCAAACGCATCCTCGCGCCGATGCACACCAGCCACTTTCCGGCTCGCTGGTCGGACGGGGCCGCCAACTTCATCTTCGACGACACGTGGGAAATACGCGAGGTATTCGTTCTTGAAGGTACGCCGAGGTTGCCAGGATACGCTTACGGTAAACGGATTCTCTACCTGGACCGCCAGAGCTTCGTCATCGCATACACGGAAATGTACGACCAGACCGGCGTACTGTGGAAGGCCTGGATCAACCAGTGGAAGATCGGCCGCAAACCCTTCCCAGCCGCCAGACGCGCGGTCTACGACTACGAGCAGCAGTTCATCCCGGCCTTGAGTATCTTCGACATGCAACTGGAGCACGCCACACGCTGCCTGCTTCCCTCGCCTTCGGTGCCGGGCGAGGAGGGTTGGTATTTCAATTTCGGTGCGGCTGAAGGGACGGTTGAGGAGGTCTTCCTCATCTCCAACATAATAGCCTCGGGTCGCTAGTTACGAGCTCCGGAAGATGCTGGCGTTGCACACCTTAGCGAGCTATAAAAACGGGGCGGGCCCGGCTATTTTTGTTCGGGCGCTGGATATTTTGCGTATCGGGAGGGAACAACAATGGACTCACTTCAGCAGTTTCTGAGATGGATGCACGTCTTGGCCGGAATTCTTTGGATCGGTCATCTGTACTTCTTCAACTTCGTCAACGGCCCATTCGCCGCCACCTTGAGCGCCGATACCAAGAAGGCCGTCGTGCCGGAACTGATGCCGCGTGCGCTGTATTTTTTCCGCTGGGGCGCGGCGTGGACATGGCTGACAGGGGTTCTGCTCCTGCTGCTGGTTTTCTATCACGGTAAAGTCGTGCTGGGAGAGTCAGATGGCCTGGGCTGGCCCACCCTCTTCTCGGTGGTGCTTACATTCGGCGGATTCGCCGTCTACGACGCGTTGATGTCTGGTTCGATATTCTCCGATCAGAAGACCAAAAACATCGCTGCCTTCGTGCTCGTCGCGCTGGTCATCTTCATCATGACAAATGCCGCCGGCTTCGGTCACCGCAGCCTCAACATCCATGTAGGCGCGATGTTCGGTACCACCATGGCCTTCAACGTGTGGTTCAGGATCTGGCCATCTCAGCAGCAGATCATCTCTGCGATCAAGAACGGTGCGGCTCCTGATGCCAAACTGGTGGCGCTGGCAGGACTGAGGTCCCGTCACAACACCTACCTTTCCATTCCTCTGGTGTGGACGATGCTGAACTCTCATACGCAAGCCGCGTTCCACGGCTTCATTCCGGAACCGATCGCGCTGATGATCGTCATCTTGTTCGGCTGGCACCTGGCCACGCGGTTGTATGGGCTGGCCGGCAAGGCCGACAGGGTAAAGTCCGGACTCTGAGATCCTGGATTTTCGAACGGCAAACGGGCGGACCTTCGACCATGATCGAAGGCCCGCCCGTCGCGTTATTGGTCCCACGCACGCGCCAGGCGTGCTCCTCTTCAACAGTCTTAGTGTCGCCTATGGTTGGTCGGGCTCAGGCCGCAGCCGACGGTCTGGCTTTCATGGCTTCGTGCCAACGCGTCAGATTCTTCAGACCGGCATCGTATCCCTCGCCTACGCGCCCACCGAAATCGACCCCGCAGAACAGCGTTATGTCCGCTATCGAATAGCGATCCCCGGCGATGAACTGGCGCTCCGCCAGTAGTCCATCCACCCACGCCAAACGCTTGGCAGCTGCCGCGCGGCTCGGTGCGACCATCTCGGGTACCTGCGCTATGCGCCCCTTGAAGAACGAACTGCCGTGCCGAAAGGCCGTCAGCAGAGGTCCCATGACTTCGAGTTCCATGCGCCTCTCCCACATCCTGGTAAGGGCTCTCTCTTCGGGAGTACGCCCGATCAGCGCAGGTTCGGGATGCAGGTCCTCGAAGTATTCGCAGATGACCAGGCTCTCGGAGATGCAACTCCCATCGTCGAGTTCGAGCACAGGAAGCGCGCCCATCGGATTCTTCACCAGAAATTCCGGCTGCCTGTTGATACCCGCACGCATGTCTACTGCTTCAAGCGGTACGGACAGACCTTTCTCGGCCAGGAATATCCGAACGCGGCGCGGGTTGGGAGCAAGTGTAGCATCGTACAGTTTCATGTGACCCTCCGTAATTCCCAAGACTTGAAACATCCAAGACGATACGGTCAAGCAGAAGCGGCGCGACGGAAACTCAGAGCGCTGAAGGAACGCGGCTGCTGAGCACTCCGGATTCTTCCAGCGCCGCCAGTTCCTGCTCGTCGATTCCGAGCATTTCCGTCAGCACCGCGCGGTTGTCCTCTCCACGAAACGGCGGACGCCCGTGCACTCCGGCACTCGCGGATGAAAAACGGTACGGAGAGTTGAGTACCGGACTGACGCCGCCGCTGCGGTCGTCACAGTCTACCGTCATCGCACGCGCGCGTGTCTGCTCCGAAGCCAGCGCTTCGGATAGCGTCAGGATCTCCGCCGCTGCGACCCCGGCCTTGTGCAACGCGGTTACGGCATCGGCCGCGCAGGCGAACGATTCAACCCATTCCTGCACGATGGCCTCGAGCTCGCGCAACCGTGGGGCTCTCTTTTCGTAGGTGTCGAAGCGGGGATCGGCAGCCAGATGCGGCTTTCCCATCACGAGCGTAAGTTCCTTCCAGTAAGCGCGCGGATCGGCGGGAATCACCACGTACTCATCCTTGCATCGGTGGACCCACGCGCACAGGAAGTCGGTGTCACTGCCACCCTCGTCAAACAGCGTGAAGTTGGCCGTTTCCTGGATCGCGAGCAGCGCGTCGTGCATCGCCATGTCGATGAACTGCCCGCAACCGGTGCGCTCGCGAAGCTGTAACGAGGCCAGAATCGCGATTGCCGCCTGCAGGCCAGTGACGGTGTCACCTACGGCCAGTACGGAGTCTTCGGGTTGGTGGCCCCAGGCCTCGGCCTGACGATGAAGCACACCGGTAGCCGCGTGAACGACGCCCGCGAACGCCCGCTGCGATCGCAGCGGGCTGCGGTACCCGAAGCCGCTGATGGAACAGTAGACTAGGCGCTGGTTGATGGCTCTAAGCGGACCCTCGCCGAGCCCGAGAGCGTCCATGACACCGGGCCGGAAGTTCTCAACCACCACGTCGCAAGTGACAGCCAGACGCAAAGCCAGTGCACGGCCTTCGGCACGCTTCAGATCAAGGGAAACATTTCGCTTCCCGCAGTTCTGCTGCATGTAGTAGCCGCTCATGCCAGCACGGCGGTGGCCGAGCCGACGCGAAAGATCCCCTTCCGGAGTTTCGATCTTGATGACCTCGGCGCCGAGATCACACAGGATGCGGGTGCAGAACGGCCCCGCCAGTACATGGCTGAAATCAGCGACGCGTATCCCCTCCAGAGGATACGGCGCCGCCTTGGACGATCCCGACAACGCTAGAATGCCGTCAGTCGCGGACGAAGCGATCGGTTCCAGCTATCGAACCGCCGACGTGCCCACCGTTGAGCGGATTGAATGACCTGTAATGACGCGGGTTGCTGCCATCGGGCTCGAAGGCCATCACTTCGTGGTCACCGCCCGGAGTCGGAATCAACACCACTATTTCCTGCTGGTCGTCAAGGTCGAGGTCGGCCGCGGCGATGCGTGCACCACCGGTGTAGGACTCGGGCTTGGCATAGATACTGATCGGAACCGGGTCACGTCCGTAGTTGACGCGATTGCCCAAAGAGTCGAACACTTTGACCAAGGCCTGCCCCTTGCGAGGAATCGTCACGATCCTCTTGGTGCCGCCTGCGCCGTTCAGATCGATCAGTGCGACATCGACACCGGAGTCGTCAACTGGGTCGTAAGCGAGGAACGAACTCAACATCTGCCCCTGGCGGTTGAAGACCTTGACCACCGGCAGCCCGGCGTTGGTACCGACGATGATCTCTTCTTCGTTGCCGCCAACAACGTCTCCCACCGCTACGTTGGCTCCGTCAGCATTGACAGTGAAATAGTCGCTCCACTTGTCGGTCGACGCAAAAATAGGAAACTCGTTGGTGATGAAAAAAGGCTGCTCTTCGTCAAGGCGACGGAAGAAGCGCATTTTGACGTTACCGTCTTTCGAAGAGGCCTGGACGCACACCAGATCTTCGACAGGCTCGCCGTTGACTTCGCCGCCGGCACAATCGACTCCGCCGCTCACTCCCGGGAAAGCCTCGAACCGATCCACGAGCACGTTGCGCTTGCCGAGCCGGTAAACCTCGACGATAGACCTCGCCGCGCCATGTCCTGTCGCGATCGCGGCCTGGACCATCTTAGGCCGGGGGATATTGCGATCGTTCAAAACCGTGACGTCAAGTTCACCGAGGATCTCGCCGTTGAGCGCGGTGGTGTCGACTTCGAGACGGCGACCGCGACGGTTGAAGGTGCGCAGCCTGGCCTTGGTGGCTGACTCCGGGATTGCCGTAACGATGCGCGTCTCAAGGCCGCGGCGACCGGCGACACTGAAAAGCGTCGATCCGTTCACACCGGAGAGAATCCTCATTGACCCGGCACCGCGACGACCGAAGGGCGCGTCACCGAGAGTACCGACGACGACGTCAGGTACGCTGTCATGATTGAAGTCGACGTCTCCATCGACGGCAAATCCGAACTGAGACTCTCGATAGGTGCCGTTGACAGCCCATATCTTGCTTCCGTCCGTGCCGGACATCGTCACGACGCGACCGGAATCCGGCACCACATGCTGGCTGAGGAAGGAGTCGTGAAGCGACGCCGAGGCGACAAAATCCACGACTCCGTCACCGTTGATGTCGCCGATTCTCGCCACCGCATCGCCGAAGCGGGCCTTCTCCTGGACTTCCGGGTCGGCCTTGACCCACAGGCGACGCCCATCGACGGCAAAGAGCGAAACCTCACCTGCGAGATTGACGCCGGTGTCATCAGAACCGTCGGAACCGACAATGAAGTCTTTGACGCCATCGCCGTAGACGTCGCCTGCAAAGTCGATGGACTTACCTACCCCGTCGCCGCGCGCGCCGACGACGGTCAACATTTCATTTGCGAGGTCGACCGAAGAAACCAGATCGATTTCGCCGGCGTTCAGGACATTCGGAACGTTGATGTCATCGCTGCCGGCCAGAAAATCGAATTTGCCGTCGCCGTCGATATCGTCGGTCGAGGCCAGGCTACGGCCGTAATTCTTCCCGGCCCTAGGGCCGACCTTGTATCCGATCTTGTCGCCGTTTTTGCCGGAAATCACCCAGACGCGGCCGGGCTGGCTGCGTCCGTCGGGCTTGCTGTCAGTCGAAGCGCTGACCAGAAAATCTTTCTTGCCGTCATCGTTCACGTCGTTCAGAGGAGCGATCTTCTCTCCAAACCCGGAGTGCGCATTGGCACCGAACACCTGCATCCGACGCTTGTGGCGCTGGTAGACATCCACGCGCCCTGCCTGGTCCTTGGTGCGCCCGGGAGCGCCTTGGTCGAACGCGGTCACGTCGTAGCCAGGAGACCCTATCGCGAGTTCGTCGCGACCGTCGCCGTTCAGATCGTGGAGGAAGGACACCGCTGCTCCCATCCATTCCCCGTCCTGATGACCCTTCTTGGTGAAAAGCTTCCTGCCGTCGCTGCCGGAAACTACGATTACCCGCCCCGCGTGCGGGCTGTTGCCGGCGAAGGTGCAAGGAGCGCCGATCGCGATGTCGTTCACCCCGTCGCCGTTGAAGTCGCCGTTGGTGGCGACCGCAAAGCCGAGCTGATCACCGCCCTTGTTGCAGGTCACGGTGAAGGGCTCGGCCACGGCCTCCGCGGCAAGTCCCGCGAAGACGACCGCAGCGAGGAAAAAACCGATGCTCAGAGCGCGCAAGGAGTA
>CAITLU010000020.1 GCA_903893315.1 uncultured bacterium
GCGAGTCAACGGCGAGGTGACGCCGCCGATCACATCGAGCCAGTAGCCACCAACTTCTGCAGAGATCGTCGACAGCCGGTTGTTGGTAACGAGCTCAGCGGCCACAGCTCCGATCCGATTGAGGATGATTGAGAGCCGCACATCCTCAGCCAAGTCGAGGAGGCCCAGGGGTGGTCCATCCCAGGCAAGCCAACTCACAAGGTCCACTCTCCACTCTTCCAAGGCAGCTACAGACTTCCCCAACTCGCCCTTCCCGCCTCCAGACCCCAAGAGCGGCAACGAGCCCCAGCCATGTGCTGCTTCGTGAGTGAGCGTCCTGGCGGCGAGAACGGCAGATAGAGTAATGCCCTCTCTCTCGGCACCTTCCGGAATCCGCCGCATAGCGGCGATGCCGCCTATAGCGTCGAGGCGCCTATGGTGCTTGGCCACCAAGGACTCAACCAGAACAAGTCTGCGCCGAGGATGCTCAAGAGGTACGGATACAGGGTCGTTGAGCAGGTATTGGGGAACAAAGAAGCCGAAGTCCGTTCCGAATCTCCACTCCGGATGCCCGATGCAGAGCCCAGCGAGAAACTCCATGTCGGGTACAAACGCAGGGCCGCCATCTCCATAGACTAGCCGTCTTGCATTTGCCAGCAGGGGGTAGATGCGTTCCGTCGCGACCCTTGCGTCGACCTTGTCAGCCAAGAAGAGCACACCTAGCACTGTGCGCCGGCTCCGGCGGAAACGAAGCGGCCCAACGTAGAAATGCTCGCGAGATGGCTTAGACACATTCGCAAACGCCCTAATCGCCGGACCCCAATCCTCCGTCCGCAATCCAAGCTCGATGCCGTCCAGCAGTTCTCGACTCGCACCAAATTCCAGTAGAAACTCCCAATGCCGCCGAACCATTCCCAGCGCAGGCTCGTGGTGTTCGGCACCAGTAATCGCTGCCGCGAAGGTGCACCATTCCTCTATCGCCGGGCGACCCCGCCACAGATACTGGTTCATAGTTGCTGATCGGGCCAATCCGTACCGATGCCGCTGCCGGTGTTTTCGATCCGATATGATGCAATCACATCAAGATCCAAGGGGTCTCTGATCGGCATGTCCGGGGCGTTTGCTATCTTCTTTGCAGTCAAGCGCAGGCGTTCGGCCACCCATTGCAGTTGACCGATGACATGAACCGCCCTGACTTCGGTGGAGACTCCATCGTTTGGAGGAACATGGAGTCATGGCAGAGCACAGCACGCAACGTCGGTACCCACCCGAGCTCCGGGAGCGGGCCGTCCGGATGGTCCTCGAGACCGCCAGCGAGCGGGGTGAACGGTTCGGCGCGGTCACGCGGGTTGCCGGCCAGCTGGGCATCGGGCCCGAGTCCCTGCGCAACTGGGTCCGCCAGGCGGAGGTCGACGGTGGCAAGCGGACCGGGCTGACGACCGAGGAGCGCGCCCGCATGAAGGAGCTCGAGCGGGAGAACCGCGAGCTGCGCCGGGCCAACGAGATCCTCAAGAGCGCGGCGATTTTCTTCGGGGCGGAGCTCGACCGCCGATCCACGAAATGATCACGTACATCGACGAGCACCGGGGCTCGTTCGGGGTCGAGCCGATCTGCCAGACCCTGGCGATCGCCCCGTCGTCCTACTACGCCGCCCGGGTCCGGCCACCGTCCGCCCGCCAGATCCGCGACGCGGCGGTCTCGCTCGACATCGCCCGGATCCACAAGGCCAACTACGCCGTGTACGGCGCGCGCAAGCTGTGGCATGCCCTGCGGCGCGGGGGCGCCGACATCGGGCGGGACCAGGTGGCCCGGCTGATGCGCGGCCTTGGCCTGGCCGGCGTCGTGCGCGGCAAGGTCAAGCGCACGACGATCAGCTCCGAGCTCTCCCCGCGGCCGGCCGACCTCGTCGAGCGGGTCTTCAGCGCCGCCGCCCCGAACCGCCTGTGGCTGGCCGACATCACGTACGTGTCCACCTGGTCGGGCTTCGTGTACACGGCCTTCGTGATCGACGCGTTCAGCCGCGCGATCGTCGGCTGGCGGGTGTCGTCCTCGCTGCGTGCCGAGCTCGCCCTCGACGCCCTGGAGATGGCGATCTGGAGTCGACGATCAGCCGATCTCGGCGGACTCGTCCATCACTCCGACAGGGGGTCGCAATACCTCGCGATTCGGTACACCGAGCGCCTGGCCGACGAAGGAGCCGTCACCTCGGTCGGGAGCAAAGGGGACTCGTACGACAACGCCCTCGCCGAGACGGTCAACGGCCTGTACAAGACCGAACTCATCCGGGCGCAAGGACCCTGGCGGACGGTCGACCAGGTCGAGCTCGCCACCGCCGCCTGGGTCGCCTGGTGGAACGCCGAGCGCCTGCACTCGGCCTGCGGTGACATCCCGCCCGCCGAGTTCGAGGCGGCCTACCATCACCAGCTACAGGCGACCACCGAGGCCGCTTGAAACCCAATCACCCGAGTCTCCACGAAACCCAGGGCGGTTCA
>CAITLU010000021.1 GCA_903893315.1 uncultured bacterium
ATGAAAACGGGGAGTGTCTCAGGCGCGTTGACAACGCCCGCTTGCGGCAATGGCATTGGCGCTGAAAGCTGCACCAGCCTTGGCGATTGATCTTCCGGTCTCCTACAACGTAACCGACTTGTCTTTGAGGAAGGCCGTCACCGCATCGACCCAACTAACTTTCTCGTATTACTCCGACAGCAGCTGCACCACCTTGATCGCGTCGGAGGTTCTCTCCGCCGGCGATCCGAGCATCACTCCCGACGCCTTCATGACCTCCGTCGTAAAAGGTGGAGCGCCGCGACAGAAGCTCGTCACCCTGCGGCACGTACTGATCGATGCACCTCCTACTCCAACGCTCTATCTGGAAGTGACCGGAACCGGCCTCGTATCGGATAGCCCGAGTTGCCAGGCTCAAGTCCCGACCAGCAGCGGTGAGCAAGGTGCCACCGGCGCGACCGGTGGGAACGGCGCCAACGGCACCAACGGAACGAATGGCGCCACTGGCCCGCAGGGCATCCAGGGTTCGACGGGCGCGGCCGGTAACGACGGCGCGACTGGCGACCAGGGGGTGCCGGTGACAAAGGCGCGACCGGATCACAGGGCGTCCAAGGGCCGACCGGCGCAGCCGGCAACGACGGCGCGACTGGAGCCAAAGGCGACCAGGGCGTAGCCGGTGACCAGGGTCCGACCGGATCGCAGGGCGTCCAGGGTTCGACGGGCGCAGCCGGTAACGACGGCGCGACTGGCGCGAAAGGCGACCAGGGCGTAGCCGGTGACCAGGGTCCGACCGGACCGACTGGCAACATCGGCCTGACCGGTGCCACGGGTGCCGCCGGCTCGGCCGGAACCAACGGTACCAACGGCACTAACGGTGCCGCGGGCGCTGCCGGTGCGACTGGATCGCAGGGTATCCAGGGTCCGACCGGACTGACCGGCAATACCGGCCTGACCGGTGCCACTGGTTCAGCCGGAACCAACGGTACCAACGGCACTAACGGTGCCGCGGGCGCCACCGGTGCAACCGGATCGCAGGGCATTCAGGGTCCGACCGGCCCGACCGGCAACACCGGCCTGACCGGTGCGGCGGGTGCCACCGGTGCCACTGGTTCAGCCGGAACAAACGGCACCAACGGCACCAACGGTACCGCGGGCGCAACCGGCGCCACCGGTGCAACCGGACCGAACAACATCACGACGTCGACGACGACCAACATTACCGGTGTGCTGAAAGGCGACGGCTCGGCTGTCTCGGGTGCTGCCGCGGGGACCGACTTCGTTTCCCCCGCGGGTATTTCGGGTGGCCAGACGATCGTCGGAGGCACGGTGTGGGGTGACGATCTGACGCTCAAGGGAGTGGCGGGCGTTACCGGCAGCACGAGCGTCTCGAGTGATGTCATTGTCGATCCTTCCGGTGCTGTTGGTGGACCCAAGTTCGTGATCGATGGTGATGGGCACCTGTACCTGTCGGGTACGGCACCCGTTGCCTCCGCGTGCGGCACCGGTCCGGTTGTTCAGACCGGGAGCACGGACACGGCCGGGAGGGTTACGATCGGTACCGGCGGCGGCACCGTCTGTACCATCACGTTCTCGCATGCGTACTCCTCCACCTCTCCGCCGTTCTGCACGGTGACGAGTTCGGGTACGGGCGGTACGATTGCCGCAGCGCTATCAGTGACGGCACTGTCGATTACCGCGACCGCCGCAGGCGAGACGGTTGGTTGGATCTGCTTAGGCGATTAGAGCTTTCGGTCTCTGACCAGAAGTAACAAACGGACGGCGGGCCATGGCGGCCCGCCGTTTCGTTTTTGTGCGCCGTGCCACGGCGCGGCCATCCGGCAATACAGCCTGGATTACCTTCGATATCCCGCGTCTCGGCTCTGCGGCCAGGACCGGCGCGGCATTGTCGTGCAACATCATCTGCACGAGAACGTCCCGTACTTCGGGCACCGTCCGTTATTCCAGTGCCGTAACCGCAGGCATCAATGCCGGGTTAATCCATCGTCGTTGACTCCCATGTCCATGACGTCGATAAACCACCCCGACGGCGCTGCTGTGAAAAAGACTCGGAAGCTCAGGACAACTCGGCACGAGATGCGGCGCGGTGCTCACGCCGTAGGCGTCAGTTTCGTCGCTGCCGTGTTCACGCTTCTCGCCGCAACAGGCGCCTTCGCACAAACGCCTTCGGCGATCGCCGTCTGCGCCACCCGTCCTGTGGGCGGTTGCACCCAGGCCCACGAAGCCGCGCTGCGCCTTGTCGGTTCCAAGGACAACGCTCCGCACGCGACTCGGCTCTTGTGGAAGTGGCTGCTCGGCGACGCGACTACGGCCGACTTCGGCGATCCCGCAAGCGGCTCCGCCAACTATCGTCTGTGCATGTACGAAGACGATAACCTCTACACGCGCCCTCAACTGTTGATCGAAGCGGGCGCCGCCTGGCACGCCACGAGCAAAGGCTTTCGCTACGCGACAGCGACGCCGAACGCGAGCGGAGTGCAGAGGGCCATCCTCGTGGCAGGAACCGGTGATGCGGCGATCGTCATCAAAGCATCCGGTTACGCGGCCGGCACGCTTCCTCTGAATGCGCGGAGCCTCACGTTGCAATTCGTCAAGGACGCGGCCGACGGCGGCGAATGCTGGGAGTCCACCTTCCGTCCGCCCTACAGGTCAGACACGACGAAACGCTTCGCCGCCGCGCTTCGCCTTGATCAAGTCGGAAGTGATGGGCTCGAAGCGTACTTGCCGCTCGACGGCAATTGGAACGACGCAACCGGGCACTACGATTTCGTGGCCGCAAACGCCGGCGGCTTTGCGAGCGCACCGCAGCTTCGTGCGCCCGACAACCAGGCCTACGGTCCCACGTATCGCGACGCCGACAACGGTGCGGTCAGCGACGCACTCGTGTCGTTGCCGGAAGACAACGGCATCACGCTCGACGGCTGGGTACTGGTGCCCGACAACGGCACTGGTGGCGTGGTGTTCGGTTTCGGCGGCGGTGGCTGGGACGAGGCCAACCTGAATGTCGCCGTAGCGTGGGGTTTTCTGCGCGTGCAGATCGGTCGTCAGAGCGACGGTGTGGGTCTTCGCTATCCGCGTATCGGCGACAACTGTTGGCACCACGTGGCTCTGGTGCTGCCCCGCGGCTTCCGCTCCGGGGCGCGACTGCGTTTTTATCTCGACGGTCGCTATACGCTGCCGGAAGCGATCGACAGCAGTGCAGTCGGCGGCGCGGCCCTTGGACCGGGCGCGACGCTGTGGGGCTCGCCGTTTCGCGCGGCCGATGTTTCGTCGCAGACGCAGGGAAGCGGCAGCGGTGGCAATCAGAAGATCGACGAGGTGCGTGTGTGGACACGGGCTTTGAGCAGCGCCGAAGTGCGAACGCTGGCGACCGCGACCGGCATAGGAACTCTTTGCGAGAATTCGCCGCCTCCGGCGTGGGCGCCGGGCCCGCGTTTCGTTCCTCCCGCGCTCTCGCCGACGCCGGCTCTTGATCTCGGTGTTCACGTTCTAACCGCCGACACGATTGCCGTCGTCACCGATCCCAACCCGTGGCTCAAGACGCGCATCGCGGCCGACTGCGGCGCTTACCTGGCGGCGATGGAAGGCGTTCGCGACACGCTGGCCGCCTACTTTCCGGGACAGGAATACGGCCTGGCCGCCAAGGAAGTGATCGCGGCCTATCGGCCTGAACTGCTGACGGCACTGTCGAGCACGTCGCACTTCGGCGTAAGCGGGCCGGGCCTGACGGCGACGTTCGAGCAGCTGAGTCTGTGGCCTCAGGCCACGCGCGAGTTTCGCGCTCCGAGTTTCGCGGTCGGCGGCGGCGAAGTGCACACCGATGCAGCCGAGGTCGTCTACTACTCTTTCCTTCACCTCGACGCGCCGATGGTGTCCGGTGCGTCTTACGCGGTCACCGACGAGTGGGGCAACACGCACGCCTGGGTCTACGACGAGAACCGCACGATCTCGTGGGCGCTCAAGGTGGACCAGGCCGGATATGCGGCCGACTCGGCCGGCAAGTACGCGTACCTCGGAGGATGGCTCGGCCCGAACGGCGGCGCTCTCGACGTCGCGCGTTTCGACGGCGGGTCTTTCGATCTCGTGCGCGAGAGCGACGACGCGGCAGTATTCAGCGGCGTCATCGCGGCGCGCGGTGACGAGAGCGCAAGCGTCGGTGGCTATCTGCTATCCGGCGAACGCGTCGAGCAACTCGACTTTTCGTCTTTCCAGACGCCGGGTCGCTACTACCTGCGCGTCGGCGGCCTCGGACGTTCGTGGAGTTTCAATCTCGGCGCCGATGCGATGGGCGAGTCGTTCTACGTGCACGCACGCGGCCTCTTCCACCAGCGCTGCGCGCCGCTGCCGTCGTCGTTCACGCCCTGGTCCCGCGGTGACGCCCACGCGCCGATCTATCGCGCGTCGCATCCTACCGAGATCGGCGCCTATACCGACCACAGCGGTGAAGGCTGGGGCTTTCTCGACGAAGCAGGCAAGTTCCCCGACGGAATCAGCGTCTTTGCCGTCATTGCCGCGACCGCCACCACCGATGTCGTGTCGCCGACATCCGGCGAGTGGCACGACGCCGGTGATTTCGATCGCGGCGGCTTTTCCCACCTTTCCGTCGTCGAGTATCTCGCCGAAGCCTACTTGATGTTCCCCGCCAACTTCAGCGACGGACAACTCTCCATCCCGGAGAGCGGCAACGGCGTTCCCGACATTCTCGACGAAGCCGTGTGGGGCACTGACCTCTGGCGCCGCCTTCAGGAAGCCGACGGCCGCGTGCCGTTGTGGGTGGAAGCCACTTCGCATCCTCGTATTTCCGATCCAGGCGTCGATACGCAGCCCTACTACGCGGGGCTTGCCACGCGCGATTCCAGCCTCGAATACGCCGAACACGCCGCGCGTTTATCGCGCGCCCTGCACGTCGCCGGTGCCGACGCGCGCAGCGAACTGTTTCTCGCCAGCGCCGAGCGCGCCTACGCGTTCGCGATGACAGACTACGCGACCGTGCCGCGTATTGCGGTGACGTTCGCCTGGAACGGCAAGACGATAACGTGGAAAGAACCAGCGGCGCCCGACGCCGAGACGAAAGATAGAGCGCTGGTACAGCTCTGGCTCGCGACCGGCGACTCGGCCTATTACGCCGCGCTCGACACGCCGGCGATCACGACCGCGTTCACGGTGGCGGCACATTCGCTCTACTGGCGCGGCAGCGCCTTCGATTTCGTGGACGTCGCTCTCGCTCCTGAACTGTTCCCGAGTGGTTGGGGCACGACGGCCAGCGACGAAGTTCTCGCTGCAGCCGACGACTGGGTTGCCGGCCAGGCCACGCTCGCCTATCGCAAGCTCTGGCACGCGGTGGATCACGGTTACTTCCCGCTCATGGGCTGGGGCAAGAGCGAGTATCTTCCGATTCTCGACGTCGTGGCGGGGTGGCGTCTGAGCGGTGACGAAACGCTGCGCACGGCCGCGCTCAACGGCGTCGATTGGATGCAGGGCGCCAACCCGCAAGGCCGCTCGCTTACCACCGGCCTCGGCCCGAACTCGGTCGTGCAGCCCCTGCATCTTCCTGCGGACTCGGACGGCGTTGCCGATCCGGTCCCCGGCATCACCATCTACGGCTACACAATGGGCCTGCCGTACAGTGCGCGCACGGCGGTCTACGGTTTGTTCGACGACGCTCGCCGCGGCGATGCCTTCGAAGGTTCTGCCCTGGCTCAGCTTCCTTTGCCCTGGAACGACATCGGTCTGGACGTCGGTGAGATCGGCAGCATCCTGTACGCGGGGCTGCCGATATGGCGCCTGCTCGTCACTCTCGAAAACGCCAACGTTCCTACTACCGAGTTCGCCGTTGCCGAAACCGTTGGCCCGGCCGCCGCCGTCACCGGTTGCTTGATGGAGCCGGGCTGGACGCCTTCGCCGGAACTTCTCGCACGCGGACCGCGCAGCGTGCAGGAACTCCGCGACGCGCTCTGGTATCAGCCGTGACCGCGGGCCGTCGACCGGCGAGGTCGCTGCCTCGTGCTGCCGTTGGCCCGGGGCTCGTGAACGGCTAGCATCGCCGCCCTGACCAGCGGGCAGATCGGCGCGGTGCCGATACGGCCCGCTCGCTGACGAGGAGATCCACGATGAACGCTACGCAAGCGCTGCCCGCCCGTAAACTCGAGAGTGCCGCCGAACGCTGGTCGCGCTTCAAGCCCATCGTCACCGGCGAGGACTACCTCAATTCGTTGCGTGGCCGGCCGCTCAAGCTTTTCCTGTTCGGCAAGCAAGAGTCGAATCCGGTCGACAATCCGCTGATCCGCCCGTCGATGAACGCGCTGCGCCAGACCTACGATCTGGCGATCGAAGATCCGGAGCTTGCCACCGCGCACTCGCCGCTGATCAACGCGCGCGTCAACCGCTTCCTGCACATCGTCGAGTCGCCGCATGACCTGGTGATGAAGAACCGCATGCAGCGCCGCATGGGCCAGCTTACCGGTACCTGCTTCCAGCGTTGTGCGGGCCTCGACACTCTCAGTGTGATGCACTCGATCACTTACGACATCGACCAGAAGCACAAGACCCAGTACCACCGGCGTTACATCGACTTCCTGAAGAAGGCGCAGACCAACAACATCATCGTCGGCGCCGGCATGACCGATGTGAAAGGCGATCGCAGCAAGCGCCCGCACGAGCAGGCCGACCCGGATCTTTTCCTGCACGTCTCCGGCCGCAACGACCAAGGCCTCTTCGTCACCGGTGCCAAAGCGCACATGACCGGCGGCCTGAACTCACACTGGATCTTCGTGATGCCGACCATGAACCTCACCGAAAAGGATCGTGATTGGGCGGTGGTCGGCACTGTACCGACGGATGCCGAGGGCCTCACTTTCGTCTACGGCCGCCAGAGCAGCGACACCCGCGCGCTCGAAGGCGGTACCATAGACGTCGGCAACGCCGAGTTCGGCGGCCAGGAAACACTCGTCGTGTTCGACAACGTGTTCATTCCTTACGAGCACGTGTTCATGGACGGTGAGTATGAGTTCGCGCAGGAGATGGTCGCGCGCTTCACCTCCTACCACCGCGCGTCCTACGTCTGCAAGACCGGCCTGGGCGACGTGATGGTCGGCGCAGCGGCCGCGGCCGCCGAGTACAACGGCGTCGCGAATGTCTCGCACATCAAGGACAAGCTGGTCGAGATGACGCACCTGAACGAGACGATCTTTTCGTCCGGGATCGCCTCGTCGTATTCCGCGACCAGCTTGCCGAGCGGCATCTTCATCAACGATTCGATGCTGGCCAACGTCTGCAAGCACAACGTCACCCGCTTCCCGTTCGAGATCGCACGCCTGGCTCAGGATATCGCCGGTGGTCTGATGGGAACGCTGCCTTCAGAGCAGGATCTGACTCACGACGAGGTTGGACCGATCCTCGACAAGTACCTGAAGGGCCGCGCCGACGTCCCGACCGAAACGCGCGTGCGAATGCTGCGCCTCATAGAAAGCATGACGGTGGGCCGCAACGCCGCCGGTTACCTCACCGAGTCGATGCACGGCGCTGGCTCGCCGCAGGCGCAGCGCATCCAGATTCAGCGGCAGATGAACGTCGAACAGAAGAAGTCCTATGCGCGTCGGCTTGCGGGCATCAAGTCGGAATGATTCGAGCGCTGCCGTGCCGGGAGCGGATTGTCGCACCCAGCGATGTAGCGACTGACTCCGTGGCGGACGGCACGGCGCAAGGAGTTCGAGATGATCTCAAGTTTCTTCGAGGCGATGCTTTGCAGCTTTGATGCGGCGGCCGCGCTTTTGGGCGGCGCATCATGAAGTTCCTGACGTTTCACGACGATGGCCGCCCGCGTGCCGGGTTGCTCGGCGCCGAAGGGGTACACCCGCTGCCGGTCGGCGTTCAGCTTCTCGATCTACTCGGCGACGACGGCAGCCGGCTGCGGGAAGCCGGCGAACGCGCCGCCGCGACCGGTGAGGTGCGCCGCTACGATCAACTGCGGCTGATGGCTCCAATTCCAAATCCACCGACCGTGCGCGACTTCATGACCTTCGAGTCTCACTTCGCCGGTGCGCGCGGCGCCCACAATCCGATCCCGTCTCAGTGGTACGCGGCGCCGGCGTTCTATTTCACCAACCCCTACGCTGTCATCGGTGCCGGCGATCCGGTGCCGATGGCGCCCGGCAGCAGCTTGTTCGACCTCGAACTCGAAGTCGCAGCGATTGTCGGCCGCGCCGGTCGCGATCTTTCGCCCGACCAGGCCGAGAGCCACATCGCCGGCTATACGATCTTCGTCGACTGGTCGGCGCGCGATCTGCAATTTGCAGAAATGCAGGTTGGCCTGGGACCGGCCAAGGGCAAGGACACCGCCACGACGATGGGCCCGGTGCTGGTGACTCCCGACGAACTTGCGCCGTTTCGTTGCGGCACGTCGTTCGCGCTCGAGATGACTGCGAGCATAAACGGCAAGACTCTCGGCAGTGACCGGCTCAGCAACATGGCGTGGACCTTCGGCGACATCCTCACCTACGCGTCGCGCGGAACTGAGGTTCGCCCCGGTGACGTCCTCGCTTCGGGCACCTGCGGCGGAGGCTGCCTGGCCGAGATGTGGGGCCGGCACGGCTTCGACGGTTACCCGCCGCTGAAGCCCGGCGACAACGTCTGCGTGACGGTCGAGAAACTCGGCAGCATGACGCTTTCGATTGTCGAAGGCGCCGTGCCGGTCGCGTTCCCGGCCGCAAGGCGTTGAGAAGCGAACGTTGTTCAGCCGGATGACACCGCGCCGCTGCGGGACAGGAGACGCTGCATATGCCGACCACTGGCGATAACGACAGAGACCGTTCGCGCAGCGTCCTGCTGGCGGTCGAGGACAGTGAGTTCCTTCTGCGCGACGAGTTGCGCGGGGTGCGCTTTCAGTTGGAATACAGCAAGGCGGAGTTGCTGCTTCGCGACTGGGGCATTCGCTCGACGCTCATCGTCTTCGGCAGCGCGCACACGCCGTCGCCGGAACAGGCACAGGCCGCGCGCGCGGCGGCTCTCAGTGAACAGGAAATTGCCGACGCCGAGCGTCTGCTGCGTCAATCTGTCTTCTACCAGCAGGCGCGCGAACTCGGCCACATCGTTTCGGAGCGCGGCGGGGCGCTCGCGCCGCAACACCGCTGGCGCGACAACGTGATCGCTACCGGCGGCGGCCCGGGAATCATGGAGGCGGCCAATCGCGGTGCGTACGAGGCCGGAGCGCCGAGCATCGGCTTCAACATCACGTTACCGGCCGAGCAGCAGCCGAATCCCTACACCACGCCGGAACTGACTTTCCGATTCCACTATTTCGCGATGCGCAAGATGCATCTGGCGATGCGCGCCAACGCGCTGGTGGTGTTCCCCGGCGGCTTCGGCACGCTCGACGAACTCTTCGAGATCCTCACTCTCGTGCAGACCGGCAAGGCAAGGAAAGCGCCGATCGTGTTGTTCGGTGAAAGCTACTGGCGCGAGCTGATAAATTTCGATCTGCTGGTGCGCGAGGGCATGGCCGAGTCGGAGACTCTTTCTCTGTTCGCCTACGCCGACACGGCGGAGGATGTGTGGGCGGCGCTGGTGCGCCTGGGCCTGCACGCGCACACGCCGGACGAGCGCTGACTCTCGGCACCACAGGCGGACCGCGCAACCAGTCTCAGCGCATACCATCCAGGAACGACAGGTTGTGGCCGTCGCCGGCGAGGCTGCGGTAGTAGCAGGTGCACCGCGTGTGCCCCGAGACGTCGCGAGTGTGACAGGCTCCGGCGACTTTCGGCCGCACCAGATACAGCAGCGAGTTCTGCTCGCAGTTGATGCGCACGTCGACGAGTTCGAGCACGTCGCCTGACGTCTCGCCCTTGCGCCACAGTTCGTTGCGCGATGTCGACCAAAGCACGGCCTTGCGTGTCTTCAGCGTCTCCGCCAGCGCAAGGTCGTTGGCGTAGGCAAGGTAGAGCACTTCCTTGCTGTCGGCGTGCTGCAGCACGACCGGTACCACGTGCTGGCCGCTGGCTCCGATCTTGGGCAACTTGGCGAAGTCGAGGGTAAGCGCTGTTCCCTCTTCGAGTTCTTTCATCATCGTTCTCCGGATTCTTGAGGTGCCGGCGCGGCAGCGGGCTTTGCGGCAGGCGCGGGGACGTCAGGTCGGGCCGGCGCGAGCGCGGCAGCCGCTTCGGATTTTGTCTTGGGCGCAGAATCGGGCGCCGGCCTGGATAGCTTCTCTATCTGCGCGACGATCTGCTGCGCGAGATGCGTTATGCCCAGGCGCAGCGCGGCAACGCGTTGCGCGGTCGAGACGGCGCCGCCGGGGCCGGCTACCGGCTCGACGATGCGCGACTCGGAGGCGAAGACAACGGCGCCGTCGGGTTCTTCGACGACACGCCAGCGCGCGACCAGCAGACCCTCGCCGGTTGACGAAGTTTCGAACTGCAGAACGTCGATCGGAACGGCCCATCGCACGCGCTTGTTGCTGTACCAGGGATACAGCACGGCGCTGGCGGTGCGCAGACCTTGAGAGACGTCGTAGACCAAAGCGCGCGGGAAGCCGGAGTCCAGGGGTTCGGCCCAGTAGTCGTCGGGCAGACCTTCGAGCTGGTTGGCGCCGCTGCGCATCAGCACGTGCCGGTCTTTCAGATAATCGGGCAAGGTGACGGGGCCGAGACCGATGTGTATTTCGCGGGTGCCCAGCGGTTCGGAGCCTGGCACTGCACCGGCGGTCGCGTTGTTGGAACCGAGCACCCAGTAATGGGTCGCATCGGGTTTGGCGGCCAGAAATGACGAGCAGCCGCCGGCAAATACAGCCAGGCAGACGAGCAACAGCAAGGATGCGAATTGTGTGGTTGCGCTGCGGAGTTTCATGGCTTGTTCTCCGGTACCCCTTTGCCGCGCAGTAACGCGTCGGGGTTGCGTTCGAGTAGATCGGCTAGTCGGCGGATGGAATGCGAAGCCTCCGAAACGTCGGCCATCGTCTTGCCGAGTCCGACGGCCATCGGTGCATCTGGATCGAGCATGCTGCGGGCCGAGGACATCGTGCGCCCGGCTTCGTCCAGAGCCGCGCGCAGGTCAGAGGATGCGTGGCCGAGTTCTCTGGTCAGAGGTTCGATCTGTGCCCTGGTCGTCTCCGACGTCTCGCGCACGCTGACCAGGGTCTTGTCGAGTTCCGCAAGCGTCCCGTCGATGTGGTCAAGAGCCTTGGCCAGGCCCTGTGTTTTGGCCAGATCGTCGATGGTCTTGATCATGCCCTTCATGTCTTCGACCAGACCTTGGACGTCGATAGCCTGCAGCTCGGCGAAGAATTCGGCGGCTTTCATCTGCACTTCTTCGAAGGGCGTGGGCTGGGTGGGAATCTCGGGGTACGGCACCGCTTCGTCAGGGCGCGTCTTGTTCGGACTGCCGGGGAACAGGTCGAGCTTCACATAGAGTACGCCGGTGACAAGGCTCTCGTTGGCGAGTTGGGCGCGTAGCCCGCGTTCGACCAGGGAAGCGATGGCCGCGGGAGTGGGAGCGTTGGCGACGCCGTGTCTGCTCGTCTTGTCGGCGTCCAGCTCGACGACCACCGGTATCAGGATCTTGTCCTTCGGCAGCGCGAGTCTGGTCATGCCTTCGATGTTCAGCAGTATCTTCTTGACCGCTCCGATCTCGACGCCCTTGAACTTCACTGGGGCGCCGACGTTGAGGCCGTTGACGTCGCTGTCGAAGTACATCACGTACGTGTAGGTCTCGCGGAAAAGCCTTCCCGAGCCGAAAGCCGTTATGCTGACGACGATCAGCGTGATCGCGCCGACGACGAAGGCTCCGATGAGGGCCGGGTTTCCCTTCTTAGCCATGCGCCGCCTCTCCTTCTTTCACACTCGTACCGTCTTCCCTACCGCGGGTCAGAAAACGCCGCACGCCGGGCTTAGTGCACGAGCGCAGCAGTTCGTGCGGATTGCCGATGGCTCCCATGGTGCGTGTCTCCGTGTCGAGATAAATGCAGTTGTCGGCGATCGCGAAAATGCTCGCCAGTTCGTGTGTTACCACGACGATCGTCGAGCGCAGGCTCGCCCTCAGTTCCAGGATCAGTTCGTCGAGCAGGCATGAGCTGACCGGATCGAGGCCCGCCGAAGGTTCGTCCAGGAACAGCACCTCGGGATCCAGCGCCATCGCGCGCGCCAGGCCGGCCCTCTTCTGCATTCCGCCGCTGATTTGTGAAGGGTAGTAGTCCTCGAAGCCCTTCAGGCCGACGAGCGACAACTTCAGTGTAGCTATCTCACGAATCTGCGCGGCGGTGAGGTCGGTGAACTCGCCGAGCGGAAGCCCGATGTTCTCGGCCAGCGTCATCGAGCTCCACAGACCGCCGCTCTGATAGAGTACGCCGAAACTTCGCAGCATCCTTTCGCGTACCGCCGGCGGCGCCTCCGTGAAGTTGTCTTCTCCGTACAGGATGTCGCCTCTGGCGGGTTCGTTCAGACCTATCATGTGGCGCAGCAGCGTGCTTTTGCCGCATCCGCTGCCGCCCATGATGACGAAGATTTCCCCGCGCGCGACCGTGAAGTCGATATCGTGCATCAGCACGAAATCGCCGTAAGCCATCGTCAGGTTGCGTACGCGGATGTGTACCTCGCGCGTCTCTGCGTCGTTGGTGGCGCCGCCGCGGCGAGTTTCAGAGGCCGAGGACATAGAACATCACCGCGAATATGCCGCAGGCGCTGATGATGGCGACGATGCTGGTGACCACCGCTGCCGTGGTCGCATCGCCTACCGCCGAAGAACTGTTACCAGACTGCATTCCGCGCAGGCATCCCGCCAAAGCCACCAGAGCGCCGTACACCGTTGCTTTGAAGAGGCCGCCGAACAGGGCCTTGAGCGTCACCGCCCACTCGGTGTGGATGATGTAGGTGGTCGGTGACAGGTGCAGCATGCCGATGCCGACGGTGGCGCCGCCGAGAATTCCGATGAAGTCGGAGTACAGACACAGCAGCGGCATCATCGCCGTCAGTGCGAGCATGCGCGGCAGCACCAGGAACTCCATCGGCGAGATTCCCATCGTCGAGAGCGAGTCGATCTCCTGATTTACCTTCATGCTGCCGAGTTGGGCGGCATAGGCCGCGCCGGTGCGGCCGGCCATCACGATTCCGGTCATCATCGCGCCCATTTCGCGCACCATCCCGATGCCGACCATGTCGGCGACGTAGATGCTGGCGCCGAACTGCCGCAACTGGATGGCGCCGACGAAGGCCAGGATCAGGCCGACCAGGAAGCTGATCAGCGTGACGATGGGAAGCGCGTCGACGCCGGCCTGCTGTATGAACAGCAGCAGGTCGGAGCGGCGGTAACGCGCGCGGCCGGTGATCCAGCGGCCGAGCGCCACCGTAACCTGGCCGACGAAGTCGAGCATCTCGCGGTTACCGGCGTACAGGCCGAGCGCCGTATTGCCGATGCGGACCAGGATCGGCGTCCTGATCCTGGTTCCCCTCGCTCCGGCTCTTTCCGGAACCGCTTCGGCCAAAGCCGCCAGGCGGCGCACGCCGTCGGGCAGACCCGCGCGGTCCAGTTGTGCTCCGCCTTTCCTGCAGGCCGTTTCGAGGTGGTCGAGGAACAGCAGCAGCGAACTGTCCCAGTGTCCAAGCAGGCTGGTGTCGAAGGTGACTCGGCGCAACGAGCCGGAGTCTATGCGACCGGCCACGGTGTCCATCGAAGGGATGCCGGCGCGCAGCGACCAATCGCCGGACAGGCGCACGACCGCAGCGCCGTCGCCGGTGGCCTGCATCTCGACGGTGGCTGACCTTGTTTCCATTCGGATTGCAGAAGCCGGCCCGCTCACTACGGGCAGAAGGCAAGCACCTACCGCACCCCGATAGCCTCCCGGCCCCCGATGCGCAAGCCGCAAGGCTGGATCTGCGAAAGATGTTCGATCAGCGAGCGCGACTCACGCAGCCCTGGCGACGGCGAAGTGGTCACGGCCGAGGTCGCAAGCCGCGGCATCGTCGGGCATTGCAGGCTCGGGCGCGGTCCCAGCCTCGCTCTTCTTCTCCAGTGTCTTCCTGCCGAGAACGAAATTGCAGGCGTGCTCGGCCTGAACCGATGCGATGAAGAGCTTGCTCTTGTTGCGGCGCAGGACATGCAGCCACGAACCGATGTAGGCGGCATTGTTCTGCAGCGTCTGGTTGGCGAGGCCGGCTTCGGCGCACAGAAAGACGGCCCCGAGTTCGGCCACCAATTCTTCGAACGCGTAGGACTCACTGCCGAACCGGTTATCCGTATCGACTGACTTGTAGCGCCCCAGGCGCGAGCAGTGTCCGGTGGAATGGACCATCTCGTGGAACAGGGTCGAGTAGTACTCGGACGTGCTGGTGAACGATTCCGCCGGCGGCAGTGCGATGACGTCTCGGGCAGGACTGTAGAAGGCCCTCTGTGGATCAGTAGTGAGAGTCGGCGCTTCACGCCAGGTATCCACGATGTGACGGGCTTTGCTGGGCCACAGTTCGAGGCTCATCTGTTCGGGCAGCAGGCGCCCCAGGCCGCGGGTCTGTTCGATGTTGTAGACCCGGTAATCGCGCCCGCGCAGAACCGAGACACGGACCGGTTTTCCGAGTTTGCTCAGCGTCATGTACGGGTGCCAGTACATCATCGAGATGCTCGCCGGGTGATCGAGTTCCTCGGCCCGGACGCAGCCAGAACGTTTGATCGCCTGACGCTCCGTGAGCCACCAATTCGAAACGTAGCCGCGTTTGGACGCGACCAGCGTCAGCGCGAGCACGTTGGAGCCGTGGTAGGCCTTGCGCGTGAAAAGGTTGCGCGGTCTTTCGACGACCCACGGCTTGCGCCACGGCATCTCGCCACACTCGAGCATATTGATGACCTCGTCGACGAGGGCCGAGTAGGCAGGTGTTCCGTTCGCCATGAAAGTTTCCTTGCGCATCGTGCGCGCCGGCCGTGGAGGCGGGCAACCATGCCACTGAAGAACGCGCGCGGCCACCGGCGTCGCTTCGTCAGGGCGGGCGATCAGATGGCGAAGTCCCGCAAGGTAGCGACCGCGCTGTGGCAGTCGTGTGCCGCGTGTCACAAACGATGTGCACACGTCGGCGCGTAAGCGCCCGCGGCGCGCGCAGCATCGGGTCGCGACGCGGTCGTGTCCGCCGCGATTTTTCGTCGGTCATCGGCCTTCGATCCGCAGCGCGAATCCGCCCGCTTCTGATTCCAGGTCGCAGCGCGCAGCTATGCCGATGGTGATTTCGTTTCGGATCGGGGCTAACCTGCCAACATTTCCGACACTGGAGGACGACAATGAGACATTGGATGTGGACACTGGCTGTGATCGTCACGATGAGCGCGGCATTTACCGCGGTTTCGGCGCGCTCGGAGGTTAAGGTCGCCGACGCACAAGCACCGGCCGAGTCAGCGAAAGCCAAGATCGGCGATCCTATCGTCTGTGCCATGGACGGCATGACGATGACTTTGACGGCCGCTACCCCATCGACCGAATATCGCGGCAATACCTACTATTTCTGCAGCAAGTCAGAGATTCCCAAGTTTCTCGAAGACCCGGAAAAACACATCAAGCACTGATCCACAGGTGCATTGACCGCGGGATCGACGCCGCGCATTGCGCAAGCACCGCTGACGAGTCTGGGTGTTTGCGCATTGCGCAGCGATCGGCCGCGCTGCTACGAGTGTACGTCGACGGTGTCGGGATCGTCGTCGGTCGGCGTCATGGTCATGACCAGCGCCGCCGCGACGATCAGCGCGATGTCTTCGAGGATCTTCAGTTCCATCGCCAGGAAGGTGCCGACCACCGCCCAGATCATGGGAATGGCGAACAGCACGCGCGGATATGGCGCGCGTGCCAGCAGCAACATCCCGAGTGTGAAGATCGTCAGCGGGCACGGAACTCCAAAGCTCGGCGTGGATGGATAGCTGTGACCTATCAGCGCGCTGATCGAAGGGTAGGCGACCAGCGCGTAGAAGATCAGCAGGATACCGGCCAGGTGGCGCGAGCCGTCGTGCATCCAGAACTTCAGGTCGTTGTTGACGACGCCTACGCGCACGAACAGCGCTCCCTGCGCGATGAACAGCAACGCGAAGAAGTAGGCTACCGGTGTCAGGCGCGCAAAGAACCAGAACTGGTAGACGGCTCCGGCCCATACCCACAGCAAGGCCAGCAGCAGGCTCGCCATCCGGTTGCGGCCCGGCACTCTGAAGATGGCGAGACAGACGGCAGCGAACGCGATCAGATTGAGCACCGCAGGCAGCGGCCAGAGCGCGTCATTGTAAGCGGCGAAGACCTCCAGGACTTCGCTCTTTCCGAACGCCATCGACACGTTATTCTCGCCTGTCCTTGACGACTATCGCGCGGATGCCGAAGCGTCAGGCTCGTTGCCGTGGCTCCACTTGATGTTGCAACCGATGCTCGGTCTTTGTTCGGGCGACGGTGCTTTGCCCTCCAGCGTCGCGTCGATAGCGGCGCGCAGATCCCTTCCGGTTACCGGTGTGCGGCTCGTGGGGCGGCTGTCGTCGAGTTGGCCTCGATAGGTCAGGCGCCGATCGCCGTCGAACAGGAAGAAGTCGGGAGTGCAGGCGGCGCGGTAGGCTCTGGCCACCCGCTGAGTCGAGTCGAACAGGAATGGAAACTTCCAGCCTTCGGCAAGTGCCAGTTCGCGCATGTGCTCGGGGCCGTCCTGAGGATGGCTGTCGAGGCTGTTGGAGTTGATGGCAACTATCGAGATGCGACCTTCGTAGTCGCGCGCGAGCCGTCCCAGCTGTTCTCGCACATGTATGACGAAGGGACAGTGGTTGCAGATGAACATGACGAGCAATGCGGCGGCTCCGTCGAAGTCGCCGATGGACACTTCGCGGCCGGTCACAGCGTCACGCAGCCGGAAGTGCGGTGCGCAGGTGCCGAGGCCCAGCATGCTCGAAGGTGTTTCTGCCATATTTATCCCGAGGAAAACGCTGCGGCTCAGTGCCGCCGCGCTGTTGTAACGCCGCGCCGCCGCGCTCGCTAGTGCCGGCCTGCAGCCTTCGAGATAAGTTCGAGCGCAGCCTGGTGGGTGCGCGCGTCCCCGGCTGCGATGACCTTGCCGCCGCCCATCGCCGTGCCTCCATTCCAGTCGGAGACGACGCCTCCGGCGGCTTCGATGATGGGGATCAGGGCGTGGATGTCCCATGGTGCCAGTCCCGCGTCGATCACCAGGTCGACCAGACCGAAGGCCAGCATGCAGTATGAATAGCAGTCGCCGCTGAAGCGGCTCAGTCGCACGCGCCGCCGCAGGTCTTCGAAGGCCGAGTGCTCGGGCTCGGCGGCGAACATGTCGGGATGCGTGGAGTAGAGCACGGCGTCGCCGAGTTCGGCGCAAGGCCGCGTGCACAAGTCTCCGCCGCCGTCCGCGAAGACATAGCTGGATCCGAGGCGGCTGCCGAGGAAACGTTCGCGCAAAAACGGCTGGTCGACGATGCCGAGCAGCGGACTGTTCTCGTCGGAGAGCGCGATCAGGGTTCCCCAAAGGGGCACGCCGGTGATGAAGGCCCGCGTGCCGTCGATAGGGTCGAGCACCCAGGTGAGATCGGAAGTTCCTGCTTCGCGTCCGCTCTCTTCGCCCAGGATGCCGTGCGACGGATAGGCCTCGCGGATCAACACGCGCATCGCTTCTTCGGCCTGACGGTCGGCGATGGTCACGGGATCGTAGCCCGAATACAGGGCCAGTCCCTTGTCATCGACGGCGAGTTGCCGGCGGAAGTGGGGCGCGATGACGGCCCGCGCGGCGTCGGCCAGCGTCTGTGCGAAGTCGAGATAACCCCGCAGTTCTTCGTCGCTCAACCTGTTTCCCACTCGAATCGTCCTCTCTGCCGCCGCAGTCGCTTGCGGCGACCGGCTGTACGTCTACTTGCCGGCCTTCTGGTAGGTGCCCATCAGCTGGGCCTGCGCGATCACGTGTCCTTCCATCGCGGCTTCGAGCTGGCTCTTGGTCAACGCGCCGCGCTCACCGAGCTGGGTGTCGAGCGCATAGAGCTTGAAGAAATATCGGTGACGGCCGATCGGCGGGCACGGACCTCCGTAGCCTTTGCGTTGCCAGTCGTTGGTGCCTTCGCGAGTCGGCGCCGGCAGGGCCGACACGGCTACGGCCTCCGCCAGTGAAACGCTCGAGGCCGGAATGTCATAGAGCACCCAGTGTACCCACGTCATCTTGGGCGCTGCAGGATCGGGTGCGTCGGGGTCGTCGACGATGATGGCGAGGCTTCTGGCCGCGCCCGGCACGTCGCTCCACGAAAGAGCCGGCGAGAGGTCGTCGCCTTCGCAGGTGAAGCGCTTCGGAATCGCCTGGCCTTCACTGAACGCTGTCGAGACTAGTTTCATGGGTTCCTCCGTTGGTTTCGCCTGCGCCACGGACGCGACGCAGACCGAGGTTAGCACGGCGGCGAAAATTGCCGTCAGAATGACGATCAGCCTTCTCAGAACTTCCACAAGATGCCGACGCCGCCGGGCCGCGCCGCCAGGCTCCATTGGTTGCCTGTGCCGACCAACGGTGCACCGTCGAACTTGGTGCGATAACTCTTCCAGTCGCCAACCGCGCTCCAGGGTTGGGACCAGATGAAGCCTTCACTGGAAGTCTCGCTGACCGCGAACGATTCCCACGCGGTGCCACGGTCGTCCCACGCTTCGCCTACCAACACGGCCGCGCCGAGGTTCAGGGCCAGTGAACTCAAGTGACGCGTCCACGAATAGCGTGTCTGTGCCTGCCGCGCGGCCTGGTCCAGCGTGCTTTCGGCAACGGCCAGACGACGGGCGCAGTTCTCGAAGGAATCGGTGGGAATGGCACGAGCCGCGTCGGCGCCGTTCTTGGCAACCAGGGGATGCATGGTCAGGTCGGTGACGCCGAGCAGGGACTTGCCCGCGCTCACGAGCAAGTCGGCGTCGTGACCATCGTATCTTGACAAGACCGCCTTGGTACTTTGCAGCACCGCGCCTACCGAAAACACCGTGAGCCAGCCTCTCCACCACCACGCCGCGCCGCGGCGCCCCTCTTCTAGCCGCGCTTCGAGAAAATCGAGCCGCGCGCTTGTCTGAGCGTCGCAGGCCGCGTGCGCACTGCGCAGCGGCGTCGAAAACGCGGTCAGGGCCAGCGTCAGCAAAGCAACCAGGGCGCAGCGGCGACGTGTCGGTGGTGTGATCATTACATCTGCTCTTGCCGCTGCGCCCGCGACTATGCCGCAGGCTCGGCTTTCTGACAATCGCTCGGCAGAAGGCTCGACGCCGTCACAGTCGATACCGAGCGCGAATACGACGCTGGCGGCCGCGGGCCGGGCATCATTGCCGGAGCGCGGCGGCTGCGCGATCGGCGACGAATAGGAGTTCGCCGTCGGTGGGCGCCACCGTGCGAGCAGGTGGTATTGGGGCTTGCGTTTCGCCGTCCGATTCGGCGGTCAGTACGGCACGCAGTGCGAAAGCCTTGTCGGTGCCGGTGACAATGAACAGGACTGTGCGCGCGGCATTGATCGCGGCGGCGGTGAGCGTGACGCGATCGGCGTGTAGTTTTTCCACCCAGGTTGCCACGACCGGCAGCGTCGATGCTTCGGTGACTGCGCTGCCGCCGGGAAACAACGACGCGGTGTGACCGTCGGCGCCCATTCCGAGCAGCACGAGATCGAAACGCGGCAACTGCCCCGGAGCGAGCGCGAAACAGCGTTGCAGTTCGGCTGCATACGCCGCCGCCGCTAGCGTCGCCGAACCGGCATCGGTCGGCACGCGATGTATCTGTTGCGGCGCGATCGGCACGCGGTCGAACAGGGTCTCGCGGGCCATGCGGTAGTTGCTGTCGTGATGGTCGGAGGGAACCATGCGTTCGTCGCCGAAGAAGATCTGCCAGCGTTCGAAACGCGGGCGCGGGCTGGGTGCTGACGCGAGCAGCGAGTAGAGGGGCCGCGGTGTGGATCCGCCGGCCAGCGCGATGTTGAACACGCCGCGTTCGGCGATCGCTTCGCGCTCGATACGCAGCACGATCTGCATGGCCGCCGCTGCTGCATCGTCGGCGCTGTCGACGACGCAGAGCGAGACGCGCGGTCTCATCATTGGTCGGCCGCGCGCCAGCTGCGCCCGTCACGGGCCAGCAGTTCGGCGGCGCTCGCAGGTCCCCAGGTTCCCGCCGCGTAGTTCGGAAAGTCGCGCGCCGTCAGCGCCGTCCATACGTCGAGCACCGGGGCGACGATGGCCCATCCGGCTTCGACCATGTCGGCGCGCTGGAACAGGGTCTGGTCGCCGAGGAAGGCATCGTGCAGCAGTCTCTCGTAACCGGTGGCGGGCTTGGTGCCGAAGTGTTTGGCGTAGGCGAAGTCCATGTCGACGTTGCCGATGCGCATCGTCGCGCCGGGGATTTTGGCGCTGAAACTCAGTGATATTCCTTCTTCCGGGGCGACGCTGATAACGAGCTGGTTGGGCTGTAACGCGCCGATGTCGGTGCCGCGAAACAGCGTGAACGGAGGGCGGCGAAACTGCACCGTGATTTCGGTCAGGCGCCGCGGCATGGCCTTGCCGACGCGCAGATAGAAAGGCACGTCCTTCCAGCGCCAGTTGTCGATCTCTACCTTCATCGCCACGAAAGTCTCGGTATTGGACAGCGAGTCGACGCGATCTTCCTGGCGGTAATCGGGCAGGCGCCTCACGCCGATGCTGCCCGTGCCGTATTGGCCGCGCACCGCCTTGGTGAGCACGTCTTCGGGGCTCATCGGCTGGATCGCACGCAGCACCTTGGATTGCTCATCGCGGACGGCTTCGGCGTCGAATGAGATCGGCGGTTCCAGTGCGACCAGGGAGATGAGCTGGAAGATGTGGTTGGGCACCATGTCGCGCAGCGCGCCGGCTTCTTCGTAGTATCCGCCGCGTCCCTCGACACCGAGCGCTTCGGCGACGGTGATCTGCACGTGGTCGACGTAGCGGCGGTTCCAGATCGGTTCGAAGATACCGTTGGCGAAGCGGAACACCAGCAGGTTCTGGACGGTTTCCTTGCCGAGGTAGTGGTCGATGCGGTAGATCTGACTTTCGTCGAGGAAGCCGCGCAGTTCGATGTTGAGTTTCCTGGCCGATTCCAGATCGCGTCCGAAAGGCTTCTCTACCACCACACGGCGCCACCCGGCCGCGCTGTCAGCGGTGAGTCCGGCGCGGCTCAACTTCTCGACTATCGGGCCGAACTGCTCGGGCGCCGCAGCAAGGTAGAACAGCACGTTCGAGTTGCCGGCTGCGGTCGCTGCTTCGGTGAGCTTCTGTGCGAGCCGCACATAGGCCGCGTCGTCGTCGAAGGCTCCGGCAACGTAGTCGAGCCGGCTTTCGAGCCACTGCCAGAGATCGGCATCGAAATCGTCGCCGGCGTACTCGTGGATGTTGCGCCGCATCTGTTCGCGAAATTCGTGGGATGAAGTCTCGCGTCGCGCGAAACCGATGACGGAGAATTCTTCTGGCAGGAGTTTCTGGCGCACGAGGTTGTAGAGGGCCGGCACCAGCTTGCGTTTGGTGAGATCGCCCGAGGCGCCGAAGATGACCATCGTGCAAGGGCCGGCGCACCGGGTCCCGTTTTGTCGCTCGCGGCTGGCGGGCATCGTCTGCTCCTTTTCCATCCAGTTGCCGCTACTTCGCTGAATCGGTGCTGGCGCCTGTTGGAGCATCGCTCGGTGCTGCATCGTCGCGGCGGCGCGGCGGCTCGACGTGGCCGCCGAAACCGTGTCGCATCGCCGACAGTATCTTCTCGGCAAACGTGTGCTGCTGGCGTGAACGGAAGCGCGTGTACAGCGCCGATGTCAGCACGTCGGCGGGAACTGCCTGTTCTACGGCGGCCTCTACCGTCCAACGTCCTTCGCCGGAATCATCGACGTAGCCCGAGTATTCGGTGAGCGTCGGGCTTGCGGCCAACGCGGCTGCGGTGAGATCGAGCAGCCACGAAGTGACCACCGAGCCGCGCCGCCACAGTTCGGCGATTTCGGCGAGATCGAAGTCGTAGCGGTAAGCGGCGCTGTCGGGAGTCGAGGCCGCGCCTTTCAGGATGTCGAAGCCTTCGGCGTAGGCCTGCATCAGACCGTACTCGATGCCGTTGTGGATCATCTTGACGAAGTGGCCGGCTCCTGCCGGACCGCAGTGAAGGTAACCCTGCTCGGCGGTGCTCGCGCGGCCGTCGCGCTGCTGCGACGGCGCGACGCCGGCGCTTCCCGGCGCCAGCGTGCGGAGCACAGGCTCGATGCACGCTGTCGCGGCGACGTCGCCGCCGACCATCAGGCAGTAGCCGCGTTCCAGGCCCCACACACCGCCGCTGGTCCCGGCATCGACGTAACTGATGCCGTGCGGCGCGAGTGCGGCGGCGCGCCGGATGTCGTCCTTGAAGTGGGAGTTGCCGCCGTCGATGGCGACATCGCCGGGTTGCAGCAACGAGGCCAGTTCCTCAAACACCGCTTCGGTAGGCTTGCCGGCCGGCACCATCACCCACACCACGCGCGGCGCAGTGAGCTTGGCGACGGCATCGGCGAGGCTTGCCGCCGGCTGCGCGCCTTCGCTCTGCAGCGCCGCGACGTTGTTCGGGTCGCGATCGTAGGCGACCACTTCGTGGCCGCCGCGCAGCAGGCGCCGCGCCATGTTGGCCCCCATGCGTCCGAGGCCGATCATTGCGATCTTCATGGTGTCGGGCCTCCTCGGCCTTGGCGGTCGGTTGAAAGGCGCCCCCCGGCCGGCTGCTCAGCGCGGTTCGAGCACGATTATCGGAATGTTGCGCGTGGTACGCGCCTGGTAGTCGATGAAGTCGGGGTACATCTTGGTGAGAGCCGGCCAGTATCGGGTTTTCTCCTGATCGCTTCCGCGGCGGCCGCGCATCTTGCGCTTCTTCGCACCGATTTCGATTTCAACGTCGGGGTTGGCGTCGATGTTTCCCACCCACAGCGGGTTCTTCGACATTCCGCCCTGCGAACCGACCAGCACCACGCGCTGTCCGTCTTCCAGGTAGAGCAACGGAGCGGTGCGCGGTTCACCAGACTTCTTGCCCATCGTCGTCAGCAGCAGCACCGGCGCGCCGTACATCCAGCGCGCGCCGAAACGTCCGCCGCTCAGGCGATAGATCCAGGTGTTAACTCGCGACATCGCGACCATCAACGGCTTGGCGATGCGTTCCTGAGTGGCGGTGTAAGGTTGAGGCTTCTTCGTCGAGTCTGACATCATCGTCTCCTTGGAGCAGGCCGCCTGGCCGGCTCCGGCAAATTGAACCCATCAATGCGGCCGGGCAAGTCGAGCCGGCGGAATCGGCTCGACGAATCGTATCAGGGCGCCGGCCGGTGCACGCTCAGTCGTTCGCGCAGACCAGTCTCAGTGTTTCCAGACCGTGAAAGCCCAGCTGGTCGCGAAAGCGCGGCTCTTCCGCGAATTCGATGCGCGAGAAGCGTTCGAGCAGCTTGCCGATAGCCAGGCAGCCCTCGCCGCGTGCGAGGTTGGCGCCGAGGCAGTAGTGGATGCCGCTGCCGAAGGAAAGCGGTTCGACGCCGGTGCGCGTGACGTCGAGACGATCCGGATCGGCGAACCTGGCCGGGTCGCGGTTGGCGGCACCGAGCAGGGTCATCACACCGCTCCCGGCCGGAATCCGATGGCCGGCGATTTCGATGTCCTCGAATATCGCGCGGCCGGTGATCTGGATCGACGGATCGAAGCGCAGCAGCTCTTCGACGGCATTTCCCAGCAAGTCGCTGCGCTGGCGCAGCAGGGCCAGTTGATCGGGATGCGTCAGAAGTGCGTGCACGCCGTTGCCGATCAGGTTGGTCGTGGTCTCGAAGCCGGCGGCGAACAGCAGCAGTCCGGTCTCGACGATTTCGCCGTCGCTCAGGTGGTCGCCGCCTTCTTCGGCCTCGAGCATGCCGGTCAGCATGTCGTTGCCTGGATGCGCGCGTTTGTCGGCGATCAGAGCGTGGAAATAGTCCTGCATCCACAAGGCGGCCCGGTCGGCGATTCCGATGTCTTCGCGTGAAGCGCCGAGTTCCAGAGTTCTGGTGTTGGCACGCACGGCGTCGCGGAAGCTCGGACGGTCGGCCTCGGGTACACCGAGCAGGTCGCCGATCACGGTCACCGGCAGCGGAAACGCCAGCATGTCCATCAGATCGCCGCCGCCGTTGCGTTCGATCTCGTCGAGCAGGCGATCGACTACCGCGGCCATGCGCGGCTTGAGCGCTTCCACCACCCTGGGCGTGAAGGCTTTGGCCACCAGCCGGCGCAGGCGCGTGTGCTGAGGCGGATTGGCGAACAGCATCGAACGCGAACCGAAGGCCAGCGAAGGATGCTCGCGCCAATCGTCGATGCCGGATTGCATCATCAAGCCGTTCCAGTCCTTGCCGCCGCGAGGGTCGCGAAGGACGTTGTAGCAATCCTCGTAACGGGTCAGCACCCAGCCGCCGAGACTGCTCTGGAAGACCGGAGCCGCTTCGCGCATCGCGCGAAAGACAGGGTAGGGATTGCGCCGCTTGTCGACATCCATGAGCAGGCTCATGAAGGCGGCGTCTGCCACTTCGGGCTGCGTGCCGGGGGTTGCCTCGACGGCGTCCGGCGTCACGATTTCTGCTCCCCTTCGTTCTCTGCCGACTTGACGACTCGCATTCCGGTCGGAGCTTCGAGTTCGAGATCGGTGCACTCGGTGAGACGTGCCAGCATCTGATAGTAGCCGATGGTGATCAGCGTCTCGACGAGTTCGCGATGGCTGAAGTGTCGCAGCATGGCTTCGAACGTTGCGTCCCCGACCCGGGTTTCGCGAATGCTCTGGTCGACGAAGGCGAGGTAGGCCTTCTCTTTTTCGTCGAAGCACGCGGCGGTCAGATCGCCGCTCTCCAGTGCCGCGATCTGCTGCGGAGTGATGCCGCAGTCAGCGGCGATGGGCACGTGCTGCACCCACTCGTAGCGGCCGCGCAGCGAGTGGACCGAAAGCAGGATGGTGTATTCGCGCAGTTTGGCGTCCAGCTGCTGCTTGGCGAGGATCGAACCGCCCAGACGCAGCAGCGGGCGGAAGCTCTCGCTGGCATGGGCCATCATCTTGAAGATGTTGAGCGGAACGGAGAGTTTCGCGAAGGTTGCGCGTACTGCTTCGGGAGCGGTGGCGGGATCGACGAGCGGAATTCGCGGCATGGTATGTTTCCTTGAAAAGCTTCGGTTGCAGGGATTGCCAGGTGTAGCCGCGACCCGTGTTTGGCCGGTCACGCCATGAAGAGCCCGCCGTTGATGTCGAGCGATACTCCGTTGATGTAGGACGCTTCGTCGCTGGCCAGAAACGCGATCGCCGCCGCCTGCTCCTCTGGAGAGGACAGACGCTTGATCGGCATGAAGAACTCGTAGGCGGATATCCGGCGCATGAACGCTTCCGTTTCCTCGGGCGTCCCCGCGAGGTTGGCGGCGCCGGCGCGGATCATCGGTGTGTCGACGCCGCCTGGGCAGATGGCGTTGACGCGAATTCCGCGCGGCCCGTAGTCGAAGGCCAGATGGCGCGTGAGGCCGAGCAGTCCGGCTTTGCTCGACGTGTAGGCCGGGCCGCCGCCGGCGCTCTTGGAGCGTCCGGCCAAAGACGAGACGTTGACGACGGCTCCGCGCCCGCGCGCCGCCATTCCCGGCAGCAGCGCGCGGCACAGATAGAAAGGCCCGCTCAGGTTGACCGCAAGCACGCGGTTCCAGCGTTCGTCTTCGAGCGCTTCGATGCCGGCTATCGCGGCGGTGTCGGCGGTGCCGGCGACGTTGGCAAGTACGTCGATGGGGCCGAGGGCTTTCTCGGCAGCGGCAACGGTGGCGACGACCTCTGCGCTGTCGGCGACATCGCAGAGAAACGTTGCCGCGCGACCGCCCGCGGCCTCGATGGCTTCGCGGGTTGCCGACGCTCCGGCTTCGTCGCGATCGATGACGGCGACGGCTGCGCCTTCGGCGGCCAGTAGCAGTGCGGTGGCGCGGCCGATGCCGCTGGCTCCGCCGGTTACCAGTGCGGTACGTTCCTGAAAACGAAGTTTAGTCATGGTGACGCTAGATAGCCTCTGGCCACTGCTCGGTCCAGAAGGGCGTCATCGACGGCCTGCTGCTGCCGTCGACGACGATGCCGCGCCGCGCCGCTGCGTTCGATCGCGCGGCGGCGCCGTGGCGTGCGCTCGACCGGCCCCGCTCGCCGAGAGGCCGCGCTCCCGCGGTGGACAACGCTCGCTGCGAAGGCCATCAGGCTTGCACAGGCTGCGGCCAGGGCACCGATTGCCGAGGAGTTACGACCGATGAAGCCATCGCTCCAAGCTGGAATCGAACATTCCTTCACGTTCCGAGTTTCCGCGTCCAAGACGGTCGCGGCTCTGTATCCGGAATCGCCGGAGTTCCAGGTCATGCCGGAAGTTTTCGCGACCGGTTTCATGGTCGGTCTGCTCGAATGGGTCTGCATCCAGGCGGTCAATCCGCACCTGGACTGGCCCGAAGAACAGACTGTCGGGACTCAGATCAACGTCAGCCACCTGGCGGCAACACCGCCGGGACTGGAGGTGACGGTCAAGGTGAGGCTCACCGGAGTGGACGGACGGCGCCTGATGTTCGAACTCGAAGCCGGCGACGGTGTCGACATCATCAGCAGGGGCACTCACGAAAGGTTCGTCATCAACCGCACGAAGTTCGCCGAAAGAATCGGACACAAGGCCGCGAAGGCCGCGAAGTGATCGAGGCGTGAGCCGCGCCGCGGCGGACGCCGGCAGTATGACGAGCACCGATCATGCCGGCGACCGCGTGATCGCCGATTCGTGTCCGTTGTGCGGACAACCGCGCGGCGAGCCGTTCGTGAGCAACGAGTGGAGCTGGGTGCGCTGCAAGTGCGGCCTCGTCTACAAGACCACCGAGCCCGTCGCGGCCGGCGCGCAGGACGGTTACGGCGAGGCCTACTTCGAAACCTACCGCCGCCGCCACCGTCATCGCGTGGCCAAGGCCCGCAGGCAGATTGTCGACGCTCTCGAACACGGCGCGCGCGGCCCGCTTCTCGACGTCGGCTGCTCGCTTGGATACGCGCTCGAAGCCGCACGTTCCGTGGGCCTGGATGCCTGCGGCGTCGATGTGAGCGAGCACGCGGTCGCCGGGTGCCGAAGTCTAGGGTTCGATGCGCGCGTCGGGTCGCTCGAAGCTTTGCCGTTCGAGGACGGGGCATTCGCGATGGTCGTGATGAAGCACGTGCTCGAGCACACCTCGCAGCCGCGGCGCGCTCTGGCCGAGGTGTCGCGGGTGCTGCGTCCAGCCGGCGTGGTGTTCATCGCCGTACCGAACGCCGATTACTTCAAGGCCGTGCGTTCGCCGCGCACGTCACGATTCTTTCGCGGGGAGGGCGGCCGTGCGCACTACGTCTACTACACCGCCGCGACGCTCGGGCGCTTGCTCGAACAGCAGGGATTCCGCGTCGTGCAGGTGCATCCGTGTCTGCTGCATCGACGCGCCGGAAGGGTGCGCCTGGCGCGTGACGTCGCTGCGCTGGCGGGACGTTGGATAGCGCGTGCCGTCGCTCGGCGGGCGCGGCTGCGCAAGGAGTTCTGGCTGGTGGCGGTGCGGGAAAATCCGTGATCGACCAAAGTGCCGATCACGGTTCGCCCGCTCGATATGTCGTCGCTCCGAAAAAGCGTCTCAGCGCCGTTCCACGTAAGACTTGAGATGCTTGTCGACCATTGCGCCGAGCATCCGCTGCATGAACGGCCGCAGCAGAAAACCGGTGCCGGCAATCTTGGGCCGGAAGCGGATGGTCCAGGTCAGTTCGGTATTCGAGCCGACCGGCGTCAACCGCACTTCGCCTTGATGGCAGACCAGCGGCGAGCCCTTGATGACGCGATAGCGAAGGCTCTGCAACGGATTACAGTCAATCACCTGTTCGACGACTTTGCCGGCCGGTCCATGCATCAGGCGCACCGAGCCGTAGCCGTTCACGTCGGGTGTTCCGTCGACGGTGCGCGTCACCGGCTTGAAGCCGATCCACTGCGCCATGCCTTCGTGATCGGTCACCACCGCCCACACCCGCTCCACCGGAGCGTGCAGGGTCACGCGTTGACTTACCGACAGCGTGTCGGGTTCCGGTCGCTGCTGGATGGGCAGAGGATCGAAACCCCAATCGCGGTCGGGTCGGCCGGGGTTGAGCCACAGTATTTCCACCGAGAAATTCTGCGGATCGTTGACGTAGACCACGCCGGCACCGAATCCCGGCATGTAGAGCGGGCTGCAGTTGGGCCTGGCACCGGCGTCGCGGCTGCGCCGATATACCGTGACGTGGTCCTTCTTGGTGCGTGCGCCGAACGCGATGTTGAGGATGCCCTGGTCGTTGATGCGATAGCCTTGGCGCCGCGGCCTGCCGACCGGATCGAGGTACTGCACCGCTTCCACCAGCACGTCGCCGGCCAGGAATACCTTGCTCAGGGTCCGGGCGCCGGCCAGGCCCCACAGCGCTTCGTGCTCGGGCGTGTGCAGCGTGACGTCGCTTTCCTTGATGCCGACGCCGGTGGACAGGAACAGCGCCGTTTTGGTGAGGTCCGGTACCGACATCGTCACGGAGCGGATTGCAGCGGGGCAGTTGCTGCGTCCCGGCGCCGCCACCGTCGCCAGCGGATCGTCTTCCATGATCTCGACGAACACGCCGTCGGGATTTCGTACGCAGGCTCGGCGCTTGCCGGGCGCGCCGAGCGGGGCCGACAGAGGCAGTGAGCCGAGCGTCTTGAGGCGGGCCAGCGTCGCGTCGAAGTCCGCTACCCACAGCCCGATGCGCGTGTAGCCTATGTCGCAGGGGCGTGAATCGCGCGGCATCAGTTCGGCGATCGGACGTTCGAACTGGAACAGCTCCAGTTGGAACCAGGGATTGCGCCCCACCAACCACCAGCAGGTCGAGGCGGCTCGCGGCAGGCCCTGAACGCGCGCAGCCATCAGGCCGCGCATCTTCCAGCGACTCCCGCCGGCCGGCAGCAGGCCGAAGCCTTCGCGGAACCAGCGTTCGGTAAGACGCAGGTCGACTACCGAGAATGCGATCTGATTGAGTGGTGGGATGAACGTCATGGTTGGCTCTCGGGCAGGGAATATTCCCGTCGTCTTGAAGTGGCGGTCTTGAAGTGGTGGTCGCGCCGATAGTGTCAAGAATCGCGGCCTCGTCCAAGCGGCACCGTCGAATAGGACTTGCCGGGCGCCGGGGTTAAACTCCGCGCCGATATCGCCGACGGGAGGAACATAAGGTCATGGCCAATCAACTCGCACTACGTTCGGGAAATCCTGCGCTGAGCGCCGATACGTTCCGCGACGTCGCGGCGGCCGGTCGCGTCGCCGCTGACGGAGTCATGACCATCGAGGGCACGGTCAACAAGACCGCGTTGTCCTTGCTGCTGCTGACGGTTACCGCGAGCTATACCTGGAACCTGGGTCCGCAGGCCGGCGCTTTCGTGATGGTCGGAGTGCTCGGCGGCTTCGTCACCGCCATGGTGACGATTTTCAAGAAGACCTGGGCTCCGGTCACGACGCCGCTGTATGCCGCCCTCGAAGGCCTGGCTCTGGGCGGAATCTCGGTCACGTTCGAACGCCGCTATCCCGGTATCGCCAGCCAGGCGGTGTTCCTGACCTTCGGTACCCTCGGGGCATTGTTGCTGGCCTACCGTTCGGGCCTCATCAAGCCCACCGAGAACTTCAAACTCGGAATAGTCGCCGCGACCGGCGGGATCGCCCTCGTCTACTTCGTCAGCTTCGTGATGAGCTTCTTCGGCGCCAGCATTCCCCTCATCCACAGCAGCAGCACCTTCGGGATTATTTTCAGCGTGGTGGTAGTCGGCGTCGCGGCGCTCAACCTGGTCCTCGACTTCGACTTCATCGAACAGGGGGCGCAAAGCGGCGCGCCGAAATACATGGAGTGGTACGGGGCCTTCGGTCTGCTGGTCACGCTGGTGTGGCTCTACCTCGAAATCCTGCGCCTGCTTTCCAAGCTCCAGGACAGACGTTAGACGCCAGCATGCGGGGAAGAGGCCGGGCCGCGCCGGCGACTCGCAGGCCGAGCGGGCGCCGGTGGCGATGAGGACTAAGACCAAGTAGTGTCCCGCGCCATGGCCGACAAGATCATCGCTAATGGCGCTGCGGGTGACGGCGATGCGGCGCCGGGCCGGCAGAACCCGCCGGATCATGCGGGTGGTGATTGGCTGGCCGATGCGCTTTTCGATTCGCCCTTCCACTATACGGTCCTGCTCACGCCCGACGGATTGCTGTTCAACATCAACCGTACGGCGCTGGCCGAAGGCGGGATTCCTCGCGAAGCCGTGCTCGGCACGCCCTTCTGGGAGTTGGGCTGGTGGGGTACTTCGCCGCAGGTGCAGGTGCGAGTGCGTGAGGCGATAGGTCGCGCAGCGCAGGGAGAACTGGTGCGGGAAGACCAGAGCCTCTGCGAAGACGAAGACTGTCTTTTCGTCGTCGAACTGCTTCTGGCACCGGTGCGCAACAACGAGGGGCGCATTGTCCATCTAGTCGCCGAGGTCCGCGACATAAGCTATCGCAGGCAAGCGGAGCTGGAACTGCGGACGAGCGAAGAGCGTTTTCGCAGGGCGATGCACCTGTCCGCCGTCGGCATGGCGCTGGTCACGCCGGATGGTCGCCTTCTCGAGGTAAACCAAGCCCTTTGCCGAGCCGTCGGCTATAGCGTTGAGGAACTGCTCGCCGTAACCGTCGAGTCGCTCAGCCCCCCCGACGATTTCGAAGCCACTCTGGTCAACGCCACAGCGCTGCTCGCCGGTGAGGTCGATAGCTACCAGATGGAGAAGCGCTACTTCCACAAGGACGGCGGCACGATCTGGGGTTTGCTGAACGCCTCGCTGGTCAGGGACGTCACCGGAGCGCCGCTCTATTTCATCTCCCAGGTTCAGGACATCACAGAGCGCAGGCAAGCGGAGTCGGCGCTGCGCGAGAGTGAAGGGCTCTTTCGCGCAGCGATGCATTTGTCCGCGGTCGGCATGGCTCTGGTCGCGCCGGATGGCCGCGTTCTCGATACCAACCGGGCGCTTTGCAGCATCGTCGGCTATAGCATCGAGGAACTGCTCGCCGGAACTGTCGAGTCGATCAGCCACCCTGACGACATCGAAACCGATCTTGCCAACGCCAGAGCACTGCTCGCCGGTGAGATCGATACCTATCAGATGGAGAAACGCTACATCCACAAAGACGGGCCCACGGTCTGGGGTTTGCTGAACGTTTCGCTGGTCCGGGACGTCGCCGGCGCGCCGCTCTATTTCATCTCCCAGGTCCAGGACATCACAGAGCGCAGGCAAGCAGAGTCGGCGCTGCGCGAGAGTGAGGAGCGCTTTCGCAGCGCCATGCGCTTCACGGCCATCGGCATGGCGCTGGTCGCGATGGATGGGCGCTTCATCGAGGTGAACACAGCGCTCTGCGATATCGTCGGCTATGACGAGAAAGAACTGCTGGCGAAGGATTTCCAGTCCATCACCCATCCTGACGATCTCGAAGCCGAGAGGGCTTACCTGCGGGTGATGATGCGCAGCGAGATAGATTCGTATCGGTTGGAGAAACGTTACTTCCACAAGAACGGTAGCATCGTCTGGATCATGCTCGACGCGTCGCTTGTTCGCAGCGACGACGGGACGCCTCGTTACAGCGTCGCCCAGATGCAGGACATCACCAAGCGCAAGCAGGCAGAGGAGGCTCTTCGCCTCAGCGAGGAGCGATTTCGCACGGTGATCGGATTGTCCTCCGTTGCCATGACGCTGGTCGCGCCGGACGGGCGCATGCGAGTGATGAACCACGCCTTCTGCCGCATTCTCGGCTACACCAAGGCGGAACTGCGTGAGCTGGATTTCCAGACCACTACATTTGCCGAAGATATCACGACCGAACTGGCCTACGTTCAAGCGATGCTCCGCCGCGAGATCAATACCTACCAGTTGGAGAAGCGCCTCGTTCGCAAGGACGGGCGAATCATCTGGGTCTTGTGCAACGTTTCGATGGTTTCCGATTCCGATGGCGCCACTCTCTATTTCGTCTCCCAGATCGAAGAGATAGCCGACCGCAAGATGGCTGAGGGACAGAACTAGGGAGTCTGACAGTTTCGGTGCCCGACCCGATCGTGGGGCCGGGCTTGCTGCGTTGGCCTTCGTTCGAGGAAATTGCCGAACAATGTCTCCACTATTCTGGCCTGCGCTGATCTACCTCTTCGTCGGGCTGTTGCACCTGCTGGTCCCGGCCCGTTGGGTCGACGGCTATCTGGTCGACGCTGCCACGGGCAGCAAGCTGCGCTACCGACTGAACGGGCTGAAGGTGGCTGTGCTGACGGTGGTGTGCTGGGCGGCGGCGTGCCGTGCGGGGTGGTTGGCCTGGGACGCTTTCTATCTGCACCGCTACGAGATGACGGCCGGCGCTTGCCTGCTGGGGTTGTTGTTCACGCTTGCGATAGTGCTGCCGGCGCCGCCGGTGCCGGCGAGCAACCTGCTGCGCGACCTGTATCTGGGGCGGATAGAGAATCCGCGATGGGGCGGCGGACGTATCGACGCCAAGATGGTCCTGTATCTGGTGGGCGCAGTGATGCTCGAACTGAACGTGCTGTCGTTCGCGGCACATCACGTCCTGGTTCACGCCGGCGATCCTTCCGCCGGTGTCTATCTGTACGCGGCGCTGTTCTCGTTCTTCGTCTTCGACTACCTCGGGTTCGAAGAGGCGCACCTTTACACCTACGACTTCATGGCCGAGCGCGTGGGCTTCAAGCTCGGCTGGGGCTGTCTGGTTTTCTACCCGTTCTTCTACTGCATCGGACTGTGGGGGCTGGCCGCGTCGCCTAATCCGCATACTGCGGCGACGCTGCTGTTGCTTTGCGCAGCGACGTTTGTTTCCGGATGGGTGCTGTCGCGCGGCGCCAACTTGCAGAAGTTCCTGTTCAAGCGTGATCCGCACGCCAAAGCTTTCGGTCTGCTCGATCCGGGTACTCTCAGTGCGGACGGCAAGAACGTGCTGACGGGCGGTTTCTGGGGACTCTCGCGCCACATCAACTATCTCGGCGAGATCCTGATGGCCGTGGGTCTGGCTCTCAGCCTGGGTTATCCGCTGGCGCTGACTCCGTGGTTGTACCCGCTGTATTACGTCGCACTGCTGCTGCCGCGCCAGGCCGACGACGACAGACGCTGCGCTGCGCGCTACGGGGCGCTGTGGGACGAGTACCGGCGCCGCGTGCCGTATCGCATCGTCCCGTATCTGTACTGAGCGCGAGGCGGCCGGCTGGTCGGTCGCTTCGGTTCGCGGCGCCGCGACTCGGCAAGCCCGACGCCACTTGCCGCTACCGCACTTGTCGCGGCTGCGCGAAGCGGTGATATTCGCGCGCACGGCATCGTGCCGAGTTCGGGCCGCGACCTCACCGAGGAGAGACCATGATCTACGAGAGCACTGCGTACACTTTCGCAAGCACAGCGGCGCTGGGCGTCGAGCGCCCGTCCGCGTCGCACGCTTCGATGTTCGTCAAGTGCGCGTTCTCCAGCCCGGCGTCGCAGGGAATCGACGAACGCTGCGGCTTCGAGTTCTGAAGTGGGACTGGTCCAGGAACTGAGCGCTGCCGCCAGGCGCTGGAAGCACGTTCGCGCGGCCGGCGCAGATCCCGAGCCGGACCGCGCAGCCTTTCGCGCAGGGCTCGAAAGTCTGCTCGACGCGACCGCGGCGTCTGACTATGCGCTGGTGGAACTCGAGGCAGCGCGTCTGCCCTGGACAGATACCGGCATCGAACTCGAAGCCGGCGAAGAAGTGACGCTGCTGGCCTGCGGCAGGGTCTATCTGTCGCGGCTTCTCGACGTGTGGGTCGGGCCGCAGTTCCAGCTTTGGGCCCGCGTCGGTGAGAACGGCGCGATCTTCAACGGCACGCGCACGAGCCACACTTTCGTCGCCGCGCAGCGCGGGCGCTTGTTCCTGGCCGGGCAGTTCCCCGGCCGCTGGGCCGACCAGAGCGGTCGCGTCGGCAGCGACCTGCGCGCCTATCGCAAGACGAGCGGCGGTCTGAGCGTGTTCGCGATTCGTTGGAAGGGATCGGCGGCCGAGGGCCTGGCGCTGCTGCGGCAGCGCGCCGAAGCCGATGGACGCGGCGACCTCGCCGCCGAACTCGCGGCCGAGGCCGAGCGTTACGGCGATCCGCCGCTGCCGCCTGCCGGCTGGAAGTATCTATGGTTTCTGGGCGACTCCGACATCTACCGGCAGGCCGACGACGGCATCACCTGCTGTACCGAAGGCAACGTCGGCATCCTGCAAAAAGACGCGGCGCTGGCGCTCACACCCGACACGCGGCTGGAGTGGGACTGGAAGGTCGATGCGCTGCCTTCGCAGATGGCCGAGAACGCGGTACTGGCCCACGACTACCTGAGCATCGCGGTCGAGTTCAGCGACGGCCGCGACATCACCTACCACTGGAGCAGGGAACTGAAGACCGAGACCGGCTACTGGTGTCCACTCGAAGGATGGAAGGACCGCGAGTATCACGTCGTCGTCCGCAGTGGTGACGATGGTCTCGGTAACTGGTTGTCGCAGAGCCGCAATCTGTTCGAAGACTACCGCGTGCACATCGGAACGCCGCCGGCGCGCATCGTGCGCGTGTGGCTGATCGCCAACAGTATCTTCCAGCGCCGGCGCGGGTCGTGTACCTACCGCGCGATTCGATTGACGAACGGCGCTGCGAAGATGGTGGTGTGTTGAGGGTACGGCAGCGCGCCTGTCGCTGATGGCGCAGATATTTTCACCAAGGAGACGACCATGAATGATTCTCGCCCCGCTCCGCTTCGTAACCGTGTAGCCGAGATGCTCGGCGTCGAGTATCCGATCGTGCAGGCGCCGATGGGCTGGATCGCGCGCGCCCAGCTCGCCTCTGCGGTGTCCGAGGCCGGAGGGCTCGGCATCATCGAAACTTCTTCGGGCGAACTCGACGCAGTGCGCGAAGAGATCCGCAAGATGCGCGACCTGACCGACAAGCCCTTCGGCGTCAACATCGCGCAGATGTTCGTGCGCGATCCGGCCATCGTCGACTTCGTGGTCGAACAGGGCGTCAAGTTCGTCAGCACGTCGGCGGGCGATCCGCGCCAGTTCACCAAGGTACTCAAAGGGGCCGGTCTGACGGTCTTCCATGTGGTGCCGAACTTGTCGGCGGCACTCAAGGCGGTGGAGGCCGGCGTTGACGGCCTGATCGTCGAGGGAGGTGAGGGCGGCGGCTTCAAGAATCCGCGCGACGTCGCGACGATGGTGTTGCTGCCGCTGGTGTGTTCGAAAGCCAACGTGCCGGTGATCGCGGCCGGCGGCATCTGCGACGGACGCACGATGGCCGCCGCGTTCGCGCTCGGCGCCGAAGGAGTGCAGATCGGTACGCTGATGGTCTGCTCTGCCGAATCGCCGGTGCACGACAACTTCAAGCGCGCGATCTGCGAGGCCACCGAGACCGACACGGTCTTCCTCAATCGCCGCAGCCGTCCCGGCCTTCGCGCGCTGCGCACCGCTCTGACCGAAAAACTCGAACTCGACGAGAGCGTTCCGCTGTCGCTGTTCGGCCGCATCCTCGAACTTTACTTCGGCGGCGACATGGAGGCTTCGATCGCGCTGGCGGGACAGGTGGCCGGCCGCATCGAAAGCGTGAGACCGGTGCGCGACATCCTGTGGGACATGGTGCGCGAGTTCCGCAGCGCTGCGGCCAGGCTGGCCGCGACGGCGGCGTAATGCCCGTCGCCCGATTCTCGAAGGCGCCTGTGTCCTTCATTTCGAAACGCCGGCGGGGCGTGGCGAGCTCGCGTCGGATCATCGCGCGATGATGCTTCGGCGCATACCGCAGGACGACATGGCGATGGCGACCTCGGCTCGCTATCGCTACCTACCTGCGGGCGCTGCTCATTTGGCCGCCGTGCCCAACTCGGCGATGGCTGCTGCCATCGCGACCGCGCGCCTGGCGTTGTCGACGTGCAGGTTCTCGATCATGCGACCGTCCACCGTGACGACGCCCTTGCCCTCGGCGCGGGCCTGCTCGAAGGCCTCGATGATGCGCTGTGCCAGTTCGAGTTCCTTGTCGCTGGGCGAGAACACGCGGTTGCATGGGGCGAGTTGACTGGGGTGGATCAGGGTTTTGCCGTCGAAGCCCATCTGCTGGCCTTGCAGGCACTCGGTCTCGAATCCTTCGGTGTTGGCGATGTCGTTGTAGACGCCGTCGAGGATGATTTTGCCGTGGGCGCGGGCGGCGAGCAGGCACAGGCCGAGGCTGGCCAGCATCGGCACGCGTCCCAGCACGTGGGCCGCGTGCAGTTCCTTGGCGATGTCGTTGGTGCCCATGACGAGCACCGCCAGGCGCGCGCTCGCGCCGGCTATCTCCTCGGCGTGCAGGATGCCGATCGGCGTTTCGAGCATCGCCCAGATGGCGATGCTCGCGTCCGCGCCGGAGGCGTTCAAGATTTGTTCGACGCGGCCGATGTCGGCTGCGCTGTTGATCTTCGGAACCAGCACCGCGTCCGGCCGCGCCTGCGCCGCCGCTTTCAGATCGTCCTCGCCCCAGGGCGTGTCGAGGCCGTTGACGCGGATGGTGATCTCGCGCTTGCCGTAGCCGCGCGAGGCCGCCGCTTCGCAAACCTGCTTGCGGGCCAGTTCCTTGGCGTCGGGCGCCACGGCGTCTTCCAGGTCCAGGATCAGCGCGTCGGCGCCAAGGTCTCTGGCCTTCTCAAGAGCGCGGGCGTTGGAGCCAGGCATGTAAAGCACGCTGCGCCGCGGACGGATTTTCGCATCTTGTGTCATTGCTAGCGTTCCTCGTTTCGCCTTGTCTACGACTGGCCGGCGGCCGCATGATCAGGATTCTTCACCGCCGACATTGCGCGGTTTCGATGGCCTCGCCCCGATTCTTCGCGGGGTCGCTTTGAGCCACTGATCCATAACGGGAGTGGGCTTGGGCTGCAAAGGCCCGTCCGAAAACATTCGCGCCGTTACCGCGCGTCGTGTCATCGGCAGCGTCCGTCGAGATGTTCGGATCGACGCCGAACCGAAGCCGCAGTAGCCGGCGAGGCGTCGTCGATTTCGCGAGTCTGCCGCCTGGCTTGGATGCGCGCGGATGGCAGTGCCTGCGGTGGCACCTGCGAAACCGTAGATGTAAACACGCGCCGTGGATACCGCTTCAGGCGGCTTCGACTTTCTGGTGGTCGCGGCCTTTTTCCTGGTCGGGCAGGCTGCATTGGTGATGTACCTGCGACGCCGCGCCGTGGCCTTCCCGTGGTGGGCCAGCGTCCTGGCGATCGTGCTGCTGCTTGCGGGATTGCCGCTGCTGAGACTTGCCGAGAGGCGCGAGCACGCGCGTCTGCGGGTGGAACTGACGAGTTACGCTTCGATGTATGCGGCCGAGATGGAGCATCTGGGCCACGCCGCTCTTTCGTCAAGCCCCGCTGCGGATGACCCGCTTTATCTTTCCCTGATCGATGCCGAGAAGAGATGGCTGGCTGCCAATCGGGTCATCGCGGACGTTTACACAGTTCGCCGCCGTGACGACGGCACGATCTTCTTCCTCGTCGACTCCGAGACCGACTACGACCGCAACGGTATCTTCGAAGGCGAACGCGAGAGACGTACGACGCCCGGCGAGGTCTACGACGACCCAGGCGACGGCTTGCAGCAAGCCTTCGCGGGCAAGACTACCTTCTCGTCGGAGCCTACCACCGACCGCTGGGGCACGACTCTCAGCGCCCAGGCTCCGCTGCGCGATTCCTCCGGAAAGGTCGATGCGGTGCTCGGCGTCGATTATGAAGCCGAGCGCTGGCTCGCACGCGTCGACGAGGCCCGCGAACTCGTGGTCGGTCTGTGGACGAGCGTTTTGTTCATGCTGCTGGTGGTGGCGGCTGTTCTGGCCACGCTCCGCACCCGCGCGATCGAGAGGGGCGCGGCGGCGGCCCGCTTCGCCGATGATGCGGCGCTGCTCGCTCGGACCAATGACTCTCTGCGCGAGGCGATCGCGCGTGCTGAATCCGAAGCGCGGGTCAAAAGCGATTTCCTGGCGACCATGAGTCACGAGATACGCACGCCCATGAACGGCGTGATGGGGATGAACGAACTGCTGCTGGCTACCCAGCTAAGTGCCGAGCAGCGTCAATTCGCCACCACCATTCGCAAGTCGGCCGACCATCTGCTGTCGATCCTGAACCGCCTGCTCGACTTCTCGAAGATCGAGGCCGGACGCGTCGTGATCGAGGAGTTGCCTTTCGATCTGCGCGCGGTGGTCGAGGACGTGGTCGACCTGGCAGTCGGACGCGCCAAGGAGAAAGGCCTCCGTGTCCATCTGGTCTTCGGCGAAGGCATCCCCGCCGAGCTTTTCGGCGATGCCGTACGTGTGCGGCAGGTGTTGATCAACCTCGTCAGCAACGCGACCAAGTTCACCGATGATGGCGAGGTCGAAGTCAGTGTCGCGCTCGTTGACAAGACCGCGACCGAGGTACGTGTCCGCATACGCGTTCGCGACACCGGAATAGGCATTCCGCTTGAGAAGCAGGGCGAGCTCTTCCAGAAATTCGTGCAGGTCGATTCTTCGACCACACGACGTTTTGGCGGCACCGGTCTCGGGCTCGCCATCGTGCGCGAACTGGTAGACCTGATGGGCGGCACGGTATCTCTGCAAAGCCGTCCCGGCGAAGGCTCGACCTTCTGCGTCGAGCTTCCGCTGGCGCTCGTCGCTGCCGCGTCAACGTCGGTCGTCGAGAGCACGGTCGTGGATGTTACGGAGCCGACTGTCTCCAGCTACGCCGCGGTTCGTCCCCGCGTGCTGGTCGCAGAAGACAACGCTGTCAACCAGGCGGTCATTACGCGGATGCTCGCGACGAAAGGCTGTGACATCGCGCTGGCCGTCAACGGACGCGAAGCCGTGGATATGGTCCGCGCCGGAAACTTCGATCTGGTGCTGATGGATTTGATGATGCCGGAAATGGACGGCTTGGAGGCGACGCAAGTGATCCGTCGCGAGGAGGCGGGAACCCGGCGGGTACCTATCGTGGCGGTCAGCGCTGCCGCGAGCGAGGCGGATCGCGTCCGTTGTCTGGCCGCCGGCATGGACGACTTTCTCTCCAAGCCGATGAGCCTGGATGATCTGTCGAGGGTCCTCGGCCGTTGGTTAGCAGCCAGGGCCTGAAGGAATCCGTCGCGGCAACTCTCAGGCGGCCGCGCTGAGAGTGCCTTTGCTTTCGACTGCAGATGGCTCCGCGTAGATCGGAAGAAGGTCGGTAAGCTCGGCCAAGCTCAGGCCCGCCGCGTCCTTCGGCGAAAGGTTGGGGCTCGCGATCGGCCACGCCACCGCGATCGCCGGATCGTCCCAGCGCAAGCGGAGTTCGTCGGCCGGATCGTAGAAATCGGTGCACTTGTATTCGAACTCCGCTTCCTCGCTCAGCACGCAGAAGCCGTGCGCGAAACCCGGCGGGATCCAGCACTGGCGGCGGTTCTCGGCGGAAAGCGTCACGCCCGTCCAGCGGCCGAAAGTCGGTGAACCGCGGCGGATGTCGACGGCGACATCGAATACCGAGCCGACCAGCACGCGCACCAGCTTGCCCTGGGGATGACGGCTCTGGGCGTGAAGTCCGCGCAGCGTGCCGTAGGTCGAACGCGAATGGTTGTCCTGCACGAAAGAAGCGGGAATGCCCGCCGTTTCGTAGCTGCGGGCGTTCCACGTTTCCATGAACCAGCCGCGATCGTCGCGGTGGACGGTCGGTTCGACAACCAGGACGCCGGGGATGGTGGTTTCGACGATGCGCATCACGAAGGTTCCTCCGAAAGTATGCGGCGCAGGTATTCGCCGTAGTTGCTCTTGCCCACGGCGGCGGCCAGCGTCTCGAGCTGGCGTCTTTCTATGAAGCCCATGCGGTAGGCGATCTCCTCTATGCAGGCGATCTTGAGGCCCTGCCTTTCTTCGATGGCCTGAACGAAGTTGGAGGCCTGCAGCAGAGCCTCGTGGGTACCGGTGTCGAGCCACGCGATGCCGCGGCCGAGAGTTTCGACGTGGAGCTTCTTCTCGGCGAGGTAGGCGAGGTTGACGTCGGTTATTTCGAGTTCGCCGCGGGGCGAAGGCTTCAATTCGCGAGCGATGCGCACCACATCGTTGTCGTAGAAGTACAGGCCGGTGACGGCGTAGGACGAGCGCGGCGCTTTGGGTTTCTCCTCGAGGCCGATGGCGCAGCCGCTCGCGTCGAACTCGACGACGCCGTAGCGCTCGGGGTCACGCACGCGATACGCGAAAACCGTGGCGCCGCCGGCGCGGTCGGCGGCGCGGCGCAGGCTTTCGCTGAAGCCTTGCCCGTAAAAGATGTTGTCGCCGAGGGCCAGCGCCACGCGATCGTCGCCGATGAATTTCTCGCCGATCAGGAAAGCCTGCGCGATGCCGTCCGGGCTCGGTTGCGCGGCGTACTCGATGTGCAGGCCGAGATCTTCGCCGTTGCCGAACAGACGCCGGAACGGCTCCTGTTCGTGCGGCGTGGTGATCACCAGTATGTCGCGGATACCGGCCAGCATCAGCGCCGACAACGGGTGGTAGATCAGAGGCTTGTCGAAGACCGGGACGAGCTGTTTGCTGACCGCGCGGGTGATGGGGTGGAGACGTGTGCCGGCGCCGCCGGCGAGAAGGATTCCTTTCATCTGGTTTCTCCGTGGTCGGTTGTGGCCTGCGCCGGCGCGAGGCGAGGAAAGCGTTCGCGAAGTTCCGAGCAGGCGCGATCTGCCTCAGCGCGCAGCAGCGGCAGGATGCCGGCAGCTTCGTCGAGGCGGCCGGCGCGGGCGGCATCCTGCATCGAGGACGACAGCGACGACAGCGCACGCGCGCCGAGGTTGCCGCTCTCTGATTTGAGGTCGTGGGCGATGTGCGCCACGCGCGCTTCGTCGCCGGTGACGAGCATTGAACTCATTTCGTCGACTGCGTTCGGGGTCTTGTCGAGGAACATTGACACCAGTGGCTCGAGCAAGGCATGGCTCGGTGACTCCAGGGCACGAAGCGTCGCGAGCACGCGGTCGTCGATGGCAGGTGCGCGTTCTTCCGTGACCAGTGACTGAGTTTCGGCCGCAACTGCTTGGGCGGGAGCGCGGGTTTTGCGAAGGTTGCGGTTGACTACCGCGACGAGTTCCTCGTACAGCAGCGGCTTCGACATGTAGTCATCCATGCCTGCTTCGAGGCAGCGCTCGCGGTCACCCGCTACGGCATAGGCCGTCATTGCGACCACCGGCGTTCTGGTGGCCTGTGTCGCCTGCTCGATGCGACGGATAGCGCGGGTCGCTTCGAAGCCGTCTTTGCCGGGCATCTGACAATCCATCAGCACCAGCGCGTAGCGGGTGCTACCAAAGGCAGCGACCGCCTCGTCGCCGTTGTTCGCGATGTTGACGCTGTGGCCGAGGCGCCGCAGCATCGCTACCACGACCTCCTGGTTGGCGGCGTTGTCCTCGGCGATCAGGATGCGCGCGGACGGAGCCGGACTCGATATTGCCGGAGTGCCAGCAGCGGCGGGTACCTCAGCAGCGGCGCCGCACAAGTTTACCGGAACCGTGAACACGAAGGTGCTGCCGGGGAGGTCGCTTTCAATGCGGACATCGCCGCCCATCCGGCGGGCGAGTTCGCGCGCTATCGTCAGCCCCAGTCCGCTGCCGCCGAAGCGGCGCGTGGTCGACGCATCGGCCTGGGTGAAGGGCATGAACACTGACTCGTGCTTGTCTTCGGGAATGCCGATGCCGGTGTCGTGCACCCGCAGCACCAGACGGATGGCTCCGTCGCCCAGGACATCAGCGTCAACGGAAACGACGACTGCGCCTTCTTCGGTGAACTTGATGGCGTTGCTGATCAGGTTGGAGAGCACCTGCTGTACACGTCCGGAATCGCCCAGCACCGCGCGCGGCACGTTGCTGGCAATCCTGGTCTTGAGCTTGATTCTCTTGTCTTTGGCTTCGAGCGAAAACAGTTCCAGGACGTGGTCGAGCACTTGGTGAGGACTGAAGCGGTGGTGCTCCAACTCGATCGCGCCGGCCTCGACCTTGGAGAAGTCGATGATCTCGTTGATCAGGCGCAGCAGCAGCAGACCCGACTGGCGGATACGTTGGAGGTAGCGGCGCTGCTCCTCGGTCAGTCTGTCGTCGAGCAGCATGGTCGTCATGCCGAGGATCGGATTGAGCGGCGTGCGGATCTCGTGGCTCATCGTCGCCAGAAAGCGTGTCTTGGCATCGCTGGCGGCCTCGGCGGCCTCTTTCGCCGTGGCCAGTTCTAACTCAGCCTGCTTGCGTTCGGTGATGTCACGCACGAAGGCGGCGAACTCTACCTCACCGGCGTCGGTCAGCGCGGTCATCGACAGTTCGATCGGGAATTCGTGTCCGTCACGGTGGACGGCCCGCACTTCAACGTGCCGATTGGTCAGTGAGTCGCGCCCGGCGGCGTGGTAACTGCCCAGTGCCCGCAGGTAATCGCTGCGGTGGGTCGGTGGAAAAACGGTGTCGGCCAGCGAGACGCCGAGCATCTCCTCGGCGTCGTAGCCGAAGAGCCGGGCAGCGCGCTTGTTCCAGCCCTTGACGCGGCCGGCGGTGTCTATCGAAATTACGCCGTCGAGGGCGGAGTCGAGGATCAACTGCGTGCGCGTCTCGCTGGCGCGCAGCGCCGCTTCCGATCGACGCCGTTCGAGAAACTGACTTATTTGGCTCGCCAGCGCCAGCAGCAGTTCCTCGGTCTCTGGATCGCTGCTTCGCTTCTCGCGGGAGAAGAACTCCAGAACGCCCGAGACTGAGTCGCCGGTGCGGAGCGGCAGCGCCACGCCGGAGTTGAGTCCGACGCGGGCGGCGCACTCGCCACGGACAAAACCGGTGAGGAGAGACAGATCCGGTGTCCAAGTCACCGTGCCGCCGGTCCACGTTTGACCAGGCTGTCCGGTGTTTGTTTCAAAAAGCGTCGTTCGCGTCACTTCGGTGAAGTCCGCGAATCGCTCCTCTGCGTTCGTCCACGTGCAGTTGCAGATGAGCTTGGACCCGTTCGGCTGCTTGGTCCACCAAACACCTACGTCCCACCCGAGGATCTCGCAGAGCGAACGCAGCAGGACAGGCGCTGCGGTCTTGTCTAACGACAGTGAGTCGGCCAACGAGCGGGTTATGAGGAGTTGCGTGGCCAGGGCCTGCTCGTAACGCTTGCGCTTGGTCACATCGAGCATTATGCCCGAAACGCGCAGAGCGCGGCCCGACTTGTCTCTTGCGGTGACGCGGCCGGTAGAATGAAGCCAACGCCAAACCCCGCTCTTGGTGAGCATACGAAATTCGCATTCGTACATCGGCGTGTCTCCGCGCAGGTGGGCGGCGATCTGGGAGAGGCTGCGCTCGCGGTCGTCGGGATGCAGGAGTCGCCGCCAGCGGTTACCGCTTGGTGAGATTTCGTCCAGTTCGTACCCGAGTACGATGGCCAAGCGGTCGTCGCTGACGATCTTGTCGGTATCAATGTCCCACTCCCAGATGACGACGTTGGCTCCATCGACAGCTAACCGGAGCCGCTCGCGGCTCTCGCGCAGTTCCTCCTGGGCGGCGCGGCGGTCGCGGATGTCGTGCACGAAAGCATGGAAGGTAGTCTGTCCACGGTCGCGAACCGCCGATATCGCCAACTCGACAGGGAACTCATTCCCTTGGCGATCCATGGCGATCACCTCGGTTCGACGCTCAAAGGCGACTTCCTCACTGGTCGCGTGGAAACGCGCAAGCCATTGAAAATGAACATCGCGCTGGGACTCGGGAATTACCGTTTCGTCGAGGGGGCGGCCGATGGCTTCCTCGGCCGTCCAGCCGAACAAGCGCTCGGCCTGCGAGTTCCACGCGGTGATGGTGCCCGTCGCGTCCATCGAGACCACCGCGTCGAGGCAAGTGTCGATGATGCGCCGCACGCGTTCTTCGCTGCGCTGCAGCGCGATGTGCTCTTGCCCGAGTTCCTCGGCCAGCTTGCGCGTGTCGTCGAGAGCGACGTTCTTGGCCTGGAGCAGGAACAGCAGGTCGGGTGTCGCGACGTGAGGAGGAAAGTCCGCCATCGTCAGCCCGTAACGGTCGAGCTCGGCGACCTCGGTTACCCAGGGGAACCCGAGGAAGATCATCGACTCGCCGTCGCCTGCGAGTATCTGGCCTCTCATTCGCATCTGCATCGGCAGACATTCGACCAGGAAGATCGAGTTGGCGCGTTCGTGCATGGCGTTCCAATCGAGCGGAACGCGAGGCCTCACCTGACAGAACAGTTCGTCGAACGCGGCCCCGGTTGCCACGGACGGGCAGACGCGGTTCCACGCCGGACCTGCTTCGACGATACGCAGAGCGCGATCGAAGGCGACCAGGAACGGGAACAGCGCGGCCAATTGCGCCGCGGACGGTGGAGCGGATGGATTCATGCCGGCGCCCTGAACTTCACGTCGAATTCATCGTGTTCGGCGCCGTCCTCGCGGCGGGCTGTGTGAGCGATCGCGACTTCGGTGTCGAACATGCGGCCTAGCCCGCGCAGCAGACCGATCACCATCGGAGCGAGCGCCGGCCGTGTCGATTGATAGTGCAGGCGCAGCGAGCAGTCGGTGACGTCGGTGCACCAGAACGACGGCGGCTCCAGACGCGGGAACGTCAGCGCCACGCGTGTGTGCAGGTCGTGGAGATTGAGCAGAAATTCGCGGAAGCTCGACCCGCCCAGGGCCAGCAGTTCGCCGTATCCCTGGCGCGCCGTGTAAAGGGTCCAGTGCTCGCCGAAAGCTTCGAGCAGCGAATCGGCCGCCACGCCGAGCTCACTACTGGCAGCGGCGACCAGATCGTAGGTCACCTTGTCGGGATAGGCGTCCATTCCTACGAAGACCTTGATGTCCACTCCGGCTCTGCGCCGAATGCGTTCCCACGCTTCGTCGCCGTAGTTCCTGCGCAGCAGTTCTTCGACCGCCTTGTTCACCATTCCGTACATCAGATTCCTTGACGCGCCGAAGCCTTGGTGGCGCTGAGCGCTGGAGTCACAGGGTTGCCCATTTTTGCACCTGTCGCGACCCACGCGCGGCGGGTCAGCAGCAGTGGCGCCGCCCGCAGCAGCAGGGCTGCGTCGGCGGTGGGGCTGCGCAGGCCTGCGTAGCCGCCCTCGACTACTCTCTTTTCGTCACTGTTCGCGGTGTTGGCAAGGTCGGTGAGCCAGGGACCCACCAGTCCTGCGGGAGCATCTTCCCGGCGACGCTGCCAGGGCTCGCGCAGGGTCTCGATCTCGGCGGGTGCCAGAGGTTCGACGCCGACCAGGCGCAGGCGCCCGCTGACGACTGCGAGCAGACGCGGAAGATGGCGAAGGACCGGCACGGCGGTTGCCCACTCCAAGGTCTGGAAGTCGCGGTCCGCCCCGCGCGGTCTGCCCGCGACGTTGCCGCGCAGTCGCATCGTTCGCAGCGGTTGCGCCGGAGAAGCGAGCGTTGAGACGAGCAGTGCCGCGAGCCACAGCGGTGCCGACGCGATCAGCAGCGCCAGCCCCGCCGCGCGATGCGTGAGATCGCCGGCACGTCTGGCCACGACACCGGCATCGAGCTCCGCGACCAGCAGACCGTCGGCGACCGCAACCGGATCTTCGCCGCCGACCGGCAGAAGGAAATCGCCCCACACGATGGTGTCGCTCAACGTGACCATGCGTCCGACGTAACTGCCGGGCAGCACCACGCAGCGCTCGAGAGCAGCCCCGCGATCTATCACCGAGTCTTCGCCGATCATTACGGGACCGCGCAGGCGCACTCCAGGTTCGATGTCGCTGCGCGCACCGATCCACGCCGCGCCCTCGATGTCGTCGCTGTCGAGGCGCGCGTTACGGCCGACGCGAACTCCCGGTGCCAGTTCACGACCGGGCAGCACCAGTGCCTCGAAGCGACCTTCGACGATGGCGAGGCTTGCCGAGTGGAACGCGCGCGCCGAGTCGATCTCGATTGCTGTGCCGGTCATTTCGACGTCGTCGATGCTGCACTCTCGCGACTCGTGCCCGCAGCGAACGATCGCGAGACCCGTGTCGCGACCGTCGACGCTGGCACGCAGCGCCGCGGCGTTGTTGCTGCCAGCCGCAGCAACGAGCGCGGCAGCCATCGGTGTGCGCAGTACCTCGGCGCGAACGAGCAGGTACTCGTCACCGAGAAAGGTATTCAGTCTGGCAACCACAGCTTCGACGCTGTCGACAGGCCTTACGAAGGTGTAGCGGACGTCGAGCCCGAAGCGGACACCATCGCCGATTTCGAGTTCGATCGCGTCGGCACCGTCGGCGACGGCGATCACGACCTCGCGGATGCCGGCGGCCGAGAGATCGTCGAGGGTGTGGCCGAGCAGCGGCCGGCCGCCCATCGGCAGCAGGGCGGTGCAGGTAGCGCCCGGCAGAGCGTCGAGCCAGGCCGCAGGCGTGTGAGCGAGAACCAGGGCTTTCATGCCGCCTCCGTCGCTGGCGCGAGTCCCAGGCGCGTACGTTCGTAACCGCCTTCGGCGACGGCCCTGCACCAATCGAGGTTGGAGAGGTACCAGGCCACCGTGCGGCGCAGGCCCGAATCGAAATCGTGGCGCGGTGTCCAGCCAAGTTCGGTCCTGATGCGCGTGGCATCGATCGCGTAGCGTCGGTCGTGGCCGGGACGGTCGGCGACGAAGGTCTTCAGCCCTGCGTAGCTGGTCAGTCCGCGCGCCCTGAGCTTGGCGTTGTGCGCCGCCGGAGCCAGCTCGTCGAGCGCGGCGCACAGCGTGTCGACGACCTGCAGGTTGGTCCTCTCGCAGTTGCCGCCGACGTTGTACTGACGGCCGGGAGTTCCATTTTGCAGCACCCGCAGGATGGCTTCGCAGTGGTCTTCGACGAACAGCCAGTCGCGCACGTTGCCGCCGTCGCCGTAGATCGGAAGCGGTTTGGCCTCCAGCGCGTTCAGGATCATCAGCGGGATCAGTTTTTCGGGGAACTGACGGGGTCCGTAGTTGTTCGAGCAGTTGGTGGTCAGCGTGGCCAGCCCGAATGTCTCGTGCCAGGCGCGCACGAAATGATCGGCAGCGGCCTTCGACGCAGCGTAAGGCGAGTTGGGCGCGTACGGCGTCGTCTCGCTGAAGGCGCCGGTGGCACCCAGGCTGCCGTAGACCTCGTCGGTGGAGACTTGCAGGAAGCGCGTGCGGCCCGAGGTCTCGGTGTCGGTGAGGCGCGTGGCGGCACGCAACGCTTCGAGCAACTCGAAGGTGCCGCTGACGTTGGTGCGCAGGAACTCGCCCGGCCCGTCTATCGAACGGTCGACGTGGGATTCAGCGGCGAAGTTCACCACCCACAGAGGCCGCCTGGCCGCCATCAGTTCGCGCATCGCGCGGCCGTCGGCGATGTCGGCCCGAACGAACTCGAAGCGCGGGTACTTCGCGAACTCGTCGAAATTGAGCGGTGAGCCGGCGTAGGTGAGCTTGTCGACGACTACCATACGCATCGACGTGGCGCCCAGCGCGATTGGTACGAAGCTCGATCCGATGAAGCCGGCGGCGCCGGTGACGATGATGGTTTCCATGGCAAGGTTCTCCTGTTGTCGCTTCAGTAGGCGCCGCGCGCACCCAGCACCGCCGGGATGGTTCGCAGCAACAGTTTGATGTCGAGCCACAACGACTGGCTCTCGATGTAATCCACGTCCATGCGGACTTGCTGAGGGAAAGGAATCTCGGAGCGACCGGACACCTGCCAGATGCAGGTGATTCCCTGGTCGCCTTCGAGGCGCCGGCGATCCGCGGGCGAATACCGCGCTACTTCCGAGGGCAGCGGAGGGCGCGGGCCAACCAGCGTCATGTCGCCGGCGAGCACGTTCCAGAGCTGGGGCAGTTCGTCGATCGACAGGCGGCGGATGACGCGGCCGACGCGGGTCACGCGCGGATCGTTGCGCATCTTGAAGATCACGCCTCCCGCCATTTCGTTTTCGGCTTCGAGTGCGGCCATGCGCGCCTCGGCGTCGAGGTACATCGAACGGAACTTGAACATGCGGAACTCGCGACCGCCGCGCCCGACGCGAGTCTGACGGAAGAAGATCGCGCCCGGCGAATCCAGGCGGATCGCGATCATCGTAGCGACCAGCAGCGGCGACAGCACGACCATGGCTGCGGCGGCGGCGAGGATGTCGAGACCGCGCTTGGCGGCGCGGGCCAGGGCCAGGACCGTGCGGCGAAGCTGGCGTGAGGCGTGAATGCCGGCGATGCGCAGCGAGCGTTGGAAGGGCGAGACCTGCCAGGCAGCCAGAATCTCGACTTCGTTCGGTTCGCGTTTTTCGGCGCGGGCTTCGGCCCACGCATGCATCAGGAACACCGCGTTGCCGAGCAGGTAACGCTTCCACATCCGGCGCGGCTCCTGCCACAGACGCCAGCACCACTCGCCGCCGAGTTCGCGCAGCCAGTGGGGCGCGCGCGGGATGCGTCCGGAGTAGAAATCGAAAAGACCGCCGACGCCGATGCGCACCGGGATAGTGATGCGCTCGCGGTGCCTGGCCAGCCACATTTCCTGGCGCGGCACGCCCATCGCGACCAGCAATATCGAAGCGCCGGAGCGGTTTATCTCGTCGATAACCGCCGCTTCCTCGGCCTCGGAGAAGAACCCGTCGCGGGTACCCGCGATGCGCAGGCCCGGGAAGCGCGCGGTCATCACCGCAGCCGTGGTCGCGGCGACCGTGGGCGCCGCGCCCAGCAGATAGACGGACAGACCTTCGGCCGCAGCCCGTTCGGCCAGCACCGGGAACATGTCGGTGCCGTTGACGTTGGATTCCAATTCGTAGCCGCGCAATCGCGTCGCCACGCGAATGCCGATGCCGTCGGGGAAGACCCGGTCGGCCGATTGCAGAACGCCGCGGTAGTTCTCGTTGCCGTGCGCGATGTTCATGCAGTGCGGGTTGACGAACGCGACGTCGGTGCGGCGCGCGGCGGCGGCGCGCGTGGTGATCCAGTCGACGGCCTCTTCGAGATTGGTATTGGCAACTCGAATGCCGCCCATCGTCAGCTCGGCGGGAGCCGCGACCAGCTTGCGCCGCCGGCTCGTCGTCGAGGCCAGCGCCGCGCGGCCGAGTAGAGCCAGGCGAGTGGCGAGGCCGGCGTTGCGCAGGAAATCGAGGTCGTCGTCGGTTTCGCAGTCGTAGGCGATGCCCATGCGGTCGCGCACCGCGTAGCGGGAAACGAGTCCGGGCAGCACGGAGGCACGTTCGGCAGCGACGGTCGCTGTGAGCGCGGCGGCTTCGTCGGCGGCCATCGGACGGGGACCGGTCCACGATATGTCGCCGCGCACGACGTTGAAGAGCGTGGCCAGGGATCGTCCGTGTCCGTGGCCGGCGAACTCGAGCAGTTCGAAAGGCTTGCCTTGGCGGCCTATGCGGCTACGGCGTTCGAGCACGCGGCCACCGCGATTTCTGGCGATGGCGGCGCGCACCGCCATGACGGGAGACGTCAGCGTGATCGTCGCGGCGGCCAGGACAAGATCGAAAACGCGCAGGGCCACCGTGGCGGGCGTGCCGCGTTCTTCAGCGGTAAGGGCGATGGGAAGGATTGTCGACATGGCTTGCTTCTCCGAATCGTCGCGGTGTGAGTTACCAGGGGCGCGCGGGCGAAATGCGTCCGCCGGCGGTTTCGGCCCAGGCCTGGGCCATCAGGGTTACCTGGCTCATCGATTCTTCGTAGCGATCGCGCCGCTCCTGCGAAGAGGCCGAGACGTGGCGGCGTGCGCGCAGCCGGTGCCAGGCGCTTTCCAGAGTCGCGGCGCACCAGGCACCGATCGCGCCGTGATGTTTGCGCCAGTAAAGGAGACCGCTGCGCATCCGCCACAGCGTCAGTTGCGTGCCTTTGCGCGAGACGTTCATCGACTGCTGCGTTTTGGAGCAGGCGCCGCCGATGTGCTCGACGACCAGTTCAGGCCAGTACCAGATCTCGTGGCCCGCGGCGCTGATGCGGCGGCACAGGTCGACTTCCTCGTAGTAGAGGAAGAAGGCCTCGTCGAAGTTGCCGACGGCTTCGAGAATCTCGCGGCGCACGATGACGAAAGCGCCGGGAACCCAGTCGACTCTCGCGTCCTGCATCGGATCGGCCCAGGTGCGGTCGAAGCGACCGAAGAAACGCGACTGCGGGAAACGCGCGGCGAGTCCGCTCAGCGTCAGCGCTTCGTCGACGATGGACGGAAAGCAGCGCGCCGACGGTTGCAGGCTGCCGTCAGGACCGAGCAGGCGCGCACCGGCGGCACCGACTTTCGGACTCGCATCCATGCGGGCAACGGCGCGAGCCAGAGTTCCGGGCCTGGCGACCGCGTCGGGATTGAGCAGCAGGACGTAGCGGCCGCGGGCTTTGGCGAAGGCGAGGTTGTTGGCGGCCGCGAATCCGAGGTTGGCTGCGCTGCGGATCAACCGCACGTGCGGAAACTCGGCGGCAACCATGTCGGCCGAAGCGTCGCGCGAAGCGTTGTCCACGACCAGGATCTCCAGTGACAGGTCGCCGGCCTGGGCGTCGACACCTTGAAGACACTTGCGCAGCAGGTCGCTGGTGTTGAACGAGACGACGACGACGGAGAGGTCGGGGCGCGCGTCACCGGCGCCGGAGGCGGTGGTCGGTTTCATCGGGCAACTCCTTTCAAATCTTCGCGCTCGGTGCGGACCCAGGCGGTGGTGCGTCGCGCGCCGCGCACGGTCGCGGGCAGCAACGCAAGCTTCCAGAGCAGGTAGCGCGGCACCGAGGCCAGCGCGGCCAGATCGGCCCAGCCACGGCCGCAGCGCAACGCGGCGGTCATCACGTGGGCCGCGCAGATCGCCAGCGCGATCAGCGCGTAGACACGAACACCGGCATCCGGGGTCGCCAGGCAGAGCAGGACCAGGAGGCTGTGCATCGCCAGCGGCAGCAGCAGCAGTTCCAGCAGCGGCTCGATCAGGCGCAGGCGCCCGCGCGAAATCTCACGCAGCAGGGCCGGCACGTGTTCGGCGATCATCCGCAGGCGTCCGCCTTCCCAGCGAACCCGCTGCTGACCGGCGGCGCGCTCGCCGACCGGCATGTCGGCCAGAACCTCGGTGTCTTCGGCGTAGGCGACGCGGCGTCCGGCCGTGACCAGACGCAGGTGGTATTCGAGGTCTTCCACCACCGACGATGCGTTCCACGGCAGCGCTTCCAGCGTGGCTCGCGACACAGCGAAGCCGTTGCCGAGGATGCCCGCCGACAGACCGAGTCCCGCGCGGCCGCGAGGTCTCAGACGATTGAAGGCGAGCAGCGCCAGATTCATCAGACGTGTGCGCGGCGAAGCGTCGGGATTGCGCACGCCGTAGGGAACCTGCACTGCGTCGGCGCCCGCCTCGAGGCGGCGCACGATCGAAGTGAGCAGGTTCGCCATCGCGCTGGTGTCTGCGTCGACGATCACGAAGGCGTCGAACTGCTCCGCCGAAAGCATCGAGAAAGCGTATTGGAGGGCGTGCCCCTTGCCGCGCCTGTCGTTGTCGAAGCGCTCGAGCACGCGGGCACCGGCGCTGCGGGCCAGGGCCGCGGTCGTGTCGGAGCAGTTGTCCGCGAGCACCACTACCTCGGCGATGAAGCCGTCGGCCCGGCAGGCCAGCAGGCTGGCAATGCAGCACTCGATGGTCGCCGCTTCGTCGTGGGCAGGTACCAGGACCGCCAGGCGCCGCACCGGAGCGATCACTGGCCGGCCCGGGTCCGAGGCGGTCATCCAACCGCCGAGAGTGACGAGCGCCAGCTCGAGGGTTCCTGGAACAGTCGCAACGGCGGCGACGGTTCCGAGGGCGCGAGCCGTGGTCGCAGCCGTTTCCCAAGACCGGATGAGTGCGTCGGGGAGCATCATGGGGGCCTTATCCCAAGAGCCGTACCAACGTGTTTGTGTCCCAAACTGCTTCAGGTGGTCGCGTCGGCCCGCCGTTCTGGCCGGAAGAGACCGGTTCTCGCGTGAAGTTGGAACACTTCGTGAGTTGAGATGGTTCGATGGAACAGAATTGGGGCGGATCGGAGCCGGGGAGGCTGGCACGCCTCTGGCTGTTGCAGCATTCCATGAGATACGCGTTTTTCGGTGACGGAAGTCGCTGGCCCGGTCTTGAGCCGGACCGCCTCTACGGTTGTGACGCAGCGGCAGCGGCCAGCAGTGACGGCGGCCGATCGGTCCCACGTCTGGCCTGGGTCGACCGCGCCCGCGGCCTGGGCATCACCCTGGTGGTGGCCGGTCACGTCCTCGGAGGCATCGTGGCTGCCGCTCTGGTTTCGGATCGCGGCGTGGCTGTTCGCACCATCGACGTCATCTATTCGTTCCATATGCCGCTGTTCTTCTTCGTGTCGGGCCTGCTTGCCGAAACACGCAGCAGGTCGCCTGCGGCCGGAGCCTTCGTCGTGGGTAAGCTTCGCACGCTGGCGTGGCCGTACCTGCTGTGGTCGGTGGTACAGGTCGCCCTGCACTGGCTTGCTTCGCCGGTCGCCAACCACCGAGTCGATACGTCTGCGCTGCTTCGCCTTGCGTGGGAGCCGGTGGAGCAGTTCTGGTTCCTCTACGTTCTGTTCGTCCTCTCCGTCGGCTGGTCGTTGCTGCGCCGCACGGGGGCTACCGCGCCGGCTCTCCTTGGCGCCGCGGCACTGATCTACTTCGTGCCGGGACACGTGGGCCTGGGGAGTTGGGGCGTTCTCTACATGGTTGCGTCGAACGCGGTCTGGTTCGCGGCTGGAGCGGCGATCGGCGCGGTTCGCCTCTGGCGCGTACTTGACGAATGGCCTCTGCCCCTGGTGACTTCCGCCATGCTGTTCGCGCTGCTGCGCTCGCTCGCCCTGCAAGGATTCGGGTCGCCATCGGCGACCGGGGAACTTGCCCTCGACATGCTTCGCTGCGGGATCGCGGCGATGGGCATTGTGGCGTCACTGCTTTTCGCAACGGCTCTCGAGCGCGCGGTGCAGCGTGTTCGCGCCTTGCGAAGTGCTGCCGGCAAGGTTCCCGGACGTAGCCGGATTCGGCGCGCGACGTCGGTGATCGTTCATGCGCCGGCACATCTGGTCGCCCTGTTGGCGGTTGCCGCACTGCACCTGGGTGAAGCCTCGCTGGCCATCTATCTCGCACACACCATCTTCGCGGCCGCCACGAGAGTAGCGCTCGTCAGGATCGGCGCCGTCGGCGATCCGCTTGTGCACTTGGTCTGCGGAAGCGCGGCCGGTCTGCTGATTCCGCTGGTTCTCGACCGAGTCTGCACGCGCGCCGGCCTGCGCTGGATCTTCAAGTTTCCATCCGCGCGACGCGGGCAGGCTGCGAACTCGAGTTTCGTCGCCGGCGCACTCGAAGGAGCCTGAGCATGCACGTTCTCCACGCCGGACGTTTCGAACTCGGAAGCGTGCACGGCACGCATCACGCTCTCTGGCAGCTCGCCGTCGCGCAGGCCGGTGCGGGGCACGAAGTCACCATCGTCAACCTTGGCTGGGAGGTTGCGGCTGAACACGTCGAGATCGCGCGACGCTCGGGTATTCGCCTGGTCGGTCTTGCGGTGCGGCGCTCGACGGCCCTGTGGAAGGACGATGGAGGCAGCATGCGCCGCTGTCTCGAAGAACTCGCCCCGGACATCGTTCACCTGCAATACGTGCGTATTGCGGAGCTGCGGCCGTTCTCGCGCATACTGCGGAGCCTCGCCATTCCCTACGTCGTCTCACTGCACGGCGGCATGATGCGCGCCGAGATGGTCCGCCATCGTCTGCGCAAACTGGTGTGGTGGCACGCCGTCGAGAAAGCGGTGCATCGCGGCGCCGCCGGCATTCATTTCGTGACTTGTGCGGAGCGCGACGACTATCGCCAGCACTTCGGCCCGGCGGCAGTTGCCGACGCTGTGATCGCCAACGTGGTCGAACCGGAAGGCGAGTTGCCGAACTGGAAGGGGGAGGTCCGCGCCGACGCGCCCCGCCTCGTCACCCTCGGGCGCTACGACATATGGCACAAAGGCCTCGACAAACTCGCCGCGATGACGCGGGCTCTGCACGAACGCGGCATCTATGCCGAACTCGACCTGCACGGCTCGGCCATCGGGCGTTTCGAAAAACCGATGGCTGAACTGCTCGGGGCCTGTCGCGGCCTGCCGGTGCGCGATGCCGGCATGGTCACTGGCATTGCGAAGTACGAGAGTCTCGCTGCCTCCGACCTCTACGTGCAGTACTCGCGCTTCGAACTATTCGGCATGGCTTTGGTCGAAGCGCTGCGCGTGGGAGTCCCCGTGGCGCTGAGCGAGGTTTGCGATCTCGCGCCGGATCTCGCCAAGGCGCGCGCCGCTCTGGTATTGCCGATGGACCCCGGGCTGGCCGCCGGCGTCGTCGCAAGCGCTCTCGCCGACCCCGGTGAGATGGCGGCGATGGCTGCGCGAGGACGCGCGTGGTGGCACGCCAACTGCCGCGGCCCGGTGGTAGTGGCCGGCATGGACGCGATGTATCAAAGCGCGCTCGGCTGCGCGGCCGCGGCCGCGGAAAGAACACACTCCGTCACGCTCGTCACGCGCGCTGCACTTGGTCGAGGCGCAGCGGTTCGGAAGCGGACCGCGCGCGCATCGCTCGCCGGCGGGGCACCACCGCGCTGATGGAAGTCGTCGCACTCATCCCGGGCCTGTTAGCGGTCTGGATGACTTTGCGGCGCTCGCCTCAGGCTGCCTTTCTCGGCGTCTATCTCCCTTCGCTGGTGATGCTTCCGGATTACTACTACTGGAACGCGCCCGGCTTGCCCGACCCGAGCTTCGTCAAGTCCGCCATCCTTCCGGTTGCCGTCGGCTTCTTTGTGCGCAGCGCGAGCAAATGGCGCTGGTCGTTCACTGACCTGCTCGTGCTTGGCTTTGCCGCCGCGGTCGGCACGAGCGAATACCGGGCGGCAGGCTACAAGGAAGCGCAGAACCTGTTGTTCGATTGCGTCACCGGCGTGGTCTTTCCGTACATGCTCGCCAAAGCCCTGATCGAACCGAACGGTCTTCGTGTCCAGACTGCCAAGCGCCTGGTGGTGCTGTTCTTCGCGGTGTCGTGCATCTCGCTGTTCGAGTTCCGCTTCGGCAAGAACCCGTGGCAGATGCTGCTCGGGCGCTTCTTCCCGTACCAAGGGCTGGGATGGGTAGTGACGATCCGCTGGGGTTTCGGCCGCATCGCCGCGCCTTACGGCCACGCGATCCTGGCCGGCGTGATGATGGTCGTGGGTTTTCGTCTGGCGCGCTGGCTGGAGTGGACCGGCGCGTGGCCGAAGAAGATCCGTCGCCTTCCGTGGCAGCCTCTTGAAACCGGACGGATGCTGTCGCTCGGCGTGCTTGCAGGGCTGCTGATGACGCTGTGCCGCGGCCCCTGGCTCGGCGGCGTCGCCGCAGCGCTGGTATGCGCGATCGGTCGCTCGAAGAACCGCAAGCGCGCCGTAGGAATCGTGCTGGCGGTGGTGCTCGGTGTCGGCATTCCAGTATTCGCGGCATTCAAGACCTACGTCGCGGTCGGTCGCGAAGGCGCAGAGTCGGCGACGCAGGAGACTGCGGCTTATCGCTTCGAACTGTTGCATAACTATCTCGACATCGTGAACCAGAAGCCGCTTCTCGGCTGGGGACGCAATACCTGGCCGAAGGTGCCGGGCCAGCCGTCGATCGACAATCACTACCTGCTGCTGCTGCTGATGCACGGATGGCTTGCGGTAGGCTGTTTCCTCGGCCTTCTGGTGCACGTGGGCGGCAGGTTGTTCCTGCATGGAATCCGCGAACCGGCCAACGGGCCGCCCGGCAGTTCGTTCGCGATCACGATGGCGGGAATACTGCTGGCTATCTACTTCGCGATCGCGACCGTATTTCTCGGACTCAACACGCAGCCGATGCTGTTCCTGCTGCTCGGCTGGAGCGAAGGCTATCTGTTGTTCGGAACGCGCCGGCCTAGCCTTGCGACCGCACGCGTGACCGCCGCGATCCAACCGCAGCCGTCGGTTCAGTTCGCGCGGGTGCTCTGAGCCTTCGCCGCTATTCGCGCATCATTCGGCAAAACCCTGCGTCCGCGGCCCGACGTCGAGACCTGGTGCGGCTACCGTAAGATGCGCAGCATGACGGCGCATACCTGCGATCAGGAAAGAGCCAGGCAGATGCTGCAAGGCATTGCGCCTTTCCTCCGAGACGCGAGCGCACTGCTCGCCAGGCTGGAGACACGCCATGCCTGAGCGACAACTCGACGTGAGGCCGGATCATCTGACGCTCGTGCGCGTAATCCTGGAAGAACACGTTCCCGATCGCGAAGTGTGGGCCTTCGGGTCACGGACACGTGCCGCTGCGGCCGGGGTTCAGCGGCTGAGCGCCAGATGCCTAGCGGGGACTCCCACCGCCAGGCACGCGGCGGGAACGTTGCGTATCACCACCGCGTTGGCACCGACGACGACGTCGTCGCCCACGCTGATCGCGCCGAGAATCTTCGCGCCGGCTCCGATGTCGACGCGATCGCCGATCACCGGCGCGCCGGGCTCGTCGGTGCGCCGCACTCCGATCGTCACTCCGTTGCGCAGCACCACGTCGTCGCCGAGAACCGCGTTGCCGTTCACGATGATGTCTGAGTGGTGCTCGATCTTGAGTCTTCTGCCGCGCCGGACCTCGCACGGGATCTCGATTCCGGTCAGCATCTGCACCACCACGAACGCTGCGCGATACGCGAGATAGAACGGCGCGCGCAACAAGCGCGACCGCAGCGAGTAGCGCCAGGCGCCGAAGCGATGCACGGCCAGCGCGAAGAAGCCCGGGCACAGTCCTGCGTGCGTGCGATAGTCTTCGATCAATCCCTCGAACATCACCGCTCCCTCACGCCCACAGCCAGCGCTGCACCGCGATCTCCGGGTTGCGTCTTTCGGCCTCGCCATCGGGCGGCAGTGACGGCGCCAGAGCGCGCACGTGCTGATGAGCCCGGACGCGGTTGACGACGATGCCGACCGCGGCCGGCGCGGCCTTTTCCAGAGCCGCAGCTGCGGCTTTGGTTTCGCGCGGCGTGACCGAGTTGGCCGCTACCACCAGCAGTGCCACGTCCGCGAGTTGCACCAGCATCTCGCTTTCGGCGGCGTTGGTGATGGGCGGTGCATCGAGCAGAATCACCTCGTAACGCTGCGCCAGTCTCGCGAGCACGGTCGCCAGCACTCCGCTGTGGGAGAGCAGACGCCCGTCGCGCGCATCTCCGAGGGCGATGCGGTCGGGTCGGCCGGCATCTCCCTGAGCAATGGCGTGCTCCATCCGGTGGAGATCTTCGAGCACGTCGATCAGCGTCGCACTCGCGCCGGCAAAGCGGACATCGCTGCCGCCCGGCTCGGCTTCGATCACGATCGAACGCAATCCGATGGTCGTAAGTTCCGCGCCGAGTTCGAGAGCCAGCGTGCTGGCGCCGCCGCCGCCGCGCACCGAAGTGAGTGCGACACGCAACGCGCCGCTGGATTTGGATGCAGCCCGCTCGCGCGCCAGGCGAAGCCCCAGGCGCCGAACCTGGTCGCGGGCCACCGCCGCGGTGCGGTCGCCGGTGCGCTCGACGATCCACGCCATCGGCGCGATGCCGAGCGCCTTCTCGACGTCGGCCGGCAGGACTACGCGCGGATCGAAGCGATCGAGCAAGATCGGCAACACCGCGGTCACGCCAAAAGCCGCGAGCAGCACCAGCGCGAACAGTTTGCGACGCCCTCCGGTCGATGGAACTTCCGGCACGCGCGCGTCGGCGACCACGCGCACGAAACCTGGCGCCACCGCTTCCAACTGGAACGAGTCGATGCGATTGCCGATCGCTTCCACGCGCTTGCGGGCACGACGGATGTCGCTGGTGAGGTCCATCGCGGCCTGGTACTTGGTTGCGTATTCGGTGAGCCGGCCCTGCTCGACTTCCTGGTCCTGGCTGAGCTTTTCTTCGACGCTCCTGGCTTCTTCGAACTCCATTCGTGCGCGCGACAACTCGGAGGCAGCAGCGGTGTCGCGCTGCTGCGCGAGCAGGTCCTTGGTCGTGGCCAGTTCGCCATCGACCACGCGTCGCAGTTCCGCGTCCAGATCGTCGAGTTGCTTGTGGATCGGCGCGTAACCCGGATGCGACGGGGCAAGGCCCTGGGCCTGGGCGAGCAGCGCATCGCGGCGGTCGTAGTAGAGCTTGGTCGCCGACGACACGGCGGGATTGCGCTCGAGGCGGTCGAGCGCGGCTGAATTGAGTTCCAGAGCGGCTTCGCGATGCTGGGCATCCTCGAGGGCCCCCACCTTGGATTCGGCGGCGATGCGCTTGCGTCGCCATTCGGAGAGCGACTCGCTGGTAGCGATCAGACGACTGTCGAGAGGATTGAGCGCCGTATCCTCGAAGGTTGAAACGCCGAGTTCGCCGGCCAGCGCGGTGAGGCGGGCAACACTCGAGTCGATCTGCTTCTGGATCTCGGTGCGTCGATCGGTCAGGTTGCGCACGCGCTGATCGGCGCCGAACAGACCTTCGTCGATCGAACTGTGGACGTAGGCGGTGGCCAGTGCGTTTACGATGTCCGCCAGGCCGTCGGGCGAGTTCCCCGGCAGGCCGATCGTGATCAGGTAGGTTTCGCGCACTGCTTTGACGTCGAGCGCTGCCATCAGACGTTCGGCGGCCTTCCTGTCGCTCTCGTCATCTTTCTTCCACAGCGAGCGCCGTTCGCCGAGCGCGGTCAGCGTCGCCATCGCGACGTCGTAGCTGCGGATGGTCGATATCTGCTGCTGCACGAATTGCATGTACTGGGTGCTGGAGGCGATCTGGATGTCGGCGTCGTCCTGCAGGTTGGCGACGTAGGAAGGTGACACGCGCAGCGCGGCTTCGGTGTAGTAGCCCGGCTTGCCCATCTTCCAGGCGATCGGGACACCGACAACCATGATGAGAGCAAAAGCCCACGGCATGCGCCGGGCGTGGCGGCGCCAGCTCGACAGCGGATCCAATGTGCGCCCGGGCGTGCTCGCCGGCCGCTCGGCAGCGTTCTGCGCAGTTTCGCTGGGAGTCTCGGTTTCCATCTGCGTTCCGCTAGGGCAGCCCCTTCATCGCGGACATGCCGAAGGCGGCCATGCTGGTGACGGGCGAGATCTTCTGCAGCACGTAGCCGACCTTGGCCATGGTGCTGGACGGTACGTAGAGGATGTCTCCCTCCTCAAGGGCGTAGTTCTTCGACGGGTCTCCGGCCAGGAAGTCCTTCATGTCGATGTCGGTCTCGAACTGCTTGGAGGGACGCACCAGTTTCAGGCGCGTGGGCGCCGCATCGGCGGTAGGTCCGCCCGCCTGCGCCAGGGCGTCGAGGAAGGACATGTCGGGCGTCAGCGTGTAGGCACCCGGAGTGGTGACGTAGCCGAGCACGTAGACGAGCTGGTCGTTGGCGTCGGGCACGTAGACGATGTCGTCGCGCTTGAGCCGGATGTTGAGCGCGAGGTTGCGGCCGGTGAGCACGCTCTTCAGGTCGATCCAGACGACCTTGTCGCGGCCGCGAAAGACCGCGCAGCGGGTGAGCGCAGCTTTGTCGGCACCGACGCCGCCGACCGGCAGACCGCCGGCGCGTGAGATCACGTCGAGGATGCGAGGAGGAGTCTCGAACTGCAGGACGCCGGGATTTGAAACGCGGCCGAGCACCAGCACTCGGTTGGCGGAGTAGTGCGAGATCGAAACCGTGGCGGTGGCGCCGACGTAGGCTGCGGCCACGACGCGCGTGATGGCCTCTGAGGCTTGCTCGGCGGACATGTCGATGAGCCGCAGCGGACCGACGATAGGCAGCGTGACGCGGCCATCGGGGCCGACCACCTGTTCTCCGGAAAGTTCGGGGCGTCCCCAGACGTCGACGCGCAGCTGGTCGCCGGGGCCGAGACGGTAGACGTCGTCGGGGGCGCCCTCGAAGTCGGCCAGCGCCGCCGCATTGGCGAAGTCTGATTTTTCGGGCTTGACCGAAGAATGCAGGCCCGAGGCCTGTTCCGCGGCCTCGGTGATGCCGGCCAGGTCGCTCCTGGCGCCGGAGCAGGCAGCCTGGCCAGCTGCGATCAACAGAACCAGGGCAGCGCAGCGGAGACCGCCGATCGGTGGATGTTGTGTCAGCACGGTAGTCACTGAGCAGCATCCGTGCCGTCGCCGTGGCCGTCGTTATGTTCCAGAAAGTGTTCCGTGCGCGAGCGGCTCGGCAGGGAAGGCTCGGCGCCGCCGGTGTTTGAAACACTTTTGCACCAGCACGAGCCCTCAAAGCGTCCCAGAAGGCTGGCCTGCCCTTTGCGTTGCGCTACCTCGTCCGCATCGGAGGCCGGGTTTGGCTGAAGCGCGAGCGGACGACGAGGGGGATCGAACAGGTGGCCAAAGTTTTGTTGATTGCCTACGCCTGTGACGCCGACGACGTGAGCGAGACCTGGTGCTCGTGGCAGTGGACCAGCCGCCTGGCGGCTCGCCACGACGCCACTGTCCTGGTTTACAACAAGCGGCGCCGCGCCGGCGCCGCCCGCGTCCAGCTTCCCGGCGCCCGCGTCATCGAGTGGACGGAGTTGCCGTTTCTGGAGAAGGCGCCGACGTTCACGCACACACTCAAGCCGGGCTACATAGACTTCTACATTCGCGCCCGCCGCAAGATCCGCCATCTGCTAGCCACCGAGCGCTTCGACCTGATCCACCAGTACGAGCCGTTCGCGCCGCGCTATCCTTCGCCGGCTGCCGGACTCGGCGTGCCTTTCATCCTGGGTCCGGTGGGCGGCGGCGTCGAGAGTCCGCGCGGCTTCGAACGCGAACTCGCCACCGAAATGCCGTGGTTCACGCGCCTGCGTGCGCTGGACCGCTGGCGTTTTCGTCACGATCCTCTGCTGCGTCACACCTATGCGAGCGCCGATCTGGTGCTCGGCATCGCTCCCTACGTGCGCGAAATGCTGTCGCCGGTAAAACTCAAGCGCTTCGAACTCTTCCACGAAACTGGCGTCGATGCGCTGCCGCCGCCGAGGCAGTCACGCGGCGTCGAGAAAGGGACGCTGAAGCTGCTCTACGTCGGTCGCGTGGTTCGCAGCAAGGGCGTGCGCGATGCGGTGCGCGCGGTGGCGGAACTGCGGGACTTTCCCGGCGTCACGCTCGACATCGTCGGCGACGGCGGCGATCGCGCGGCCTGCGAGCGTGAAGCAGCGCGCCTCGGTGTCGGCGCGCGGGTGCATTTTCACGGCTGGCAGCCGCACGAAGTGGTCGAGCGCTTCTACCATGACGCCGACGTGTTCGTGTTCCCGAGTCTGCGCGAGGCCAGCGGCCAGGTGGTGATCGAGGCGATGAGCCACGGCCTTGCGATGGTGGTCGCCGCCAACGGCGGCCCCGGCTTCACGGTCGGCAACAAGTGCGGCCTCAGCGTGCAGGCGGATTCCCCGGCCCTGTACGCGACGGCTCTGGCCGCGGCCCTGCGCAGGCTGGCCGTTTCACCTGAATTGGTCGAGGCCTTCGGAAAATGCGCGCGAGCGCGTGTCGCCAAAGAGTTCCTGTGGGACCGCAAGGTCGAGCGCATGAGTGAGTTCTACGAAGAAGTTCTTTCCTGTTCGCCCTGTGCGGCGGGTAACCGGGTGTCCGACATTTCTACGGCCGCTTCGGCGGCTTTCGGGAGGTTATGATGAGTTCTGCGGACATTCCGGCCGTTTCGGTCGTCGTCATCGGTCGCAACGAGGGCGAGCGCCTGCTGCGTTGTCTTGATTCGGTACGAAACATGATCGGCCCCGAAGGCGGCACCGAACTGCTTTACGTCGACTCCGAGTCCGAGGACGGAAGTTGCGAGCGTGCGGCGGCCCTCGGTGCCGCGGTACTGTCTATCCCTGCTGGACGTCGCTCGGCGGCAGCGGCCCGCAACGTCGGCTGGCGCGCCGCGAAGGCTCCGCTGGTTCTCTTCCTGGACGGCGACACGATGGTACATCCGCGTTTCGTCGTCGATTCGTTGCGCCACTTCGACGATCCGAATGTCGCCATCGTCTGGGGGCATCGGCGCGAAAGCGCGCCTCACGAGTCGATCTACAACCGCGTGCTGGATCTGGACTGGGTGTATGTGGCCGGCTGGTCGGAGTTCTGCGGCGGCGACGCGCTGGTGCGCCGCGACGTCCTGGAGCGCGTGGGCGGCTTCGACGAGTCCCTGGTCGGTGGCGAAGAGCCTGAGATGTGCAGGCGCATTCGCGAACTGGATTTGGGAATCCTGCACGTCGATCGGCCGATGACGCGGCACGACCTCGCGATCACGCACTGGAGCCAGTACTGGCGACGCGCCGAAAGGGCTGGCTACGCCTACGCGGCCGTGTCCGAGCGCTTCGCCGGCACGCGGCTGCCGCTTTGGAAGGAAGTCGCGCGAGCCAACGTCGTCCACGCTGGAATACTGGTCGGCGTCGCGGCGACCGCGCTGCTCGGTTGTGTGCTGTCGCTGTCGCCGGTCCCGGCCTTGCTCGCGACGGCGTTCTACGCCGCGCTGGCCGTGCGCAGCGCGCTACGCTCACGCTGGAAGAACGCCTCGATCACGACCCTGCTTCTGTACGGAGTCCACTCGCACCTCCAGCAGATCCCTATCCTCGTCGGACAGTTGATCTATCGGCGCGAGCGCACTGGCGGCGGCGTCTCGCGGCTGGTCTGGTACAAGGAGAGGGGCTGATGTCAGCCGGCGACCGCGGCGCCGGTCGGCGCGCGGCGCTGACACCTAAGGGACTTCTGGCGGCGGCGATGGCGCCGCTGGCCCGTCTGGACCGCGGCGTCGGCGGCGCCTTGCGCCGCCTTTGGGCTTTCACGCAGCTTCGCGCCGTCATCGGCGGCAAGCTCGATGCATCGGTCGTGGTGTTGGGAGCGGTCGAAGTGCGCGGCAGCGGTCGCATCGAGCTGGGCCGCGATCTGCTCCTGTATCCCGATACCTACCTCGAGACCCAGCAGCACGGCTGTCTGCGCATCGGCGACGGCGTCGTCTTGTCGCGCGGCGTCCATCTGGTCGCATACGACTCGGTCGACATCGGTGCCGGCACCATCATCGGCGAGTACGCCAGCATCCGCGACGCCAATCACCGTCTCGAAGCCGGCGTTTCGCCGCGCCACACCGGGCACGCCGCGAAACCGATCCGTATCGGCCGCAACGTCTGGATCGGACGCGGCGTGACGATTCTCGCGGGAGTGTCGATCGGCGATGGCGCCGTGGTCGGCGCCAACGCCGTCGTCACGAAATCGGTGACGGCGGGCGACGTGGTAGCCGGTGTGCCTGCGGTCACGATCGCCCGGCGCGGCCGGCAGTCAGAGCGAGACACTTCGCGGCGGCGCAATCCGCGACGGGACACTTTGCGGGCCTCAGAGCTTCTCAACAGTGTGTCTAATCACGAGACACGTTCCACGAGTGTGCCATCTCCCGTGGCACGTCCGTTGCAAAATGTCCGGCATGAAGCGTGATGTGGAACAGAGCGGTCGCGACGTCGTGAAGGCCGCTTCCGGCGGCGCCCTCGTCCTGATGCTCGGCAACGTCTGCTACCTGCTCACCCGCGTGGCACTGCCACCCATCGTGCTGCGCCACGTCGGGCTCGAAGAATACGGCCTGTGGGCCCTGGCCTTCGTGCTGATCGGTTATCTCGGCATGGGCGCCTTCGGCGTTTCCAACGTCTACATCCGTTACGTCGCGGCCTACCGCGCGCGCGGTGACATGGACGCGATCAACCGCCTTCTGACCACCGGCCTGGCCTTCACCTCTTCGGTGGCCGTGGTACTTCTCGCCGTCATCTGGTTGGCGATGCCTTCACTGGTCAGCCTGCTCGGCGTGGCACCTAACCTCAGGACCGAGGCCACCACGATCCTGTTCGCGGCGTGCGCGGCTTTTCTTCTCGACCTCGCCTTCGGTGCTTTCTCCAACATACTGCTCGGCCTCGAGCGCGTCAGCGCCCACACCGCCGTATGGGTCGGGGGCAGCATTTTCGAGGCTCTCGTGCTGGTGATGTTGCTTGAATCGGGACACGGCGTCAGTGCTCTGCCGATCGCGTTCGCGCTGCGGCTTTCGTCGGTCATCGTCGCCAGTGCGACCCTGTGCCGCCGTGCGCTGCCGGGGCTCACGGTCGCGCCGCGCTTTTTCGATCGTCGGGCCCTGCGCCTGTTTGTCGGTTTCGGCGGCGTGGTGCAGGTGGCCGGAATCCTCAGCATCTTCCTGTATTCGGTAGAAAAGCTGATTGCCGCTGTCTTCCTCGGCCCGGCATCCGCGGGCATCTTCGACGTCGGCGAAAAATTCGCGGTGATGGTCAGCGGCATTCCGGCTTCTCTCAACGGCGTGCTGCTCGCTCCGGTGGCGAGGATGAGCACGGCATCGACGTCGTCTTCGGCCGCCGCGTTCTTCCTGACCGCCTCGCGCTGGGTGAGCATGCCCGCCGGAGTGATGATGGCTTTCCTGTCGGCTTTCGCGCCGGCGGTGATCACGGCCTGGATGGGGCCGGACCCGCGCCTGACCGACGCGGCGTTCATACTGACCGTCTTTTCGTTGGCGTTTCATGTGCACGTCGTGACCGGACCGGCTTCGGCCTGGTACCGCGGCATCGCCGAGCCGGCGCGCGAGCTCTTCTATCCGCTCACGCAGATGACGTTGGTCGCCATCTTCGTCGCGACCGGCTTCGCGGTGGCGGGGCGCAGCATCGCGGTGGTAACCGTGACGGTGGCTGCGGCGATGGTCGGCAGCGCGATCGCGTACAGTTCATGGACGGCGCGGCGCGTGGGCGCCCCGATTTCGCGCCTGGTGGCGCAGGTCTACATCCCCGGTTTCGTGCCTTACCTGGTGGCCGCGGCCTCGCGGCCGCTCGTTCAGGCGATGCTCGGCTCTCAGTACGCGAGCCGTGCCGACGCGGTCGCCACGCTGGCGGCGGGCGGTGTGCTGTACGGTCTGGCGATCGCGGCACTGCTGTGGACCACGATTCTCGACGCCGCGGAGAAAAAGTCGTGTCGCGGCGCCCTGGCGCGCCTGCTTCCCGGCCGTCTGTCCCAGGCAGCAGTTCCCGCGTTCCAGTCCGCGGACGGAGGAAACCTGTGAAGAAACTAATCGTATCGCTGCTTCGCTATCTCGCCTTCGAGAAGAACCGTGCGGTCGGACTGTGGCGCTGGCTCGGAGATCCCGACGGCGAACAGTGGGCCGATTACATATCGCGGCACGGCGGACTTCACGCGATCGGCAAGTGCTGTTCGATCCAGGCCAACGTGACGATCACCGATCCCTCTTATGTGCGCCTCGGCAACAACGTGCGGCTGTCGGGCTGCACGCTGTTCGGTCACGACGGCACCGTCAACATGCTTTGCAGGGCTTACGGAGTGCTGCTCGATCACGTCGGCCCGGTCGACATTCGCGACAATGTCTTCGTCGGTCACGGTGCCATCGTGCTGCCGGGCGTGACCATCGGACCAAATGTCATCGTCGCTGCCGGTTCCGTGGTGACTCGCGACGTACCGCCCGACTCCATCGTCGCCGGCGTTCCGGCCCGCCGCGTCGCCGACCTCGGCTCCTACGTAGAGCGTCTGGCCGCGCAGACGCGTACGCTGCCGTGGTTCGACCTCATCGAAAAGCGCGGCGTGGAATGCGATTTCGACCCCGTCCTTCAGCCCGCTCTCGACCGCCGCCGTGTCGCGGTGTTCTTCCCTTCTTCCGTCGGCGCAGCAGGCGTCGACGCCGCCGGCCTGGAGTTCGCAGCCTGATGATCCGCCTAGCCTATCTGGTCAGCCAGTACCCCGCCGTTTCACACACTTTCGTGCTGCGCGAAGTGCGTGCGCTGCGCCGCCGCGGTTTCCACGTGCGCGTGGCCACCATCAATCCACCCGACCGCGATCCAGCCAACATGACTGACGAGGAGAGGCAGGAAGCGCGCGGCGCCTTCGTCGTGAAGAAGCCGGGCCTGGGCCGCCTCGTTGCCGCGCACGCTTCGGCGTTGGTGCGTCACCCGTACGCCTACTTCCGTGCGCTGCGTTTCGCGCTCGGGCTCGGCGGTACGGACGCCGGACAGACGCTGTGGGGAGTGTTCTACTTCGTCGAGGCCGTGCTCGTCACCGAGTGGATGCGCCGCGAAGGCTTCACGCATCTTCACGTGCACTTCGCGACCCCGGCCGCCACGGTGGCGATGGTCGCCGAGCGCCTGGCGCCGATCACCTGGTCGGTGACTGTCCACGGCCCAGACGAGTTCTATGACGTCAGCGCGAACCATCTGTCCGAGAAGATCGCCTCGGCGTCGTTCCTGTGCACGATCGGTTCGTTCGCGCGCAGCCAGCTCATGAAGCTGTCGCCCCAGGAACAGTGGCACAAGTTCGAGGTCACGCCTCTCGGCGTCGATCCCTCGCTGTTCTACCCGCGTGCGGCCAGGGATCACGCCGATCCATTCGAAATACTCTGTGTCGGCCGCCTGGTGCCGGCCAAGGGCCAGCACGTGCTGGTCGCGGCAGTCGATCACCTGGTGCGCGAGGGCCGTCATGTGCTGCTGCGCGTGGTCGGGGCGGGTCCCGACGAGGAATCGCTGCGTCGCGACGTCGAGGCCCGGGGTATGGAGCGCGTCGTGATCTTCGAGGGCGCGGTCAACCAGGATCGCATCCGAACACTTTACGCGACGGCCGACGCGTTCGCGCTGGCCAGCTTCGCGGAAGGAATTCCGGTCGTGCTGATGGAAGCCATGGCGATGACGATACCGTGCGTTACCACGCGCATCACCGGCATTCCCGAACTGATCCGTGACGGCATCGACGGCCTGCTGGTCGCGCCGTCGGACGACGTCGCGCTGGCCCGGGCTCTGTCGAGACTGATCGACGATCCGGCCCTCAGACGCGGCCTCGGCGCGGCCGGTCGCTCGCGTGTGCTCGAATGCTACGACCTCGATCGCAACACCGACCGACTCGCCGAAGTGTTCCGCCGTCGCCTCGGCGCGCCTGACGCAGAGCGAACCGACGCGAAGATTGCCGACGCGGCCGCGGCGCCCGGCAGGGCAGTCGTCAAAGCTGAGTTGCAACTTGTCGTCTGAGCGGCATGCCCTGGGCCATCGCCAGTAAAACCAGATCGACCACCGCTATCACCATCGTCACTGTGCAACCACAATATTTCAAGGAGCCAACCATGAACGTTCGACACACCAGCAAAGGACCCACCGCCATCGTCACTCTCAGCGGCCGTCTCGACGCGGCCGGATCGCCGGCCGTACGCCGCTCTCTGCGCGAACTGTTCGCCGCCGACCACCGCTTTCTGGTTCTCGACTTCGCGGAAGTGTCGTTCGTCGATTCGAGCGGGCTGTCGGTGCTGGTCACCGCGCTGAAGAACGCACGCGCCGCCGGAGGAGACATCGCGTTGATCCGCGTCGGCGACCAGGCTCGCATGCTGCTCGAACTGACGCGCCTTCACCGTGTATTCCTGGTCGCCGACGACGCGGAAACGGCCATGACCGCGTTGGCCGCCTGACGCCGACGCGACCTCGGCGTGTTCACGGCTAGAACATCAACAGAGTCTTCATTCGTCGTCGGTGGCGATGGCGTACTCGGCCAGGCGGCGATAGAACGTCGAACGGCTCATGCCTAGTTTGCGCGCTGCCTTGGCCCTCTTGCCCCGACATTGGGCGAGGGCGGCAAGCATGGCGTCCTTTTCGTCGACCGGCGCAGCCGGTGGGACGAAAGCGGGCGCGGCGGGCGCCGCGGGCGCGACGTCGACTAACGGCATCGGCGCCGGAGAAAAGCCCGCAGAGGCCGCATCCGACTCTTGCTGGCCGACGGCGGGTGCCTTCCAGTCGCGCGCAGGCAGCAGTTGGACCGGCTGCGGCGTGACTGCGGACCCTGCTGCGCCTTCGTAGATCTCTTCGGCGGCCGCTCCCGGCGAGACTTCCTGAACTTCCGGCGGCAGATCTCCGGGACCGAGCACGCTGCCACGGCACCGTATCACCGCGAACTCGGTGGCCGCGCGCAACTCGCGCACGTTGCCCGGCCACGCGTACGCCAGCATCAATCGCATCGCCTCGAAACTGATGTCGTCGACACCGGCCGGGTTGAGCGAGCGCAGCTGGCCGAGGAAGGTCTTGACCAGCAGCGGAATGTCTTCGCGTCTGCGACGAAGCGGAGGAAGCGTGATGCGCGCGACGCGAATGCGATAGAGCAGGTCAGCGCGGAACGAACCGCTGACCACATCCGCCGCCAGGTCGTGGTGAGTGGCCGCGAGCACGCGTACGTCGATCTTGCGCGGCATCGACTCACCGACGCGCAGGATCTCCCTCTCCTGCAGCACCCTCAGCAGGTTGGTCTGCACCGTCATCGGCACGTCGCCGATCTCGTCGAGGAAGATGGTCCCGCCCGCCGCTGTTTCGAAGAAGCCTTTGTGGTCGGACAGCGCGCCGGTAAAAGCTCCGCGCTTGTGCCCGAAGAGCTGGCTGGAGAGCAGCGAGTCGGTGAGTCCCGCGCAGTTGACGGCGACGAAAGGGCCGTTGCGGCGGTGTCCGGCATGGTGGATGGCGCGTGCGACCAGTTCCTTGCCGGTGCCGGTCTCGCCCACTATCAGCACCGTCGAGTCGATTTCGCTCACCCGGCGGATCTGCTCGTAGAGCGCCTGCATCGCTTCACTCTTGCCGACGAGGTCGTGGAAGCGCGCCTTCTCGTCGAGCATGCGGCGCAGGTTGTGCAACTCGGACTGATCCTGGACGAACCAGATCTTGCCGCGCGGGTCGCGCGGGTCGTCGCGAACCTCGATTTCGAGCCAGCGCCGCACGGCCGAGTTGTCATCGACGATGGCCTGCACGCGCATGCGTCTGTCTTCGGATTCTTCAGCCAGACAGTTGAGCGCCTCGCGTGTCTCCGCGGCCAGCGGAAATACCTCATCCCAGTGGCGCCCGCCGACCTCGTGTTCTTGGAGCCCGAAGAACTCGCGAAAGGTAGAGTTGACGTAGGAGATGCAGCCCTCTGGATCGAAGAGACCGGCGCCGGCGGAGAATTTGTCGAGGATCGACGTGAGGTCGTCGCGGCTGCGTTGCAGCGCGTCGAAGGCCTGCTCGGCATCGTGCTCGGCGCGTTTGCGTTCGAGCAGGTTGGTTACCGATTTTTCGGCGACGCCGAGGCGGATGTTCAACGAATCGACGTCGACGGGTTTGGCCACGTAGTCGTCGGCCCCGGCCCTCAGGACCGCGCGCAGGTCGTCAGGCTGGTCTCGCGAAGTGATGATGAGGACCACACAGCGGTCGCCTCCGGGTAACTTGCGCAGGCGCCCGCAGGCTTCGAGACCGTCGAGGCCGGGCAGCAGCCAATCCACCACGGCCAGCGTGAAGGGCGACTCGGCGAAGCGTGCGAGTCCGGTTTCGGCATCGGCACAAGCGACGACATCGTGGCCACGAGCGCTCAGTATTGCCTCGAGCAGGGTCCGCGTAGACGTGTTGTCTTCGATGACGAGAACTCGCACTGTGATCTGGTCCCCCCAGTTCCGCCGACCAGACTTAGCCCGGCAGGCGATCCGGTGCACCCGGCGTCGTGGCAATTCGACGCCGAAGTCGCACGATGTTGCGATTCCCTTGGCGACGGACGCCGGCGTCGTCCATGCAGGCTTTCATGATCCGCCAGCCGCGACCGCCCTCGATCTGATGATTCGTGTCCGCTTCCTCGGCTCGGACTCGGCGCAATCGGTCGGGGTCGAAGGACGGCCCCTCACCGGAAATCTCGATCAGCACCGCGTCTGATTCGATGCCGGCTCGCATCGTGACCGCGGTGCCCGGATCGCCGTGGATGACCGCGTTGTTGAGGGCCTCGACCGTCGCGGTTTCCACGCGTGCCGTCTCGGCATCGTCGAGCGCGATGCCGGCGCACCAACGTCGCAGGGCCGAAGCGGCCAGGCGAACGTTCTCGATTTCGGCGTCGATCGTTACGTGCAGATCGCCGCTGCGTTCTTGTCGGTCGGTGCGGTGCGCGACACGGGAAAACACCAGAATGGTCACGTCGTCGTCGAAAGGTTCGCCTCCGCGCAGCTCGACCACGTCTTCGACCAGCGCGTCGCAGACGCTTTCGAGTGGAAGCCCGCGCGTACGCCGCAGCATCGTCGCCAATCGCTCCGCGCCGTAGGCCTGGCCCTGGGCGTCGGTGGCCTCGAGAATACCGTCGCTGACGACAAGTACACGGTCTCCCTCGTCCATTGACACGCGGCCTTCTTCGAAAGGCAGGTCGGTGCCGAGTCCCACCAGCGGCCCGCCTTCGTGCAGTTCGACGACGCAGGCATCGCGACCGAGCAGCAACGGAGGCGGATGACCGGCCGAACTGTAGCGAAGCTCGCCGCTGGTCGTGTCGAATACCAGGAAGGCCAGCGTGAAGTGACGTTCGAAGCGTTCGATGGGAAAAAGTTGATCGAGGCGGCCGAGTACCGCCGACGGAGAAGTCGCGCTCGCGTTGACGCCGCGCAGGACCTGGCCGTCCGGAGTCAGTGCCTGCCAGACTGCCGCGGTCAGCAGCGACGCCGGCGTTCCGTGGCCCGCGACGTCGAGCACCCACAGGGCCGCGGTTCCGAGGCCGAGAGCGTGAAAACGCAGCAGGTCACCTCCGAGGCTCTGGCACGGCAAGAAACGCCACGCGACCTCGAGCCCCGGCACCTGCGAGTCGGGTGCGGGCAGTAGACTGCGCTGCACCTCGGCGGCGGCACGAAGGTCTTCCTCCAGACGTTGCTGGCGCTCGTTCAGCAGACGGTTGGTGCGTTCGAGTTCGACGCTGAGGCGACGCAGGCGAAGCTGGGTGGCGATGCGTGCGATTACTTCGTGGGGATCGAAGGGCTTTGAGATGAAGTCGACAGCGCCGCGTTCGAGACCCGCGATGCGGTCGGCCGGATTCGACAGGGACGAAAGGAATATCACCGGTGTGGTGTCGCCGCGGCGGCTGAGTTCGTCGCAGACGTCGTAGCCCGACAGGCCCGGCATGACGGCGTCGAGCAGGATCAGGTCGGGGCGCTCGGTCTGGATGCAGCTCAGGGCCTGGGTGCCGTCGGCCGCTTCGAGAACTTCGCATCCGCCGCGCCTCACGATCGCGCACAGCAGCCGCCGGCTGCTCTCGTTGTCGTCGACGACCAGTATGGTATCGAGCGCGCCGCGGGCGCTCCGTGATCCTGTTCCGGGCACGGCCGCAGGCTATGCGCCCCGCCGTTTGACGGCAATGCCGAGTTCCATCGGAGCGGCTTCTGAGCGCCACGAGCGAGGCTTGGCCGGGCTCCGCGACCGTGCCGTGTGTCTTTCGCGACTTCATGGGGCATACGGTCGGACCGATGCTGAGCGACCAGGTCTGCGACGGCGCCGGCACCAGCGCCGTCGCCATCGTCGTTGCAATGAGCGACCAACCCCGACAACCGCAATGCGCCGCCGGCGAAATGAGCGCGGCAGCTCGTTGCTCGTGCGCCGCCCTCGCGTTGATCGGATTGGTCGTGGGTTGCACCGAGCGGCCTCCGCAGCGGGTCGTCCATGTGCGCGTTGCGGATCAAATGTATGCCGCAGAGGCTCCGCTGGCCGCATCGACCGCCCTCTATCCCAGGCGCACGGTGGGCGACGAAACCCGCGTGGTACTGCGCGGCCGCACTTCGGACGAGAGGATGGGCCAGGCGCCGATCGCCATCGAAGTCGACGTGCCTGCAGGCGGCGTGCTCGAATTCGGATACGGCCTCGGTGAGGTCGAGGAAGGCGCGAGCGTCGAGTTCTCGGTCGCAGCACTGACGGCCGGGAAGAACGTAGACCTGTTTCGAACGCTGCTCGACGCCAGGCGCGGCGACGAGAAACAGTCCGCCAATGGCTGGCACGACGCGCGTGTGGAGATGGAAGGCCTTTCGGGCCGCGTCAGGCTGGAGTTTCTCGCGGTTTCGGACCGCATGGCGACGACGGGGAAAAATGACGGGGTTCCTCCCTGCGGTTTCTTTTCGGCGCCGGTCGTAACCAGGCCCAGCCGCGAAGAAGCGCCCCCGAACGTCCTGCTGATTTCGCTCGACACGTTGCGCGCCGACCGGCTTGGAATCTACGGGTACGGCAAGAACACCTCGCCGAATATCGACCGCGTCTTCGGCAAAAGCGGCGTCGTGGTCGAGCGTCTTTACTCGACCGCTGCCGACACGCTCCTCGGGCATGCGGCGATGCTGACCGGCCTGCGGCCCAGCACTGCACTCACTTCTCCCGTTGCCGGCCACCTGGGCAGTTGGGAAAACACGCTGGCGGAAATGTTCAGTGCACGCGGTTACCGCACCGGTGCGTTCACCGAGGACGCCTGGGTCTCGGCTCCGTTCGGTTTCTGGCGCGGCTTCGAGCGCTACGCCGAAGAACGCAGTGCGCCGGGGCTGAGCGACACTTCCGGGCACTCCAGGGAGATTTTCGCAAAGGGCCTGGAGTGGCTCCAAGCCAACGCAGGCCAACCGACGTTCCTGTTCCTGCACACCTACGAAGTTCACTATCCCTACACGCCGCGTGGCGAGATCACGCCGGAGGATTCCTCGCAGCGCGCGCTGGATTCGGCCACCTACGACGGAGAGATTCGTTATCTCGACGAGCAGCTCGGCAATTTTCTCGCCGCGCTCGACGACAGGAAACTGTCGCGCAGCACCATCGTGGTCGTGACCGCCGATCACGGGGAAGAGTTCGGCGAGCACGGACGGCGCTATCACGGCACCAACCTCCACGACGAGGTGTTGCACGTTCCGGCACTGTTCCTTGCTCCCGGCAGGTTGCCCGCCGGCGTGCGCAGATCGGGGCCGCTTGCGCAGGTCGACATCATGCCGACCATCTTGGATCTGGCCGGAATCCGAAGTCCGCCGGATCTGGACGGGCAAAGCTTTGCAGCCTTTCTGCGCGACGGCGCTGCGCCGCCGCCGCGGGTTATGTACCACGAAGCGGTGTCGGACATGGTGGTGACCTACGGCGCTTCGGCCGTTGATTGGCTGCCGCCTTCCTACGCGCTCACGAAGTGGCCGTATCGTCTCATCCGCATCCGTACACGCGAAGGTCATCGCTGTGAGCTGTTCGACCTCGCCGCCGATCCGGCTGAGACCGACAACATCTACGAAGCCATGAAAGACCGGTTCGTCGCCGAGCGTGAAGAACTCGACCGCTACGAGGAGACGAACGCGGCTCGCCGTCAGGCGCTTTCGAGCGGGCTCGCCAAGGGAAGTGCGGCGGCAGAGCCGCAGCCCGCGGAAGTCGACCCCAAGGTCAAGGAAAAGTTGCGCGCGCTCGGCTACTTCGAGTAGCGGCGGTTTCCGGCGGCTCGCGGCCCGCGAGTCGGCATGCAAAATGGCATGAGAGTCGACAAGCGAGTCGGCCGCGAGTCTGAATGCGAGTCGGCATGTAAGGCGCGCCGCACGGCGCGCCTCGGCTCAGAAATCGAAAGGGTAGTTCGACGCACCGACGCGGCGGCCGTCGAGGTCGCGAAGGTAAAGCGTGTGCTCGGTTTCTCCGTCCAGGCAGCCGCGTTGCGCGGCCACCGCGCGGATGGCGGCTTTTTGCTGCGCAGTGACCGCGACCGCGAACATTTCCATGCTGCCCTGCGCGATCGCGGGCTCGCCCGGCCCGCGCTTCTCGATCATCAGTACCGAGCCTTCGTCGATTGCGAGCCACACCGATAGCGGCCGCGCATCGCGGACGACCCGCAGGCCGAGGACTTCGGTGTAGAACGAGACCAGCGCGTCGACGTCGGTGGTGCGCAGCGCGATGTGGTGGATGCTGCTACCTGCCATACATGTTGGTGATGACTTCGTCCCAGGCCTTTACCAGCTTGTCGCAATCGTCGATGGTCGTGTCGGGTCCGGTCAGAATCATGTTCACGATCGGGATCAGCAACAGGCCGCGGTTCAGGCAGTAGTACAGCCAGTATTCACGGTAGCCGCCGAAGCCGACGCCTTTGGCGGCCGACAGCGCGTCGTAGGCGACATCCGGCATGAAGCTGACGTTCAAGCGCGCCCCTGCGGTATCGATGCGGAACGGCGCGTTATGCTTTTCGATGACGCCGCGCATGCCGCGCGCGAGATGATCCATCGACGCGAACATCTTGGCGAAGGTCTTGTCGGTGTAGTTGTGCTCTAGCGACAGACGCAGCGCGCGCAGGCACAGCATGTTCGCCGAGTTGGTGGTGCCCTGGCCGGTCAGCCCGCAGATTCCCCACGGTGCGAAGCCGTCGAGGAGGCCTTGCCACTTGCGGGCCAGTTCCTCCTTGAGTCCCATCACGCCGACCGGCAAGCCCGCGCCGATACTTTTCCCCGACACCCAGATGTCAGGATCCAGACCCCACAGGCGCGTCAGTCCACCGGGCCCCGAGGTCTGGGTGTGAGTCTCGTCGATCAGCAGCAGCGTTCCGTATCTGGTGCAAAGTTCGCGCAGTGCCTTGTGCCAACCTTCCTGCGGCATCGTGAAGCCGCCGTCGGTCAGGAACGGCTCGGTCAGAAGTACCGCGACGTCCCTGTCCTTCAGCGCGTTTTCGACGCCTTCGAGATCGTTGAACTCGGCGATCTTGGTGACGGCGGCCGCGTCTTCTCCGGGCCGGAAGTGCGCCCAGCGGTATTCGACCTGGCCGGGGCGCGGCATCCACTTCAGCGTGTCGTCGACCGTACCGTGGTAGGCGGTGTTGAACATCAGCAGCTTGGAGCGTCCGGTGACGCTGCGCGCGAGATTGATGGCCATGCGGTTGGAATCAGATGCCGACAGCGTCACGTACCAGTAGGGCAGTCCCACTCGCTCGGCGAGCATTTCGCTGATGAAGATCGAGTCTTCGGTCGGTGCCAGCGACGTCACGCCTCTGTTCAGGATCTGGTCGGCGATGCCGCGCGTGACCGCGTTGTCGGGCGAGTGGCCGAAGATCGACGGCGTGTCGCCGAAGTGGAAGTCGATGTACTCGTTGCCGTCCACGTCCCACAGACGGTTGCCCTTGGCGTGGTCGGCGTAGAACGTGTACGGCAGCAGCCAGTCGGCCTGCCAGGTGCACGGCACGCCCTTGATCATGTGCTTTTGCGCGCGTTCGTAGAGCGCGAAGCTCTTCGGCGTGCGCTCGCGATAAAGCTCGAGTTCCTCGCCGATCAGCGGCATCACGCGGTCCATGATGTCGATGCCGTCGTGGATGGGAGTCAGAACCGAGTAGTCGTCGTAGATGCGGCCGGTCGTGGTCATGGTCTTGCTGACTCCTGTTCTTGTGGTTGCCCGCCGTGACGATCTCGGATGCCGAGCTTCGCCCTGACCGAAAATCCTTCCGTTGTGGCTGTCACGACGGCGGCCCCCGGTTATCCCGTTATCGTGTCGATGGCGACCGGTGGCGAGGGCAGCGGCGGTCTGCCGAGCGCTGGCGTCCACGCCGGGCAGTGCGGCGAGCGACCTGCGCGGCGATTCCGGCTACCATGCGCCGATGCGTACCGGATTGGAACGACTCCTCAATGAGCCGCGACGTTTCCTCGGCTCCGCCCGCGTCGGGCTGGTCGCCAACCCGACCACGGTGGATAGAGGGCTGCGTCACGGCGCCGACCTGCTCCACGTCCACGGCGACGTCGATCTTCGCATCCTCTTCGGCCCCGAGCACGGAATCCGCAGCAGCGCGCAGGACATGATCGGCGTGGACGCCGGGCGCGACCCGGTCACCGGCCTGCCCGAGGTCAGCCTCTACGGTGCGACGTTCGCGTCGCTGTCTCCCACCGCGCAGCAACTTTCCGGTATCGACGTATTGGTCTTCGACGTGCAGGACGTCGGGGCCCGCTACTACACCTATGCGGCGACGATGGCGTTGTGCATGCGGGCGGCAGCGAAGGCCGGCGTGAAGGTTGTGGTGCTGGACCGGCCAAATCCGATCGGCGGCGTTCAGGTCGAGGGCGGCGGCCTGGAACCCGGCCTCGAGAATTTCTGCGCGCTGTATCCGGTGCCGCAGCGTCACGCGATGACGGTCGGAGAACTGGCGCGACTCTACAACACGACGTTCGCGATCGGCTGCGAACTCGAAGTCGTTGCCTGCGAGGGGTGGAGACGCGATCTTTACTTCGATCAGACCGGTCTGCCGTGGGTGATGCCGTCCCCGAACATGCCCACGCTCGACACCGCGCTGGTCTATCCGGGGATGTGCCTGCTCGAGGCCACCAATCTTTCGGAGGGGCGCGGCACCACGCGTCCGTTCGAACTGTTCGGTGCGCCATTCGTGGACGGGCGCGCGCTGGCCGCTCAGTTGGAACGCGAGCGGCTGCCGGGCCTGTTGCTGCGCGCGTGCACCATCGAACCGACCTTCCACAAATACGCCCACGAGCCGTGTGGGGCCGTGCAGCTGCACGTGACCGAACGCGGCGTTTTCGATTCGTATCGCACGGGGCTGGCCGTGCTGGTTGCGGTGAAGAGTCTTTGGCCGGAGCAATTCGCCTGGCGAACTGAGACCTACGAGTTCCGTGACGACGTCCCGGCGATCGACCTGCTGACCGGCAAGCCGGCGGTGCGCGAAGCCATTGACGCGGGCCGCGGTCTGGACGAGGTTGCCGCGCTCGCCGGCGGCGGCACCGATGCCTGCGACGCCGGGCGCGACGCAGCGCTGCTGTACGACTGAACGCGTCGCGGCGCTGACAGCAGCGACGCTTCATTGAAGGGACGAGGAATGCACGAGCAACATCGACCGACCTTGGTTTGCGCTTCGCGCAGAGTGCGCGCATGACCGGCGACTTCGACGTCGACTGGGTCGTCATCGGCTCCGGCTTCGGCGGCAGCGTCGCTGCGCTGCGCCTGGTCGAGAAAGGCTATTCTGTGGTGGTTCTCGAGCAGGGCCGGCGCTGGCGCGACCAGGACTTCGCGACGACGGCCTGGGAGTCGGCCAGAACCCAGTGGATGCCGTGGCTCGGGATGCGCGGGATTCTGAAGATCACGCCGTTTCGTCACGTCAACGTGCTTACCGGTGTCGGGGTCGGCGGAGGCTCGCTGACCTGGGCCAACACTTCGTACGTTCCACACTCCGACGATTTCTACCGTCATCCGCAGTGGGCTGCGCTCGGCGACTGGCGCAACGATCTTGCGCCGCACTACGAAACCGCAGGCCGTATGCTCGGTGTCGTCGAACCGGCCTTTGACGGACCGAGCGAGCGGATGATGCGCCGCCTGGCCGCGGATCTCGGCGTGCCTGACTCCTACCGCACGACGCCGGTAGCGTTGTTCATGGGTGAGGCCGGCGTGGAGGTCGACGATCCGTACTTCGGCGGCGATGGACCGCGGCGCTGCGGCTGCACGCGCTGCGGGCAATGCATGCTCGGCTGCAGGGTCGGTGCGAAGAACACGCTGGTGAAGAATTATCTGTGGCTGGCCGAGCGCCTTGGCGCGCGGATCGAGGCCGAGCGCAAGGTCACCGATCTGCGCCCGCGAGACGGCGGCGACGGATCGAGCGGCGGCTGGATCGTCGAACACGTTGCCACACCACCGGCGCGGCGCTCCGATCCGAAGGTGATTCGAGCCCGCGGCGTGGTGGTCGCCGGCGGCGCGCTCGGCACCAACGAACTTTTGCTGCGCTGCCGGGAACGCGGCTCGCTGCCGCGGCTTTCGGCGCGGCTCGGCTTCATGGCGCGCACCAACAGCGAGGCGATAACCGCAGCGACTGCGAGCGCGCGCGACGCCGACTACACGACCGACGTCACGATCACCGCGTCGATCTTTCCCGATCCGCACACGCACATCACCAACAACACCTACGGTGCCGCCGGTGACGGTAATGGACTGTTGTTCGTGCCGCTGGCCGGCGACGGCTCGCGCTCCGTGCGCATCGCGAAGTTGCTCGGCGCCTGCCTGCGCCGGCCGCTGACGGCGCTGCGCTCGCTCAATCCGGTGGGCTGGTCGAAGCGCACGGTGTTGTTCACCACGATGCAGAGCATCGACTCGTCATTGTGTATGGCGCTGCGCCGGCGGCGCTTTCGGCGCGGTGCAGTGATGGACACCTACCAGGGCGAGGGCAAGCTGCCGGCGGGTTATCTGGAGGTGGCCGAACGTGCCGCCCGCCTCGCGGCCGCCCACATGGGCGGCTACGCTCAGAGCTTCGCGCTCGACGTGTTTCGCGGGGTACCGACGACGGCACATTTCCTGGGCGGCGCGGTGATCGGCGAGAGCGCGCAGAGCGGAGTAGTGGACGCTGGCCAGCGCGTGTTCGGATACCGCAATCTGTTGATCTGCGATGGTTCGGTTCTTCCCGCCAATCCCGGCGTCAACCCGAGCCTGACGATCCTGGCTCTGGCCGAACACGCGATGGAGCAGGTTCCCGCCGGCGGTGCGCCGCCGCGCCGCAGCGGGGTGTGACCGCCGGCGCCGAGAATCATCTGCGGCTTCGCGCTCCGCCTGTGAACGCGAAGCCGCAGGGAGAATCACTAACCGCTCAGAACGCCTGGAACGGCTCGTAAGTCAGCGCTACCCGCTCGCCGATGCGCGCCAGACGCTGAGAGGCGAACCAGGCTCCGGTCCACACGGTGTCGTAACCGATCTTGATGCGCGCCGCAGGGCAGAACAACGTTCCGGCGCCCTGGGAGTGATTGCCGAGATCACACTTGCGTCCGGTGACGTCGATCAACAGGCGGTCCGGCGTCAGTCCGCCGGTCAGTTCGATGGAGGCGTTGGTGCGCATCTGCAAGCGCCCGGCGACGCGTAGCAATATCGTCGTCGCCGGATTGCCGCCGCCGTCAAGTGTGAGCACTACGTCTCCGGCTCCCCGCACCTCGTCGGCATCGATCACGTTCATGCCGCCGGGATTTGGCGCGACCACGGTCGTGCTTTCGCCGGCACGCAACCGGATGCGACCGACGTTGAAGTCCGATGGCATCGCGGCAAGAGCGCTGGCCACGGTTGAGTAGGATTGTCTGGCATCGCCGCAGGCCGCCACCAGCGGATGACTGCCGCTCAGGTCGTAATCTCCGGAGGCGTCGGTCTTGGCGATGACCGTGCCGCCGCTGAACGCGGCCACGTCGGCCGTGTACGGCAATTTGACGCCGGTCGGCTTGCCTTTGGCTCCGCCGCCGCCGCTGACGATGTTGCCGGTGATCTCGGCGGCAAGGCCCACGCGGATCGCCACACGTCCGGAGTTCTTCATGGCCACGACGTCGCCCTCATTGAACGAGGAGGCGCCCAGGATGAGCTGGGAAGCACACACCTTTCCGTCGACTCGTGACTGGAGGAAGCTCTTGATGCGGTCGCCTCGGGGGTCTTCGCTGACCACCACGGTCCACGGGCACAGGTCGACCATCAGGGGATCGTGACCGACACAGATACCGCCGGTGCACTGGTCATTAACCGTACACTTGGTTCCATCATCGCACGCCGCCAGTTCGGGCAGGGTGTCGTAGCTGCACGAAGCGCTGTCCTCGGCGCAGTTGTCGAGGGTGCACGAATTACCGTCGTTGCACGGCGAAGTGCCGGCCTGGCAGCCGCTTGCGAGATCGCAGGTCTCGCTGCCGTTGCAGAACAGTCCGTCGTCGCACAACGAGTCCTCGGGTGTGCTGTTGCACGTGCCCGCATCTTCGTCGCAGGCGTTGACAGTACAGGAGACGTTGTCTGGGCAGGGATCGCCGGCGTGCTGCGAGCAGGCGCCATCGCTGCATGTGTCGGCGCCGTTGCAGAAGATCCCATCGGTGCACGGCAGCGTGTTGGCGTTGGCCGCGCAAGTGCCGCTGCCGTCGCATTCATTGGTGGTGCAGTTGTTCTCGTCGTCGGTGCAGGTCGTGCCGGCCGGCAGATAGCAGGTGTCGGCGGAATCGTCGCAGACGTTGGCGCATTCCGGGCCACCGGCACACGGGTCTCCCGCGTGCTGTGAACAGAAACCGCCGGCGCAGGTGTCGGCGCCGTCGCAGAACAAAGCGTCGTCGCAAGGCAACATGTTGTCGGTCGCGATGCAGGTGCCCTTGATGTCGCAGGTATTGGTGGTGCAGACATTGCCGTCGTCCGTGCAGGGCGTACCTACCGAAACACGACAGGCGCGTACCTCTGCGTCGCAGACGTTGAGGCACTCCGGCCCGCCTGCGCACGGGTCGCCAGTGTGCTCCGAGCACGAACCTGCCGCGCAGGTGTCGGTGCCGTTACAGTAAGATCCGTCGTTGCAAGGCAGGGTGTTGTTGGTAGCAGCGCAGGTACCGCTGCCGTTGCATGCATTGGTGGTGCAGGGGTTGCCGTCGTCACCACAGGCAGCGCCGGCCGCCGCGATGCAGTTGTCGGCGGTTTCGTTGCAGGCGTTGGCGCATTCCGGCCCGGTCGTGCACGGGTTGCCTGCGTGCAACGAGCACGAGCCGCCAGAACAGGTATCGGACCCGTTGCAGAACAGACCGTCGTTGCAGGAGTTGGTGTTGAATGTCCCGACGCACGAACCACTGCCGTTGCATTGGCCGGTGATGCAGCCCGAACCTCCGTCACAGGCCGTTCCCTGGGGAGTGAAGCAGGTATCGGTGGCTTCCCCGCAGGTGTTGCAGTCGGTGCCCGGACACGGGTTCCCGCTCGACGATCCGCAGACGCCGTTGGTGCACGTCTCGCTGCCGTTGCAGAAAAGTCCGTCGTTGCACGAAGTGCCGTTGGGAGAGTTTCCGGTACCGATGCAGGTACCTACCTGGTTGCAGACGTCGGGCCCGGTGCACGCGTCGCCGTCGTTGCATGTGGCTCCCTGCCCCACGTACTGGCAGTTAAAGTTGCAACATGACTGCACGTAGAAGCAGTCTCCTCCGGTCGTGCAGGTGGGGAGCGCTGGGTCTCCGTTGATGTGCAGGGCCCCTCCCGGATCGCACTCCTCGCCGCTTTGTACCGCGCCGTCACCGCAGGCGCCGATGCCGGTGGCCGACGCAGGCGCCGAAGCAGCCAGCGTGATAAGTGCGGCTACCGCCACGATGCGTAGCCACGATGAAATTTGGTTCGACATACGAGATCTCCTCACGGAAGCGTTGACGGTCTGTCTTTCGCAACCTCACATTCTAGCGCAGGGAGCGGCGTTTCTCGCATCAGTCGACGATGAACGATGCGTATCGCTTGCCGCCAAGGGCGAAACACCGCCGGCGGTCACGGGCAGACTTGTAGCACAGGACAGCTTCCCAATGCGCCCCGGCGAATAGCGAAAGGCCCGGAACGATCAACCGGGTTCGGCTGAAGACTCCGGGCGCAACTTGTTCGGGAGTTCGGTAGCCGTCTTTGCGGGGCTTCAGGTGCCGACCGGCCGCCGCCATGCTGGCTGTCGCGCGAGCCGATTCAACGTCCGAGTCTGCCGTGGACGCTCTTCACCTTGTCGTCCATCGTCTGGAGGCGATCGGTGCGCGTTCCGACCTTGATAGTCGTCGAGATTCGCGGCGCTCCCATCGCGTGAACCACTTCGTGGCAGCGTTTGACGGCAGCGAAGACCGCGTCCCAGTCGCCCTCGATGTTGGTACCGTAGGCGTGCAGCCGGGAATCGAGTCCGGCCTCGTCAATAACGCGCTGGCAGGCTGCGACATGTTCGGACACCGAAACGCCGACGCCGAGGGGAACGACACACAGATCAACGATGACGTGCATGGAAAGCGTGTCGCGCTGAACTCGAGCGGTTGCAACCGCAGGCTGTCGCCTGGCGGCGCAGTGCGAGTCTGGCGCGCCCGTCTCGGATCGGAGCGGCGCGCCAGGTTGGACAGAAGTACGGGGATTGTGTACGGACGTCCGCCATGCCCGGACAGGTCAGTTCCAGCCACGGCCCCTTTCAGGCGGCCGAAGGCCGCCGCCGTGTCATTCTCGACGCGGCGCTGCGAGTCGTTGCGGCCGGAGGCATAGATGCGGTGACGCACCGGCGAGTGGCGGCCGAGGCCGGCGTCGCGCTGGGTTCGACGACGTACTACTTCGGCTCGCGCGACGAGATTTTGCTCGAAGCGTTTCGTCACTACATCGCCAACAACAGTGCGATGGTTGCTGCGCTGGCCTCAGGGTACCCGCGACGTGACCTCGACTCGTTCCTGGATTTGCTGGTGGCCGCGACGCGGCGGCAGTTCGAGGACTCGGCGATGGTGCTGGCCGAGTACGAGTTGATCCTGCTCGCCGCCCGCAATCCGGAACTGGCCGAAGAATATCGCGCCTGGCAGCGCACGCTGGTCGGCCACGTTGCCGAGCGCCTGGAACAACTCGGCGCCGAGCGGCCGGTCGATGCCGGACGCACGTTGGTCGCCGCGCTGCGCGGTTTTGAACTCGACCGTCTGGCACGCGCCGAACAGTCTTTCGAAGAGCTTCGCCAGCGCCTCGAAGTGCTGTTGCACGCGTTGCTGCCTGCACAGCCTGGACCCGCAAGCCGTCTGCGCGTAGCACGCGGACCCGGTTCGAGCACCGCACGCCCGGCCGACAGGAAATCGTCATGAAAGAAGAAGCATCGACATCTTCCACACGAAAACGTCGGATACTCGAACTGTGCCGCGAGTACCTGATGCCGGCGCGCGTCGCTGCGTGGGAGAACCTCGGCGTTCCGCTCGTGATCGGTCGCCGCGAGGGCTACCGCATCTGGGACGTTGACGGCCATGAACTGCTCGACCTTCATTTGAACGGCGGTACCTTCAACCTCGGCCACCGCAATCCCGAACTGGTCGAACTGCTGCGCAGCGACCTCGATCGTCTTGACATCGGCAATCACCACTTTCCGTCCGAAGCTCGCGGTGAACTGGCGGAGCGTCTGGCGCGGGTGACGCCCGGCGATCTCCACTACTCGGTCTTCGTTCCGTCGGGCAGTGAGGCCAACGATCTCGCCATCAGGGTTGCGCGTCGCGCCACCGGGCGTCGAAAGACAGTGGCTCTGGAAGCCGCCTTTCACGGGCGCAGCGGTCTGACTGCGGCGGCTGGACGCGATGACATGGCGAAGTATTTTCTCGCCGATTATCCCGAGGAGTTCGTACAGGTTCCGTTCAACGATCTGGCTGCGATGGAAAAAGCACTGGCGGCGGGTGACGTCGCCGGCGTGCTGATGGAGACGATGCCGGCCACCTACGGTTTTGCGGTGCCGGCCGACGGCTATCTCGCAGGCGTCAAGGCGTTGTGCGAACGTTTCGGCACGATCTACATCGCCGACGAAGTGCAGACCGGGCTCGGACGCACCGGACATATGTGGGGTGTCGAAGCCTGGGACGTCAAGCCCGACATCCTGGTGACAGGCAAGGGCTTGTCGGGCGGTCTGTATCCGATGGCGGCGATCGTGATGACGCCGAAGGTCGGCGCCTGGCTGAGCGACCAGGGATGGGGATACGTCTCGACGTTCGGTGGTTCCGAACTCGGCTGCCGCGTAGCTTCGCGAGTGCTCGATATCTGTTCGCGCCCCGATGTCTTGACCGCCGTGCGGCGTACCGCGTCGCGTGTTGCCGACGGGCTTGGCGAGTTGTGCACCCGCCATCCGTTCCTCGTCGGCGTGCGGCAAAAGGGCGTCGTCATCGGTCTCGAAACCGCCGCCGACCTTGGCGGCATGCAGCTTTCGCGGGCGCTTTACCGGCGCGGCGTGTGGGCGATGTTCTCGGGCTTCGCGCCGTCGGTGTTGCAGTTGAAGGTCGGCCTTCTCGTCGACGACGCTTACTGCGATCTGTTTCTCGAAAAACTCGACGCTGCTCTCGGCGATGTCGAAAAGGAGATCGCCTGAATGGAATTCGCCCTTCTCTCAGATGCCGAGCAGGTAGCTGCGCTGGAACGCCTGGCGCGCACAGCCCTGGCCGCGTGGGATCTCGATCAGGCACGCGTCGAACTGGTCAAGTACCGCGAGAACGCGGTTTTCTGCGTCACCGCTGCCGATGGTGCGCGGACGATTCTTCGGGTTCACCGTCCGCATTATCGCAGCGACGACGAGATTCGTTCGGAGATCGCGTGGAGACACGCGCTCGACGCTGACGGAATCGCGAACCCGGCGGCGATTCCCGCGCGCAGCGGCGACTATGTGGTGACGGCGGCCGGCGAGGGCGTGCCGGAACCGCGGCAGTGCGATCTTATGAACTGGGTTCCGGGCAATCCTCCCGGCACCCTCGAAGGCGGTGTCGAGGCGTCCGACGACGAGATACGCGCGCTGTACCGCAACGTCGGCATACTTGCGGCGCGGCTGCAGGAACATGCCGCGAACTGGAGCAGACCCGCGCTGTTTCGGCGTCCGCGCTGGGACATAGATACGTTGGTCGGCGAGACGCCGACCTTCGGACGTTTTTGGGAACTGGATGGAATCGACGCCGAGCAGATGCAGATTCTGCTTGCGGCGCGCGACCGCGTTCGCGAGCGTCTGGTCAATCTCGGGCCTGCCGACGTGCTGATTCACGGTGATCTGGTGCCCGACAACATCCTGATCGACGGAGCGATCACCCGCATTATCGATTTCGACGACTTCGGCTGGTCGTGGCCCGGTTTCGAAATGGCGACGTCGCTGTTCCCGTTGCAGGTTAGCGGCGGTTTCGATGCAGGCCTCGAAGGTTATCTGGAAGGATATCGCACGCTGCGCGCGTTCCCCGACCGCGAACTCGAGTTCTTTCCCGAACTGCTGATCGCCAGGGCGCTGAGTTATCTTGGATGGCCGGTCGGACGCCCCGAGATCGAGTCGGCGCGCAACCTCGTGCCGATGTTCGCGTATGTGATTACTGAGTCAGCACGGGAGTATCTCGCGCGCTGAAGCGGGATGGCGCGGCGCCGTCTCTTCAGGCTTCGCCGATCGCGGCCATCACCTGGCCGAGAATGACCGGCGCCGGCAGGTCGTAGTCGATCTCCAGGGGACGGCCGTAGCGGACGCTGAGGTCGACTCCGGTCTTGCGCAGTTTGAGCCCCGTTTTGTCGAAGGCCTCTCGCAGGCCGTCCATCCTCACCGGCAGCACGATGGGGCGGAACTGCTTGATGATCTGGGCGCATCCGATGCGGCCCGGCGCCCCGGGAGTCGTGGTTCCCTGCGGGAACGTCAACACCCAACCGCCGTCGAGTCCGGTGCGGACGTTGTCGATGTCTCCGGGATCGACCGCGCGTTCGATCAACTTGCCGCTCTCTTTCCAGGTGCGCTTGACGCAGATGGTGCCGTTGTAGGCCATCAGGCGCGGCAGCCATCCGCTGCTCTTCATCGTTTCGAGCGCCGCTACGATGTACAGGTCGGTGCGCGGCCATACCAGGTAGGGACGCCGCAGGTAGCTCACTGTGTGGAACACCACGATGGAGTCCATGTAGTGGGTCAGGTGATTGGAGACCAGCAGCACACCGCGTGACGGCAGGCTCTTGAGATTCTCGACTCCCTGGATTCGCAGCCGGTTGAAGACCCGCAGCTGCAAGGCCGTCAGGTAGCCCCCGAGGTTGATCATGCCCCAGCGAACCGGGCGTAAGTGGCCGAATGCGTCTCTCAGCATGGGGCCGGAGCATATACGCGAGGCACGTACTGGAACAAGAAAAACGCGGGCCGCCCGACGAATCTCGGAGAGAAAATGGAGTGCGCCGCGCGGCCGTCAGCACGCTGCGCACTCTGGGCGATGGCCTGACTGCGAATCGGCGCCCGGCCGCAAGGCTCGTCGCGTGCGCAGGCCTGTCGTCCGTCATGTTCTTGACGAAGGTTTGTCTGGTCGGTGGATCGGTGTGAGCATCGCGCTTCCGATTCGCTCGACGACGCGGACCGGCGAAGCGACGAAATGGATCCGGCCCTTCTTTCTTTTTTCCTGCGAGGCGCGGCGCTCGGCATCAGTGCGGCCGCGTCGCCCGGCCCGCTGCAGACTCTGCTGATTTCCGAGACCCTGCTCGGCGGATTGCGGCGCGGCATCCGCGTGACGCTGGCGCCGCTGGTCACCGATCTGCCGATAATCGTGCTGGTTCTTCTGGTGCTGAGCCGCTTGCCGCCGATGCTGGTGCGGGCGTCGAGCATCGCGGGCGGTCTGTTCGTGCTGTATCTGGCGCTGGGCCTGTGGAGGCAGTGGCGTGCGTCGGCGGCTCGGGACGTCGTGGAAGCGGACTCGGAATCAGCGGGGTGGGCGGGGCTGCGCCGCGCGGCGGTCCTGAACTGGCTCAACCCCAATCCTTACGCCTTCTGGCTCCTGGTCAGCGGTCCGATTCTGGCTGACGCGCTGGGCCGGTCGACGTTGCACGGCGCTGCGTTCCTGAGCGGCTTCTACGGTATTTTCATAGGCGGCATGTCGGGCATCGTCGTGCTCTTCGACCAGGCGCGCCGCTTGGGGCCACGCGTGGTTCGCGGCCTGCTGCTGCTCAGTATCGTGATCCTCGTCGTGTTCGGCGCGGCGCTGGTAAGGCAGGGCTGGAACGCGGGCGCGTAGAGCCGCGTCGCCGCGTTCGTCTTGCGTATTCGGGCGCTGCCGGGCATTGAGGGCGGAGCGAATTTTCGGGCCGGTGCATACGACAACGCCGCGCGGACTTGTCGAGCGCGCGGCTGGAGCGCATCCGGGTCGGCGGTGTCGCGGCCGCTTCGCCACGGGATCGTGCGACGTCGAGGACAGGAGAGATTGGAACATGGCGGAGGCGGTCTACACCAGATTGATGAACAGGTTCGCCAAGCACGGCGGAATGTATCCGGGCATGGACATCCCGGAGTTCTACGATATGGCGAGCGAACTCTTCACGCCGCAGGAAGCCGCCGTCGCGGCTGCCATGCCCAAGGGGCTCTCGACCGCGGAGCAGATTGCAGCGAGCCTGGAGGTGCCGGTTGGTGAGGCCGAAGGCGTCTTGAAGACCATGTCACGCAAGGGGCTGTGCGTGTCGATGGGTTCGCAGGGAAGCGAGGCCTACGCGTTGCCGCCGTTCGTGCCCGGCATCTTCGAGTTCCAGTTCATGCGCGGCACCAGGACGCCGAAGGATCGCAGCCTGGCCAGGCTGATCCACAGGTACAAGCAAGCTGTGGATGCCATCCAGGGCGTCAGGGAGATTTCGTTTCCTCCCACGCGGGTCATCACGGTGCAGGAGAGGGTCGAAGTCGGGACCACGGTCCGCACCTACGACCAGGTGTCGGCCTACGTCGAGAACTCGGAGCCGATCGCGGTGTCGACGTGTTACTGTCGGCACGAAGCCGAACTGATCGACGAAAGCGATACCTGCGGGATGCCGAACGAGGTCTGCATGCAGTTCGGCACGGGCGCCCAGTTTGTGATCGACCAGGGGATGGGCCGCAGGATCTCCAAGCAGGAGGCGATCGATATCCTCAGGCGTTCGGAGCAGGCCGGTCTCGTTCACTGCAGCGTCAACCGTCAGAACATCGACTTCGTCTGCAACTGCTGCGCAGATCACTGCGTGATCTTGAAAGCTGCGCTGGCGCAGGCGAAGCCGGGCCTGGCGCTCAATTCGGGTTTCGAGCCGGTCATCGACGCTGCCGAGTGCACTGCGTGCGGGGAGTGCGTCGAGCGGTGTCCGGCCAAGGCTCTGGCCATGTCAGAAGAAGAACTCGTGCTGCTCGACCTTGATCGCTGCTTCGGCTGCGGCGTCTGCGCGACGGTGTGTCCCACCGACGGCATCTCGATGTTCGCCAAGGCCGGCTATCCCGAGCCGCCGGTGGATCAGACGGCGCTGCGACAGGCCATGAGAAGCGCGGGTTCGTGATCGGTCCGGCAGGTGTCTGCGGCATGCGTGGGGCGCAGGCCGCCTGCGGTGTCGCGGCAGCGAAAATTTACGTTACTGTTTGACGGAGGAAGGCAATGGCGACGCTCACCGAAAAAGTCATCGAAACGCTGCTGGAACAGGGCGCAGATCTGGTCGGAATCGCGCCGGTCGAACGTTTCGCCAACGCGCCCGAAGGACACAAGCCCACCGACTTCCTGCCGGGGTGCAAGTCTGTCGTTTCCATCGCTCTGCACCTTCTTCAAGGAACCGCCGACGTGTGGGGTGAGCCGGATCGCCCCGGCAAGACCATCAGCCCGTATCTGTTCTACGGCTACGGTCTGACCAATCTGGAAAGTTCGCGGATCGTCAACCGCATGGCCAAGCAGCTCGAGTACCTGGGGCACAAGACGCTGTGTTTCCTGCCGACCTGGACCACGAGCATGTACAAGTACTACGACGAGACCGTCACGTCAGGGAAGATACAGGCGGAATTCTCGCACCGACATGCGGCGGTGGCGGCGGGGATCGCCGAGTTCGGCTGGAGCACGCTCGCGCTGACTCCCGAGTTCGGAGCGATGCAGCGCTTCAACTCGATCCTGACCACCGCCGAACTCGAACCGACGCCGATGTACGACGGCCCCGAGTTGTGCCGCAAGGACGATTGCAAGACCGGATGCGCGCGCAAGTGTCCGGCCGCTGCGTTGTCGGAAACCGAAGGGCAGACCCTTACCATCGGCGACAAGACGATCACCTATGCGATGCGCGACGACGTGCGCTGCACCTACGGCATCTACGGCATGATCGAAGGTTCCGGAGGCCGCTCGAAGGTTCAGATTCCGGAAGGGCCGGGCCGCTTCGAACACTTGTACATGGAGCGGCAGAGCGAGTCGGTGCACATGTACGACAAGACTATGCTGGAGAACTGTTTTGGGCTGATCTGCGGGGATTTCTGCGGCAAGTGCCTGCACCAGTGCTCATCGAAGAAGCTGGCCGCCAAAGACATGAAGGGCTACGACCTGTCCAAGCGACACAGTTCGGTCGCGCGCTTTTCGCTGTAGTCATTCGCCGCGATGCCGTTCGCAGC
>CAITLU010000022.1 GCA_903893315.1 uncultured bacterium
CCCAACGCCCGCATCGGTGAACTCACGCCACGCGGCTGGAAAGAACTCCGCGAACAGACCGCCGGTCAGGCCTGAACACCGCCGACCCGCGAACACGCGGGCTTGGTTGCCACATCAAGAGGTCGTTGGCCGGACGCTTACAACTACTCAAGGCCTCGGCAGCAGGCCGCACGGCTGTCGTGTCGCGGTAATGCCGACCCCGATTGCTACGCGAACTACCTGCTCCGCTGTGCCAGGAAGGCCTGGCCCCACTACACCCATGAGAACTCCGACCGTACCCAGCAACCCCTTGCCGTTCGTCGCTCCTGGGCCGTTTGTGGGCCTCGGGGTGCCGGAACGGTGAGGGCTGAGGTGAGGGCTTGACGCCGCAACTGCAGATGGCCACAGCGTCGAAGTCATACGGCTTCGGCGCTTAACTGCCCGATTTAAATGGGAAAGAGGGTGGTGCCCAGGGGCGGAATTGAACCACCGACACGGAGATTTTCAGTCTCCTGCTCTACCAACTGAGCTACCTGGGCACAGGCAAGGAGGGGACGGCGAAGCGCCGCCGGAGCGGCTTGTTTAACTCCGCGATGCGGGCCGGTCAAATCGCGACCGTGGGGGACGGTGGTGCTTCGCGAATAGGGCTCCGGAGCGCCGACCATGGACGCGCGAGCACCTCGTTCAGCGCAGCAAGCCCACGCACTTTCTCTCGACCGACTCGATCACCGCGGTTTCGAGCCTCACGCCCGAAAGCCTGTTGGCCTCTTGCACGCCGGTCGGGCTGGTGACGTTCACTTCGCTCAGGTAGTCGCCGATCACGTCGAGGCCGGCGAACCAGATGCCGAGCGCCTCGAGCCTGGGCGCCAGCGTCGCGCAGAGATGCTTCTCTCGCTCGCCTATCTCGGCTGCCACCACGGTGCCGCCCACGTGAATGTTGCCGCGCAGGTCGTCTTCACGGGGGACGCGGCGCACTGCTCCGAGCGGCCTGCCGTCGAGGTACAGCAGTCGCACGTCACCTTGGCGTGATTCGGGCAGGAAGCGTTGGGCCATCACCGGGCGCGTGCCGTGGTGGGTCGAGGTCTCCAGGATCGAATAGGTGTTGAGGTCGCCGGGAGCTATGCGGAATATCCCGAGGCCTCCGCAGCCGTCGAGCGGCTTCACCACGATGTCGCCGCCCACGCGGTCGCGAAAGGCCAGGATCGTGTCGGGGCTCGCGGCTACCATCGTCGGTGCGATCAACTCGGGAAAGCGCAGGATGAAGAGTTTCTCCGTGGCCTCGCGCAGCCCCGCCGGGTCGTTGAACACCAGCGTCGTGTTCGTGTCTATCAAACTCAAGAGATGCGTCGCGAAGAAGAAGTCGGTGTCGAACGGAGGATCCTTGCGCATGAAGACGCAGTGGAACTCTTCGGCCGCTGTCCACAGCCACTCGCCGATGTCGGCGTGGCTTCCCTGTACCGGTGATACGCGCAGTGAGGCTGCGCGTACCACGACACGGCCTTCCTGAAACGACAGGTCGGCGATGCTGCAGTAAAAGTTCTGGTGGCCGCGATCCTGGGCTTCGCGAATGAAGACGAACGATGTGTCTTTGGTGATGTCGATCCGTTCGATAGGATCCATCACGTGCAGAAACTTCACGGCGGCCTCCTCGCTGCGAGCGGCTCAGGCCGGCTCGGGGTTGCTGGGGGCCTTGCGGCCGAGGTCGCCCCACAGATGCTGACAAATCGCGGCTGCGACGATCGCGGCTGTCTCGGTGCGCAGCACGCGAGGACCAAGACCTACGTCGATGAAGCCGTGGCGGCGTGCGAGCGTGATTTCGGCCGGAGAGAATCCACCCTCGGGACCGATCACGGCGATCACTTTGTGTGTATCGGGATAGCGCTGGCGCAGTGTTGCCGGTGGATCGGGGTTGGTGCCGATTGTGAACAGCAGACCGAGAGTGTCGGCGGGCTTGGATGCGACGAAATCCGAGAAGGCACGAATTCGCTCGACGACCGGCATCATCGTGCGCCCGCTCTGTTCGGCCGCGCCTTTGGCGATGCGCCGCCAACGCTCGACGCGATCCATCGCCTGTTCATCCGTAAGCTGCCCGATGCTGCGTTGCGAGATCACGACGCAGATGCGGTCGGCGCCAAGCTCGACGGCTTTCTCGACGATGAGATCCACCTTCTTGCCCTTGGCCAGACAGGGGGCGATGGTCAGGTCGAGCGCCGACTCGGTGCTCTGGTCGGTGTCTCCGAGCACGCGAACCATGGCCGTCTCGCCTTGATATAGTTCGAGCACGCCGATGCACTCGCGACCGGCGCCGTCGAACACGATCATTTCGTCGCCGGGCTTGAAGCGCAGTACGTTCTTCAAGTGATGATGGGCGGCGCCGGTAAGAACGGCGCGGTCGGCGCTCAGGCGGTCGGGCTCGACGAAGATGCGTGTCTTCGGAAGCTGCTGTGTGGTCATGGCACTGAGCATGATAGTGAGATCGTCTCCTACTGCGCGGTCAGGACGGCGTCCCGGTAGTCTTGCGTGCGCCGTTGTTAACCGCGTCCCGCGACGAAACTTCCGATAGCGTGCGCTCACCGGCGGGCTGGTGCTCGCGGCCGATTGTGCGCTCGATGGCGACGGTTGCCCACTCGCCTTTTTCGATGCGCCGCCGCAGCGTCCAAGGCGGCTGCACGAAGGCATCGAGGACCATTCCCAAGCGGCTGGCCTCGATTCCGGACAGTATCAGCAAGCCGCCTTCGCGCACCGCCAGCGTGAGGCCCCGGTGAAGTTCGACCAGGGTCTCGGCCAGGATGTTGGCGACCACCAGGTCGAACGGGCCGGTGGCGACGTCGCCGGTCGCGCTCTCGGCACCGGCCTGAGCCAGCCCGATGGTCATGCGACTTTGAAGGCCGTTACTTTCGGCGTTTTCGAGGGCAGCGTCGACGGCGAGCGGATCGAGGTCGGTCGCGCAGGCACGGTCGGCCCCCAGACGCAGAGCGGCAAGGGCGAGAATTCCCGACCCGCAGCCGACATCCGCTACGACATCGCCGGTGCGGACCAGTTCGACCAGCAGTTCGAGGCACGAAGCGGTGGTTTCGTGAAGGCCGGTGCCGAAGGCCATGCCGGGGTTGATGACGATCGAAAGCAGGCCGGCCTCGGGCGCCGAGGGGCTCTCCCAGGGAGGCAGCACTTCGATGAGATCGGCAAAAGTGCGGCGCGAGAAGTGGCGGCGCCAGTTGTCGGTCCACACCGCGGGGTCGAGTTCGGCGACGTCCGTGGCGCCGACCGAGTCGCTGCCAGCGTGGTCCGCTAGCAGGAACCCGGCGACCGCGGCGCGCGCCGATTGCGCCCTGAGTTGCCCCGCGCCGGCGTCTTGCGCCTCGGCGAAGACGACCAGGCGCGTGCGTTCAGGCCCCTCGCGGCGGACCTCGCAGCCCGCAAAGCCTTCGGCGGCCAGCAGTGCGACAGCGTCGTCTGCGTGCTCGGCGCGTACGTCGAGAGGGATTTCAAACCACTTGGGACTCACGTTTGTCTCTGCTCCGCGCGCCGAGGGATTCTCTCCAGAGGAGGGTGGGGCTGCCCGGGCAACCCCTGACTCTAACACAACGCTTGTCTGGTGCGATTCTGGTGCGATGCGGCCAGGAGGCTGCGCGGCAGGTGCCGGGGCGCCGCTCGGTTTGGACTTCAACGCGGGCCTGGAGCGGGAATTCCACCTTCGCGGTCGCGAAGGTCGGTGTTGACGGCGGCCGTCGCGATAGCGGCCGGAAGCAGCATCGGCCGCCGCGCGGGCCTTCGTCGCAAGGCAGTCGCGGCCCGGTTCCGGGCCCGGCCTCGGTCATCAATTCAAAAGTTCTGCCGCCAATTCGATGCGCGACACCGCCGAACTTGCTAGGGTCTCGCACATGCGGGTCTTCCCCCTTGCAATCGGTCATCGCGGCGCCGCCGGGCATATGCCGGAAAACACCATGGTGTCCTTCGAAAAGGCTCTGGAATTGGGCGCCGACGCGATCGAGTTCGACGTGGCCCTGTGCCTGGACGGAGTGCCGGTAATCATCCACGACGATACTCTGGAGCGCACCACCGACAGTGTCGGCCTAGTCGCAGACCGAGGTTCGGACGAGGTGCGGGCACTGGACGCCGGATCGTGGCGCGGGCATCCGGCGCGGGTTCCTACTTTGGAAGAGGTGCTCGTCGGTCTCGGCGACCGCACTCTTCTGAACCTGGAGATCAAGGAAAGTCCGCGTCGCGCCGACCTCGTCGATGCGTGCGCGCGGATGGTCGACGACGGCGGTCTGGTGGCCAGCACGGTATTCTCTTCCTTCGACCTCGATGCTCTGAGATTGCTGCGCCGCCTGCTGTCCGAGGCCCGCATCGGAGTTTTGTGCGTGCCGCGCAACCTGGAGGAGGCACTGTCCTGCGCGGCCGAGATCGGTGCGGAGAACCTTCACCCTCCGAGCGTGCTGGTTACGGCGGCTTTGATCGAACGTGCACACGCGCAGGGACTTCGCGTGTGGACCTGGACGGCCAACGATCCTGCCGACATCGAGCGCCTTTGCGCTCTCGAAGTCGAAGGCATTTTCAGCGACTACCCCGAGCGCGTCGTCACGGCGCGCAACGCCCGACACTGAATCGCGCCGCGGCGCCGAATCGCCGCGACCGACTCGGCGGGTGTCTCATTTCTTCTCGATGTCTTTCCCGTTGACGTGCTTCTTGCGCCCGTCGCCGTTCAAACTCGCGCCTGCTCCGCTCGTGGCCGGCCCGGCTACCGCCTCGGCGCGGGTTTCGATGTGGAGGAAGCGCTCGGCCACACGTTGCACGTCCTCGATTCCGACTGCACGAATACGGTCCGGATAACGACGGGCTTCGAGATAGCCGAGTCCGTAAAGTTCGTTGAAGGTCATGTTCTCGGCAATCGCGCTGTTGGTCTGCAGCGCGATCTCGTAATTTCCGATCAGATAGCGGTGGGCTCTTTCGAGCTCTTCATTGCGCACCGGCGCACTGCGGACTTTGCCCAACTCGTCGAGCAGACCGGCCAGCGCCTTATGCTCGTTGGACGGATCGGTGGCGATGTAGGCGCCGAAGAGGCCGGGTGCGTAACCGTCGCTGGAGAACGACGTTACCGAGTAGGCCAGCGCCTGCTTGTCGCGCAGTTCGTAGAACAGGCGGCCACCTTGGCGTGACAAGACGGTGTCGAGCACCGACAGCGCGTAGCGGTCAGGGTCGCTCATCGCAGCGCCGGGAAACGCAACTACGATGTGGGTCTGCTTGCGCTCGGTGGACAGGTCGACGCGACGCAGGGTTGTCGGCGCCGCGGCCGCGGCCGGCATCTTGAACGCAGCGCCGTCGCTGTGCAGGTTGCCGAGGGCTTGTCGTAGGCGTTCTATCACCACATCGCTGTCGACGTCACCGACCACGCTTATGACGAGGTTCTTCGGATCCAGCGTCGAGTTGTAGTGGTTGCGCAGATCGGCGGCGCTCATGGCGCCGACACTCTTTGCTTCGCCTAGCGTCGTCATGCCGTAGGGATGGCTCGGGTAGACGGTCTTGTAGGCGAGGTCGAAGGTCCGCTGCGCGGTTTCGTCGCTGCGGTTCTTGATCGCCATGAGCAACTCGCGTCGCGTCTTCTCCACTTCTTCGGGATCGAAAGACGGCTCGAGCAGGACTTCCAGGGTGAGGCCGAGACCTTCCTTGAAGTGCTCGGACAGGAAGGTCGCCGACACGCCGAACGAACTGCGTCCCGAGAAGCCGCCGAGATCTCCCGCCATCGATTCGATGTCCGAGGCAAGCTTCTCGCGTGATCGCCTGTCGGTTCCGCGCGTCAGCATTTCCGCGACGAAGTTGGAGATGCCGTTGTTCGCGGGCGTCTCCGACAGAAGGCCGCCGAGTACTGCGGCGCGCACCGAGAACATCGGTACCGAGTGATGCTCCTGCACGATCACGCGCACGCCGTTGTCCAGACGCACCAGGCGCGGTTCGCTCTCTTCGCGTGCCTTGGAAGTCTCGGCCGGCAGATCGCGCGCCTTGCCGTTGGCGATCGCTTCAGCGACCACCTTGGCTTTGGTCGAAGCGAAAGCGGACGCAGCTTTGCGAAGCGCGGCCAGGCTGAGGTTCTCGCCCGCGCTCTTGGGCCTGAGGCTGACGGCGGTAAGGTTCTCCGGCGTCAGATACAGGCGCGCTACTCTTTGCACGTCGGCTGCCGTTACCGCGTTTACCTGCTTCACGTAGCGGTCGGGGTAATCGGGGTCGTTGTGTACGACGATCGAGTAGCCGAGTTCGCGGGCCTGGCCTTGGACGGTCTGGCGGCGGTACACGAAATCGCTCTCCAGGTTAGCCTGGGCTCTGGCTAGTTCATCGGCGCTCACCGGCAGGTCGCGGATGTGCGCGACCTCTTCGGTGAGAGCGCCGAGCACCTTGTTCTCGTCTTCGGGTTCGAAGGAAGCCATTGCCAGAAACAGTCCCGGATCGGGCGGCGTGTAGGCGAAGGCGCTGGTGCTGTTGGCCAGCGGGTGTTCGGCGACCAAGCGCCGGTACAACCGTGAACTTTCGCCGCCGCCGAGCACGTGCGCCAACACGTCGAGCGCCGGACTGTCGGGGTGGTTGGCGTCAGGGATGTGGAAGCCGAGCGCGAGGTGGGCTTCCTGGATTTCCATCAGGATGCTCGAAAAGCGGCTCTCTGTTTGCGGCGGCTCCACCGCACGCGCGGGTCGCTGCGCGGGATGATCGGCGAAGTCTCCGAACTTCGCTTCGACCTGCTTGCGCATCTCTTTGGCGTCGACGTCGCCGACCACGATCAGCGTCATGTTACTGGGCGTGTAGTGGCTCCGGTAGAAAGCAAGAATGCCGTCGCGTGTGAAACCCTTGATCGACTCTTCTGTGCCGATCACCGAACGCTTGTACGGATGCGCGGTGTAGGCGTTCTCGAACAGCGTGTCGTAGAGACGGTTGCCCGGTGAATCCAGACCGCGCTTCCATTCTTCGAGCACGACCTTGAGTTCCTTGGAAAGTTCGGTGGGGTCGAAGGTCGAGTGCTGCATCGCATCGGCCAGGATGTCGATGCCCTCGGATGCGAAGCGCGACGCCAGCACCAGGTGGTAGACGGTCTGGTCCCAGGAAGTCCAGGCATTGATGCTGCCGCCGGACGATTCGACCTCCCCGGCGATATCACCGACGCCGCGTTTTTCGGTGCCCTTGAACAGCATGTGTTCGTGGACGTGAGCGAGGCCGGCCTCGGCCCCTGTCTCGTCGGCGCCGCCGGTGTGTACCCACACCTGCTGCGCTACCACCGGGGCGAAGTGATCTTCGCGAATGACCACCTGCAGGCCGTTTTTCAGTCGGAAGATCTCGGTGCGCGGCTTGGGGACGGCGCTCCGGGCACCTGGGGAAGAGACGTTTGCGTTCATGAGACTACACGCTGCCAAGGTTAGGGCGAGAGCGCCGCAGGCGCCGGTGATGGCGTATCGGGTCGCTCGCGTCGATGAAGGGAGGATCGAAACTGTGGTCATCAAGTGGCACTCGCTGTCGTACTTGCTGGTCTTGCCTGAAATCTCGCCCGTCGGGCTTGTCGCAGAAGATGTCGTGCAGGGTGCCACGACCGGCGCGCGCGTCCAATTGCCGCTCGGGCGGCGCGTTGACAGCGGCCTCTGACCTCGGGATCATGCGCGCCAGCGAGTCGCGAGCCACTCACGATTCGCCAACATCCATTTGAGCACAGTCGACATCACGTTCGCGCTGCTCCTGGCCTTCTCGGCTCTGCGCGGTTACGGCAGAGGCCTGTTTGGCACTCTGGCCGGCTTTGCGTCGCCCGTGCTGGCCTTCATGATCGCCGGCGATTGGTCCGACCCCGTGCGCGATTGGCTGGCCGGTCTGCTTCCCGCCCCCGATTTCGTCCTCGATGCGCTGGCGCCCGCCTTGGTATTCGTGGCGGTAGTGGTGGTGGTGCGTCTGACGGCGACCTTGCTCTCGCGGTTGCTCGGCGTGGGGCTGTCGATTCCGAGCCGGCTGCTGGCGTCGGCAGTCGGCAGCCTGCTGGCCGCTTTCATGCTCGGTGTCCTGATTGTGTTGCTTCATTCCTTCGCCCCGTCTCGTGCCACGGAGCGCGATGCGCCGGCCGCCGTGGTCGCCGAGCCAGTCTTCGAATTCCTTGCGCGTATCGATCAGCAGGTCGCGGCTTCGGTGCTGGGGCCGCGGTTGTCGGCCCTGGCAAGCATGGTGCTGAGTCAGGCGTTGCCGGAGCATCCGGAAGCCTCCTCCGACTCCGAACCCGAAAGACTCAGCGGCAAGCCCTCCGAGTGATTCCCGAGGACAAGATAGGCGAGATTCGCCAGGCCGCGCGCATTTCGGACTTCGTGTCGCCGTACGTCTCGCTGAAGAGGCGCGGGCGCAGCCTGCTCGGCCTCTGTCCGTTTCACGGTGAGAAGTCGCCGTCCTTCTCGGTCAGCGACGAGGGCGGATTCTTCCACTGCTTCGGCTGCGGAGCCGGCGGCAACGTCTTCAAGTTCGTCATGTCGATGGAGAACCTGACTTTCCCCGAGGCGGTAAGGAAGGTCGCCGCGCAGTACGGCATCGATGTTCCCGAAGGAGGCGCCGGACGCACCGCGGCTCCCGAGCGCGAACTCATCGGCGCTCTCATGGCGAGCGCCGTCCGCTACTTTCGGGCTTGTCTGGCCAAGGCTGGCGTCGGCGACGGCGCTCGTGCGTACCTGCAGCAGCGGGGCATTGCGGATGGCGCCACTGAACGTTTTGCTCTTGGACTTTCGCCTAGTTCCGGCGAAGGTCTGGTGCAATGGTTGAAGCAGGAAAAGCAGGATCCGGAACTCGCGGAAAAGCTCGGCCTGGTGGGCCGTCGGGGCAGTTCGATCTACGACCGCTTTCGCGGCCGGCTGATGTTCCCGATCCGCGACCCCCAGGGCCGCACGGTCGGTTTCGGCGCCCGCCGCCTCGGTGAAAGCGAGGGCGACAACGCCGGCCCCAAGTATCTCAACTCGAGTGACTCGCCCATCTACCACAAGGGGCGGGTCCTGTACGGCCTCTTCGAGGCTCGTGAAGCGGCCAAGGGTCTTGCTCCCGACCAGCGCCCCGAAGAGACGATCCTCGTCGAGGGGTATCTCGACGTCATCGCGATGTCCCAGGCCGGGCTCACCAATGTGGTTGCTACCTGCGGTACCGCGCTGACGGTCGATCAGGCGCGCCTGCTGCGTCGCTTCGGCGGCGAAGTGCTGGCCCTGTTCGACGGCGACGATGCCGGCCGGCGCGCGGCGGCGCGCAGCTTTCCGGTGTTCCTCGAAGCCGGGCTTTGGGTGCGCGGAGTGTTCCTGCCTCAGGGCGAAGATCCTGACAGCTATGTACGCGGGCGTGGGCTCGATGCGATGCGGCAGGCACTTCGGGGCGCGGTTCCGCTGGTTGATGCCTATGCACGCGAAGTGGCCGGCGGTTCGGGCGGCGCTGCGGCTGCGGCGCGGGTAGGGGCCGAGCTCGCCGAAGTTCTGCGCAAGGTCGAAAATCCCTTCGAATATGACGTGCTGGTGAAGAAGGCTGCGCACTGGACCGGGATTTCCGAGCAGGTCCTGCGCGTGCAGGGGCGCATGGTGGGCAGGCAAGCAGCCGGCGCTTTGCCGGGCGGTGCGCCTGCGCCGACGGCGCGTCCATCCCGCAGCGGACTCCCCGCGCGTTCGCCGAGCGCCGAAGAACTGCTGGTGACCGTGCTCGTTGCCGACGTCGGGGCAATTGATCGGGTCCGCGAGCGAGATATCGTCAAGTTCATGAGGGAACAGCCGTGGGCTCAGGTGGCCGCCGATCTCGTAGCCCTGCGTGAACAGGGGCGCGACATCGATATCGGCGAGGTGCTCTCGACGATCGATCAGGAAGCGCGAGCGCGGTTGGCTGGGCGTCTGATAGAAGATGCGACCTTCGCCGATCCGGTCGCCATGGAACGGGTGTTTGTCGATTGTCTCGAACGTGTGGCGGCGCCGACCGAGACGGAGCGCAAGCGTCGCCTGCTGGAGGAACTGCGCCGTTTCGAAGAACTCGGGGACGATGCCGGCGCCGCCGATCTTCTCGCCAGATGGAACACAGACAGACAATCGGACAAAACCGCCAGCGGGGCAGTCGGCAAGAACGCCGGCCGGGACAGCGATGAAGGATAAAGGAACTCAGGGTCGCGATGCGGCCGTTCTGTCCGACGAGGACGACGGCAGTGTGAAGGCGCTGCTGCGGCTCGGCAAGAACAAAGGCTTCGTCGCATCATCGGATGATGAGGGCGACGACATTCTCGATCCGAGCATCGTCGAACCGGAGGACATGGACGACGTCCTGACGGCCTTCGGCGAGGAGAAGGCCGACGCGCGCAGTGAAGGGGAAACGGCGTCCAAGGATAGCGGCGATGATGCGGTGGCGGCCGCGCGCGAACAGCGAGCTGCCGGTGAGGTCGACCAGGTCGCCGACTACGTCCGCATGTACATGCGCGACATGGGCGCGGTGCCGCTGTTGTCGCGCGAAGGCGAAGTCGTCATCGCCAAACGTATCGAAGCCGCCGAGCTGTGTGTATTCGAACTCGTCTTCAAGTCGGCGCTCGGTCGACGCTTCATCGAATCATTGTCCAGGGCGTTGGCGGCCGGCGATGTGCGCGTGCGTTCCGTCGTCAAGGTTACCGAGCCTGAGCCGGAAGGCGGTTACGAGGTGGCGGTTGCCAGTGAAGCTGCACCTGCGGCGGAGCGCGTCGGTGTGTATGTGTCCGCGCTTGTCGGTGAAGACGCGGAGGACGGCGGCGGCGCTGCCGCGCTGCCGGGTGGCGAGTCCGCACGCGAGCCATCGAGCTTCGCCGAGGATGAGGCGGTACTCTTCAAACAGGTTTCGCGCCAGCTCGACAAAGCCTGCAAGCTGGTCCGGGACAGCGAAAAAGCTTCCGGTGCCGGTGAAGTTGCGGCTGCCGCCAAGATCGATCGCAAGCTGATCGATCTGTTGCTCGGCATTCCGCTGAATCCCGAGCAGGTGGCCGCTGCGATCCAGCGTATCGACGACGCTCACCGTTACGTGCGTCAGCGTCTTGAACTCCTGCGCAAGGCGGAATCCCGCACCGGGCGGCGAGCGGATCAGATCGTCGACTTCGCCAGTCAGCTCGGTGTCGATCGCACCACGGATCAGCGCATCTGCGGAACGCTGCGCATGAACGTCGATACGGTGCACGAAACTGCCGACAAGATCGTCGCCGCGTCCCGGGAGATCGAAGAACGCCTGGATGAGCTCGGCCTCAGCGCCCAAGGGCTCGACAGCCTGGTTCGCAGCATCACGCAGGCGCAGCACGAAGTCGTCGATTCGAAGAAAGCCCTCATCGAAGCCAACCTGCGTCTCGTTGTCTCGATCGCGAAACGTTACAACAATCGCGGCCTCCAGTTCCTCGACCTCATCCAGGAGGGGAACATCGGTTTGATGAAGGCGGTCGACAAGTTCGAGTACCAGCGCGGCTACAAGTTCTCCACCTACGCGACGTGGTGGATTCGTCAGTCGATAACGCGGGCGATCGCCGATCAGGCCCGCACCATCCGTATCCCGGTGCACATGATCGAGTCGATCAACAAGCTGATCCGCGTAACGCGGCAGTTCGTGCAAGAGAAGGGACGTGAGCCGACTCCGGTCGAACTCGGGGTGCTGGTGGACATGCCGCCCGACCGCGTGCGCAAGGTGCTCAAGATCGCCCGTGAACCGATCTCGCTCGAGACTCCGATCGGCGATGAAGATGACAGCCACCTCGGTGATTTTCTCGAAGACCACAAAGCCGTCTCGCCGCCCGACGCGGTGGTCAATCGCAACCTGCAGAGCCACACCCGTGAGGTGTTGGCCTCCCTCACTCCGCGTGAGGAACAGGTGCTCAAGCTGCGGTTTGGCATCGGTGAAAAAACCGACCATACCTTGGAGGAAGTGGGCGGACGCTTTTCCGTGACACGCGAGCGCATCCGCCAGATCGAGGCGAAGGCGCTTCGCAAGCTGCGGCTTCCCACTCGAAGCAAGAAGCTCAAAGGTTTTTTTTCTTGAAGCCGGCAAGTGTAGTGGGCAAGGAAGTTGTAGTTGAGGGCCCATAGCTCAGTTGGTCAGAGCAGGGGACTCATAATCCCTCGGTCCCAGGTTCGAGCCCTGGTGGGCCCACCACATTCCGGACCGTTACGGCGGCCGACGTCCCCAAGGCGTTGTCCGGGAACGGCCAGGTGGCGGCGGGTAATGGGAGAGGCGTAAGCCTTGGCGAATCAGTTAGAGACACTCTTCAAGCTTCAGAGACTCGACACCCTTCTGCTCGAAAAACAGAAGACCATCGAGAAGTATGAAGCAGAACTGGCCGAGCGCCGCCAGGCCATTGCGGTCTGCGACGCCCGTATCGAAGTGCAGGCTGCGGCGCGCAAGGAACTGGTTGCCCAACGGGCTCTGGCCGAGCGCCGTATCAGCGACACACTCGAACTTCTAAAGCAGCGCCGCCAACGCCTCCAGAAGGTTAGAAACGAGCGCGAACTACGTGCCGGACAAGAAGAAGTTTCTTCGGGCCAGACTGAACTCAGTGAAGCGGAAACGCTTGTCCTCGAGCTCATGGGCAAGGTCGAGGAGATGGAGGCCACCATCGAGTTGGCCAAGAAGGAAAGGGCCGGGCTCGAAAGCGCCGACCACCGCCAGGTGAGCGAAACGGCGGAGCGTGTCCAGAAACTCCGGCAGGATCTCGCCACCGATCGCGACGCCCGCGACGTGATGGCCGCACAGGTCGAGGGCGGCCTGCGCAAGAAGTACGAACTGATTCTGTCGCGGCGCTTCGGGCTTGCCGTGGTCGAGGTCGACGACACCGGCTGCTGCGTGGGTTGCCACGTGCAGATTCCACCCCAGACTCTCATCGAGGTTCGAAAGACTGGTGCCGTCAGGGTCTGCCCGATGTGCCAGCGTCTGCTCTTCATCGGCGGGTCGGACCCCGAGACCGCCCCAATCTGACCGTTCGCCTTTCGATTTCACCCGTCGTTGCTACAGTCGATCTGGAGCCTGAGTTGGTTGGGCAGTCGCCGGCGCCGCATTTAAGTGGCGCGGGAGGAAAGTCCGGACTCCACAGGGCAGGGTGGCCGTTAACGGCGGCCCGTTGTGAGGCGGGGAAAGTGCCACAGAAAATAAACCGCCTTCGGTCCTCGGGCCGGGGGTAAGGGTGAAACGGTGAGGTAAGAGCTCACCAGATCTGCCGGAGACGGCGGATGCTCGGTAAACCCCACCTGGAGCAAGACCGAATAGGGAGGCGGGCGGCCCGTCCTATGCCTCCGGGTTACGGTCGCTTGAGCCACCGGGCAACCGGTGGCCTAGAGGAATGACTGCCGGGGTCGCACTTGCTGCGACTCGACAGGATCCGGCTTACAGACCGACTCAGGCTCCAATATCGTCCACCCCGACTCTCCCTGCTGAACGCAAGGAGAGTCGATCATCGAGACTCAATTCCTTCCTTTTCGGGAGCGTGACGGGTGTCACGGTCCTGCTCCTGTTCACGCCCTGCACAAGCGGCCGGTTTTCTGGTGAGGAAAGCCGTCGGCGATGATGAAAGGACTTGACCGGGGTGGGGCGTGAGGGGTACACCGTGGGGGCCGGTGGGTAGCAATGGGTAGGTGGAATCCTCCGTTGCGAGTCGGTCGGGGTTGGGCGCCTCAGGGCGCTTGTTGTTGCTTTAGGTGTGTCGGTTGCTGCCCGCCGGTCCTTCAGATGACACATGTTTCGCGGAACATTCTTTCACACGTTGGATGAGAAGGGTCGCGTCGCGATCCCGAGAAAGTTTCGCGAGCCGCTCGGCTCACAAAGTGAGGTTCGCGTAGTCGTTACGCGCTCGGTGGGTGCCGGGCCCAGAACTCTCGACGTTTACCCGATGGCCGAATGGCAGGCCCTGGAAGGACGCATCCGGGCAATGCCGCAGTTCCAGGAGCGCACACGCCGCTTCAAGCGGCTCTATCTGCACCCGGCCCAGGAACTCATCCTCGATGGTCAGAGCCGCATTCTCGTCACACAGGATCTGCGCGACGCCATCGGCTTGACCAAAGACGCGGTTTTTACCGGAGACCTCGAGAAGTTCCTGATCTGGAATCGGGAGAGTTGGCAGCAGCAGCAGCTCGAAGACGCGAAGGTCGCTGACGACGGCGAGTCGTTCGACGACCTCGGATTATAGTGGAGGACAGGCAGAGGCTGGGGCGGCATCTGCCGGTCATGGCGGATGAGGTCTTGCTGGCCTTGGCGGTCAAGCCGGGTGGTCGCTACGTGGATGCGACCGTGGGGGAGGGCGGAATGAGCGAAAGGCTGCTGGATGCCTCTTCGCCGGATGGTCGGCTTCTCGCCCTGGATTGGGACGAGGAAGCGCTCGCGTTGTCCGCTTCTCACCTTTCCCGTTTCGAAGGTCGCGTTACCTTCGTGCGAAGCTCCTTCGCCGAGCTTCGCCGCGTTCTCGACGAGGCCGGGTGGGGCGAGGGCGCCGACGGCATCATCGTCGACCTCGGCGTCTCCACACTTCAGCTGGGCCGCGACGTCCGCGGGTTCTCGTTCCAGGTCAATGCGCCGCTCGACATGCGCATGGACCAGCGCCTTGCCGACACCGCCGCCGATCTCTGCAACACGCTGCCCGAGCGTGAGTTGGCCGACACCATCTACCAGTACGGGGAGGAGCGCGCTTCGCGGCGCATCGCACGTGCAATCGTCCAGCGCCGCACCGAGGCCCCGCTCGAAACCACCGGTGATCTTCGCGCCGCGGTGCTCGCCGCCGGCGTGTACGGGCGTCCCGGCCACGATCCTTCCACGCGTACGTTCCAAGCGCTGCGGATCGCCGTAAACCGCGAACTCGAACAGCTCGAATCGTTGCTCGAGCACGGCTGGGAACTGCTGCGTCCGGGCGGCCGTCTGGCGTTTCTCACCTATCACTCGCTCGAGGATCGCCTGGTCAAACAGGCGTTCGCGATGTGGAGCGCGGCTTGCCTGTGTCCGCCCGAGCGTCTGGTGTGCGGGTGCGGATGGTCGCCAAAGGTCCGCCGCATCACGCGTCGCAAACAAACCGCGTCGCAACAAGAACTTTTGTGCAACCCGCGCGCTCGCAGTGCAGGCCTGCGCGTCGTAGAGAGGCTCGCCGCATGAACCTAAAACGAACCATCCTCGTCGGATCTACGGGTCACGAGAGCGCTGACTTGTGGGAACTCGTGACCCGTACGGTCGTGCTGGATCCGGGCGAGAAAGGCCTGCGTCGCAAGCTCTACATGGGCTTGTTCCTTTCCGGGTTGTTCATGGTCGGACACATCTGGGTCAGTACCCAGGTCGTGAACCTAGGCTATGAAAGTGAGGCACTGGGGCGCATCATCCAACGCCTCGACCAAGAGCGTGCAGAACTGGTGAGAGCGACAGCGCATGAATCCAATGCGCTTTCGCTTGCTGGGCGCGCACGAAAACTGGGTATGCAGAAAGCCGCCGCAGGGCAGATTCATCGCGTCGATGCGCAGCCGTAATCGTTTCAGCAGCAATCTTCTTCTCGTCGCGGCGTGCTGTGCGCTGGGCGGTGCGGGCATCGTCGGCCGCATGGTCTTCCTGAGCGTGGTGCGCGGCGACCAGATGCTGGAGGAGGGACTTCGCGAGAAGTGCCACGACAGCGTGCATCTGGCTTACCGAGGGCCGATCGTCGATCGCAACGGCGTAGTGCTGGCGACGACGGTGTCGGCTTCGATGGTCTCGCGCGAGAAGCCATACGTTTATGATGTAGCACACGCAGCATTGCTCGCTCCGCTGCTCGGCCAGGATCGTACCGTGGTGGACGAGCGCCTGCGCGATGGAGGCAATTCTTTTTTGTGGCTCTCAAGCGGTGTCGACGAGGATACCGCCACAGCCATCCGCAACCTGACGATTCCAGGCGTCGGTATTCACGTCAGCCAACAACGCAGCTATCCGCAGGGGGTGGCGGCGGCTCACGTGATCGGGTTCGCGGGACGTGACTCGAAAGGTCTCGAAGGCGTAGAAAAGCTCTTCGACGACCAGATCCGTGGTGAGTCGGTGACCGTCAACGTCTGCACTGACATCCATGGGCGCGCCTTCCTCAGTAACAGCGAAGACACGGGTCTGAACCGTGGTGCTACGGTCCACCTTACTCTGGATGCCACGCTCCAGAGCATCGCCGAGGCCGAGCTCACCAAACAGGTGAACGCGGTCAATGCTGCCGCCGGTGCCGTGGTGATGATGGATCCCCACACCGGAGAGATCCTGGCGCTGGCCAACGTGCCGACCTTCGATCCCAACGAAGTAGACGCCAGTCCGTTGGCCGCCCGTCGCAACCGCGTTGTTACCGATCTCTTCGAGCCCGGCTCGACCATGAAGCCATTCGTGATCGCCGGAGCGTTGGACGCCGGCCTGATCACGCAGGAAGAAAAGTTTTTCTGCGAGAACGGCCACTTCTACGTCGAGGGCTGGCACAAGCCGATCCGCGACCACCATCCTTACGGTTGGCTCGATACGACCGGAGTGATCCGCGTTTCCAGCAACATCTGCTCGGCCAAGATCGGTCTCATCCTGGGCCCGCGCCGTCTCTACGATTACTTGAATGCCTTTGGTTTCGACCGCCCCACCAACATCGAGATGCCCGGCGAGAGGCGCGGCATGGTCCTGCCGCCGGAGAAGTGGCACAAGATTCAGAACACCACCATCAGCTTCGGCCAGGGCATCAGTGTCACGGCGATGCAGCTTGCTGCCGCCTACTCGACTTTGGCCAACGACGGCGTGCGCATGCAGCCCCGTATCGTGCAGAGAGTCACCGATCAGTACGGCTCCACTCTGAAGTCCTTCCCGCTTCAGGAAGAGCGCCGCGTGGTTAGCTCCGAGGTCGCCCGCCAGATGCGTCAGATGCTGGCCACGGTGGTCGGCAAAGGCGGCACGGCTGCGCGGGCCCAGATCGACGGAGTGCCGGCCGCCGGCAAGACCGGCACAGCCCAGAAGGCAGAGCATGGGGGCTACAGTTCCGAGCGCTGGCTGTCTTCGTTCGCCGGCTTTTTCCCGGTCGAGAATCCGCGGGTCGTAGTCGTCGTCATGATCGATGAGCCCAAAGGGGCGGTGCATTACGGCGGTCTGGTGGCCGCGCCGGTGTTCAAGGCGATCGCCGAAGACAGCCTCGACTACCTCGGTATCGAGCGCGAACTGCCGCTTCCGAAAGACGACTCCGATCGTTTCTTCTTGCCCGGCCCGGGCGATTCCACCGAGATCGTCACGGCCTCCTCCGGCGCACCTGTTACGGCACCGTCAGGAAGCGGCGTGATGCCGGACCTGCGTGGGCTTCCGCTGCGCTTGGCGATGAAGGCGCTTGGCGACTCCAACCGTGACGTCCACGTGGAAGGTCATGGCTTCGTCGTGGGCCACGAGCCGGCTGCCGGCCATCCGCTGGATCCGTCTGCGTCGGTTTCCTTGAAACTCGCACAGAACCTGTGAACGCGAATCGCGACGTGGAACTCGATCTCCTCGTCGCAAGAGCAAGGTCTCGGGGACTGAGTGGAGAGCTTCGTGCTGCCGGTACTGCTTGCGTGCGCGGTCTCGCGTACGACTCGCGCAAGGTGGTTGCGGGCGATCTTTTTCTTGCGTTGCCCGGCACGCGCAGCGACGGTTCGGCGTTCATCGAGGCGGCGCTGGCCAAGGGTGCGGTCGCGGTGCTGTGCAGCGCCGAGCAGGTACGCGAAGGGCTGCCGTGTTTCGCGGTGCGCCACGCGTCGGAAGTCTTGTCCGCCGCAGGGGTGCTGGCCTCGGCATTTTACGGCGACCCTTCCGACAGTCTCGAACTGGTGGGAGTGACCGGTACCAACGGCAAGACCAGCTGTACCTATCTGCTCGAGAGCGTGTGGAAGCGCGAAGGACATCGGCCCGGCGTGATCGGAACCATCGTGCAGCGCTGCGCTGCGTTCGAGAGGACTTCGGCGATGACCACGCCGTCAGCCGTCGACCTTCAGGCACTGCTGGCCGAGATGGCCAGCAGCGGTTGCGAGCGTGTGGCGATGGAAGTGTCGTCGCACGCGCTCGATCAGAAACGCGTGGCCGGCTGCCGTTTTCGAGCTGCCGTTTTCACCAACCTCACGCGTGATCATCTCGACTACCACGACAGCGAGGTCAGCTATTTCGCGGCTAAGGCTTCGCTCTTCAGGCTTTATCTGGAGGCTGGTCGCGGCGCCGCGATACTCAACGCCGACGACGTTAAGGTCGGCGCACTGGCGATGGAACTTGCGGGCTTCGACGTCTGGACCTACTCGTGCCGACAGCATCGCGGCGGTGCGGCGGCGCGCGCAAGCGTCGTTCGTGCCCAGTGCACGTTGACCGGAATTCGCGCGACGCTCGACCTCGACGGAACTCGTGTCGATATCGCTTCCCCTCTGGTCGGCGCCGCCAATCTGTCGAACATCGTCGCCGTCGCGGCCACGGCTCGCGCTCTCGGCGCTGATTCGCGGCTGATCGGTGAAGGCTTGTCGGCGTGTCCGCCGGTGCCGGGACGCATGGAAAGGATTCCGCTTCCGTCGCTCGCTAACCCACCGGAAGTATCGCCCGTGATGTTGCCCACGGTGTTCGTCGATTACGCGCATACTCCAGACGCGCTCGAGCGCAGCTTGAACGCGCTGCTTGCCGAAACTCGCGGGCGTCTGTTCGTGGTGTTCGGCTGCGGCGGCGATCGCGATCGCGGTAAGCGGCCGATCATGGGGCGCATTGCCGGCCGTCTGGCGTCGGTGGTGGTGCTCACCTCGGACAATCCGCGCAGTGAAAAGCCGCGCGACATCATTGGCGAGATTGAGGCCGGCATCGGCGATCTGCTTCCCGAATTACCGGCCGGTTGCGGTGTCGATGAACTTGCCGCGGCGGCAACCCGCGGCTATCTCGTGCTGCCCGATCGCGAACAAGCCATAGAAACTGCGATCGCGATCGCCGGTCCCGACGACGTCGTGGTGATCGCCGGCAAAGGACACGAAGATTACCAGGAGGTCTGCGGGGTGCGGCGTTCTTTCGATGATCGAATCCTGGCGAGCCGCTTTCTTGAGCGGCGCCTGGCCGGTGGTGACGGCTTGCGTGGAGAAACGGCGTGACGCTGGGCGAAGCAGCAATCGCGATGTCGGCGTCGTTGAGCGGCGGTGCCTCGAGCGCGGCCTATACCCGCGTCGGAACCGACAGCCGCAGCGCCCGCAACGGCGATCTGTTCTTCTGTCTCAGTGGCGAGAACTTCGACGGCCATGACTTCATCGAAGCCGCGGCGGCGGCCGGGGTTGCGGCCGTGGTCTGCGAGGCCGGACGTGCGCGTGCGGATGTTGCGGTGGCGTTTCTTGAAGTGGCCGACACACTGCGAGCGCTTGGAGACCTCGCCGCGGCGCATCGGCGTCGCTTCGCGCCGGCTATCGTCGCCGTCACCGGTTCCAACGGGAAGACCACGACCAAGGAGATGCTGCGCGCCATATTCGGCGAACATTTCGGCGCCGACCATGTGCTGGCCACGCAAGGCAACCTGAACAACCTGATCGGAGTGCCGCTGACCCTTTTCCGTCTCGGCCCCGAGCACCGCGCGGCGGTCATCGAAATGGGCATGAGCGTTCCCGGCGAGATCGCACGACTGGTCGAGATCACGGTGCCGGACGCGGGACTCATCACCTGCGTGGCCTCGGCCCACCTCGAAGGTCTCGGTTCCATCGAAGGCGTGGCGCGGGCCAAGGGTGAATTGTTCGCGGGTCTGCCGGCAGGCGCCGTTGCGATCGTCAACGCCGACGATCCGCAGGTGGTCACGCAGGCTCCGCGTTTCGGCGGACGCCACGTCTACTTTGGCAGCGGCGATGTCGAAGGTGGGCGAGCCGGTCTTGACGCGGCGGCTAGTGCGGGTCGCGGCGATGTGCCCGGCGGCCCCAATCTCAACGATGCGGCTGCTGCGGTGACGGCCGGTGCCATCCGCTGCGAGCGCATCGACGCTTGTTCTTTTGAGGTTCGCGCCGGTGGCCATGCCGCCATGGTCGAACTGCCGCTGGGCGGACGTCACAACGTCCACAACGCGCTCGGGGCGGTGGCGGCTGCGCTGGCCATGGGAGTGCCGCTGGCAACCGCGGCCGCGGGCCTCTGCAAGTTGGTGCCGCCGCCGATGCGACTTTCGGCCGAGAGGCTCGCCAACGGAGTGACCGTTCTGAACGACGTCTACAACGCCAATCCGGGTTCGATGTCCGCGGCGCTGGCCACGCTCGATGCGGCGGATGCCCGCCGCATCGTCGTACTCGGCGAGATGCGCGAGCTGGGCCCCGGGTCGGCGGCTTTGCACGAGCAGATCGGTCGCGCGGTCGCCGCGGTCGATCCCGTGTTGTTTTGCGCTTCGGGTGCTTTCGCCGAAGCCTACTGCGAGGGCGCGCGGGCAGCGGGTCTGGCGGCGGGGCGCGTGCGTGTGTGCGCTCGCCACGAGGACGCGGCCGCGGCGGTTGCCGAAGCTTGGCGCGCGGGTGATGCGATACTCGTAAAGGGCTCGCGGGGCGCTGCGATGGAACACGTCGTCGAAGCACTGCGGGTACGGGCGGCAACGGCATGATCTACCACCTTCTTCTTCCGCTCGCCGAGGCCCACAAGTTTCTCAACGTCCTGCGCTACATAACCCTGCGAGGCTTGATAGCGGCGGCGCTTTCGCTGGCTTTTTCGCTTCTTTTCGGACCCGCGTTGATCCGCCGCCTGCGCAGCGGGCAGTTCGATCAGCCGGTCAGTCAGTACGCCCCCGAGTCGCACGCCGCCAAGAAGGGGACGCCGACGATGGGAGGTCTGCTCATCGTCTTCTCTTTGACGATGGCTTCGTTGCTGATGGCGGACCTCACCAATCTCTATGTGTTGACGACTCTCGGCGTGACTCTCGGCTTCGCCGTCGTCGGCTTCACCGACGACTTCCAGAAGGTGACTCAAGGCCGCAACGCTGGCATTTCGGCGCGCGAGAAACTTCTCTGGCAATTCGTCATCGCCACTCTGGGAATGGTGGTGCTGTGGTCACGCCCCGAGTTCGACACGCATCTGTCCGTGCCTTTCTTGAAGGAAGTACGCCCCGACCTCGGCTGGCTCTACATTCCGTTCGGCGCGCTGGTGGTGGTTGGAGCGTCCAACGCGGTCAACCTTACGGACGGGCTTGACGGGCTGGCCATCGGTCCGGTGATGACGACGTCGGCAACGTTGGCGATTCTCGCCTACTGCGCCGGTCACTCCCGCATTGCCGAGTATCTGCTCATCACCCACATCCCCGGCGCCGGTGAACTCTCTATCGTGTGTGCGGCGACCGCGATGGCCGGTCTCGGCTTCCTGTGGTTCAACGCGCACCCGGCCCAGATGTTCATGGGCGACGTTGGATCGCTGGCGCTCGGTGCGGTGCTCGGGATCGTTGCCGTGATCTCCAAGAACGAACTCGTGCTGGTGGTGGCGGGCGGGGTCTTCGTCATCGAAGCGCTGTCGGTCATCATACAGATCGGATCGATCAAGCTGCGCGGCAAAAGGGTTTTCCTGATGGCGCCGATCCACCATCACTTCGAGAAGGCTGGTTGGCCCGAGACCCAGGTGGTGGTGCGCTGCTGGATCATTTCCCTGCTGTGCGCGTTGATGAGTCTGGCCACTCTCAAGTTGAGGTAGTCAGTCTGTTGAAAAGGCCCATCTACCGCGTTGGTCACGAAACCGCTCGCCGCGACGTACCTGAAGGTATCTCTGCGCTGCCGGCTTCGCGCCAGTTCTGCTCCGGATTTTTTGAACAGATTGGGCCGTTGGATTTTTAGACTGCTGCCAGGTGCGGGATAGGAAACGGTGACTGCAAGCGCACGAAGGATTCTGGTGCTGGGGCTGGCCCGTAGCGGGATCGCGGCCGCTTGCCTGGGCGATCGCCTCGGCTGGGAAGTAGCGCTTTGCGACGACAAGCCGGTGCAGGGCCATGGGGCTCCGGCAAGCGCCGAGCGCATCGGACCTTCGCGCGCGCTGGAGAGGCTGGCCGAGTTCGATCTGGTGGTGCCGAGTCCCGGCGTGCCGGCCTCGCACCCGCTGCTGGTCAAGGCCAGTTCGTGCGGGGTGAGTGTAGTTTCCGAGATCGAACTGGCGGCGTCGCTGCTAAGCACCACGTTGGTGGCGGTTACCGGCACCAACGGCAAGAGCACCACCGTGACGCTGGTCGGCGCGATGCTCGCGGCGGCTGGTCGGCGCGTCTTTACCGGGGGAAACCTCGGCAACCCTCTGAGCAACGCGGTTGGCGGTGATTACGAGTTTGCGGTCGCCGAGGTGTCCAGTTTCCAGTTGGAGTGGGTGAAAACATTCCACCCGCACGTTGGCGCGATGCTCAATTTGAGCGCCGACCACCTCGATCGTCACGGCGACATCGACAACTACCTTGCCACCAAGCTGCGGTTGTTCTCCAACATGGGCGGCGGCGACTTCGCGGTGCTGGCACGCGGCGAGCCGTGGACTCACAGTGCCGCAGCCGGCACCAGGGCCGCGGTTTCGACGTTCGGTCTGACGCCGCTGCCAACTGGCGCGGCGGGCATCACGGTTGACGTTGCCGCCAGGCGTCTGGTGGGCGACGGCGGTTTCGTTGCGGCTCTGCCGCGGTCGTGGCCGCGCTTCCCCCACGACTACGAGAACGTGGCGGCTGCAGCCCAGATCGTGCGCTTGCTCGGCATAGCTCCGGCGGCGGTGGAGAAGGCTCTAGCCTCGTTCTCGCCGCTTCGCCATCGTCTTGCTCTGGTCGCGGAGAGCGGCGGGGTTTCTTATTGGAACGACTCCAAGGCCACCAATGTCGGTGCCACGCTCAGCAGCTTGCGTGCTTTCGAGCGCGACGTGATCGTTTTGTGCGGCGGAGTTTCCAAGGGATGTGACTTCGCGCCGTTGGCGCGCGAGGCCGCACGGATTAAACTCGTCGTCGCCTACGGGGAGGCGGCTCCCGAGATTCAGGCCGCGCTCGGCAACACGGTGGCGGTGGCTTGCGAGCCGGGACTTCGAGCGGCGTTGGTGCGAGCGGTCGGCCAGGCCGGCGCCGGCGATACGGTGCTGCTGGCACCGGCTTGCGCGAGCTTCGATGAGTTTCGCGACTACGTCGATCGCGGTGAAAACTTTGAACGTTGGGTGGCTGATGTGATCGGAATGCAGGTGGTGGAGGTGAGGGGATGAGCAGGATGGCCGGTTCGGGTGTTGCGCTGTCGACGACGGAGTGGCCGCGCCTGCGGGTACGGATCGCGGGTAATTCCGACCCGTGGCTGTTTCTTTTCGTGGCCCTCCTGGCCACGGCCGGTGTCGCCTTCGTTTACAGCGCCAGTTACTTCATCTCCACGTCGGACTTCGGGGACGGTTATCGCATGACCGTCAAGCACATCGTGTCCGGCGTCATCGGCATGGTGCTCCTTTATGTATGCTCGCGCTGCCCCTCTGATTTCCTGGAGCGCAAAGCCTACTGGATCTTCGGACTGACCCTGCCGATGCTGCTGCTTACGATAATTCCCGGGGTGGGCGAGTGCGCGAACGGTGCCTGCCGCTGGGTGCCTCTTGGGTTCTTCAACCTGCAGCCGGCCGAGTTCGTCAAGGTCGGCTTCATCATCGCGACCTGCGCGTGGCTCACGCGCGTGTCGGACAGGTTGCGCAATCCGATCTACGGAATGGCTCCCGTGTTCGGTATGGTGGGACTGCTCGGCCTGGTGCTGCTGAGCCAACCTGACTTCGGCACCACGGCTCTGCTCGGCGCGCTGTCGGTGCTGCTGCTGTTTCTCGGTGGAGTTCCGGCATGGCAACTGGCGGGGCCGACCGCGTTGTTGTCGGTACTCGCCGGTTTCCTGGTCTATCTTGAACCCTATCGCGTCAAGCGACTGGTGGTCTTCCTGAACCCCGACGCCGACCCGCAGGGCGTCGGTTGGCAGCTGCGACAAGCCCTGATCGCGTTCGGCTCGGGCAAGGTATTCGGCCAGGGTATCGGTGCATCGACACAGAAGTCCGGCTGGCTGCCCGAAGCCCACACCGATTTCATTTTTTCGGTGATTGGCGAGGAAGCCGGCCTGCTCGGCGCCAGTGCCATCGTCGTGCTGTTCGCGCTGCTGGCATGGCGAGGTTTTCGCATCGCCCACCGTCACAGCGAACCCTTCGCTCAGTTACTGGCGGCCGGTCTGACGCTGCTCATCACGTTGCAGGCGATGGTCAACATGGGAGTGGTGCTGGGGCTGCTTCCTACCAAGGGCATCGGCCTTCCGTTCCTGAGCTATGGGGGCTCGTCGATGATGGCCTTCCTGGCGGCCTCGGGAATTCTTCTGTCGCTGTCGCGGGAACTGCGAGAGCGCTGAGGTGAGACTGGCGATCGCCGGCGGCGGAACGGGTGGACACCTCTTTCCGGGGCTTGCCGTTGCCGAGCTTGCGCGTGAGCGCGGCGTTGCCGAGTCGATAGTCTTCTTCGGAGCCGAGCGCGGCATCGAATTCCGGGCCGTACCCAAGGCCGGCTTCGAATTGGTGGCCGAGCCCGTCCACGGCATCGTCGGAAGCCGCTTTGCGGCTGCCGTGCGCGCGCTCGGCGAGATGGCGGCCGCAACCGTGCGCACGCGCCGCCAACTGGCCGGACGTCGTATCGATGTCGTCGTGGGGCTTGGCGGTTACGCGTCGGCGCCGGCGGTGCTGGCTGCGCGCTCGCTCGGCATTGCGGTGGTACTGCTCGAACAGAACCGTGAGCCGGGTTTGTCCAACCGCGTTCTGGGCCACCTGGCCACGCGCGTCTGCACCAGCTTCGAGAGCACGGTAGCCAGCTTCACGCGCGGCAAGGCCGTGTGCACCGGCAATCCGTTGCGGCGCGGCTTCGACGACAGGCCGCCGTACCAAGGGGCCAGCCGCGACCTGCTGCTCGTCTTCGGCGGCAGCGGCGGTGCGCGCAGCCTCAACCGCGCAGTCGTCGCCGCGCTGTCAGAACTTGTCGGCGGCCCTGGGGAGTCTCGATCTGCAACACGCGACTCAGGCACTGATGCGGCGCCCCGTTCGACGAGCCCGCCGGCGCTGCTGCCGAGCATCCTGCATCAGGTCGGCAAACCCTTCGTCGACGAGATCCGCGACGCTTACGCGAAGGCCGGCATCACCGCCGAGGTAGTAGCCTTCATCGAGGACATGCGCAGCGTCTACGCTCGCACGCGACTTGCCGTGTGCCGCGCCGGCGCCACCAGCATTGCTGAACTGATAGCGACGGGCACGCCTTCGATACTGGTGCCGCTGCCCACGTCGGCTGGCGGTCATCAACTCGAGAACGCCGGGGAAATGCAGGCTTTCGGAGCTTCGCGCGTGGTCGTCGACGATGCCGACTGTGCAAGAACGCTGGCCGCGACGCTGGCAGAGTTGCTCGAAAACGAGCGTTCGTTATTTTTGATGGCGGAACGCGCCGCTGCTTGCGGTCGGCCGGGCGCTGCCGGCCGTGTCCTCGAGATTCTGATCGAACTCGCGGACAAGTCTTGAGTGCGTGTTCGCTGACTGAACATGACTCTTCAAGAACGCTTCCGCATCGGGCCTGCGTGGTCCTCTTCGTATCCGTCTCCGTCGTTGACGACGGAGGAGGAGGCGATTGCGGCGCGCAAGCTCGGCCGTATTCATCTGGTCGGGATCGGCGGCATCGGCATGAGCGGCATCGCTGAAGTGCTGCTGACCCTGGGCTACACCATCAGCGGTTCCGACCTGTTCGACAACGACACCACCCGCCGTCTTCGCGACCTCGGGGCCGAGATCTTCCTCGGCCACGCCGCTGGGAACGTCGGCAGGGACACTTCGGTGGTCGTCATCTCGTCGGCGGTGGGTGAAGCGAATCCGGAAGTCCGCGCTGCCCGCGAGCGCCGTGTGCCGGTGATCGCCCGCGCCGAGATGCTCGCCGAACTGATGCGGGTCAAGTGCGCGGTCGGAGTCGCGGGCGCACACGGTAAGACCACCACCACGTCGCTGGTGGCCTCGGTCCTGAGCGCAGGCGGGATGGATCCCACGCTGGTGATCGGAGGGCGGCTTAAATCTCTCGGCGGTACCAACGCCCGTCTCGGCAAGTCGCGCTACATGGTCGCCGAAGCCGACGAGAGCGACGGCAGCTTCCTGCTGCTGCGGCCGACGGTGGCGGTAGTCACCAATATTGACCGTGAGCACATGAACTTCTACGGGACGATGGAAGCTCTGCGCGCCGCCTATCTTCAGTACATCAACGGCGTGCCGTTCTACGGCCTGGCGGTGCTGTGCCTTGATTGTCCCGAACTGCGGGAGTTGCTGCCCCAGGTTCGCAAACCGTACCTGACCTACGGTACCAGCGACGGCGCGGACCTGCGCGCCGACAGTATCGAAGTCCACGGTCTGGCCAGTTCCTTCGACGTGATCCGCCGTGACACTCTGCTGGGACGTGTGCGTGTGGCGATGCCCGGCGATCACGCCGTGCGCAACGCTCTGGCCGCGCTCGCCGTCGGCATGGATTTCGGTCTTCCGTTCGATACCTGCGCCGATGCGCTGGCGAATTTCGAGGGCATTCTTCGCCGCTTCGAGATCAAGGGCGAAGCCTGCGGCGTTCTGGTCGTGGATGACTACGGCCACCATCCGACCGAGATCCAGGCGACTTTGGCGGCGGCGCGCCGCGGCTTTCCCGAACGCAGAGTCGTTGCCGTCTTTCAGCCCCACCGTTTCACCCGGCTCGAAGACCTCTTCGACCGCTTCGCGTCGTGCTTCGACGAAGCCGATGCCGTCATCGTCACCGACGTCTACGCGGCGGGCGAGGCTCCGATCGAGGGCATCGACGCGCGCAGCCTCGTCGAACTGATGACGGCCCGGCGGCCGCCGGGCCGCGAGGCCGAGTCCCAGGTTTTCTACGAGCCGGCCATGGTCGCGGCCGGCGCAGGCAGCGGCCGCGCGGCCGGCGGGCTCGCGGCACGCGTGGCAGGGCACACCCGGTCCGGCGATCTCGTGATCACTCTCGGTGCTGGTGACGTCACCAAGCTCGGTCCTCAAATTCTCAACCAACTGGGCGCTTGATCCGCGTGGACGCCGTGGCGGTGCGAATTCCAAGCCTCACCTCGACCTCGGGCCCGGCCGAGCGGGTGGCTTTGCTGCGTGAGCGGTTGGCCGCGATGGCTGCGCCCACGGCTCTTTCCTGCGACCTTTCCCTGGCACGCTTCACTTCCTTCCAGATCGGTGGATCAGCCGATCTCTTCTTCGATCCGCCGTCGCTCGAAATTCTGGCCGCGGCGTTCGCTGCTGCGCATGATCTGGCGGTACCGGTCACCTGTCTCGGTGGTGGTACCAACGTGCTGGTCTCCGATGCCGGAGTGCGCGGCCTGGTCGTGCGTCTGGGCAAGGCCTTTGAGTTCATTCGCTGGACCGAGGTCGACTACGCCACCGCCGATGTCGAAGCAGGTGCTTCGACACGTTTCATTCGCCTCGCCAAGGACTCCGCGTCGCGCGGCTTTCAAGGTCTCGAGTTCGCGGCCGGGATTCCCGGTTCGGTGGGCGGCGCTGCACAAATGAACGCGGGCGCCTTCGGCGGCGAGATCTCGCAGTCGTTGACGTCGCTCGTGGTGGTTTCACGATGCGGTGAAATCGTCGAAAAAAGCCGGGAAGAATTGCAATTCTCGTATCGCAAGCTGGCGTTGGAAGCTGGGGACATGATAGCTTGCCTACGTTTCCGTCTGACGCGCTCGTCGGTGGGTCGGTTGCAGCAAGAGGTGGCGCGGGTGCAGGACAAGCGCAGGCGAAACCAGCCTGTCGGCTACCCGAACGCCGGCTCGATTTTCAAGAACCCACCGGGAGAGTATGCCGGCCGCCTCATCGAGAAGGCCGGTTTGAAAGGAAGGATCGAAGGAGGAGCTCTGGTATCGCCGGAGCACGCCAACTTCATCGTTAATGTGGGAAGCGCGACGGCCAGAGACGTCCGCAAACTGATGAGCCTCGTCCAGGAAGAGGTGTGGAGTAGGTGCGGGGTGTGGCTGGAACCAGAGGTAAGGTTCATCGGGGAGTGGGATGAGGCTGAAGCCGCAGTTTCGTAGGCTCAAAGCCTTCCTGGCTGCTGGCGGTCGCGTTGTCGCGGTCGCTGCTGGCTTGCTGCTGGCCGCGGGCACAGTTTCGTGGGCGGCGTGGGCCCACGTGATCCCTTTCGTCGCCGGTCATGAATACTTCCGTCTGCGCAGCATCCGCGTCGCTTGCGACAATCCCTCGGTCCAGGCCTCTGCTCTGGCTGAACTCGGCGGTCTCTATGACGGCAGTTCGCTGTGGCAGATCGACCCGCCGGCCGTCGAGCAGCGGCTTCGCGAGCAGAGCTGGGTGCGTCAGGCGAGCGTGTCGCGCAGCTTCCCCTGGAAGGTCAGCGTCGATGTTGCGCGACGTCACGCCGTGGCCGCCACGATCAGTCGAAACAAAGTCTACCTCGTCGACGATGACGGTGTGCTGTTCCAGGAAGTGGAACCCGAACGCGCACCCGATCTTGCTTACCTCACCGGTTGGGAAGACGCCCCGGCCCAGGCCGAACGGGCTTCACGGCTGCGCGCTTTGCTGGCGGTTCTGGCTGAAGCCAACCGCCGCTCGTACCGGGTTTCCGAATTGCACATGGACGCCGACGCTGTCGTGTGGATGTTCCCCGCCGATATGAAGGCGTCGGTGCGCCTCGGCTCCGCCTGGGGAGTCTCGGCCGCTTTCGAGCGCCTCGGTTTTGCCTTGAAGGAACTCGCGCCGGTAGTCGATCAACTGCGCTCCATCGACGCCGACTACAACGACCGCGTGGTGGTACGCGGCGCCGACGACAAGTTCCCCGCGCTCGTGACGGCGCGGGTGGACCGCCCCGCTGCAGTAACCGCGCCGCCGTTGCCGCTCCCCGCAGCGCCGGCAGCCGTTCCGTCATCCAAGGAGGCTAGCCGTCGCAATGGCTAAGAAGCGCCAGCTCATTGCCGGTCTCGACGTCGGCACCCAGAAGGTAGTGCTGCTCGTGGCGGAGCGTACCTCGCGCGGCATCGAAATTCTCGGCGTCGGCAGCAGCGTCTCCCGAGGACTTCGCGCCGGCCGCGTCAGCGACGTCGATCGCACCACGGAGGCCGTACTGGCCGCACTGACCGAAGCCGAGATGATGGCCGGCAGTCAGATCCACAAGGTCACCGTCTCGATTTCGGGCGATCACGTCTGCGGTACCAACAGTCACGGCGTGGTCGCCATCGAGAACCGCGAGGTCTCGCAGCGCGCTGCGCGCCGTGTGATCGCGGCGGCCCAGGCCGTGCCGCTCCCTGCCGAGCAACGCATCCTGCACCTGCTCTGCCGCGACTACGTCGTCGACGGGCAGGACGGCATCATCAACCCCGTCGGCATGAGTGGCGTGCGTCTGGAGGCCCACCTCCACGTGATTTCGGCCAGCGAGTCGGCCTTGCGCAACCTGGTCAAGAGTTGCAACAACGCCGGCCTGTCGGTTTTGGATGTGATCGTTTCTTCGCTGGCTTCGGCCGAGGCCGTGCTCGAGCCCGAAGAGAAGGACCTCGGGGTGGCGGTGGTCGACGTCGGAGCCGGCACCATCGACCTGGCCGTTTTTCACGCCGGATCCGTGGTGCATTCGGCCGTCTTTGCGGTAGGTGGCATCGACGTCACTCGTGACGTCGCCCAGGTTCTCGAGACCACGCTGACCGAGGCCGAGGGTCTCAAGAAGCGATTTGGTTGCGCCGTTCCCGACCTCGTCGACGAAGAGATGAGAGTGGAAGTGACCGGGCTCGGCGGGCGGCCGCCGCGCGAAGTCGGTGGCCGGCTGCTGGCCGAGATCATGGAGCCGCGCCTCGAAGAGATGTTCGAGACCGTTCTGGAGTCGATAATCCGCTCGGGCTTCGGTGAGCTGCTGCCCAACGGCGTGGTGCTGACCGGCGGAACCGCGATGACGCGCGGCATCGTCGAGCTGGCCGCGCGCGTCCTGCAGATGCCGGTTCGTCTCGGCGAGCCTACCGGTATCGAGGGGCTGAGCGAGGAGATCCGCGATCCTTCGTGGGCCAGCGCTCTCGGCCTGGTGCTCGGTCTGCCGCAGGCGGACGTGGCTGCGCCCGGCAAGTGGGCCGGCAGTATCGGTGCGCGTCTGGTGCCGAGCTGGGTACGGCGCCGTTTCAAGGAAATGTTTTGATGGGGCCCCAGCCAGAGGGGTCGCTGACTGAGCTTCGCGCTGTCTGCTCGAGGGGGCTGACGCGTGGATCGGGACGTTCGCCGGTGCGCTTTCGTAGCTTTGCACACGCGCGCGCTTCCATCGGATCGAATTCAACTGCATCGAAGGGTACGTTTGGCTTTCACCTGCTTCCACAGCGCCGACCGGAATTGCTTTGCGCGTGTGGGAGCTCCCTCTAGGAGGAGTGGCGATGATCGAGCTGGTCGATGAAAATTTGAACAACGCCCGTATCGTGGTGGTCGGTGTCGGCGGCGGCGGCGGCAACGCGGTGACGACGATGATCCGCGCCGAGCTTTGCGGCGTCGACTTCGTGGCCGCCAATACGGATTCCCAGGCTCTCGGGACCAGCATGGCCCCGGTCAAGATCCAGCTCGGATGCTCACTCACCAAAGGGTTGGGCGCCGGCGCCAATCCCGAGGTGGGCCGCAAGGCCGCCCTGGAACAGGAAGACATCCTGCGCGAGGAACTGGGCGCTGCCGACATGGTCTTCGTCACCGCCGGCATGGGCGGCGGCACCGGCACCGGAGCCGCGCCGGTCATCGCCCGCATTGCCAAGGATCTCGGAGCGCTGACCGTCGGCGTGGTGACCAAGCCCTTCGCGTTCGAAGGTCGCCGCCGCCTGCGCCAGTCGGAAGAGGGGATCCGCGAGTTGCGCGCTGCCTGCGACACGCTGATCGTGATTCCCAACCAACGCCTGATCGAGATCGCCAGCCGCAGCACCACCGCGCTGGAGGCCTTCAAGAAGGCCGACGACGTGTTGTTGCACGCCGTGCGCGGCATCTCGCAGATCATCACCGAGCCCGGCACCATCAACGTCGATTTCGCCGACGTGCGTACCATCATGTCGGAGATGGGCATGGCGATGATGGGACACGGCATCGGCTACGGCGACAGCCGTGCGATCGACGCCGCCACCAACGCGATTTCGAGCCCTCTGCTCGAAGACATCTCGATTCATGGTGCGCGTGGTGTGCTGGTCAACATCACGGCCAGCGAGGACTTCGGCATTCAGGAATTGAACGAAGCCGTCGACCTCATTCAGACCCAGGCCCACGAGGATGCCAACATCATCGTCGGTCTCGTGCACGACAGCCATCTCGAAGACGAAGTGCGCATCACCGTCATCGCGACCGGTTTCGGCGACCGTCTGATCGATCGCCTGCAGCCCGGCCACCGAGGCGATCTTCTCGGCGCGACCATGACGGCGCCCGAGTCTCAGCGTCAGCCCCAGTATGTGCAGCAGCAACAGCAGCAGCGGCCGGCATACTTCCGCGGCGCCGGCGGGCGCGGGAGCGGGCTGATGAGCGATTCTATCGACGATCAGTACGTGACTGGCGAGCAGCCCGAGAAAGGGGCTGAGCAGCGTCGTGAGCCTGAACTCGGCCCCGAACAAGCGCAGCAACAGGAAGAACTGGAGTTCGCCGCTCTCCACGAGGAGGACGATCAGCGCGTGCCGGCTTATCTGCGCCGCTGGAGGCAACGCGGGCAACGACCGCCGGTCAGGTGAGGTGACGCGGCCGGCGGCCGCGGGACGATTCACGCCTGTTTCATCGAAAGGGCGCGGCCGCGAGAGTGGTCGCGCCCTTCGTAGTTTTCCGCGCTCCTTCCTTTGCCGCGCTCGAATGCCTATTGTCGGCGCGCGATGACGGCGAATTCAGGCGCTACACGCGCGAGCATCGGCCCCGCGATTATTTTCTGGCTGGGTTCGCTCGCCTACCTGTTGCTGCTGCGCGGTTACGGCTTTCAGGTCGAGGACGAAGGCACCATGCTGATGCAGCTGGACCGGGTCTTTCACGGCCAGGTGCCATACGTTGATTTTCACACTGGATATACGCCCGCGTTCTTCTACGGCGGCGCTGCGGTCTTCTCACTGCTCGGCCGCTCGGTGCTGGCGATTCGAACGGTTCTGGTTCTGATCAACGCGGCTACGGCCACTGCACTCTACGTCGTGGGGCGTCGCATGGTGGGGCCGTGGATGGCGACGCTGGCACCGCTGTTGTGGCTCGCGCTGGTGCCCAACTATCCGGGCGATTTTGCGGCCTTCAACATTCCGTATCCGACCTGGCCGGCGACTCTGGCGTGGCTGATCGTGGTGTTGGCGCTGCTTCGATGGGAGCGCACGAACAAGGCGTTCGTGCTGGTGGTGGCGGGCCTGGCCGCTGCTGCGCTGCTGGCCGTGCGTCCTAACAGCGGCGCGTTCGCGCTGGCGAGTGCGACGTGGGTCGTGTGCGCATTCGCGCGACGGGCCACCGTTCTCGACCACGTCGCTGCTGCTGCGGCTGCGGTGTTCATGGCGCTCGGCGTCTGGTTCACGTTGGACTGGAGGATCACGGGCACGGATGCAGCCGTGCATCTGCTGCCGACCCTGGTCTTGGTGGTCTGCTACGCCGGGCCGTTCTCGAGGTCACTTTCCAACCGATCGGGCACCCGCACCGTGGCGGCTCTGGCGGTTCTTGCCGCCGCGTTTCTGGCACCGACCGCGGTATGGATGCTTCACTACCGCTCGCTTCTGGGTACCGACACGTTCCTGCGGGAAGTGCTGCTGATCGGTGCCGACTACGCTTCGCTCTACTACGAAGCGCATCCTCCAGTGGAACTCTACGCCGGTCTCGTTGTCGTCGTGGTACTCGGCGTTGCCGTTGTCGGGCATCTCGTTCGCCGACGAATCGTGGCGCCGGCGTTCGCGGTCGCAGTCGCGTTCGTAGTTACGTGTGCGACCGCGGTGCTCATCGCACGCTACGCGGTGATGCCGGAGGGAGTACGCGCTTCGCTGCTCTTTCAGGTCGAAAACTCGCTCTTCTGGCTGACGCCGCTCGCCAACTGCGGCGCGCTGGCGCTGCTGGCCCGCTGCGCGTCGAGCACACGGGGACGTCAGTACAACCGTGTCCTGGCGGTGGTGACTGCAACTGCCGTAGCGATGTATCTGCAACTATACCCGCGAAGTGATTTCAACCACCAGATCACCGCGGCGCCGCTTTCGCTCCTGGTCGGTGTCGTGCTGCTCGACCGCGTACTGATGTGGTGGGAGCAGGGGCGCTGGCCGCGCAGCATCGACGGGCGGCGAGTCATGCGCGGGGCCTTGGTGGTCGTGAGCGCAGGCGTGCTTGCGGCCAAGCTCAGCCTGACCTTGCCGGGTCCGCTGTCGATCGCATCGGCATCGGCATCGGATGAGCGCACGACTCCGCGCTCCTTGTTGCTGCCGGTGCGTGTCGAAGCCGGCGCCGAGGACGATCTCGAGGCACTCCAGCGAACCGCCGAGTTCGTGCGTGACAACACCGCTGAGCACGAGAGCGTCTGGGCGTTTCCCGCGACCAGCGCCGTCTTGTTTGCCGCCGATCGCCCGAGTCCTCTGCATCACGACTATTGGTACCCCGGCCGTCCCGATCACGTAGCCGAGGCTGAGGTGTTGACCGGTCTGCGCGCCGACCCGCCGCGCTATCTGGTTACGCTCAACGATGGCTGGACGTTTTTCACCGGAGCGCCTGCCTATTTCGAGCAGGCGCGAGCTTTCGTTACCACGCACTACCGGTTGGCCGCGCGTTTCGGTCGCTTCGACGTGCTGGCGCGCGCTGATGTGAGCGCCGGACGGAGCGTCGCGATGTTTCAGCCCGTCGGGGCGCAGGACGCCGCCGTCGAACCGCAACTTGCGCGGCGGCGTCAGGCAGCGCGGCGCTGGATGGCGGCGCTGACGCCGGCGGCTGCTGCCGATGCTCAGTTGCCTGCCGATACGCGCGAGGCGGTTCTGCTGCTGCGCGCTCTGCGCGACGGCGGCGACATTCGCGCGGCGGGATGGCTGATCGCCGGTTATCGCAGCGGCAACCCGCGCGTGCGGCACGAGGCCGTCACCGACATGGCGTACCTGGTGGAACAGTTCGAGGCGCGCCGTCTGCGATGGGCCGACGACTTCGTGGCGGCCGACTACGCGCCCTTCGTGGCTCCCTACGCGGCCACTGCGCGCGAGATGCTCGACGATCCCGAAGTGAGCGCGTTCGCACGCACACTGCTGTCGCTTGCTGCTTCTGAGGGCTGAGAAGACCCGATCCTTCAGTTAGCGTCTGCGTCGCCGTGCGGCCCGACCAGGCGCCTGGCCAGAGCGGCAGCGCCAGGTGCGTCGGGAGCGTAGCCGTCGGCTCCGATGCGGCGCGCGAAATCGTCGGTGACCGGCGCTCCGCCGACCATGATGCGCAGGTTCTCGTGCAGCGCTGCGGCGCGCAGTGCGCCGACGGTCGATTCCATGGCCGGCAGCGTCGTGCTCAGCAGCGCCGACAGTGCGACGATCGCGGCGTCGTTGTCGCGCGCAGCGGCGATGAACTGCTCCGGTGCCACGTCGGTTCCGAGGTCGATCACGTCGAAGCCGCTGCCCTCGAGCATCATCGCCACCAGGCGTTTGCCGATGTCGTGCAGATCTCCCTGGACGGTACCGATCACGACCGTGCCGGCGGCTTTGTAACCGCTGCGAGCCAGAGTCGGGCGCAGCACTTCGACGGCTGCCGACATCGCTCGCGCGGCCATCAGCAATTCGGGCACAAAATACTCGCCGCACGCGAACAGGTTGCCGACGTCTTCCATGGCCGGAATCAGCGCGTCGGTGAGAATCGACGACGGAGATACTCCGGCGGCTACGGCTTCGTGTGCGGCGGCAATGGTCGCCTCGGCGTCGCCGAGCAGGACCGACTGTTTGATGGACGAAAGATCCATGTGCTGTTTCCTCGGCGCGACGGCGCTCAGACCGACGGGTAGACGCCGTACTTTTTGGTTGCCTGGAACATCGCGATGCAGTTTTCGGGGTTGACGCCCGGGTGCAGCGAGTTGGAATCGCAAAGGATGTAGCCGCCGCCGTCGGCTGCGTCTTCGATAGCCTTGCGGACGGCTTCTTCTACCTGAGCGGGAGTGCCGTCCGGCAACAGATCGCGGCAGTCGATGTTACCGAGCAGGCAGATCCTGTCTCCGCAGTAATCCTTCACCTTCGCCAGGCCCATGTCGGCTTGCGGTTCGAGCGGATTGATTCCGTCGTAGCCGGAGTCAAGCAGCGTGTCGATCAGCGTCCACAGGTTGCCGTCGCTGTGACGCACCACCTTCAGCCCCAGAGCGTGGGCGCGTTCGACAAGGTGCCGGTTGTAGGGTTCGACGAACTCTCTGAAGTGCTTCGGTGCGATCAGCGGGTGGTCGGTGCCGGCGATGTCGTCTTCGACCACCAGCACGTCGAGTCCTGCTTCGGCCAGCATCTCGAGTTGCTGAAGATTGTAGGCCTCGACCATACGCGCCACTCGGTGCAGGAACTCCGGGTCGGCGCGCAGACTGATCATGTAGTTTTCCATCCCGATCAGTCGCCAACTGCGCACGAAAGTCCCGCGCATCAGCCAGAACAGCGCTGTACTGCCGGCGAAGCGCTCTCTTCCCATGTCGAGCAGCAGCAGGTGAGCGCGGCTGGGCTCGGGCGGCGCGTACTTGTCGAGGTCGGCGGCGTTGCGGACGGGATGTATCTTGGCAACCGGCAGGCCGTGGTGACTGCGGGCATAGACGATGCCCCAGTCGTCCTTTACGTGCCCCGCGTCGATCTCCACTTCGTGGCCGATCTCGAACGACGTGAAGCCGTCGACGCCGAACTCTTCGTGGAGCAGAAACAGCGTGTTGAGAAGTTTCATCTTCTCGCCGGGGTCCATCTCGTGGAATTGTCTGGGCTCGGGCAGACCGTCGGTCAGGTGGCGGCCGATGCCGATGATCGGCGCTTCGTTGATTCCGTGGATGTACAGCGGGACGCGATCGGGCTGTTTGACCGCCAGTGCCGTCATGATTCGTTCTTTGCCGGTCATTGCGAACTCCCTTCGTCGTAGTCGCCCGAAGTTTCTGCTCCTGTCGGTGACAAGTCGTGTCGTATGCGTGCGGCCGCAGGTTACGTCGCGTCCGTGCTACAGACAAAGAGATCGACGTCGACCGAAGAAGGCCCACACAGGGTGCTTGTTCGCAGACCCGCCGGCGATGTTTCTTGACCTGTCGCCGGCCAGAAGGGACTTTCGGGATCCGTGGGAGTCGCCAAGCTGCAAGTGAGTGAAGCGTGCCGCACCTGGCTGGAGGCGGTATTGGCTCCGGTCGCGGTGCCGCCGGGAAGCACGAGCCGTGAACTCGTGCGTGGCGCCATCAGGTTCGAGCGGCCGCCTCGCATTCCGTACAGCTTCAAGATCCCGTTGGGCACCGACTTCTTCGAGCTTGCCGGACTCGAGCGTCTGCTCGATCGCGCTGCCGAGGCACTACAGCCGGTCGGAACCGAGTACACCGACGAGTGGGGAGTGACCTGTCGCAGGACGCGCTTTTCGTGGGACCAGGCCATCGGCCATCCTCTCGCTGACCTGGCCAACGTCGGCGGCTATCGGCCGGCCGACGTCGCGGCGCTGCAGCGCACTCGGCGGTTGGAGCCGTTCGTGAGGCGGGCTCAGCAGGCCGGCAAGTACGTCGTCGGTGCCGACCCGGTGTTGCTTTACGAGCGAGTCTGTTCGCTGATGGGTTTCGAAGCAGCGATGACAGCGCCGTATCTGCAGCGTGACGGCATCGAGTCGCTGCTGGACCGGTTGACGGATCTGACAGTGGCCGCGATCGAGCGGCTCGGGCAACTCGGCGGCGTCGACGGCTTCATGACCTGGCAGGATCACGGACTGCAAAGCGGTCCGATGATGAGTCCCGCGCTCTTCCGGCAACTCTACAAACCTCGTTACGCGCGTGCGGTCGAGGCCGCACATCGGTCTGGAATGGACTACATCTGGCACAGTTGCGGGCAGATCGTCGATCTGATCGACGACATGATCGATATCGGCGTGGACGTGGTACAGCTTGACCAGCCGCGCCTGATAGGACATCGGCACTTGGCCGAACGTTTCGGCGGAAGGATCTGTTTCTGGAATACCGTGGACATACAGTGGGCAAGCGATCCCGGAATTACGGCCTGTGATGTGGGCGCCGAGGTTGCCGCGATGCTCGAACATTTCTCCGACGCCGGCGGCATCATGGTAAGGCACTACGGCGAGCCCGACGACATCGGACTTTCCGACGGGTTCCACGAGGCCAGCTACCGGGCTTTCATGAAGCACGGCTGCGGCGAGCGTGCGCCGCAGCGATGAAGGGGCACGTTCAGATCAAGCTCGAACCCATGGGCCGCAGTTTGCGTGTGGCTCACGGCGCTTCGTTGCAGACAGTGCTTGCCGAGCACGGCGTCGAGTTCCCTTGCGGGGGACGCGGCTGTTGCGGCGCCTGCCGCGTCAAGGTCCTGCGCGGAGAACTCGCGCCGACCGCCGACCAGACCGCGATGCTCTCGGACGAACAACTCGCTGACGGATGGTTCCTGGCCTGCCGCTCGCAGGCTCAGGTCGACGTTACTCTCGAGGTCGGACAGTGGGATTCGGTCATTCTTGCCGACGACACCGATCTGGTGTTCGAACCGCGCCAGGGACTCGGAATTGCCGTCGATCTCGGCACGACGACCATGGTCGCCCAACTCGTCGACTTCGACAGCGGCCGAGTGCTCGCCGTTCAGACCGCGCTCAATCCGCAGGCCGTCTATGGTGCCGACGTGATGAGCCGTATTGATGCCGCGCTCACCGGCGGCAAGCTCGAACGGCTGGTCGAACGACTGCGCGGCGCGGTCGGCCATCTGGTGGGCGAACTTGTCGCCGCCGCCGGTGTGCAGTCGCGTTCTCTCGACCGTGTCGTCATCGCCGGCAACACGGTGATGCACCACTTCTTCTGCGGGCTCGACGTTAAGAATCTTGTGGCGTGGCCGTTTGCGGTTCAGACCAGCGGCGCTCGGCATCTGCGCGCCGCTGATCTTGGTTGGCCGATCGACGGCGAGACTCCGGTCACGTTCCTTCCCTGTCTGGGAGGTTTCGTCGGCAGCGACTTGCTCTGCGGCGTACTCGCGATCGGCATCCATCGCAGCGAAACTCCGTGCGTGCTGGTGGACCTGGGGACCAACGGCGAAATCGTCGTCGGCAATCGCGACCGGATCCTGTGTACGTCTACGGCTGCGGGGCCGGCGTTCGAAGGCGGCGGCATCGGCATGGGGATGCGTGCCACTGCGGGTGCGGTTCATCAAGTGCGCGCCGAGGCGAAAGGATTTCGCGCGAGCGTCATCGGCGGCGGCGTTGCGCGCGGCATCTGCGGCAGCGGCCTCGTCGATGCGGTCGCCGTCGCACTCGACCTCGGAATGCTCGAGCCGAGCGGACGACTCGTCAGTCGCAGCCGTCAGCTCACGGTCGCCGCGCCGGTGACGATTTCCCAGCAGGACATTCGCCAACTGCAACTGGCCAAGGCCGCGATCGCAGCCGGCATCCGCATTCTGCGCCGACAGTTCGGTGAAGCTGCCTGCGTGTCGGTACCGGTCTATCTGGCCGGTGCGTTCGGTAACTATGTCGATCGCGCCAGTGCGAGCAGAATCGGACTCGTCGACGCCGATGCTGCGCAAATCAGGCCGGCCGGCAACACCTCGCTGCTCGGTGCCAAGATCGCGTTGCTCAGCGGCGGCGCCGAAGGCTTCGACTTCGATTCGATCCTGGCGCGAGTGGAGCACGTGCCGCTGGCGAGCGATTCCGCGTTCGACGAATTGTACGTTCAGGAGATGGCGTTCCCCGCGCGGTGACGCTGGCAGCGGCTGCGGTCCGCAGGCGCGGGCAGAGGCGGACTCGAGCCGCGAGGCCGGGAGAAACACACGATGCTGAGTCTCGAACAACTTGCTGGAAGCGGACCGCTGCTGATCGACGGCGCGTGGGGCACCGAGTTTCAGCGGCGCGGTTTGCCGGTGGGTAAGTCGGCCGACGGCTGGAATCTGTCGCGTCCCGAACTGGTGGAGGAGGTAGCTCGCGCCTACGTCGACGGCGGCAGCCGCATCATCCTCACCAATACTTTTCGCGCCAACCGCATCGCGATGGAGAAGGATCCCGACCTCGAGCGTGTCGTGGCGATCAACCACGCGGGGGTCGAGATTTCACGCCGCGCGGCCGCCGGGCGCGCGCTGGTGTTCGCGTCGATCGGTCCGAGCGGCAAGTTGTTGATGAGCGGAGACGTCGACGAAAAGGCTCTTGGCGCAGCGTTCAGCGAGCAGGCGGTGGCACTGGCCGAAGCCGGTGCCGACGCTCTGGTGATCGAGACGATGACCGATCTTGCCGAGGCGCGCATCGCGCTGGACGCGGCGCTGGCGACCGGGCTGCCGGTAGTGGTCAGCATGGTGTTCGACTCCGGCAGGAACCACGACCGTACGATGATGGGTACTACGCCGGCGCAGGCGGCGACGCAGCTCACGAGCCTCGGTGCCCACGCGGTCGGCGCCAACTGCGGCATCGGTGTCGAGGCCGCAGCGGCGATCTGCGCCGCATTTGCGTCGGCGACCAGGCTGCCGATCTGGATCAAGCCGAACGCGGGTCTGCCGCAGATGCACGGCAAGGACGTGGTCTACACGACGACGGCCGAGGCTTTCGCCGCCTATGTTCCGGCGCTGGTGGAGTCGGGGGCGAGTTTCATCGGCGGATGCTGCGGGACCACGCCGGATTTCATCGCTTCAATGCAGCGTCACATCGCGCAGGAAGCAGCGCGGCGGCAAGACTGATCCGAGGTCCGTCCGGCGCGCCCGACCGGGCTGAGCCTAGACGTTGGCATCCAGCGCCTGCGCGCCTATAGTCCGCGCAGTTTGCTCCACGATAACGAGAAATTGCTCTTCGAGCCGAACGCCAGCGGACCCGTGTCGGTGTGTCTGGCCTATCCCAGCACCTACGAAGTGGGGATGGGAAACCTGGGATTCCAAGCCGTGTATCGTCTTCTCGCCACAACGCCAGGTGTGGTCTGCGAACGGCTGTTTCTTCCGCAGGACGGTGCGCGTTGTCGCAGCCTGGAGAACGGGCGCTCACCGGCGGACTTCGACGTGTTGGCCTTTTCGCTGTCGTTCGAAAGCGATTATCCCAACATCGTCAGGATGCTCGACGCCGCTGGAATTCCGGCGCGCAGCGCCGAGCGTCGCGGCGGTGTGAGGAGTGGACGCGAAAGCGGCGGCAAGTTAGACGGCGATGGCTTGGCCGCGTCGGCGGTGGGCGGGGAGTGGAACTGGCCGCTGCTGATCGCCGGCGGTCCGGCCACGTTTCTGAATCCCGAGCCGGTGGCACCGTTCTTCGATCTGTTCCTGATCGGCGAAGGCGAAGAGATGATCCGCGAGGCTTTCGCCGGAGCCGAGAGTTGGAACACCATCGGCCGTCACCGTGTGCTCGACGAGATGGCGAGTGTCGAAGGCGCTTATCGTCCCGATCTTTATGAACCCGTCTACTCGCAGGGCGGCAGCAGCGGCGATCTCGTCGACTTCGTCGCCTCGCCGGGAGCGCCCAGGCGCGTGCTGCGGCGTTACGTCGCCGAACTCGATCGCTTCGCGACATCCACCTCGGTGATCGCGCCCGATGCGGTGTTCGGCGAATACTTTCTGGTCGAGGCCAGCCGCGGCTGCGAGTGGGGCTGCCGTTTCTGCGCGGCGGGTTTCATGTATCGGCCGGTACGCCACCGAAGTGCCCAGTCGCTGACTGCTCAGGCGCTGGCGGGTCTGCCGTTGTCGTCGGCCGCGACGGTGGGCTTGGTGGGCGCCGAGATGGCCAGTCATCCGAGCATCGCTTCGACCTGCGAAACGATCGCCGCGGCCGGTGGCCGCGCTTCGCCTTCGTCGCTCAAGGCCGATCAGATCAGCCCGCGTCTGGCCGCGGCAGTGGCGCGTGGCGGTACCCGGTCGGTGACGGTGGCGCCCGAAGCCGGCTCCGAGCGCATGCGCCGTGTGATCAACAAGAACCTTTCCGAAGCCGAGATTCTGCGTGCCGCCGATCTGATGGTCGGCGACGGGGTGGAATCGCTCAAACTATATTTCATGTGCGCGCTGCCGACCGAGACCCAGGCCGACCTCGACGGCATCGCCGACCTTTCGGTCAAGATCCGCGAGGGCATGATGGGGCACGGCAAGAAGCGCGGTCGTGTCGGCCGCATCACGGTTTCTCTCAACCCGTTCGTGCCCAAGCCGTGGACGCCGTTCCAGTGGGATCCGATGGTCGAAGTCGCCCGGGTGCAAGGCAAGATCGCCTATCTGCGCCGCAAACTGGGGCCGCTGGCCAACGTCGATCTCGACGCCGACTCACCGCGCGAAGCGTACCTGCAGACGTTGCTGAGCCGCGGCGATCGCCGTGTGGCCGACATCATCGAACAACTCGCGCGCAGCGACGAAGGCTGGTGGCAACAGCTCGGCGACATGCGCCGTGGCCGTAGCGCCGGCATCGCGCTGAATCCCGACTCGTTCGTGCACCGCGAATACGCGCAGGACGCGCTGTTTCCCTGGGATTTCATCGACCACCGCATCGACAAAGGGTACCTGTGGCTGGAGCGCCGCAGGGCGTTGGCCGAGCGCGAGACCGAACCCTGTGACGTCGCCACCTGTCACACCTGCGGAGCCTGCTGAAGATGCTGCGTCGGTTGCGGGAAGCTTCTTATGCCGCAGGCCGGCGTGACTGCGGCGAGGAGTTGCGGCGATGGCGGTGATCGGAATCGGCATCGACGCTGTCAGCATCGAGCGCATGCGCCGCGCGGTCGCGGCGACGCCGCGCGGCGAGCGCTTTCGTGACCGTGTATTTACCGAGGCCGAACGCAGAGTTTGCGACGCGCGCCGCGATCCGGCCGAGAGTTACGCCGCGCGCTTTGCCGCCAAGGAAGCGGTTATGAAGGCGCTCGGCGCCGAAGGAATTTCGATGGCGTGGCGCGAGATCGAAGTGGTGCGCGCCGAATCGGGGGCGCCGTCGATCGCGGTTCACGGCCGTGTTGCCGTGCGCTGCGCGCAACTCGGTGTGCGCACGATTCACGTCAGCCTCACCCACGCCGAGCCGATGGCGCTGGCGTCGGTGGTGATGGAAAGCTAACAGTCGGCCGAGAAAAGGCAGTGCGTCGGAGTGTTCCAGACGGACTGTGCCGACCTCGTCCAGCGGGATGCAGAAGGTTTGAAGAATATGCTGAGTCAGTTTCCGCGTGTTTCGTGCGACAGTCTGGTTGCGCTGGCGCCCAGAACCAGGGGCGGCCGTGCGATCTTCGCCAAGAACAGCGATCGTCCGGCCGGCGAGTGCCAGCCACTGACTCGTGTGGCCGCTGCCGATCATCCGCGCGGCCGGCCTCTGCGCTGTCAGTACGTCGAGGTTGAGCAGGTCGACCACACCTATGCGCTGGTCGGCGCACGTCCGGCGTGGTTGTGGGGACTCGAGCACGGCCTGAACGAGAACGGCGTCGCGATCGGCAATCACACCATCTTCACGCGCGATGCGGTCGCCGACGTCGGACTTCTCGGTATGGACCTGGTGCGGCTCGGTCTGGAGCGCGGCGGCAGCGCCTCCGAGGCGATCGAAGTGCTGATCGAACTGATCGAGCGTTACGGTCAGGGCGGCTCGGGATACTCCGATACCACGTGGCCATACCACAACTCTTTCCTGGTGGCCGATTCGAACGAAGCTTTCGTGCTCGAAGCCTCGGCCTCGCACTGGGCCTTGAAGCGGGTCGATGGCGCCGCCAGTGCGAGCAACCAGACTACGATCGGCACCGATTGGGAACGTCTCTGTCACGACACCATTGAACACGCCATCGCCAGGGACTGGTGGCCGGAGCCGACCGGCGTGCGTTTCGATTTCGCCGCGGCCTATCGCAGCACCGAAACTGCGCCGCCGGTGATTTCGTCGGGCCGCTACGCGACAACGTGTCGCGCGCTGAGCGCCGGCGCTCTGGATCTTCGCGGCGTCATGCGCGTGATGCGCGATCATTACGACGGCGGCGACGTCTACCGTCCCGGCGCGATGCCCGACGACGAGCGTTTCTTCAGCGTGTGCATGCACGCCGATCCGGTCGGTACCACTACGGCGTCGATGGTTGTCGAACTGGCGCCGGTACCCGCCGGGCAACGGCGAGCGGACGCCGCGGCGCCGCTGATCTATTGGGCGGCGCTCACGAATCCCTGCGTTGCGCCGTATCTGCCGCTGTTCGTCGAAGCCGAACTCCCCGCCGAGCTTGCTTGCGGCGGCGCCGATGCCGACGGCGGCGGAGCATGGTGGCGTTTCAAAGCGCTGCTGACCGAAGTGGAGAAGGACTTCACCCGGCGCGGCCCCTACGTGCGTGCGTTCTGGCGTGATTTCGAGGAGCCATTGCTGGAAGAAACGGTGCGCTTCGTCGCCTCGATGCCGGCCGGCGCCGACGCACGCCGCGGTGTCGAGGGCGAGTTCGTCGCGTCAGTCTGGGAGCGTGCCTCGACGGCGTTGGACAAGGTCACTGCCGAGGTGGCGGCTTTATAGTTTGAGGGTTGGCCCGGCGCTGCGTCGGGCCGTATACTCCGCGGCATGACCGACGATAAAGCGCCGCGTTCGATCATCGGGGTTTTCGGGGAACTCGCCAGAGTTTTCGGTGAAGAGCGCGTGTTCGGTGCGGCCGGACAGATGCTGAAGACTGTGGCCAGGACCAAGGCCACAGTCGACGACAACGTGGCCGCGCTGCTCGGTCTGGCCAACCTTCCCTCGCGCGCCGAAGTCGACAATCTGCGGCGTCAGCTCGAAGTCCTGCAGGCAACCGTCTCCGGCCTCACTCGCAAGATCAATCTGTTGATCGAAGAGACTACCGACAAGGCTGCGTCACGCCCGCGTCGCGCCGCACGCCCGGTCCGTCCCGGCCGGGTTCCGGCCACTCACGAAGAAGATCTCGACTGACCGAATCGTCTTACGAAAGACAGCTCTTGTCGCGTTGGTGTTCTTGTTAGCCGGTCACGGCTTCGATGGCGCTTCTTCGGCCAGGGCTGCGGCTTCCGCCGCGCAATCGCGCACAGGGCCCGGCCCTTTGGTGCGCGCCGCCGCGAACTCGGTCTTTGCAGCCTCCAGATCAGCGCGGAAAGCAGGGTCGGCGTGCAGCCGGGCGACGACGCCCGCTGCTACGGAGCGGCCCTCGACCACGTCGCTTTGCCAATGCACGTTGCAGACTACGCGGCTTTGTCCGAAGGCGCGGCCACGAGCGAGGATCGCATCTATCCGGTCAGGGGCAACTTCGGTGAGGATCAGTGCCCAGGCCCAGCCGATGGATGAGTGTCCGGAAGGATAAGCTCCATCTTTGAGCAGGCGTTCTTCTTCACCTGCTACGCAGATGGGTTGCCGGTTCACGGCGAACGGCCGAGTACGATGGTAGTGCTGCTTGGCCTTGTAGGTGGCGCGGCCGGAGTCGGTGAGAGTTCGCCGCATCAGCATGTAGAGATGCGGCGTGTCCTTTTCGGTCACCGGCGCGCCGAGCGCGCACAGAAAAATGTCTGCCGCCACGGGAAACATTATGTTGACGTCCTTGGCCGCCAGCGCCCAGCGCGGCGTGCCGCGCAACGCCAGGTTCTTCTTGCTGACGTCCTCGTCCTGCGCCGCAGCTATCGTACCCGGCGCAGGTGGAGGCGGAAGCAGAGCCAGCGCATCGGGAAGCGCGTCGGGTTGCAGATAGCCGGCCAGAAAACCTGGACGAATCTCCGGCACGGGAGCGCTGGTGATGCGGCTTTGGCGACTCGAACAGCCGGCGACGAGCGTGAAAGTCGCGAGAGCCGCAGCGATCGCGTACCGCGGAACGCTGCGTGAAAGGTTCTTCATTCGATCGGACTCCTTCGACAGCGGTGAGTCGGCACTGACCGTTCAGGCGGAAGCGAGCGCCGATCTTGCGACCAGCCAGGCTCCGCCAAGATAGCCGGCAGTTGTGAGCAGGAAGCTGACGATGGCCACGAGACGAAGCGCCGTCGTCGGGGGACTTTTCGAGGGTGGAGTGACGGCACGCACCAGAAAAAGAAATGGATTGCTCACCGCCCCGAGGCACATGCAGACGATCACGACGGCGCAAGGCTGGATCCCGAAGTGCTTGAACAGCAGATAGAAGACGAAGAGAAACTGGGACATCATCAGGAAGTCGACGTGCGACTTGATGACGTCCTGCGGTATGGGAATCAGTTTCGACAGTGCGCCTTTCGGATTAAAAGATACTGCCACCAGCACCCAGGCTTCGATAAGAGCCAGGAGAAGACACAGGCTGCCGGTAGCGATGAGCAGTTCGTTGGCCATGTTTTGTATTCCTTCTTCTTGCAGCCTGATCGCCGGAACGTTCAGGTGAAATCAGTTACGACTTTGTCCGCGAGCAAAATGCCGACGCTCAGGGAATTTCTGTTTGCCTGCGTCGATTCTTACCGGGCCGGTCGTTGAATCCGACGCTCCGGGTTGCGGAGAATGTCATGGGCACTCCCATTAAGGGAAATGCCGGGGCGAGCCGTGCTCGGGCCAGCGTAAAAGTCGTTGGAAGTCGGGTGAAAACAGCCGCCGCGTGACGGGCCCTCCGATTTCACCTCTTCGCCAGCAACTCCCTGGCAAGCGTCGCGATGTCATCGACCGTCGCGACATCGACATCGAGAGAGTTCAGGGTAATCACGAGAGGCGCATCTTCACCCGTCATCGCCTCGCGAAGAGCGCACAGCGCGTTGCTCTCGATACGGCGCAGTGAATCCATCTCACGCTCCATGACGGCGATCGCCGCGCGTGCCTGCGCAGGTGCATCGGCGAGTCTCTCGGCGCGCGAACGGACGCGGTCGATGCCGGGCGGCGTCAGGCGATTGACGATGATGGCGTCGATGTGGAGACCGATCGCGGCCAGGGTCTTGTGGAACGCAATGGCGCGCGCGACGTCGGTGGAACGCGGGCGGACGACCATCACGAAGGCGGTGCGAGGCGAGCGCAGCAACTCGTTGATGGCGCGTGTGCGGTCTTCGAGACCGGCGAGAATGTCGGCGAAGAGGCGCACGAAATCGCCGACGCCGGTCTTGAGCGAAGTGCCGGCGACGCGTTCGACGAGGGCGAGCACGAAACTTAGAGACGCTCTGGCGAGAGTGCCGGTAGCACGGGCGATCAGACGCGCGGGCTCGGCTAGGATCGACAGGGCGCCGGTGTCGAACAACCCCGTCAGACGCGCCGGGGCCGCGAGCAACTCGGAAGCGTTGACTGCCGGCGGCGTGTCGATGACGAGCAGATCGTGGTCGGCGCTTTCGACCAGTTCGGACAGGCGCTGGAAGGCCATGTAGTGTTCGGTGCCGCCGAGAGATCCCGACACCGCTTCGTAGATCGGATGGTGGAGGAGCGCCTCGGCCGCTTCGCGACTTTGCGCGTAACGCTCGACCATGCGGTCGAAGGTGCGCTTGGAATCCAGGCGCATCGCTACCAGCGAGCCGTTCGCGGCGCATCCGCCGGGCAGTGCGACGACGCGCGGCGCTGCGTCGATGTCGCGAATGCCGAGCGCGTCACCGAGACGCGGCGCGGGATCGACGGTGAGCACCGCCACGTTGCGTCCGGCGCAGGCTTGTCCGAAAGCAACGGCCGCTGCGGTCGAGGTCTTGCCGACTCCGCCTTCTCCGACCAGCACGACCAGATGCTTGCCTTCAAGGACGTCGGCAATCGAGGTACCGGCCTTGCGCGTCCGCTTCATCGCAGTGCTCCGAGGACGGTGTCGAGCAGTGCGGCGATCGCGGCTTCGGGCACCTCGTCTTCCCGAAACGTGAACGGCAAAGTCGGGCAACGGCCCACGCGGTGTTCGAGTACGGCGACGAGTTCGAGTTGACGCCGGCGTCGCTTCTCGTACAGCAGCGCGTCGATCGACGCGCCGGTGGTGAGCAGCCATTCGACGTGTTCGGGCCGCAGGTGTCCGGGCCAGAGGCCGTTGACGACGATGCGCGGAGCGGGAATCCCGGCGCCGAGCAGATCGTCGTAGAGCGACAGCGCTTCGGTGACCGCAAGTTCTTCTGGAGTCGTGACGATGAGCGGAAGAAAACGACTCTCGTTGGCGATCAACGCGCGCGCGGCCCTCGCTTCTTGTGCCACCGGGCCCAGCGGTGCGATGTCGAGCACGAGTGCCGGCGCAGTCAGCAGCGGAATCGTGTGACCGCTGGCCGGCGCGTCGACGACGATCAGGTCGAAGCCGCGTCTGCGTCCGTGCGAGGCCAGGGCGGTGATCGCGCTCAGTGTTACCAGGTCGCGAAGGCCCGGGGTTGCTGCGGCGATTGCCGAGAAGGTGCGACTGTCGAGCAGGCGCCGGGCAACGAAGCCGAGCCTCAGCACGCGGGTCAGGAACTTCTCCAAGGTTGCCCTTTCGTCGAGGACTGTCTCCTTGAAGGTTGCGGACGGTGCAGCGCGGCCACGGCGGTGCGAGCTGCCGCTGCCTGTCGTTGCGGGCTCCGCGGCCTGGCTGCCGTGCTCGTCCGCGCCTGCCGCGGCGCGCACTCGCAGCAGTGCGACGTCGAGTCCGTGCGAAACCGCGGAGCGAGCCAAGGCCTCGGCAACGAAGCTCTTGCCCGTTCCGCCCTTGCCGCTGACGAAGAGGATGCGCGCTGGACCGGTACGCACGGGGCGCATCCTTTAGACCGCGCCCGACCCGGCATCAAAGCCGTGCCGGCGCCGTCGTCGAGGCCGCGGTGACGGTGGTTTGCGACCGGCCTCCTGAGTGCGGCCCGGGGGTTCCCGCACCTGTCGCGTTGCAAAGGCGGGGCAGGGCTTCCAGAATCCGCCCGTGACGGCGTCTTCCAACTCTGGAACAGGTGCAACCTCCAAATCGGTGGTCAAATCCGCGGCGTCGAGTGGGGCGGCTGCTGAATCGTCTGCAGCGGCGTCCACCGCAGCGGCGTCGTCCGCCGGCAGCGCCGCTCCGTCCGCTGCGCAGCCGGCGCGAATCCACGACATTTTTCTTCGGCGCCTCTCCGACCTGGAGGGCAGGGTAGAGCGGGAACTCGAGAGGCCCGCGCCTGCGAGCGGTCCGACTCAGGAATTGCTGCTCGACGTTGCTCGAGAACTGTGGCGTCTCGGTTCGAGTTTCGTGGAGGTAGCGGCCGATCCGGCAAGCCGCCGCGCTGCTGTTGCCGGTCTGTTCGCTGCCGGACCCGTCGATGAATTCGGGGTCGACGCCGCGCTCGCGCAGACCGTGCGCGAAGTGGTGCGTCCGCTGGCGCGGCGTTGGCTCGGCATGCGCGAAGGCCGCAGCGCGGCGCTTCCAGAGCGCGGCGGGGTGCTGGTGTTGTTGAACCGCAGCGCCTGGCCGCTTCCGATCGAAGCGCTGGTGCTGTGGAGTTTCGTATGTGACGGCAGGGTCGGTGCACGTCCGATGTTCGCGCTGTGGGACGACGACCTGCCGGAGCTTCCATATTTCAGCGACTTTCTGCGCCGCATCGGGATCGTCGCGGCGAGCGTCGACAACTGCCGCCAGCTTCTCGAGCGCGGCGCGGTGTTGCTGGCGTATCCGGAAGGACGTGCGGCGGCATCGAAGACTTACGACCGTCGCTATCGGATGGCGCGCTTCGCCGACAAGGCGCTGATTCAGTCCGCGCTGGCCGCGGGTGCTTCGATCGTGCCGGGAGCGCTGGTTGGCAGCGAGGAAAGTTATCCGGTGCTCGGGTTCCTGCGCGCGATTCCGGTGACGCCGCAGTTCCCGGTCCTGGGGCTGCTCGGTTTGTTGCCGCTGCCGCTGGGCTGGAGCTTCAGGCTCGGTGCGCCGGTGGAATACGCCGTCGGCGAGCGCGAACGTCCCGACATCGACGGCATCGCCGACGCCGTGCGGGCGCGCATCCAGGCGCTTCTCGGTGAGTTGCTGGCCGAACGTGGTTCAATCATCGGCGGCTGATTTCCCGGCAGGTTTTGCCACGACGTCGGCATTCACATCCACACTGCAGCTCAGGAGGATCGTCTATGGCCAGCTTCATCTTGGCCCTTGATCAGGGCACCACCGGTTCGACCGTGATGGTCTTTGACGATCGCGGGCGTGTCAGGTCGCGTGCCTATTCGGAGTTTCGCCAGTACTACCCGAAACCGGCGTGGGTAGAGCACGACGCCGAAGAGATCTGGAATGTAACGAGCGGTCTGATCGGCGAGGCGCTGGCATCGGCGCGCATCAAGCCCGTCGATCTGGCTGGCATCGGCATCACCAACCAGCGCGAAACGACCGTGGTGTGGGATCGTGCCACCGGACGTCCGATTCATCGCGCCATAGTCTGGCAGGACCGGCGCACCGCCGCGGTGTGCGACAAGCTTCGCGCGCGTGGATGCGAAAAAGAGGTGCGAAGCAAGACCGGCCTGGTCCTTGATCCGTACTTCTCCGCCACCAAGCTCGCGTGGATTCTCGACAACGTGCGCGGCGCGCGTGCGCGTGCCGAGAAGGGCGCGCTGGCCTTCGGTACCATCGACAGCTGGCTGATCTGGAAGCTGACCGGCGGCGCGGTGCACGCCACCGATTACACCAACGCTTCGCGCACCATGCTGCTGAACCTGCGCACCAGGAAGTGGGACGATTCGCTGTGTGAATTGCTGAGAGTGCCGCGCGCGATGCTTCCCGAAGTGCGGCCGTCGGCGGGGCTCTTCGGCGAGACGGTGCCGGGCATCGTCGGACGCGCCGGCGTGCCGGTGACCGGCGTGGCCGGCGATCAACAAGCGGCGTTGTACGGTCAGGCCTGCACCGCGCCGGGCATGGTCAAGAATACCTACGGAACCGGCTGTTTTCTGATGATGTACACGGGACAGAAGCCGATCGCGTCCAAGCACGGACTATTGACTACGCTGTGCTGCGCTGCCGACGGCAGTCCTGCCTATGCACTCGAAGGTTCGGTGTTCGTCGCCGGCGCTGCGGTGCAGTGGTTGCGCGACGGACTCGGACTGGTCGAAAAAGCCGCCGATACCGAGGCGGCCGCGCGCCGCGTGACTTCGACGCTTGGCACTTACGTGGTGCCGGCTTTTGCCGGACTCGGCGCGCCGTACTGGGATGCCGATGCGCGCGGCGCGGTGCTCGGTCTGACGCGCGGCGTGAGCGCCGATCACCTGATCCGCGCCACTCTCGAATCTCTGGCCTATCAGACCCGCGACGTGGTCGACGCGATGGCCGCCGATTCGAAAAAGAAGCTCAAGGTGCTGCGCGTCGACGGCGGCGCCTGCGCCAACGACTTCCTGATGCAGTTCCAGGCCGACATCCTCGGCACTCCGGTAGATCGCCCCACCGTGATCGAAACCACCGCCGCCGGCGCAGCCTATCTCGCCGGAGTCGGCGCGGGATTGTGGAAGAGCGCGAAGGACCTCGAAGCCGTGCGCAAGGTCGACCGCGTCTTCAAACCGCGCATGAAAGCCGCCGAACGCGCGGCGTTGTACGGCGGTTGGAAGGCGGCGGTCGAGCGAGTGAAGTCGCGGCGCTGAGCGGACGGAGATGAGCGGGACCGGAGTCGCCGACAGGAAAGACACGCGGCCCCGCTCGCGAGGATCCCTCCCCGCCGTCTACACGACTATCTCCCGAGTCCCATGCAACTCGCCGAGCCATCGTGCTGCTTCGAACGCGCTGGGTTCCTCCTCGATGATTTCCTCAGTTTTGTCATCCACCATGCATCGGAATGAAACACTGTAACGATCGAAAGAGCCGGGCAATTCCGAGCTGTTGAGCAAGGACCACCGGGCGGTCCCTTCCTTGATGATGGTGGCCCACCTTGTCGATTTCAGCTTGCGAATCGAGGCCGTCCACTCGGTCGCGGCCATGAGGAATTTTCCTGCGTCCGCCATGGCGACTCCTTGGTAACTGCAGAAGCCGATCGGATACGCTTCGCTACGCGCTGCTTCGTCGGGTTGCCACCAAAGGACCCAGATGCGCTGGCTGAAGCTCGAAACGTAGCACCGAGTCACGAAAACGGTTGCGCCGGAAGTGTATTCGCGGTCGGCAACGTGAACGGCCGATTCGGGTATCACGTCACACCCTGCGATCGAGTCTCCAGCCTGCACGATCGTGACAGCGAGCGGGATCCGCGCTTGCGTTCGCCGCAGGGGATCAAGTCGGCGAGATAGAACCAATGCCCGATCTTGTTGGCGGCCTCATGGTAACTGTTCGAGCCCGATGCGTGGATCCGATTGCGTTTGCAGGTCCTGCAAAGCGAGCCACGGCACAGGCAGCGAACCGTCACCGCTGCTTCCGGAGACCACATCGACTGCCCCTTCCACGCCAGGTACCGGGCCTCCGTCGCGCCGTTGTACTCGCCGCAATCGCCGCACTTGACGAAGCCTGGAGGAATGGGAGCGAGACGCTCTCCCGGCTCGAGCCACCTGTAGTCGGTACCCGGCCACAAATGGAGCGGTGTGGCGAGCAGTTGTTTGGGGGCCGCTGCCGGACTGATAGTTCGCGGTTTACGGGTCGACATGGTGCGATTCTCCCTGGTGCGAGTCTTCGAGCACCAGGGAGCCAGACAGCCGACCGCTGACGGGACTTGAGGCTTCTATACCTCGGTGTTTTGCTCGCTCAGCCAAGAAGGCCTCCGAGCCACATCGTCCCCGCAAGGGCTGCCTTGGCACCGTGGCCGCTGTTGCGACTCGGTTGTCGGACGGGTTTTCAAAAGCTACCCGCCTCTCCTGATGTAGGGGCAAAAATAGTGGGAGTCACCGTCGAGAACAAGGTGAAGACCTGTTCGTTTTCCGGTGGGTGCTTCGAAGATGACGCTCAACCCAATAGAGATGGTCGTCCGAATCAGACATCCGAACGAGGACGTCCGTATGTTGCCCGCGGCTACCCGGCATTCGCGCTGAGCAGCACCCCGACCACACCCGCGACCAGGATCAGCACCGGTTCTGAGATTCCCTTGGGTCTGGTCAGCGCGAACAGTACCGCGGCTGCGATCACTGCCGTCGGGACGTCGACGATCGCGCGGCGGCCGAGTACGAAAGCGGCGCCGGCGATGGCTCCGGCGGCTGCGGCTGTGACGCCGTCGACGAAGGCTTTCACGCGCGGATCGTGCACGGCGCGGCGAAAGTAACGGGCAGGAATCACGGTGAACAGGTAGCAGGGCAGGAACACGGCGACGGCGGCTATGGTCGCTCCTGCCGCTCCGGCCACCAGATATCCGATGAACGCGACGGTGATGACGACCGGACCGGGTGTGATCATCGCGATCGCGACCGCGTCGAGGAACTGCCGCTCGCTTAGCCATCCCAGGTTCCCGACCACGCCGCCGTGCAGGAACGGAACGATGGCCAGGCCGCTGCCGAACACGAACGTGCCGGCTTCGGCGAAGTACCAGGCGATGGTCCACAGCGTGTGAGAAGTGGCGGGTCCGTGCAGGCCGGTGATCAGAAACGGCCAGGGGATCATCGCCGGTGCAAGGCGCGCAGTGTTGCCGCGAGAGGTTTTGGCGATGACGGCGACTACACCGCACAGAACGAACAACCACAGGATTTCGGACTCAGTTGCCGCGGTGAACAGCGCGCTCGCGGTGAAGCAGATCCACAGCAGGCGGTCGGCGCCGAGTGTGCTTGTGGCGAGCTTGTACGCACTGCGGCCGATGATCGCGATGACCGCTGCGCCGATTCCGTAGAACGCTCCCTGCATCCAGGGCAGACCGCCGTATTCGACGTACAGAGCCGACAGTACCAGCACCATCAGGAAGGATGGCAACACGAAGGCGGCGGCCACCAGTGTGGCGCCGCGAACTCCGTGACCGACCCATCCCAGGTAAATCGCGAGTTGCGCGGCCAGAGGACCGGGCGCGAGCTGGGCCAGGGCCAGCCCTTCCTTGTAGTCTTCGAGGGAAATCCAGCGCCGCTCCTCGACCAGGTCGCGCTGCATATAGCCGACCAGCGCGATCGGTCCGCCGAAGCCGACGGCACCCAGGCGCAGGAAATAAAGGACGAGGTCTCGCAGGGTGTACGGGGTCACGGGCGTCGGCCCCACTCTTCGCGCAGCGCGGGCCGGCCGTGGAGCGTGCTTTTGAGGGGCGCCGCGCCGGAAAGCTCCGAACAGCGCGAAACCCGCGAGCACACGGGACTCGATTCGTGAGGAGGCCGGGAAAACTGCAGCGGCAACGGCAGGGTGAAGGCGTTTCCCGGCACCGGGCGCTTGTACGGCGGCTGATTCATCGAGGCAACAACCGCGGCTCAGAGTGCTGCGGGCGGGGCTGCGGAGCATTTCGGGCCGAACCGCGCCGCCGCTTGCCGGCCAGCGGGTTGCCCCCGGCCCGAGCCGTTGCTATACGCCTTGGCTCGCGGGTCACCGGATCCGCCCAAGGACTGCAATGAAGGCTGCCATTCACCCCGAATACAAAGACGTCGAAGTGCTGTGCGCCTGCGGCAATACGTTCCGCACCCGTTCGACGGCGCCGAAGATTCACGTCGAAATCTGTTCCAACTGCCATCCGTTCTACACCGGACAGCAGAAGATCCTCGACACCGCCGGTAGGGTGGAGCGTTTCCGACAAAGGTACGGGGCCAACGCCAAGTACGGTCAGTAGCGCCGCACAGCCCGAAGAATCAGCGAGAGGGCCGGGGGAGACTCCGGCCCTCTTTGCATTTTCAGGCGGCCGGCAAAGGCACTCATCGCCTCCGCTCTCGGGTCCGTTCCGCCTTGGCTGTAGACCTTTCCGAGCAGACTGCCAGAGTACGACGGCCCCATGCAGCAGAAACTCGCACAGATAGAGAGGCGCTTCGAGGAGATCGAAGGACTGATCACCGATCCGTCGGTGATCGGCGATCGTGAGCGCTACGCCAAGCTGATGCGCGAGCGCGCGGATATCGAAGATATGGTCATGGCGTTTCGCGAGCGGCGCACGGTCGCGGCCGAACTCGCCGACGCCAAGATTCTGCGCGACGAAGGCGAAGGCGAGATGCACGACATGGCGGCCGAGGAAATGCGCGAGCTCGAACCTCGCCTGCAGGCTCTCGACACGCGGCTCGAATACCTGCTGATCCCGAAGGATCCGCTCGACCAGCGCAACGCGATCCTCGAAATCCGCGCCGGCACCGGGGGCGAGGAGGCCGCGTTGTTCGGCGGCGATCTTCTCAAGATGTATCTGCGTTACGCCGACGTACACGGCCTGAAGACCGAAGAACTGAGCCTCAATGCCGGAGGCCGCGGCGGCGTCAAGGAAGGCATCGTGCTGATTTCGGGCAAGGATGCCTACGGCCTGCTCAAGTATGAAGGCGGCGTGCACCGCGTGCAGCGCGTGCCCGAGACCGAAGCTCAAGGACGCATCCACACTTCGGCGGTGACGGTGGCGGTGCTGCCCGAAGCCGAAGAGCTCGACGTCAAGCTCGAAGACAAGGATCTTCGCATCGACGTCTATCGTTCTTCGGGACCTGGGGGACAGTCGGTCAACACCACCGACTCGGCGGTGCGCGCGACCCACATTCCCAGCGGCCTGGTAGTCATCTGTCAGGACGAGAAGAGCCAGCACAAGAACAAGGCCAAGGCCCTCAAGATACTGCGCTCGCGGCTGTTCGACATGGAAGAAGCCAAGCGTCATGCCGAGGTCGATGCCGAGCGCCGCTTGATGGTGGGCAGCGGTGATCGCTCCGAGCGCATCCGTACCTACAACTTCCCTCAAGGCAGGGTGACCGATCACCGCATCGGGCTGACGCTGTATTCGCTTGATCGTTTCCTGCTCGGCGACATGGACGAAATGTTGAGCGGTCTGCGCGCGCATTTCCAGGCGGCGGCGCTGAAGGCGCAAGCTTTGTCATGAGCGGGGACGAGGTCTTGTCGTGAGCACCGCAGACAAAGCAGGGCCTCGCACACTGCTCGACTATCTGCGCCTGACCACCGATTTCCTGGCGGCGAAGAAGATCGACACCGCGCGCTTGGATGCCGAACTGCTGCTCGGCGCCGTGCTCGGCATGGCGCGGGTGCAGCTCTACACTAATTTCGAACGGCCGCTGGCGCGCGAAGAAATCGACCGTTACCGCGAACTGGTGCGCCGCCGCGCCGCTCGCGAGCCGGTCGCTTACATCCTGGGCCTGCGCGAGTTCTGGTCGCTCGACTTCGAGATCGACCGACGTGTGCTGGTGCCGCGGCCCGACACCGAGTTGCTGGTCGAAACGGCCGTCGCGGTGCTCAAGGGCCGCGCCGACGAGCCGCTTCTCAGAGTGGCGGACATCGGTACCGGATCCGGAGCAGTGGCTGTCGCCATCGCCAAGGAAGTGCCGAACTCTCGCGTGGTGGCCACCGACAAGTCCCAGGCCGCGCTCGAACTGGCGCCGCGCAACGCCAGTCGCCACGGCGTCGAGGATCGCATCGAGTTCGTCAGTGGTGATCTGTGCGCGCCGCTGCACGGACGTGAGCCGTTTGATTTGATCGTGTCGAACCCGCCCTACATCAAGAGCGGCGAAATGGCCGCGCTGGATCCCGAGGTTCGCGATTGGGAGCCGCGCCTGGCGCTGGTGTCCGGTCCCGACGGGATGGACGCGACAGGGGTGCTGGTGGAGAGTGCACTGGAAGTGCTGATGCCCGGCGGTTTCCTGTGGGTCGAGGTCGGCACTCAGGCCGTTGCCGTGCGTGAGTGCTTTCGCAGCAACGGGTACACGGACATTCGTGTGCACCGCGATCTCGGCGGTAACGACAGGGTGATAGGCGGACGCAAGCCTGCGTAGCAGGCGGGCAGGGTGGAAAAGCCGGCGTGGGATGCGCTCAAGCCAAGCTGAACTGGACAGGACCCGAGTAGATGTACAAGCTCGTCATCGAAGGAGCGAGTCGCCTTGAAGGCGAAGTGGAGGCCGGAGGCGCCAAAAATGCCGCGTTGCCGCTGCTTTTCGCCTGTCTTCTGACCGATGAGCCGTGCCGGCTGACCAATGTCCCGGACGTGGCCGACATCGAAACCACGTTGCGCCTTCTCGAAAGTCTCGGTGCTCGCATCGAGAAGCCGGCGCGCGGTGAACTCATCATCGATCCGTCCGCAGTCGGAAGTTTCGAAGCACCCTACGACCTGGTGCGCCGCATGCGCGCTTCGTTTCTGACGCTGGGGCCGCTGCTGGCCCGCTTCGGCCGTGCCCACGTCTCGCGTCCCGGCGGCTGCGCCATCGGCAGCCGTCCGGTCGATATCCACCTCGAGGGAATGAAGAGACTCGGCGCGCGCATCCAGCTTGAAGGTGGTTACGCCGACGCCAGCGCCAGGAAACTCGAAGGCGGACACGTAATTTTTTCGATGCCGTCGGTTGGCGCCACAGAGAACGTGATGATGGCGGCCTCTCTCGCCAAAGGGTCCACGCGCCTCGAAAACGCCGCGCGCGAACCCGAGATCGTCGATCTCGCCGGCGCGCTCATCAAGATGGGTGCGAAGATACGCGGCGCCGGTTCCTCGGTGATCGAGATCGACGGGGTCGAGCGCCTGCGCGGCATGGATCACGCGGTGATCGCCGATCGCATCGTGGCGGGCACCTTCCTGATCGGCGCAGCGCTGACCCGTGGCGACGTCTTTGTGCGCGGCGCCCGGGCCGAGCATCTCGAAAGCCTGCTCGACGCGCTGACGCTGGCCGGATGCAGGATCGATGTCGATGCGGATGGTGTGCGGGCGCGGTCCGGCGCGCGACCGTGCCCGGTCGGGATCGTGACTGCGCCGTTCCCCGGCTTTCCTACCGATTTGCAGGCCCAGTGGATGTCGCTGATGTGCGTGGCGGACGGACGTTCGGAAGTGCACGAGCGCATCTTCGAGAACCGTTTCATGCACGTCGAGGAACTGGCGCGCATGGGCGCCGACATTCGTCTGCAACCGGGCGGTCACGCGGTCGTGACCGGCAAGGACCTGCTGTCGGGAGCGCCGGTGATGGCTACCGACCTGCGCGCCAGCGTGTGTCTGGTGCTGGCGGGACTGGCCGCCGAGGGCGTCACCGAAGTGCTGCGTATCTATCACCTCGACCGTGGCTACGAGCACATCGAGGAAAAGCTGACCGGACTCGGCGCCGTCGTGCGGCGTGAGCCGATGGAAAGTGAAGTGTGATGGCTGACAAAAAGAAGACCGAAGAGCCGAAGAGCGTGAGGGGCGCGGCGAAGAAAGTCGCGGCGAAGAGCGTAGCGAAGACGCGCACGAATGGTGCTGCCCGGACCGGCGTCAAGATCCTGCCCCTGCGCGATGGCAGCATCGCGGCCTCAAAGCGTCTGGCCGAACTGGCAACGCGCGGCCGTGGTCCGGGCGGTGTCGAAGAAAAAGTCGTCAGGATTCTCGCTGCGGTGCGCAGCGGCGGCGACGCTGCGGTGGCGCGCCTGACCAGGAAGTTCGATGGTGTGGCGCTCACGCCGGCTCAGTTCGAGGTCAGCGCAGCCGAGATCGCTGCGGCAACCAAGAGAGTGTCCAAGCCGCTGATGACGGCGCTGACCCAGGCTCACGCCCGCATTCGTGCATTCCACCTTCGCGAGGTCGAGAAAGGTTTCGAGCGGCGCGAGAACGGTATTCGCACCGGAGTACGTGTGGCGCCGCTGGCGCGAGCCGGCGTTTACGTTCCCGGCGGCAAGGCCGCGTATCCCTCCAGTGTCCTGATGAACGTGGTGCCGGCCAGGGTCGCGGGTGTCGGCGACATCACGGTGGTGACGCCGCCGTCGCCGGCCGGGATTCGCGACGAAGTGCTGGCGGCCGCGAGCATTGCCGGAGCCACGCGGGTGCTGCGGATCGGCGGTGCCCAGGCCGTGGCCGCGCTGGCCTACGGAACCGAAACGGTCGCGCGCGTCGACAAGATCGTCGGCCCCGGCAACATCTTCGTCGCCACCGCGAAGCGCCTGGTGTTCGGCGAGGTTGACATCGACATGGTGGCGGGGCCGAGCGAAGTCCTGATAATCGCCGATGACTCGGCCGATCCGGAGTGGGTGGCGGCCGACATGCTGGCCCAGGCCGAACACGACGAACTGGCAGCGTCGATATGCATCACCACCAGCCGTGTACTCGCCGGAGAGATTGCCCGTGCCTTGGACCGCCAGTGTGCCGAGCTTTCGCGGGCCGCTATCGCCGCACGTTCGCTGGAGCGTTACGGGACGATCCTGATCGCCGACAGCATCGAGAGGGCCTGCGAATTGTCTGACCAGATCGCGCCCGAGCACCTCGAGGTATTCACGCGCAGGCCGCGCTCGCTGCTGCCGAGGCTGCACAACGCCGGCGCGATCTTTCTCGGCGGCTTCAGCACCGAACCGATCGGAGATTATGCGGCCGGACCCAATCATGTGCTGCCCACCGGCGGCTCGGCGCGCTTTGCATCGCCGCTGGGCGTCTATGACTTCATCAAGCGAACCAGTATTATCGAAGTCGATCGCAAAGGTTTCGAGCGTCTCGCCGACGTGACTGTCGCGCTGGCTACCGCCGAAGGCCTCCAGGCGCACGCGTCGGCGGTCCTGAAGCGTCGCAAGTCATGACAAGCTGCCGGCGCGATGCGCGCCGCATTCGATAGACGGGCAAAGAGGGCAATCAAGTGGCCACACGCAAGAAAGCGCCGGACAAGAAGGCTTCGGATACGAAGGCCGGTGCCAGGAAGGGTGCCGGACGTAGCAGCGCCGGCAAGAAGAACGCGGGCAAGAGCGGGGCGGGCGCGGCGCGCGTGGTCCCCGCCGCTGGCAAACGCGGAGGGCGGCGCAAGTCTGCTGCTGCGACGGCCGTCGTCGCTGCCGGTGCGCCGCGCCGCGCCGAAGTGCTGCGCGAGACCAGCGAAACGCGCATCGCGGTGGCGCTCGCGATCGACCAGCCCGGTTACTCGATCGCTACCGGCGTGCCGTTCCTCGATCACATGCTCGAAGCCTTGGCCCGGCACTCGGGCATCGGTCTGGACGTCCAGGCCAGAGGCGACACGCACGTCGACGATCACCACACCGTTGAAGACGTAGGGTTGGCGATCGGAGAAGCACTGCGCAGGGCTCTTGGCGACAAAGCCGGGATCGCGCGCTTCGGCCACTTCGAGACTCCGCTCGACGAGGCCTTGGTTGCCGTCACGGTGGATCTGAGCGGCCGGCCCTACCTGGTCTACAACCTGAGCCTGAAGCCCCAGCGCATAGGCAGCTTCGACATCGGTCTGGTCGAAGATTTCATGCAGGCGCTGATGACGGCCGGTGGGATCAACCTTCACATCAACGTGCGTTACGGTCGCAATCCGCACCATATCATCGAAGCGGCGTTCAAGGCTCTGGCCAAAGCGCTGTCGATGGCCTGCGCCCGCGATGCCCGCACGGTCGGTATCCCGTCGACCAAGGGCAGCCTGGACGGGTGATCGCGGTCGTCGATTACGGAGTCGGCAACCTTCGCAGCGTCTCTAAAGCGCTGGAGAAGGTCGGTGCCGAGGTGTGCGTTACCTCCGATCCCGGCGAGATCAGCGCGGCGGACGCGGTGGTGTTGCCGGGCGTCGGCGCGTTCGCGCACTGCATGGACAATCTGCGCAGCGCGGGTCTCGAAAACAGCGTGCGCGAGGCCGCGGCTTCGCGGCGTCCGTTCCTCGGCATCTGCGTCGGGATGCAGATCCTGTTCGAAGAGAGCGACGAGTTCGGCCGTGTCGAAGGCCTGGGCATCCTGCCCGGTCGTGTGCGCCGCTTCGAGCCGAAAGACCACGCCCTCAAGGTTCCGCACATGGGCTGGAACGAGATCTTCGTGCGCAGGCGCGCGCCGCATCTGGCCGGCATCGACGAAGCCGCCCGCGTGTACTTCGTGCACTCGTACTACGTGGAGACGAACGACGCGTCGATCGTCGCGACGACGACGCCGTACTGCGTGGACTTCGTGTCCAGTGCGTGGCGCGGCAACATCTTCGCGACCCAGTTCCACCCCGAGAAGAGCCAGGCTACGGGCTTGAAGATTCTCGCAAACTTCGCCGCTCTGGTGAAAGGCTCGGGCGCCGCGTGCTGATTCTTCCCGCGATCGACATTCGCGCCGGCCGCTGTGTGCGGCTTTTTCAGGGTGATTACGCCCGCGAAACAATCTTCGGGGATGATCCGGCGGCGATGGCCGAGCGCTGGCTTGGTCAGGGCGCGCGGGCGCTGCACCTGGTAGATCTGGACGGTGCGCGCGACGGAGCCTCGACCAATCGTGCCGCAGTGCTGGCCATTCTTGCGGTAGTGAAGGCGAGCGGGCGCGCGGTGGTCACCGAACTCGGCGGCGGCATTCGTGATCTGGCGGGCGTGGAGAACTGGCTTGAAGCCGGTTTGTCGCGTGCGGTGATCGGAACCGCCGCAGTCACCAATCCCGAACTGGTAAGTGAAGCGTCGCGGCGGTTTCCGGGCCGTGTGTGGGTCGGTATCGACGCGCGTGGCGGCAAGGTCGCGGTGAAGGGCTGGCTCGAGGACACCGCGGTTGATGCGATCGCGCTGGCTCGTGAGATGGAGAGCCGCGGCGCCGGCGGCATCATCTTCACCGACATAGATCGCGACGGCACCGGTCACGGCGTCGCAGTCGAATCGACCGCGCGTCTGGCCGCGGCGCTGTCGATTCCTGTCGTCGCCTCCGGCGGCGTCGATTCGGTGGACGACGTGCGCCGGCTGCGCGCGGTCGAAAGCTCGGGAATCGAAGGCGTGATTGTCGGGCGCGCTCTCTACGACGGCAAGGTTTGTCTCGCCGATCTGCTTGCGGCCGCCGCCCAAGAGCAAGCAACACGGACCGTGGACTGAGAGCCGCGCGTTCGCGGAATTCCCCATGTTGGCAAAGCGCATCATCCCCTGTCTCGACGTCAAGGACGGCCGCGTCGTCAAAGGCGTCAATTTCATCGGCCTTCGCGATGCCGGCGATCCAGTTCAGTGTGCAGCGCGCTACGATCAGGAAGGTGCCGACGAGCTTACCTTTCTCGACATCACGGCGAGCCACGAAAAACGCGGCATCATTCTCGAAGTGGTGCGTCGCACCGCCGAGCAGGCTTTCATGCCGCTGACAGTGGGCGGCGGTGTGCGCAAGGTGGAAGACGTCCGCACGCTGCTGAAGGCCGGAGCCGACAAGGTCTCGATCAACACCGCCGCGGTGGCCGATCCCGACTTCGTTGCGGCAGCGGCGCGCGCGTTCGGTGCCCAGTGCATCGTCGTGGCCGTCGATGCCCGCAATCGCGCCGCGTCGCTCGAACTTACCGCCGACGGCGGCGGAGTCAGCGGCCGTCCGGCCTGGGCTGACACCTATCCGGAACTTCTCGTCGACCCTGCCGACAGCAAAGGCTGGGAGATCTACACGCACGGCGGCCGCCGCCCCACCGGTATCGACGCCGTCAAATGGGCGCGACGCATGGAAGAATTGGGTTGCGGCGAGATCCTGTTGACCAGCATGGACCGCGACGGAACCAAGGCCGGCTACGATCTCGATCTGACCTGTGCGGTTGCCGAAGCGGTCGGCATACCTGTGATCGCTTCGGGTGGAGTTGGTTCGCCCGAGCACATGCTGACCGGTCTGACCGAAGGCAAGGCCGACGCGGTGCTCGCGGCGTCCATCTTCCACTACGGTGAGTACACGATCACCGAAGTGAAGCGCTACCTCGCCGAACGCGGCGTCTGCGTGCGGGAGTGATCCAGGTGCGTCAGCAGTATCTTGCTGCCGCGACTTGAAGGAATGCTGCGGCGTAATCTGGAGGCTCGATGTCGAGGCGCTAGCTCGGGGTCCAGCTCCTCGGTGCCGCTCTCTCCAAGTTCTTCATTTCGGGTACCGGCGCGCGACCGATGCTGTCGAATGCTTCGCGATGAAGTTCATGCAGCCGCGTCTCGACGTTGCGGCGGATGATTTCCAGAGCGTTCGCGTCGGTGTGGGCTGCGACCTGGAACGGTCCGCTCATCTCGGCGGTCAGGGCGGCGAAGGGCAGCGGTATCATCGTGCGATCCCAGGTCGGCGCGTAAAGCGCGCGGCTTGCGCGAATCTTGATGCACCACAGTTCTGCGCCGGTTTCGAGAGCCAGCAACCCGAAGCCGGGTTTGCACGCGCCGGGTGGGCCGTAAGAACCGTCGGGAGTGAGCGCCATCACGAAGCCCTCTCGTGTGCGCGCTTTTCCGTAGCGAATCATTTCGCGCAGTCCGCCGAGCGCGCGCCGACGGCTGGCTCTTTCGCTGGTCCCGCCGCGTACCGCCGTGTGCCCGAGCGAGTCCATCGCTGCCGCGATGATGTCGCCGGCGTCACCGATGGCGGCTAGTCCGCACACCGGCAGACCGCGCAGGAACCACGGCGCGACGAACACGTCCTGGTGCAGCATCAACAGTACGATGCGTTCGCCTGCACGATGTCGGGCGATCAGCTCGCGGGTGGCCGAATCATCGACGCGGCCGGTCGCGTAGACCAGGACCATGTATGCACGGTAGAGAGCGGGCAGGCAGCGGGTCAACGCGCGCACGCCGGCTTTCTTCGCGCGTCGCGAAAGCGTGAGGTGGGGAAACGGCGCGGGGCCTTTCAAGAAGACGCGCGCCCGTTGTCGCTAATGATCGAGACGGGTGCCGGGCGAAAAACTGTCAGCGCGTCGCGACTGCGAGAGTGTACGCTGGCGAGATCGTGGAGTCTGGACACTATCCGTGCTGCTCCTCGAGCCAGCGCTCGGTGTCGATAGCCGCCATGCAGCCGCTTCCGGCAGCGGTGATCGCCTGACGATAGATGCTGTCCTGCACGTCGCCGCAGGCGAATACACCTTCGACGCTGGTGTAGGTGCGGCCGGGCCTGGTGGCGATGTAGCCTTTGGAATCGAGGTCGAGCTTGCCTTCGAAGATTCCGGTGTTGGGCGCGTGACCGATGGCCATGAACACGCCGTCACAGGCCATCTCCGAAATGGCTCCGGTGGCCGTGTTGCGAAGTCTCACGCCGCGCACTCCGGCGCCTGGCTCGCCGATGATTTCATCGATGGTGGTGTTGAGCATGAACGCGGTCTTCGGGTTGGCGCGCGCGCGATCGAGCATGATCTTGGATGCGCGGAACTCTTCGCGGCGGTGGATGAGCGTGACCGAGCTGGCGAACTTGGTCAGGAAGTTGGCTTCTTCCATCGCCGAATCACCGCCGCCGACCACCAGCACTTTCTTTCCCTTGTAGAAGAATCCGTCGCAGGTTGCGCAGGCCGAGACGCCGTGGCCCATCAAGGTTTTTTCGGAGGGAATACCGAGCAGCCTGGCGGTGGCACCGGTAGAGACGATCAATGCATCGCAAGTGAAGTCGGTGTCGCCGCCATGCAGCGTGAACGGTCGCCTGGACAGATCGACCGACTCGATGTCGCCGGTTGCGAATCGAGTACCGAAGCGGGCCGCCTGTTCGCGGAACTGCGCCATCATGTCGGGCCCCATCACGCCTTGGGGATAGCCGGGAAAGTTTTCGACTTCGGTGGTGATGGTGAGCTGGCCGCCCGGCTGGGTACCCTCGACGACCAACGGGCCGAGGTTGGCGCGTGCCGCGTACATGGCCGCGGTCAGGCCGGCAGGTCCCGAACCGAGAATGATCACTTTGTGGTGCTGTGTCGCCATCGTCGTCTCACCGGACTGCTCGAAATATGCTCACGCCAAGTCGCAGGTCGGCTATCTGTGCGAGCGCGATCCGTATAAGAAACACACCGGAGGCATGCAAACCATGTCGGATTTCACCCATCTCGATGAGAAAGGCCGCGCCCGCATGGTCGATGTCGGCGGCAAGGACGTGACCGAGAGGCGCGCGACCGCACGCGGCAGGCTCAGGACCAGCGCCGATACGCTGGCGCGTATTCTCCAGGGCGATCTCCCGAAGGGCGATGTGCTCGCGGTGGCGCGCACCGCCGCGATTCTTGCCGCCAAGAAAACGCCCGAGCTGATCCCGCTGTGCCATGCGCTGCCGCTGTCTTCGGTGGAGGTTTCGTTCGCCGCCACCGGCGAAGCGGGAGTTCTCGAAATCGAGGCGCGCGTGGCGGTATCGGCGCGTACCGGCGCAGAGATGGAGGCGCTCACCGCGGTGGCGATCGCCGGGCTCACCGTCTACGACATGTGCAAGGCGATCGACAAGAAGATGACGCTCACCGACGTGCGTCTGGTGGAGAAGAGCGGCGGGCGCAGCGGGCACTTTCGTCGCGAAGGTGAGTAGCTTTGTTCCATGCCGGCAGGCGTGGGAAGAGTTTCCTGAAGTCATTACAGATCGGCTCTGACGCACGGCGCCAGCGCGGTTTACGCTGCGTGCATGAACAACGACTCAGTCTCGCGGAAGTCAGGCCTTTGTGGCTCCGGCGCCGCTGCCGGCTCGAACGATACGCCGGTCGATCGCGGTAGCGTCAACGGCGCGACTCACGCCAGTGATTCGTCACCGCTGGCCTGGCCTCAGAGCGAGAGGCCGCGCGAGCGTCTGCTGGAACTGGGAGCTTCGGTTCTGAGCGACGGAGAGATTCTCGCGCTGGTTCTCGGCACCGGCCATCGCCGGGCCGGAACCGCTCTGGCAGTGGCACGTTCTCTGCTCGCCGCGTTCGACGACATGCGCGGCGTGATCGGCGCGCCGATTGCCGAGTTGGCTTGCATAGCGGGAGTAGGGCAGGCGCGTGCAGCCCAGCTCCACGCCGTCGGCGAACTGGCCCGCCGCGTCCACGTCGAAAAACTGGATCCCGGCAGTGTGCTGTCGTCTTCGGCTGCTGTGCACGCTCACTTCGGTCCGTTGCTGGCCGACGAGAAGCGCGAGAGTTTTTACGGGGTGCTGCTCGACGGCAAGAACCGCGTGATGGGCAAGGTAAGGATCTCGCAGGGATCGCTCGGTGCCTCGCTGGTCCATCCGCGTGAAGCGTTTCGCCCGGCGGTAAGGGAAGCGGCGGCAGCGGTGCTGTTCGTGCACAACCATCCGAGCGGCGATCCTACGCCGAGTGCCGAGGATCGGCGCATCACCGAACGACTTCGCCGTGCCGGTGAAGTGATGGGTATTGCGGTGCTCGATCACGTGGTCGTAGGCCGTACGAAGTATTGGTCGTTTGCCGACAACGGCTGGTGACCGTGCCGGGGCGTGGCGTCGATAGCGGGCCGTCTGCTGCGCCGTCCGCTTGCCGCTCACTGCGACGTGCCTCCGGCACGCCTTCGTTCGCGGACTGCGCGGCCGGCTTGCATGCGACCCACTCTCAACGCCCCGCGGGGAAAAGTGCGGGGCGTCGAGGATGTGTGGAGAGATGGACTAGAAGGGGATGTCGTCTTCGGGTGGGGCTGGCTGTTCGCCGCCGTAGTTGCCGCCGCCGCTGCCGCCGCCGTCGTCGCTGCGGCCGCCGCCTTCACCGCCGCGGCCGCCGATGAATTGCACGCGGTCGGCTACGATTTCGGTGGTGTAGCGGTCGTTGCCGCTCTTGTCCTGCCACTTGCGGGTTTGCAGGCGTCCTTCGACGAAGGCCGTGCGGCCTTTGCTGAGGTATTGCTTGCAGTTCTCAGCCTGCTTTCCCCACACCACTACGCTGTGCCATTCGACGTGTTCCTGGCGCTGTCCGCTGGCGTCGACCCACGATTCGTTGGTAGCAATGCGCAGCGTGGCTACCGATTTACCGTTGGCAGTGTGCCGAAGTTCGGGATCCTGGCCGAGGTTGCCAAGAACCATGACCTTGTTTAGTGATGCCATGATGTCCTCTCGTGCGCTGTGCGTGCTTGAATTCGCGGCGAGGCTAGAGCCGGCCCCGGGCCGAGTCAATGACTGATCCGTGCTAGGTTGAGACTGGAGTCTGGCTTCAACGTGCGAGACAAGCTGCGCAACATGCTGCGAATCACCGTCGCCTACGCGAGACTTCTCACGGTCTTCGTGCACAGCGGCGTGTGGCTTTCGCTGGTCACGCTCACGGCGGCGCTGCGCCCGGGAACCTTCGATTACTATCCCGTGGCCGGGGTGTGGATTCGCGGGATTCTGAGTATCTTCGGGGCGAAGCTCGAAGTTGAAGGTCTCGAAAACCTCGCTCCGGACGCCCGCTACGTGATTCTGGCCAATCACCGCAGCCAGCTTGACCCGCCGGCGATCGGCGTCGCCTTGTTCCCGCGTGTCACGCGCTGGGTCTCGAAAAAGGAATTGCGCAAGATTCCCGTGCTCGGGCGCACTCTGGAAATGACCGGGCAGATCTTCATCGACCGCAGCGATCCGGCCTCGGCGGTCGAGGAGCTTCGCCGTCACTGTCAGGACGACGGTGTGCTGATATGCTTCTTCCCCGAAGGTCACCGTTCTTCGACCCGGCAACTGCTGCCTTTCAAGAAAGGCGGCGCCGCGTTCGCGATCAGTTCCGGGCTGGCGGTGGTGCCGGTGGCCGTGTCGGGATCTGAGACCTGTCTTCCCAACCTCTCGCTGGTGTCCGCTCCCGGAACGATCCGGATCGCCATCGGAAAGCCGATAGCGACCGACGCATTGAGCGCGGCCGATGCCGGTTCCCTTACCGATCGTGTGCGAGACGAGATCGAGGCTCTGCTTGCCGGCATCGAGGGGCCCGGTTCGACCTCGAAGGCCGCCTGAGCCAAACAGGCCCATGGCTTCACGCGCGCCGCTTCGAGTGATTCCGCTGGGAGGGCTCGGCGAGTTCGGCCTCAACTGCATGGTTCTCGAGCGCGGCGACGAGGCCATCGCGATCGATTGCGGGGTGATGTTCCCCGAAGACCACATGATGGGGATCGACCTGGTGATCCCCGATCTTGCCTACCTTCGTGAACTCGGCGACCGTTTCAAGGGCTTCGTCTTCACTCACGGGCACGAGGATCACATCGGCGCGCTTCCGTACGTCTGGGGCGACTTCGACGTTCCGGTGTTCGCGACGCGCTTCACCGCCGGTCTCATCAACGAGCGTCTTGCCGACAAAGCCGGTGGCCGTAGCGGTCGCCTCGAAATCTACGGTGACGGCGACCGCTTCAACGTGGCGGGTTTCGAGATCGAGGCGCTGCCGGTCACGCACAGTATCGTCGATGCCTGTTCGCTCGCGATTCGAAGCCAGGGCGAGACGGTGATTCACACCGGTGACTTCAAGATCGATCCGACACCGATCGATGGTCGCGCCTTTGCGAAGGAACGCTTCCGCGCTCTCGGTGACGAAGGCGTGAAGCTGCTGCTCTCCGATTCCACGAACATAGAAAACGACGGCACGAGCGGATCCGAGCGCCTGGTGCGCGGATGGTTGGAGCCGATGTTCGCCGCCACGCGCGGCCGGGTGTTCGTCACCACTTTCGCGTCGCACATCCACCGTGTCGCGGCGGTGATTTCGCTGGCCGAGCAGTTCGGCCGCAAGCTCGCGATCCTGGGCCGGCGCATGGAAGGCAATGCAAGTCTTGCCACCGAAACCGGACACCTGCGCTTTCCGCCGGGATTGCTGGTGGACACCCGCGAGGCGGCCAAGATGCCGCCGGGCAAGGTTTGTTATCTGGTGACGGGTTCTCAGGGCGAACCGCGCTCGGGACTTACGCGTCTGGCCTTTCTGGAAATGCGCGATGTCACTCCCGGCCGCGGCGACGCGGTGATTTTTTCGTCGAAGGTGATTCCAGGCAATGACCGCGCTGTCGGCGCCATCGTGAACCAGCTCTACCGCGTGGGGTGCGACGTCTATTATCCGCGCAGGTCGCGGGCCCACGTTTCCGGTCACGCCTATCGCGACGAACTGAAGGAGATGATCGAACTGGTTCGTCCCGAGTTCTTTGTGCCGGTGCACGGCGAGTACCGAAACCTGCTGCACCACGCGCACCTCGCCGCCGACAGCGGCGTTGCCGAGGAAAACTGTATCCGCCTGCTCGACGGTGACGTGCTCGAAATTGACGGGCGCGGAGCGCGCAAGAACGGGTCGGTGACTACGGGCCGGCTGTTGATCGACGGTGAGGTCATCGGCTCGATCGACGAGGCCGTCATTCGCGACCGCCGCAACATCTCAAAGGACGGCATGGTTATGGTGGTGCTCGGGGTCGCCCGGCAAAGCGGCATGATCGTGTCGGGGCCCGAGTTCGTGATGCGCGGCGTGGCCGGTAGCGAAAACGAACCGATTGACGAGGCCGCCCTGGGTCGCGCGGTGTCGGCGGCGGTGGCGGCGATGCCGCGCGCTGCGGTGGCCGATCGCGAAGAGTTGCAGGAAGAGGTGCGCCTTGCCGTGCGTCGCTACTTCAGACGCGTGCGTGGTTCGCGCCCCGTGGTTGTCCCCTACGTCATGGAACTATAGAATCCGCGGCTTCGTGGTGGTGGTGTGGTGGCGGGGTACTGGGCCGAGTGACATATCTTCAATCGATCATTCTTGGCGTCGTCCAGGGACTCACGGAGTTCCTGCCGGTTTCCAGCGACGGCCATCTGGTCCTGACTCAGGAGATTTTCGGGCTCAGGCCGCCTGATCCGGTTGCCTTCGACGTCCTGCTTCACGCCGGCACCCTGGTCGCGGTGCTCGCCTACTTCAGGGAAGACCTGTCCAGGATGACGCTGGCGCTGATCGGCCGCGGCGGCCGCGATGCTGCCATGCGCTTTCGCTGGATCTGGCTGCTGGGGCTGGGCACGCTGCCGGTGGCGATTTTCGGCTTGATCTTCGAGGACTGGTTCGCGTCCACCTTCAATTCTCTTTTCTGGGCGGCCGGCGGTCTGCTGGTAACCGGGACCATGCTCGCCGTGGCGCACGGGCGCGGCGCTGTCGGGCGCGGCGCCGAGGAGTTGACGGTCAGGGACGCTCTGTTGATGGGCAGCTCGCAGATTCTCGCGCTGCTGCCGGGGGTGTCGCGTTCGGGGTCGACTCTGTTCGCCGCCTTGACCACCGGCATCGAGAGGACGACTGCGGCGCGCTTCTCTTTCCTGCTTTCGATTCCGGCCATCGCCGGGGCCGTGGTGCTGAAACAGCGTGATCTTGTGGCGATGCTCGATGATGGACGGGCACCTCTGCCGGTGCTTCTGGCAGGCCCCCTGGCAGCTGCCATCACGGGGTGGTTCGCCATCGACGTGTTGATGCGTGCGATCAGGGTCGGGAGCCTGCGCGGCTTCGCGGTATATTGCTGGGTCGTCGGCCTGCTGGCGCTGGCGTGGGGGGCGGTCAATGGGATCGGTAGCTAGGTCAGGCGCAGTCCGCCGCGACCCGTCGCGGCTCCTGCAGGAGGTCGAGGCCATAGCGGCGTCGGCGGTCGGCTTGTTTCTCGTTCTGTGTCTGCTGTCCTACGTCCCGGACTCACCAGACGTCAATCGCGGCGGCCGTCTCGGCTTCAGCCTGGCCGATGCGCTGGTGCAGTGCTTCGGTCTGGCCGCCTATGTTTTCCCGGTTTCACTGGTCAGCGCGGGGGTATCGCTTTTCCTCAGTCGCGTGGTGCGCCTGACGGTGGTGCGCGGAGTGGGCGCGGTCCTGCTTCTGCTGCTGGTGTCGGTGGCCTTCGGCGTCTACCGGCCTCACGTCGCTCCCGGGTCGGCGGGCGGAGCGGTCGGTGGTTTCCTGGGGACGGTCCTGCTCCAAGGGCTCGGTTCCGGAGGCGCGGCGGTGGTCCTGACCGCATTGTTGCTGCTCGACTTCATGATGATCACCGGCCACGCCCTGTCGGAGGTGATCCGTGCTCTGGCCACTGCCATAGACGAGGCCATCGGCGTGGCTCGCGATACACTGAGTCGCAGGTTGCGCGGTTGCGGCCAGAGTCTACGCGAGGCGGCTCCGTTCCTTCGCCGCTTCGCTTCGTTGTTCAAGAGCGCTTCGTTCGGCATTTCGGGCTGGCGCCGCACGGCCGCCGATGCCGAGCCGGTGGTGGTCTACGGCGGCGACGAAGATGGCGCGCCGGTCGGCCCCGCGATGCGCGGCGGTGGGTCGGCGCCGACCATAGAGCGTCCGCGTCTGGAAAAGCCCGGGAGCAAGTCGAAGAAGACCGAGCCTGCGCAGGAAGAATTCGTGTTCTCGGCGGACGGCAGCGATTTCCGCCTGCCTCCGACCGCGCTGCTCGGCAAACACGACGACCGCAGTGATTACGTCGACGAACCGAAACTGTTGCAGGACTCGAAGATCCTCGAACAGAAGCTCGCGACTTTCGGGGTCGGCGGCCGCGTCACTGCGGTGCGACCCGGCCCGGTGATCACCACCTACGAGTTCGAACCCGAGGCCGGCATCAAGGTCAGCCGCGTGGTCAATCTGTGCGACGACCTGACGATGGCGTTGCGCGCCCACGGCGTACGCATCGTCGCGCCGATCCCCGGCAAAAACTGCGTCGGCATCGAAGTATCCAACAAGAACCGCGCGGTGGTGGGGCTTCGCGACTTGATCGAGGCCGACGATTTCCGCGTACACAAGTCGGCGATGGCGCTGGCGCTGGGCCGTGACACCACCGGCAACACCGTGTACGCGGACCTCGGCAAGATGCCGCACCTGTTGATGGCCGGCGCTACCGGCACCGGCAAGTCGGTGGCCCTGAACACCTACATTGTCAGCATTCTCTACAAGGCCACGCCTCACGACGTGCGCTTCATCATGATCGATCCGAAGATGCTCGAGCTGTCGCTTTACGAGGGCATCCCGCACCTGCTCGTACCGGTAGTCACCGACGTCAAGAAGGCGGCGGCGGCTCTGGCCAACGTCATGCGCGAGATGGACAGGCGTTTCGAGTTGATGAAGGACAAGAAGGTCCGCAGCCTGGACGACTACAACAAGCGCATCGCCGAAGAGACGGCAGCAGCCGAGGCCGCGAAAGCCAAGGCGGCGAAAGGGTGGGGCAAGTCCGTCGCGGTGGCCGCCGAAGAAGAAGGCGACGTCGAAGAGGAAGGGGAGAGGCGAGCCGTTGAAGAGACGGTGGTGGTGGGTCTGGTGCACGAGCATCTACCCCGTATCGTCGTGATCATCGACGAGTTGGCTGACTTGATGATGACGGTGGGCCGCGAGGTCGAAACTGCCGTTACGCGCCTGGCCCAGAAGGCCCGCGCCGCGGGCATTCATCTGATCGTGGCCACCCAGCGTCCCTCGGTCGATGTCATCACCGGTCTGATCAAAGCCAATTTCCCCTCGCGAATCTCCTTCCAGGTCACTTCGCGCCCAGACTCGCGGACAATCCTGGACACGGTGGGCGCCGACCGTCTGCTCGGCAACGGCGACCTGCTCTACATGGCGCCCGGCACCTCACATCTGCAGCGTCTCCACGGCGGTCTGGTCACCGATCAGGAGATCAAGGAAATAGTCGACTTCCTGCGCCGTCAGGGCGCGCCCGACTACCGCATGGAGATTCTCGAGATTGGCGGCGGCGGTGAGGAAGGCGAGGAAGGCGAAGAATTCTTCGATGAGTTCTACGACCGCTCGGTCGAGTTGGTGACCCAGCACGGGCAGGGCTCGACCTCGTGGTTGCAGCGCAAACTCGGCATCGGTTACAACCGCGCGGCCCGGATCATGGAACAGATGGAACGCGAGGGCGTGGTGGGACCGGGCGACGGAGCCAAGCCCCGCAAGGTGCTGGCCCAGGCACTCTAGTCCGGTCGCTGTCGGGTCCGTGCCTTTGCCTCGCTCGGGCTGCTTCACTGTGAGCCCGGGGTGTGAATTGTCCTCTCCTCGTGCAACCCTGAGCCCGCGTGATGAACTCCCGTTTTTTCTCCGTCGTCTCGGCCGTCGTTCCTGCCGCCGCTTTGACGCTCGCCGTGACCCCGTGGGCGCCTGCTGCTCTGGCCGGTGAGGCCGTGCTGACAGTCCCTGAAGCGGCTGCGTCGCGGCCGTCGGACTCTGGGGCAGCGCCAGCGCCGGCCGCCGCGGCCAAGACCCTTCCGGCTCGCGATGTCGCTGCCGAAGCGGCGTGGAAAGCCTACGAAAAGCGCTGGTCGGAGACTTCCAGCTACGTGGCCGGATTTCGCCAGACCATCGAGGTCCCGGATGTCGGCACCAAGGTCGAGAGCGCCGGACGCTTCTACTTCGCCAAGCCCGACAAGGTGCAGTGGCAGTACACCGAGGGGCCGCCCCAGACGGTGGTCGGGGATGGCGAGTGGCTGTGGCTCTACCAGCCCGACCTCGAGCAGGTCTACAAGATCCCGTACGGCAAGGCCTTCGGGCGCGGCGGGCTGGTGGCGCTGCTGGCCGGTCGAGAGGGAGTTTCCGAGCGCTATCGGGCGAGCCTCGACAAGAGCGAGGACGGGACGGTCAAGATCCGCCTGACTCCGCTCGACAAGACCGAGGGCGATCTCGAGGTGACGCTCGCGGCCGATACCTTCGATCTTCGCGGCGTCGTCGTGCACGACCCCGCCGGTTCGGTGACCAACATGATTTTCTCGGAGCCGGTGCGAAACCGCGGGCTCGACGCCTCCCTCTTCACCTTTACCCCGCCGGAAGGCGTCGATATCATCACCGATCACGAAGCGGGTTTCTGAGCCTTACGCACTCTTGCGACTAACCTGCGGCTGCTGCGACGCAGCCGCCCAACCAACGGACAAACCCATGCCCTCATTCGACGTTGTTTCGAAGGTCAATTGGCATGAGGTCGATAACGCGCTCGGCCAGACCGTCAAAGAGGTTGCGCAGCGTTTCGACTTCAAGGACAGCGCTACCAAGATCGAACTGGTCGAGAAGGAAGCCTTTCAGATCGAGTCTGCCGACGACTTCCGCGTCAAAGCTGCGCTGGAGGTGCTGGAGGGCAAGCTGGCAAAGCGCGGCGTTTCGCTGACGGCGCTGGATCGCGGGCCGGTCGAACCCGCCGGCGGTAGCCGCTCTCGGCAGAAGATCAAGATCAAGGCCGGCATCGAAACCGACACCGCCAAGAAAATCGTCAAGGACATCAAGAACACCAAGATGAAGGTGCAGGTCGCCATCCAGGGCGACACATTGCGGGTTTCCGGCAAGGTGAGGGACGACCTGCAAGAGGCCATCGCGTTCTTGAAGAAGGGCGACTACGGCCTGCCTCTCCAGTACGAAAACTTCCGTGACTGACGCATCTCGATGACCGGGAAGCGGATTTTCCTCGTTCGCCTGGGCTGCCCGAAGAACCAGGTCGACGGCGAACTGATGCTCGGGAGAGCCCGCGCTTCGGGCCATGAAATAGTCGAGGATCCCGAAGCCGCCGACGTATTGGTCGTCAACACCTGCGCGTTCATCGAGGCGGCGCGCGAGGAATCCATCGACACCATTTTGGAGTTGGCCAGGTTGAAGGCCGCGCGTGAAGGGCGACGCCTGGTGGTCACCGGCTGCATGGCCGAGCGCTACGGAGCCGAACTGACGGGCGCGATTCCAGAGATTGATGCGATGGTGGGCACCGGTGCCCTCGATCAGTTCCCGCGCGCGCTCGAGGCCGAGGGCGGCGCGATATTTCGCGGCGCCGGGCATTACCTGCCGGCCGCGTGGATGGACCGCATCGTCACCGAGACCGATGGTTCGGCCTACCTGAAGGTTTCCGAAGGCTGCGACCACGAGTGTTCGTTTTGCGTCATTCCGTCGTTCCGTGGGCGTCACGAGAGCCGTTCGATCGAGGATGTCGCAGCTGAGGCCGAACACCTGGTGGACAGCGGGATCGTCGAACTCAACCTGATCGCGCAGGATCTTTCGGCTTTCGGCCGTGACCAGGGTTTGAAGGAAGGTCTCGCCGAGTTGCTGTGGCGTCTTGGCCGCGTCCGCGGATTGGCCAGGGTACGCTGTTTCTACCTGTACCCGAGCACCCTCTCCGATGCCGCGCTCGACGCGATTCACGAAGTGGACAACGTCGTGCCGTATATCGACATGCCGCTGCAGCACTCCGACAGCGAGATCTTGCGCCGTATGCGCCGGCACAAGGACACGGGACAGGTACATCGCATCCTGGAGCGTATTCGCGCACGGGTTCCCGGGGCCGCGATCCGCTCATCGTTCATCGTCGGCTTTCCCGGCGAAACTGAAGCCGCGTTCGAGCGTCTGTGCGCTTTCGTAGAGGAAGTCCGTTTTCAGCGTATCGCCGTATTCGCCTACTCGGCGGAAAAGGGCAGTGGGGCGTTCAGCCTGCCGCATCCGGTCGACCCGCAGACGGCGCAGGATCGTCGCGATCGCCTGCTGGCCGTGCAGGAGCCGATCAGCGCCGCGTATCTTAGCGAGCAGGTGGGACAGCGCCGCCGGGTTCTGGTGTGCGGACTAAATAGTGAAGAAGATCACTATTACGGGCGCACCGATCTGCAGGCGCCGGAGATAGACGGTGTGACTTTTCTCGGCGGAGATTGCCGACAATTGCAGGGACGCCTGGTTGAAGCGGAAATCACCGGCAGCGACGGCATGGATCTTTTCGCCGATCTTTGCCCGGGCTCGATTGACCAAGCCGCACAGCGTCATTAAGGTACCGCTCGTTTTGCAGCCCGGGGGGAGTGAGAACGGTAATGAGAAAGCGCGATCGTGACAAGTTCGAATCCAAGCTGACCGAGATGCGCAAGGACATCCTGCGCGTTATCGCCGATGACATGAAGCAGGGACGTGAAGGCGAGGCCGGTGAGGGGCGCGATACCTACGACATCGCGAGCGACGAGCGCGATCGCGAGATCAATCTCCTGCTCGGCGATCGTGAGCGCAAGAAGTTGCAACTGATCGACGACGCGCTCTCGCGCATCGAGTCCAGCGAATACGGGGACTGCGACGAGTGCGGCGGCGAGATCGCTCCGGGACGTCTCGATGCGATGCCTTTCACGCGTTTGTGCGTCACCTGCCAGGATGAGTTCGAGCAGGCCCAGCGTACGATGCACACGGAGTCCGCCAGCGGGGTCACGCCTCGCTATCCAGGCGGCGATTTCGAAGACGATACATTCTGAGGTCGTGAAGCGGGAACCGCCGGATCTTCGCGCGCTCGCTCGGGACGCCTGGAAGGCCGGCGTCGCGGCCGTGGATCCGGCCCGCTGCGTGGCGCGCCACCTGGCGCAGCGCCGCGATCTGCATGCCGATTCTGCGTCCACTTTGGTTGTCGCGGTCGGCAAGGCCGCCGTCGCGATGATGCGCGGCGCGTTGCCGGTCGCGCGTGGTTTCGTCCTGTGTCCGGGCGGCAGCGTGGTCACGGATCTTCCGGCCGGCGTCGAGGTTCTTTACGGCGGACATCCAGAGCCGACTCTGCAAGGCATCGAGAGTTCGCGGCGTGTCGCGGCTGCGGTTGCGGGGCTGACGAAGGACGAAACACTGCTTTTCCTGATTTCCGGCGGAGCCTCTTCGCTGTTTGAAGTCGGGCGCCGCGGACTCGAACCTGACGACTTGATTGTGGCGTATCGGGTTCTGGTCACCAGCGGTGCGCCCATCGACGAGATCAATCGCGTGCGCTGCTGTCTTTCGGCGGTAAAGGGCGGGGCGCTGGCGGCGCTGGCGGCGCCTGCTCGGGTCTGCACACTGGCCGTGTCCGACGTGGTCGGAGACGATCCGGCTGCGATCGGTTCGGGGCCCACGGTTCCAGCCGCGCTTGGCGGCGGGCTCGCGGCGGAGGCTGCTCTCGAAATCGTCGCGCGACACTCGATGAAGATGCCGCCGAGGGTGCTCGAACATCTGCACGTGATGGCGCGCTCACCGCGGGTCGTTGCGAGCGCGGCGCGCGGTGAAGTCGGTTTCGGATCGGCCCCGGCCGTCGACTTCCAGGTCGTGGCCGGAATCGGCGATGCCATTGGCGGCGCGGTCGCGTTTCTGGAGAGCCGAGGCTGTATGGTGTCGCGGCGCTCCGAGCCTCTGACCGGCGAGACGACATCTGCGGCCGTGGAGGTCGCGCAGGCCGTGGCGGCGATGCTCGGGGCAAGGCGATCGGCTGATCGCTTCAAGGACGAGAACGCTGCCGGCGCTCCATTGGGGCTGCGCGCGTGGCTGGCGGGAGGCGAAACAACGGTCCGTGTCCCGGCCTCCTGTCGCGGCCGCGGGGGCCGCAACCTGGATCTTGCCGCGCGCCTGGCCCTGATCGTGGCCGCTCGCCGCGATCTTGTCTGCGCCGTCGCCGGCACCGACGGCCGCGACGGATCAAGCCGCGCCGCGGGTGCCATCATCGATTCAGGCACGGCAAGTCGGGCCGATGCGGCCGGGCTGCCGCTTGGCGAAGCGCTGGCGGCTTTCGATACCGAGCCCGCTCTTGCTGCTGCCGGTGATTTGCTGGTGACCGGTCCAACCGGCACCAACGTCGGCGACCTGCTGGTGGCGGTCGCCTCGCAATAAGAAAGTAGGGCGAGCTGTCACGGGTTTTCGCCCACCGCCTCACCACACGCTCTTTGAGCAGTGTTGTGCTATGCGGATGCGGATGACCTCCGCTCCTCCGGTCGCATATCTGAGCGAAGTATTCGCATCCTGGCAGGGCGAGGGTTCACGCGCAGGTCAGCGCCAGCTTTTCGTTCGCTTCGCCGGCTGCAATATCCGCTGCCGCTGGTGCGACACGCCGGATTCGCTGACCCGCGTGCCTTACTGTCGCGTCGATTATCCCGATGGCAGGAACGAGACGTTCTCGAATCCGCTGACTCTGCAGACGCTGGCGGCGATAGTCGAAGAGTGCTGTCGTCTGGATTCGTCGATCGCGATGGTCGCGATCACCGGCGGCGAGCCGATGGTGCAGGCTGAGTTTCTCTCGTTGTGGTTGTCTCAGGCCCCGCCGCCGGTGGGCTGCCTGCTCGAAACCAACGCTCTCATCAGCCAGGGACTTGCTGCGGTGCTGCCCGGCATCGAGGTGGTTTCCGCCGACGTCAAGCTGCCGTCCAACACCGGCGAGGATGAGCCCTGGGATCGCCACCGCACCTTTCTCGAACTGTGCCGCGGCACTGAACTCTATGTGAAGATGCCGGTGGATCAGGCCACGGCAAGCGACGAAGTCGCGCGCGCGGCCGAGTTGGTGGCCGCGGCGGCGCCCGGCGCGACGCTGTTCGTACAACCGATTACCGAGGCCGTCGGTCCGTCCTGGTGCATCGATCAGGAACGGCTCGCGCGTCTGGCGGCGATTGCATCGAGTCACGTTCGCGATACCCGCGTCCTGCCTCAAATCCACAAGCTGATCGGGATTCGTTGATGAGTATTCACGCCTCTGCGCCGGCATACCGCGACACGACGTGGCGCCGCTTCGGCGCAGAGATCTTTGATCTTTGTGTCATCGGCGGTGGAATCAACGGTGCCGCGGTTGCCCGCGACGCCGCGCTTCGAGGTTTGACGGTGGCGCTGCTGGAAGGTCGCGACTTCGCTTCCGGCACCAGCAGCCGCTCCAGCAAGCTCGTTCACGGTGGCGTGCGTTATCTTCAGCAGGGCGACGTGGCACTGGTGCTCGAGTCGTGTCGCGAACGTGACCTGCTGCGTACGCGGGTGGCGCCGCACCTGGTTCGCGGCCAGCGCTTCGTTTTCCCGATCTACGAAGACGATTCGGTGGCGGTCTGGCAACTGCGTGTCGGACTCACCGTCTACGATCTGCTGGCCGGCTTTCGCAACGTGGAACCGCACCGTCACCTGACGGTTGCCAAGGTGCGTGAGCACGAGCCCGCCTTGGCGGTGGAAGGCCTGTGCGGCGGAGCGCTCTACTTCGATTGCTGGACCGACGACGCGCGTCTGACCCTGGAAACGGTGCTTGCGGCACGCTCACTTGGTGCCGCGGTCCTGAACCACGCCGAGGTTACGGCGCTCGAAAAGGATGCCGGCGGCCGTCTGTCCGCTGCGCATGTCCGTGACACGCTGGGCGGTGCGACGACGCTGGTGCGCGCACGCGCCTTCGTCAATGTCGCCGGCCCGTGGTTGGACCACGTTCGTCGTCTCGACGATCCCGGTGCGCCTCCGCGGCTGAGACTGACCAAGGGGGTTCACGCGGTTTTCGATCGCGCGCGCATCGGCAACCGCGACGCGATCGTAATACGCGGCCTCGACGGTCGCGTGATGTTCGCGATTCCCTGGCAGAACCAGACCCTGGTCGGCACTACCGACACTTTTTACAGCGGCGATCCGGCCGAGGTTCGCGCGGACGGCGACGACGTGGACTACCTGCTGGCTGCGGTCAATCGGGCCTTTCCGCGCGCGAATGTCACTGCCCGCGACATCATCAGCACCTACGCGGGGCTGCGTCCGCTGGTGGCGCCGGAAGACGAGCGTTCGGCTTCCGACGTAAGTCGAGAGGACCAGATCTTCGAAAGTCCGGCCGGACTTATTTCGCTCGGTGGAGGCAAGCTCACGACCCATCGTCACGTCGCCGAACTCCTCGTCGATCGCGTGGTTGAGGGGCTCGGACGCAAAACCGGCCGCTGCCGGACTGCCGAGGTTCCTCTGCCCGGCGCGGTCGGTGTCGAGGCCGGGGCGTCTGCAGAGGCCGTTGCCGAAACTCGTGAGGAACATTTGCGCACGCGCTACGGCGCGCTTGCCGCGGAAGTGACCGCTCTCGTCCAGGCAGACGAAAGGCTCGGTGCGCGAGCGGTAGCGGATCTGCCGGACCTGCTGGCAGAGGTCGTTCACGCTGTCGATTTCGAAATGGCATCGACACTTGAAGACGTGCTCTCGCGTCGTACTCATGTGGGCCTGCGCAGCCGAGAGCGAGACGGCGCCGTGCTCAGGGCGGCCGGCGAACTTATCGGCTCTCGTCTGGGCTGGGATGCGGCCAGGATCGAGGCCGAGATAGCGCGCTATCAGGAGCAACTCAGGCTGGACGGGGCCGGCGTGTCGAGCAGGGTCTGATCGCTCGCTTGCTGTCCGATGCAAGCGGAAGGTGCCACCCGGCAAAAAAAAATATTGACTTTGCCGCGATGCGCCGACATACCCAGTGGGCGTTAGTTCGCGCGCTGTGCCCCACAGCGCTGAGCCATCCGATGCCGTTGCAGTCACTCGCGCTCGACAAGAAGGCACTCGGTGATATCGCCGCCGAGTACGGTCTCGGCAAAATCAGCCCGGGCTGCGGCCCGCTGCCCGGTTGGGGCAACAAGCGCTACTCGCTGGAAGTCGCCAAGACCATCTACGAGCTTCAGGTACGCTCCCTCGAAGACGAGTTCGACCTTCGCCGCGAACTCGACCTGCTGGTCTTCCTCGAAAAGCACGCTTTCCCGAGTCCTCGCCCGGTCAGCGACCGGCGCGGCCGCCAGTTTCTGGAGCGCGAGGGCCACTCGCTGGTGCTCTACAAGATGACGGCGGGCAAGGAGCCGAACGGCGAGACCGTCAGCTTCAAGGCCGTCAACAGCCTCGGTCGCGTCCTCGGCCAGCTCCACATGACGGGGCGCGGCTACAAGAAAGCCATCGACAACCGTTTTGGCTTCGACCGTATCTTCGAGTCGTACGCCGCGGTGCGCCGCCGCATTCCGCCCTACTTCAAGAAGATCGTCCGCACCCTCGACGAAGAAATCGAGTACCTCGGCAACTACCTCGAGACCAAGCTCCCGAAGGGGATCATCCACGGAACCGTGCATTGCTACGGAATGCTGGTGCGGGCCGACCAGGTGGTAAGTCTCGGGGATTTCGACGCAGCCTGCCGCGGTAAGTACGTCTTCGACCTCGCCACGGCGGTCAATGCTGCGTGCTTCGTGTCGGGTAGTTATTCGCTCGAGCGTTTCGAAGCTTTGATGGCCGGTTACGAGTCGCTGCGCACGCTGTCTCTGGCCGAGTGGGATTCGTTCCCCAACGAACTGCGTTTCGCCGCGCTGCGTTTTGCCGTCACCCGCCTGTGCGAATTTTTCGAAGGCGAGCAGGACGAGGTACAGCGCATAAATCAGGACTTCCGCGAATACCTCGACCGCCTGCGCGTGCTGCGCCGCGAGAAAGAGGGCGGCATGGAAGGACTGCTGATGGCGATGGCCACCGGCTACGACTACCGCAAGTACCAGAGGGTCAAGTCCGGCGAATTCGAGGGAGACGAAGAAGGCCTCGACGAGAGCTTCGAAGGCGGCGACGTGGATGAATCCGACGAGATCATCGACGAAGTCGGTCTCGAGGAAGCCGAGGACTGAGCGGTGTCTGTTTCCTCGATCAGCGGCCAGGTTCGAGGCATTCTTGAGTGGGTAGGCGAGGATCCCGATCGTGAGGGGCTGAAAAAGACTCCCGATCGCGTGGCCCGTGCGCTGAACTACCTCACCAAAGGCTACGGCGAAGATCCGCGTGCGGTGATCGGCGACGCGATGTTCACGGAGAGCTACTCCGAGATGATCATCGTCAAGGACATCGACTTTTTCTCCTTGTGCGAACACCATCTGCTGCCTTTCTTCGGCCGCGTGCACGTCGCGTACATTCCAGGCGCCAAGATCGTCGGCATCAGCAAGGTGGCCAGGATGGTCGAGTGCTATGCGCGCCGTCTGCAGGTGCAGGAACGCATGACCGAGCAGATCGCGAGCACGTTGAACGAAGTCCTGGAGGCCGTCGGCGTGGGAGTGGTGGTCGAGGCCGAGCACCTGTGTATGCGGATGCGCGGCGTCGAGAAGCCTAACTCAGCAGTGGTCACGAGCGCTCTGGTCGGCGTTTTCCAGCAAAAGGAAACGCGGCAGGAGTTCATGAATCTGATTGCGACGAAGATTCGCTGACGGCAGACCGTCGGCAGACTCCCAGTTACTGCGGCGATCGCCGGTTCTTTAATTCCGAAGTCCCATCTCTTTCCGTCGTGGTCTCGGCTCGGACTGTTGCCGTGTGCACTTGGATACCGCACTGCGAAGGTCCGGGTCGCGCGGCAAATGGTGCGGCTTTCCAGCCGCGCGAGAACGGGCCGAACAGCGTCGTCCGCTTTCTTGACATCCTACCGGGGCGGGAATATTGCGGGCCGGGACTTTCCCGAGAGCAAGGTCGGGCCGTGTATCGCGGGCTCCCTCCGACTCTCGATAGACGCCGCCAGGTTCGGGCTCGAAGACCGATGCTCAAGAGATATCTGCTTGCGCCTGGCCCGACGCCGGTACCGCACGAAGCCTTGCTCGCGATGGCAGCACCGGTGCTGCACCATCGCACGCCGCAGTTCGCGGAGATCTTCAGAAGAGTTGCCGCAGGTTCGCGGGAGTTGTTCGGTACCAGGCAGCCGGTACTGCCGCTCGCATCGAGCGGCACCGGTGCGATGGAAGCCGCGATCACCAACACGCTGAGCGCGGGCGACCGCGTGCTGGTCGTCAGCGGCGGCAAGTTCGGCGAGCGCTGGGCTCAGATAGCGCGCACGCACGGTCTCGAAGTGACAGAGATTCCCGTCGAGTGGGGCTGTGCGGTCGAGGCCGCTCAGGTGGCCGCGGCCCTGCGCCGTCATCCCGACGTCCGCGCCGTGCTGATGCAGCACAGCGAAACTTCGACGACGGCGCTGCATCCGGTCGAGCGTGTCGCCGATCTCACCCGCGACTCCGACGTCCTGTTGATCGTCGACGGCATCACGTCGGTGGGTGTGCTCGAAACGCGAATGGACGAGGTCGGGATCGACGTCCTGGTCACCGGTTCGCAGAAAGCGATCATGCTGCCTCCGGGACTGGCGCTGATCGCGCTCAGCGACAAGGCGTGGGCGGCAAGCGCCAAGTCGACCCTGCCGCGCTACTACTTCGACCTGGCCAAGGCGCGCGCGAGCTTCGCCAAGGACTCGACGGCCTACACTCCGGCGATTTCGTTGATCGTGGGCCTGGAAGCGGTTTATCGGCTCGTCGAGGAGCAAGGCGGCTGGCCCGCGGTGTACAGGCGTCACGGCATCCTGGCCGAGGCCACGCGGTGCGGTGTCAGGGCCATGGGTTTGCGCTTGCTGGCGCCTTCTGCGCCGAGTCCGGCGGCCACGGGTGTTTGGATGCCGGAGGGGATGGACGCCGGCGTTCTGACCAGATACCTGCGCGACGTCATGGGTGTGACCGTGGCGGGCGGGCAGGGCCAGCTCGAGGGAAAGATTTTTCGTTTGGGTCACATAGGCTATGCCGATACGTTCGACGTGATCGTCGGGCTGGCGGCGGTGGAAATGGCGCTGAAGCATCTTGGGGCTGACGTGGTCCTCGGTCGTGGACCCGCGGCGGCGCAGGAAGTTCTTCTGCAAATGTATCAGGGGTGAGGAAAAAACATGGCGCGAATTCTTGTCTCCGACAAACTCGACAAACAGGGTCTCGAAATCCTCCAGGCTGCGCCGGGTCTTGAAGTAGACAACCGTCCCGGTGTCTCCGCGGACGAGTTGCTGAAGATCATCGGCGAATACGACGGACTCGTTATCCGCAGCGGCACCAAAGTCACCGCCGCAGTGCTCGAGGCCGCTACGTCACTTCGCGTGGTGGGACGTGCGGGCATCGGTGTCGACAACGTCGACGTGGACGCCGCCAGCAAACGCGGCGTGATCGTCATGAACACGCCTGGCGGCAACAACGTCACCACGGCCGAGCACGCGATCTCGATGATGCTGGCACTGGCGCGTCACATCCCGCAGGCCAACGCCACGCTGCACGCCGGATTGTGGAAGCGTAACGATTTCGTCGGGACCGAGATCTGCGGAAAGACTCTCGGAGTCATCGGCATGGGCAACATCGGCGCCGTCGTCGCCGACCGCGCCAAGGGTCTGCGTATGCAGGTGGTCGCATACGATCCGTTCATCACCGGGGAAGCGGCCGTGCGTGCCGGGATCGAACTCGTGACGCTCGAAGAGATGTATGCACGCGCTGATTTCATCAGCGTCCACACGCCTCTCACGCCGGAAACGCGAGGTCTGATCGGAGAGAAGACCTTCGCGCTGATGAAAAAGGGCGTGCGGCTGATCAACTGTGCCCGCGGCGGCATCATCGACGAAGCCGCCCTGCTGGCAGCGCTCGAGTCCGGGCAGGTGGCTGGTGCCGCGCTCGATGTGTTCGTCAACGAACCTCCGGCCAAGGACGACCCGCTCGTCGCCCACCCGCGCGTGGTGGCCACTCCTCACCTCGGCGCCGCCACCGGCGAGGCTCAACTCAACGTGGCGATCGCGGTCGCAGAGCAGATTCGCGATTTTTTCGCCGACGGCACCATCCGCAACGCCATCAACGTTCCTTCGATGTCCGCCGAGATGGCCGGCATGGTGGCGCCGTTCGTCGCGCTTGGCGAGAAGATCGGCAGCCTCTACGCGCAACTCGTCCAGCGCGTCCCGCTCGAAGTGCAGATCGAGTACAAGGGCGACGTCGCCGATCTCGACATCCGTCCGGTCAACGCCGCCGTGCTCAAGGGACTGCTGGCGCCTGTGCTGGACGTTCCGCTGAACTCGGTTAACGCGCCTTTCCTGGCCAAGGAAAGGGGAGTCAAGCTCGTCGAGGTCAAGAATCGCGGCGCCGAAGGGTTTTCGAACTCGATGTGCGTGACGTTCCGCGGCCCCGGTGACGTGCAGGTGATCGAAGGCGCGGTCTTCGGCGGGAATATCCAACGTCTGGTGCGTTTCAACGATTTCTATCTGGAAGCGGTACCGTCCGGATTCATTCTGATCCTGCACAACCGCGACGTTCCGGGAGTCGTCGGCCGCCTCGGTTCTTTCCTCGGCCAGCACGGCATCAACATCGCGGGGCTGGTCCTCGGGCGTATCGGCGGGGAGGCGGTGTCGTTCTTCCACGTCGACTCGCCGCTCGATGCCAAGCAACTCGAAGAACTCCGCCAGCTCCAGGACATCACCCGCGCGCAGATGGTGCGTCTGTGAAGGTGGCGGCGTGAGCAGCGGACCCAGAACAGTCGCGGTCATCGGCCTTCAGTGGGGCGACGAAGGCAAGGGGAAAATCGTCGATCTGCTGTCGGGCCGCGCCGATGTCGTGGTGCGCTATCAGGGCGGCAACAACGCGGGGCACACTCTGGTGGTTGACGGTCAGCAGACCGTCATGCACCTGGTGCCGTCAGGTGCGCTGCGCGCCGAGGCGGTGTGCGTGATCGGCGGCGGAGTGGTGATCGACCCGACGGTGCTGTTGCACGAGATCGACGAGCTTCGCGCGCGCGGTCTGCTGAAGGGTGCGCAGTCGCTGCTGGTCAGCCAGGAAGCGCACATCATCCTGCCGTACCACAAGGCCATCGACCAGGCGCGCGAGCGCAAGCGCGGCAAGGGCATGATCGGTACGACCGGACGCGGCATCGGTCCGGCCTACGAGGACAAGTCGGCGCGCACCGGTCTGCGCATGGCCGATCTTTGCCGTCCCGAGCATTTCTCCAAGCGGCTGCGCGAGATCCTCGCCGACAAGAACGACTATCTGCAAGCGATGCTGGCCGAAGAGCGTCTCGACTACGAAGCGATGATCCGCGAGTTGCTCGATTGCGGGCGGCGGCTGGCTCCGATGGTGGTCGATACGTCTACGTATCTCGACACCGCCATCCGCAGCGGCAAGACCGTCTTGTTCGAAGGTGCGCAAGGCGCGCTTCTCGACGTCGACCACGGCACCTATCCGTACGTGACGTCGTCCAACACCGGTTCCGGTGCGGTTGCCAACGGTGCGGGCGTGGCGCCCAAACAGCTGCGCCGTGTGGTCGGCATCTCCAAGGCCTACACCACGCGGGTCGGCAGCGGTCCATTTCCTACCGAACTCAACGATGCGCTCGGTGAGCGTCTGCGAAAGGAAGGCGGCGAGTACGGCGCGACCACCGGGCGGCCGCGCCGCTGCGGCTGGTTCGACGCGATGGTGGTTCGCAAGTCGGTGCGGCTGTCGGGCGTCGATTCGATCGCGCTGACCAAGCTCGACGTTCTGACCGGCATGAACCCGCTGCGCGTGTGCGTGGGCTATCGTCTGGCGGGGCGCACCATCGACGCCATTCCGGCGCTGACGGATGACTACGAGGCGGTCGAGCCGGTCTATGAAGAGCTTGAGGGCTGGACCGAATCGATCACTGCGGTGACTTCGGTGGCTCAGCTTCCGGCTGCCGCGCGTCGCTACGTTGCGCGTCTCGAAGAACTCGTCGGTGTGCCGATCGGTATTCTTTCGACCGGCCCCGGCCGTGAGCAGACGATGATGCTCTCCGATCCGTTCGACTTTACGTCCTGACGGCGCGCCCAGGCGGACAGGTAAGTCACTTCGGCGCCGTTCCTGCGGCTGTTACCGTCGCGCGGAGGGCGCTGATCAGTACCCCGCGGGAGCGCCGCCTTTGCGCGGGTCGCTGGCGGCGCGCACGTGTCGGACGCCGTTCTCCAGGATGACTTCGACGGCCTGCACCGACGATCTGGCGGTCTGCGGAGCGAGGCGGTGTCCGAGGCGCAGCAGCCCCGCCTTGTCGCCGTCGGGCACCGCATCTTCGACGAACAATGTTTCGGGAAGCCACTGGTGGTGCACGCGCGGCGCCGACACGGCCGTGGCGACGTCCTGACCGAAATCGAGCACGCCGACCAGAGCTTGAAGCGTCGAGGTCACGATGACGGGACCTCCCGATGCACCAACCACCAATCGTACGCGGCCGCGTTCGAGCACGATCGTCGGCGACATGCTCGACAAGGGACGTTTGCCTGGCGCGATCGCGTTGGCGCGGCCCGCCACCAGACCGTAGGTGTTGGCCGCGCCGGGCCGCGCCGAAAAATCGTCCATGGTGCTGTTGAGCAGGAGGTCGCGGCCCGCCACCGACACCGCGGCACCGAACGAGGTGTTGATGCTGGTGGTCAGCGCGGCTGCGTTGCCGTCGGCGTCGATCACCGAGATGTGCGAAGTTCCGCCGTCGTTCGCCGTCGCCGCAAGCTCGCCGAATACATTCGACGGGACGGCGGCGGCGGCGCGCAACCGGGAGCGGATCGCGAGCGCGTGCGAGGGCGCCAGCAACCCGCTCAGCGCGACGCGGGTGAAGGCGGGGTCTCCGTAGCAGGCAGCGCGGTCGGCGAATACCGCCTTGGAGGTCTCGCCGAGCAAGTGCAGCCAGGTGACGCTGTCGCTGCCGATAGTGGCGATGTCGTAGGCTTTCAGGACTTCGAGAGCCTCACCTATTACTCCGCCTCCCGAGCTTGGTGGAGGCATTCCGATCACGCTGAAGTTCCGATAGCGGGTTACGACCGCGGTTCGTTCCAAGGGCCGGTATCTCGCCAGGTCGGCGGCGCTCAGCGTGCCGCCGCGTGCGCCGACTGCGGCGACGATGCCGACCGCGATATCTCCGACGTAGAACGGGTCGCTGCCTTCACGCGCCAGCACTTCCAGAGTGGCGGCGAGGTCGGGCCGGACGAGCGTCTCACCCGCGTGAAAGACCGAGCCGTCGGCATGCAGGAACACGGCCGACAGAGCCGGGTCGGCGGCGATGCGCTCGCGCTGGTTCTCGAGCGCGGCGGCAAGATAAGGCTCGATCACGAAGCCTTTGCGGGCCAGAGCAATCGCCGGTGCCGCCACGCGAGCCAGCGACAGACGCCCGAAGTGGGCAAGGGCGTACGCGAGTCCGCGCGGCTCGCCCGGCACGGCTACGGCCTTGCCGCCGGTCCTGGCAGCTTCGGTGTCGACCGAACCGTCCGCTTTCAGATACATCTCGGCGTCGGCGGATTGCGGCGCGGTCTCGCGAAAATCCACGGTGTGGGTCTTTGCCTCGGCGCGATTCCACAGAACAAGGAAGCCGCCTCCGCCAAGGCCCGACGAAGAAGGATTGACCACTCCCGTCACCAAGGCCGCGGCCACTGCGGCGTCGACGGCATTGCCGCCGGTTTGAAGTATTTCCAGGCCGGCCTGCGAGGCCAGCCGGTGCTCGGCCGCGACCGCGCCGCGGCTGACATCGAGCAGGGCGGCGGCCGTGGCCGGTTCCGTGGCGGCCAGGCTCGGGCCGCTTTGCGCGGGCGCATCGGCGAGCGCGGCGCCGCAGCAGAGCAGCACTGCCAGGGCTGGAGCGAGACGGGTGATCTGGACGAGGCGGCGGCGGATCCGCGCCGGGTCGGTGGTTACGGCCATGCGCCTTGCTAGAGGGCCGTCAACCTATTTGCAAGATGGCAGTCGGGGACGTAGACGTCGCGCGCCCCATTTACCAGCCATGCAGCCCGAGCTCGTAGAGAAGCAGTTTTACCTCAAGGATTTCCGCAACCGGGCCATCCTCTTCCACGTCGATGACGCGCGCGACCTCGAGGACTGCGGGGTCGTCGAGGAACTGGTGGACAATCCCACCTTCGTGATCGTGGTGGGCAAGCAGTTTCGGCGCAGTGCCAGGCCGCTGCGTGTCAGCCGTCGCGATCTTGCCAACCATCCGGCTGCGCTGGTGCCGCTCACGGCGCGACTGCTCAGCGACCGCATCGTTTACGTGAGGCTTCCGCGCGGGCTTTCGAGCCCACGGGCGCTGGGCTTTTCGCGCGTGCTGGCCGCGCGGCTCGGAGCCAGCAAGATGGTCGTCGTTGACGAGCGCGGCGGTCTGGACGGCGTCCAAGGCGGCGTCCGTTCCTTCGTCAACGCGGCAGCACTCGGGCGTCTGTGCCGCAGTGAGGATGACGTCGGCGATTGGTCACCCGCCGAACTCGGGCAGTGCCTGCAAGCGCTGAATTCAGGAATCGGGGCGGTCAACCTGACCACCGCCGAGGGATTGGCGGAGGAACTGTTTTCCTACCACGGGTCAGGAACACTTTTCACGGACGAGGAGTACTGCACCGTGGCTCGGCTCGGTGTCGAACATTTTTCCGAGGCGGTGCGGTTGCTCGGCCGTGGTGAGCGCGAGGGGTTCCTGCTGGTGCGCTCCGAGGAAGAGCGTCTGCGCCTGCTCCTCGGCGGCTATGGAGCCTGGTTCGGGGGCATTCGCCTGGCAGGAGTCTGTGGGCTCGAAACGGAAATATACGCCGGCCATCGAGTCGCCGAGGTCGTCGGCCTGTACACGATCACCCGTTTTCAGGGCGAGGGCGTCGGGGTGCGCATGATCGACTTCCTGGTCGATGTTGCCAAGGAGCGGCGCCTGCGTTCCCTTTTCGCCTGCACTTCGAGTCTGCGTGCCGCGGCCTTCTTCCAGAGGTGCGGCTTCGGGGCCGTCGAACCCGAGGTGGTTCCGAAAGCGAAATGGGTGGGCCGCCGCTCCGCGTCCCTGCCGCTGGTGTTCTGGCGGGATCTCTAGCGGGACGACGTGGGAATGACCGCCTACCTCAAAACTCTCGGCCGGCTGCTCTGTGTCCTCGGTGTTGCCGCGACCATCTACTGCGGCGGTGCGGTGCTGGCGGACGATGCCTACTACCGCGCCGTCAAGGCGATGGAGAAGTACCCGGGGAACGTGCTCTACACGACCGAATTCAAGATGGCCGAGCCGCGCCACCTGTTGTTGACGGCCGGGGCCGCGTCCGCGGCGCCGATCGGTATCATCCTGGGCAGCATCTGTCTGGGAATCTCGCGAGTGTTGCTGCGTCTCGAAGAGCGCCGCTAGAACCTGACAAAAAGCTCTCGAGACGACAGCGCCGATGCCGGCTCCGGGTTTTTCATCCCGGGTTCGCGCCGCGCGTGCGTCGCCGACAAACAAAAGACCCCTTCTCCAAGTCTTGACCTCAGTGCTCCTGGCTGGCACCTTGGCCGTCGGGCCTGTTTGAGATGCGTGCCCTGAAGCCTGCGGGCGGCAACGGAATTACCGATTGAGATCGGTGCCTCGTCGCGCGGGGTGCAGGGGCGGTATCGGCGGCGGGATGGGGATTGATGCGGTGGGGGCTCTACCTTCGGATGCTTCCAATCTAGGTGGGTTTCAAAGAACTCCCGGCTCTTAACCAAGAGTCGGCTGAGGGGCCGTCATACGTCGCTGCCCGGGTGGTGGGGACTTTGGCGGTCCGGGTCGGGGCGCTTTTTGGCTGTTTCGGCCGCGTGTGACCGCAACGCCAGACGGCAAAAGACTGGGAAACGGAAACAAGACAAGGAGGAACGAGATGAGGAACTTTATTGGGTTCGCAGCAGCCGGCCTGCTGATCGTCGGCAGCGCTGCCGGGGTCAGGGCCGAAACGTCGGCCGAACATTCGACCGACGGTCCAAATTTCACTTTCGGAGCGTCGACCTCGTACACGTACGACATCAACGACCCGGACACCTCGACCGGCGAGAACGAGAAGCTCTACTCGAACCTGGAGCAGGACGAGTCCTTCAACATCGACCTGCTGCAACTCGGCGTGAGCGGTACCCGCGGCCCGGTGAGCTACGGCGCCAAGATCGACTTCGGCGATCTCGCCAAGCTGGTCGACAACGACCTCTTCAACGTCGACGACAGCCTGGCGCTGCAGGAGATGTACCTCGCAGTCGATGCCGGCCCGGTGGTGGTGACCGCGGGTCGTATGCCGACCCCGATCGGTTACGAGGTTCTGGAGCCCTGGGCCAACCCCAACATCAGCCGTTCGCGCGCGTTCAGCTACCAGCCGATCAACCACGATGGCGTGGCGGTTTCGGCCGAGACCGGCAGCTTCAACACCATGCTTGGTGTGGTGAACGGCTTCAATGTCACCGATCCGGCGATCAACAACCCGGACGACGAGTACGGCATCATCGGCGCCGTCGGCGCGGCGGTGGGCGATCTCGACCTGCGCCTGGCCGGTATCTGGAGCCAGGAAAACGACAACTCCAACCGCTACGAGGCCAACGGAGTGCTGGCTGGCAACTATAATAATTGCCGTTACGGCCTCGAGAGCACGTACTACAACGGGAACAACTACAGCAACGCGCTGGACGCGAGCGTGTGGGACGTGACCACCTACGGCGGTGGGACCTGGGGGCCGTGGAGCGCCGATCTGCGCGCCGCGTTCACCAGGGAGATGGACTCCACCAACGGTGACTCGGTTGCCGGCGCGAAGTCCAACAGCATCTGGAGCTTCACCGCTACCGGCGGTTACGAAGTGACGGATGGCGTGGTGGTTCGCGCCGAGTATCGTCTCGACGTGTCGGACGAGAACATCTTCGCCGACGACGACACCGGTTCGGGCAGTCCCGACCAGCTCGACAACGTGGTGTCGGTCCAGCTCCTGTGGACCCCTGCCACCGGCGGCAAGTAGGCCGCTGCGGTCTCGGTCGAGAGGGACCGGCCGCATGTAAAGAGCGCGGCTCTTCTCGAGAGCCGGCAGCAGAAGGCCCCGTTGGAAACAGCGGGGCCTTTTGCGTTGGCGGCCGCGAATCGCGAATCTCCTCCGCACGGCCGCACCGGGCCGCCGGCTCCGGTCCGCAACTCGAAGCTTTCGTACCCTTGCCAATCGACCTGCCAATTGGCTAGGTATAGCTTCCCGGGTCGCGCGGCTTAAGGGAGTCGGCCGGTTCTCAGGAATCTGATCCGCCGCCGCTTCGGGAACAACATGGAGGAGACTTTGATGCGAAGGAACGTTCGAACTCTGGGAGCGGTTGTTGCCGCGCTGGCCCTGGTGGTTGGCAGCGGACAGCCCGCGGCAGCGGGTTTTGATGCGGCGACGCTGGCGTGTCGCGGGGCCATCGAGAAGGGCGCGGGGAAGCTTTCCTCGACCATCTTGAAGGCGCTTACCGGATGCCACAAAGCGCGGGCGAAGAGCGGGTCTCTGTCCGGCACCGACTGCAACAGCATTGCGGCGGCCGATCCCAAGGGAACTGTTGCCAAGGCCGAGGCCCAGCTGACCGCGGTCGGTGCCTCGGGCGGCAAGTGCTTCGGCATCACTCCGTCGACCGCGCTCTACGACGGGTGTCCGGTTCCCTGCGCGGGGACCATCGCGGACTTCGCCGATGTCACGTCCTGCATCATCTGCCTGGCCCGCGCCAACGCGGAAGGCTTCAGCGGCGACACCAACGGCACCCCCGACTCTCCGTTGCTCACCGATGACAGCAAGTGCCAGCTCGGCATCGGCGGCAACGGTTCGAAACTCTACAACGCGGTGATCAAGGACGTGACCAAGTGTCAGAGCACGGCCGAAAAAGGCGGTGCTGTGACCACCGACGGCTGCGCGGTCGATCACTTCCCGAGTCCGGTCGTCGCGGACGCGCGGGTCAAGACCCACGACAAGATCGCTGCCGGATGCGCGGCCGCCAACTTCGCGCATCTCGATTCCTGTGACACCACCCAGTTTGGAGTGGCCGACTGCGTGTCCGCGGACGCGAGTGATGCAGCGCAGGAATTTGCCGGGCAGATCCTGCAGCTCACGGCTACGGTCACCACCAGCACGACGACCACCACCACGACCACTCTGCCGCCCAGCAGCGCGCAGTGTCCGGACCTGGGAGAGTTGGTGCTGTACTCGCGTGACAGCACGATTTCCTGCTCGAGCAATGCGGACTGCGCGCTGCCGCGCACCTGCGACGTCGCTCTCGGCCACTGCGTTTCACTCAGTTCGCTCGACAGCGGCTGGTCGGGCATCTCGCACGGCGCCGACATCGACGACGCCGTGGTGACCAGGGCCAAGCTTTCGTGCCCCGGGCCTGCGAGTCCCGGTTGCGGAGAATGCGACGTGGCCGGCGTCGATCCGGGTCCCGGCAACTGCCGTTGCACCAACAACACCCGCACGATCTGCGACAAGCCCTTCGCCGCCGACGCGACCAACTGCGGCGGTGCGACCTGCGACTGTTATTTCGGTGCGCCGTTCCCGCTGTCTGCGGGAGGCACGCCGGCCTGCGTGGTAAACCGCTTCTCGCAGGACCTCGCCGGCACGGCCAATGTCGACCTGGGTTCGGGCCGGATCACGGCCAAGCTGCGCACCCGCGTCTATCTCGGCGTCACGACCGTGGATCCGTGCCCGCACTGCGACGGCGACGCGACCCCCGGCGACGGTTTCCGCGGCGGCACCTGCGTGGGCGGAGACAGCAGCGGCCTGGCCTGCGACGCCGGCGGCGTGAGCAAGTCGTTCCCGATTCCATACGGGCCATACCACGGCGCGCTCGACGGCTATTACAGCCTCGACTGCCTGCCCTCCAGCGGCAAGAACGTTTCGGGCGCCGGTCTGGCCATCACCTTGACCCAGAGCACCGGCACCGCTTCGCTGGCCTCCGGCGTGGACTGCGACGGCAGCGGAGTTGGAACCGACATGTGCCCGTGTCGGGTGTGCAGCGGGACTTCAGCGAATACGCAGGTTCCGTGCGCCGGCGACGGCGACTGCACGCCACTGGGCGGAAGTTGCGCGGTGGCGGGCGGAAACTTTGCGTGCAGCGCCAACGCCGACTGCGCGAATCTCAACTACGGAGCTTGCAACAATATCCACCGTTGCACTCTGGCCAGCGGAGTCTTGTGTACGACGAACGCCGACTGTCAGAACAAGAGCGGCAGTCCCTGCAACGTGTCGACCTGTTCGTCGAACGGCGCCGGTGTCGATGTAAAACCGGACCAGTGTACGACCGGTGATACCTGCGCCGATCTCGGTGGCGGCAAGGGCCAGTGCAGCACCGGTCCCAACGACTTGAGCTGCGACGGCGCGGTGAAGGCCGACGGTTCCGGCGTGTTGGGGTGCAGCACCAACGCTGACTGTGCGACCGAGACTGTGGGCGGAGATGCCGGCACCTGCTCGCTGGTCCAGCGCCGTGCGTGCTTCCTCGATCCCATCGTCGCGGTCGGCGCACCCGACCCGCAGTTCCCGGTGGGCGCTGCGGCTTTCTGCATCCCGCCGACTTCGAGTCCCGCCATCAACTCCGTCAGCGGTCTGCCGGGGCCGGGCCGCACCATCACCCAGGCGTCATCCAAGCTGTTCTGCGAGGGCAACCATGCGGCGCAGTACACGCCCGGAGTCGGCGGTTGTCCGTGAGCTAGCGCGGATCCCGCTCCGCACGCGTCGAGCGTGAACGAAAGGCCCCGGTCGGGTTCGTCCTGACCGGGGCCTTGTCGTTCACGCTCCGCATATGCACGATCGTGGATATCGCTGCGCGAAGTCCGAAGGCCGGTTTCGGTGCCCGGCATGCGTGCTTGTCATTGACGCTCGGGCGACTTGCTCGTTAAGGGTGCTCCGATGCTGCAAGCAAGGGGGCCGCTGTGAAGACCACACTTTCGAAGATCCTCTACGAGAAGGGCTGGACCGAGATGGAACTGTCGCGCCGTACCGGTCTGGCACAGAGCTACATCAACCGCGTCAAGAATTCGCGCATCGTTCCCACCGTTCGCACTGCCCTGAAAATATGCCGCGCGCTCAACGTTCCGGTGGAAGAGGCCTTCGTCTACGAGGACAAACCCTACGGAGTGACGCGCGCCGTGTTCTTCCCCCGCGCCGGCATGAATGATGACTGAGTTTGCGGTCCGGGCCGCGGCTGCGACGCCGGGTGATCTTGGACGGTTGCTCGGATACACTCCGCGCGCTCAGGTGGCCTCCTTGACGATGACGACCAATACCGAGTCCTGGTTGCGACCGCTGCAGATCGGTCCCGTTACCCTTGGCAGCAATCTGGTGCTGTCGCCGATGTCGGGCGTCACCGACAGCGCGTTTCGCCGCACCGTGCAGGCCGCGAGCGGCGAGTCGGTGGGTCTGCTGGTCAGCGAGTTCATCGCGGTGGAAGGACTCACCCGCGCCAACGCCAGGACGATGGCGATGCTGCGCTTCATCGCGAGTGAGAAGCCGATTTCGATCCAGATCTTCGGTGCCGACGTCGAACGCATGGCCGATGCCGCCAGGATGGTCGAAGAAGCCGGCGCCGACATTGTCGACGTCAACTGCGGCTGTCCGGCTCCCAAGGTCGTACGCCGCGGCGGCGGCGCGCAGCTGATGCGCACGCCGGACCTGCTTCGCGACATACTGCGCGCGATTCGCCGCGCGGTGTCGATCCCGTTCACGGTCAAAATCCGTTCGGGGTGGGACGACGGCTCGCGCAATGCGCTCGACGTCGCGCGGATGGTCGAGGATGAAGGCGCCGCGATGCTGGCAGTGCACGGCCGCACGCGCCTGCAGCAGTATCGCGGCCTTTCGGACTGGGACCTGGTGGCCGAAGTGCGGCGTCGCGCGGCGATTCCGGTGATCGGAAGCGGCGACGTCTTCGACGCGCAGGCCGCGCTCGCACGGCTTCAGGGCGGTTATGCCGACGGCGTGATGATCGGCCGCGGCGCGATCGCCAATCCCTGGCTCTTTGCGCAGACGCAGGCGCTCGCGCACGGTGAGGCCGTGGCGGTGCCGGGTGCGGCCGAGCGCGTGGCGCTGCTGTCGTTCTTCCGCCGCGCTCTGGATGAGGCCAAAGAAGAACGGGCCTATCTGGGAAGGCTGCGGGGGCTGGGTTGCTGTCTCGTTAAAGGCTTTCCCGGCGGCGCGGCAGCACGCAGGGCGCTCGGTGCCGCGCGCTGTGCCGACGAAGTCGAAACCGTGTTCCGTCAGTTCCTGCTGGAGGGACGGCGTTTCGACGAAGCGCTGGCCGAGGTGGCCTGAGCGCGGTGCGCGCCGTACTCGCATCAATCCGGAACCGTGGACCAGAGTCAGAGCAGGGGAGCCCGACATTGAAATCACGCTACGAAGTATTCGTCAGCAGGGACTCGTTCAAGTTCAACGCTGCCCACTTCATCGCCTACAAGGGTTTCCGCGAGCGCCTGCACGGGCACAACTATCGAGTGTCGGTGCGCATCGAAGGGCCGGTCGGCAACGACGGTTACGTCATCGACTTCGGCGACATCAAGCGCGCCGCGCGTGACGTGTGCAACCGGCTCAACGAACGTTTCCTGGTGCCGATGCGCAGCGATGTCATCACGATCGAGGTCGGCGACGCTCAGGTGAAGATGGTCTGCGAGGACGGCACCCGTTTCGCGTTCCCGCTGGCGGACTGCGTGCTTCTCGACATCGTCCATTCGTCGGCCGAAGAACTCGCGGCTTTCGTGTGCATGCAGTTGCGCGAGGTGCTGCCGGTGCTGCACGAGCGCTGCGTGGTGGCCCTCGAGGTCGGTGTCGCCGAGGCTCCCAACCAAGAGGCGCGATACCGGATCGATCTGTGAGAGAAGCGTCGCGCGGCCGCTTTTTGCCGGTGAGCCTGGCCGTGCTCGTCGCGGCGGCTGTCATCGCAGGAGCCTGCGCAGGCTGCTCGCGCGCGCTTCCCGAGGAGGGCAGTGCGGTCGCCAGTCTCTACGTCGCGCGCTGCAGCGCCGACTGCCACAGCCCGCACCAACCAGCTTCGATGACGGTCGCGATGTGGCGCCTGCAGGTTGCGAGGATGGAGCCGGTGATCGCGCGTGCCGGACTTCCGCCTTTGAGCGCCCGCGACAGGGAGCAGATAATCGCCTACCTGGAACGCAACGCCGACGGGCGCGGTCAGTAAGACAAGCGGCGGTGGTTCAACGGGCGGCGGCCGTGCGGCGAATCGATTCCAGTTCGGCGCGCCGCTTGGGCGCGGCGGCGCTCAGCACTTCGGCGCCGTCCGCCGTGACCAGCACGTCGTCCTCGATGCGGATGCCGATGCCGCGAAAGTGCTCGGGCGCCGGCGCGTCGCTGCGTACGTACAGGCCGGGTTCCACCGTCAGTACCATGCCTGCTTCGAGTGTGCGCGACGCTCCGGCGTGGCGATAGGTTCCGGCGTCGTGGACGTCCATCCCCAGCCAGTGACTGGTGTTGTGCATGTAGAAAGGCGAGTACTTCGACTTCTCGATGCAGTCATCGAGTGAACCGTCGAGTACGCCGATGTCGATCAATCCCTGGGTCAGTACGCGCACCGAGGTCTTGTGCACTTCCTCGATGGCGATGCCGGGACGCACGACGTCGATCGCGGCTTGTTGAGCGTCGAGCACGCAGTCGTAGAGCGCGGCCTGGGACTTGGAAAAACCGACGCCGACGGGGAAGGTCCGCGTGATGTCGGAGCAGTAGCCGCCGTATTCACCGCCCGCATCGACCAGCACCAGGTCGCCGTCGCAGAGCACGGCTTCGTTGCGCGTATAGTGAAGCACCGTGGCGTTGGCGCCGCCGGCGCAGATGGTTCCGTATGCAGGTCCGCTGCAGCCATTGAAGCGAAAGTCGTAATCCAGCCGGGCTTGGGCCTGGTACTCGCGATCGCCCGCCTTGAGCGTTTCCATGAGACGCTGGTGAGCCGCCGCGCTGATCTCGCCGGCCTTGCGCATCAAAGCGATTTCCTCGGGACGTTTTCGCAGGCGGTGCTCGGCGAGCAGCGGCCCGGCCTCCGTCACCACCAACGGTTCGCCGCCGCGCCTGGGTCTTTCTGCGTTGGCTTGATGTACCAGTTCGAGGATCTTCTGGTTGATCTGCGGCTCACGGCTGTGCCCGTAATAGAGCTTGCCGGCGCGGCGCAGGTGGCGGAGCAGTATCTCGTATGTTTCTTCGAGAGGGTGGGCGTAGTCGGCGCGGTAGAGTTGCCTGGCACCGTCGAGCCCCACGCGTCTGCCAGTCCACGTTTCGCTTTGTTCGTCGCGAGGCTTCACGCACAGCGTGAAGCCGTCCTCTTCGCCGCCGTGTGCGGTCAGCAGCAGCGCGGCGGGTTCTTCGAAGCCGCTCAGATAGCGCAGGTTGGTTTCGGGGCGGTAGGCGAAGTGGACGTCGTTGGCGAAGACAACTTCAGGGCTTTCCGGCAGGAACAGCACGGCTCCGCCGTTCGTGCCGCCGTCCGCTTCGGGAGACAGGTCCGTTCGCAGCGCTTGCCGCCGCTCGGCGTATGCCGCCGGATCTGGTCCGTGCAACGTCATGACGCGATCGCCGGCTCGCGCTCTTGTCGTCGCTTCTTTATTCGGGGCTCGTCGCGGTCGATAATCAACGCAGGCACCGGACATTTATAGCGTGGCGGATTCCAACAAAGAAAGGCAGTGGGCGATGGAGAGTTTCCTCGGGCGTCTGAGCGAGCTTCGCGTGGTGCTCGGTGATGACGTCGCTCCGGTTCTGGAAAAAGTCCGCGGGGAACTGCTCGCCGGTCTGGCGGCTCGCGATCGCGGAGATATGCCCGAGGCCTCCGTACGGGTCGCCAAGTCGATGGCGGAACTCGCCACGCTCGGCGATCGTCTCGAGGCGGGGGAGGGAGCGCTCATGAGGGTGGTCACCGCCGAGTTCATCCAGAGCATGGCGCGCGGTGACAGCGACGCGATGGAGCGGGGCGTCGACCGAATTCAGGCTCGCGCGGGAACCCCCAAGCAGAAGCCGTGAATAAGAAACTGATGATGGCCAAAGAAAGTTTCTCAATGAATCTAAGCTCTGCACTGCTCATGCGCATTGCTCGTCCTTTCGCTGCTTCGTATGTTCACAGTGTTCGGTTCGAAGCTGCCTTGCCGATTTCGGACGCGTACGGAGAATCCGCATGTCCACGATTGGCGAGTTACATTCACGAGATAAAACGCGGCGCGCGCTTCGTGCTTTCGCACTGTTCGCCGCAGTTGTCGTGTCTTTCGGTCCTTGCGGCGCTCAGGCCGGCACCAGCATTCTGCTGATCGGCAACAGCTTCACCGCCGGGGTCAAACCCAAACTGCAATCACTGATACGTTCCTCCGGCCGCGATGTCGTCATCGTAGCGAAGGCGGCCAGCACGTGGACGTTGGCCGATCACGCTGCGTCATCCAGCACGATGAAGCGCATCGACAGCAAGCGCTGGGACTATGTCGTTCTGCAAGAGCAGAGCCTGGGGATATTCCATTCGCGCTACGGCGCGGCCCGTGCGCTCGACACCGAGATTGGCAAGAGCGGAGCCGAGACGGTTTTCTTCATGACGTGGCGTGACTCCGGGGAGCCGCTGGTGAGCTACGATTCACTGTGCGGGCAGCCCGGCGAAGATGTCGGCTATATTCCGATCGCTTTCGAACTCGGGGCTCCGGTGGCTCCGGTCGGGTGGGCGTTCAGGCAGACCGCCATGGAAGCCCCGGAGATCGACCTGTGGGCCAGCGATGGCCACCACGCGAGTGACAGGGGCCGCTACGTCGCCGCGCTCACACTGTACGCAACTATCTTCGGCGAAAGTCCGCTGGGGCTGTGGGGTCCGCCGACCATGACCGCGGATGAAATTCTCCACGACCAGTTGCTCGTCGAAGACGTCACGTTGACCAATCCGGCGGCGTGGAACATTCAGCCCTGACCTGCATTGCGTCTTCCAAATACTCAATAACTTGCGCCCCGGCCGCGGCGACCTACAATCCGCCCTGAAATCTCGTCAGGGAGCATCGCCATGAACAGTACCGTCAAGACGGCCGGCCTGCTGGCTGCACTCAGTGCCATCCTGCTTCTCATGGGTGGAGCGATAGGCGGTCGCGGCGGCATGCAGGTCGCTCTGGTTTTCGCCGTCGTGATGAACTTCGGTTCCTACTGGTTCTCGGACCGCCTGGTCCTGGCCATGTACCGAGCCACCGAATGCGGGCCGGATCATCCGCTCACGCTCACCGTCGCACGGCTTGCCAGGCAGGCCGGACTTCCGATGCCGCGCTGCTACGTTATCCCGACCGAGAGCCCCAACGCCTTCGCGACGGGGCGCAATCCCGAGCACGCCGCGGTCGCGGCTACCGAGGGCCTGCTGCGCATGCTCGACCAGGACGAACTCGACGGCGTGCTCGGGCACGAACTCGCTCACGTCGCTCACCGCGACATTCTCCTGCAGTCGATCGCTGCCACCATCGGTGCGGCGATCATGATGATCGCCAACATGGCCCGTTGGAGTGCGATGTTCGGCGGTTACTCGCGCGATGAGCGCGACGGCGGGCATCCGTTGGTGCTGCTGCTGACGGCGATGGTCGCGCCGCTGGCTGCGATGGTCATACAAGCGGCGATCTCCCGCTCGCGTGAGTTCGCCGCGGACGAAGGCGGTGCGCGCATCTCCGGCAAGCCGATGAGTCTGGCCGGCGCCCTTCAGAAGATTTCGGCGTCGGTCGAGCAGGTTCCGATGGATGCCAATCCGGCCACCGCGCACCTATTCATCATCAAGCCCTTTGCCGGGCGGGGAATTCTAAACTTGTTCAGCACGCATCCTCCGACCGAGGAGAGGATCGCGCGGCTGCGCGCAATGACAGGCCGCTGAACCGCGCTCAGTCGATTCTTGGCAGTTCGGGAATCAGGACCTGGACGCCCGGCTCCAACGACAGCAGCCCTTCGATTGGTTCGAGAGCGTCGGCGGCGATGCGAACCATGGTAGGCTCGAATGCGGTCGCGGCCGCCGCCGCGCCGGTGCGCAGCAGGTCCCGGCTGAGCAGTCCCGATTCGGGGTAATGGACGAGCCTGACCTTGTCCGCGTCGTGAATGCCCACCGCCGCGGCTGCGATGCGGACCGCATCGGAAAGGCCGCCGAGTTCGTCAACCAAACCATTCTGCAGAGCCTGTTGTCCAGTCCACACGCGTCCCCCGCCGATGCGGTCGACGGCTTCGCTTTTCATCTTGCGGCCGGTCGCCACGCGGTCGAGGAACAGCGCGTAGATGTCGTTCATCTGCTTGCGCACGAGCGAGAGTTCGGCGTCGTCGAAGCTCTTGTCGAGATCCATCAGTCGTGAGAAGCGGCCGCGCGTGAGCGTCTGCGTATGCACGCCGATGCGCGTCAGCAGCGCCGATATGTCGGGCTTGAACATCACTACGCCGATCGATCCGGTCACGGTTCCCGGCGAGGCCACGATGCGGTCCGCCGCCGACGCTATGTAGTATCCGCCCGAGGCCGCGACGTCGCCGAGCGAAGCGATGACGGGTTTCTTCCTGGCCGCTTCTCTCACCTCCGTCCATATCTCGTCGGAGCCGGCCGGAGAGCCGCCCGGGCTCGCCACACGCAGCACGATGGCGGAGATCGAAGAATCGGCTGCGGCATTCTGCAGAGCCTCGGCAATCTGGTGTGAGGCGACCACAGAGCGCCCGCGCCCCGGATCTCCGTACTGGATGGCGCCCGCTGCGTGCACGACGGCGATCTTGGGTCCGTCTCCGATCCCGAGTGATCCCAGGCGTACGTCGGCGTAGTCGTCGTCGGTGATGGTCGGCACCGGTTCGCCGCCTTTGCCCATCTCACTGAGGATTTCACTGCGGCTCTTGACGCCGTCGGCCAGGCCGGCGCTGACCAGTTCCTTGGCGCTGCTCGGACTGCGGTCGGCGACGGCTTTGACTTCGGCGATGGTCAGGTTGCGAGCCGCCGCGATTGTCTGGAGAAGGTTGCTCTCTGTGTCGGAGAGAATCGATTCGCCCATTTCGCGGTGGGCATCCGACATCGACTCGCGCGCGAGTTCGTCGCCCGCGCTCTTGTACTCGCGGATCTTCTCCACCTGCATGGCGACGTCGATCTTCGGCCACACTCCGCCCAGGAACGTGAAGTGCGCTGCCAGGCCGTTGAAGACCGGCGCTGCGGCGGGTGCCACGTAGACCTTGTCGGCGACAGAGGCGAGGTAAATTTCCTTGCTCGCCGATTCGAGTTCGACTTCCACGAGGGCGACGACTTTCTTGCCTTCGGCTTTGACGAGGGAGAGGGCGCTGCGCAGTTCCTGGGTCTGGGCCCAGCCGCTGCCAAGAGGTCCGAGGCGCACGATTACGCCGGCGATCCGGCCGTCGTGTCGCACCTTGAGCAGTGCGTCGGTGACATCTACGAGGCTGCGTCCACGGCCAAGCAGTCGGTTGAGAAGTCCGTTGGCCTGCCCTTCTTCGAGGCTGCCGGTAAGGTCCAGTACCAGATAGCTGCCCGGTCGGATGTTGGGGCCTGACATCGAGTACCAGACGCCGACGATCAACGAGGCAACCATCAACAGGCGAAACATCCATCTCAACTTTCGAACCATGATTTCCCCGGTGTGCAGCGAGCCAGCTTCGGGTCAGCTTGGCATTTTGTTGGGATAGCGCAACGGTCCCCGCTGCTTTGCGACTTCGAGCCGGCTGGTCCGGGGCAACGTTGCCGAGACGCGTGCATCGATGATGAAAGCGAGGGCCTTGGACTTCTGGAACGCGGGCATCGAGAGCCCGTCCGAAACATTTGCGCGCGACCAGTTTTCGCTGTTGATCGCGGCCTGGCAGGGACGTGCGGTGGCGCGCCTGTGGAGAGCTCGTGACTCGGGTCTGAGTCTGGGCCGCTTCCATCGCCGCGACTCGCGTTGCGACTGCGACTGCGGGGGGCTGGTGCGGCGTCTGAGCGGAGGACGCATCGTTGCGCAGGGGCCGGGAGTTGCCTGCCTCACGCTGGCGGTGCCCGAGGTCGCGTGGCTGGATCCCGGCGCGCAGAGATTGCGCCCCGATCAAGTGCTCAACCGCGCTTTGCGTCCGGTGCTGGCCGCACTCAGGGCGCGACCGCATGCCGGTGGCGACGGCGGCGGCGCCGTCGATGTGTTCTATCCGGGCCGCGACCTGCTGATGGCGGGCGGTCGGGCTCTGGCTCACGCCTCGTTCACGGTAGCTCGTGACGGTACCTTGCTCGTTCAGGTGCAGATCGCCGACGAAAGCGGTCTCGATGAAACGGCGCTGTTGCTCGATCGTTTCGATCCGGACGGTGTGGCCGGAGCTGACAGGAATGCTTTCAACGGCGCGGTCACGTTTTCGGCGCTGACCGGGCACGCTCTGGAGGCCGCCGACTGGACATCGCGGCTGACGGCAGCGTTGGCGTCAGAGTTGCGATGCGAGGTGAGCGTCGGCGAACCGCAGGCAGGCTGCGACGTCACGACGGCGCAGGAGAACGCGTTCACCGCGCTGCAACGTGAACTCGAGCAGCTTCCTGATGGATCGGTGTGTGTCAGCGCGATCTCGATGCTGGGAGTGGTCGAGGCCAGTGCACGTCTCGACGGCGATCGTCTGCACGACGTGCGTCTGGCCGGAGATCTGATCGCACCGTTCCACACCATAGACGCGTTGTCGGCCGGTCTCGAAGGCGAGCCCGCGCGGTTGCCGTCGCTGAGTCGGGTGCTTGCCGGGGTGCTGTCCCGGCCCGGCGATTTCGTGCTGGGAATCCGCGACCTCGAAGCTTTGCTGGCAAGACTGGCGGTCTGAGGGCCGGGACGCGCGATGCGGCATTGCGACGATCCTGCCGCCGTGGCATCACTCGCGTGCGCTGCGGCTCGTCGTCGGCGGGCTGCGCGGCGGGAGCATCCATGAACGAAGACAGCGCGGACAAAGAACATCTTCTCGAACAGGTTGCCGATACCCAGGAACACTTTGCCGATCTGATGAACGAACGTCTTCCCGAGGTGGGCCGGCGCGAACTTGAACTGTACCTTTCGGTGATGAGCAAACTGGTGATCAAGCTCGAGCAGCCGAACAAGAGTCTGCGCAGTGTCGCCCAGGAGATGTTCGCCGAAGTCGCCGCCCTGGTGATGGCCGAACTCGGGAGATGACTCGCGGCGGCCTCGGCGCGCGTAATCCGGCGGCGCTTCGTGTAGGCTGTCGCTTCACTCGATGACTGCTCCCGGCCAACGCACCTCCGCCCCCGCCCCCGCTCCGGCGACCGGCGGCCGTCACGCTTTCCTGGTTGCTTCGGGCATCTTGCTAAGCCGCATCGCCGGCCTGGTGCGGCAACGGGTCTTCGCTCACTACTTCGGTCAGTCCGACGCCGGCGACGCCTTCAACGCCGCGTTCAAGATTCCCAACTTCCTGCAGAATCTTTTCGGCGAAGGGGTGCTGTCGGCCTCTTTCATCCCGGTCTATTCGGGCCTGCTGGCGCGCGGCGAAGAGGCAGAGGCGCGTCGTGTCGCGGGCGTGGTGGGCTCCTTGCTCGCGCTGGTGACCTCGGTGCTGGTGCTGGCCGGCGTAATGCTGACGCCGGTGCTGGTGGACGCGATTGCACCCGGTTTCGACGGTGCCAAGCGCGACCTCACCATCGACATCGTTCGTGTCCTGTTCCCCGGTACCGGATTGCTGGTGCTGTCGGCCTGGTGTCTGGGAATTCTCAACAGTCATCGCCGTTTTTTCGTTTCGTACACCGCGCCGGTGCTGTGGAGCGTGGCGATGATCGCGGCGATGGTCGTCCTGGGCGGCCGCCGCGACGAGGCCGGGCTCGCGATCGCGCTGGCGTGGGCGTCGATCGCCGGCGCGCTTCTTCAGTTCGCGGTGCAGGTTCCGCTGGTGCTGCGCCTTACGGGCGGTGTGCGTCCCTCTTTCGACCTCGCTTCGACAGGTGCCCGCACGGTGGTTCGCAACTTCGTACCGGTTTTCGTCGGGCGCGGCGTCGTGCAGATCAGCAGCTACGTCGATTCTATCCTGGCGAGCTTTCTGCCGAGCGGCGCGGTCACCGCTCTCGCCAACGCGCAGACTCTCTACACGCTGCCGGTCTCGTTGTTCGGAATGGCGGTGTCGGCCTCCGAGCTTCCGGCCATGTCGAGCGTTGTCGGTGAAAAGGACGAAGTCGCCGCCAGGCTGCGCTCGCGTCTGGACGCGGGTTTGCGCCGCATCGCCTTCTTCATCGTGCCGTCGGCGATGGGCTTCATCGCCCTCGGTGACGTGATCGCCGCGGCTCTTTTCCAGACCGGGCGCTTTGGTCAGGGAGATGCGATCTGGGTGTGGGGGATTCTCGCCGGTTCGTCGGTCGGGCTGCTGGCCAGCACCCTCGGGCGCCTCTACGCTTCGACCTACTACGCGCTGCACGACACGCGTACGCCGCTGCGCTACGCCGTCATTCGTGTGCTGCTCACCACCAGCCTCGGCTATCTGTGCTCGATTCCTTTGCCGCTCGCGCTGGGAATCGATCCGAAGTGGGGCGTCGCCGGTCTCAGCGCCTCGGCCGGCATTGCCGGATGGATTGAGTTCCTGCTGCTGCGCCGCACACTGCACGGCCGCATCGGTGCGGTGGGGATGCCGGGTTTGTATCTGGCATCGCTGTGGGGCGGTGCCGCGCTTGCCGCGGCGCTGGCGTGGAGCGTCAAGCTCACGGCCGGTCACGGCCTTTCACCGATCCCGCTCGCGGCGGTGGTGCTCGGCCCCTACGGAGTCTGTTACTTCGGCGTTACTTCACTGCTTGGTGTGCATGAGTCGCGCGCGTTGGTGGCGAAGTTCGTGGCCCGCGTCACGCGCCGCGGCTGACGAGCGCCGGTTCACGGCCCGGCCGATCTCCGCAGCGAACGGTCTCCCCGTCGCGACGTCGTCAGTGTTTCCTGCCTCACGCAGGTCGCGATCACCTGCGAGAGAAGAAACTGAAAGACGCGAGTCCGCCTGCCAGATTCCACCAGCGCGCGAGCAGTACTCCGACCGACAGGATGCTGGCGGCAACGATGGCCTGCATCAGGCCCGCGGCGCCCAGACCGCAGCGTTCCGCCAGAATGTAGCCTGCCGGCGGCATCACCAGCACATAGGCGACGACGTGGCTGGCGGTGGGAAACCAGTTGTCTCCGCGTGCGCGCAGAGCGCTCGCCAGCAGCACCTGACTACCGTCCGGCAGCGGCACCAGTGCAGTCAGTGGAATCAGCGCGACGAGCAGTTTCACCAGTTCTTCGTCGGCGGTGAAGGCGCGTGCGATCAGCGGAGCGCCGAACAGCAACGCCGCCGCCGTGATTCCCATCAAGGCGGCGTTGAGTCCGAGGCCTATCCATCCGGCTCGTGCCGTGGCGTGCAGGTCGCGTCTTCCGTAGGCGTGGGAGACCGTCACCGCGGTCGCCGCGGAAAGGCCGAGCGCCATCATGAATACGACGGCGAGCAGGTTGAGTAGGATCTGATAGGCCGCGACGGCTTGTGCGCCGATGCGGCCGGCGATCACCGTCAGCGCGTAGAAAGCGCCCGCTTCAGCGATCTGGCTCATGGCCGCCGCCACGCCGACGCCGAGCAGCGTGCGATAGCTCGGCGCGCCGCTGCTTCTTTCGCTGACGCCGTGCGCGCGGCTGGATGGTGACAGCAGGATCCAGACGATCAGCGACAGCAGCATGAAGGAGCGCGCCGCTACGGTCGCCCACGCCGATCCTTGCGCGCCGAGATGCGGAACCAGCGCGAGATTTACCGCCAGGTTGAGCGCATTGGCGACCCAGATGACGACCGTTGCGGCGCCGGGGCGCCGTATCGCTTCGAGGAAGAAGCTGCACGCCATGTACGCGAATTGCAGCGGCAGGCTCAGCGCCAGCACCCGCGAAACATCAGTCGCGCCGCGTGCCAGATCGGGCGCGATGCCGCAGCCGATGAGCAGCGGCTCGGTGCCCAGCCACAGGCCGACTCCGAAGATCGCTCCGGCTGCAACGGCGATCACGATTCCCCTGCGCCATACCGCGCCGGCGGCTTTCGGATTGCCCTCGCCGACCGCGCGCGCGGTGAGCATCTGCACGCCGGCGAGCAGGCCGATACCGGTCAGCAGCAGCACGCCGGTCGGCGCCCAGCCGAGCGCGAGGAAAGGGAGTTCCTTGGGCGCCAGCTGGCCGACCACGATGGTGTCGGTGACGCCCATGCCCATGATGCCGAGCCGCGCCAGCGCCACCGGTCCGGCAATGCGCAGCAGCGAAGCGATCAAGCTGCGTACTGACGATCGTGAAGATGAAGAGACGGCAGGCATGAGGAAGGCCGAGGAGTGCGCTCTTCTACCGCAGCATCGGCGGTGGCGCGAGGCGACGCACTGCTTTATCTCGCTCGCTTCGTGCCGGCCCGTAGATGAGGTAGGCTGCGCCGCCATGCTGGGCCCGGCGGAACTTCTTCTCGTCGCCGTCTCGGCGGTCGCCGCCGGAGCCGTCAACGCGCTGGCCGGCGGCGGAACACTGATCACATTCCCGGTTCTGATCGCCGTAGGACTGCCCGCGGTCGCGGCCAACATCACCAACACAGTGGCCCTGTGCCCGGGGCACGTCAGCGCGATGTACTTGCAGCGCGAGAATCTGCGCGGCAGGTCAGCGTTGCTCTGGAGGCTGCTGCCGGCGGGAGTCGTCGGCGGTCTGCTCGGCGGCGTATTGCTGCTTGCCAGCGGCGAGCGGGCGTTTCGCGAGGCTGTCCCGTTCCTGTTGCTCGCGGCTTCGGCGATTCTCGCGCTCCAGGAGCGTGTGCGCGGCTGGCTGTTGCGCCGCGCCTCACGGCGCGGACTGGTCGGCGGCCACGCTGGCTGGGCGCCCATCGTGGTCGCGGTGGCTTCGGTCTACGGCGGCTACTTCGGCGCCGGTCTCGGCGTCATCCTCCTTGCCGGGCTGGGTGCCGTGCTCGACGATTCGCTGTCGCGACTGAACGCCATCAAACAGGTCATTTCGCTGGTGGTGAACGTAGCTGCAGCGGTGTTCTTCCTGTTCTCGGGACAGATCGTCTGGAGTGCGGCGGCGGTGATGGCCGTCGGCGCACTGGCCGGCGGCGCCATCGGCGGCAGATTTGCCAGGCGCGTCAGGCCCGAAGTGCTGCGCCTGATCGTGGTCGCGATCGGAGTGTCTCTGTCTTTCGTCTACCTGACGCGCTGACGCGCGCGATGGAGGGTTGCGTGCCGAATACACCCAGAGAGTTCACCGATGTCGAAACCTGCGTCGATCAGGCGATCGCGGTGGTCGGCAAGAAGATCGTGCTGGGAGCGCCGCTGGGGCTCGGCAAACCCAACCAGCTGATGAATGCCTTCTTCAGACGTGCGGCGGCGGATCCGTCGATCGATCTGACGATATTCACGGCGCTGTCGCTGGAGAAGCCAAAGCCCGCGAGCGACCTCGAAGCGCGCTTCCTCGACCCTTACCTAGACCGCCATTTCGGCAGCTACGTCGAACTCGACTACATGAAGGCGATTCGTGCGCGGGCACTTCCGCGCAACATCACCGTTCACGAATTCTATTTCCGTGCCGGTTCCATGAAGGGCGTTGGGTCGGCGCAGCGCGCCTATATATCGACCAACTACACGTTCGTCGCACGCGATCTGTTGCAGCGCGGCGTCAACGTTCTGGTGCAGCTGGTGGCCGAACGAGAGGTCGACGGCCGCCCCATGCTGAGTCTGTCGAGCAACACCGACGTGACATTGGACATCGTCCCGATGCTGCTCGAGGAGCGCGCCAAAGGCCGGCCCTTCGTGACCATCGCGCAGATCCACCGGGATCTTCCGTTCATGCTCAACAGGGCGATGGTGGAACCGGCGTCGTTCGATTTCGTGGTGCGCAACCCGGACTACGACACCACCCTGTTCGCGACCCCGAACATGTCGGTGGATGCGCTCGATTTCGCGATCGGCTTCCACGCCAGTACGCTGTTGCGCGACGGCGGCACCTTGCAGATCGGCATCGGCTCGCTCGGCGACGCGGTCGTCTACGGATGTCAGTTGCGCCAGACCCACAACGAGATCTACCGGCAGATCGCGGCCGACCTCGGTGTCGACGGCGAAATGGTCGCGCGCCACGGCGGTCTGGGCAGCTTCGAGAAGGGACTGTACGGTTGCAGTGAGATGTTCGTGAACGGCTTCCTGCATCTGATCAACAGCGGGGTCGTCAAACGCCAGGTCTTCGACGATCTGCATCTGCAACGTCTGCTCGACGACGGCAGGATCTCGACGGTGGTGGATGAGGCCATGCTGGCGACGCTGGTGAGCGAGGGCGTGATCGGCGCCGACCTGACCGCCGCCGATGTCGAATACCTGCGTCGATGGGGCATTTTGCGGCCGTCCGTGCGGTTAGAAGACGGCCACCTGCTGATCGGCGGCGAGTGCATTCCCGCGCGCCTCGGCGACGCGGCAAGCCGCGCGCACGTCTGCCGCTCGGCGCTCGGCAGCGAGCTCGCCAACGGGATCGTGATGCACGGCGGGTTCTTTCTGGGGCCCCAGGACTTCTACGAAGCGCTGCGCAGCATGCCGCACGAGCAGGCCGCGCGCATCGGCATGGACAGCGTGCGGCGCATCAATCGGCTCGACGATCCGCCGTTGCAGTCGCTTCAGCGTCGACACGCGCGCTTCATCAACAGTGCGATGATGGTCACGCTGTCGGGCGCTGCGGTCTCTGACGCTCTCGAAGACGGACAGGTGGTGAGCGGGGTGGGGGGGCAGTACAACTTCGTCGCACAGGCTCACGAACTGGCCGATGCGCGCTCGATCATCTGCATCAGCGCGGTGCGCGGCAGCGGCAGCGAAGTGACCTCCAACATCGTGCCGGGCTACGGACACACGACCATCCCGCGGCACCTGCGCGACATTGTCGTCACCGAATACGGAGTGGCCGACCTGCGCGGCAGGAGCGACGAGGAGATCATCCGGGCTCTGCTGGACATCGCCGATTCGCGCTTTCAGGACTCGCTGCTGGAGATCGCGAAGGAGGCGGGCAAGATCGACGCTCACTACGAGATCCCGAAACATCGGCGTAACAATCGGCCCGAACGCGTCATCGCCGAGATCGGCCGTTGGCGAAACAAGGGCTTTTTCCCGACGTTTCCGCTTGGGACCGACTTCACCGACGAAGAAGTGGCGCTGGGCCGCAGCCTCAAGGAGATGAAGGCGCTGATGGAGGATCTGCCCGCCCTGCTGCGCTCGCTGATCCGCTCGTTCACGCACGGGGTCGATGAGGAACACGCGGCTCACTTCATGGAGCGCATCGGGCTCGAACACCCGCACACGGCCAAGGAAGTGGTGCTGCGCCACCTGTTGCTGCTCGAACTCGAAGAGAACGGGTACCTGCGTCCGCTGTGACGGCGAAAGCAGGGGGTCGGCCGCGCTCGGGTTGCGCGCTTGGAGTGGGGCTCGTCGTCCGGCGCTGAATCGGGCGCCGACGCGCGGCGCTGCAACGGCAACGCCGTCGTTTCACGAACGTTCGTGCGGATGCATGTGACGCAGGATGTGCGGGCGTTCCAGGCCGTGCGCAAGCATCAGCGCCTCGTCGTTGAGCACCTGCAGAGTCGGCCCGGTCGCGACGATCAGACCGTGATCGAGCACGATCACGCGTGAACACATTTCGACGACCATCTCCAGGTCCTGCGAGGCGATCAGTTTGGTCGCCGGGATGCCAGCCAGCAGGGTCTTGAACTCGCGCCGTCCGCGCGGGTCGAGGTCGCTGGTCGGTTCGTCCAGTGCCAGCACGGTCGGTTCGCAGGCCAGCACGCCGGCGATGCAGACGCGGCGCTTTTCTCCGCGGCTCAGGTGATGCGTGTTGCGCTGTTCGTAGCCGTCCAGTGAGACCATCGCCAGCGCGCGTTGCACGCGCAGCGCGACCTGGTTTTGTGAAAGGCCGAGTTGCTCAGGCCCGAAGGCCACGTCTTCCCGCACAGTGGGACAGAAGAGCTGGTCGTCGGGATCCTGAAAGACCAGGCCGACTTTGCGCCGGATTCGTTCGAGACTGCCGCGCGAGAGTGCTTCGCCGTCGATCCAGATTGCGGGCGGATTGCCCGGTGTCTCGGGCAGGATGCCGTTGAGGTGCAGCAGCAACGTGGACTTGCCCGAGCCGTTGGCGCCGAGAAGTCCGACGCATTCGCCAGGCGCGGCAGCGAAGCAGATGCCGCGCAGCGCCGCGGTGCCGTCGTGGTAGCGGTAGTGAAGATCCTTCACTTCGATGGCTGCGGTCATTTCCATCCTCGCGCGCACATCGCGTCGTAAATGCGTTCGGAGCGTTCGGTGGCGCGCACGAACAGTTGACCGGCGACGCTCGCCAGCACGCTCCAGTGGATGCCGCGCCGCCGCGTGAATGTCCGGCCGGTACGCGCGCGCTGCATCCGCTCGGCTTCTTCCGCAAGCACGAACAGGTAGCGATACATCAGCGCCAGCGTGGTGATCATCACCGGCGGCACGCGCAGCCGTCTCAGTACGCGCAGCAACTCGCTGAACGGCGTGGTGTTGGACAAAAGCAGCACGGTGGCCAGGCAAAGCCCGCTGCGCATCAGCACCAATTGCCACGGCACCGAAGCGACGGCGCTCAGGGAGTTGACCACTGCCACGCCGATGACGAAGGGCGACAGCAGCAGCAGGCGCCGCAGCAGGAATCCGGCCGGAATCCGCGCAACGGCGGCGCTCGCGACCAGTGCCGCCGCGACGGCGGCGAAGCATCCCCCGCGCGATAACGGCATGACGACCGTGACGATCAGCACCGCGAGGGTCGCGGCGAGCTTGATCTCGGCCGGCAGCCGATGCACCGGGCTGTCCGAAGTTACGTGGGCGTGTTCGAGCAGGTGGAAGCGCATCGAGTGGCTCAGCGGCGCGGCGGCGCGACGGGGTCGGCGCCGCGGGCCGCCAGCGTGCGGCCGAGCAGTAAGGCCAGGCCGAAGGCCGCCAAGGTTCCGATGACGCCCGCAGCGGCGGTCGTGGCAGCAGGGGATTTCACGGCAGAAATTCTGTAGTCGGCTGCGGGTGCGGATACGAGCGGCGGAGCCGCGCGATGTTCGAAGCCGAGTCTGGTCGCGACGGTTTCCAGACCGTCAGGCAACGAACTCGCCAACGGCGTCACGAACACCGCCAGTCCGAGCGCCACGAGCAAGCCGTAGCCTGCGCGCCGTCGCCGGTTGCCGTCGCTTCGCATTGAAAGGTCTTGCGCGGCGAGATCGGGGCGCGTTCTCAGGATCGTCGCAAACACCAGCGCGCTGATGCAGCCCTCGCCGAGACCGATCAGCATGTGAAGGCCCGCCATCGCAGGGAAAGCCGCACTCCAGGTGACAGTTCCGGAGAACGCGAGTTCACCGGCGCAGGCGATCGACGCGAGCACCGTCGAGCACCAGGCGGCGAAGGCGAGCGCCGCCAGGCGTCCGCTCGTGCCGGGAAGCAAGCGCCACACGCAGCGATAGATCGCGTGGCCGCTTATGGCGGCGACCAGTGCCATGTTGAAGATGTTCGCGCCGAGCGCCAGCACGCCGCCGTCCGCGAACAGGAAACATTGCACGATCAGGACCGTGGAGAGCACTACGACCGCCGGTGCGGGACCGAGCAGAGCCGCCACCAGCACGGCTCCCGTCAGATGTCCCGAGGTGCCGCCGGCGACCGGGAAATTGATCATCTGTGCGGCGAACAGGAATGCCGCCGCGAGGCCGAGCAGCGGCATGCGCTTGGGCGCAAGTTCGCGGCGCACCTGCCGCAGCGCCAGTCCGAGTCCTGTCGCCGACAGTGCGGCGGCAAGCGCCGCTGTCCTGCCGTCGATGAATCCGTCGGGGATGTGCATCGGGCCGTCGCCCCGTCAGTTCCCTGCGCGCGGCGGTAACAGTCGAACGGCTGCCGGATCCCATACCGCCCACATCTGCGCACCGTGCGTGAGACCGTGGGGGCGTTCGGCGCCGTCTATGTGCGCGGTCAGTTCGTCGCCCGCGGTGTCGCGCAGCAGGCAGCGCAGGACAGGGCCTTGAAAGATTATTTCGGTCACCGTCACCGGCACGGTGCACCAGCGGCCGGAGTTGTCGGGACGCTGGGCCGTGAGCTTGACGCGCTCGGGTCTCACCATCACGACGGCGCGGTCGCCGGGTGAGAAAATGGCTGGTCCTGTCGGGACCTCGGAGTGTTGGCCGCCGACCAGTTCGACTTCTGACAGCGCGCCGGCGTTTCGCACCACGCTCACCGGGATCAGGTTGGCGGTTCCGATGAACCCGGCGACGAAAACCGTCGCCGGCGAGTGGTAGATCTCTTCGGGAGTTCCCACCTGCTCGACGCGGCCCTCGCTCATCACCGCGGTGCGGTCTGACATCGTCAGCGCTTCTTCCTGGTCATGGGTGACGAATACGAAGGTGATGCCGATCTCGCGTTGGATGCGCTTGAGTTCCAACTGCATGGCCTGGCGGAGCTTGAGGTCGAGCGCGCTCAGTGGTTCGTCGAGCAGCAGCGCGCTCGGGAAGTTGACCAGTGCCCGGGCCAGCGCCACGCGCTGACGTTGGCCGCCGGAGAGCTGGTCGGGGCGCCGCAGGGAATAGTCCTGCAGGCGTACGACCTCGAGCATCTCGCCGATCCGGCGTTTGACCTCGTCCTCCGCGATTCCCTTGCTGCGCGGGCCGAACGCGACGTTGTCGAATACGTTGAGGTGAGGAAACAGGGCGTATTGCTGGAAGACCGTGTTGACGTTGCGGCGGTAGGGCGGCACCGCCGAGACATCGACCCCGTCCAGGCGGATGCAGCCGCTGCTGACTTCCTCGAAGCCCGCGATCATGCGCAGCATCGTGGTCTTGCCGCAGCCCGAGGGCCCCAGCATCGAGAAGAACTCGCCGCGGCGGATCTCGAAGTTGGCGCACTCGACAGCGACGAAGGAGCCGAAGCGCTTGTGCACGTTTTCGACCGAAATTACCGGGATTCTCGGATCGCCTTTGTGCATGGTCGCGAGATTGCTCAGCAGCGTTTCTCCCCGGCGGCGCCGATTCCCGGCGAGCCGCACGATGAAACAGCCTGAGGCTGGAACGCCGCAGGCCAGGTTCGCGCTTTTGACAGATGCGCCCCGGACCCGCAAGACCGCTTGCGCGTGAGTTGTGTGGCCGCGCGGTGCCCGCGAGGCGCCGACTCGCGCGCGCTGACTTGCGGCGTCCCCGTGCTGGTGAAAATCCGGCGGGGAACAGGCACACTGCGCCCGTGACACGTCCAGGAACAATCGACGACAACCGGTCGTGCTGGCCCGACGAGGCGCCGCCCTACCAGGCGGGGCCGGCGCTGGCGCGGGATCTCACTGCCGACGTCGCCATCATCGGCGGCGGCCTGACCGGAGTCTCTACCGCCTGGCATCTCCTGGAACGTTTCCCGAAATTGCACGTCGTGTTGCTCGAGGCCGGGGCTCTGGCCAACGGAGCCAGCGGCCGCAACGGCGGCCAGGTGCTGAACGGCATCAACGGTGTCGAGCCTCGCGACGGCGCCGCCGCGCTGCGGATCTACCAGGCCACCAGCGCCGGCATCGACATCGTCGAGCAACTCGCTGCGCGTTCCTCGCTCGACGCCGGCTTTGTCCGCAGCGGATGCCTTGAAGTGTCCACTACCGCGCTCAGTGCCGAAGACGCCCGGCGCCGCGTCCAGCTCGCCAACTCGTGGGGCATTCCGCTGCGCTGGCTGGCGGCCGGCGCTACCGGTGTGCACGGTGCTCACGGTGCGGTGCTCGATCCGAGCGCGGGTTGCGTGAACTCCGCGTCGCTGGTGCGCGGTCTGCGCGAGGTGCTCGGCGCGCGCGGCGTCGAGATCTACGAGAACAGTCCGGTGAGCCGCATTGAGGAAGGCGCCAGCGTCGCGCTGAGCGTCGGCACCTCTACTACAGTGCGGGCCCGCAGCGTCGTGCTCGCCACCAACGCCTATACGCCGAGCCTCGGTTACTTCCGCCTGGGAATCCTGCCCCTGCACTCGCACGTGGTCGCGACGCAGCCTTTGGCGGCCGAGCGTTGGACCGAGATGGGCTGGAGCGGACACGAAGGTTTCAGCGACGACCTCGATCGCATCGCCTACGGTTGTCGTACTCCCGGCGGCCGTCTGCTGTTCGGCGGTGGCGGCAACGCCGCCTACACTTATCGAATGGGCGGCTCCCCGGTCCTCGAAGAGCCTTGCTACGGCGCCTACGACGCGATCGAGAAACGTCTGCACGATTACTTCCCGGCTCTCGGCGCGGGCGGCGCGGCGATCACGCATCGCTGGAGCGGGCCGCTGGCGGTCACCTTCGATCGGGTCTGCACGATGGGAGTCGGCGGTGCCGCGCGCAACCTCTACTACGCGCTCGGTTACAGCGGTCACGGCGTGGCGCTCGCGGCACTGGCCGGTCGCGTGCTCGCCGATCTTTACGCAGGCGATCACGATCCCTGGCGCGATCTGCCGTTCTACCAGCGCCGCCTGCCGCTGATTCCTCCCGAACCGTTTCGTTGGGTCGGCTATCAGATCGTCACGCGGGCAACGGGTCGTTCGCCGCGGCGGCGCTAGGCAATTTTCGGTTAGTCAGTGAGAGGTCAGATGTCGAACAACATCCTTTCCGGCAAGCGCGTTTTGATCACGCAGGCGGACGCCTTCATGGGGCCGGTGCTTTGCGAAGTGTTTGCCGAGCGCGGCGCGTCGGTGATCGTGAGCACGGAGTCGCTGCTGGACCCGGCCTCGGCAGCAGCAGTGGTCGCTTCGGCAGGCCGCATCGATGCGCTGGTGGTTAACCTGGGCGTGCCCGCGCCTACCACCGCAGCGACGGAAGTAGGTGAAGCCGAGTGGAGAGACACGTTCGCCGCGATGGTCGATCCGTTGCCGCGTCTGCTTCGCGCGGCGCTGCCGCAGATGATCGAGAGACGCAGCGGCAAGATCCTGGTGATCGGCAGTGCGTCGGCTCTGCGAGGGATGAAGCGCAGTTCGACCTACAGCGCGGCCCGCGGCGCTCAACTGTCATATGTGCAGGCGGTCGGTGTGGAGGTTGCGGTACACAACGTTCAGGTGAACGCGATCGCCCAGAACTTCGTCGAGAACCCGACGTATTTCCCGCCCGAAACCCAGGCCAACCCGCGTTTCCAGGAACGCCTGAAGCGTGAAGTTCCGCTCGGGCGTCTGGTCGGCGCGCGCGAAGACGCGGAGTTCGCCGCCTACCTGTGCAGCGATCCGGCGAGTTGTTTCGTCGGCCAGGTGTTCCCGGTCTGCGGCGGCTGGGTTACGCGTTAGCGCCGATCAGTCCGGCGAAGACAGCGAAGCACTCGTGCATCTTCGATATCGTGCCGGACTCCGCTGCGGGCGGGCGACCACGCACGCTCGGTCGACGATCAAACTTCGGCGATGCGATCCATCACGCGGGCGATGGCGGCGAAAAGAAAGTCGACTTCCTCACGGGTGATGACGAGCGGCGGCGCCACCGCGATCAGGTCGCGGATGCCGCGCACGATCACGCCTTCGCTTCTGGCCAGCGCGGCCGCCGTGGCGCCGAGAACCGGCGGAGTCTTCAACGCCGCGCGGCCTCCTTTCGGTAACAGGTCGATCGCGCCGATCAGGGCTTCGCCGCGGATTTCGCCGGTGGCAGGATGCGTGGCCAGAGCGTGCAGCTTGTTCTGGAAGTAAGGTCCGATGTCGTCGCGTACGCGTTCTATCAGACGTTCGTTTTCGAGGATGCCGAGGTTGGCGAGTCCTGCGGCGGTACTTAGCGGGTGGCCGCTGTAGGTGAAGCCGTGAGCGAGGTAGCCGGCTCCGGACAGCACTTCGGCGATGGTGTCGCTCGGCATAGTCGCACCGAGAGGCGCGTAGCCGCTGGTGATGCCCTTGGCCATCGTGATCATGTCGGGCTTAAGATCCCACAGGCTGGATGCGAACCAGTCTCCGAGACGACCGAAGCCGGTTATCACCTCGTCGGCGACGAACAGGATGTCGTGACGGCGGCACAGTTCGCGCAGTTGGCGTAGATGGCCGGGCGGCGGAGCGATGACGCCGCCGGCACCTTGCACCGGCTCGGCGAACAGCGCAGCGATCGTGTCGGCACCTTCGGTGTCGATCACGCGCTCGGTCTCTTGCAGGCACCAGTTGCCGTACTCGTCGGCAGACATTGAACTGCCCGTGCCGTACGGATGCGGGCCGGGCACCTGCAGGAATCCCGGCAGCGGAAGGTCGAACGGATCAACGCAACCGGGCAGCCCGGTCATGCTCGTAGTGGCAATGGTGACGCCGTGGTACGCGAACGTGCGCGTCAGGATCTTGGTCTTGGCGTGGCGTCCGCGTAGCTTGTTGTAGGCGCGGATAAGCTTGAGCGCAGTCTCGTTGGCCTCCGAGCCGGAGTTCGAGAAGAAAACCTTGGTCAAGCCGGCCGGCGCGTGCGCGGCGATCTTGTCGGCGAGCAGGATGGTCGGCTCGGTCGTGGTGTTGAAGAAGGACGGGTAGTAGCACAGCCCTAGCATCTGACGGTGCACGGCATCGGCTATTTCGCGACGTCCGTAACCTACGTTGACGCACCACAGACCCGCCAGCGCATCGAGCAGCGGCCGGCCGGTTTCGTCTGTGACGGTGCAGCCGGAGCCGGTCTCCATCACGTGGGTGCCGGCGCGGTGCATATCCGTGTGGTCAGTGAATGGGTGCAGGAGGTGGGCCGCATCGAGACGGCGCAACTGCGAAAGATGTTCGGCGTTCATGGGGGAAAGTTTAGAGCACAACTGCGAGCTCGCGGCCACTGCGCCTCGTTCCGGCTTCGACGAGAAAAGAGCGCGGCCTTTACTGGTCGCCGCGCTCGGGCCAATTTGGCCTCATGACCCTTGGCCCATTCCAGGATCAGGCCGCCGATCTGTCCCCCGGAGACCGCAGCGTTCTCGACGCCGACTGGTCGGACTTCGCGCTGGAAAGAGTGGGATCGGTCGATCACCCGCTCTTCGAAATGGCCTACGAGCGTCTGTGGGCCGAGTTCGGCGCGGTCGGTGAAATGGAGAGGCGCGAGGTGATCGCCGAGCGTCTGGCCTGGGACCCGCGCCGTCCGTCGGCTTCACACGCCCTCTTGTACGAGATGGCGGTGGTGCGTCGCGGCCGGGAACTGGTTGCCGTGCGCGACCATACGGCGATCGTACCGCTCGGCGCCGCGGCAGGCGCCGGCAACGGCGTGGTAGTCCACCTTTCGCACGTGCTGATCGAGCCCTCGATGCGCGGGCGCGGCCTGGCCGGCTGGCTCAGGGCTCTGCCGTTGCGGGCCGCGCGTGAATGCGCGGCCGCCGCCGGGCTGAGCGCGCCCGACATCACGCTGGTGGCTGAGATGGAGCATGCGGATGCCGCCGTGGCGGCCGTGATGACCAGGCTTCGCTCCTATGCCAGGGCCGGTTTTCGCGTCGTCGATCCGAGCCGCACTCCCTACCAGCAGCCCGACTTTCGCAGCGCCGAAGAAATAGATCGAAGCTGCGTGCAGCCGGTTGCGCTGTCGCTGGTGCTGCGGCGCGTGGGCCGCGAGCACGAGTCCGTGATGCGCGGCGGCGAATTGCGCGACATCGTTTCGGCTTTGCACGCGATGTTTGCACGGCACGTGCGCAGCGACCACATGGCGCCTGTCCGGGCCTTGCTCGACCGTTTCCCCGACCCGTGCGAAGAGGTCGCGTTGCTGTCGCCGCTGCACGCGGTGGCGGTGCAAGGAGAGCAGCGATGACGATCAGCGTCTTCTACCATCCCGGCTACGCCGCGCCGATCGGCAACCACGTGATGCCGATCGACAAATTCGCGCTGGTGGCCGCCGGACTGCGCGGCCAGACCGGCGTGAGTCTGCAGGAACCGGACGCGCTCACCGAGGCGGATCTGCTGCGCGTGCACACCAGGGCTTACGTCGATGCGGTGCGCACCGGCGAGCCTCGCGAACTTGCCGAATCGCAGAAGTTCCCGTGGTCGCCGCAGTTGTATCCGTCGGTGCTGCTGACCGGCGGCGGCTGCCTGGCGGCGGCGCGGCGCGCTCTGGTCGATGGGGTCGCGGGCGCGCTGGTCAGCGGCTTCCACCATTCCCACGGCGATCACGGCGAGGGCTTCTGCACGTTCAACGCCCTGGTGGTCACGATCGACGCTCTGCGCGCCGCCGGTGCCGTGGGCGGCGTGGCGGTGCTCGACATGGACCTTCACTACGGTAACGGCACCGCTTCGCTGGCGCCGGCGCGGCCCTATCTGTTCAACCTTTCGATCTACGGCAACGACTACCACGGCAACCAGGCTTTCCGAGACGTTTCCGAACTGCACCACAGTGACGGCCACAACCACCGTTCGATCGCGCTGCCTGCGGGCACGGGTCGCGGCCCGATGCTGGCGGCGATGGAGCGCGGTTTTGAGATGCTGGAGGCGTGGGGACGTCCCGACCTGATCCTGTATCAGGCCGGCGCCGATCCCTTCCGCGAAGATCCCTACTCGCCGCTGGAACTGGACCACGACGATCTGCTCGAACGCGACCGCCGCGCTTTCAGCTACGCCAGGGCTGCGGGCATTCCGATCGCCTGGGTGCTGGCCGGCGGCTACACCAAGGACGTTTCGAAGGTGGTCAAGGTGCACCACAACACCTTCGTGGCGGCCCGCGAAGTGTTCAGATGAGGCTGCGGTCGCCCGGCCAGGTTGCCGGGCCTGGGGCCGCGCAGGCGGCAAGGGATCGCGCCGGCAGGCCGCGAAGCGCACTGCTGCCGCGGCCGCCGTTGCAATATCCCCTGATACTGGTGTACGCGCCCGCTGTGGCGCAGACATTGGACACTGCCGGACCGGTCTCGGTCGCAGCGAGATCAGCAGGGGCGCAAGCCTGCGGCTGCGGCCCCGCCGCCCGAGGCTCGCTGTGAAGCGGGTCAACACCATGCTGGGCGCGTGGACGGCGGCGATGATGGTCTTCCTGTATCTGCCCATCGCCATCCTGATCGGCTTCTCGTTCAACACCTCGCGGCTGAACATCGTCTGGCAGGGCTTCACGCTCGATTGGTACGCAGCGATCTGGCGCGATGCGGTGCTGGTGAAGTCGCTGGAGAACAGCCTCTACATCGCCTCGGTGACGACCGTGATATCGGTGGTGCTCGGTACCGCGGGGGCCTGGCTGCTCTACCGTTACCGGTTCCCCGGCGCGCGTCTGTGGCAGACCCTGATCTTCGTGCCGATGCTGGTTCCCGAGGTGATCATGGGCGTGAGCCTGCTGATCTTCTTCGTGGTCGTCCATCTCGAACTCGGCTTCACTTCGATCATCATCTCGCACGTCACGTTCTGTTTCCCTTTCGTGCTGGTGGCCGTGCAGGCGCGGCTGGCGGGGCTCGACCCGGCACTGGAAGAAGCGGCGATGGATCTCGGCGCGACGCCGGCGGGTGCTTTCCGCCGCGTGCTGGTGCCGTACCTGATGCCGTCGATAATCGCGGGCGCGCTGATGGCGTTCACGCTTTCGCTCGATGAACTGATCGTCACGTATTTCACCGCCAGCGCCGGTACCAGGACGCTGCCGCTGGAGATCTTCGGACGCGTCAAGAAAGGTCTCGACCCCACTCTCAACGCCATCTCGACGGTGTTCATCCTCTTTACCGCCGTGCTGGTGGTGGCCACCGAATTTCTCAAACGTCGCAATGCTTCGCTCGTCTCCAGACAGCAGCAGTCGTGAGACATGAGCTCACGACAACCAAAAAAGTGATCGGCAAGATCGTCAGGAAAGAACCGTGAAAGGAGAAACCATGAAGCGTACCCTGTTCTTCGTCGCCCTCGTGCTGGCCGCAACTGTGGCGTCCACCGGTCATACCAAGCAGGCCGAGCCCAAGGAGATCAATCTCTTCGCGTGGTCCGAGTACGTCCCTCAGGGTGTCATCGACGGCTTCACCGCCGAGACCGGAATCCACGTCAACTACGAGACCTTTGCGTCGAACGAGGAGATGCTCGCCAAGCTGGTTTCGGGCGCCCAGAAGTACGACTTGCTTCAGCCTTCCGAGTACACGGTAGAGGCTCTCATCAAGGAAGGGCGACTGTATCCCGTGGACTGGTCGAAGGTCCCGAACTTCAAGAACATCGGCAAGGAGTTCAAGAATCTCCCGCACGATCCCGAGCAGAAGTACTCGGTGCCGTGGATGGCCGGTTCGGTCGGCATCGTGGTCAACTCGGAGAAGGTGACCGATCCGGTCAAGGGCTTCAACGACGTGTTTCAGCCCAAATACAGTGGGCGCATCGTGGTCCTGGACGATGCGCGCGAGATCGTCAGCTGGGCACTGGCTACGGTCGGCAAGGGGCCCAACGACGTTGGGCCGCAATCACTCGAGCAAGTGAAGCCGATCCTGACTCGCTGGCTTCCGATGGTGAAAGTGTACGATTCGGACAGTCCCAAGACGGCGCTGCTCAACGGTGACGTCGACCTCGGCGTCGTGTGGTCGGGAGAAGCGGCGTTGCTTTACGTGGAGGACAAGAAGTTCCAGTATGTGCTGCCGGCCGAAGGCGCCCACCAGTTCCTCGACAGCCTGGTGATTCCCAAAGACGCGCCCAATCCCGACGGTGCGATGGCATTCATGAACTACATCCTGCGTCCCGAGATCAGCAAGCTGATTTCGGCCGATTTCCCGTACACCAATCCGAACCTGGAAGCGCGCAAGCTGCTCTCGCCGAAGGAACTCGCCAACCCGGCCAGCTATCCGCCAGGCAATCCCAAACTTTCCGGCTTTCTCGACATCGGAGACCTGGCGGTTCCGATCGACAAGCTCATCACCGATCTGAAGGCCAAGGGCTGAGCGGCGCAGAGCAGGACAGGGCGAACGGTGTTTGGGACGACACGCAGGGAGCGCGTATGCGTCAGGATCTGACGTCTTTCGACGGAGGCACGGCGCTGCGGCAGCGCCCTGCCTCCGCGATGGCGTGGCTGCTGATGAGCCCGCTGTTCGTGTGGGTGCTGGCCTTCGTCGTCGCGCCGACCCTGATCATGCTGGTCTACAGCGTGTGCGAGCGCGGTACGCTCGGCGGTGTCGTCTTTCGCTTCACCTGGGCCAACTACGCGGCCGTCCTGGATCCTACGTACCTGAACATCCTCGTGCGGTCGGTGCTGTTCTCGATGGTGACCACGCTGGCGTGCCTGGTGATGGGGTATCCGGTGGCGTTCTACATCGGCCGCGCGCCCGAGGCGCGGCGCAACCTGCTGCTGATGCTGGTGATGATCCCGTTCTGGACCAGTTTTCTGATCCGTACCTATGCGTGGGTGACGATCCTGAAGAGCAAGGGGCTGCTCAACAGCCTCCTGCTTCAGGTCGGCATGATCTCGCAACCCTTCGAGATGCTCTACACGCCGGGCGCGGTTATTCTCGGGCTGGTCTACACGTTCCTGCCGTTCATGATCCTGCCGATCTACACGTCGGTGGAAAAACTCGACAACGCTCTGGTCGAGGCCGCTTTCGACCTCGGAGCCGGACCGCTGCGAGCCTTCTCCAAGGTGATCGTGCCGATGACGTCGCCGGGAATAGCGGCCGGAATCCTGTTGGTGTTCGTTCCGGCCCTCGGTCTTTACGCTGTCAACGACATTCTCGGCGGCGGCAAGGTCGACATGATCGGCAACATCATCGAGAACCAGTTCAAGGGCAGTGCTCGCAACTGGCCTTTCGGTGCGGCGCTGGGCATGACTCTGGTCGTCGCGTTTGCGGCGGCGCTTTGGTACACAGGCCGTCGTCAGAATCGCGCGGCCTGAGCTATTGGGGCTTGCCGGCCCGGAGGTTTTTGTGAGTCTCGGCACCCGAGTTCGGCTCTGCCTGAAGGATCTTTACCAACAAGACATCGTCGAGATGATCGAGCGCGAAACGCGCCGCTACGAACTCATCGCGATCGAGCATCCCGACCACCCGGATTTTCCCCGCGCCTACCAGATTCTGTGGGATACCTTCGGCCCTCCCGGTGAGATGGAACCGGAGTCGGCTATCCGACGCTTCCTGCTCGATGACGCATTCGAACCGCTGCCGTCTGGCACTTTCATCCGCTACTTCCTGATCGTCGCCAAGGATCGCGACGGCAACCTGCGCGGCGTGCGCGACGGTTCGGTGATCTACAATCCGCAGCTGGCGCCTGACCTGTGCACCGTCTACCTGTCGCACATATTCGTGCTGCCCGAAGCGCGCGGCAGCGTGCTCACCTACTGGCTGCGTATCGCGCCGGTGGAACTTGCCATTGAGTATCTGTTCCAGCTCCAGCAGCGCGGGCTGGTGTCGCTCCCGCTTCCCGAGCAGCCCGGCAAGCACTTCGGAGTGCAGCTGAACCTGGCCGCCGAGATGGAATACTTCTCGCCTGACGATCGCCTGTCTCTGCAGCGCATCCTGTTCTACGGACGCGGCGGCTTCGACGTGATCGATCCGCGCCACTTCCCGTACCGGCAGCCGGATTTCCGCGAGCCGGCGATGATCGAAGCGACCGGCAACACTCCAGTGCCGTTCATGTTGTTGCTGCGGCGCATGGGCCGCGAGCGCCAGGCGCGCCTGCCGATCGAGGAGGCGATGGCGACGATGCGGTTGCTCTACGACGAGTTCGCGTGCTTCTGCACGCCGGAGTTCCTGCAGAACAGTCTCGACGTGGTTCAGCAGAAACTCGACGAGCGCCGTGCCAAGGGAAGAACCGATGTCGCGCTGCTGCCGCTGCCCACCGGTGCCAAGAACCTGCACCGTCTCAAGCGCTTGTTCCGTTACGACATCTACCGGCGCTACTACGAAAATGCGCGCGGAACGGAAGGATATCTGTCGCGTGTCCAGCCGATGATGTCCGCCAATCCGCGCTGGCTCGAAGACGAACTGAGCAAGCTTTCCGATGAACTCGAAAAGACCCCTCACTACGTCTACGGGTCACGCGACAAACTCTACGAACTGGATGCTATTCCTGCCTTGCCGGCGGAGGACAATACCGAGCCGCCGGCAAGGCAGGAATAGGCCTGTGCTTCGCGCGAGTCTCAGTAATCCATCGAGATGTTGCTGGTCCAGACCGCAATACGCTGGTCGCCGTTGTTGGCTGCTTCCAGCGTGTCGTTCAGCAACAACAGGTTGACGCCGGTGCTCAGGCTCCAGCTTCCGAAGTCAGCCGGAACGAAGGCCAGCGGAATACTCGCGGTGGCGCCGATGCTGGCGAATCCGAAGGTGTTGTTGCTGCTCCCGTCGTTGTAGTAGTCATACATCGACATGCCGATGGCCACCGGCATGCTGAGCGTCACCGGATAGAGGCCGCCCTCGTCGTAGGGGCACGTGAGATCGACGCTGGGCTCGCCGCCGAGTTCGACGTAGCCGCCCTTCTTGGCAGTGCCGAATGAAGTGTTGTCGGTTTCGAAACTGAAAGTCGCGTAGGGCTTGAAGGCGTAGGCTCCGAGCAGAGCGCTGTCGTCGTAGGCCAACCCGAGATCTATCTGCTGGACGGTGCTGAACGCGCCGTTGGGGCTGGTGTAGAAGTAGTAGGTGAGCGAAGTCTCGATGCCGTTCGACCACGCGAGGGTCAGGCTCGGGTAGTAGTCCATCTCGTAGAGCGCCTCGGCGCCGTTGCCGTCGCTCAAGGTCTTCTCGCTCTGGTAGCTGCCCCAGATGCCGACGCCGAGATCTACACTGGAGAGCGCGCCTTCGCCGGAATACAGATTGAGGCTCAGTTCCAGCGACGGCTGCCAGATGAAGCCGTGGCGCTCCTGCATGATGCCGCGGAAGAAATACGCGGTGGTGAAGTCGTCGCTGAGGGTGAGAGTGAGGCGTCCCTTGTTGGGACCGGAGTCTTCGCTGGTCGCGGCCTGATCGCCGGCCACGGCGGTTTCTTCGGCCGCCGTGGCGGCGCTGCACATCAACGAAACGACGATAAAGCCCGCGGTCATGCCTGCGAGCGTACGGTTCAGCCAGTTGCGGTCTTGCATGGTTCCTCCTGTTTTCCCGATTTCCCTCAAAACATAGCCGAGCGCCGATCGTGACGCTGACGCTCGGGCGCTTCGGCAACTCCGCGCCCTCGACTCGAATATCGCCTCGGAGCCGACGCTCCTATTTGCGCGGCGCCGACCTTAGGTCAACCGGCCGCCGTGCGCAGGTGTCGAAGGGAACCGCGTATTTCAGGGTGTGTCGGCTTAAATTCAGGGTGTTTTGCCGAATGCGGAGCGTTGATGTCAGCTCGGCGCTCGATGATGTGCCGCCGGTTTGACCGCGGACCTTCGAAGCCCTATCGCGGTCATGCGATGAAGCCGTCGTGTCGTGATGCTGGCCGCTCGAAGGCGCCGAAGGGAGGACTGTGATGGTGTGCTGTTTTTCTGTCTTGCGATCAGGACTTGCCGAGGCGCCGAGGTGAACTTCGTCGAGCACGCACCGAGGCATCTGTTCTTCACCGGCAAGGGCGGCGTCGGCAAGACCAGCGTTGCCTGCGCGACGGCGATCACGCTTGCGGACCGGGGCCGCCGAGTACTGCTGGTCAGCACCGACCCGGCCTCGAACCTGGACGAAGTGCTCGATACGAAGCTCGGTGCGGCGCCGACCGGCATCGCCGGCGTCGCGAATCTGTCGGCGATGAACATCGATCCCGAAGCCGCTGCCCACGCCTATCGTGAGCGGGTGGTGGGACCGTACCGCGGCGTGCTGCCGGAGGCGGCAGTGCGCAGCATCGAAGAACAGCTTTCCGGTGCGTGCACGGTGGAGATCGCTGCCTTCGACGAGTTCTCCAAATTGCTCGGCGATGCGTCAGCTACCGCCGACTTCGACCATGTGGTCTTCGACACCGCGCCGACCGGTCACACGCTGCGGCTGCTGTCGCTGCCGGCGGCGTGGACGGGGTTTCTCGACAGCAATGTCGGTGGCACTTCGTGTCTCGGGCCGCTGGCCGGTCTGAAAGAGCAGCAGGCACTCTACGATGCGTCTCGCGACGTGCTGGTTGACGCCCGGCTCACCGCGCTGGTGCTGGTTTCGAGAGCCGAACGTGCGGCACTGCTCGAAGCCGAGCGCACGCGCCATGAACTGACTGAGCTGGGAATCGTCAATCAGCAGCTGGTCATCAACGGTCTGTTCGAGGCTCACGACCGCGACGACGAGGTTGCGGTGGCGATGGAAGTTCGTGGCCGCGACGCGCTCCTCCAGATGCCGGCGGGACTGCGCGGCCTGCCTTGCACCGAACTGCCTCTGCTCGGCTTCGGCCTGGTCGGTATCGCGGCGCTGCGCGCGCTGTTTCCCGAAACGGCCGCGCTCGAAGTCCCGATCCCGACCTGCGCGGCGCAGTCCGAGCTCCCGCTGCTTTCTTCGTTGATCCCTGCACTTGAAGCGCAAGGCCGCGGCGTCGTGATGGTGATGGGCAAGGGTGGCGTCGGCAAGACCACGGTGGCGGTAGCCATTGCTGTCGAGCTGGCGCACCGTGGCCACCGCGTTCACCTGACGACGACCGATCCGGCCGCGCACGTTGCTGCCGCTCTGGGCGCCGGCGTCGACGGGATTCGCGTCAGCCGCATAGATCCCGTTGCCGAGACGCGCGAGTACACGCAGGAGGTCCTGCGAACTGCGGGCGGCGGTCTCGATGCTGCCGGGCGCGCACTGCTCGAAGAAGACCTTCGGTCCCCGTGCACCGAGGAAATCGCGGTATTCCGGGCCTTCGCCCGCATCGTCGATGAAGGTGAACACGGCTTCGTCGTGATCGACACCGCGCCGACAGGTCACACCCTGCTGCTGCTCGATGCCGCCGAGGCCTACCACCGCGAAGTGTTGCGTACCGCAGGGCAGGCTCCCGATGAGGTGCGCCGACTGCTGCCGCGTCTTCGCGATCCGGAGTTCACCAGGATCCTGCTCGTCACTCTCCCGGAGGCGACGCCGGTTCACGAGGCGGCGCAACTGCAACGCGATCTGGAACGCGCCGGGATTCAGCCGTTCGGATGGGTGATCAACCAGAGTCTGGTGCCGTTGTCGGTGACTGATCCGGTGCTGCGCCAGCGGCGTGCCAACGAGGCGCGCTATCACTCCGAGGTGAGGGAACTTGCGGGCCGCGTCGCGCTGGTGCCGTGGATGACTTCGGATTCCGGCGCGCTGCTGGACCTGGCTGCGTTGTCGTAGCTGACGACGCTTACGCGCCGAAGAGGCCGTCCTGCTGAGCGATCTTGTCGAAGCCCCGTCGCGGCGTCACGGTTGCCAGGTGGTCGTGCACACCACCACGGTCTTGCCGGAGTCCATTTCGCACCGAGCATCCGGGTCGTCGGAAATCGTGATGATCCCGCCTGCGGTGATGCTCAGGCTACTGCCGGAAACCGTTTGCGGCGCGCCGTTGCTGTCGGTCAGGCTACCGGTCAGGCTGCCGTCGGCTGCCACGGTCAGCGTGCCGCGGTTCCACCACGGCTCGTCGGGGCCCGACGCCAGACTGTTCAGATTCCAGCTGCCGGTAAGGTCCGACTGCGAATAGGAGGCTGCCTGCTTGCAGACGAGTATGAGTTGGGTCGAGCCGTCACCTTCGGTGGCGGTGACGGCACCCACCGTCTTGCCGGAGTCCAGCGCACCGCCGAAGTCGCCGGGGCAGTCGCTGCCGGTACAGGTGATCTGGCCGGTTCCCGAGAGCGTCAGCGTTCCCGAACCGCCGGAGGGGGATCCGTCGCTATTCTGGAAGCTGGCGGTGAATGACCCGTTGGACCCGATGGTGAGCGTGCCCCGTGTCCAGGCCGGCGCGCGCGGTCCGGTCACCAGGCTGTGCATGGCCCAGATGCCGCCCAGATCGGACTGAGCGTAGGAACCCGCCCGCTTGGTGACCGCCAGCAATTGGGTGGAGCCGTCGTCTTCGGTAGCGGTGATGCCGCCCACCGTCTTGTCCGAGTCGAGCGCGCCCTGGAAGTTCGGCTGGCAATTCTGCGTGCAGGTCATGGTGCCGTTGCTCGCGAGCGCGAGCTTGGCGCTGATGTTCTCCGTCGAGCCGTCGTTCATGGTCAGGCTCCCGGCCATGTCTCCGTTCGACTGTATCGTCAGCGTTCCGCGACTCCACCACGGCGAACTCGGGCCTGACACCAACGTTTCTATGTTCCACGTCCCCTTCATGTCCGCGGTCGAATACGACCCCTTGGCCTTGGTGAGCACCGTCAGTTCCGTGGTCCGAGCCACCACGCAGGGACAGGTCAGCGTGACGCTCTGGCCGACGGCCTTTCGCAGCACGCGCAATGCGTCGGTGGCAGTGACGCTGGTGGAAGAATCCACGTCGCAGATACAGGAATCCCGACCGCCGCAGCTAGAGGAACCGACGGCAGTCTTCAAGACTTCCAGGGCGTCGCTGGCCGTCGGTGTGTCGCCGGCGGATTTGGGCTGACCGCAGTCGCCCGCGGCGGCGCCGGCGCAGGGCGCCAGGGAAATACCCGCCGAAAGCAGCGCGATCAGAGCAACCAGGGCCGGAAAAGCAGATGGTTTACGGGTCGGGCTCATCATTGTGCACACCACCCTTGCGATCGACTGTCTGAGACCATCGGCCTATGCCCGGCGTTCGAGCGCGTCAAGCAGAGGCAGCCGTTCTTGTCCGGCGCTGTACGGCTGAAGAGTTACCGCTGAGCGCGCGGCGCCTTCGCTACCGGCACGACTACACGGTAGAGCCGCCGTCCTCGCACTACCGAGAGCAGCACGTTGGCGCTGCCGCGCGCAGCGGCCAGGCGCTTGCGGAAGGAGTCGAGACCGTCGATCTCGTGGCCGCCGACGGCGGCGATGATGTCGCCGGGAGCCACGCCGATTTCGTCGACCGGGCTTGCGCTGCGCACGCTCTTCACCACGACCGACGCCGGGCGCGCGGCTTCGCGCACTTCGAGCCCCAGCGCTTTCCATGCGAACGAGTCGATCACGCTCGGCGGCAGCGCCGCCACGACCAGTTCAACGATGTGTTCGTTGCCGTCGCGCAGCAGGCTGAGCTTGAGAGTTTCGCCTGCCGTCAGTCCTCGCACCCGCTGGTCGTAGGTGGCGGTATTGCCGACGCGCTCGCCCTGCACGCGCGTGACGATGTCGCCGGCGGCGATCTTGCCTGCGGCCGCGGGGCTTCCGTCTTCGATGCTGCGCACCAGCACGCCGGAGCCCGGCCGCACGCCAAAATGTGCGGCCAGTTCGGGCGTGAGGTCCTGCATCTGCAATCCCACCCAGGTCGGCAGCACCGAGCCGTGAGCGAGTATCTGGTCGACGACGTTGCGCACGCGCCAGATCGGGATCGCAAACCCGATGCCCTGGGCTTCGCGGTGAATGGCGGTGTTGATTCCCAGCAGACGGCCGTTGACGTCGAGCAGCGGGCCGCCGGAGTTGCCGGGATTGATGGACGCGTCGGTCTGTATGAAGTCCTGATAGACCACGTCGCCGGTTTGCAGCGAGCGCCCCAGCGCGCTGACGACGCCGGTGGTCACCGTGTGGTCGAGGCCGTAGGGGTTGCCGATGGCGATGACGGTCTCGCCGATCAGGATCGAGTCGTCGTTGCCGATCGAGATTGTCGGAAAGGCGGCCTTGTCGTCGATCTTCAGCACCGCCAGATCGAAGTCGGAATCGCCGCCGACCAGGCGCGCTTCGAATTCGCGGTTGTCGGCGAGCTGGACGCGGATGGTGTCGCCGCCGACGATGACGTGCTCGTTGGTCAGTACGATGCCTGAGCTTTCTACGATCACACCGGAGCCGAGCGAGGTGCGCCGGCTGCGCTGCGGTGAGGGCGACTGTCCGAAAAACTGTCCGAAAAACTGGTCGAGGAATTGGTCGTCGCCGGATTGTGAGCGAAAGGGCGACGGGGCTTCGACGGTCTTCTCGGTGTAGACGCCGACCACGGCGGGCGCGACGCGCTCGATGGTGCGAACCACGGTCGAACGTCGCAGGTCGTCGGTGACCGGCGCCGCGGCCCGGACCGGCTGCGCGCCGGCCAGCAGTGCGAGCACGGCCATGCACGATCCCAGACCACGGAGCGAAGTTGTTGCAATGAGGCTAGTAAGGCTGGTTACCGGTGATCCATGAAAACGCTTCATCGAAGACACCTCACGCAGGTTCGAGGTCGATGCGGCGTGATGACAGGTCGAGTGCCGCCACGCGTACCTTGACGCGGTCGCCGATGCGGATACAGGCGCTGGAAACCCGGCTCTGCAACTCCATCCGTTCGGTTACGAAATCGAAATATTCGCGCAGGCGCCCGACGTGTACGAAGCCCTCGACGAACGCGACGTCGAGTTCGACGTTGAAGCCGTAGCGATCAACCGCGCTGACGGTTCCTTCCAGCTTCTTGCCGAGCCAGCGCTGCATGTAGAGCACGGCCGCGCCCTTGGCCACGTCGCGCTCGGCCTCCATCGCGCGCCGTTCGCGCTTGGAAGTGTGCTCGGCCACCGGCCTCAGCGCTTCGCGCGAGGGCAGCGATGCCGACGCGGCAGGGCCGTCTTCGACCGCCAGCAGCGCACGGTGCGCGACGATGTCCGGGTAGCGCCGGATAGGCGAGGTGAAGTGGGTATAGCAGCGGCTGGCGAGTCCGAAGTGGATTTCCTTTTCCGCCGAGTAGCGGGCCTGTGTCATCGTGCGCAGCACCATCACGTTGATCTGACGCGCGAACGGCGAAACGGCAGCCGCGGCGAGCAGGTGCTGGAACATCGCCGGTTCGACGACCGCGCCTTCACGTTCGAGACGCAGACCAAGCGCTTTGACGCGCACGGCGAGCTGGCTGATCGCGTCCTCGTCGGGCCGCTCGTGGATGCGGTAGAGGAAGGCCCGGTCGGCGCGGTCGATGCGCTCGGCAACGGCTTCGTTGGCGGCCAGCATGAACTCTTCGATCAGGCGGTGGGCGAGCAGTCGCGGACGTTTGCGGATCGTCGCGACTTCGCCGCACTGGTCGAGTTCGATCACCGACTCGGGCAAGTCCATGTCGACGGCGCCGCGCTGCATGCGGCGCTGGCCGAGCAATCCGGCCAGTTTGCCCATTTCGCCCAGCGCCTGGCGCACCGGCGCGCTGATGCCGGTGTCTTCGCCGCCGTCGAGCACCCCTTGCACCTGCTCGTAGGTCAGCGAGGCGACGCTGTGGATGACGGTGCGTGCGAAACTGGTGGCGCGCACGCGCCCGCGTTCGTCGATGTCGATGAAGGCCGACACCGCCAGTCGGTCGACACCGGGGTGGAGACTGGCCAGGTCGCCCGACAGACGCTCGGGAAGCATCGGTATCGAAGTGCCGGGAAAGTAGACGCTGGTGGCGCGCTCGTAGGCTTCGTCGTCGAGCCGGGAGCCGGGCCTGACGTAATGCGAGACGTCGGCAATCGAGACGATCAGGCGATAACCGCCGCGTTCATCGCTCGATCTATCGATCGAAACCGCGTCGTCGTGGTCCTTGGCGTCGGCCGGGTCGACGGTGACGGTGAGCGTCTGGCGCAGATCGACGCGCCCTTCGATGTCGGCCGCCGACGGTTCGCCGAACGCTTCGGCTTCGGCCAGGACCTCGGGCGGAAACTCGTCTTCGATACCGAGCGAGGCGCACGCGGTGCGAATTTCGGTACCGAGCAGGCCGATTTCGCCGAGCACTTCTTCGACGCGCACCAGGATGTCGCGATGGCCGCTCGGGTATTCGACGATGCGCGTGGCCACGGCCTGTCCGAGCGGAGCCGGATCGCTGTCGGGTGCCAACAGCACCAGATAGGGACCGACGCGTTCGTCCAGAGGCAGGATGCGACGCGGCGCCTTCGGAGCCGCGACGCCGATCAGCAGGCTGCGTCCTCTCTCCAGTACGCGGTGGATCTTGGCGTGGTGAAGTCCGCCGCGCGAGTACGGTGTTTCTTCGACCAGCACGCGATCGCGATCCATGGCCGGACGCAGCGCGCTGCGTTCCAGGACCAGCGGCGCGGCTGCCACGTCTAGGATAACCAGCGCGCGGCCCGAGCGATCGATCTTGACGGTGCCGGTGCGCAGGCCCGAGCGCTCGGCCAGTGCCAGACGCTTGCGCGGCATACGCACCACTTCGCCGCTCTCTTCGAGAGCGGCCACCGCGCGTTCGAGATCGCGATTGGAGGCGCCGGTGGCGCGGCGCAGTTGTTCGAGGGTGGCGTTGCCGCGACGGCCCGCGCGCAGAAGGTTGAGAATGCGCGAGGAAACTGTGCCGTCGCCGTCGTCAGCCAAGACGCCCCGTATTGCCTGCCAGCCTGCTCACGTTTCCGTTCACGCGTCGACGAGAATGCAGGCCGCGATGACCGAGATCCAGTAGCCGTTCTTGGGCCCCTGAGCGGCCTGCGAGACGTTACGGGTCTTGACGATTTCTTCGCTGAGCTTCCAGATGTCGCGGCGCTTGTCGTAACTCTGGTCGGAGTCGAACGGCACGCCGAGAATCGTGGCCAGCATCTGCGCGGCGAGGTCTTCGGCGTAGTCGCCGGCGATTTCGTCGGTCTCTCCGTAACTGTGGTGTTCGCTCAGGTAGCCGTACATGTCGCGGTCCTTGGGGATCGCCACGCCCACCGAAGCCGCGATGTGGCGGTAAGGCTCGTTGGTTTCGCAGCGGCTCATCACCACGTGCAGCACCTGCCCCGGGGTTAGGTGTTTGAGTCCCTCGGACTTCGACACGATCTTGCAGCGCGGCGGCAGGATGCTGGATACGGTGACCAAGTTGAACTGGGCGATGCCAGCGTCGCGCAATGCCAGTTCGAAAGAAGCGAGCTTCTCGCGATGGCGGCCGACACCACGCGTGAGGAATACCATCGATGCTACTCTTGCCATGTCGCGACTCCCTAGTTCTCTCATCTCAGATGAATACCGGCGCATCGAACTCGCCGAAAGCGACGCGCATCGCGTCGGAAATTTCGCCCAGCGTAGCGTAGGCGCGCACCGCATCTATGATCGCGGGCATCACATTGTCGGTGCCGTGTCCGCAACGGGTCACCTCGTCCAGGGCCCTGCGCACGGCAGCGTCATCGCGCCCGGCGCGTACCGCGGCGAGTCTTTGGCGCTGGCACTTCTCGATCGACGGATCCAGGCGCAGCAATTCGATGGGCTGATTGGTCTTGGCGGCGAAGCGGTTGACTCCGACCACGACCTGATCACCCGACTCGACAGCCTGCTGGTAACTGTAGGCGGCTTGCTGGATCTCGCGTTGCTGAAAGCCGCCTTCGATGGCCTTGACGGCGCCGCCGAGCCTGTCGATGGCGTCGATGTATTCGGCCGCGCGCCGTTCGATCTGGTCGGTCAGGCTTTCGACGAACCACGAGCCGCCGAGCGGATCGACAGTATCGGCCACACCCGACTCGTAGGCGATCACCTGCTGGGTACGCAGCGCCGTCGTCGCGGCCACTTCGGTCGGCAGCGAAAGCGCTTCGTCGTAGCCGTTGGTGTGCAGCGACTGGGTGCCGCCACAGACGGCGGCCAATCCTTGCAGCGTGGTGCGCACGATGTTGTTGAGCGGCTGCTGCGCAGTGAGAGACGATCCGGCGGTCTGGGTGTGGAAGCGCAGCGTCATGCTGCGTTCGCGCCTGGCGCCGAAGCGTTCCTTCATTATGCGCGCCCACAGCCGGCGTGCGGCGCGGAACTTGGCAACTTCCTCGAAGAAGTCGTTGTGGCAGTTGAAGAAGAACGAAAGGCGCCCGGCGAAGGCGTCGATGTCGAGTCCGGCCTTCTTGGCAGCGTCGACGTAAGCGATGCCGTCGGCGAGCGTGAACGCGACTTCCTGCACCGCCGTCGAGCCGGCCTCACGGATGTGGTAGCCGCTGATCGAGATCGTGTTCCACTTCGGCACCTTCTCGGTGCAGAAGGCGAAGATGTCGGTGATCACGCGCATCGACGCGGAAGGCGGGAAAATGTAGGTGCCGCGCGCGATGTATTCCTTGAGCACGTCGTTCTGGACGGTGCCGCCGACGGTGCTCCACGAAACGCCCTGTTTTTCGGCTACCACCAGATAGAGCGCGAGCATGATCGACGCGGTCGAGTTGATCGTCATCGAGGTCGTGACTTTGTCCAGGGGAATGCCGTCGAACAGCACTTCCATGTCGGCCAGCGAATCGATGGCCACTCCGACCTTGCCGACTTCGCCGCAGGCCAGTTCGTGGTCGCTGTCGCGGCCCATCTGCGTGGGAAGGTCGAACGCGACCGAGAGACCGGTGGTACCCTGCCCGAGCAGGAAGCGGTAGCGCTGGTTGGACTCTTCGGCGCTGCCGAAGCCGGCGTACTGGCGCATCGTCCAGAAGCGGCCGCGGTACATGTTGGGCTGCACGCCGCGCGTGAACGGATATTCGCCGGGCATCCCGAGGCTGGGCGGGTTTTCGCCCGAGCCGGGCCCGTACAGCGGATCGATTGCGATGCCGGACAGCGTCGCGAATTGCGCACGACGTTCGCCCGAGCCGTCCTTGGACGTTGAGGCCAGCGTCGTCTTGTTCCAACGCTCCAGTTCTTGATCGAAACTTGCCACTGGTGTCCTCGACTACTCGACCAGGATCAGAAGCTGCCCATCGCAGACTTCGGTGCCTTCGCCGACCGCCACTTCCTTTACCTTGCCGTCGATCAGCGAAGTGATGTCGTTCTCCATCTTCATGGCTTCGAGTTTGACGACTGTCTGGCCGGCCTTCACTTCTTCACCGAGCGCGACGCACACCTTGGTGATGACGCCGGGGATCGGCGCGAGCACGGCGCCGCGTCCGCCGACCGAGGCGGGTCTGGCTGCAACCGTCGGCGCAGCAGTGGCAGTTGCAGGACTCGGAGCGGCCGCAGCCGTCGACGATCCTGCGGGCCGAGCGACGACGGACGGAGCCGCTGCGTCGCGCGCCGCCGCAGGGCTGGCCTGAAGCTGCTGCGTGTGTACCGAACCCGCAGCCGCGGGTTCGACCTCGAAACTGTAGCCTTCGACGATGACGCGCGCTCCCGAGGCCTGCTCGATCACCTCGACGACGTACTCTTTCCCGTAGGCTTTGACCTTGTAGGTGGCCATACTCCGATGCTCGCCTCGATCTTCTCGCTGTTGTCGTTCGCGCGCCGCTGCGCGCTCAGCGGCCCTGCTGCCAGCGCTGCACTTGCGCGATGCGACCGGCAAGGCCCCACGGAGTGAGCTCGCGTGCCGTTCGCACGCGGGCGCGTTGGCTCAAATGTGCGGCGTAGGCGACCAGCGCGACGCGCAGCAGATCGGGACGACCTTGAGCTCCGTCGAGAGTCCCGCCATGACCTCCCCCGAGGTTTCCACCGATCGCTGCGGGCGGTTGCCCAATCCTTTGTACCACCGGCCGTGCCTCCTCAAAGAGGAATGTTGCCGTGTTTTTTCGGCGGGTTGGTGTCCTTCTTGTTCGCGAGCATGGCCAGGGCCTGGCCAATGCGGATGCGTGTCTGCGAAGGCATGATCACTTCGTCGATGTAACCGAGTTCGGCGGCCTTAAACGGCGTCGCGAAGCGCGAGCGATAGTCGTCGACAAGTTCCTGGCGCTTGGCCTGGGGATCGTCCGAGTTCTTCAAGTCATTGCGGAAGATGATGTTGACCGCACCGTCGGCGCCCATCACCGCGATCTCGGCGCTCGGATAGGCGAGATTGACGTCGGCACGTACGTGCTTGGAGCCCATGACGCAGTAGGCGCCGCCGTAGGACTTGCGCGTGATGATGGTGATCTTGGGCACGGTGGCTTCGGCGTAGGCGTAGACGATCTTGGCGCCGTGGCGGATGATGCCGCCCCATTCCTGCTGGGTTCCCGGCAGGTAACCAGGCACGTCCTCGAACGTCACCACCGGCAGGTTGAAGCAGTCGCAGAAGCGGATGAAGCGCGCGATCTTGTTGGACGCGTTGATGTCCAGGCAACCGGCCAGATGCAGCGGTTGGTTGGCCACCACGCCGATCGAACGTCCGCCGATGCGGGCGAAGCCGACGATCGCGTTGCGCGCGAAGTGGGCGTGCACCTCCATGAAACTGCCGGCGTCCACCGTCGCCCCGACGATGCGGTTCATGTCGTAGGGCTGGTTGGAATTTCCGGGGATCACGTCGTCGAGTTCGGGAATCTCGCGGTCTACCGGGTCGTCGCAGGCGAGAACCGGCGGCTGATCCATGTTGTTGGAGGGCAGGTACGAGAGCAGACGCCGGATCTGCACGATGCAGTCCTGATCTCCGGCGGCCAGGAAGTGGGCGACGCCGCTGCGCGAGTTGTGCGTCATCGCGCCGCCGAGGTCTTCCTGGGTCACCGTCTCGCGGGTCACCGACTTGATGACCTCGGGACCGGTGATGAACATGTAACTGGTCTGATCGACCATGAAGATGAAGTCGGTCAGCGCCGGAGAGTACGAGGCGCCGCCGGCGCAGGGGCCCATGATGGCGGAGATCTGCGGCACCACTCCGGAGGCCAGCGTGTTCTGGCAGAAGATGTCGGCGTAGCCGCCGAGGCTCTCGACGCCTTCCTGGATGCGGGCTCCGCCCGAGTCATTGAGACCGATCACCGGGGCTCCGGCTTTCATCGCCAGTCCCAGGATCTTGCATATCTTGTCGGCTACGGTGTGCGAGAGGCTGCCGCCCAGCACCGTGAAATCCTGGGCGAAGGCAAAGACGGTGCGTCCGTCAACCGTACCATAGCCGGTGATGACGCCGTCACCGGCTATGCGCTGCTTGTCCATGCCGAAGTCGTCGCAGCGGTGGACTCGCAGTTTGTCGACTTCTACGAAGGTGCCGGAGTCGAAGAGCAGGTCGATGCGTTCGCGGGCGCTGAGGACGCCCTTTTCGTGGCGCGCCGCGATTCGCGCCTTGCCGCCGCCGGCTTCGGCCTCGGCGTTGCGGGTCGCGAGTTCTTCTAGAACGTCCTTCAGAGCCATTGCTTCTATACGGGTGTCAGGCCATGGCCTTCGAGGGCCGGTCCTAGTTCGGTCCGCTGCCTTGGAACTGCGCACGGACCGAAGAATTTCATCAATGCCTGCGCGGCCTTCGGCGAAGGTCGCGAGACGCCGAACGAACGCCGTCCCCCTACACAGTGTCCGCCAAAATTACAACACGAACGCCGGGATGCTCTACGAGGCCGCGACAGCTTTGGCCCTGGCCTTGGCGACATCGGGCAGACTCACCTTGTCGTCGCTGCGCACGCCGTGGCGGCGGGCCCATCCTCCGGGCACTTCGAGCACGTAGCGGCACGGACCTCGCGACGGGATCGTATGCTCGGAGTACGGCCTGGTTTCGGCCGCGATCGAACGGATGGTCGCGTCCTCGGTTATGTAGATGATGTCGAGCGGGATCGCCGTGTTGCGCATCCAGAACGAGCGTTCCTGTTCGTCGTCGAAGACGAACAGCATGCCGTCGCCTTCGGCGAGTTCGCTGCGCCACATCAGGCCGCGGGCCTGTTCTTCTTCGGTCAGGGCCAGTTCAACGGTGACGACGACGTCGCCGGCGCCGGAGTGGACGGTGACTTTGGGGCTCTCGGATGCGCTCGTGCAGGCGGCGGCGAGGGTGAGCGCGAGAGCCAGCGTCAGCGCGCTCAGTCTGCCGCGCAGTGCAGAGCCGCTCCGAGTCGATTGCAAGGCGGAAACGTCCTCGGTTAAATCGCCGGGCCGCGGCGGCTTCGGGTTCATAGTGACCGGCCGCTGACGGTGGAGGGTCCGATGCGCCGGGTGGCTACGGGGAAACGGGGCATCGGGTACGGCTCGGGGCGCGTGATCGCTCGGGGCGCTGTCGACAACTTGGATGAGTTGGAGGGGTTTCATGCTTAGCACCGTCGCTTGGACGATCGTCTTTCTGGGATTGGCCGGGTTCTTCGCCTACCAGGTCTACGAGCGCTTCCGTGTTCTCAGCTTCGCGCGCCCGGCGGACCGCTTCGACAACATTCCGGAACGAGTCCGCCGCACCCTGAAGTACGCGATCGGTCAGTTCAAGTTCTTCAAGAGTCCGGCCCACGATCGCAAGGCCGGTCTGCTGCACGCGCTGGTCTTCTGGGGTTTCCTGGTGCTCGGCTACCAGGCCCTGCACATGTTCATGCGCGGCTGGTTCGCCGGGTTCTGCCTGCCTTTGCTGAACGCCGAATCGCTGGGCGGTCCGATCCTGCTCCTCAAGGACGTGATGGAAGTGGTGGTGGCGATCTCGGCGCTGATGCTGCTCAGCCGCTGGCTTGTCACCCATCCTCGGCGATTGATGGGTTTCCTGCCCGCCGAGCAGCGCGTGGCCGAGCATCCGCACTGGGAAGCCAAGCTGATCCTGTGCTTCATCGCCACCATCACGACCAGCGGTCTGATCTACGACGCAGGGCGCATGGTGTTCATGGCGTCGGACCCCGAGGTGCATGCGGATATGGCGTGGTCGCCGTTCGCACGCATGCTCTCAGTCGTGATGGCCGGCTTCGGCAGCGGCAGCGCCGAGACGTTGTCGAACCTGGCCTGGTGGACCCACAACCTGGTGATCCTGACCTTCATCAACCTGCTGCCGAGTTCGAAACACTTCCACGTCATCACGTCGATCCCCAACGTGTTCTTCTCCAAGCTCGAACCTTTCGGACGCCTCTCCAAGCAGGATCTGGAAAGCGAGGACGCCATCTACGGAACTTCGCAGATGCGCCACTTCGACTGGAAGCAGGTGCTCGACATGTACTCGTGTACCGAGTGCGGCCGCTGCTCCTCGCACTGTCCGGCGACCGCGACCAACAAGCCGCTGGCGCCGCGCCAGTTCATGCTGAACCTGCGCAACTTCCTGTACGCGCACCCCGAGTCGATGACAGATCCCGACTTCGCTCAGAAGGTCGCCACCGGTGAGGTCACCGGCGCCGAGGAGATCATCTCCGACGAAGTGCTGTGGTCATGCAATACCTGCCGCGCCTGCGAAGAAGCGTGTCCGGTCAACATCGAGTACGTCGACAAGATCGTCGACATGCGCCGCTATCTGGTGCAGGAAGAGGCGCGCTTCCCCGCCGAACTGACGCGCGTGTTCCAGGGCATGGAGCGTCAGAGCAATCCGTGGGGACTCGGCGCCGACAAGCGCGCCGAGTGGGCCGAAGGCATGGACATCCCGACCCTGGCCGAAAAGCCCGACGCCGAGTATCTGTTCTTCGTCGGTTGTGCGGGTTCCTTCGACGATCGTGCCAAGAAGATCACCCAGGCGGTAGCCAGGCTGCTCAAGGCGGCGAACGTGTCGTTCGCCATCCTCGGTCGCGACGAACCGTGCAACGGCGATACCGCCCGGCGTCTGGGCAACGAGTACCTGTACCAGTCGATGGCGGCGATGGCGGTGGAAACCTTCAACGGCTTCAACGTCAAGAAAGTCATCACCAACTGCCCGCACTGCTACAACAGCATCAAGAACGAACTGCCGCAGTTCGGCGGCGACTACCAGGTGCAGCACGCCACCGAACTGGTGGCCGAGTTGATGGCGTCGGGCCGGCTCAAGCTCGCCGGTGAAAAGGTTGGCTCGGTGGTCTACCACGACTCGTGCTACCTCGGCCGCTACAACGAGGTGTACGACGCGCCCCGCCGCATCCTTCAGGCATTGGCGGGCGTTGATCTGCGCGAAGCCGAGCGAACCCAGCAGTTCGGCATGTGCTGCGGCGCCGGCGGCGGTCGCATGTGGATCGAGGAAGCTCCCGAGCACCGCGTGAACGTGCTGCGCGTCGAGCAGTTGCTCGATACCAGGGCCGACACCATCGCTTCTGCCTGTCCCTACTGCATGACGATGCTGACCGACGGCGTTAAGAGCAAGGAACTCGAAGAGAAGGTCCGCAACCGCGACGTGCTGGAACTGGCGGCCGACGCCCTGCCGGGGTGATCGTCGCCTGCCGCATGCTGAGGCCCGGCCGGGAAAAGGAACGGCTGGGTGTGAATAAAGGTGAATATATCGGGACCCACGTGGGTCTGAAGGGGATGAAGCCGAGCCTGTGTTGTCGGAGATCCCGCCCGTCTGGCAGAAGGACTATGTTGAAGTGAGGGCCGGTGCGAGAAGGAGTTATCTCCTCTCCGGCCGGTCCTCGGTGTCCTTGGAGCCGAATGTTTCCTCTGCGCAAGTTGGGCGAGCCGACCCGGTAGATACTCGGCCGCTAGCCGCAGATGCGCGGCGCTCGGTACGAGGGAAGCTCGGGCTGCTGACCAGGAACTTCACACGCGACTCTCCACTGAACGTCGCTCTCTTTTCGGGAAACTACTCCTATACCGTCGACGGTCCGGCTTTGGCTCTCAATCGCCTCGTGGGGTTCCTCGAACGCGAGGGGCACAAGGTTCTGGTCTTTTCTCCTACGTCCGCCACGCCATCGTTCGAGCCCACCGGCACGGTGATTTCGGCCCCGTCCGTGCGGCTGCCGGGACGCAGCGAGTACCGCCTGAGCCTGGGCCTGCCGCGCTCCCTGCGCGCGCGTCTCGATGCCTTCCGCCCCGATGTGTTCCACCTCGCGACTCCCGACCCGCTCGGACTCCAGGCTCTGCGCCTGGCCAAGCGCTGGGGCGTCCCGGCTGTTGCGTCGTTCCACACCCGTTTCGATACTTACCCGCGCTATTACGGGTTGCCGGTTCTTGAAAAGTACCTTGCGGGGTACATGCGGTGGTTCTACCGGCAATGCTCACAGGTCTACGTGCCGTCGCCGTCCATGGAAGATGTCCTGCGCGAAGAAGGTTTTGGCGAGGACATCCGCATCTGGAGTCGCGGTGTCGATTCCTCGGTGTTCAAGTCGGGAAGGAGGGACACGGCCTGGCGCCGCTCTCTCGGCATCGGTGACGACGAGGTCGTCGTCACCTTCGTCGGGCGGCTGGTGATGGAGAAGGGGCTGGAGTTCCTGGCGAGCGCGCTGGACCGGCTGACTGCGAGCGGAGTGCGGCACCGATGTCTCGTCGTCGGTGACGGGCCGGGCCGCCATTCGTTCGAGAAGCGTCTGCCTCAGGCGCATTTCACGGGTTTCCTGACGGGCAACGAACTGGCGCGTGCCTACGCTTCCTCGGACATCTTCGTGAATCCGAGCGATACCGAGACGTTCGGGAACGTGACGCTCGAAGCGATGGCGTCGGGTCTGCCCGTAGTCTGCGTCGATGCGACCGGAAGCTGCTCGCTGGTGCGCCACTCGGTTACGGGATTGCTGGTCGAACAGCACGACGTCGAGGGTCTGGCAGCTTCCCTGTCGCTGCTCGTCGGTGATCGCGGTCTTCGGCGCCAGCTGGGAAGCGCGGCCGTTTTTGCCAGCCGCGCTTACGACTGGGATGTCGTGATGTCAGGTCTGGTTGAAGACTACCGGGAGGCGGTCGACAACTCGCGTCTCTCGTCTGCGCCGCGCCGGCTTGGCGAAGCGCTGCCGCGGCCGCGCGAACTGGCTGCTGCGGCCGTCGGCAAGCAGCGGTAGTCGTGAAGATCGTCGATGTTTCCGAGTTCTACAGCGAACTCGGCGGAGGTGTGCGCACCTACGTGGCCCAGAAGCTCGCGGCGAGCGCTCTTGAAGGCCACCGGACCGTCATCGTCGCTCCGGGCCCGGTCGATCGAGTAGAGGAGCGCGAAGGCGGGAGAATAGTCTGGGTGCGCGCGCCGCGTCTTGCGCTGGACCCGCGCTACCACATCTTCTGCGATCGCAAGGCCATCCACCGCGTGCTCGATCGCGAGGCTCCGGACGTTGTCGAGGGATCGTCCCCTTGGGTCGGAGGATGGGCCGTGGCGAGCTGGCCTGGCAGCGCGGTCAAGAGTTTGTTCGTGCATCAGGATCCGGTCGCGGCGTATCCGCACACCCTGCTCGCGCCGCGTCTGGGAGCGGCGAGGGTGGACGCAATGTTCGGATGGTTCTGGCGTTACCTGCGCAACCTGAGCGGGCGTTTCGATACGACCGTGGTGAGCGGTCAGTGGCTCGCCGACCGCTTGTCGCGTTTCGGCGTGAAGCCAGCGCGGGCGATCCGCTTCGGCGTCGAGCCGGGGATCTTCTCGCCGGTCTGGCGCTCGAGCGAAACCAGGAAACGCATGCTCGCGAGTTGTGGAATCGAAGACCATCGCGCGCTCCTGCTGGTCGCACTCGGCAGACATCATCCTGAAAAATTCCCCGGGATGATGATCGAGGCGGTGGCCCGTGTCGGGCGCCGCGTTCCTGTGGGGCTCTACATGATAGGCGACGGTCCGTTGCGACGCCGGGTCGAACGCCGCGCTGCGCGCGTCAAGGGCGTTCACGTTGCCGGGCAGGTCGCGGATCGATCGGAGCTTGCGGGATTACTCGCGAGCGGCGACGCCCTGCTTCACGGTTGTCCGGGTGAGACGTTCGGTCTGGCCATTGCCGAGGCAATGAGTTCGGGCCTGCCGCTGATCGTCCCGTCTACCGGAGGCGCCGCCGAACTGGCCGGCCCCGGATATGCGGAGACCTATGAACCGTTCCGGGTCGAGGCTTGCGCCGCCGCGATCGAGCGCTTCGCGTCGCGCGACACGGCGGCGATGGCAGCGGCGGCCGCAGCGGCGGCCGCCCGGCAGGTCAGGACCTCGCACGGGCATTTCGTCGAGTTGTTCGCACACTATGCGGAACTCGGTGCCGCCCGCCGCGTCGCGGGTACGGAGTCGCTGCGGGTGCCGATCGCGGACGAGAGCGCGGTCATGGCCACGGGGCTTCGGTGAGCGGCGGATGGAGGGGTTGATGCAACGCTCAAAGCCACGTTTCGAAGTCGTCATGATGGCCACGCCGGAGATAGCTCACTACGCCGATCAGACACGGCGTTCGTGGGAGAATTACTGCGAGAAACACGGCTACGATTTTTTTCTGTTCGACCGCAAGATCCTCGCCGACATGCACATCAACTGGAGTCGGCTCGAGATGATCAGGCAGCGACATCGGGTAAGCGAGGCCGAATGGATCGTGCTGGTCGATGCCGATACCTTCGTTATCGACGATGAGTTCACACTCGATAGCCTCGTCGCTCCGTACGGTGACAAGGATGTGCTTTTCGCTCCCGACGCGGCCCGGCGTTTCGGCGTCTGGCTGCCGCTGGATATGAAAGGTTTCCTGGTCTGCCGGACTCGCCGTCCTCCCAACGGCGGCTTCATCCTCGTTCGCAACAACGAATTCGGCCGCTATTTCTTCGATAGATGGGTGGCGTTGGCGCGCGGGCCGTTGAGCCACATGGCCGACCGGCATCCGCGCACCCAGGGCATCCTGTGGAAGGGGCTCTACCACCAGCATCTCGACCGCATCGCGGTGATGTACGGGGAAGTGGTGCGGTGCGGGACCAATCGTCTGCTCGACCGGATCTCGCTCGACACGACCGAGGCCTTCGTGCTCCACGACAAGCGGCTGACACTGCCGGTGTCGCCCGCGGTCGCGCAGCGCGGCCTGTCCCAGGACGTTCGATAGGGAGCGGTCGCGAGTGTCGCTTCGACGCATGTTGGTAAATGGCCGCAGCGGAGGCGTCGGCGCCTTGCGCAAACTGCTGCGCCTTGGCCAGCGCGCGGGTGTCACGACGGCGGTTAGGGTCGCTCTCTCATTCGCCGTCGTCGCATATCTTGCACATCGTGTCGCCGAGCTCGGCTGGGCCCAGGTCGGCAACTCCATGCCGGGCAGCCCGTGGTTCTACGCGATCTCGTTCGTCCTCTATCTGCTGCTTCCGCTGTCGGAAGTCATCAACTACCAACTCATCCTGCGTACCGATCTGCGCAGCAGCTTCGCGGTATTTCTGCGCAAGAGGGTCTACAACTTCGCGGTGTTCGGCTACTCGGGGGAGGCTTACTTCGTCTTGTGGCTGCGCCGTCATCTGCGATTGAGCGACGGCAAGGCCCTGTCCGCTGTCAAGGACAACAACATCCTGTCCGCTCTGGTTTCCAACGCGGTGGCGGTGTTGCTGTCGGCCGCATTGCTGTTCTCCGGTCGGATCGAAGCGCTGCTCGGCGCGGTTCCCGGCGCCGCCGTTTACGCTGCCGGGTGCGCATTGGCCGCGGTCGTGTTCGTTCCGGTACTGCTGCGCTTTCACCGCAGCATCCTCGGGATTCCCGGTTCGACTGCGGCGGCCGTTGTTGCCGTGCACGCTCTGCGTGTTCTTGCGGTGCAGGGGTTGCTGACCCTGCAGTGGAGCGTCGCGCTTCCTCAGGTACCGTTCCAGACGTGGTTGATGCTGCTGGCAGCACAGATGCTACTTACGCGTATCCCGTTTCTGCCCAACCAGGATCTGGTGGTTCTCGGACTCGGACTCTCGTTGGCAGGTTCGGTTGCTGCGCCGCCGGCCGCGGTTGCCGGCATGTTCGTTGCGGCAGGAGCCTTGACGCAATGTCTCCACCTGGTGGTCTACGCGCTGACGTCCTTTGACCGGTCGGTGCGGTCCGGCCTTACGGCGGCGGCGAAAACTGCATGACGGATCCCGTGCGCGGCTGCGAAAAGCGGATCCTCGTCAGCGTCCACGACGTGACGCCCAGGCATTTCGAGCAATTACTGCGCATCGATCGCTTTCTCGAAGAAGCCGGCCTGGCCGGCCGCTACGGCATGCTGGTGGTTCCGGATTTCTGGCACCGATGGCCTCTGGACGCGCATCCGGACTTCAAGGCCTGGCTGCGCGCGCGCTCCGACGCCGGTGTGGAGATGATCCTGCACGGCTACCATCACGTCGACGAGACCCCGCACGCCGGAGCCGCGAGGCGCTGGAAAGCCAGTGTGCTCACCGCTGGCGAGGGAGAATTCCTGGGACTCGACAAGTCGGAATCGGTCCGGCGGTTGGAGCGCGGCAGGGAACTGATCGAAGGCATCGTGGGGCGGCAGGTAGAGGGATTCGTCGCACCGGCCTGGCTCTACGGCGAAGCTGCGTTGGGCGCGCTGCACGAACTGGGCTTTCGCTTCGCGGAGGATCACTGGCGGGTGTGGTGCCCGCGCACGGGAGAGACTCTCGCCCGTTCTCCGGTGGTCAGCTACGCGAGTCGCAGTCCGGCACGCATCGCCAGTTCACTGCTCTGGTCGAAGGTGTCCGGCGTCGTGCTGGCGCCGCTGCGCGTCGTGCGTTTGGCGATTCATCCTCACGATTTCGACCATGACCGTCTCGTCAAAGAGATTGATCGTGTCCTGCGCGGTTTTCTGACGGTGCGCGAGCCGGGTCTGTACCGGGAACTGACAGGTTGCTGACGCCGCTTCAGGTCTTTGAACTCGCGAACAGCAGCCCGCCGATCAACGCGAAGATGATGTTGGTGGTCCACGCCGCCACCAGCGGCGGCAAAGCGCCCGAGTGTCCCGCCGAAACCGCGAACGCCAGCGTCATCCAGTAGGCGAATGCCGCGGCCAGTCCCAGGCCCACGCCGCTGTAGAGCGATCCGGCTCTTCGTGTGCCGCGCACTGCAAGTGGGAAGCCAATCAGTACCGTTACCAGGCCGGAGAAAGGCAGCGCGACCTTCAGGGCGAGATCGACCTTGAACTCATCAGGGTTCAGGCCGCGGGCCTCGAGCAGGCTGATCTTGTCGACGAGTTTCCGGTAGCTGAACTCCGTGCCCTGCGCTCGCTCGTTGCGGAAGTCGGCAGGAGTCTGCGGAATCTGTAACGTCCCTGGCGTCAGTGGCTGGGTCTCGAAGGCGTTGTCGGCACCGAAGGTCCACACCGTGCCTTCCTCCATGTGCCATTGATCCTTCTCCCAGTGCGCGTTCGTGACGTTGACCACGCGCGAGATCCTGAAGGGGCGAGCAATCTCGTACAGCGACAGGTCGTGGATGGTCTGGGTGCGTGCGTCGTAGGCCGCGATGTTGAGAAAACCCTGAGGTGTCTCCACCCATATCGACCGGGAGTCGAGCAGGCCGCGGCCTCGAAGGTCACGGATGTCGACGTTCTTCACGACGCGCGCACGGACCATTGCCCGCGGGACCATGGTGTCGCTCCACACGAATACCGCAACGCCGAGGACGGCGTTGAGAGCCAGCAGCGGCAGCACGATTCGGGCGTAGCTGAGGCCGCAGGCCCGCATCGCAATGAGTTCGTTGTCCTTGGTCAGAATCCCGACACAGAGCAGGACCGCCAGCAGCGCCGCAGCCGGATAGATGTCGGTGGCGATCTTCGGGGTGAGCAGCAGATAATACCAGGCGATCGGCGCGACGCCCCGGTGGTAGCTCGCGAACTCACCGATGCGGCCGAAGAAGTTCACGACCAGAACCAGACCGACGGCCGCGACGACGCAGCCCGCGAAGATCCGAAGGTAGAGCCGGGTCAGATAGAGAGTGAGGATCCCGGTCATTTAGCCTTGCAACCCTCGGTGGCCACCGTGCTCCTGTGATCCACGATGGCCGCGCCGAACCTGGAGGGAACCGGCGGACGCTACCCCGGGGCGCCCTGCTTCTCCACAGGCGGCACCCCAGGGCCGCACCGACCTGCCGTCTCTCTGCTCTCTGTGGCCTGGCAGCCGCGGACGCAGTGGTACCCGTTGAATTGGGAAGCGGTCCGTTGAAACCTGCCCGGACTTTGGCCACCTGACGATCCGCGCACTCGACTCGGGGGAGGCTGAGGGGCTCGGCTGGAGAGGGATCCGACTCGTGTACCGGTGTTTGTCTTGCGTTGTCATGTTGATCGCGGCCTTGGCGTCTCCGTCGTGTCCTGCCGCGCGGGCCGAGCAGGGGCCGCCTGGTCTCGTCTCAGTCCTGGTGCTCAAGGAGCACGGTGTGGGGAGCCCGTCGCTGGCCCAGCCCTACCTTGACCGCTTCGTTGCCAGCGCGGCCAGGAAGAACCAGTGGCCTTCCGCCAGGGGCCAGTACGTCACCAACCGCCGTGCCGCCGAGGCCTTTCTGGATTCGCAGCAGCCCCATTACGCAATCCTCTCGCTCGGCGCTTTTCTGGCCCTGGAGGAGAAGTACCACTACGAGGTGATAGGCCAGGTGGCCGTCACGCTGGCCGGCGGCCGTCGCTATTTCCTGATAAGCAAGGGCGGCGCGGACGACCTGGACGCATGTCGCGGCAAGACGCTGGCGAGCGACCATGTCGATGACGCCCGCTTCATCGAAAAGGTGGTCTTTGGGGGAAAACTCCTGCTGACCGACTTTCAAGTCATTCAGACCCAGCGTCCGCTGCAGACCATAACCAAGGTTCTCGGGGGCGAGGCCGCGTGTGCCCTGATCGATGACGCGCAGTTGGCGGAGCTTCCGCATCTGGAAGGAGCACAAGACCTCCACGAAGTGTGGAAGAGTCCCGAACTTCCGCCGATGCCGGTCGTCGCCTTCCCGAGCGCGTCGAAGGCGGAGAGGCAGCGTTTCCAGGAGAGCCTTCCCGCGCTCTGTCGCAACGATGGCGAGGCAGCCTGCGCCGAAGTCGGTATCGTCGATTTGAAGACCGCGGCGAAGGCCGATTACCGGGCCGTGATGGACGCCTATGCAAAATAGCGTCGCCGCTTCGTGCGGCAGGGCGTCAAGGGCGTGCGCGGCGCCGGGCGGTGCGTGGCGTGAAATGGCCGCGCGTGTTCGTGTCGGCGTGGTGGCGGCCGCAGCGGCCGGCAGTCTCGTCTTTGGCTGCTCTGCCGAGCGCAGACCCGGGCCGCTTCCGCCTGTCAGTTTCGTCAAGGCCGTCGATGCGCTCGCGCTGAGCGACGCGCTCGAAGCGCTGATCGCCGAAGGGCACGACACGCCCGCCGATCGTGAAGCAGCCTACGAAGCCATTGCGCGTTTTGCCGATAGGGATGCCGCTTCCTATTTTGCGCGCGCGGCTATTACCGGGCGTCTGGTGCAACAGCGCGGACTTCGTTTCGCGAATCTCGTAGAGGACGTCGAGAGCTCCGCGCGCAAGAGCGTCGAGCTCGACCCGGACTTTCGCGACGGTGCGGCCAAGCGCCTGCTCGGCACTCTCTACGTCATCGCCCCGGCGGCGTTGCTCAAGCACGGAAACTCGGAAACCGGCTTGCGGATGCTCGAGGAACTCGCCGAGCAGCACCCGGACATCGTAGAAAACCACCTGCGCCTTGCGGAGGCCTACATATCTCTCGGGGACCCGGCGCCTGCCTGTCCCCACCTGCGGCGCTGCGTGGCCGAAATCTCCTCGCTGCGTCCCGACGAGCAAGGGCTTCTGACGCAACTCCTGAGCGACGTCAGACCGCAGGCTTGTTGTCCGGTCGCGGACGCCGAGAGTTGGCGTCCGCGAAAGCGCAACTAGATCCGAGAGCCCCCCGGTTCGTCGGGCTTCTCCCGAAACAGTATCCACAAAGCCGCGGGCAGCGCGGTGAAATCGGCGATCATCGACAGCGCGAAAGCCAGCGCCGAGAGCAGTCCGAACTCGCGCACCGGCGGGAGCTCGGCCAGGCCGAAGGCGAGAAATCCGCCGGCGTTGATCAGCGTCGCGAAGAAGATCGCACGTCCGGCGATCAGCATCGTGTGCTGCAGCGACTGCTCCACCGTCCCGTCTCTGCGGCGTTCCAGGAAGTGGTAGAAGAAGTGGATCTGGTCGTTCTCCGAGGTGCCGAGCACGGTGGAGGCGATCAGGATAGTCGCGATGTTGAGCGTCATGCCGGTCAGGCGCATGACCAGGAACATCACCAGGATGGCGAACAGCGAGGGGATCATCGCCATCAGACGGGCCGGTGCGCTGCGGAACACGAACAGGAACGCGGTGAAGATGACCACCACCGTCAAGCCGAAGCTTTCGACCAGGGTCGGCACCAGGTTCTGCGCCATCTTGGCGTGCAGAGGGGCGAGACCGACGGTGCGGATCTGTATGGCCGCGAGCGACGGGTGCGCGGCAACCGCTTCCTGCCACAGGCGCCGCACGGTTTCGTCGAGGCGCAGAAAGCCTTCGTGTTCGGCGGTGCGCGTGATCACGGTCATCTGCGACTGGGCCAGCGAGTGAGGCTGGACGAAACGTTGCAGCATCGGGTCAGCGCCGAGCATGCCTTCGAGATCGCCGGCGGCCTGCTCCAACCCTTCGCGGTCAGTCGGCCAGGCGTCGCTGCCGCCGCCGATGTAACGCATCATCCGCAGGATCGTGGTCGGACCGACCGCCGATCCCACTTCGGGGTCGCGCTCGAGCGCCTGCTGGAACGCGTTGATGCCCGACAGCACTTCGGGATCTGACATGCTTCCGACTGCGCCTCGCAACCAGATCTGCGTGATCGACAGTCCCGGTATCGACGGCTGCAGGCGCCGTATGTCGCGGTACAGAGGCGACGACGGGCTCATGTACGCGACCGGATCGGTCAGGATTCGCATCGGCGTCAGCATTCCGGGGACGCCGAACAATGCCGCCGCGCCGAACGCGCTCAGCGCCAGCGCGGCCAGCACGAAGGGCCAACGCAGCCGATAACAGACCCGCGGCAGCCACGCCGCGAAAGCCAGGAACCATTGCCCCGCCACCGGCCGCTCGCGCTGCGTGGGAGTGTCGAGGATCGACTGAAGGGCGGGGAACAGCGTGAAGACGATGATCCAGGTCAGCGCCAGTCCCACCGCGACCCACTCGCCCATCTGTCTAACCGGGCGGATGTCCGACACCATCAGCGCCGCAAATCCGACCGCGGTCGCGAACATGGATGCTGTGCAGCCGACGAACTTGTTTTCGAGGGCGAAGATCTGGTGCTCGGCCGGCGGCGTCTGCAGCGGACATTCGACGAAACGCGAGTGTATGTAGACGAGCGTGGCGGTGGCGGTGACCAGGATCGTCATCGGCACCATCGGCGAGACGATGGTCAGCATTCCGCCGACCAGTCCGATGTAACCGACCGACACGGCCAGGGATACGGCGAGCGTGATCAGGAACGCGAAGAGCGTGCGCTTGGAGCGATAGAGCGCGACGTTGAGCACGATCACGAAGGCGGTGAACAGCACGAAGTAGTGCCACGCGCCGCGCTGGGTCTGGTCGAGGTAGGCGTTGACGTAGGGCTGGCCGAGTTTGGTCAGCGCGCGCAGCGGTCCGGGGTCGGCCTCGACGTCGGCGATCGCGACGTCGATTGCGGCGAGTGCGGCCTGCCTCTGCTCGGTGCTTTGCACGTCGAGGACCAGGGCGATGGCAATGTAGTGGTCGGACACGAGCCCCTGGCGCCGAAACAGATCGGTGCCGGTGGCGAAGCTGCGAAACGACGCGATCTGCTCGGGCGTCGGCTCGAAACCGGCCTTGGCCCTGCGGTACACCGACAGCGCCGAGTTGGCGCTCACCCTCGGCACCGCGGCCAGGCGGCGTTCGATGAGATCGACCCTCTCTATGACGCCGGCCGAAAACGGGTCGTCGGCCTCGGCCAGCAGCAACGCGAACTCTCCGCCGCCGAAAACCTTCTCGAACTCGCGCGTGGCGATGTAATCGGGATCGGTGGCGACGATCAGCCGATCGATGGAATTATCCTGGCCGACCCGCGTCGCGAGCCACGCGCTCGGCACCAGCGCCAGCGCGTAGAAAGCGACCACCAGCCAGCGATGCGCGATGACGGCGGCGAAGATGCGGCCGAGCCTGCTGCGGCTGCTGCCGCCCGGAGCGACGGTGTGCGAATCCCCGGGTTGAGCAGTGAGGGTACCGGTATTGGTCACAACCTTGGTGGGCTACCACGATTGTCCACTGAGTGCACGGCTGCTATGGGCATTGCCGTCGGTAGTTCGCCGGGACCACAGAACAGAGTTCGTCAGCCAAGCATCCCGGCAGACAGCCGGGAAGGGAGAGACGCCATGCAGATGGATTCAACAGCCCTGACCGACGCCACCCGTGAAGCGCTGGCCCAACTGCGAGACCCGTCGGGTTTTCAGTGGACCATCGTCTACATGGTGATCCTGACCGCCTTCCTCTATGCGAACGAGGTTCAGGCCAAGAGGTGGAACGTGGTCGCGGCCGGTCTGGCCCTGTGGTTCGCCGACTGGATCAACGAGATCGTCAACTCGGGGATATTGGCGTGGAACGGCGTCGCGCCGTTGTGGGTGGAAACCGGCAGGACGTCGTTTCAGGTTCTGGTCGGCGTCAACATCGAGACCAACCTGCTGTTCCTGCTGCACGGCATGGTCTACGCCAAGATGCTGCCGCAGGATCGCGACCTCAGGATGTTCGGCATCAACAACCGTCTGGCAGTCGCGCTGGGTATGTCGCTGTTCTCGGTGGTGATCGAAGTGATCCTGAACCGTATCGACGTTCTGCGCTGGCACTGGACATTCTGGGACGCTCCGCTGGGACTGCCCTTCATCTTCGTGTTCGGCTACCTGTGGTTCTTCATCGCCGCGGCGTGGGCCCACGATGCGCCGTCCGAGAGTGCGCGCTGGCGAAGGGTAGGGACGCTGGCAGGCATCGCCGCGCTGCTCGGCGTGAGCTTCGGTGCGATGGGGTGGTTGTAGCGTCTCGTTGCGCTGTGGCGTCGGAGCGGGTCTACTTCGCGCATGTCTCCCGTGTCTTCATCCAAGAACCTCGCGCTGGCCGAGCGTCTGGAGAAGCTTGGTCTGCGCGAGGAAGATTTCGACGAGACCTTCATTCGCTCCAGCGGCAAGGGCGGACAGAACGTCAACAAGGTTTCGACCTGTGTGGTGTTGGTGCATCGCCCGTCGGGGCTGACCGTCAAGTGTCAGCTCGAACGCACGCAGGGCATGAACCGCTACCGTGCCCGCGTGATGATCGCCGACAAGGTCGAGCGTCAGGTTCTCGGAGAGCAGAGCGCCGAGGCCGGGCGGGTTGCCAAGATACAGCGCCAGAAGCGCCGCCGATCACGCCGCGCCAAGGAAAAATTGCTGCAGGACAAGCACGCCCGTTCGCAGACGAAAGTGATGCGCGCGCCGGTGCGCTCGGGTTCCGGCGACGACTGAGAGGCAGCGGCCGCGAGCGACGTCGTTGCCGGCACGACAGGGACCGGCGTCGCGGCTACGGCGCAAGGCGCTTGAAGCGTCCCGTGGCCCAGCCGGCGGTTTCGCTGTTGTAGTAGCGCGAGAAGCGCCGGTCCGAGGGGCCGCCGCACATGTTCGACCACATTTCGTCGTCGCCCATGTCGGTACACAGACGCAACGACGGAACGAAGCTCGTGTCCCTGCCGCCGAGCCGGTAGATCTGTCCTTGATGCACAGTGGCGCGGCCGCCGCCGATTTCGTAAGGGCCGCGATCGAAGCCTGCCCAGCGTGGGAGGCGACCTCCGAGCAGCAGGTTGCGGACGATCAGGCGGTTGACGTCTCCCCAGCGCCGCGCCGGTCCGGCAAGCGCCGTGGCAAGTGCGCTTCGATATATCTCGTCGCGCGAGCGCGAACCGAACCACGCCGAGGTTTCAGCCAGCAGCACCGCGTCGGCGTTGGCGTAGAAGTCGATGAAGGTTCCGGTTTCGCCGACCAGGAAGTCCAGTGCCGGGCCGAGCGCCGCGCCGAACACCTCGCGCATCAACGCCTGATAGACCTGCTCGAACAGATATGCGCCGCGCGAATCCGGATTGTAGCGAAGATCCCAGCCGGCCAGGATGCGGCCGGCTTCGCTGTCTGGAAGCAGCGGCCTCAGCAGCACCAGGAACATCTCGGCCTGTATCGAGGTGACGTCGTAGGTGATGTTCTGCACCGAGCGCAGGTCGTGACGCTCGCGGGCCTTGAGCAGGGTCTCGATGCGCCGGGCGCGGTAGTCACCCATCGGCAGGTTGCTCGGCTTCTGGCGTCCCCAGGCGTTCAAGTCCTGGTTGGCGGTGACGAACAGGCCATCGGGTGGATTCAGGCAGCGCGGCAGGTCGGTCGCGTCGAAGAAGCCTTGCCAATCGTTTTCGGGGAGCCATCCGGGCAGCGGGACCAGGCCGCTGATGCCGGCGCGCCGGCGCGGCAGGCGTCCCGACATCTGGTAGCCGATGTTGCCGTGGCGATCGGCGAGCACCCAGTTGGCTGCGAGCTGACCGAATTCGCCGATGCTGTGCATAGCCGTTTCGACGTCGTGCGCGCACAGCACGCCGTGCATCGCCGAGAGCGAGGATGCGCTGGTGTCGATTCCCGACCAGTGCGTGGCAAGGTACAGACCTGTGCCGGCGGGATCGCCGTCGAGCGTACCGTGATCGTTCTCGTAGAAGTCGACACTGTGTGCCGCCTTGCCGCGCCGGAGCACGGTCTCGCGGCGCACGCGCAGCGGCAGCCACGTCTCGCCCTGCTCAGTGACCCGTCTGCAGCGACCGTCGCGACAGTCTTCGATCCACGAATCGACCGAGTCCATGAACGCGTAGGTCGCACCCCACGCGACATCGTTGGTGCGGCCCACCGACAGCACCGGCACCCCCGGCATCGTCGCGCCGATGCCGTAACGCGTCGGCGTTTCCAGCACCACTTCGCACCAGACGTTGGGCAGACTCACGGCCAGGTGCGGGTCGTTGGACAGCATCGGCTTGCCCGAGGCCGTGCGCGATCCCGCCAGTACCCAGTTGTTCGAGGCCATCAGACGCGGCAACGAGGTGTTCCACTTGATCGCGGCCGGGACGATGGTGTCGCCGAGTCGCACGCGTCGCAGCAGTTCGATGTCGAGATCGACGAGATGACCGGGAAAGAGTTCTTCAAGAAGCTCGCGCGCAACTCCGGCCTGCACCATCTCGACGAGCAGGCGCTCGGTTTCAGCCTGGGACTGGGTCAGCGTCAGGTAGCCGCCCATGCGCGACAGAACGACGATGTCGGCCGCAGTCCACGGGTCGTGGCGGTAGCCGAGCAAGCGCAGTTCGAACGGCAGCGATTCGGCGAAGCGCTCGTTGGCGCCCTGGCAGTAGGCTTCGACGATCGGCGCGACTTCGGGCGCGAAACGTGAGGCTTCCTGCTCGGCGCCGCCCGCCCAGTTCATGCGCCGGAAGTACAGATCGACGGCGAGGTTTTCGTCGCTGCTCGCCAGCAGTTCGGATGCCCGTCCGCGTCCGAGCGTGCGCATCGTCAGCATCTGCAGGCCGCGGTCGCGTGCGTGACTGTAGCCGAGGCCTCGAAATACCTCGGGCCAGTCCTTGCCTTCTATGTGAGGGACGCCAGCCTGGTCGCGCTTGATGCTCGCTCGGTCCACGTGCTCTCCTGGTTCGCCCGTCTATGGGACGCGCGCAAGGTGCCCGCAGTCGAGGACTTGCCCACGAGTTTCCCCGTTGCGGGGAAACTCGTGGGCGTTGCGCTCGGTCTACTTGTCGTTTGCGTCGTTCACGGTCAACACCAGCCTGGTGAGGTCATTGGAGACGTCGCCGCCGGGGCCGCTGTAGGTAACAGTGAGCACTGCGGTACAGCGCGTCGGCGCCGACGGCGTCGAGAACGCCGAGGCGAGAGCGCGTACCTGGACGATGCCGTTTCGTGATTTTCCGCCGGCCAGGCTCACCGTGTCCTGGGCGCCCGACGTTTTTGGATCGAGGTCGACCGTGCCGATGGTGCCGGCCGGGCAGGTGCCGTCGTCGGAGTTGACCTGAAGCACGACCCGCGAGCTGCTGCTCGGCCCATCCAGTGCAACCATCGGCATCACGGTTGCCGCCGCCGAGTTGCTGCCCTTCGCTATCGTCAGCGTCAGCGGCACCAAGCTGTCGAGGTAGGCATCGGTGGCGTCCTGGACACGCGCGCTGCTGAGGTCGCGCACGTTGATCTCGACGACGGCGTCGTTGTTGGCCGGCGTCGGGTCGGAGCCGTCGGTCGGCGAGGCGTGCAGGATCACCGTGCAGCGCTCGGGTGCGCGTGAGGTCGGCGTGTTGAAGTTGGCAGCCGCGAAATTGAGCGAAACCTGCGCCGTCGCCGTCAGTCCTGCCGCCAGATCCACGCTTCCCGGGCCGTCCGAGCCCACTTTGCTGAACAGCGGCAGCCCACTTACGGTCCCGGCGGGACAATCGCCGTCGGTGGCTTCGAGGCGGATGGTCTGCGGTGCCGTGCCAGCGGCATCCCGGTTCGAAACCGAGACCGTCAGCAACCTGCGCACCGTCGTGCCGGTGCTGGGGATGACTATGCGCAGCGGTGATGGCTGCGTGACGTACGCGTCGTGATCGACTCCCGGCGTGCAGTTAGGATCGCAGCCGCTCGGGGTCTGGCAGCCTGCGGGGCAGACGGCGTCGCCGACCGTGACGCGCACGGTGCCGAGGTTCGAATCGATCGATCCATCCCAGGCCGCGAAGGTGAAGATGTCGGTGCCGGTGTTGACGCCGTCAGGGAAATACACGGCCTGCTTTGCCTGAAGGCCGACCGTTCCGTACTTCGGTTGCGAGACGACGCGCAGGGTCAGCGCGTTGCCGTCGGCGTCGGTCGCCTTGAGGGGGATGTTCACCGACTGATTCACGCCGGTCGATGCGACCGCATCACTTACGACTGCGGGACGGTTAGGATTGCCATTCTCGCTGTTCGGGCCTTGGTGGCAGGCGTAGCAGCCGATCTGGGAGCCGCGCCAGAACTTCTTGGTGCCGAAGCCGGTCGAGAAGGTCCTGTCTCCCTGTGAGCGCGACAGTACGGTGCCGCGATAGTCCGTGCCGTGACAGGTGCGACACGCGCTGCCGCGTCCGTCTTCGGCCGCGCTGCCGTGGGAGCTGACCCACTGCGCTCCGATCGGGTGCATGCCGTGAGGGCCGCCGTTGACGGTTTGCGGTGTCGTCGCGTGACACGCGCTGCACTCGGCGAGCACGCCCTTGTGTCCTTGCAGGGTCTGGCTCTGAATGTTGTCGTTGTCGTGCGAACTCGGGAACTCGGCGTGCGTGGAGCCGTGACAGGCCGAGCATTGCAGTCCGCCGTGACCGGTCGAAAAGCGGTACAGAGACAGACCGGCCGCCGGCGTGTCGTTGTTGGTCGCGAAGGTGGCGTCGGCCGCCTGGCGCATGGTGCCGTCGGCTTGAAAGACCGAGGTGTAGCGGATGGCGCCGTTGTTCTTCACGGCGGTCCCGCTGTGACAACCATCGCAACGCGGTTCGTTGAGCCAGCCGGTGCGCTGCGACGAGCCGACGTCGGTCATTTTCCCGTGACAGCTCTGGCACTGCATCGCCATGGTGCCGTCGGCGGCAACCGACGCTCCCATCGCGCCGCGCAGACAGCGCGTGGCCGAGCCCGGATGACAGGTGTAGCAAGCGGTGCGGTTGTTGGTGGCGTCGAGGGCCAGGCCGGTCTTCGGATCAATCGAACCGGCCATGCGCTGATGGATGGCCCTGGTCAGCGGTTCAACTCCCGGCACACCACTGGCCGCGAGCGCTTCGGACGAGTGACAGGTCGCGCACAGGATTGAGCGGTGGTCCTGGGTGACGGTGGCGTAGAGTCCGGCCGAATTGTATCCGACCTGGGCCAGCGCCTGCTGGAACAGCGGGGAGGCACCGTCGGTATCGTCGTGAAGCTTGAGGATGTTCAAGCGGTAGTTGCGCTGCGGATCCGCTTCCTGGATCCAGCCGTCGCGCGGCTTGGCCGCGGCGCTGGTTCCGGAGGAGTGACACGAAGCACAGCTCATCTCGTCGGACACCGGCAGCACTATGTTGGTGCTCGCCAGAACCGCACCCGCGGCGTCGCGGGCCACCAGCTTCATCATCGGATAGGGGTTCTTGTTCCCGGCGTCGTCGTAGGGCGTGATCGGCACGCCGGCGGCGATGAACCAGGCGCTTGCCGCCTCGAAGGTCATCGGCTTGGCCACGTTGGCGGCGCCCGGCATGTTGTTCCCGGCCAGGCCCTGATCCACCGCCAGCGAGGCGCCGAACAGGCCGTTGACGTACTGCCAGAAGTTGGTCTTGCCCGCCGATGTCGAATTGAACGAACCGGTCGGGTCGGCAATCGCTTCGTACGTGACCGTGATGCCGTTGGCGACGCGTACCAGCTTGCCCTGGGGATCGATGAGCTGGGCGTGGATGGTGTTGAACGGCGGCAGCAACGACAGCACCGAGAAGTCGCCGTCCATGCAGTGCATCCCGAGGTTGTTCCAACCGACCAGGCGGTACTGTCCGGCGGCCGACGCCGTCATCGGAAGTGCGATGAGCAGCAACGCGGCTGCCAGCCGCAGCGCGGCGCTGCGACGCGCAGGACGGGTTCGGAGCATGTTTCGGTCTTGTTGCGGAATTCGCCGGTGGTCCGGTAGAGGTGAGCATGTGTTCATGGATGGATGCCTTTGCCGAGTCTTGCAGTCATTTTGTCGATCGAGCGGCGACCGGGTGCTTTTGTCCGGGATTCCCGTTCCTGTGAACTGCGGGGCGCAGGTAAGGGAGCCGATTCTATTCCAGCGGGTGTGAAGCAAGTCTCCTGCCACCCCCGATGCAGCACGGTTCGCGCCGCCGCCGCTGCGCTATCCGTTCGTATAACAGGCGTAAAAGCTGGCGTTGGGCGCGCCGTAGCTCAGCGCCCCGAGTCCAGGGCCGCAATGGCCGCGGCGCCTGCGGCGTAAAAACCGTGCATTGTCTTGCGCGGTTATTGCGGGTCCGCGCAGTGCCGTGCGCGAATCCGCGAGGCTGTCGATTAACTCGCGTCGGGCTACGGCGTCACGATCGCGAACATCGGTGCCGGGCGCAGCGCTCATCGGTGTCTGAAAGAGCATGAGGCGCTGCCGCGCCGGCCCGCTGCGGTCGCGGCCAGGCTCGGGCTGCGCCGCCCGTCCTGGTAATCCAGGGTGTCCGCGATCGAACGTGATCGGGACGGCGCGGCCAGCGGACGGCGATTGCGCCCGCAGTCGATGTGCAGCAAATTGCCGTCATCGAGCCGCAACTTTTCCGAAGGAGAGTCCCTTGAACAAGCAATTGGAACACCGTCTTGACGACTCCGCCGCCAAGCCCCTGCGGGCTCTTGCCGTGACCTTTGCGCTGCTGGCGTTGGCCGTCGCGCCTGCAATCACGTTGGCCGCCGATGCTCCTGCCGCCGCACCCACGCTGGCTCCGATGCGCGGGATGGCGGGCATGGCCCCGCACGTTGCGGAACCTGCGGGCGAGAAGGTAACCGCCAAAGTTCTCGAGACCATGAATGCGGCCAACTACACCTACGTGCGGGTCAAGACCGCGTCGGGAGATTTGTGGGCAGCCGGTCCCCACGCTGAACTCAAGGTCGGCGACACCGTCAGTTTCGAGCGCGGCGTTCCGATGACCAACTTCGCCAGCAAGTCGCTCAATCGCACGTTCGAAAGTATCGACTTCGTCGGCCGTCTGGTTGTCGGTGACGGCAAAGCGGACGCGGCTGCTCCGGCGCCCGGCGCTGCCGCCCCGGCCGATCTCGCTCCGACTCACGCCGGCGTCAGCAAGACCGCGCCTGCTGTGGCCGTCGACCTTTCCGGAATCGCCAAGGCCAAGGACGGCAAGACAGTTGCCGAAGTGTTCGACGGGCGCGCTGCGCTGGCGGGCAAGGAAGTTGCCGTGCGCGGCAAGGTGGTCAAGTACAACCCCTCGGTGATGGGGCACAACTGGGTGCACGTGCGCGACGGCAGCAAGGGCAAGGATGGTTCCGACGACCTGACTCTGACCACCGATGACACCACCAAAGTCGGCGACACGGTTGTGGTGCGCGGCAAGGTGGCGACGGACAAGGACTTCGGTTCCGGCTATCGCTACGACGTGATTCTCGAAGAGGCCAAGGTCACCGTCGAGTAGACTGACCACTCTTCGTCGAACTCACGCTATCTCCGCGGCCAGCGGCCGCAAGGTGCAAACCGTTCTGATGAAAGTGCTGTCGTACTTCGGGTGGCTGCTGGTCTGTCTGGTCGGAGCGGGCGGCTTGGCGTTCGTCGCGTTGCAACGCGGCGAGACGATCTCCAGCACTTGGTTTCTGGTGGCTGCGGTTTGCGTCTACGCGGTCGGCTACCGTTTCTATTCGCGCTTTCTGGCCGAGCGCGCGTTGCAGCTCGACGACAACCGGCCCACGCCGGCCCATCACCGGCGTGACGGCCGCGATTTCATGGCCACCAACCGCTGGGTGGTCTTCGGGCATCACTTCGCGGCCATCGCCGGGCCCGGACCTCTGGTCGGCCCGATCCTGGCTGCGCAGTTCGGCTACCTTCCGGGCGCGCTCTACATCGTCATCGGCGTGGTGCTCGGCGGCGCGGTGCAGGACTTCACCGTGCTGGTGGCCTCGATGCGTCGCGGCGGCAAGAGCCTCGGGCAGATCGTGCGCGACGAGATCGGGCCGGTGGGCGGCACGGCGGCGCTGGTGGGCGTGCTGGCGATAATGCTGATTCTCATCGGCGTGCTCGCGCTGGTGGTCACCAACGCGATGTTCGGCAGTCCGTGGGGAACCTTCACGGTCGCGGCGACGATTCCGATCGCGTTGATGATGGGCGTCTACATGACGTCGATCCGTCCCGGTCATGTGCTCGAGGCCTCCATCGGAGGTCTGGCGCTGGTGTTGCTGGCCGTGTGGGCTGGACGTCTCATTCAGGATCACGAGACGCTGCGCGTGTTCTTCGACCTCGACAAGAAGACGATCGCGTTGTGCCTGATCACTTACGGTTTCTCGGCCAGCGTATTGCCGGTGTGGCTGCTGCTGGCGCCGCGCGATTATCTGTCGGCCTTCATCAAGATAGGCACCATCGGTCTGCTTGCGGTCGGTCTCTTGTGGGTCCGGCCTCAGGTGCAGATGCCGGCGCTGACGCAGTTCATCGACGGCAGCGGCCCGGTGTTTGCGGGCAAGCTGTTTCCGTTCTGTTTCATCACGATTGCCTGCGGCGCGATCTCCGGGTTCCATTCGCTGATAGCCAGCGGCACCACGCCCAAGATAATCGATCGCGAAAGCGACGCGCGCTTCATCGGCTACGGTGCGATGCTGGTGGAGAGTTTCGTGGCGTTGATGGCGTTGATGGCGGCCACCGTGATGGAGCCGGGAACCTACTTCGCGATGAACGCGCCGAGCGCGTTGATCGGCACCACGGTCGCCGATGCTGCGGCCAAGATTCACACCTGGGGCTTCACGCTCGATCCGGTGGCCTTCGAGACTCTTACGCGTGATGTCGGTGAGAATACCCTGCTGTCGCGCACCGGCGGCGCTCCCACGCTCGCCGTGGGCATGGCCGAGATCTTCGCAAGCGCTCTCGGCGGCCCGGCGGTCAAGGCCGTCTGGTACCACTTCGCGATCATGTTCGAGGCGCTCTTCATCCTGACCACGCTCGATGCCGGCACCCGCGTTGGTCGTTTCATGATGCAGGATCTGCTCGGCAACATCTGGGAGCCGCTCGGCCACACTTCGTCGCTGCCGGCCAACGTGCTGTCGTCGGCGTTGATCGTTTCCGGCTGGGGATACTTTCTCTACCAGGGCGTCATCGATCCGTTCGGCGGCATCAATTCGCTGTGGCCGCTGTTCGGCATCGCCAACCAGTTGCTTGCCGCCACCGCGTTGACGGCGGTCACGACCATCTTCATCAAGTCGTCGCGTCCGCGTTTCGCGCTGGTGACGCTGACTCCGCTGGTGTGGCTGCTGATCGTGACGATGACGGCAGGCTGGGCCAAGATCTTTTCGAGCGACGCGCGCATCGGTTTTCTGGCGGCGGCAGCGCGTCTGACGAGCGACCTGGCCGGTGGCGCGATCGCCCCGGACAAGGTGATCCAGACCCAGCACGTGATCTTCAACAACCGTCTCGACGCGGCCGTCACGGCGGCGTTCATGCTGCTGGTGACGGTGGTGGTGCTGGACGCTTCGCGGGTGTGGCGCAGGGCGCTCGTTGGTACTGCTCGCGCTCGGCGTGAGGTTGCGCGCGGCGGGGTGAAGCGATGAGGAGCGCGGAAGTTTTTGCGCGTATCACCGCTGCCATGGTCAACTTTCTGCGCGGGTTCGTCGGCGTTGACGGCGTCGTTTCCGTGCGTCCGGTAGCGGCGTCGTGCGGGCATTCCGAGCATCGCGCGCCAGCGGCGTCGGTGACACCGGCGCAGATGCGGGCCGGCCTCGAAGCCCGCGCGAGTCAGCGGCGCAGCTGCTGCTGACGCTTCGCCGGGAGTACTTCGGCAGCGTCCGTCACTTCATGGTGAGCGTGGCAGATGCGCGCTGCCGGGTTGACGCGTCTCAGGGCTGAGTCGGTGCCGCAGGCTTGGCGGCCGCTGCGGGAGGTCTCGGCGCGGCGCCGTCAGGTCGCGGCGCCAGCGCACCGCCGCGTGCGGCGCCCGGGCCACCTGGCGCTGCGGGTCGGGCGGCGTCAGGCCTGACGCCGCCCTGTTGCTGTTGTTGCTGCTGCCGTTTTTGTTGCTGTTCGATCCGCCGCTGTATCTGCTCGGCGGCCGCTCCGGAATGCGCCTGATCCTGCTGCTGTTGTTGTTGAGTCTTTGCGCGCGGTGGTGCGCCGTCTACATAACCGAGTCCGCGCAGCTGTTCCCAGGTCGCATCGTCCACCGGCATGTCGTTAGCGTCGCGCCTGTCGCGCTCGTAGGTGGCGATGGTCTCCACCGGACGCTTTAGATCGACGGTGACCTCGGCAATCGGTTTGCCCTCCATGTCAATGCCGATCGGCAGGCCCATCAGGTACAGCAGCGTCGGTGTCACGTCTTCGATGTACGCGCGTTCACCAGCGGCAGGCTTGATGCCGGGGCCCGACACCATGTAGATGCCATCGGGATTGTGCCCGCCGACCTGCTTGCTCCTGTCTTCGTAGGAAGCGAAGCCGTGATCTGAAACGACGACGACGTAGAAATCGCCCTTCGCCGCGTCGAGGATCTTGCCGAGCGCTTCGTCGCTGGCGCGGTAAGCATCGGCGACCGCGCTTTGGTAGCGCCTGGCCTTCTCGCGATCCAGGTCGGGATAATCTTCGGGGTGCGAGTAGGCCCAATACGGATGCGACACGCGATCGACCAGTGTCATCACGTAGATCGACAGATCCCAGTCGCCGGGGGCGTAGAGCAGGGCTGCGCGGGTCTGTATGTCGAACACCTGCTTGAGATGCTGGTAGAGATAGGCGGGCGTGTCGGCGTCCTGCCAGCGGCTCCAGCCTGGCCCTTCTGGAATGTACGGTTCGCCGAGGCTATCCGAGACTTTGGTGCGCAGGTTGTGCGGCTCGCTCATGACGATGCCGTCGTCGGTGCGATAGAGAGGAGTGACGTAAATCCTGTCCGGCCCGAGCCGCATGGCGCGCATCATGCCGCGGAAATTGGGACGCGCCGCTACCGTGGCGGCGAACCAGGGGGTCCACTGCCCGTCGGCCAGGCTCGCGACCCTGGACTTGATTTCATCCAGGTTGTCGCGGTACGGCGTCATGATGTTGCCGCTTTCGAGCTTGTCGGTAGCCAGCACTTCTCCGGTGTTGCCGGCGAAGGTCGAGCCGCTCAGCGGAAAGCCCGACAGCATCACGCCGCTGACGGGCTCGGCCGGCCAACTGCCGGGGACGTTGAAGACGTTGGTCTTCTTGTGTCTCTGCCTGGTGATGTTCCAGATCGCCGAGACGCGGCGGTTCGTCGATTGGGAGGTCTTCCAGTCGGTCACGCCGTGGGTCTTGTAGTTGAATCCGGTGAAGATCGTCGTCCACACCACCGGCGACAGGATTGGAGGTCTGGACTCCAGGATGCCGTGGAGGCCCTGGTCGTAGAGCTTCCTGATGTTAGGCAGTTCGCCGGCCGCCATCAGCGGATCGATGATCTTCCAGGTGGCACCGTCGATGCCGAGGACCATGACCCGGCCCTGGTTCTTGGGGGTTCTGCTGCACGACATGCACCCCAGACCGATGCCGACAGCCGCCGCCAAACAGATAGTGATTGCCCAACGCTTCATCCGATTGCGCCTCGCTACTCGCCCGCCGTTCGCGAATCGCCCCGTGCCGATGTGCACGAGAAAACCCCTCGATCAAAAGCACGAGAGGCGGGTCGGCCGCGTAGGTCTTCCGTTGAGTCCGTCCTCAATAGCCCATGAGTTTTCGAGAATCGCAAGTCATGGACGGGCGGAGCTTGATCTTGCGTACCCGGCGGGCCATGAGAAATTCGCGGTAGAGCATCGTACTTCGTCATGCAGTTCATTGTCAGCGCCGACGACCTCGGTCTAACCAGGGCCATCACCGACGGTATCCTCGCGGCCTGCGATCAAGGGTGTCTGTCGAGTACCAGCGTGATCGCCGGCGGTGATGCTTTCGACTACGCCATCGAGCAGTGGCGTCGGCGTCCCGGACTTCTGCTGAGCGCCCACATCAACCTTATGGAAGGGCGCCCGCTCGCGCCGCCCGGCGAGGTTCCGCTGTTGCTCGGCACCGATGGACAAATGGCGCTTTCGTTCGTCGCGCTGCTTGGCTTGTCGCTGCGCCTGCGCGGCGCGGAGCGTGAGAAGTTGCGATTGCAGATTCGCACCGAACTCGATGCGCAGATCCGGCGAGTGGCCGACGCTGCCGGCCCCGGCTGGCGACCGCGCATCGACGGGCACCAGCACTACCATATGATCCCGATAGTCTTCGAGGCGCTGCTCGAACTGCACGAACGATGGAATTTTTCTTACATGCGCACGCTGGAGGAGCCGCTGTTCGTGGTCCCGCAACTGCGGCGTGCATTGCCGAACTACCTGGGCGCTAACCTTGCCAAGCACGCCGTCCTTCGTCCGCTGGCGCGGCGCGCAAAACGCGAACTGCTGCGGCGTGGAATCCCTCACTGTTGCTGGTTCGTCGGGTTGCTGTTCTCGGGCAACATGACGATCGAACCTGTGCGTGCAGCGATCGCGCACCTGGCTCGCCGTGATCGCGGCGAGCGGCAGCGCGGCGACGTCGTCGAGTTCCTGTTGCATCCCGGCCGCGCGGCCGACCACGAAGCGGCGCGTTGGGATGGGCGCGCCGAGTTGCGTGACTACTACCTGTCGCCGTGGCGCGACGCCGAACGGGCTACGCTGTGTTCGGCGGAGTTTCGCGCGGCGCTGTCTCCGTATCTGGTGGCAGATCAAGAAGGTGGTGGAGCGCGGTGATCACGACACGCGCAATCGAACTTTCACCGGAGGGTCTGCGGCGCAGCGCTGCCATGCTGCGCGCGGCTATGCCTCGCGCGGCGCACATGGACGACGACTTTCTCGCGTGGCAGTACGTCGCCAATCCAGTCGGACCCGCGCTGGGTCTGGAGGCTTTCGACGGCGATCGTCTGGTCTCGCACTGTGTGGTGCAGCCGCTGATCGCGCGTCTGCGCGGGCGCGAAGTGCGCGGCGTGATGTCGCTCAACGCGGCGACGCTGCCCGATTACCTGGGCCGCGGCATATATTTCGGACTCGCCGAAGAACTCTACGCCACGGCTCGCGCGAGCGGCTACGCCTTCGGTGTCGCGGTCACCAACGACAAGAGCACGCAGGGCTTCGTGCGCCGTTGTGGTTTTTCGCTGGTGCGGCCGCTGGAAGCGCGCATCGGCCTCGGGCCGATTCCGCGGGCCCGGCGCGAGGGCGGCGTCGATTTCGAAAAACTCTGGAGCGACAAGGCACTGGCCTGGCGTTTGTCGCCGCCGCATCTGCGCTATCGCTTTGAGCGCCGTGACGGGTCGGTGCGCGTACTGGCACCGAGCGGACGCGCGGGTATCGAAGTGGTGCTTGGCGAGGTACCCGGCGCCAACGCACCGAATGTCGCCGCCGTCGCCGCGCCGCCGCGAAGCTGGGGCAGTCCGCTGCGGCTGTGGCTCGGCCTCGATCAGCGCATCGACTGGCGTCGATCGCTCTACCGCAACCTGCCGTTGTTCGCGCGTCCGTCGCCGCTCAATCTGATCTTTACCGAGTTCGGTGCTTCCACCACTCTCGATCCGCAACGCGTGCGCTGGTCGGGGCTGGACTTCGACGACTTCTGATCCCGCGCATGTCGCCGCCGTGCGGACTCAGCGCTCAGACCCCGAGAAGTTGCTTGCGCAAGTCGCGCTTGAGGATCTTGCCGGCCGGGTTGCGCGGTAGCGGCGCATCGAAGAACCACACGCGCACCGGCACCTTGAAGCCCGCGAGGCGTTCGGCGACGAACTTGCGAAGTTCTTCCTCGGTTACTTTGGTACCGGGCGCGGTGTGCACGACGGCGCCGACTTCTTCGCCGAGGACCTGGTCGGGAATGCCGATCACGGCGGCGTCGGTCACGGCGGGGTGTTCGTACAAGGCGCTTTCGACTTCGACCGACGAAATGTTTTCGCCGCCGCGGATGAGCAGGTCTTTGGCGCGGTCGACGAGGTAGACGAAGCCTTCTTCGTCGATGCGCGCGAGGTCACCGGTGTGCACCCAGCCGTCCGAGAAAGACGCCTTGGTTTCCTCCGGCTTGTTGAAATAACCGGGCACCACGTTGGGTCCCTTGATCCACAACTCGCCGACCTGGCCGCCGGGAAGCGTGCTTCCGTCTTCACTGACGACCTTGAGGTCGCAGACCGGGATCGGAACGCCGACGCTGTCGGGATGACGCAGGTAGTCGACGCCGGCATTGAGCGTGGTGACCGATGAAGTTTCGGTCATGCCGTAGCCGTTGCTCGGCGTGCGGCCGGGAAACATCTCTTCGATCTTGCGCACCAGTTCCGGCGCAGCGGGAGCGCCGCCGTAACCGACTGCGCGCACGCTCGACAGATCGCGGCGCGCAAAATCCGGGTGCGTGAGTACCTGCCACACCATCGCCGGCACGCCGCCGAAAAACGAGACTTTCTCGCGTTCGATGAGTTCGAGAGCACGACCGGCCTCCCACTTGCGCATGATGACGAGCTTGTTGCCGGCGGCAAGATTGGCAACCAGGATCGAGTGACAGCCGGTAGCGTGGAAGAACGGCACCGACATCAGATAGACGCCCTGGACGCCGGGATCTGCAGGCGCGGCAGCGCCGGGCACCGTGCCGCGCAAGGCGGCGCGCATGGTGGCGAAGCGCAGGCTCATCAAGTTTCCGCAGATGTTGCGGTTGGTTCCGAGCACGCCTTTGGGCTGTCCGGTAGTTCCGGATGTGTAGAAGATCGTCGCGTCGTCTTCGGGATCGTTCTCGACGGAAGGCAGAGAGGGGTCGCTCGGAATCTCGCCCAGCACCGCGCTGAAGTGTTCGGCGCCGCCGGCCAACGTCGTTCTTTCATCGCGTGCGACGAGGATGCGCAGGCCGTGCAGATGCGACAGCTCGGGTTCCAGGCGATCCAGGCGCGCGCCGTCGCAGAGCAGCAACGTGGAGCCGGAGTCGGTCAAGCCGTAGACCAGTTCGGGACCGGTCCACCACGCGTTGAGTGGTACGACGACCGCACCGACGGCGACGGCCGCGAAGAACGCGACCGACCACTCGGGAAAGTTGCGCATCGCGATGGCGACGCGGTCGCCCTTCTTCACGCCGTAGCGGTCGCGCAGCAGATTGGCGAGATGGGCGCTGGTGCGGAAGTGACGCTCGAAGCTCCAGTGCTCGTCCTCGTAGACCATGAAGTCGGCGTCGCCGTAGCTGCGGCTGAATGCCAGCACGGCACTGAGTGAAGGCGGCGCGTTCTTCCACACGCGGGTCGGCACGCCGCGGATGATCTGCTCTTCCATTTCGAGTATCTGCCCAGGCGCGGTCAGCTGGGCATGGATCTCGGCGATGGTCGCGATTGTCGATACTTCGGGTGCGCTCATGGTGCTTGTTCTCCGTAATGGTGCCGCGGTCCGGCGCGGCGCCAAGAGCTTATAGCGGGGAGCCGAACATAACGCAGCCCGCGCAGGTCCTCGGGCCGGGGCAGGTGGAGGCGTTGACTCGCGAGCCTCCACCCGCAACATTCGGCAGCCGTTTCCAGAACGACCGCCGTTTCGTTCGGCAACCAACAAGGAGGAGCGACCGATGTCAGTCGTCCGTTACGAACAAGAAGATCATGTGGTGATTCTGACCATCGACCGGCCTGAGGCCCGCAACGCGGTGAGCCCGGCGGTGGCGGTCGAAATGGAAGCGGCGATGGACCGCTTCGAGGCCGACACCGGCGCCTGGGTGGCGATCCTTACCGGCGCGGGCGGGACTTTTTGCGCAGGCGCCGATCTGAAGGAGATCGCGATGGGCAACGGCGACAAGCTCGGTACCCCGCGCGGTGGCTTCGCCGGTTTCGTCTCGCGCGATCGCGCCAAGCCGGTAATTGCGGCGGTCAACGGTCACGCCCTTGCCGGTGGCTGCGAAATCCTGCTGGCCTGCGACATGGCGGTGGTGGCCGACGGTATCCGCATCGGCGTTCCTGAGGTGAAGCGCGCCCTGGTTGCCGCCGCCGGCGCTCTGTTTCGTCTGCCGCGCGCCGTTGGTCCGGCCCGCGCTGCCGAGATGATTCTGACCGGCGATCCGATCACGGCCTCCGAGGCTCTGGCGGCCGGACTCGTCAACCGCGTGGTTCCTGCCGAGCGCGTGCTCGACGAAGCGCGTGCGCTTGCGGCGCGCATCGCCGTCAATGCGCCATTGGCGGTGCAGGCCAGTCGCAAGGTGCTCGCGCGTGCTCTGATCGACGACGACGCGACGCTGTTCAACGCGTCGCTCGAAGCGTTCATGTCGATGATCGGTACCGAGGACTTCCAGGAAGGTCCGCGGGCGTTTATCGAGAAGAGGGCGCCGCGCTGGACTGGACGGTAGGCGGTCTGTCCATAAGGACCCATCTGCGGCGTTGGGCTTCGATTCGGTCGCTGCGGCGTACCTGCCGGTACGCCTCGCTTCCGAATCGAAGCCGGGGCCTTGCGCCGGAGCTTTTGTGAACTGAGCGCTAGATGTGGGGTGGCTGCTGTTGGCCTGTCACTTGGACGATGTGGTCGCGGCGCAGCCACCAGGCGCTGAGTTCTTCGCCGTACACGCAGCCTGAATCGAGTCCGCGTGTGTTGTGGGTGTGGTGAAGGCCCTGACGCGCCCAGTGTCCGTAGGCCACGACTTCGCGACCGGCGTAGAACTCGTGCCACGGACGAAAGCGTGTGGGGATGGTTGCGGCGTGACCGTCCCAATCAGAGGGCAGGTTGCCGTACGGGTCGCACACACGCACGGTAACCAGGAACTCCGGCGGGGTTTCTTCCAACGCCAGCAAAGGATGAAGTCCGCCGTGAACGGCGATCCAACCATCGCCGCGTCGCCAGTGCGGCCACTGGCGCATCCAGTCGAGCCATGCATCGCGCTGCGGTGATTGCAGCAGATCGTCGGGTTTGGAGCGGCGCGTGAGCCAGGCCGACTCCTGCCCGCCATCGACGACTTCGAGCAGTTTGGTTTCGTGGTTACCGACGATTGGTTCGGCGCCGAGACTGCGCATCAACTGCAGCACGCCGAGGTTGTCGGGGCCGCGGTTGATGGTGTCGCCGAGCGGGATCAGGCGATGGCGATCAGGGTGATAGTGCGCGGCGCGCAGCAGCCGTTCGAGGGGCTCGCGGCAACCCTGGATGTCTCCGACGAAGAGGATGTCGTCATGGCCGGAGTCCGTCACGTTCGTGCAGACCTCTCGCTATGGCGGCCCGTCAGCTTGTCGGGTCGCTTCGCGTGAAGCAGGTGCCGCACGGCCCCTGCTCACGCGAAGCGGGTTACTGACCGACCGGCTCGTCGCCGAAGTCGTCGTCGGGGAGGTTCGGATCGGCCGGCGCTTTCTTGATCTCGCGGCGGACCAGTTCCTGGTGCTCCACTTCTTCGTCGCGCAGTTCTTCGAAGAGCGCGCGGACCGCGTCGTCCTTTATCTGCGGCAGCGCGGCGACGAAGAACGCGTAGGCCTTTTCTTCGGAACGCAGCGCGGCGCGCAGCGCGGCGCGCTCGGTCATGAAGGCGCGGGCTTCGTCGTAGTCGGGCGCTTCGATGTCGAAGATCATCGACCGCGTCACCGAAGAAGGCTGAGCCGCGAAACGCTCAACTCTGCGTGCGGCGAGTTCGGAGCGGTGCTTTTCTTCGTTGCCGGCCATGAGGCGGAAAAACTGCGCCGCCTCGTGCGTGCGATGGATCTCCATCTGGTCGGCGAACTCCTGGTAGCGCTCGCAGGCTTCTTCCTCGATCAGGATGGCGAGATCGAGTGCGTCTTTGAGGGACAGGGTGGGGAAGTTTATGCCTTTGGTCGAACTCATGGCGTTTTCCTTCAGCGCTGCACGAACAGGTCGAGGATGCGCTCACGCGGAGCCGCGTTGGGCATCAGGGCTTCCTGACGCTGGCGTACCAAGGCTCCGAGAGTCGGCGGCGGCGTGGGGTCGCGGAAGAATACGCCGGTCAGCAGTTCGGTGCCGTAGGTCTGGGCCTTGTCCAAGGCCTGGATGCGGCTGGTGGCGTCGTGCCCGACGCTCTCCAACTTCTTCATCACCGCCTTGTGGTGCTTGATCTGCTGGTTTTCCTCGCCGTAAGTGACGCACGGAGATTGGACGTTGACGAAGGCGAAGCCGGGGAAACGGATCGCTTCCTCGATGATCGCCGTCAGGCCGGGGATGTCGGCCGGCGTGCCCTGGGCCACGAACGAAGCTCCGTAGGCGAGCACGTACATCAGCGGATTGACCGGGTTCTCCAGACTGCCGTGCGCCGACGTGACGGTGCGCTGTCCCTTCGGGCTGGTGGGGGAGAGTTGTCCCTTGGTGAGCCCGTAGGTCTGGTTGTCCATCACGATGTAGGTCAGGTCGTCGTTACGGCGAATGGCGTGAGGAACGTGGCCGCCGCCGATCGAGAAGCCGTCGCCGTCGCCGCCTGCCGCCAGTACCAGCAGTTCGGGTCTTGCCAGCTTGAGTCCCTGGGCGATGGGCAGCGAGCGTCCGTGCACGCTGTTGAAGCCGTAGGCCGTGGTGTAGCCGGGGATTCGCGACGAGCAGCCGATGCCCGAGATGAACGCGATCTCGTGGGGCGGTCGTCCGATCGCGGCCAGTGCGCGATAGATGGCCTGCAGGACGCCGAAGTCGCCGCAGCCCGGACACCAGATCGGCTTGAGGTCGCTCTTGAAATCCTTGGAGGTGAACGTCGACGTAGCACTCGAATCGGGATTTGTTGCGGTGGCCATGGGTTTTCCTTCTTTGCCTCCCTTTACTCTTGGGGCTGGCGCGTATCGGCCGCGTGCTGCTGGAGATCGATGGCGTGGTCGCGTAGCCTGCGAACGATTTCGGAGGGGTGGAACGGGTTGGATCCTGAGCGGCACAGCGACTTGATGCCGCCGGGAACGTCCAGGGTCATGCGCAAGATGCGATAGAACTGGCCGAGGTAGGACTGCTCCACCACCAGGCCGGCCTTGATCGTCGTGAAGAAGCGTCGATAGACGTCTTCGTTGATCGGGAACAGCAGGTACGGAACCAGCAACTTGACGTGCAGGCCGTCGGCGGTTGCCAGCGCAAGCGCCTCGCGGCAGATGCCGGCGGTAGATCCCCAGCTGATCAGTGCCAGCGGCGCAGCGGGATCGCCCTCGATGCGGTACAGGTCTTCGCGTTTGCGCAGCCGGTCGAACTTGTGGATGCGCTTCTCGTTCATCAATTCGTGAAGGCGGCCGCTGGCGGTGGGATCGCCGTGCTCGTTGTGCTCGATTCCCGAGCCGAGGTAGTTGCCGCCCTTCATGCCGGGGTGCGAGATCGGGCTGATGCCGTTCGGGGTCAGACGAAAGCGATCGTAAGACTCCAGTTCGGCCGCGGTCGGCCTCAGACGGTCGATGATCGTGAAGCGCGAGGTGTCGATCAGGTCGATCACTTCCTTGCGCTGCGCGATTTCCTGGTCCGACAGCACCATGACCGGTGTCTGGTAGTCTTCTGCGATGTTGAAGGCTTCGACGGTGATGTCGAAGGTGTCGGACACGCCGGTGGGCGCGAGCACCGGCCGCACCACGTCTCCGTGCGCGGAGAACACGGCCTGGAACAAGTCTGACTGCTCGGCTTTGGTCGGCATGCCGGTCGAGGGGCCGCCGCGCTGCACGTTGACGATCACCAACGGAAGTTCGGCGATCGAGGCGAGGCCCATGATTTCGGTCTTCAGCGACACGCCGGGTCCGGAGGTCGCGGTCATCGACTTCTTGCCGCCGAACGAGGCGCCGAGCGCCGCGCCGATGCCGGCGATCTCGTCTTCGGCCTGCAGGACCGAGCCGCCGTACTTCCACACTTCACGCGTGAAGAACTGCATCACTTCGGTCGAAGGCGTGATCGGATAACCGCCGAAGAATTGGCAACCGGCGAAGATGGCCGCGGCGGCGCAGATGTCGTTGCCGTCGGTAAGCATCTTCTGCCCGGTCCGGGTCGGAGGCTCCATGTGGCGGGGCTTCTTGAGCGGATTGGCCTCGGCGTACTCGACGCCGAGCGCAAAGGCCGCTTCGTTGGCCTGGATCAGTTCGGCGCCTTTCTTCGCGAACTTCTTGCGGATGCCGGCGATGATGGCTTCGCCGCCGATACCGAACCAGCCGGCCAGCAGACCCAGCACTACGCTGTTCTTGCCGCGCTCGCTGCCGGTGGCCTTGCGGGCCATGTCGCCGATCGGAACCGCGAATACTTCCGAGGGGGTGACTCCGACCAGCGGCAGCGCGTCGGGCAGCACGCCGGTCTTTGACTCGTAGATCACCACCGTGTCGCCGTCGACCGGCAGTTCGGCGCCGAACCTGAGGAAGTCTTCCCAGTTAAGCGCTACCGCGACGTGCAGGGCGCCGCCGGGGTTCAGCACCGGGCTGGTTGCCAGCCTGATGCGGCATGACGACTCTCCGCCGCGGATCTGGGATCCGAAGCTCTTGGTCATCATTGCGTGATAGCCGACCGCGGCGCAGGCCGAGATGAGTGATTCGCCTGCACTGACGATGCCGTCTCCGCCCGAGCCGGCCATTCCGATGACGAGATCCTTGATGGTCATGAAAGTCCTCGCTGTGTTTCTGCGCTCCCCGATCAGGCGCCACGGCGGCGGTCTCTCTGGGGTTTCCGGGGCTGACGCTCCCCAGTGCGCGACAATATTTCGTGGTGCGTCCCCAGCACGGACGCGCCGTCGGTACAGAGCAAACACGGTGCCAGTCGTGCCGGGCCGCGTCTAAACCCCGAGGTGCTGATCGCGCAGCGCCGCTGCGACAAGCGCCGCAGTGCGTCTCGCATCGTCAGACATCGTGGTTTTCGACAGATCGACGGCCGGGCCTCTTCCTACTCGTGACACGAATAGAAGGCTAATTCCCGGCTTTGCGATATGCCCGAAGCGAAGAGCCGAGAGGCGCTGCGTCGACGAAAAAGGCCGCGCCGGTTGCCCGGTGCGGCCTTTTTCGTCGAGGTGCTGGAGGGCGTTCTACTTCGCCAGCGCCTTTACCTTTTCGGTCATTTCCGGAACGGCCTGGAACAGATCGGCCACCAGGCCGAAGTCCGCGACCTGGAACACCGGCGCTTCGGCGTCCTTGTTGATCGCGACGATGACCTTGGAGTCCTTCATGCCGGCCAGGTGCTGGATCGCGCCCGAGATGCCGACTGCGATGTACAGCGTCGGTGCCACCACCTTGCCGGTCTGGCCCACTTGCAGGTCGTTGGGGACATAGCCCGCGTCCACTGCCGCACGGCTGGCGCCCATTGCGGCCCCCAGCGCATCGCACAGGGGCTCGAGCACGGTCTTGAAGCTCTCGGCGCTCTTCAGACCGCGTCCGCCGGCCACCACGCGCGCGGCCTCCGTCAGAACCGGACGATCCGACTTGGTCTCTTCGAGCGAACCGAACTTCATCGCCTTGGCCGGAGCGGCGATGGTGACCGAGAGGTTCTCGATCGGCGCTCCGGCCCCCGAAGCCGCGTCGAAAGCCGTGGCGCGAACCGACACCACCTTCTTCGCTGCCGTCAATTCGACGGTTGCCATCACGCTGCCGGCCCACATCGGGCGCACGACCGTGCCGTCGTCATTGACGTCGGTGATGTCGCTGGCGATCGACGCGTCGATCATCGCTGCCAGGCGCGGCGCGATGTCGCGGCCTTTGCTGGTAGCCGCGAATACGACGGTGGCCGAGCCGGTAGCCTCGGCGGTGGCCGCAAGCGCCGCAGCCGTGATGTCGGCGAGGTGATAGCTGAGCAGCGGGTTGTCGACGACGACGACTTTGTCGGCGCCGAGGTTTGTCGCTGCCTGTGCGACATCGGCAACCGAGGTGCCGAGTACCGCCAGGATGGCCTGGCCGCCGCTGATTGCGGCCAGTTTCTTTGCTGCTGTGACGGCCACCGCAGTGGCCTTGGGGAGCTTGCCGTGGGCGTGCTCTGCGTAGACTAGTACGTTGCTCACTGTCCCGATCTCCTTACATCACCTTGGCTTCGGTCTGCAGGGCGTTGATCAACTCGTCGACGGACTCGACCTTGCGGCCTGCCGTGCGCGCAGGTGGAGGCGCCATTTTCTTGATGCGGACGCGCGGTGTCAGATCGACGCCGAGGCTGGCTGCATCGATTTCTTCCATCGGCTTCTTGCGGGCTTTCATGATGCCCGGAAGCGACGCGTAGCGCGGCTCGTTCAGTCGCAGGTCGGCGGTGATGATGGCCGGCAACGCAAACGCGATGGTCTCCATGCCGCCGTCCACTTCGCGGATGCACTCGACCGACGCCTTGTCGCCCGCAAAAGTCAGCTTCGAGATGAACGTGGCCTGTGGCCAGCCGAGCAGGTGCGCGAGCATCTGGCCGACTTCGTTCGAATCGTCGTCGATGGCCTGCTTGCCCAGAATCACCAGCGTGGGCTGCTCCTTCTCGACCAGCTTGACCAGGATTTTGGCGACTGCGGCCGTGTCGGGCCTGTCGGCTTTGACCAGGATGGCGCGATCGGCGCCCATCGCCAGGCCGGTGCGGAGTTGCTCCTGCGACTCGCTCACTCCGACGCTGACGACGACTACCTCGACGTCTCCCTGGGCTTCCTTGATGCGCAGAGCCTCTTCGATCGCGATTTCATCGAACGGGTTCACAACCCATTTCAGGCCGGACTCGACGATACCGGTGCCCTCGGGGTTCACCTTGATCGACGACTCGGGGTCCGGCACGCGCTTGACGGTGACCAGGATCTTCACGTTCTCGTTTCCTCCCTGTCTGGAAGTAGGTATGGCTGCCCGTGTCGACGGCTACACGAAGAGCAGCGAACCCGGCGCGGGTACCACGCGATGCGTTATGACGCAAATGTAAGTAGTCACCGGCGCTCGTGCTCGGCGCGGGTGGAGCGGTCACTTTCCCGTGGTCGTGACCTCTGGACCGGGCGCAGTGGGCGGGCCAGTCCAATCCATCAGCAGCGCGACCTGCGGGAAGGGGCGAGCGGCGTTCATGCTGTCTGTGGCGTTGATCTGGGCCTGAGGCCGCTGCGCGGTGGCTGCGAGCGGCGAGACCTTTCGTACCCGAATCGAGCCTGCGCACTGCCAGCCTTTGCCTGTCCGCCGACCGCGCGGCAAAGGACTCCGCATGGCGAAAATTCTGGTGTTCGGTCAGGCCCAGTTCGGGCAACGCGTTTTCGAGGGTGTGCTCGCGCAGGGGCACGAGGTGACGGCGGTGTGCGTGCCGCCGGATGCTGCGGGTCGGCCGCTTGATCCGCTCAAAGCCGCGGCCGTGGAGAAAGGCGTGCGGGTGGTGCAGCGCAAGTCCTACCGCGGGGCGGAGGCCGAGGCTGAAGTGGACCCCGGGGCCGCCGACCTTGGCGTGCTTGCTTACGTCACGCAGATCGTGCCGGGCAACATCCTGGAAGCGCCGCGCCTGGCGTCGATCTGCTTTCATCCCTCGTTGCTGCCGGCGTACCGGGGCGGCTCGGCGATAAACTGGCAGATCATCGGCGGCGAGAAGGTCGGCGGCGTCAGCTTGTTCCGTCCCGACGACGGCATCGACACCGGGCCGATCTATCTGCAGAAATCGATCGAGATCGGGCCCGACGATTCGGCTGGTTCCTACTACTACGGGCGCGTCTTCGAGGCCGGAATCGCGGCCATGCTGGAAACGATCGAACTGGTGTTGTCGGGGCGCGCGGGCGGGCGCGTGCAGGACGAAGCGCTCGCTACCTACGAGCCGCTGTGCCGCGACCAGCACGCGGCGGTGGATTGGGGGCGCGGCGTGCAGCAGGTGCACGATCAGATCCGCGGCTGCGATCCGTCGCCCGGCGCGCATTGTCGCTTCGCTGATGCGACGGTGCGTTTGTACGGCTCGCACGTCACTTCGCGACTTCACCGCGCCGAGCCGGGCAGCGTGCTGGCGATTTCGGCCGACGGTGTCGAGATCGCCGCTGCGGGCGGCAGCGTGTCGCTCGCCAAACTCGGCGTCGGCGGCAAGAAGCTGGCTGCCTTCGAAGGCGCCGCGGCGCTGGGCCTGCAAGTCGGTGCGCGGCTGACCTGCGGCGCGGTCGCCTGAACCTGACGAGAGCGCTAGAGTCCGGCGCGCTCGCCCGCTTTGCCGGCGAGTCGCGAGAACTCGCAGACGACGCGCAGGAGCAACACGCATGGGAGCATTGGACGGACTTCGTATCATCGACCTGACGCAGTGGGAGGCGGGAACCTCGTGTACCCAACTGCTGGCATGGATGGGCGCCGACGTCGTCAAGGTCGAGCCTCTCGAAGGTGATCCCGGGCGTCGGATGATCTCGGAGAGGTCCGACGCCGATTCGTTCTATTTCGTGCTGTTCAACTCCAACAAGCGTTCGGTCACCCTGGATCTGAAGAGCCCGCGCGGCAAGGAACTGCTGCTGCGTCTGGTCGCCAAGGCCGACGTGGTGGTCGAAAACTACGCGGTCGGCGTGCTGGAATCTCTGGGTCTCGGCTACGAGGATCTCGCGGCCGTCAAGCCCGACCTGGTTCACGCTTCGATCAAGGGTTTCGGCAGTTGGGGACCGTGGTCCTCTTACAAGAGCTTCGACATGATCGCGCAGGCGACCGGCGGCGTGATGTCGGTGACGGGTACGCCGGACACTCCGCCGCTGCGACCCGGCGCCACCTTCGGCGACAGCGGCGCCGGTGTGCATCTTGGCATGGCCATCGTGGCGGCGATCGTCGAGAAGTTGCGCACGGGACGCGGTCAGCACGTCGAAGTCTCGATGCAGGACGCGATGTTCAACTTCATGCGTTCGGGGCTGGTCGGTCACTATCTGACCGGCGGTATGCCGGCGGCTCGCTTCGGCAACCGTCTGGGCCTGATGTCTCCGACCGATCTGTACCCGACCAGCGGCGGCGGCCCCAACGACTACATCTACATGATGATCACGACGCTGCGGATGTGGCACTCATTGCTGCGCGCGATCGGTCGCGCCGATCTGGTCGGCGACGAACGTTTCGACGATCAGCGCGAGCGCGGCAATCACGGCGACGAAGTGCGCGACATGATCGAGGCCTGGAGTCTGCAGCACGACAAGTTCGAGGCGATGCGGCTGCTTGCCGAAGCCGGCGTGCCGTGCGGCGCGGTGCTGGATTCGGCCGACCTGTTCGCCAACGAGCACCTGCGCGCGCGCGGCATGGTGGCCGGTATCGATCATCCCAAGCGCGGCGCGATGGAAGTTCCCGGTTCGGCGATCAAGATGGGCAACACGCCCGATGTCGCGGTGAAGGCGGCGCCGGAACTCGGCGCCGACAACGACGAAATCTACGGTGAACTCGGCCTCAATTCAGCAGACATTGCCGCGCTGCGTGCCGAGCGGGTGATCTGATAGCTGACGTTGCGAGTCTGACGATGGCGCGCGCCTGGTCGGCGTTCAGTTGCCGCTGACGTGGTAGCGCTCGAACGGCGCGTCGGGCGTGTTGCCCTTGCGAAAGTGCATCACGCCGGCGTCGAGATCGAACACGATAGAGCAGACGGTGCCGATGTCGCCGAGCAGGAACTGGCGCCGGTACGACTGGCAGATCGAGTTCGCCGGATCGGTGCGATCCGACAGCATGGACTGCATCGCCGCGTGCGTCCGCTCACTGGCGGCGCTGCTGAGTTCGGCCGCGCGCGCCAGACGTATGGAGGAGTTCTCGTACAGCTCGCGCAGCACGAGGATGTCTCGCGCCAGATAGTGATTGGTGTGCGCCAGCACCTCGGCGTCGTGGTGCAGCTCGAAGGATTCGTCACCTGCAAATTCGAAGTCGAAGCGCCGGCCGTCACGGTGCGCCACAAGTACGTTGGCCGAGCGTCCGTGACCTGCGCGAGCGATGACCTCGCGTGCCTGCGCCAGCGACCCGCAGTCGAGCAGCGCGCGCAGCAGCACGTGCACCGGTACCCCGTTGGTTGGTTTGGTGGTCGGCAGGAAGTTGAAACATACGCCTAGTCCCGCGCTGTTCAGGCCGATCTTTCCGATGATCCCGGGCTCGGTCATCATCAGGAAGTGATGGCCGTCGGGCCGCGTCACGCGGGTCAGGACGATCAGGTCTTCGAGCGACTTTTCCCAGTCCCAGTTCTGACCCAGGAACGGTGTGCCGCCGAAGTGGAGCGCGGTGCACTCGGGCACCGGCATAGACGATAGGAACTCGCTGCGCGCGTTGAGCGCGAAGATCCATAACGGGTCGACGCCGGCGCCCTCGGCCACGGCTTCGATTTCCCGTGCGTACTCGGGACTGAAGTCGGCGATCACACGCTTGAAGTGGCGCGCGACAGTGAATACCGCGGCCTGCGGCCGGCCGAAATAGCCGCCGTAGACCTCGATCATGCGGCCGATGCGCTCGCCGAGAGCGCGGCCGTGTTCGAAGCCTCTGGCGTGAGCATCGCCGGACAATTCCAGCATCGGCACTGTGTCGCGTTGTTGCATTATTTATCGCCGCCGACGGGCGAGCGCCGGACACTGGTGCCTTCGGCGCGACGCCCAGTCAACAAAGCTCGCGAGAGGCCGCTCGATCAACCGCCCGGATTGGCTTCGAAGATCGCGATGGTCGTATCGACGTGGCCCCACGGCTGCGTGGAGCCGGTCCAGAACGACGATACCGGCCGGATCCACGAGGCATCGTCGAAGGCGCCGCCCTTGATGAACTTCACGCCCGGCATGATCGTCACCTCGCTCCACAGTTGCGAGCCGCACTCGGGGCAGAACACGCGGCTGACCTGTCCGCCGCTGGCGCCGGTGACGGTGTAGGACTTCAGCTGACCGCTCTCCAACTCGAAAGCCGGGTCGGGCACCGCCGCGAACGTGGCCATTGCGCTGCCTGTGGCGCGTTGGCAGTCGCGGCAGTGACAGTGGTGAGCCGAGACCACGCCGCTTTGCCGCACGCCAAACCGCACCGCCCCGCAAAGACAGCCGCCCTTCTGAATGTCATCGTTCATTGCTGGATTCTCCGTGCGCCTGTCATAGCGCTTCAGGACGGAGCTTTCGATCCGGCGGCGGATCGAAACTCGATCTCGCTACCAGCACGAAAAGGCACGCCGGCGGACAGACGCAGGCGCGATCTTGGGAAGGTGCCATATTCCGGTTAGCGAAGAGCAGGCGAGGGCCGCGCCCCGTCGCGGCGCTCTTCACGCCGTCGCGGCAGCGAGTTCCTCGCCGTCGCTATATGTCCTGGCTTTCGAACACGCTGCGTGCGGTCGCCAGGGCTGCGGCGTCCCAGGTGAAGTGCGACGTCTCCAGCGCTCGGGTACTTGCATCCTGATATGCCTGCGAGTGGAAGGCCTCGGTCAAGGCCGGAGAAATAGGCAGGATCTGCAACTCGGGTGACCAACGGACCACGGCTCCGTCGCGGTCGTGAACCGCGTCTCCGACCAGAGCCAGTGTCGCGTCGGCAAGCGACAGGTCGTGCAGATCGCGCAGCAGTGCTTCGAGCCGTCCTTGTACTCGCGGGTCGAGAAACAGGAACAGTCGCGAGTGGTAGAAGATCGCTGCGTCATGAAAGAATTTAGGCAGCGCCGCGATGCCGTCCTTGCCGAGTTCCTTGGCGATGCGCACGGCGACCTGGAAGCCGCGACGCAGTACGCCGAGCCCCGGGTGTTCCTGCAGGGGCAGTCGCGTGTGCGCCGCGTCGAAATGCGCGGTCGGATCCTGTTCGCGCAGCCAATACACGACCAGCAGATCGGTCGGCGCGTCGACGCGGTACCCGGAGGTGATCGGCCCGCCCGGTTCCAGATGCAGCTCGGTCAGGCACGCATCGAGCAGTTGATGACGACGGCCGTCCTTGCATGCCAGCAGACGTGTGTGCACGAGAGTACCGCTCGAACCGTCGAGTTCGCAGGCGATCTGCGAGAACCCGCGCTTCTCGACCGCCGCGATCGCGCCGGTTTCGGTGAACATCGCGAGCAGATGGGCCGCGTCGTAGCGCCCCAGCACGAGCGCGGGTGTGACGTTGTCGTTCATGCGAGTCGGCTCGCGGCCGACGACAGCAGCCAGCCGAAGTAGTTGCGGTAGATGCGCCAGCTCGACGGGCCGTAGCCTCCGGCCATCACTACCGCCATTGGAATGCCGCGCTCGCGCAGCAGTCCGGTCACGAAGCGATCGCGCTCGAGCATTCCCTGCTCCGAAACTCGCGCGTCGCCGAGCAGATCTTCGAGGAAGGGATCGGCTCCGGCCAAATAGACCGCCAGGTCCGGGCAAAAGCGCTCCAGCACCGGCGCCAGCGTGTCGCGCAAAGCTCCGAGATACTCGGTGTCGCCGGCACGCTGGGGCAGCATCACGTCCAGGTTGTGCTCCTTTTCGAGAAAGCACCACGGCGTGTTGTGGAGCGAGTACGTGAACACGTTTTCGTCGCCGGCGAAGATCAGCGCATTGCCGTTGCCGTGGTGGTAGTCGAGGTCGACGATCAGTACACGTTCGAGTTGGCCGTCGCCGCATAGTTGACGTACGGCGATCGCGACGTCGGCGATCGCGCAGAAGCCTTCGGCCTTGTCGGCCTGCGCGTGGTGGAAACCGCCGCCGAAGTTGACCGCGATCGAGTGTTCGGTCAGGGCCATCCGGGCGGCGGCCACGGTGCCCCCCGACGCGAACAGCAGAGACTGGAGCAGACGCTCATCCCAGCGGTGGTTGGGATCGAGCAGGAGGTAGCGCGCCAGCGTGCCGGGGTTTTTGATCGCGGCGATGTAGTCAGGGGTGTGGACCAGCGCGAGCTGGGCGTCGGACAGGGCCGGCGCGGTCAGGAAATCGGCCGGAGTGGCCAACGCGGAGGCGACCAGCGAATCGCGCACCCGCCGCGGCCTCTGGATGTCGAACGTGTGACGGAGACCTTCTTCGAGCGCGTCGTAGACGTACTCGTCGCGGTAGAAAAGACGGACCTTTGCAGGCCGCTGCGCGTTCATGGCGCCAATATGGTCCCTCGCCGGAATCAGTCCAGCGTTTCTTCCAGCCGCAGCAGCACGTCGCCGGGGCCTACCATCACGCCTGCGACGACCCGTACTTCGACGACACTGGCGCGGTGCGTGGCACGCACAGTCGTTTCCATCTTCATCGCTTCGAGCAGCAGCAGTGCAGTGTCGGGTTCTACGATGTCGCCTGCCGCCACCAGCACTGCGAGCACCTTGCCCGGCATGGGCGAAGTGATCTCGGGACAGAAACGGGCGCTGTCCTGGTCGGCTGCGGCTTCTTCGCTTGGAATGAACTCGAAGGAGTGGCCGCCGACGGCGGCGTGAACGTGGCCGCGCTCGCTGTCTACCAGCACGCGGCGACGCACTCCGTCGATCGTGACGGTAACCGAGCGGTCATCGAACGCGACGTCGTCGAGGACGACTTCGCGGCCGTCGATCGTGACCGTGGTGCGCCCGTCGTGTTCGCTGACGACCAGGTCGACACTGCGCGAGCCTACGCGAAAACGCAGTTCCATCGTTCAGGCTCTCCCGCCCACGCGCCAGGCGCCGAGCGTCTCCCAGGGGCCGGCGATGCGCGAAGCCGCGGCGCCTTTCACTGTCGCGCCGCCGCGCGTGCGGCCGCTGCGCACCAGCATCGCCACCGCGGCGGCGGCGACGTCGAACGAAGTTTCGTCGGCGGGTTTCCACGCGGCAAACTCGGCATCCAGCGTGGTGGTGAAGAACTCCGCGCGTGCGAAGCGCTCGCTGCGCAGCAGTTCGAGCAGGAACGCGGTGTTGGTGGTGAAGCCGAGAATCGGGAAAGCTTCGAGGGCGGCGATCATTCGCCTGGTAGCCTGAGCGCGGTCGGGAGCCCAGGCGATTACCTTGGCCAGCATCGAGTCGAATTGCACCGGCACGTTCCATTCGTCGCGCAGCGCCGAGTCGACGCGGATGCCGACGCCGCGGGGATGATCGACGCGGCGCACACGGCCGGCCGAAGGCAGGAAGCCGTTGGCCGGATCCTCGGCACAGATGCGGCACTCGATGGCGTGGCCGCGCGCGCTCGGAGCTTTCTCCGGCAAGTGCCCGCCCATCGCTACTTCGAGTTGCCAGCGCACCAGGTCGGTGTTGGTGACGGCTTCGGTGACTGCGTGCTCGACCTGCAGGCGGGTGTTCATTTCGAGGAAATAGAACTGTCCGTCCGGAGCGACTACGAACTCGACGGTGCCGGCACCGCGGTAGCCGATCGACGCGGCCAGATCGACGGCGGCCTTGCCCATGCTCGTGCGCATCTGCGCAGCGACGACGGGGGAGGGTGCTTCCTCGATGATCTTCTGGTGGCGGCGCTGCACGGAGCACTCGCGTTCGCCCAGATGCACGACGTGGCCGTGAGTGTCGCCGAAAACCTGGATCTCGATATGGCGCGGACCGACGACGAACTTCTCGATGTAGACGCGGTCGTCGCCGAACGACGAACCTGCTTCGCGCTGCGCAGAGGCGATCGCTTCGGAAAGTGCGGCGGCGTCGTCGACGCGGCGCATGCCTCGGCCTCCGCCTCCGGCCGCGGCCTTCACCAACACGGGAAAGCCGAGTTTGCCGGCAGCGCTGCGATCGCGTTCGCCATCGCCGGTGACCGGTGCCGACGGCAGTACCGGAACGCCTGAAGCTTCGGCTGCGGCGCGCGCGCGGATCTTGTCGCCCATCGCGTCGATCGAAGCGGCCGTCGGCCCGACGAAGGTGAGCCCGGCAGCTTCGACAGCGGCGGCGAAGTCGGCCCTTTCCGCCAGGAAGCCGTATCCGGGGTGCACGGCATCGGCGCCGCTGTCGCGCGCAGCGGCGAGCAGTTTGTCTATGTCCAGGTAGCTTTCGGAAGAACTGGCACCGCCCAGTGCGAGCGCCTGATCGCAGGCGCGCACGTGCTCGCCACCGGCGTCAGGCTCGGCGTAGACGGCCACGGTTGCGATGCCCATCTCACGAGCGGTCTGCGCGATGCGGCACGCGATCTCGGAGCGGTTGGCGATCAGCAGTTTGCGAATAGGTCTGGCCATTGCTTCCGGGTCTGTCCTGCGTGCTGCCACTGTGTCACTTGTCGGTCACGCGCGTGCGGCAAATCAGTCGTCCGCCCACGGCAGCTTCTTCACATACGGAAGATGCCGAACGTGGTGTCCTGGATGGGACGGTTGAATGAAGCTCCGAGCGCCAGCGCGAGCGCGGCGCGGGTATCGAGCGGATCGATCACGCCGTCGTCCCACAAACGCGCGGTGCTGTAGTAGGGGCTGCCCTCGCGTTCGTACTTTTCCAGCACCGGGCGTTTGAACTCGGCCTGCTCGGCCTCGCTCATCACGCGGCCTTCCTTCTGGTACTGCGCCAGCTTGACCTGCAGCAGCACCGAAGCCGCCTGCTCGCCGCCCATCACCGAAATGCGGCTGTTTGGCCACATGAACAGCAGGCGCGGACTGTAGGCTCGCCCGCACATACCGTAGTTGCCGGCTCCGTTGGAAGCCCCGATCAGCACCGTGAATTTGGGTACCTGCGTGGTGGCCACCGCGGTGACCATCTTGGCCCCGTCCTTGGCGATGCCTTTGGCCTCGTACTCGCGGCCGACGATGAAGCCGGTGATGTTCTGCAGGAACACCAGCGGGATGTGGCGCTGCGAACACATCTCGATGAAGTGCGTGGACTTGAGCGCCGATTCCGAGAACAGCACGCCGTTGTTGGCGACGATGCCGATCGGATATCCGTGCAGCCGCGCAAATCCGCACACGACGGTGGTGCCGTAGCGGGCCTTGAACTCGTGGAAATAGCTGCCGTCGACCATCCGCGCGATGACTTCGCGGACGTCGTAGGCGCGGCGGTTGTCGGGGTGCACGATTCCGTAGATTTCGCTCGGATCGTAGTAGGGTTCTTCCGGCTCGCTACGGTCGAGCGGGCACGGCCGCGAGGTCGGCAGGTTTTCGAAGATCTGCCGTGCGATGCGGATCGCGTCGGAGTCGTCGTCGGCAAGATGGTCGGAGACGCCCGAAGTGGTGGTGTGCACGTAGCCGCCGCCGAGGTCTTCGGCACTGACTTCTTCGCCTGTGGCGGCTTTGACCAGCGGCGGTCCGGCCAGAAAGATCGTACCCTGTTCGCGCACGATCACCGTCTCGTCGCACATCGCGGGGACGTAGGCGCCGCCGGCGGTGCACGAGCCCATCACGACAGCGACCTGCGGGATTCGCGCCGCCGACATGTTGGCCTGGTTGTAGAAGATGCGGCCGAAGTGCTCGCGATCCGGAAACACTTCGTCCTGCATCGGCAGGAACGCGCCGCCCGAATCCACCAGATAAACGCAGGGCAGGTGGTTCTCGAGCGCGACTTCCTGCGCGCGCAGGTGCTTCTTGACGGTAAGCGGAAAGTAGGTGCCGCCCTTGACCGTGGCGTCGTTGGCGATGATGACGGCGTGACGTCCGTGGATGGTGCCGATGCCGGCGACGATACCGGCGGCCGGCGCCTGGTTGTCGTAGATGCCGTAGGCTGCCAGCGGCGACAGTTCCAGAAACGGCGTGCCGGGATCGAGCAGGCGTTCGACTCGTTCACGGGGCAGCAGCTTGCCGCGGCTGCTGTGCAGTTTTCGCGAAGACTCGGGTCCGCCCAGCCGCGCCTCAACCAGCCGCTCGCGTAACTGCGCGGACAACGCCTCCATGCGCGCTTTGTTCTCGAGGAACTCCGGCGAGGTGGTGCGAACCTGGCTGACGATACGGCGCAACGTTTTTCCTCAGACGCTCGCAGCCAGCGCGTGCAGCACCGGCAGCACCTGGTCGGTTTCGGTGAAGAGCATGGTTTTCCAGCCCAGCGCCTTGGCGGCCTTCAAGTTCTGGCCGATGTCGTCGAGGAAGAATATCTCGTCGTGCGCGACGCCGAGGCGCTCGCGCGTCACTTCGTAGATGCGGGTTTCGGGCTTGCGGGTTCCGACCTCGCTCGAATCGATGACGAGGTCGAACAGCGAAGCCGGCTCCAGCACTGACTCCCAACCTTGGCGCCACTCGCGCACGTTGTTGGTCAGCAGCGCGGTGGGCATCCTGCGGCGGATGCCGCGTACGGCCTCCAGCATCGAAGCGCGCAGGCGCGTCTTGTGAGCCATGGGGTCGGCATCGCCCATGAACGCGGCGGCCTGGTCGCGGCTCACGTCGCCGCCGGCGGCCAGGATCGAGGTGCGCAGGCTCTCGGTGAAGTCGGCGTAGGAGAGTTCGCCGCGCTCGAGCGCGGCCCAGCGGCCGTCATTGCCGAACAACTCGCGGCGCAGCGGCCGCCAGACGTCTTCGGAGAGACCTACGCGGCCTCCGAAGGCAGCGACCTCTCGCGGCCCTCCTTCGATCAACACGCCGCCGTAATCGAATACGGCGGCACGAATGCAGGTGGGGTCGAAGTCGAGCTTGGGTGACGAAGACATGGCCGCGAATCCTGTCGGAAATTGCGCTGCTAAGCCAGCGCGCGCCGGCTGCTGTCAGCCCAGCATGGCGGCGATCCGCGCCGCCGCCATGCTGAGTCCGGCCATGACCGCCAGGATCGACAACGAGCGTCGCACGGAGTCGGCGCTGTCGGTGCGCGCCACTGCGTGCAGGGCCGGAACAAGAAGCGCGAGGACGGCGAGTTGCCCGGTCTCGATGCCGCCGTGAAAGGCCAGCAGAGGCAGAGCGACGGCGTCCGGACGCAGGGCGCTGGCGGCCAGTGCGCCCGCGAAGCCGAACCCGTGAAGCAGTCCCAACACGAAGGTCACCGCGATGCGGCGTTCGGACCCGATCGTGAGGATGTTCTCGGCGGCGACGAAAACGACGCTCAGTGCGATCGCCACGTTGATAGCCGCCGTCGGCATCACCAGCAGTCCGAGCGCCGCCAGAGCGAGCGTGATGCTGTGGCCCAGCGTGAAAGCCGCGACGATCGACAGCAGCCGCGTCATGCCAACGCCGACCAGCAACACGGTCACGAGAAAGAGCAGGTGGTCGTAACCCGTCAACATCTGCCGCAGACCGAGTGCGAAGAAGTGGCCCGGTCCTTCGCTGCAGCTGACTCGATCGGAAATCGTGCAGGCTCCGGAGTCGTTGCTGCTCGCGGCCGTGGCGGTGCCGTCGAGGTCGCCCGCTGCGCCGAGTGTCAGCCGCGTGTGTCCCGACGTGAATACGGTGTTGTAGGTCTTGCCGCCCAGGCGCACGCTGGCGATGTTCTGCCAGTCGCTGAGCCTGTTTTCGAAAGCGCGAAAGACGATGTGCAACGAAGAGATCGGGTAGTCCGGGCACTTCCATCCGGCCAGCACCTGAAGGTCGCCCTTGGCGTCGGGCCCGATCAGGTTTTCGACCGCGCCCTGACAGCGCCCGCCCGCAGTGGTGATCTCGACGGTTTCATTGAGCCACCGCTCGATGTCGTCTTGCAGTTCGAGGACGGCGCTGCGCGTGGGCGGAACGCTCTGCCCGGCCGGCAGACCCGGAGTCAGATGCACCGCGTACTTCAAGCGCCACAGTACGCGATCCGCGACCACGTCTATGTCGGTGTAACTGATGTTGCCGAGGTGGGCCTGCGCGCGATTGTCAGGGCCGAGTGCGGCAAGCGCCCCGAGCACCGCGAGCGCCAGCGCCGCTGCCGCTCTGCGGCCGGCGCAAAGGCCTGCAATCCGGCCGGATCCGGCGATGCCGCGAAGGATCAGAAGAAGACGCTCCGTCGATTCTCGCGCCCCTTGGTGAGTTGGCGTTGCAGCACCGCCTTGATTTCGTCGACCTTGCCCTGAATGACGTCGTCCTCGTCTTCGGGGTCGCCCTCGAACAGGATCGGCGGCCCGAACTCGATGTGGTAGCGCACCGGCAGCGGCATCATGCCCAGCGGTCCCAGCCACGGGAACGTCAGCGTGATCGGAAACGATGGCATGCCGAGCAGTCTGGCGATGCCTTTGAGATTGGCGATGCCAGGGTTCTGTTCTTCCGAGCCGACGATCGACACCGGCACGATCGGCGTGTTGGTCTGCAATCCCAGGCGCATGAAGCCGAGGCCGAACTCCATCAGCTTGTAGGCATCGCTGTAGAGCTTGTTCATGCCGTGCACGCCTTCGGGAAACGCCATCACGCACTCGCCGTGCTCGAGCATGTCGACGCCGGTCTGCCGGGTTCCGACGGCGCTGCCGGTGCGGTCCATGAGTATGCTCAGGAACGGCAGCGTCCCGAGCCAGTATTCACCCATGCCGCGCGACAGGCGCGGCGGTTCGGCTTCGAGTATGCAGGCCGCCATCACCATCAGGCCGTCGAAGGCGACCTGTCCGGCGTGGTTGCCGATCAGCAGCACGCGCCCTTCGGGGAGGTTCTCGAGGCCTCGCGTACGGCAACGGAAGTAGTAGCGGTACAGGAAAGCCACCGGCAGGATGAAGCGTTTGAGTACCGCAGGATTGTAGCCCCAGGGGTCGTAGCCGTACTCGTTGAGTTCGGCGGGGATGCGATCGACCTTCTCGTCGATTTCCGCGACGAGGTCGCTTACGAAACCGGTCAGACCCGTCGACGCGTCGTGCAGGCGTTCGCCGAGTCTGGCCAGCAGGTCGATGACGTCGTTCACGGCGCCACGCTCGCGAATATTTCGGCAAGTGTGTGGCGTGCACGAAAGCCGGTAGCCTGACGGAAGCGTTTGTCGCTGATCGTGCACGGGTACTTGATGAAGTCGATGGCGCCGGGCGGGAAGCGGTAGATGCCCAGGCTGAAGAGCGTGTTGATCAGGGTGTGCGCCACGGTATCTGGAATCGAAAAGTACGGGCGGCCGATTTCCTCGAGCGCGCGTTTGAGCGGCACCGCGCCCGGCCCTGCCACGTTGTAGACTCCGCGCACCTTCTTCTCCAGAGCCACGTTTACCGCCTCGGCGAGATCTTCCGCGTGCATGAACTGCATCATCGGATTGAAGCCCATGACGGTCGGCACCATCTGGATCTTCATGTAATTGCCGATCGCGTTGTGGACCGAGTGGCCGAGCGTGTTGACGGGCCGCAGGATGCTGGTGGCGATCTCCGGGTAGCGCCACAGGAAAGTCCCGACAAGACCCTCCACTTCACATAGATCGCGAATCTCGGGAAACGTGCGCGAGGCGTTGAGGGGGTGCTCCTCGTTCATGTAACGGGCGTTGTTGGCTAACGCGCCGTAGACGTAGGAACTCGACACGACGACGAGCTGGCGCACTCCGTACTCGGCGCAGTGTTCGAGCAGGTGCTTGGTGCCTTCGACGTTGATCTCGTGGCGTGTGGCGGGGTCGCTGCGAAAGTGACGCACGAAAGCCAGGTGCACCACGGCTTCGGGTCTTTCGGTGCGGAATACGTCTTCGAAGCGACGTTTGCGCATGTCGAACTGGTGCACGACGACGCCGTCGGGAGCACTCGGCCACGGATCCCGGTCGACTCCGATCACTTCCCAGCGACTGCGCGCCATCTTGGCGACCAGGCGTCCGAGACCGCCGGCAATGCCGGTAATGAGGAGTTTCGGCATGCGAACCGATTACGGCAAATGGCCCCGCGAGGCAAAGGGCGTTCGGCATCGCGCGAGGCTCTGGCATACTGCGCGCCCGATGGCCCATCCAGACCTCGCTACGTACTTCGAAGGCTGCCTGCTTGGAGTGATGACCGGAGACAGTCTCGGCGGGCGTGTCGAGAGCACGTCCTTCGGTGTTTTGCGCCACCGTTATCCTGGACACGACGTTCAGGAGATGCATCCGGGCCGCTACGGTTCGGCTTCGGAGATGACGCTGGCATTGGCCGAGTCTCTGGCCTCCGATCCCGAGTTCGACGGTGAGGACTTCGCACGCCGGCTGTGCCTGCGTTGTCACGACACGCGCAGTTACGGCCAAGGCACCTTGATCTCGCTCGGGCATCTGCGCGGCGGAGCCGACTGGAACCAGGCCGGTGACGCGCCGGCGGGCCGTGGTTGCTACGGCAACGCCGCGGCCGCACGCGGTGCGGCGATCGGTCTGCTGTACAGCGGCGACGTCGATACGCTGCGCTGGATCGCCGAAGAGGCGGCGGGCGTCACGCACACCCACGCTCTGGGCGTCGAAGGTGCGGTGGTGTTCGCGCTGGCAACGGCTCTGGCCTTGTCGTCGCGCGGAAGGTCTATCGTGCCGCTGGCTTTCCTCGAGTCGATCGCGGCCGAGACGCAGATGCGCGAGTACCGTTCGCGCCTCGAAAGCGCGGCGACGCTCGCCGAGCGCGACTGGGACGAGAAGACCATCGTCGAGCGTCTGGGAAACAACCAGACAGCGCTCGGTTCGGTGGTGACGGCGATCGCCTGTTTTGCCTGCCACCCGGCGAATTTTCTCGACCCGGTTTCGGCGGCGATTCGATTGGGCGGCAACGCGACCTCGATCGTCGCGATGACCGGAGCGCTGGCCGGCGCCCGTCACGGGCGCGCGTCGATTCCTCTCAACTGGCTGGGCGGATTGGAGAGCGCAGAACTCTGCGTCGAAGACATGGCCGGCGCCGCTCGCGCTCTGGCTTCAGTCTGTCCTTAGAAATCCGCCTGCGGTGTCGAGCGCGTTCGCACTCGCTTCAATACGTCTTCAGCGTTTCTGCAAGGCCTTGTTCGGCGCGGGCGGGCGCTGCGAGTAGTCGTAGAAGCCGAGTTTGGTCTTGCGTCCGAGCACACCCTCTGCGACCAGGTGACGAAGCAGATCGGTCGGCTCCATGCAGTCGTGCTTGAACGTCGCGTACAGGTTCTCCGACATCGCCAGTACGACGTCGAGTCCGATGTAGTCGGCCAGCGCAAGCGGTCCCATGGGGTGATTCGCGCCGAGGTGCATCGCGGTGTCGATGCCGCGAATGTCGGCGAGGCCGGACTCCACACAACGGATCGCGTCGAGCATGTACGGCGTCAGCAGACGGTTGACGATGAAGCCGGTTTCGTCCTTGACGAGCACCGGGGTTTTGCCGAGTCTTTCGACGAAGCCGATCACCGAGGCCGTGACGGCCTGGTTGGTAGTCGCTGTCGGAATCACTTCGACGAGTTTCATCGCCCCGGCCGGATTGAAGAAGTGCAGACCGATGAAGCGTTCGGGGCGCTTGGTGGCGCTCTGCATGGCCGTTATCGACAGCGTCGAAGTGTTGCTGGCAAGGATGCACTGCGGGCCCGCGAGACGGTCGACCTCGGCGAACTTCTCGCGCTTGGTTTCGAGTTTTTCGACGATCGATTCCAGGAAGAGATCGCAATCGGCCGCCGCGTCGAGACGGTCGGTAAAAGAGAGGCGGCCCATGATGGCGTCTCTCGCACTTTGGTCGAGCTTGCCGCGTTCGACCAGCTTCGTGAGGTCGGCCTCGATGCCTGAGCGCGCCTTGTCGACCGGACCGGGCGTGGCCTTGATCATGACGACGTCGATGCCGGCGGTTGCGGCTACCTGCGCGACGCCCGCGCCCATCTGGCCTCCGCCGAGAATTGCGATCTTCGCGATGCCCATCTTGTCGTTCCCCCCCCTATTGTTGTCGCGTGCGGTTCAGCCGCCGACCCGGAATACCGGGAACCAGCCGACCTTGTCGGCTTTGTAGTCGGCGAACAGACGCGGGATCTCGTCGAATTCGTAGATCGGACTGTCCAGAGGCGGCAGCCAACCGTTTTTTTCGGCGAATTCGACCGCGGCCACTCCCTGTTCGTAGCGCGCGTAGTGGGTGTGCAGGTGCTGGTGGCGCGCGATGCACTCGTTGGCGCGCACCAACTCGATCTTCATGCCTTCCTTCCAACCGGCGGTGGTCAGGATGCCCTCGCGCGCCAACACCTTGAGCGTGGCGCGAAGTACCGGCAGCCCGACGTAGTCGGCGAAGATGTTGACCATGTTGCCGCCGGTCATCTCTTCGACCTTCTTGACGAAGATGTTCTCGGCGACGCGGTATTTCTTCGAGTAGTCCTCGTCTTTCCCGAGGCGTGCTCTGTCGAAGTAGAGGTCGCCGAATTCGCGACGGTCCACCGGGCGGATGCCGAGGCTTTCGATCGTCGCCAGGCGTTCGTTGGTAGATGCGACCTGCGCGACCTTGCAGCCGTAGTGCTTGGCCAGCGCCATGGTGCCCATGGAAACGCCGCCGCCCCAGGCCCAGACTTCGGGGTTCGGAAGCTCTTCCTTGTTCAACAGCAGGCGAAGGGTGCCGTAGGCCAGTTCCCAGTTCGACCAGGCGGTGACGTAGCGCAGAGAAAACGCGGCCCATTGTTCGAGCGGATAGGCGCTGTTCTTCGGAACCGGGATGAGTTGCTTCTCGTTCATCCTGGTCTGCTTGGCCATGACTCCGATCGAGCCGGGTGCGTCGTAGCCGAAGATGCGCTCGGGGTAGCCGTACTTGTCGGGAAGGCCGTTGCAGAAGACGATCGCGATGTCGCCTTCGCGCACGGTGGTTACGCCGGCGCCAACCTGATCGACGCGAACGACACCGGCGTTGCCGATCACGGTCTTCGCTTCGCCGCGTTCGATGCAGATGTCGATAGGCTTGCGCTCGACGGCGTGGCCCATGTTACCTTCCATCGAGCCGAACAACGGCGAGACGAGAGCTTCGTGAGGTCCCGGCCCCTCGAACTCGAAAATCTCGCGAACCAGTTCGGTCGGTTCGGCAGTGGCCTTCGGTTCGCCTGCGTATAGTACCCAGGCGTCAGTCTTGATCGTCATGTGCAGCTCCTGAGAACGACCATAAATGCGGGAGGGTAACGCGCTGTAGGGTGCAAGACAACCCGCGACCATACTCCGCACAAGAACGGCAAGTTCATGCGAGGAGGAGAAGGCGTGGAGGAGGACTTTGCACGCGAAGGCGAACGGGCGCGCGCCGCAAGCAACAAAGCCCCCGCGTCTTGCGGCGCGGGGGCTTTGTTCAGGTTTGCGCGGCGGACCGGTGTGGCCCGCCGCGCGTTGCGTTGTCGCTTACTAGGGGCAGTTGGAGCCGCCCGGCAGATCAAACGGAGTGGTGTGATCCGCGCAGTACAGGTCGAAGTCGAAATCGAGGGTCACGCGGCCGGGTCCCGGAAGACCGCCGGAGGCGTTCACGCCCGAGTTCGACGTCGCGGCCGAGCAGAACGTCGCGACACCTTCGCTGCCGAAGATGCCCGGCGTGCCGGTGGCGGTGACGGTCGGCAGGAAGCACTTGCGCAGTGCGGTGCCGCCCGGGCCGTCTCCGCAGGTGCCGCAGTCGCCGCCCGTGCAGTCGGCGTCCATGGCGTCACAGTCGGCCTGGTCAGTGCAGGAGATGTAGCCTTCGCCGTTGCCGCGCAGTTGTCCGTTGCAGAAGGTCAACGGCGGCGTAGCGGCGCCGCACACGCCCTGGTTGGTGCCGGACCCGTCGTCATCGCATGCCAGGCCGTCGCAGGAGTTCTGCTTGGACTTGACGGTCGTGGCCGTCGTGCAGGTGCCCGCTCCCACTGCGGCGCAGTCGGCGTTGGCGCTGCAGCCGACCGAGTGGTCACCCGAGCACTCGGCGCAGTGGCAGGTCCCGGCGTCACAGACGGAGGAGCCGGAAAGGGCCGCGGTTATCGTCGCGGTGCCGTCGGTGAAGGTCAGGCCCATCTTGAGGCCGGTGCCCGTGATGTTCCCGGAGGCTGCAGGCTGACAGTCAAAGCTGACCGGCCCGAAGTCGGGGCTGTTGGCGTTGGCGTCGCAGGTGAGGCCGTCACGGCTGCCGCCGTTGCAGTGGCCGCCCTTGTTGCCGTCGTTGGCCGTCGTGTCGCCTTCGCAGGTCGGGCAGGGATGCGTAGCGGTGTCGCCGAGGTGGATCACCGCTGCGGTGCGGGTGATGACGTCGTACTCACCGATCTTGCCGGTAGAGCCGCCGAAGTCCTCCTGGAAGCGGTTCAGCACGCAGACCGGAGCGTTGCCGGCCGAAAGCGGAAGCGGCGGTCCGAACAGGCAGTGGCAGGTGCTGCCGCCGCAGGCTGCGTCGGCGCCTTCGATGGTGCTGCACGCGACCGACGCGTCGTTGTCGCAGCGGCAGGTGCTGTAGCCGGCGTACTGCTTGCCAGCAGGGCTGCGGTCGAGAGATACCGCGCAGTTCTCGCAGTCCGCGTCGCAGCCGGACATTGACACACCGCCGAGGTAGCCGTCTTCGAGGTCGACGTTGTGGCCGAAGCCGGTGTAGCCCGAGTCCAGGCTGGTGTTGGTGAGTTGCGCGCCGTAGCCGGCGTTGATGACGACGTCGGCGGAGCCAGCGCAGCGGCCGGCCGGCAACTCATAGGTCAAGGCCACGAGGCCGCCGCCTACGCGCTTGGCCAGACGGTTCGTGACGCACTTCCTGAGTTGAGAGGCGGTCTGCCCGCAGGCGCCCATACCGGCCAAGGTGGTCGGCGTGCCGTTGCAGGAAGTCTGGATGGCGGTGTCGAGGGCGGTGTTGGCCGCCGCGATTGCACCCGCGGAATCGTTCGTCGCGCAGCCGTAGCTCAGACCACTCAGCGCTTTGTCGCGGGCGCCTTGGCACAATGTGCGAGCCTTGGCGTAGGCGGCAATGCTCTTGCCGAGGTTGAGACCGATGGCGGCCTGGCAGGTCTTGATCGGCGCCGTCGTCGGGAGTGACGGCAAGCCGAAGGCCTCGGCCGAGATGCGGCTGACGTACTCGTCAGACAGGTTCATCAGGCACGAGGAGAGTTCGCTGAAAGTGTCGATGCCGGTGGTCGCGCCGCCATCGTCAATTGTCTTGGACGGCGACGGGCAGCGCGGGAACAGCGCGAGTACGGCTGCGGCCGCGGTGGGGGTCTTGACGGGTTCGCACAACTTGCCGACGCCGGCGATCAGCTTGGTGCGCGCCAGAGCAAGCCCGTGCTTGGTGTCGGCGGCATTGACGTCGTTGCAGTTGAGCAGGTTGTAGGGGGCTTTGTTGAGGTTGCGCAGCTTGTGACAGAGCGTGACGTTCTTGACCAGAGCTGCCTGGTACTTGGTGATGTTCTTGGCGATCGCGCCACGACACTTGGCTTCGGCGGCGGTCTGCGCGTTGGCAGAGCCGGCCACCAGAACAAGGGTCGCGCACGTCGCCACTACGGTGGCGAACGAGATAGGCTTCATGCTTTTGGGTCTCCTCCTGAGTTGGCGACATTCGACCGGTCTCCCCATGGAACCGGCTGACGCATCGCGGGGTCGTTTTCTTACGAGCGGCGGCACAATGTCCCCTCGTTCGGGGTGTGTCAAGGTTAAAATAATGGTCGCCAACGCTTGTCGCGGCGCTTTGGCGAGGAACTGTTTCGTGCCGCACTGCGTCGCGACAGGCGCGACGCAGTGCGCCTGTCGACGTGGAACCCAGACCCCGAGGAGTCCCGGCGGCCGAGGCGGATTCTTCAGTAGCCCATCGCTCTCAGGTAGTCGTCCAGGCTCTTGAAACGCATGTAGGGATTGAACCTCTTTTCCTTGCCTATGGTCGAGGTCAGCTCCGAGCCGTAGTTGTGGCCGGGCAGCAGCACGGTGTCGTCGGGCAGTGTCTTGAGCTTCTCCGTGAGGCTGTAGTACAGCGCCGAGGGGTCGCTGCCGGGCAGGTCCACCCGCCCGCAGGATCCCACGAAGAGGGTGTCGCCAGACACGAGGTTGCCGCCCACCAGAAAACACTGTGAGTCGGGGCTGTGGCCTGGGGTATGCAGCACGCGCACGGGAACGCAGCCGATCTCGAGCGTGGCCTCGTCGGCGACGGCGACCAGCAGGTCTGCGACGGAGGGCCCGAGATGCCGCTGAAGGTAGGAAGGAGCGTCGGCCTGGTGGACGTAGAATTTGCAGGGGCGCGCCGACAGCAATTCGGCCAGCCCCTCTATGTGCTGGCCCATGAAGTCGCCGCCGATGTGGTCGGGGTGATGGTGGGTGATCAGGGCTCCGCTCAGTTCGAGGTCTTCCTCGTCGAGTTCGGCCAGCAACGCACTTATGTCCCAGGCCGGATCCACCAGCATCGCCTTGCGTTCGATGCGGTCGGCGACGATGTACGTGTAGTTCGCCATCGGCCCGATCTCGATCTGCTTGATTGATAGTCTGGGTTCGCCTTGGGCTTCCATCTGTATTCCTGGGTTTCTCTGCGTGGTCATCGGTAGGCTGGCGGCACGAGATGCCGTCAGTCTTTTTCGGGGTCTGATGCGCGGCGGCTGGCGAAGCGTCTGCCGGGCGGTGGTGGTTCGAGTCCGTGTTGCCACAGCACTTCACCGTGGCCGGTGGCGAGCGCGATCCAACGCGATTGCACGAACAGCAGATCGCTCAGGCGGTTGAGGTAGCGCACGGGTTCGGCCGCCGCCTCTCCGCGCTGTACCAGCGTGGTCGTGGTGCGTTCGGCGCGGCGGCACACGGTGCGCGCGACGTGCAGCATGGCGGCGGCGCTGCCGCCGCCGGGAAGCACGAAAGATTTCAGCTCGGGCAGGTCGGGTATGAGTTCGTCTATCCACGCTTCGAGGCGCGCGACGTTGGCGTCACCGATGCGGATCATGCCCTGGTACTCGCTCTTGGCAGGAGTGGCGAGTTCGCTGCCGAGGTCGAAAAGTTCCTGCTGTATGAAGCCAAGCACCTCATCGATGCGCGCGCCGGCTTCGCTGCCGGCGCAGGGAGCTTCGGCCAGCAACGCGCGCACTACGCCGATCACGCTGTTGAGTTCGTCGACCTCGCCGTACGAGTGGATCCGAAGGTCGTTTTTGGCGACGCGCGTGCCACCGACCAGGCCGGTCTGTCCGTCGTCGCCGGTGCGCGTGTACACGCGGTTGATGCGGATGCTCACTGTTCAGTACTCAGCCGGAGGTCCGCGCTTCGACGATCTCGCGCAACCGCGAAGGATCGATCGGTTTCTTGAAGATCACGTCGCGGAGACCTTCGGCCTTTGAGCGCTTGATGACGTGGTCTTTGTCGTAGTAGTAGGCGGTCATCAGCACCACCGGCAACTCGGCGTGTTCGGAACGGATACGGCGGAACAATTCGTAGCCGTCCATGTCCGGCATCTGCACGTCGCTGATGACGAGGTCGAAGCGGCGCTGGCCGATGAAGCGCAGCGCTTCGCTGCCCGAAGGTGTCGTCAACACGTCGCATCCTTCGCCGCTCAGGATGTCCGCCATCGACGAACGCACTCCGTCGTCGTCGTCGACCACCAGCACGGTCTTGCCTTGCAGGTGAGTCGCGACCACGGCGGTCGACGCAGATGCCTGGAGCACCGGCTCGTTGTCGAGTCCGAGGTCGGTCATCAAGCGTCCGGGCATGTATTCGCGCAGGGCGTAGGAGCCTTCCGCCGCCATCTCGCCCACACGTTCGACTATGGCTTGGATGCGTCGCAACTCACGCTTGACCGCGTCGATGCGCTCGTGTTCGCGGGCGTAGTCTTCGCTGCTGGCTTTGTGCTTGAGGTAGCGTTCGAGAAGTTCAACCTGGTTGACCAGGACCTCGAGCGGATTGTTGATCTCGTGGGCGAGGCTTACGGCGAGTTGGCCCAGGGTCAGGAGTTGCTCGTGTTCACGAAGGTCGGTGATCTCCTTGGCGAAACCGATGCTGCCCTGTTCGCGGCCCTTCTCGTCGTGGATGATGGATCCGGAAACCGTGACAGCCACGACGCGGCCGTCTTTGGCCGCGAATTCGGTCTCGAAGGTTTTGACCCGTCCCTGGCCGTCGCGCATCGCCGCCATGACCCTGCCGGCTTCGTCGGAGTCGCGATACAGGCGTACGACCGGCGTTCCCAGGACTTCGCGGGCTTTGTAGCCGAGGGTCCGCTGGGCGCCGTCGTTGTAGAAGATGACGTTGCCGGTCTTGTCGACCGCGATGATGATGTCGGGGCACGCCTCCAGGAGGCGTTCGAAGTAGACTTTGGGGAGTTCTTTCAAAGGGAGCCCGCAACCGTGCGGCGTTTCCCGCCGACGCAAACCCCCATCGTAGAACTGGACGGCAGCGAGTCAAGAAGCCACCCCGCTGCGCCGCCGCTCTGCACATCCATTTGCGGCCGTCTGCTTACCCGGTCCGTGGCGGGATCGCCGCTCCGGCCGTCCCGGGCGGCTACTTCGGCACGCTCTTCCAGTCGGCCAGGAACTTCGCTACGCCGATGTCGGTGAGCGGGTGCTTGAGGAGAGTCTGGATCACCGAGAAGGGACAGGTGGCGACATCCGCGCCCATGCGTGCCGACTCGACGAAATGGGTGGGACTTCGCACGCTGGCGACCAGGATCTCGGTGTCGTAGTCGTAGTTTCCGAAGATCTCCACCAGCGTCGAGATGAGACCCATGCCGTCTTCGGAGACGTCGTCCAGGCGGCCGACGAAGGGGCTGACATAGGCAGCTCCGGCCTTGGCCGCGAGCAGGGCCTGTGAGGGCTGGAAGATCAGCGTGACGTTGACGCGGATACCTTCGTCGCTCAGTGCGCGGGTGGCCTTAAGGCCGTCGAAGGTCATCGGGCACTTGACGACGATGTTCGGGTGAAGGGCCGCCAGGCGGCGTCCCTCAACGATCATGTCCTTGGCCTCGGTGCTGATCACCTCGGCGCTGATCGGCCCGTCTATCTCCTTGCAGATGTCGGCCAGGACGTCCTCGAACCTGCGGCCGGTCCGGGCCACCAGAGAGGGGTTGGTAGTCACGCCGTCGATGACGCCCAGTTCCTTTGCTTCACGGATTTCTTTGATGTCTGCGGTGTCGATGAAGATCTTCATTCATTTCCTTTAACTAGCCGGCCCGGAACAACATTACCTTCTTCTTATCCGTGGTACCCGAGAGTAGGGAAGACACCGTCGATCCGGAAACTGGGTGGATGTAGGCAGGGGCCAACTCGGCCAGCGGCAGCAGCACGAACTTGCGGTTGGCGACTTCGGGGTGGGGAATTTTCAGGTTGCGGGTGTCGATCGTCTCATGGTCGAAGAACAGGATGTCCAGATCCATTTCCCGTGAGACCGTGATCTTGGCGGCCGCCAGCTTCTGCTCCTTCGTCTGGGCCTTCGCGGGGACCTTCTTCGCGCTCTTGACTGGTTCTCGCTTGCGGCCGAGCGCGATCTCGATCTTCTGAAGTTCCTTCAGCAGCGCGTCCGCTTCCATTTCGGTGGTCACCTCGACCACTCCGTTGAGAAACCAGTTGCGCGCCTTGCCGTGCGGTTCGCTCTCGTAGTACGACGATTTCCGGGTAATACGAGTACTCGCCAGCGCGGAGATTTTCTCCAGCGCTGTCTTGTAGTTCCGAAGGCGATCTCCCAGATTGGTGCCGATTGCGATGTACGCCGTATGGCTCACCAGCAAAGTCCTCGTGCCCGGCGGTATAGCCCTTTGGCGGGGTTCCTCGCAACGGCGGGAATGTGCGGAGCCGGTTTTTTAGCCCACCGTCAGGCCGAGGACGTCTTCCATCGAGTAGAGGCCCGGCCCCTTGTCGGCCAGCCACAGGCCGGCCCGCACCGCTCCTGCCGCCAGGCAGTCTCGCGAGGAGGCCCGGTGCACCAGTTCGAGGCGTTCTCCGGTACCGAGCAGCATTACGCTGTGCTCGCCGACGTTGTCGCCACCGCGCACGGCCAACACGCCGATCTCGCCGGGCCTGCGCTCACCGGTAAGGCCCTGCCGGGCGAGCGTGAGATCCTGGGCGGGGTCGACTCCCGCCGCGCCGGCGGCAGCGGCGGCCAGGGCCAGCGCGGTTCCCGACGGCGCGTCCTTCTTCTTGTTGTGGTGGATCTCGACGATCTCGATGTCGAAGGCGGGGCCGAGGCGGCGCACGGCTTCGCGCACCAGGCCTAGCAGGACGTTGACGCCCACGCTCATGTTGGCGGCCAGCAGGATCGGAGTTCGCGCGGCCAGCTGCTCGATCTCGCGGCGCTGCGCGGCCGAGAATCCGGTCGTACCGATCACTATCGCGGTGTTGGTGCGGGCAGCCGTGCGGGCGTGTTCGACCGCGGCCTCGGCGGCCGTGAAGTCCAGGGCCACGACGCCGCTTGCGGCTGCCGCCTCGTAGTCGGCGCTGACGGCGACGCCGATCGGTCCGATGCCGGCCAGGTCGCCGACGTCGCGGCCCAGCAAAGGCGAACCCGCTGCTTCGATCGCGGCGGCCACCGTGGTGCCGGCGCCTTCCTCGGCCAGCGCGACGATGCGTCGGCCCATGCGGCCGCCGGCCCCGAGTACCACCAGCCTGACGTCGCTCACGCGGCGACCAGACCTTGGGCCATCAATACGTTTCTGAGCGCTTGTCGAGGCGCTGCCGACAGCGGCGTCAGCGGCAGGCGCAACTCGTCCTGAATGCGACCGGTCATTGCCAGTGCTGCCTTGATTCCGATCGGGTTGGTTTCCAGAAACAGCGCCTGGATCAGCGGCAGCAGCCGGTAGTGGATCTTCCTCGCTTCGGCGTAGTCGCCGGCCGCGCAGGTATCGACCAGGGCTCTGAGGCGCTGCGGCACCAGGTTGGACACTACGCCGATGACTCCGTGGCCGCCCATGGCCATCAGCGGCAGCGTGACGGCGTCGTCGCCGGACAGCACGCAGAAGTCCGCCGGACACAGTTGGAAGATGCGCAGCCACTGGTCCACCGAACCGGAGGCTTCCTTGACGCCGACGATGCCCGGAATGCAGGCGAGTTCGGCGAGGGTTTCGGGCGTGATGTTGACGCCGGTGCGACCCGGAATGTTGTAGACGATGAGCGGCAGGCCCGCGCTTTCGGCCACGGCCTTGTAGTGCGCAACGTGGCCGTGCTGAGTAGGCTTGTTGTAGTAGGGGCTGATCAGCAGCGCGCCGTCGGCGCCGGCGTCGGCGGCGGCTCGCGTCAGTCGACACGCTTCGCTCGTATTGTTGGAGCCGGTGCCGGCGATGACCTTGGTGGCGCCGGCGGCCTGCTCCACCGAGATCTTGATGACGCGCTCGTGTTCCTGGTGGCTCAGGGTGGCCGATTCACCGGTGCTGCCGCACGGCACGATACCGTCGACACCGGCTGCGACCTGTTCGTCGATGAGGCGGCGCAGCGCCGCTTCGTCGATCTGCCCTCCGCTGAAAGGCGTCACCAGCGCCGTGTAGGTTCCTCGAAACATGATGTCCTCGACTTTCGGGTTGGATGCTTCGCCGGTCACGCGCGTCCGTCCAGGCGCGCGTCCGGGATGTCGATCGTTGCGGAGAATACTTCGACGGTTGGGCCGGTCATGACCACGGTGCCGTTGTCGCGATACTCAATCTTGAGGTCGCCGCCGCGCAGGTGGACTGTAGCGCGTCTTTGCGAGCGGCCGGTGAGCACCGCTGCCACCACCACCGCACACGCGCCGGTGCCGCACGCCATGGTTTCGCCGGAGCCGCGCTCCCACACGCGCATGGTGAGGTCGGTCGGCGAATCGACACGTACGAACTCGGTGTTAACGCGCGCCGGGAAGAACGCGTGGTGTTCGAAGTCCGGGCCGATGCGTTCGAGATCGAGCGACGCCGGATCGGCGTCGAACGTGACACAGTGCGGGTTGCCCATCGAAACGCAGGTGACGCGCCACGTGCGGCCCGCCACCGACAGTTCGTGGTCAATCACCTTGCCGTCGGCGTCGACCGGAATGCTGCGTCCGTCGAGTACGGCTTCACCCATTTCGACGGTGACGTTTTCGACGAGGCCGGCACGCCGCAGCAGCGTCAAGGTCTTTACGCCGGCATCGGTCTCGACGTCGATGATGTCCTTGCGTGTCAGCCCGCGGTCGGCGACGTATTTGGCCAGACTGCGGATGCCGTTGCCGCACATCATGCCGCGGCTGCCGTCGGCGTTGTACATCTCCATGCGGAAGTCGGCGACACTGGACGGACAGACGAGAATGAGGCCGTCGCTGCCGACGCCGGTGCGGCGGTCGGAGACGATGCGCGCGACTTCAGGGGCATTGGCAATGCCTTGCCCGGTGCAGTCGACGAAGATGTAGTCGTTGCCGCAGCCGTGGAGTTTGGTGAATGCCAGGTTCATGGCGGGTCGATATCGGCGCAGCGCCGGAGCGTGCGTTGGTGCGGGGTTGGATACAACGGCTCGTCGAGCGAAGCCAATGATTGACGGCGACTCTCGACGAGCGCGTTACCAGCGACGAGAATACGAGCGCTCCTGCACCGCGCGATGACTCGCCGCGAAGTCGTCAGCGTGTAGCGTCCTCGTTGTCGAGGCCGTAGCCGCCTCGGGAGCGCGGCGCTTCGCCCGGCCCACCGCTGCGTCGCGGCATCGCCGCAGGCGCGGCCTGTGCCGGGGACGGCTCCATCATCGGCGCTCTCGGCTCTGCTGGCGGCATCGGGTTCATCGGCGCCATGGACGGCGGTCTGCGCGGCTCGCCGGGCCACCTGCCGGCGGGCGGCGGCTGCGCCTCGTCATCCCCGCGGTCCTGGTTGCGCATGCGGTCGGGTCGCGCGCCGGTCGTGCCGGCATCTCGCGGTGAACGCACGGCTTCGGTGGGGAAGTCGCGGCCCGGGCCGGGCCTCGGGGATGGTTGCCCGACGGTTGCCGGTGCGCCGGTGCCGCCCGCGGCCGGCGATTCTTCGCGCGTGCGCCGCTCGGATCGCTGGCCGGGAGCGGGGGCCAGGCCGATCCGATCCGGCGTCGGTGCGTCAGACCTGTTGCGCACGCGGGGCCGATACAGCGGAACCTCCGCGCCGTGTCCTTCGGCTCCGGTGCCGGGGGTGCGGACGTCCACGATGCGCGAGTCCTCGATCCTGCGGCCGGTGGCGCGTTCGATCGTGGCTCTGTCGATGCTGCGCGAGACGGCTTCGTGGCCGCGTTCCTCGAAGCGCGTCACGTCGTTGGCTCGCTTGAACACTTTTTCGCTGTGGTCGCGGTCGAGTAGATCGCGGTCGATGTGCGGTGAGGTGAAGTCGCGCTGAGAGGCAAAGTTCCAGTACGACCAGTCGATTGCCGCCGAACCGTAGTCGTAGCCGTAAGGGCCGGGAGGCAGCGGGGCCCAGCCGATGAAGCCGTCACCGACGCGCCAGCCCACCCAGGCCGGCGCCCAGACGTCGCCGGGCAACCACATCCACCCGTACAACGGATCCGAAAACCAGCGACCGTAGTGATAGGCAGCCCATCCCCAGGGTTCGTAGGAATCCCAGGTCCAACCGTAGGGCTCCAACCAGACCCAGCGTCCCAGCGTGTAGGGGCGCCATCCTTGCGCGAGATGGCCGGGGCGCCAGGCCCAGCCGTAGTCGGCGACGAAAGCCCACTGCCCGTGGGGAGCCAGGGAGCGATAGAAATCGGATTCGTCGATGCCGTTGTCGGTCTGTACTGCCGTAACCGCAGTGTCGGCGCTCATGCCGCCGACCGCCGCGCAGCCGAGCACGGCACTGAGCATGATCGCGGTGGAAAGCTGCATTGCTATTCGCATGTTTCCCTCGGTGCTGCGTCCTCTCGATGCGCAGCGCGGCCTTGTATTTCGGTTAGACGTCGATATGACGCTGCGCTTCACGCGTTTGCGACAGGACCAAGGAAAGATGCCGACGGCGACGCTCAGATCGCCGCCGGCATTCTTGCGTGAGCGGCAACTCCGCTCAGGCGTTGGCGAGATTGGCGGCGGCGAATTCCCAGTTGACGAGGTCCGTCAGTATCGCGGCAACGTAATCGGCGCGACGGTTCTGGTAATCGAGGTAGTAGGCGTGCTCCCACACGTCGAGCGTGAGCAAAGGATGCAGCCCCTGCGTCAGCGGGTTGTCCGCGTTCGCCGTCTTCACCACCTTGAGTTTGTCGCCGGCCTTTACGAGCCAGGCCCAGCCGCTGCCGAACTGTGAAGTGGCGGCCGTGGTCAATTCCGCCTTGCACGCATCGAGGCTTCCGAACGAGGCGTCGATGGCTTTCTTCAGCGCATCTGACGGCGCGCCGCCGCCCTTGGGACGCAGGCTGTTCCAGTAGAATGCATGGTTCCACGCCTGCGCCGAGTTGTTGAAGATCGCCGCCTTGTCGGCGACGCCGGCCGTCGCAATGAAGATCTTTTCGAGCGACTGTCCGGCCAGTGCGGTTCCGGCGGTAAGCTTGACGATGTTGTCGACGTAGGCCTTGTGGTGCTTGCCGTAGTGGAATCCGATGGTGTTGGCTGTGATGAGCGGCTCGAGCGCGTTGGCGGGATACGGCAGTGCGGGCAGGGTGAGCGTGTCGGCCGCCGAGGCATTCGTGCCCAGGCCGCCCATCGCGACGCTCGCCGCCGTAACGGCCGCGGCGCCGATGAATTGTCTTCTGGTCATTCCACCGTCTTTTTCGTCGTTCTCTTTCGTCACGGAACTACTCCTTTGCGAAGGGCGAGCCCTCGCGTGTGTGGGACGTTGGCCCGGCGCGTCGAATCCGGAGCGCGGCGGGAAGCCGGACTGCGAGCCGGCAGCGCCGGGAATTCGGAGCCGCGGCCATCGCCGCGGAGGTGAACTCGTTTGTCACGACGCCGGCAGCCTAGTCCCGCCGCTGTTGCTTCGCGACTGCTCCCTGGAAGCTCTTACCCGTCGCCGCCGTGATGGACTAGGCGGCACTCCCGGCACAAACTGCGCCCATGAGACAGATATGGATTACCAAGGCGGGCGCTCCCGAAGTGCTGATGATCAAGGAGGCACCCGATCCCGCACCGAGAGCCGGTGAGGTTCGCGTCAGGGTCGAGGCCAGCGGGATCAACTTTGCCGACATTCTGGCGCGAATGGGGATGTATCCGGATCTCCCCGGCATTCCGGCCGTGGTCGGCTACGAAGTAGGTGGTCGCGTCGACGCGGTCGGAACTGGTGTCGATGCCGCATGGGTGGGACGCGACGTCTTCGCGCTGACCCGCTTCGGCGGCTACTGCGATGTCGTCTGCGTTCCTGAGCAACAGGTTTTCGTGCGGCCGCAGGGGATGTCGGCCGAGCACGGCGCGGCGATTCCGATCAACTACTTCACCGCCTGGCAACTCATCGTCGTCATGGGCAGTTTGAAGGCCGGCGAGACGATGCTCGTACACTCGGCGGGCGGCGGTGTCGGCATCGCGGCGATTCAACTCGCCAAGCACATCGGCGCGACCGTGATCGGTACCGCTTCCGGTTCCAAGCACGCGCAGTTGCGAGAGCTCGGCGTCGATCACCTGATCGACTATCGGCGCGAAGACTTCGAGGTGCGTGCGCGTGAGATCACCGGCGGGCGCGGCGTCGACCTGATCCTCGATGCAGTCGGCGGCGACTCGTTCAAGAAAGGCTACCGCGCGCTGGCGCCTACCGGTCGCCTGGGGATGTTCGGGATTTCCGCCGCCGCCACCGGCAAGCAGCGCAACGTCGTCAGTCTTTTGAGCACACTGGTGAAGATGCCGTGGCTGCAGTTCACGCCGATCTCGCTGATCAACGAGAACAAGGGCGTTTTCGGAGTCAACGTCGGGCATCTCTGGGGCGAGGTCGATCGCATCCGTGGCTGGGCAGGACAGTTGCTCGATCTGTGGGCGCAGGGAGTCGTGCAACCTCAGGTCGCGCGTACTTTCCGCTTCGACGAAGCCGCGGCCGCCCACCACTACATCCAGGACCGCAAGAATCTCGGCAAGGTGCTGCTGGTGCCGTAGGAGTTGCAGGAGGGACGTCATGGGTGATCGCGAAGGAACGGCGGAAAAGAAGGCGCAGGAATCCGTTCTGTACGATGACTGGATGAGCGATAGCGACGCGCTCATGTGGCACATCGAGCGTGATCCGTTGTTGCGCTCGACGGCACTGGCAGTGTGGGTGCTCGACCGTGAACCTGATCCCGAGCGCTTTGGTGTAACCATGGCTCGCACGCTCGCCCAGGTTCCGCGGCTCGGCCAGCGCGTCGTCGAAGATCCTCTCGGTGTGGCTGCGCCGCGCTGGGAGACCGATCCGTTGTTCGAACTCGACTACCACGTCAGACGCCTGCGTGTTCCGGGTGAAGGCGGCTTGCGTGAATTGCTCGACTACGCCGAGCCGGTGGGAATGCAGGCCTTCGACAAGGATCGACCGCTTTGGGAGATGCACTGCGTAGAGGGCCTGCAGGGCGGCCGCTACGGCGTGGTGTTCAAGATCCACCACGCGATGTCCGACGGCGTGGGAATGGTCCGTATGATGGAAGGACTGGTTGAACTCTCCGGCGACGAGGGAGAGGCCGAAGCTTCACGGGACGGTTCCAGGAAGGCGCGGAAGAACGGTGCGGATCAAGCGGCGCGCGATCTGGCGCGCAAACGCGAATCATCACCACACCAGTTCGGCGACAGCGCTCAGGAAGCGCAGGGAGCCGGTGAGATCGCGCATCTGGGCGAAGCGGTGATGCACCGCGCCTCCATTGCACTCGAGCGCAGTCGGCGCGCTGCGGCAGCGCTCGGCCGCGGTATCACGCATTTCGCCGGCCATCCTTTGTCCACTGCCGGCGATCTGGTCGAGACGCTCGAATCTCTCGCGCGGATGGTGCGTCCGGTTTCCGAGCCGATGAGTCCGATCTGGCGGCACCGCTCGCTCGGGCTTCGACTGGACGTGCTGGAGTTCCCGGTCGCGGATCTCAAGCGCGCCAGGGAAACCGTCGGCGGTACCATGAACGACATCTTCGTCGCGGCGGTGGCCGGAGGACTCTCGCGCTATCACGTTGCGGTCGGTCGGCCAGCCAGGTCTCTGCGCATGACGATGCCGATCAACATCCGTCGCGGGGAGAAAGGCTCTCACGCCGGCAACCAGTTCGTGCCAGCCCGTTTCGGCGTGCCTATGGACATCCTGGATCCGCGCGAGCGGGTGCGAGCGGTTCACGCGATCGTACGGGGCCAGCGCGAAGAACCGGCCCTCGGCTTCATCGAGGAAATTTCGGCGGCCATCAACGTTCTCGGCGAGGCCGCCTCCACGCGCGTGACAGGCGCGATGATGAAGGCCGTCGACTTCGTCACCAGCGACGTGACCGGCCCGGGTTTCCCGGTATTCATGAGTGGTGCGCGAATAGAGAGGATGTTTCCCTTCGGACCAACCGCGGGCGCGGCCGTCAACGTCACACTGTTCAGCTATGACGGGATCGCGCACGTCGGTATCAGTTCGAACGCCGGAGCGATCGCCGACCGGGTCCTGCTGCGGGCTTGTATCGAAGAGAGCTTTGCCGAAGTGCTCGGGATCTGCTGAGTAGGTCGGGATGCAGCCGAAGCCAGCACAGATAGGACGGTTGACCCGGGCCCGCTTTTCCAAAGCGGTCCGCCAGTTCGCCGACTCGGAAGTCGGCGGCAAGGCGAAGATGCTGTTCGCGTGGCTGCTGGTGCTGCTTCTGGGCATCAACGCGCTCAACGTGGCGATCAGCTACGTCGGGCGTAACTTCATGACGGCGATCGCGCATCGCGACATGCCGGAGTTCTGGCGCCAGACGGTGTTCTACGTCGGGGTCTTCGGGGTTTGCACTGTCGTCTCGGTGCTCCAGCGCTACACCGAGGAACGCCTTGGCCTGGTGTGGCGCGCGTGGCTGACCCAGCGCCTCGTCACTACTTACCTGGAGCATCCGATCTACTACCGATTGACGGACCATATTCTGGAGAACGGGGAGATCGCCAACCCGGACCAGCGTATTACCGAAGACGTAAGGGTGTTCACCACGACGACGTTGTCGTTCGTGCTGATGGTTCTCAACGGGCTGTTTACGGTGGTGGCCTTCTCCGGGGTGCTGTGGTCGATCAGTCCGTCGTTGTTCGCATTTGCGGTGGTCTACGCGGTGGTAGGCACCCTGCTGACGATCGCGCTGGGCAGCCGACTGATCGGACTCAACTCCCGGCAACTCGACCAGGAAGCCGACTTCAGGGCCGAATTGATCCATGTCCGCGAAAACTCCGAATCGGTGGCTCTGTTGCGTCACGAAAGCCGTCTGAGGGAGCGCATCCTGCGTCCCCTCGGAGAACTGACCGCCAATCTTCTGAAAATCATCGGCGTTAATCGCAACCTCGGGTTCTTCACGACGGGTTATAACTACCTCATTCAAATCATTCCGGCTCTGCTGGTAGCGCCGTTGTTCATCCGGGGTGAGGTCGAGTTCGGCGTCATCACGCAATCGGCGATGGCGTTCTCCGCGCTGCTCGGGGCTTTCTCTCTGATCGTGACGCAGTTTCAGTCCATAAGTTCGTTCGCGGCGGTGATATCGCGGCTCGGCGCGTTGGCCGAAGCCGCCGAGCAGGCGCAGGCGCCGTCGGCGATCGACATTCGTCACGGGGGAAACAAGATCGAGTACCAGCACCTGACGCTGGCGTCGCGACGTGACCGCCGCGTTCTGATCAGCGACCTTACGCTGACGATCGAGTGTGGGACGCGTGTCCTGGTGATCGGACCGGAAGAACCAAAAGTCGCACTGTTTCGCGTGACCGCGGGAATCTGGGATTCGGGAAACGGCGGCGTTGCGCGCCCGAACGCGGCTTCGATCTTCTTTCTTGCCGAGAGGCCTTACGTGCCGCCCGGCACGCTTCGTGAATTTCTGGTCCCAGCGGGCCGCAACCCGATGCTTTCGGCTTCGCGAATCAATGCTGCGCTGGAGGCGGTCGGTGCCGCCGCGATTTCCGCTCGCGCCGGCGGGCTTGGTGTCGAGCGCCACTGGGACGACTTGCTGTCGCTCGGCGAGCAGCAACTGCTCAGCTTCGCGCGTGTGGTGCTGGCGGTCCCGTGTTTCGCGATCCTCGACCGCGTGGGGACGGCATTGACGCCCGTGCAGGTGGAGCAACTCCTGACGGTTCTAAACCTGCATTCGATCTCGTACGTGCACTTCGCTGACGAGGAAACCGGAGTGTCGCGCGATCACTACGATGCGGTGCTCGAACTGGCGGCCGACGGTACCTGGAAGTGGAACCGCACCGGATCCGATCCGGCCACGGCTCCGGCTGCGGCTCAGGCTCCCGCCGTCTGACGGCTGACGCCGCGACCTACAGCGTGCGGCGCAGAGTCCGTACTCCCGGAGTCTTGTACACGGCCTCGAAGTCGGCGTCGCGTTTTTCGTCCACGACCACATAGCCGACTTTTTCATACGCTTTCTGCGCCGAGTCGTTGCCGATGAAGACTCCGATGTCGGAAACCGTCGCGCCTTTTTTGAGGCCGTGCTCCATGATTTCGAGCATCAGGGTATCTACGAGCCCGCGGCGGCGGAACTGCGGACGTGTCGCCACGTCTTCTATGATCCACGCTCCGGGCACGTGCTCCGGAGCCACGTTCAGAATCGTCAATGCGCGTTCGAGAGCCTCGTCGTCCGGCGCTTGACCGGTGGCGGCATCGGCCTCTTCGATGCCGTCGCGCAGCTTCATGCCTCCGTGCTCTTCATCGAAGTAGCCGGAGAGCGCCGCAGCCGGTTCGCCGTCGACCTCGGCCACTATGAACAGCGGCAGATGCGTCCAGTGCGGCGCCTGCGACGTGGTCAGTGCTTCGAGATAACGCAGCAGCTGCGCGTCGGTTCCCGGCCGCAGGAAGTCCCAGAAGCCTTTTGGCAGGTGCGAGCGGAACGCCGTCAGTATCACCCACGCGATGAATCTCGCGTGTCTCGGCTGCGCTTCGACGATCTTCAAGTTCTTCAGTGTTTGCACGACGACTCCTGTTGCGCATCCCTCAGCGCGAGCGCTTTCGGTAAGCAAGCGTGCTCTCCATATCCGTGCGCCTGCTCCGTGACCACCACGGCGCCGCGCAAGTACTACGACGCGTCGCCCGAGCAGGCCGGCGGCGGCCTCTGGCAGTGCAGACGCACCAGCGCCGGACAACAACGGATCGTCACGCCCGCCGGGTCATCGGCCGGAGCTGATGCTCCGGCGACTTCGACGCGTATGATGGCTCCCGGCAGCGGCGGCCTGAGCACGAACCCGCCGGGCGGAACGTCGATAGTGCCCCACAGCGAAAGCACGACTGTTGTTTCCTGCTCCAGGCGCAGCGTGTAGCAGAGATTGCCGTAGTAGGTGGGAAGGTTGTTGGCCGCGACTTCGAAAGCGCCGGCGAGCCACCGCGGGTCGAGACCTGCCGCCAGCACCAGCGAGGCGTCGCTCTCGCGTTCGAAGACGAAGAGGCTGCGCAGCGCGAGCAGGAACTCGGCGCCGATCCAGGAGTGGGGCAGGTCGCCGATGTGCGCGGGGGTCTTGGGGTCGCGCCAGACGATCTCCGCCCACGCGTTCCACTGTGCGGGCCGCCTGTCGCCCAAAAAGAAATGCAGCAGGCGCAAGGCTTGGTCGCGCTGTCCCAGACGCACCAGGGCGCCGATCAGGCGCAGCTCGTAGGGAGTGTACTGAACCCAGTCGATGCGGCCAGCGCGGCAGGCATCGAAACGCTCGAAGTATCCAGCGAAGGTGCATTCGAGTCCCGCCTGCGGAAGATGTTCTGGCTCGCCCACCGTAGTGATTGCGGTCGCGATCGCCGAAGGGTCGGTGTCGGCCCATTCTACAGAGGCCGGAATGTAGGCGACGTTGCGCGCTGCCATGGTGGCGCGAATCGATGCGTACAGAGTTTCGCTGAACGAGTCGCGCAGCGTCGCCAGAGTACGAAAGCTGTCGTGGTCTTTCAGGACTTCCGCCATCGCGGCGGCATCCTTGAGCCCGCGAAGAGTCCAGAAGTCGTCCCAGTAGGCGTGCACTGGCTGAGCGAGGTAGCCTTCGTGGCTCACCGACTCGGGCAGCAATCCGTAGCACTGCAACTTCTCCGGAGTCTGGAACTCGGGGCCGAGGCGCCGTTCGCGCAGGGTTTCGATGTAGCGCGTCGTCGCGAGCATCGCTGGCCACATCCGTTGCAGGAAGTCTGTGTCGCCGGTGAAGCGGAAGTACTCGGCGATCGTGTAGAGGAACTGCCCGTGACTGTCGTGCTCGGGCAGCGGATCGACTCCGCTGCGATCGACGATCGCCGGAATCGCGCCGTCGGCACTCTGGAAATGCGCGAACCACGAGATGAAGTCGCGCACTTCGGCCGCACAGCCTGCGCGCAGCAGCGCCGCGCTCATGGTGGCGGCGTCGCGGATCCAGGTTCTGGCGTAGCGCCGCGGGCCCGGCTGCAACGCAGCGCCGTCGCGGTTGGCCAGAATGTGTGCGGCTGCGGTCTTGAACGTGTCGCCGAGCGTTTTGGCAGCGCCGGGCAGGCGCAGTTCGACGGTGCCGAGTTTGTCCCTCCACTGGGCGACGGTGCGTTCGAAGAGCAGCGCGGCCTCGCGTTCGTCTGTCGGCATATCGGCGCGTGCAGCGCGGGCCGGGCCGATGACGCCGAACGGAACCGCTATGAAGACATCCCGCGCCGTCCCCGGTTCGATATCCAACTCGTAGCGCAGCGCTGCCGCGGCGTATCCGAAGTCGTCTTCCGCATCGCTTTGCGGCGGAAGCTGCGCGCGCATCAGATACTCGGTGATGGGTCCTTGATGGAAGGTCGCGGCACCGAACCCGTCAACCTGTGAAAGCGAAAAGACTTGTCGGTCATCGTTGACCAGCACTGCCGCGTTTCGGTAGCGCAGCGTCCTGATCGAACTCGTTCCACCCATCGAACCGTGGGCCTGCCAAGGCGGAACTGCCTGAAAGGGGCGAAGGGTAATGAACAGCACGACGTGAAGCTGTGCCGCTCCCACGGCTTCGACGCGGTAACGTGCGTACAGCACGGGTTGCTGCGGAGAGCCGGCGGCGAAGGCGGTGATGCGCAGCCGCAGGTTGGTGGTCTGCCAACACGTTGAGGGAACGGGAAGGTAGCCGTCCTCGAGGGTCTGCGTCACCGAAGCATCAGCCCACGTGACGAGAGTGCCGTTGACGTGTACGAAAGGCTCGAGCGAAAAACCGCCCGAGTCGGTTTCGAGCATGCCTTCCTCGTTCAAGAGGCCTTGGTGAGATCCACCCAACACCGCCACCGGCGACCAATACGTCTGCTCGCCGCGCAGGTACTTCGGGAACGCTCCTTGAGGTTCGCGAAGCGCGACTTCGTGAAAGAAGGCTTCGACGGAACGTGAGAACTCGCGGGGTTGAACGTCAAGGGCCACTATCCCGAAACCATCCGTGCCTTGCGCCTCGTGCAGGTCCAGGCGCAGGTAGCGGGATTCGTCGACCGGCAGGAAGATGTAGCTGCGCGCGCTTGCGGCGTCGCTTATCGACCGCGCGATCTTCCACTCGACCGTGTCGTCACTGGTGCTGATGTCGAAGCGGCGTGCCGCACGCCCGGGTTCCCAATCTATGATCAGTCCGCCGTACTCGCGCCGTGTTGCGAAATCCATGAGGATCCACTGGCGCCCTTGACCATCGCTTCGCCAGTTCGCTGCGGCGTTGTTCATGCTCGCGGCAGCGCTGCCGTGGATGATCGTGCCCGGCCCGTGATCGGCAGCGGCGCTCGAGGCGAGCACGGTGGGCGTGGCCAGATAGCTGATGTCGTCGAGGCGAAGGTCGTGGATGCACACGCTGCCTTTGCCGCCCGGCCCGGCGGCAAGCACGAACTCGATTGCACCGATCGCGGCCGCGCGGCCGCCTCCGGCCGGCCCCCATGCAAACTCTACCTCACTGCTTTGAATGCGCAGCGGCTGCCACTGCTCGGGCCACGTGAAGGCATCGCGGTGATTCCACCAGACGTTGTGCCCCGCCGGATCGATGAGCTTCATCTCGAATTTGTTGGAAGGCGCCGACCCGCGCACGTCGAAGGTGAACGCGTAGTCCTGGGGAAGTGCCAGCGTGCAAAGCCTGCGTGCGACGACGAAGCCGCCGCCGCCGCGAAAATCGAAATCGAGACGCAGCGCTTTCCCGCGTGGTCCTTGTTCTTGAGAGAGCCGGAGCTCGGCGTGCCCCGAGGCGAAAGTTGACCAACGTGAAAGGTCTGCGAAATCGTCGACGATCATCGGAGGCTGTCCCGTGCGTATCCGAAGGCAGCGTAGCGCAGCCTTCGGCCCAGACGTAACCGCCGCTGCCCATGAAGCAGATCGGCGGCGGGCGGCGAAGATCTGATTGACCCGACATGGCGACGTGGCATTGGAAGCGTCTGAATCAAGGAGGTTCCTCTATGAAGCCGAGTCACCGTCCCCAGCGTCCCCAGTTTTCTTCCGGCCCCTGTGCCAAGCGCCCGGGATGGAGTCTCGACGCTCTTTCCGACGCGTTCGTCGGCAGGTCGCATCGGGCCAAGACGGGCAAGGAACGTCTCAAGGCGGCGATCGATCGCAGCAAGGCGGTGCTGGGCATGCCCGAGGATTATCGCCTGGCCGTCGTTGCCGGTTCCGATACCGGCGCCGTGGAGATGGCTTTGTGGTCGCTCCTGGGCGCGCGCGGCATCGATATGCTTGCCTGGGAGAGTTTCGGCGAGGGCTGGATCACGGACGTCACCAAGCAACTCAAGCTCGCTCCCCGCGCGCTGCGCGCCGATTACGGCGAGCTTCCCGATCTCGCCCAGGTCGATTTCGACAACGACGTGGTCTTCACCTGGAACGGAACTACTTCGGGCGTGCGCGTACCGAACGGCGACTGGATTGCCGCCGACCGTAAGGGACTCGCAATCTGTGACGCCACGTCGGCGGTTTTCGCAATGGACCTTCCGTGGGACAAGCTCGATGTCGTCACCTGGTCCTGGCAGAAGGTACTCGGCGGAGAAGGCGCCCACGGTATGCTCGCCCTGTCGCCGCGCGCAGTGGAAAGGCTCGAGAGTTACACGCCAACCTGGCCGCTGCCGAAAATTTTCCGCATGACCAAGAAGGGCAAGCTCGACGGCGAACTCTTCGAGGGAGCGACCATCAACACGCCGTCGATGCTGTGTGTAGAAGACCTGCTCGACGCGTTGACGTGGGCCGAGAAGCTCGGTGGTCTTCGCGCGCTGGTGGCCCGTTCGGAAGCCAATTTGGCGACTGTTACCGATTGGGTTGCCAAGACCAATTGGGTGGATTTCCTGGCCCGCGACCCTCGCACCCGTTCCTGCACGTCGATTTGTCTCAAGGTCATCGACCCGTGGTTCGTTGGTCTGGACGCCGATGCGCGTGCGGCTGCCATCAAGAAAATGGTGTCGTTGCTCGACAAGGAAGGCGTGGCCTACGACATCGCCGGCTATCGCGACGCTCCTCCGGGGCTGCGTGTGTGGGGCGGTGCTACGGTGGATCGCTCCGACATTGAGGCGTTGCTGCCTTGGCTGGACTGGGCCTTCGCCTCCGTGAAGGGGTAGGGGCAGTCTGTCCATAAGGGGGCATCTGCGGCGTTGGGCGCCGACTCGGTCGCTGCGGCGTACCTGCCGGTACGCCTCGCTCCCGAATCGTCGCCCGCCTTGCATCTGACCCCTTCTGAACAGACTGCGTCTTGATGGCAGTCTGTCCATAAGGGGGCATCTGCGGCGTTGGGCGCGGGGACGTTCGTTTGGGAGCTGCTTCTTCGGGAATGTCGGGCGAGGTTCATGATGGTTCCGTCATTGACCGCGCCCGATGCTGCGGCGTAGTTCGTGCGGGTGAGCGTATGCGACCGCGCGGCGGGTGATGACGATACGCGGGCTTGGGTTGCGCTGGCACTTGCGGTTGCCAAGGACACGGGGCCGTGGCTGCATTTTGCGCGGGCGCTGGGCGGTGTAACCGCGGCGCTACAGGCCGACGACGCGGCGCTGCTACGGGCGGGAGCGAGCGTCGAGGCTGTCGCTCGGCTGCGAGAGGCGTGGTCGCGGCGAAGCGCGCGGGTTGTTGCGGAGTGCGAGCGACGCGCGATCGGTGTCGCGACGTTTGCGTCGTGTGATTACCCGGCGTTGCTGCGCGAACTCGCCGATCCTCCGCTGGTACTTTACTGGCGCGGCCAGGTGCCGGCCTCTTGCGGTCCGGCCGTCGCCGTCGTGGGATCACGGCGCTGCAGCGACTACGGGCGGCGTACTGCGCAGCGCATCGGCGGCGATGTGGCAGAGCACGGCGTTGTCGTCGTCAGCGGTCTGGCCAGGGGCGTGGACTCGGCCGCACATCGTGGCGCTCTGGAGACCGGGCGCACGGCGGCGGTGCTGGCGGGTGGTTTGGATCGGATCTATCCGGGCGAGCATCGCGGTCTTGCCGATCGCATCTTGCAGGAAGGTGGTTGGCTGATGTCGGAGCAGCCGCCCGGCCAGGGACCGCGTCCGTGGCTGTTCCCGCATCGCAACCGGATCCTGACCGGACTTGCGCTGGCCACCGTGGTGGTCGAAGCCGGGCAACGCAGCGGCTCGCTGGCCAGCGCGCGTCATGCTCTGGCTCAGGGCCGTGAAGTGCTGGCGGTGCCCGGACAGATCGACGCTCCGCTCAGCGTCGGCACCAACTTGCTGCTGCGCGAGGGGGCCGGCCCTTACCTTGGGCTGGAGGATCTGGGTGCGATCGCCGGGCTTGCGGTACTGGTTGCCGCAAAGACCCGAGGACCTGCCGAAAATTCTCTGCAGGACGCGTCGTTGGTTGATGCCGATGCGGTCCGTCTGGTGGCTGCTCTGGAGCATGGGCCGCTGGGGCTGGACGCGTTGCTGGAAGCGACGGCGCTTGACGGGGCACGAGTTCTAGCGTTGTTAACTGCGCTCGAACTGGCCGGACTGGTCGAGCGGCGCGCGGCAGGAGCCTACGGGGCACTGCTTCGAAGACCGGGCGCTTCCCGTGTGGAGAAGCGGCGAGACAGCTCCGTGTCAGGCGCGGATCCTTGAGAACCAAAATACGTGAACAACAAGCAGCGAGTTACGGTCGTCGGCGCAGGGCTGGCCGGATGCGAAGCGACCTGGCAGATCGCCACGCGCGGCATCGATGTGGAACTGTGGGAGATGCGTCCGCAGCAGGGCACGGAGGCGCATCAAACCGGGTTGCTCGGCGAACTTGTCTGCTCCAACTCTCTGCGCGACGACTCGCACATGAGCGCGGTAGGTGTGCTCAAGCGCGAACTGCGCGCGCTGGATTCGCTGATCCTGCGCATCGCCGACGAGGTGAGGGTCCCGGCGGGCTCGGCGCTGGCGGTGGACCGGCTGAGATTCGCCGAGCGCATAACGGCTGAACTCGAGTCGCTTCCGAACGTCACGATTCGTCGCGGCGAGGTGATGTCGATTCCCGAGGACGGTCTTACCATCCTCGCTACCGGCCCGCTGACTTCGCCGGCTCTGAGTGAAGCGCTGGCGTGCTTCGTCGGCGGGCAGCACCTGTACTTCTACGACGCGATTTCGCCGATCATTACCGCCGAATCCGTCAACATGGACGTTGCCTATCGTGCCGCGCGCTACGGACGGGGCGGTGCTGATTACGTCAACTGCCCTTTCGATCGCGAGCAGTACGAACGTTTCGTCGAGGACGTGCTGGCTGCCGACAAGATGCCGCTGAAGAGTTTTGAGCGCTGCATCTACTTTGAAGGTTGCATGCCGATCGAGGAACTGGCGCGGCGCGGCCGCGACACGCTGGCGTTCGGGCCGATGAAGCCGGTGGGGCTGGAGGATCCGCGCAGCGGTCGGCGTCCCCACGCGGTCGTGCAACTGCGACAGGACGATACCGCGGGACGCCTGCTGAGCATGGTGGGTTTCCAGACCAAGATGACCTACCCAGAGCAGCGCCGCGTGTTCCGCACGATTCCGGGCATGGAGGCGGCCGAGTTCGTCCGCCTCGGGAGCCTGCATCGCAACACCTACATCAACTCACCGATCACACTCACTCCGACGCTGTCGGTGCGCGGCCGCGAGCACGTGATGGTGGCGGGACAATTGGTGGGAGTGGAAGGCTACGTCGAATCTACTGCGGCAGGCTGGCTGGCCGGTTTCGGAGCGGTGCGCCGGATGCGTGGCCAGGCACCGACGGTGCCTCCTGCGACCACTGCTCTGGGCTCGTTGATCGCGTATGTGACCGATCCCGAACGCAGGGATTTTCAGCCGATGAACGCCAATTACGGGCTGTTCCCCGAGCTTCCTCGGCGTATGCGCGGGCGTGAGAAGAAAGAAGCGCTGGCGGTGCGGGCTGAAGTGGAACTCGCGTCGTGGATCGCCATGTCGGATCTCGGTTTGCGCGAACGGCTGTGCGTAACACCCAGTTCCTGACGAACAATTCCCGCTCGACAAGTGACGTTGCGTTGACTCCCGTAGGTACGGGGGCGCATGATCACTCACGTCGCTCGCGTTTTTGCGGTGCGGTGGTGGAGCTCCGGCAGCAAATGCCGGACGTGTGGTGGAAGTAACGCAGGAGGCAATCATGACCAAGGCAGATCTCATCGAAGTCGTCGCGAAGAAGACGGGGCTTTCCAAGCGTGGTGCGGCCGGCGCCCTGGAAGCCTGTTTCGGAGCTGTGGCCAAGGCCATCAAGAAGGAAAAGAGACTGGCTCTTTCGGGGTTCGGCACCTTCACCGTGCGCAAGCGCAAGCCGCGGCTGGGTCGTAACCCCAAGACCGGCGAACAGATCCAGATCGGTGCCAGCAAGACGGTCGGTTTCAAGCCGGCCATGTCACTCAAACACTCGCTCTGAGGTTCACACGGCCGTAAGAGAATCCCGCCCGCGTCGCCAGGCGACGTGAGCGGGATTCTTTCACGGCCCTGCGCCTGCGCGGTGACGCCGGGAGCGTTGCGCGAGCGGCTTCGCTTGCCACTGTCCCGATGCTATCTGCCGCTAATTGGCGCCCTCAACCTCTTCATCTACTGCCCCCGGTTTTCTCGAACGTTTGAGCCGTGTGGCATCGCCCTCGTGGCTGGCCGCTCTTGAGCGGGCGCTCGAACTCGCGCCTTCTTCTGAACACGCTGGGGGTGCTGTCGAGCGCCTTGAAGAGGCCGGAGGAATGGATTCGCTGCTGGCCTGGCCGGAAGACGAACTGGAGTCGCTGGCCATCGTGTGCGGCGCCAGTCCGGTGCTGGCGCGTTATCTGGTGGCCAAGGCGGCGGCATGGCCGACGGCTGCTGTGGCGTATCGGCAAGGGCTGCCGACTCGGGCCGAACTAGAGACGAGTTGCGGGCTCACGCAAGACGACGACGTTGCGAGCATCCACTGCAAACTGCGCAGGCTCGCCGCTTCCGAGATTTATCGGATAGGGGCCCGCGACGTGCTCGGCATTGCGTGTCTCGACGAGACGCTGACCGCGCTCAGCACTTTGGCCGACGTGTGTGTCGACCTGGCCGTTACTTCGCTGCGCGCGCTGCTGGCCAGGACTTCCGGTGATGTACGTCGCGACGACGGCGAACCTGTCGGCTTCGTCGTCATCGGCATGGGCAAGCTCGGCGGTTGTGAACTCAACTTCAGTTCTGACATCGACCTGGTCTACCTCTATGAAACCGACGCGGTGGCCGAGGATTCGCCTCCCGCTCGCGAGTTCTTTACGCGTCTGGCGGCCGCGGTCACCAAGGCGATCGGTGAGAGCACCGCCGATGGTCACGTATTTCGTGTTGATCTGCGGCTGCGGCCGGAGGGCATCAACGGGATGCCGATCAACGTCCTCGACGCGGCCATTTCCTACTACGAGGGGTGGGGCGATACCTGGGAGCGAGGTGCGCTGGCCAAAGGCCGTCCGATAGCTGGCAACCTGGAACTGGGTCGTCGTTATCTCGCCGAACTCGAGCCTTTCATCTACCGCCGTCACCTGGATTTCCAGACCATCGAAGACTTGCGCAGCATGAAGGACCGCATCGACGCGGAACTCGCATTGCTCAAACCCGGCACACGCAACGTCAAGATCGGGCGCGGCGGCATTCGCGAACTCGAATTCGTCGTGCAGGTGCTGCAGCTCATCCACGGAGGTCACGCGGCGAACGTGCGCGGCGCCAGTACGAGGCGCGCGCTCGACGCGCTTGAGGCGGCCGAGTACCTGTCGCACGAAGAGGCGATAGACCTGCGCGTCGCCTACGATTTCCTGCGCAACGTCGAGCACGCGGTGCAGATCGAGGAGAAGCGCCAGACCCAGACGCTGCCTCAGACTGCCGAGGGGCTGCGCTGGTTGGCGCGGCGTCTCGGTTACGGCACCGGCAGGCGCGGGACCGGCAACGCGCCCGACGAAGTTGCTGCCTTCGAACACGATTGGGAAAAACAGACCCGTCGCGTTCACGAATTGTTCCTGCGCTTTCTCGAGATGCGCTTCGAGGAGACGCCACGTCAACGCAAGGTGGATCCGGTTTCGCTGGCGGTGCTCGGTCAGATTGCCGAAGGCCGACTGGAAGAAGCCGCGGTGGTGCTCGGCCGCATGGGAATCCCCGGAGGTCTTCACGCTGCGGAGAACCTTGCGCGAATATACCAAGGCCGTTTCCGCGGGCCTGCCAGTCCGCAGCGCCGACGTGCGGTCGAGGCGCTGGCGCCGACGCTGCTGGCGGCGGTGGCCGATTCCTCGGATCCCGAGCGCGCTCTGGATGGCCTGGTCGAGTTCCTGCTGCGTACCGGTGCGCACACCAGTTATCTGGCCTTGCTCAGCGGTTCACCGAAGACCATGGAGATACTGGTTTCGCTGTTCGCCAGCAGTCCCTATCTGGCCGGTCATCTGGTTGGTCATCCGGAACTTCTCGATTCGGTGGTGCGTGCGGATTCAGCCGAAGCCGAACCGACGGCGGCGAGGTTGAGCGAGACATTGCAGGCAGCGCTTCCTGATGACGAAACCGACGAAGAAGAAGTGATAGCTGCGCTGCGCCGCTTTCGTGTTTCCGAACTGCTGCGCATCGGACTCGGTGACCTGGCCGGTGCTCTGGATGCAGAAGCGGTCCATCGCTCGCTGAGTGCGCTGGCCGAAGTTTGCCTGCAGGCGGCTGCGAGACTGGCCAAGGGTCTGGTCGTCCGGCGTCTGGCCGGTCCCTGGGATCGCCTCGAACTGGCTGTGCTCGGGATGGGCAAGATGGGCGCGTCCGAAATGTCGTACGGCTCCGACCTTGATCTTATCTTCGTCTATGACGCGGGAGCCAAGGGCTACGACCCCGACGCTCATGTGCTGGCGACCAAGTGGGTGCAGAAGCTTATTTCGTTGCTTGCCTCGCGTACCCGCGACGGTGTCGTCTACGAGGTGGATGCCAGGCTGAGGCCTTCGGGGCGCAGCGGACCGTTGGTCACTTCACTGGAACGGTTCATCGAGTACCATTCCGGCGAGGCAGAACTGTGGGAGCGTCAGTCCCTGCTGCGCGCCAGAGTCGTGTTCGGTTCGACAGCGCTGGCGAGCAGTATCGACGACGCGATCGCAAAGGCGCTGTGGAGTCGCTCGCTCGACGACGCCGGGGCGGCCGAGATCGCCGACCTTCGAAGTCGAGTGGAGAACGAACTCGCCGCTGAAGGTCCCGAGCGTCTCAACATCAAGACCGGGCGCGGCGGCATCGTCGACATCGAGTTCCTGGTGCAGATGCTTCAGCTCCGAAGCGGCGCCGAACATCAGCAGGTGAGACGGCGGGGCACCCTGCGCGCCATCGAAGGGCTGCGTGCGGTGGGCGTGCTGCGCGGCGAGGACGCGGATGCTCTGGCCGCTCATTTCAGGTTCCTTCGGCGGGTCGAGGCCCGGCTTCGGTTGGAGCGCGACCGACCGGTCGAGGCTCTGGACACCGATCCCGAGACGCTGGGACCTCTGGCCGCGCGTCTTGGTTTCGACGGTGAGGATCCGGGCGGCGAGTTGCTGGCGACCTACCGGCGCACGCGTGAAGAAGTTCGCGCAATTTACCAGCGTTACTTCGCCCCGCAGCGTTGACCTCGAAGCCTCTCGCCGCTACGACGACTTGGTGGAAAAAGCCGATTTTATCTGGATGCAGGGGCGCTTGGTGGCCTGGGAGGACGCCAAGGTCCATGTTCTCACCCACACGCTCCACTATGGCGTAGGGGCTTTCGAAGGGATCCGTTGCTACGAGTGCGAGGACGGGCGCTCGGCGGTCTTCCGCCTTCGCGAGCACCTGGTGCGCCTCGACCAGTCCTGCCGCATTCTTGGTATCGAGTCTCCGTACAGCGTTGACCAGCTCGTTGACGCCTGCCTGGAGACGATCCGGGCCAACCGGCTGAAGGCTTGCTACATCCGTCCACTGATCTACGTCGCCGACGGTGAAATGGGGCTCGGCTCGGCGATGGTCAACCCGATCCATGCCAGTATCGCGGTGTGGCCGTGGGGGTCCTACCTGGGCGACGAGGGGCTGGCCAACGGCATCCGCGTTCGCACCTCGAGTTTTCAGCGCATGCACGTCAACACGCTGATGACCAAGGCCAAGGCGACCGGGCATTACGTGAACTCGATTCTTGCCAGCATCGAGGCCCGGCGCGGTGGCTACGACGAGGCCCTGATGCTCGACGTCGACGGCTACGCCGCCGAAGGCTGCGGCGAGAATCTGTTCGTGGTGCGTGGGGGCAAGGTCAAGACGCCGCCGATCGCGACGGTGCTCGAAGGGATCACGCGCAATTCGGTGCTCGACATTTTGCGCGACCAGGGCGTCGCGGTGGTTGAGGAGCGGTTCACCCGCGACGAAATCTACATCGCCGATGAGGCTTTCCTGACCGGGACGGCCGCGGAGGTCACGCCGGTGCAGTCGCTGGATGACCGGCGCATCGGTGCCGGCAGGCCGGGCCCCATCACTCGGGGCGTACAGAAGGAATACTTCGCGATCCTGCGCGGCCAGCGCGCGGCCTTCTCTCATTGGTTGACCTATTTGTGAGGAGCAGCGGGTGAAAGTCTGGCGAGGCGGTTGGAGGTCGCCGGCGCGCACGATCCAATTAGGTCCGGGAGGCCCGGTTCCGCCGGCGGTGCTGCGACTGGTCGGGGCCAACGTCGCTCTGTACGTCCTCCAACTCCTGACTGGTAGCTGGCTCATCCTGACTTTCGGTCTCGTTCCGGCCCTGGTCGGTTACGGGGAACTCTGGCGGCTTTTTACCTATCAGTTCCTTCACGGCAGCATCGGTCACCTCGGCCTGAACATGTTCATGCTGTGGATGTTCGGGTCCGAGTTGGAGAGGCGCTGGGGGTCGAGCTTTTTCGTCAAGTACTACTTCATCTGCTCTGTCGGCGGAGGGATTCTTTTTTCGCTGGTGCGATGGGGCACCTGGATTCCCAGCATCGGCGCATCGGGAGGGATCTACGGCGTCCTGATGGCCTACGCCCTATGGTTTCCGGACCGGCGTGTATTCGTCTGGTTCCTTTTCCCGGTAAAGGTCCGTTACCTGGTTATCTTCCTGATCCTTCTGGAAACTCTGCAAGCCATCGAATCGACCGGCACAGGGGTTGCCCACGCGGCGCATCTCGGCGGCATGGGGTTCGGCTATGCCTACCTGCGTTGGTACGGGGTAGGGGCGGGGCGTCTGGTGCCGCCGCGGCGCGAAGATCTGATGCGGGCGTGGAGACGCTGGAAACTGCGCCAGCTTCAGCGGAGGCGCATGGGCAGCGGACCGACGTTGCACTGAATTCGGGGGAGTGGCGACGGCCTCGAGGTCATCCGGGCCCGATGGTTCTGCGATCGACGGCCTGGCCTTGAAATGAGAAAGGGGCCGTCCGCTTGGTGCGGCGACCCCTTTCCACGTCGGTGCGACTGGATGCTGCTTTGACTAGCCTTCCGGAAAAAACCACCCGATCAACATCAGTCCGGTTACGATCAACGCTGACTCAATCATTTACCATTCTCCTCGACCCCCCCCAGGGGTTGAAGTGAGCGGAGGTTGTACGGAGTCTGCAAACCCCCGTCAAGGGGTTATGGCAGATTTGTTCGTTGCAAAACGATTTAGTTAACCCCCTGAATCCACAACTGAATCCGTCATCAGGCGTGAGGTGGCGGTAACCCTGTCCGGCACGCTCCGTTCGGCGCTCGCGGCGGGCGTGGGCGGCGCTTCGTGGCCTGCGTGGCCTCCAAAAGCGCGCCGCTCGCTCGAGGCCGCCGCCCCATCGACTCTTGTGCGCGAAGACTCTATACGCGCTTGCATGCAGCCCTTGGAAAAATGGTTTGTCGCCGCTGACGGAGCCGATGTCTTCTACCGGATGTGGCCCGCGGTCGGTCAGGTTCGTGGGGTGGCGGTACTGGTTCACGGCATGGGTGAGCACAGCGGCCGCTACCAACACGTGGCCGGGTTTCTGGCGCAGCGCGGGATGGTCGTCTACGCCCTCGATCAGCGCGGCCACGGTCTTACCCCCGGCGAGAAGGGCACGGTCGAGCGCTTCAGCGATTTCCTGGACGACCTGGCGGAGTTTCACGCTCTGGCAATCCGCGAGCAGCCGGGATTGCCGCTGGTGCTCTTCGGGCACTCTATGGGCGGTCTGATAGTTACTGCCTACCTGTTGGAGCGGCCGCTTGTGCCCGACTACCTGATCCTGTCCGGGCCGGCCATCGTTCCTATTTTCGATCCCGCTGACCGCAGCATCGATCCGAGCCGGCTCAGCCGCGACCCGGAGGTCTGGCGGTCCTACCTTGAAGATCCTTTGGTGCTTCGCGACCGAGTGCAACAAGGTCTCTACGTCGCGTTGGCGCGGGGGTTGGGGCTGCTGGTGGGACGTGCGGCGGAGATCGACGTGCCGGTGTTGCTGATACACGGCGAGAACGACGTGTTGTGCAGTGCGGAAGGGGCCAGGGCCTACGTAGAGGCTTTTTCCTCCGATGACATTACCGTTCTCGTGTATCCCGAAGGACGTCACGAAATGTTGAACGAGACCAATCGCGACGAGGTCATGAATGACCTCTGGGACTGGTTGCGGCCCCGAGTGCACGCGTGAGCGGCAACGTGGCCACAGACGACGTTTCTGATAACGTGCACGTCCCTATGGAAGACAACGTGGTGTTTGTGGTCGGGTCCCCGCGTTCGGGATCTACGATGCTGGCCCGGATGATTTCGTCGCACTCGGTCATCTACGGTCGTCCCGAGCCGCACTTGATGACGCCGCTCGCGCACCTCGGCTATTTCGCCAACGTAGACAAGGCGCCCTTCGACCATGTGCTCGCGGCCGAATCCACCAAGGAATTCGTCGCAGATCTGCCCGGCGGCGAGCAGGACTACATAGACGCGTGCCGGGCTTATTCAGACCTTCTTTACTCGCGCATGCTGTCGACGAAATCCGGCAAGCGCTATTTCCTCGACAAGACACCGGCCTACGGATTGATCCTGGGTTTTCTCGAAAAGATTTATCCGAACGCGAAGTACGTCGTTCTGACCAGGCATCCTCTCGCGGTATTCAGCTCTTTCGCGGAGTCGTTCTTCGACAGCGACTACCAGGCAGCGCACGCCTACAATCCGATCATCGAGCGCTACGTGCCGGCGATCGCGAAGTTTCTGCGTGAGCGCCGGGTGCCGATCTTCCACGTCGTCTACGAGAAGCTGGTATCGGATCCCGAGCCGATGCTGAAAGGTATCTTCGAGTTTCTCGGCGTTCCGCACGAGTCGAGCGCGGTCGACTACGGGAAGCACGCTCACGAAGCGAAGGGACTCGGCGATCCGATCGGGGTCGCCAAGCACTCGCGCCCGTCCACCGGGTCTATCGACAAGTGGGCAATCGAGATCGTGAGCGACCCTCGTCGCCTGCAACTGTGCAAGCAGATCATCGAGCGACTCGACCCCGCCGATCTGGAGACTTGGGGGCATCCGCTCGAAGGCTTGTGGGCGCCGCTCGAGCGCGCCGGTGCCACCGGCGCGGTGTCCAAGCCGAAGAAGCTCGATCGCTACCGTCTCGAGCGTAAGGCCATCGTGGCTCTTCGCGCCCAGGTGTCACGGCACGATTCGTTGCGGCGCCTGCTGCAGCGTTTGCGGCTGGCCACAGACGTGTTGCTGCGCGAATAACACGCGGCCGGGCCGATCACGCCGGCGTCGAATGCGAACCTAGGCGGCTCTGGTCGCGGCCGCTTTGCCGGTACCCACCAGCAAGCGTACCGCCTCGGTCAGGCCGTCGACACTGAGCGGGTACATCGGGAATACCCTCTTCAGGATGCGGGTCGTGTGGGTGCCGTCCCAGGTTTTTTCGTTTTCCGGGTTGAGCCACACGGCGCGATCGAAGTGCCCTGCCACACGCTGCATCCACTCGATTCCGGTCGTCGCGCTGGTCTGCCGCGGATCGATGCCGCCGTGGGGGTCGAGCAATTCGGCGGGGTGCATGGCCGCATCACCTACCAGGATGACCTTCCAGAACGGTTGCAGGTTGCGCAACAGCTGCGCGGTCGGGAACGCGTCCTTCTTCGCCATGCGCGCCTGCGTGTAGACGTGATCGTATATGCAGTTGTGGAAGTAGTACGTTTCCAGCGCACGCAGGCCGCGTTCTTCGTGCAGCGCCGTCAGCAGACGGCTGACTGGTTCGTAGTACGGCATCATGGTGCCGCCGACGTCCATCAGTAGAAGTATGCGGACGTCATTGCGACGTGGCGCTCTGAAAACGAGTTCTATTTCGCCGGCGTTGCGGCAGGTCTCGTCGATCGTCTCGTCCAGATCGAGTTCCGTGACGGGGCCGCGTCGGGTGAGTTGTCGCAAGCGTTTCAGAGCGACTTTGACCTGGCGTACGTCCAGACGGACATCGGTGCGGTAATCCTCGAAGCGACGTTCTTCGGCCACCTTCATCGCCGAGCGGCTGCGTGCGGGGCCGCCGACGCGGATGCCGGTCGGGTGAACTCCGCCGTGTCCGTAGGGCGAACGACCTCCGGTCCCAACCCAGCGGTTGCCGCCGTCGTGACGCTCGTCCTGTTCGGCGAGGGTTTCCAGAAACCGGCGCATCAGTTCGTCGCCTGCGAGGTGTTCGAGAGCCGCCAGTTCTTCTTCCGACAACTTCGGGAAGTTCTTGGGATCCTGCAGCCAGTCCAGGATTTCCTGCGTGACGGCGTCGAGGCTGCCCTCCACACCGTGGAATACGCGCGCGAACACGCGATCGAACGCGTCGAAGTATCCTTCGTGCTTGATGAGGCAGGCACGTGCCAGGTTGTAGAAGCGCCTGAGGCTGGAACCGTGAAGGCCCTTGGCCAACGCGTCCATCAGCGTCAACCACTCCTGGGTGCCTACCGGGACGCCCTCGTCCCTGAGCCCGTAGAATAGTTGGACAAACACTATTGGTTGTAGCGCGGCCCGAGTTCCGCCCAACTGGACGGATAGTTGCCGCTTTGCTTGTCGTAGCGTTTGAGCGCTTCGGAGTCCTGTTCGGTCTTCAGCAGGGCGCCGAGAAACGGTATGTGCGCCTCGATCTGCTCGTTCGAGATCCCCGCGCGTCGGATCGCCGCTATCCAGTCGATCAACTCCGACGTCGACGGTCGCTTGCGAAGCTCGGGTTGTTCGCGCAACCAGTAAAACTTTATCAGCACCTGGTCGAGCAGTGTCGTGTCGAGAGTCGGATGATGGACGGCCACGATTCGCCGCATCAACGGAACCGTGGGGAACTCGATGTAGTGGAAGATGCACCGGCGCAGGAACGCGTCCGGCAGTTCCTTCTCGTTGTTGGAGGTGATGAGTACTATGGGCCGCTGCTTTGCGACTACCTCGTCGCCGGTCTCGGCCACGGTGAATCGCATCTCGTCGATTTCGTGCAGCAGGTCGTTGGGGAATTCTATGTCGGCCTTGTCGATCTCGTCGATGAGCAGGACGTGGCGCTGCTCGGCTGCGAAAGTTCGACCAAGGGGACCGAGCTTGATGTACGCACGAATGTCGGAGACGTTGGCACCGCCGAAACGGCTGTCGTTAAGCCTCTGCACCGTATCGTAGACGTAGAGGCCTTCGGCGGCCTTCGACGTCGACTTCACGTGCCAGTTCTCCATCGGAAGCCCAAGCGCTTCGCTGATGTGACGTGCCAGTAAGGTCTTGCCGGTTCCCGGCTCTCCGCGCAGCAGCAGCGGTCGCTCGAGCGCGATGGCACAGTTGACGGCGTCTACCAGGGACTCCGACGCTATGTATCCGTCGGTACCAGTGAATCGGTGAAATTGCGGTTGCTGGGACATCGGCTCTCCGTGCGCCGGGCGATTGCGCCGCCCGGTCTTCATACCCCGACGATTCGAGAAGTTTACCGTTCCGTTACTTCGTTGCCGCCGTCACTGAGCGATCCGGCCGGCATCGTCGAGATCCCTGCGGCTGCTGAGTGAAGCGGCCTGATCACCGTCGGCAATCAGCATGTGATCATCGGAGCTGGCATCCTTACGTGGGGCAGACTCGTATGCGATGAGGAGCGGCTACGCAACGCGTGGCCGGATCGGAGAGAGGCGAGGTCGCGGGCTGGCATAGCGACAGCGAAGGCCGGTCGATTCAAACTCATTTGCGCAAATGGCGCCCATCGGCGGCCTCTCCGGCGAGCGCGAAGTCCGGCCCGGAGTCGAAGGTATGGACCCGGGCCGGATCTCGGGCCGCGTCTGTTAGGTGATCACTGCAAGAGGGATTCGTTGAGTTTCCACCCCTTCTTAGGAGAGCCGGCCCAGGTTCCAGTCACCCACGCCACATCTCCTCCATAGGTTATCTGAGTCGTCATTTCGGCGAGGGTTGCGCGCGAGAGATCTCCATAGGCCAGCATCTTGAACGGGTAGGTCAGACGCCCGTTGATGGTCTTCGCCTTGACGACGAGTCTGGAAATCCCGGCTCGCTGCCCGCGTCCGTCGCGTGCGGACGAGTCCGAGAACTTCCAGGCCGTTCGTGAGGAGTTGGATCTGAGGTCGCCGGCGTAGACAGCGGCACGGTAGATCATGCCGTTGGCATTGGTGAGCGTGAACCCGAAGCCTTCCACGTACAGGTCTACCGGCGTCAGCGGCTCGAAGCGGGCGTGCATCAGGATAGAGTCGGGGGCCGGGTCGGCCCCGAACCTGATCTTTGCCGGGTCTTTCTTGATCGGCTGGCACGTCGGGACGAATTGGCAGGTCAGGCTACACGTAGGGAGGCCCGTCAGACAGTCCGGGTCCTTGCAGTCGGTCAGACCGTCCATGTCGTCATCGAACAGGTTGGAGCAGTCCTCCGAGCCCGGAGGATCGCACTGCTCGCCTGTTTCAACGACGCCGTTCCCGCAGATCCCGTTGCGAGGTTGATCCGGCGGCAGAACGTCGGTCGGTTCTTCGTCGGAGTCGTTGCTCGCATTCGTATCGGTGGACGAAGTTATGACGGTCGCAAAGTTGCAGATGTCGCTGTCGGAATTGCACAAGCCGTGCTGATTGCTCCCCGAGGTCGGTGCGGTTGCGGCTACGTCTACCGTTATGTCGAAACTGACCACGTCGCCGGCCAACAGCGTCCCGAGTTGGCAGTACAGGCCTATGCCTGGTGTCAACGTGCAAGGTTGCGTCGAACTGACGAAGGTCGTGTTCGGATCAAGGTTCTCGATGACCGAGACGTTGAACGCAGTTCCCGGGCCGTTGTTGGTTACGGTGAGCATATAGCCCAGACGGCTACCTGCGTGGACGGCATCGGGAGAGTCGGACTTGGTGATCGAAAGATCGACGATTTCCGCGCCGGACTCGATCAGGCAGATCGCGCTGCATCCGTCGCCGTTCGTATTGTTCAGGTCGTCACATTGCTCGATGCCTGCGCGCACGAAACCGTCGCCGCAGTACGGAAGGCGGCAGTTGCTGAGGCACCCGTCGGTGTTGTCGAGGTTGCCGTCGTCGCAGGTTTCGCCGGGTTGTAAGACGCCATCCCCGCAGTGATGGATGCCGAAGTCCCAGGTCGGGTCGTTGGCGTGAAGCGGCAGGCTGATTGCGTGAGTGCGATGAGTGAGAGGATCCGCGTCGCTATCCTTCGTAGCGTCGGCAATCACGTTCTGGCCGGTGACGAACCAGCCGGCAGGCGGGTCGATCTGCACGTAGTAGGCGGCGGCAGAAAGGTGTGTGAACGAATAGTGCCCGTCCGCATCGGTCAATGTTTCCGCTACCGGCACCGGATCGCCCGCAGCACGCAGGAGAGGATCGCGGTACAGCGTAACGAGTATTCCAGGCACTCCGGGCTCGGACCCGTCCGGGTTCTGGCCTCCGTCGAGATCCAGGTCGTACCAGACGAGATCCCCGAGCTCGCCCGTGTTCTCTAGCTGGCAAGTAGAGTCGCAGTTGTCACCGTTGACCGCGTTGCCGTCGTCGCAGGCTTCTACGCCGGTGCGGACGATGCCGTCGCCGCAGGTCGCGGCTACGCAGGTATTGAGACAAGCGTCGGAGTTTACCGAGTTCCCGTCGTCGCAGGCTTCGACGCCGGTATGGACGATGCCGTCGCCGCAGGTCGCGGCCACGCAGGAGTTCAGGCAAGCATCCGAGTTGACAGAGTTCCCGTCGTCGCAGGCCTCGACTCCGGTCTGGACGATACCGTCGCCGCAGGTGGCCGCTACGCAGGAGTTCAGGCAAGCATCCGAGTTGACGGAGTTCCCGTCGTCGCAGG
>CAITLU010000023.1 GCA_903893315.1 uncultured bacterium
CCGACCGGCGCAGCAGGAAACGACGGCGCGACTGGATCACAGGGCGTCCAAGGGCCGACCGGCGCAGCAGGAAACGACGGCGCGACCGGATCGCAGGGCATCCAAGGGCCGACCGGCGCAGCAGGAAACGACGGCGCGACCGGATCACAGGGCGTCCAAGGGCCGACCGGCGCAGCAGGAAACGACGGCGCGACTGGATCACAGGGCGTCCAAGGGCCGACCGGCGCAGCAGGAAACGACGGCGCGACCGGATCGCAGGGCGTCCAAGGGCCGACCGGCGCAGCAGGAAACGACGGCGCGACCGGATCGCAGGGCATCCAAGGGCCGACCGGCGCAGCCGGCAACGACGGCGCGACCGGATCGCAGGGCGTCCAAGGGCCGACCGGCGCAGCAGGAAACGACGGCGCGACCGGTGACAAAGGCGACCAAGGTGTAGCCGGTGACAAAGGAGCGACTGGACCGCAGGGCGTCCAAGGTCCGACCGGGCCGACAGGAAACACCGGGCTGACCGGCGCCAACGGAACGAACGGAACGAACGGGTCCACCGGAGCGAACGGGTCCACCGGTGTCGCGGGTTCAACCGGTACAAACGGGACCAACGGCACTAACGGTGCCGCTGGCGCAACCGGAGCGACTGGACCGCAGGGCGTCCAAGGTCCGACCGGGCCGACGGGCAATACCGGGCTGACCGGCGCCAACGGAACGAACGGAACGAACGGGTCCACCGGAGCGACGGGATCTACCGGAGCAACCGGGTCCACCGGCGCGACGGGATCCACCGGAGCAACCGGCGTTGCCGGTGCAACATCGGCCGTTGTTGCGACGTCCGAAACCTCGACGTCGCTGACCTACGTCGCCCTCGCGACGGCAGGTCCGGCGTTGACCGTAACCATCCCGGCTTCGGGTAACGCTCTGGTGACGCTGACACTCGGCTCCAGCACCAGCGCTACCGACCTGGACTGCCTCATGGCCTTTGCCGTGTCGGGCGCGACGACGCGCGTGTCTTCGGATGCACAGTCATTCAGGAACCCGGGGCGCTCGGTGGCAAACGCTGTCCATCAGGGTAGCGCCACCTACCTCGTGACGGGACTGACCGCGGGCAGCAACACGTTCACGGCCCAGTACAGACTGGGAACCCCCGGAACGTGCACGTTCATCAATCGAAACATCATCGTGATTCCGCTGCCATGATGAAGGTCGACTGATCGTCGCTCGGACGATCGGCAACAGAACCCCGGCGGGGCGACCCGCCGGGGTTCTTTGCGTTCAGTCCGTCAAGTCCAGGAATTGGCGAGAGCGATCAGCCTGGTTGCGACGCGACCTCCGATCCGGACCGCGGCGCGAAATGCTGTCCGGCACTGCGGGTCGTATTCACCCCAGCCGCATACGCTGCCATCCCTGCTACCGGACAACGGATGACACCTTGGAGATTTCCGCTCTGCGGCATACGAGCCGAGATCGGGTCCGAACGCGCAACGAACGCTCGATGACAAAGCGTTGCAGCGGGCGGCTCTGGTCGGCGGCTGCAACGTCGACGACCGGTGCAAGGTCACGGCAGAAACGGATTGCCTTTGACGCGAGCGAGGAACGACACAGGAAACGTCGGCGCCTGGAACGGCGCGCCCATTTCGAACGGCTGCCGATCAGGCAGAACGCATCCGACGCAGCATCAACCGATCGAAGAACGACGGCGCCAGGCGAATTATCAACCACGACAACTTGCCGACAGCAGAGAGCACCAGCAGGCGGCGGCGCGCGACGACGCCGCGGTAGATAGCGTCAGCCACATCCTGCGGCGCAGCGGCCCGGCCCACGGTAGGACGCGCTCCTGTACCGAGAGCGTGTTGCTCGATCGCGGTGTCGGTGAACCCGGGGCACACCATTGTCACGTCGACGCCGCTGCCCTCGAGTTCACAGCGCAGCGTCTCGAAGAGCCCGTGCAGAGCGTGCTTGCTCGCCGAGTAGCCGCTACGCCCGTAGAGCGGCGCCAGCCCCGCCACGCTCGACAGCACGACAATGGCACCGCGCCGGGCCACCAGGCTCGGCAACGCAGCCTGGGTGCAGTGAATGGCTCCGAACACGTTGATGTCGAATACGCGGCGATACAACGACGGCGGCGTGTCGGCGAAGTTGCCGAGCTGCGTGACGCCGGCATTGTTGATCAGCACGTCGACGCCGCCCCAGCGGCTGATGACCGCAGCAATGGCCGCGTTGGCGGATTCCTGGCTGGTGACGTCGCAGACGAGCGCAATAGCGTCGGCTCCCGCGCTGCGAAGATCCGATGCTGCGACCTCCGCGCCGCCGGCATCTATGTCCAGAACCGCAACCTTGGATCCGGCGTCGGCGAAGCGCCGCGCCAGCGCACGGCCGATACCGCCGGCCGCACCGGTAATGACCACCACTGAGCCCACCGTCGAACGCTGCGAACCAGACATCAGCAAACCTCCTCGTGACTGACGCTGAGCGGCGACCATTCGTCACGCCCTCGAGACGTGAGCGCTTGATTGATCGGGCATCGACAACTGATGCTGTTAGCGTCGGCGGCGTCATCCAGACAACGGCGCCGCATCCGAAGCAAGCCGGAAGCGGCCTCGCATCACCGCCCTTCGCGCTGTTGGCCCCGCATCACGCTCCCCGTATGGTCGGCGCATGGCGAGCCCGACACACCCATGAACCAACACGACTTCGAAAACAGGTAGAGGAAGTTCTCGTGCGCATCGTCTGGATTGCGGCCGAGGCGGTTCCGTTCGTCAAAGTCGGCGGCCTCGCCGACGTCGTCGGCACGCTGCCACGAGTGCTCGCCGCCCGCGGACACGATGTTACGGTAATCCTGCCCGGCTACGCCGCCATCGACGCGCCGACCACGCGCACAGTCCGGTTCCAGCACGCAGGCGCGAGTCACCAGGCGCCGGTCGGCGAGTTGCACGACGCCGGAATACGCTTCTTGTTCCCGCGCGTGGCCGGATTCGAAGGGCCGCAGATATACAGCGGCTGGCAAGACGGAGAGCGCTTCCTGCGTTTTTCGGCGGCGGCCGCGGCACTGGTGGACGCCGACGTGGTCCACGTCCACGACTGGCACGCGGCGCTGATCCCGGTGCTGGCTGCGATGGGCCGGGTACGTTGCGCCGCAACGGTACTCACGCTTCACAACGTTGCCCACCAGGGACAAATGGACGCCGACTGGTTCCTCGCGCAGACCGGACTGCCGGCTTCGCTGCTGACCATCGACGCGCTCGAGTTCTACGGCAAGGTGAACGTCCTCAAGGGCGGCATCGTGTTCGCCGACGCAGTGACCACCGTCAGTCCGACCTACGCCGGCGAGATCCGCACTCCGGCATTCGGCGAAGGACTCGACGGCGTCTTCAGACATCATGCGGGCAAGATTTCGGGAATCCTCAACGGTATCGACATCGACTACTGGAACCCGGCCACCGACCCGCTGATTCCGGCCCGGTTCTCGGCCGCCGACATCGACGGCAAGCTGCACTGCTGCGAGGCGTTGCGAGGCGAACTCGGCCTCGACGGCCGCGTGCTCGGCTGTGTCTCGCGACTGGTCGAGCAGAAGGGCATCGACGTGGTGCTCGATTCGCTGCCAGACATCATCGCTGCGGGCTGCTCGGTGGCGATCCTGGGAGCTGGCGATCCGATACTCGAGTCCCGGTGCGAGAACGCGGCCCGACAGCACCGCGGACGCGTGTCGTTCTCGCGCGGCTACGACGAGGCGCTGGCTCACCGCATCTATGCCGGAGCCGAGGCCTTCCTGCTGCCGTCGCGGTTCGAGCCATGCGGGCTCACCCAGATGATTTCGCAGCGCTACGGCACGCCGCCGATCGCGCACGCGGTGGGCGGACTTCGCGATACGATTCGCGACGCAGAGACCGGATTCCTGTTCGAGGGTGCCAATCCCGGCGCGCTCGCAGGAGCGATCCGGCGCTTCGCGGCGCATCGCGACATCGCTGCGATGCGCCACGCCGCGATGACCGAGGACTTCTCGTGGACAGCGAGCGCCGATCGCTACGAAGAACTGTACCGAAACCTCACCGCGAGCGGTTGAGGCCTGAAGAAAGCCGAGTCACACTGTCGTCATGAAGAAGGCACGAGTTCTGGCAATGCTGCTGGCCGGCGGCCAAGGGATGAGGCTGTACCCGCTGACGGCGGATCGGGCAAAGCCGGCCGTTCCGTTCGGGGCCAAGTACCGCATCATCGACTTCATCCTCAACAACATGGTCAATTCGGGGATCTACTCGATCTACGTCCTGACCCAGTTCAAGGCCCAGTCGCTCACCGAGCACATCCAGCGCTACTGGCGCGTGGGCGGCTTCCTTCGCGATCACTTCATCGTGCTGGTTCCCGCCCAGATGTTCCGCTTCGAGGAACTCGGCGCCGCCTGGTATCGCGGAACCGCCGACGCCATCTACCAGAACATCCACCTGATCCAGGACGAGAAGCCCCAGGTGGTTGCCGTGTTCGGCGGCGACCACGTCTTCAAGATGAACATCGCCGACATGGTCGACTACCACGTCGACAACGGGGCCGACATCACCATCGCAGCCTGCCCGGTGCCGATCGCGGACGCTTCGCGCTTCGGCGTCCTGCAGGTCGACAAAGGCTGGACGCTGACCGATTTTTCGGAAAAACACGCCAACCCCAAGTCCATCCCGGGTGACCCAAGCCAGGCTCTCGCCTCGATGGGAAACTACCTGTTCCGCCGCGAATCGCTCATCGAGCTGCTCGAAGCCGACGCCAAGGATCCGAATTCTTCCCACGACTTCGGCAAGGACCTGCTGCCGCGTGCGCTGCGCGCCGGTTACAAGATCAAGGTCTACAACTTCCACGACAACCCGATTCCCGGCCAGGAAGGCCCCAACACGTACTGGCGGGACGTCGGAACCATCGACGCGTACTTCGAAGCCTCGATGGACCTGGTGCGGGTGGTTCCAGAGTTCGACCTCTACAATCCCGAGTGGCCGCTGCGTACCGCCAATGCCTTCAGTCCGCCGGCCAAGTTCGTGCACGACGCGCCCGAGCGCACCGGTCACGCGCTCAACAGCCTGATTGCCGGGGGATCCATCCTTTCCGGCGGACTGGTCAGCGAGTCGCTGCTGTTCCGGCGCGTGCGCGTCCATTCCTATGCGTCGGTGACGCGCTCCGTACTCTTCGACAACGTCGAAGTCGGCCGCGGCTGCGAATTGCAAAACGTCATCGTCGACAAGAACGTCGTCATCCCGCCGAACACCCGCATCGGCTTCGACACCGAAGATGACATGCGCCGCGGTTTCTCGGTTACACAGAGCGGCATCGTGGCGATCGGCAAAGGTTACGTCTTCGGCACCGACTGACGCCGAGGCATCGCACCATGTTCAGCTTCGAACACAGTTCAATGGCAGTGATTGCGTGGCCGCTGTTCCTGCGCCGTCTGGTGCGCAGCGGCCTGGTGGGAATCGCGCTAGTGCTGGCGTCAATGGCAGCGGGAATGGCCGGCTACCACTTCCTGGAAGGTCTCGCTTTCGTCGACTCTTTCGAAAACGCCGCCATGATCCTCTCGGGCATGGGTCCCTTATGGCAGCCGCAGACCGACGCGGGAAAAATCTTCGCCGGGATCTACGCCCTCTACAGCGGCCTGGCGGTGATCGTGATAACCGGCGTCGCCTTCGCGCCCGTCATCCATCGTTTCTTCCACCTGCTCCACGTAGACGACTCCGGCGGCGAGTCCGACTGAAGCAGTCCCGGCATCCAAGGAGCACGAATGGGAAATCCGCTCATACGACGCGCCGTCGCAGTCGCCGTCATTCTGTCGGCCGGATTGTTCTTCGCTCGCACGTCCGATGCAGGCGCAAAGTCGCTGACCGTGCTTTTCGACGAAGGACACGGTCAGCACTTCGTGGTCGCTGGGCACGGCCCGCTCGACCTCTCAGGTCTCGCCGGCCGCTTCGAAGCACAGGGCTTTAGAGTCGCGACGAGCGCGCAGCAGATCGACGACACGCTCCTGTCCAACGCCGACGCACTGGTCATCTCGGGAGCTTTCGCGCCGTTCGCGCAGAGCGAGAACGAAGCTGTGACGCGATTTCTGACCCGCGGCGGGCGGCTGTGCGTGATGCTGCACATTCCCCAACCGCTGGCACCGCTACTGGAAATGCTCGGGGTACTGACGTCGAACGGCGTGATACGCGAACGCGAAAACGTCATCGACGTCGACCCCTTGAATTTCCGTGTCACCAAACTGGAGCCGCACGGTTTGACGAAGAACCTCACATCCTTCGACGTCTTCGGCGCCTGGGCTCTGCTCGGCGGCAACGACAAGACCACCGTCGTCGCCCGGACCGGTGCGACCGCGTGGGTAGACCTGAATCACGACGGCGAGCTGCAAGAACGCGACGCCGTTCAGTCCTTCGCGGTAGTGGTAGCCGGACGCTTCGGCGCCGGCAGCTTCGTAGTCTTCGGCGACGACGCTCTGTTCCAGAACCAGTTTTTCAAAGGGAACAACGAGGTTTTCGGCGGCAATCTGGCCGAGTGGCTCAAGCCTGCCGAATAGACGCTGCGGGCCGTCGCTTCTCAGCGCGGCAATTCGCGAACGAACTCGAAGTTGCACAGGACCACCGTCGGCATCCCGTGCTCATCCAGGTTCAGCGTTCCGTCCGGGTGCATCGACAACAGCATGTGATGACCGACGACGTTCAGCATCTGACTGCCCGCCGCCGCCAGCCGTTCCTCCAGCCGTTGAACAAGACTCCGGTACGTCCGTGCGCTCAGCAGGCCGCGTTCGCACGCCGCCTGAGCGTCGATGCACAGACTCACGTCGATCACTCCGTTCGCATCACGGCGAAGAACGCCATCCGCCGCGACCGACACCGCCAATTCGCTCGCTTCTTCGCCTTTCGTATCCAGGCCCAGATCGTGCAGCCGCTGTCGCACGCTCGTGACCGTCTCTTCATACTCGCGTTTGCCGACGAGACCTTCGCCGTACGCCTGCTCGAGATCGGTGACGCCGGCGTGCCGGCGATACTCCGTCTCCGGATCGATGCCGCGGAAATGACCCCAGATCGTGTAGTAGTCGTACCCGGGACTCAGCGTCGGTTCCGGCACCGGCTCGGGCGTCAGCAGATTCGCGTGGGTTTCGAAGCGCCGCGTGTCGGGCTGTACCCCGGCCTCGTTCGACCGATGACCGGTGCGATAGACGGCGCGCGGATAGATCGACAGGATTCGCTGCTCACGTAACCGCGCGGCGACGGCGACCTCCTCGAACGGGCTGTTGTAGCCGAATTCGCGCAGGTGCTCGCTCCCGCCTGGAAGCGTGTCGACAAGAGGCGAAGAACCGACCCGCGACCGGCGGTACACCACGTGAATGCCGTCGCGTGTCCGCGTGTGGTAGACCTCGTTGCGCGGGGACAGCTTGGTGCGGGCGGTGCGCCGCCAGCGATCGGGAAGGAAGTAATCGAACAGATCGCCGTCGTTTCCCACCACCCACAGCTTGCCGCCGTTGGGAGTTGTCCCGAACACGTAGTTCACGCCCAGGATCGTCGCCGACTTCAGGCGCGACGGCAGTGCGGCAGGCACCGCAGGCTGAAGCCTGTGGGCTTGCAGGTGCCAGTATTTTTCGCGCTGGGATGCCTTGAACTGCCTCTGATACTCGGTCGTGCGCTGCAACAGTTCGAAATCCACCAGAGCGTAGACGATGCGGCCGTCACGACGCCGCAGGATGCCCTGGCCGTCAGCGCGTTTCCTCAGAATGAAGTGCTTGGGCTTGTTGTCCAGAACACGGAAGCCCTTGCTGCGCAGGTCCTGTATCGCCGCCAGAGTGAGCCGATGGCACTCGTGCTCGCTGATCTCTCCGGCGCGCAGCGAATCTTCCGCGTCCTCACCTTTGATCCATCCGTAGAGAACGACGTAGACGCGCTTGATGTCGAGTTCGATCGCCTTGGGGGCATTGCCCTGATCTCGAGCAAGCATGTGCCAATGTGCGTCGAAGCGGCTGTGGTCGCGCCCCAGCTGCCACAATTCAAATTCTTCGGGCGGAGCGTAGATGGCCAGCGGGCGCTGGGTAAGAACGCGGCTGCGATCAGGCCCGTAGGCACCGCGGCGCAGTTCCATCACCAGACCGAACTCCTCCATCGGGCTGTTGAAGCGCGCGTTGGCGATTATCTCGGGCGGACAATTGTCCGGGAACGTGGTCGCGACCTCCAGCGAAACTTCGCGGGCCACGCGCGAAAATTTGACGACTATGTCGAGGCTTCTTCCCGCCACCGGCTGCGTCGATACCCGGTAGACGTGGCCGGACCCCGGCAGCGCGGTGCCGTGCCTGGAGTAGCGCTGCTCCGCGTACCAGTTGGCCGGCAGCAGCTGCGAAAGAGACGGCCAGCCGAAACGCGTCACGTACAGATCGCCGCCTTCTTCGGTGCGCACGTGACCATAAGTGACGCCGAAAGCCCTGACGATCATTTCGGGCGGCAGCCGGTCGAACGCGGTCGAGAGCGCCAGCGCCAACTCGCCTTCACCGGCAAGACCGCAGGGCGGATTCGCGATGTCAGTCATCGAGATGTTACCGCCGCCATTTCCCGGGAGGTACCGAAGGCCATATCCGCACTCCAGCGTCCCACGCGTCGCCTCCGGCTATTTGTTATCTTCCTTCATGACGTACCTGAACAGGCAGTGATCGCGTCCGGTAACGTGCCGGTCTTCGAGAATTAGTTTGACGTCCGGATTGTAGCCTTCGAGGATCGCGTGGTCGGCATACTTGCAGTAGATGCTCGAGAACTCTTCGAGGCCCCACGCTTTGGCGGTGGTGTTGAAACTGCACTCTCTCACCGGCGCGACCAGGTCGCCGTTGTCGAGGTAGGGCTTGACCGGAAAATTTTCCGCATCGATGTCGGTGTAGATCAGCCAGTTTTTCAGGCTCAACGGCTTGCCGCCTAGGGCTACTTTCTTCGCGATTCGCCGGCCCCGTTCCCTTCCGAAACGCTGCACCGCTTCCTTGATGATCTCCTCACCCTTCTCACGGCCGAGCCTTTCGACGATGACCTTGCTCAGCGTCGCGAACAGCAGCGCCCCGAGCCCGAACCCCGGAACCCGCGACTTGCGCCCGAGAAGCCGTCTCTTCAGCAGCACGTCCTTGAGATACCAGAGGCTCAGGCCGACGCGCTTTTCTCTCTGCAGGTCATCCATGGATCACTCCTTCGCGGTTGTCCTGACTGCGAGCCGCGTGGAGCCCTGAAGCTCGACCAGGCGACGAACTCGCGACGATCCCGCTCGACACCGGACTCTGCCCCGGCAGGCTATGGCAGCTATCACACTCGCGAGCCGATGCCGACGTCCGAACATCGCGTGACATTCCCCTCTCGGCAGACACGCAGCGCTGCAATGTGTCGCCTGGAAACAGCCGGGTCACTCGCAGGCGCTCGCTTCCTCTACGCCGCTCGCAAAACGGCTTGGTGACCGGCGTCTTTCGATATAGTTAAGCGCCATGGGCGGCGCAGCCGACGGGAAAGCCGTCATCAAGGCGAACATCGGCGGGCACTATCGGGAGGACGGCCGCTATCCGGCCGTGGTGGTGAACGTCACCAACCACTGCAACCTCACCTGCCAGCACTGCTTCATCTTCCGGGACGGAAACCCCAACGAGGCTCCGAAGTCGATTCGCGAGGAAATGAGCCCCGAGTCGATGCTCGAGACACTGCGGGGACTGCGCGATCGCCACGGGATCTCGACCGCACTGTGGATGGGAGGCGAACCGTTACTCAAGCCCAAGGTGCTGGCCGAAGGCATCCGGCTGTTCAGCTACAACACCATCACCACCAACGGTACGGTGCCGCTGACCGATTTCGGCCCTGACGTTCTGTACGTCGTCAGCCTGGACGGCCCGCAGGACCTGAACGACGCGATCCGCGGCGAAGGTTGCTACCACCGCGTGATTCGCAACCTCTCCAACATCCCGCCCGGGTTCTCGACGCCGGTGCAGGTCCAATGCGTCGTGACCCGGCGCAACCAGGAGCGTCTCCAGGAGTTGGTCGATGCCGTGCGAACCACGCAGGCCAACTGGATGACGTTCTCCTTCTACGTACCGCGGGCCGGCGACACGAGTGAGGACGCGTGGGCAAGCGTCGACGAGCGGGTGCCCGCGGTCCGCGAAGTGCAGCGTCTCAAGGACGAGTATCCCGGGTTCGTCCGCAACTCGACGCTCAGCCTCGAATTGATGCTGCCGCCCAATGCCAAACGCGTCACCGACGCGTGTCCGGCCCACGACAGCGTCCTTCCCCTGTATCTGGAAGGTGACCACTTCACGACTCCCTTCTGCTGCTACGGCAACGACGTCGACTGCGATCGCTGCGGCGCCTGGGTCGTGTTCCACCTCGCTTCGCTTCTCGGTGCCGAGCGCTACGGCGCCGCCGGCGAGACACAGGCCGCGACGTAGGCCGCACGAGCGACCTCGGGGCAGCAACTCGAACGCGCACACGGGAGGCTTTTAGATGAGCACGCAACCACAGGATACCTCGTCCGCATCCAGCGACGCGCGGAAGGTTTCACGACGCACGTTCATCGGCGGCATGGCGGTGGGCGCGGCCGGTGCCTGGGGACTCTCAGCCGGACTGACGCGGTTCGGGACGGACCCGGCCAGGCCGCCGCAGCTGTACGAGTACTTCCTCGACAACTTCTGGTTCAAGGCGGCCGACCTCGAACACCAGGCGATCAACCCGCCCCTGAAGGGAAGCCACAAGGCCGACATCGTCATCATCGGCGGCGGCTTCACCGGACTCTCTTCCGCTTACCATCTCAGCCGCGCCTTTCCGGACAAGAAGATAGTCCTGCTCGAAGGCGCGTGCTGCGGCTACGGCGCCAGCGGCCGCAACGGCGGCTTCTGCGATGCCGGCTTCTCCGGTCTGCTCCGTCACGTCGAGGAAGTGGGGCCGCAGGAGGGCCGCAAGGCGTTCGACGCCAGTCTGTTCGGCATCGGCCAGATCAAGCGGATGGTCTCCGAACACGGAGTTCAGTGCGATTTCGAAGAGAACGGCATGCTCGAAGCCGCGATGAACCAGGAGCAGGCTGCACAACTCGAGAAGCACCAGGCCACCTACCGGTCGATGGGACTCGACGCGACTCTGCTGCAAGACCGGCAGCTGCAGGACGAAGTCCGATCGCCGCGCTACGTCGCAGGTCTCAGGTTCCCCTACGGCGCCATTCTCAATCCGGCCAAGCTCGCGCGCGGCATGAAGCCGGTCATCGAGAACGCCGGCGTCGAGGTGCGCGAGCGCACCGTCGTCATGCGCGTCACCACCGGCAAGGTCCATCGCATAGAAACCGAGATGGGCGAGATCACTGCGCCGCAGCTCGTGCTAGGCCTCAACGGCTACGCGCCCAAACTGGGGTTTTTCCGCGATCGCGTGCTGCCTCTGTGCAGCTACGTGATCGCGACCGAGCCGCTCACCTCGACGCAGTGGGACTCAATCGGCTGGCGACACCGTCAGGGAATCGCCGACATGCGTGTGCTGTTCGACTACCAGCGACCCACCGCCGACGGGCGCATAGTCATCGGCGGCTCCGACGCCCCCTACTTCACCAACGACGATCTCAGCTCCGGCAACTACAAGCCCGCGATAAAGGCCGTCACCGAGAGTCTGTTCAGCACTTTTCCGCAGTTGGAAGGCCTGCGCATCGAACACGCGTGGGGTGGAACGATGGGGTTCACTACCGACTTCACGCCCTCAGTAGGCGTGACCGGAGATCACAAGAATATATTCTACGGAGTCGCCTACAACGGCGAAGGGGTCGCGTTCTCGCAAACCGCCGGCCGCATAATCTCTGAACTGATGACCGGCGAGCGCAGCGCCCTGAGCGAACTGTTCGTCGTCAATCACCAGATGCCGCATCTCGGCCCCGCCAGTCTGCGCATCGTCTTCGAGAGGCTCAACAAGTGGTACCTGATGCGCTCCGGAACCAAGACCGTACGTTGAACCGCGCCGCGAGAAGGGCGTTGGACATGCGGCATGCAGCCCGTCCAACGCCCTTTCCGCTCCGCAAATCAGTCCTTGTGGTCGGCAGGCACCATCGTCTCGGCTCCGGCGAGCCGTCCGACGAGTTGCGCAGGATCATGGATAAGCACCGGCAGATGCTGCGAGCAGATCCGAAAGCTCGATCCCCGGTATTCGAACGTGAGAAGCGGTGTGAGGTCGGAGCCTCTTTCGCAGACGACACAGTGTACGGCATTCATCGATAAATCTCCCTGGGGACATGGTTGGCAAGACGCGCGCAGCGTGGACAGTCCCCTCACCTCTGCGCTCGTGTTCAGTAAATCTTGGGCTTGTGCGCGGCATCGCCCTGGCTGTAGTCGCCGAAAGGACCGTCGCGTTTTTCGATCGCCGCGCCGACGCCTTGTTCCTGCGCAGTGCGCACGAACTGACGAGCCTCCGGAGTGTTGCGCATGATCCCGTCGAGGATCGGCCCGATTCGCGCGGTGTGTTCGAGCCCCATGCGCTCGAACACCTGGTTGGTGACGAACTTCATCGCCGCCAGTTGCGTCACCGGAATCTGCGCGAGCTTCTCCACGTAGGCCGCTACTTCGGCGTCGAGTTGCTCGGGCGGATACGAGAAGTTGATCAGACCCGCTTCAGCCGCCTCCTTGCCGCTGATCGACTCTCCGGTCAGCGCGTAGTGTTTGGCGCGCGTCAACCCGAGACGGTAGATCCAGATACCGGTAAGGTGACATCCCCACACCCGCGAGTACGGCGTCCCGAAGCGCGCATCGTCGGCGGCGATCACGATGTCGCCGAGCAGCGCGTATTCAGAGCCTCCGCCGACGCACCAGCCCTGCACTTTCACCACCACCGGTTTTGGGCTGCGCCAGATGCTCATGAAGCGCTGGGTAGGTCCGGCGTGAGGATTCAGGCTCGTCATCATGTCCAGACCGGGATCGTATTGTTCCGGGTCCGCACTGATTCCGTACACCTCGAACTGCTTCAACCCGTCAGAGAAGTCGAAGCCGCCGCAGAACGACTTGCCGGCACCTTGAAGCACGATCACGCGGACGTCGCGGTCGTTGTTGGCGCGGCCGATTGCCTGGTCGATCTCGTCAGGCATCGGCGGCCTGATGGTATTGTACTTGTCTGGACGGTTGAGCGTGATTACCGCGACGCGGTCGTTATTTTCGTAAAGTATCGTTTCGTAAACCACGGTCGCTCCTGTCGAGTCCCTCACGCATCCGCCGCATGGACGGACGGCGGAGGATAGCAGCCTGCCGGAGAAAGGCACATAGGCGAGGCAAAGACGCCCCTGCGAAAGCCGGACAGGTCACGCAAGGCACTCATCAACCTGATACCGCTGGAGCAGGCACGGCGCCCCGCTCGTACGGACTCGCTTCGTCTGATATGCGCGGAGCCCGGTCGAACATCGACAGCGGCAGCCATCGCCCGGATGCGCCGCGATGATTGCGGCGGAGAATTGAGGAGAAAACGCATGCTGCTGAGTGGAAAAGTCGCTTTGGTCACGGGCGCGGCGCGCGGCATCGGCCGCGCCACGGCGTTGGCGCTGGCCG
>CAITLU010000024.1 GCA_903893315.1 uncultured bacterium
CAGGTCGGCATCGACCATCGTTGTAACCAGCTGTTCGAGCGAGGTGCGCGCCTTCCAGCCGAGTTCACGTGCGATCCTGGCGGCGTTGCCGATCCGCGCCGCACCGTCGGACGAACGCTGCAGGGAACTGTCGCTGCGCACGTAGTCACGCCAGTCCAGACCGACGTGGGAGAAGGCCAACGCAACGAACTCGCGTACCGTGGCGCTGCGGCCGGTGGCGACGACATAGTCGCTGGCACGGGCGGCGGTGAGCATCAATTGCAGCGCTCCCATGTACTCGGGCGCGTAGCCCCAGTCGCGTGCGGCGTCGAGGCTGCCGAGTATCAACTCGTGATCGAGTCCGCGTGCTATGCGCGCCGCTGCCATGGTGATCTTGCGCGTTACGAAATGCGGCGGCCGCAGCGGCGACTCGTGGTTGAAGAGGATCGCCGAGCAGGCGAACAGCCCGTGTTCGTCGCGGGCGCGGGCCACCAGCCGGTGGGCTTTCGCCTTGGTGACACCGTAGGGGTTGGCAGGCCGCAGCGCGGTGTTCTCGTCTTCGGGCAGTCCCGAAGCTGCGCCGAAGATCTCCGCGCTCGAAGCCTGACAAAAACGAATCGGGGCCCCGCAGTCGCGAATCGCAGTCAGGAGCCGCGCGACCCCGAGGGTGTTGACGTCGAAGATGTCGCCGGGATCCTGCCACGAAGCGGGAACGAAGGTGATCGCTGCCAGGTTGTAGATCTCGTCGGGCTGCGCTGCATCGAGGGCCCGTCGCAGCGACGCAGCGTCGCGAAGGTCGCCGCTCAGGAAATCGACGCCGCGGTACTTCGGCTCGTCGGCGAGGCTTCCTTGTTCGGGCGCGAACAGACCGTACACCCGCGCGCCTTGGGCGACCAAGGCTTCGCACAAGTAACGTCCGTCCTGGCCGGTGGCTCCGGTGACGAGAACCCGCTTCGAGGCTGCGGCGGTATGTGTGGGTGTTTCCCTCGAGGTGCCCATTGGCGCGGAAGCTATGCGTTTACTGCGCGCATCGCGAGTTCCGGTTGCTGCGGTTGTGCTCGCGATACCGAGGAGGGCACGAACTCGCGCGTTCGGTATGACTCCACTCCGATAGCCTGTTAGCGTTGCGGTCGCATGCTGGGACGGAGATTCGGCTCCTTGCTGCGCCAGGTTTTCGGCGCCCGTCGTTCAAGTGGCGGCGAGACCTTCCTGATGCTTGACGGCCTCAGGGGACTGGCGGTGCTGCTGGTCGTGGTCGGGCACATGTACCGCGGCGGTCTTGCGATCTTCCCGTCCTTGGGGATGGTCGTAGCCGGGGCGTCGGGGGTCCAGCTGTTTTTCGTGCTCAGCAGTTTCCTGCTCAGCACGCCGCTGCTGTCGGCGTCGGTCGATGTCTTGTACTCGCCGCGTGGGTGGGGAACGTATTTCCTGCGTCGTTTCCTGCGGATTTATCCGCTTTATACGCTGGTCCTGGTGGTCGGCAGTTCGTTCCCGTACCTGTCGTTGCCTCTGTTCGGTCCCCGGGAAATCTCCGTCGTCGATCATCTGCTGTTGCAGCAGGGTGCCAAGATCATGTGGGCGATTCCGGTGGAGATGAAGTTCTATTTCGTCCTGCCGCTGCTGGTCTTTGCGGCATCCGCCGTCTGGCGCGCGGGCGCGGCCGCCACGGTCGGGCTCGTGGTCGTGCTCCTTACGGCGAGTGCGGCGGGCGTACCGGCAGTGCACGCGATGGTGCCGCCGACCATCGACCTGGCCCCTAACCTTCCCTATTTCCTGGCCGGTTTTGCTGCGGCGGTGACGCGCCGCTTGTGGCGTCCGTCAACGCTGACCGCGAGAATCCTGCTCGATGCCGCCGGTTGGCTGGCGCTCGCATGGTGGGCCATTGCCAACGTTCTCAACCTGGCGCCGGGCTGGGCTGCGGGGTTGCAGGCTCCGGTGTGGCGGGGACTGGTATGGGCGCTGGTGGTGCTGGCCGCGGTCGATGCGAGGCTCGGGCTCTCGGCCGTGTTCCGAGTGCTGCCGCTGCGTCTGGTCGGAGTGGTGAGTTTCAGTGTCTACTTGCTGCACATGCCGATCGTCGAGGCCGTGCGCAAGATCGGCGGGTGGACCGACGCGACCAAGGTAGTGGCGACTCTCGTCGCGGTGCTGTCCGTTTCGGCGGTGTCCTTCCTGGTCATCGAGTACCCGTTCGTCGAGTTCGGCCGCAGGTTGTCGCGTCGCGATGCGGCACGAGTGAAGGCATGAGGGGAAGCTGCCCTGGATGCTGACTTGCGAATCATCGCCTGCCAGCGGAAACTTCGCCGATGAGATTGAAGAGCGGCCCGTGGGGTCTCGCTGCCGGGATCGTCCTCGGCTTTGTGATCGGATCGACTTCGGTTGCGGTGGCCGCGTTCGGCTATAAAGGCTGGCAACGCTTCGGCCGAGATTTCCAGGTTGGCTACCTGGCCGGCTTTTTCGACATGGCCAACCTTGCCCGTAACATCACGCCCGGTGGTTTCATCGACGAGCGGTACCCGTTGTGGCCCAAGGCCACTCTCGCGGACTGGCACGACGCGGTGAACGAGGTTTACGAGAACCCCGACAACCAAGGCTACGGGATGTACGAGATCGTGCAGCTTGCCGCCGTCGAGTTGAAGAAAAAGTACGGCCCCGCGCCGACTGCCGTCGAACGTCTTGCCCCGATACTCAACGAGCAGCTCAAAAGGGCGAGGCAAGGCGTGAATGCGGCCAAAGCGAAAGCTGAAAGTCAGATGCCCGCAGTCACCGGAACTTCCGCGGCTACCGGGGCCGCGGTTGCCGCAGCGCCGCCGAAGTTACCCGCCGAACCGCCGGCAAGTCCCTGGGCCCACAAGAAGCGTCGTTGCTGCGCTTGCCCCGATGCGGCAAAGGATTCGGCCGGTGAAGAAAAAGCCGGTGCCGATAGCGCTGCGGTCGCGGCCAAGCGCGAGCCGGCCAAAGCAGATGCGGCCAAGCCCCAAGCTGCCAAGCTCGACGCGTCAAGGCGGCAGCCGGTAAAGCCTGATGCTGTCAAGCCCGCTGCCGCGCCGGTCAAAGGCGCCGGCAGTTCTCCTTCCAAGCCGTGAATCGGTCGGCCGGTGCGAAGCGCTCGGCTTCAGCCCGTAGGCTTGAGACCACCTAGCTTGTCTCCCGCATCGTCGTTCGCGTGCTGTAGACGATAGAGACGCGCGTAGAGCCCGTCCGCCTTCATCAATTCGGCGTGGCTGCCGCTTTCGCGCAGTGAGCCGTGGTGCAGCACGACGATGCGGTCGGCCCGCTCGATCGTCGCGAGGCGGTGGGCGATGACCAGCGAGGTTCTTCCTTCCTGCAGGCGCGCTACCGCGTCCTGGATCAGTTCTTCGGTGTCGTGATCGACGCTGGATGTGGCCTCGTCGAGCACCAGTATCTCGGGTTCGTAGGCGAGTGCTCTCGCGAACGATAGCAACTGGCGCTGGCCCGTCGAGAAGTTATTGCCGCGCTCGCGCACCGCAGCGCGATATCCTTCCGGCAGACGTTCGACGAAACGGTCGGCGTGAACGGCGCTCGCAGCGCGGCGCACCGCCTGATCGTCGAGATCCTGGCGTCCCATGCGGATGTTGGCCTCGATGGTATCCGAGAACACGAAGACGTCCTGCAGCACGGTGACGATGCGGCGGCGCAGTTCGGCCAGGTCCCATTCGCGTACGTCGAGCCCGTCCACCTTGATGCTGCCCGAGTCTACGTCGTAGAAGCGCGCCAGCAGTTTGGTGATGGTGGTTTTGCCAGATCCCGTCGCTCCGACGATGGCCACGTGCTCGGCGGGCGCCACGCGAAACGACACGCCGCGAAGAACTGGTTCGCCGGGCAGATACGAGAACCATACGTTGTCGAACTCGATGGTTCCCAGGCGCGGCGGGTGGGGAGCCGCTGCGGCCGGGCTGGTCAGGACCGGCTGCAGTTCGAGCAGCCCGAACACTTTTTCGCAGGCCGTCAGCGCCGATTGCATCACGGCGTACTTGTTCGAAAAGTCGCGTACCGGGACGAAGAACTTGTTGATGTACTCCATGAACGCGACCAGAGTCCCGAAGCTGATCGCTGCGCCTATCACCGGTGCGCTGGAGGCCGGTTCACCGATCACGAGGCGGGCGCCGTACCAGAGGATCGCGGCTGTAGAGATCGCACTCACCCCTTCCACGATCGAGAACAGCGCGGCCTCGTAGATGTTCGACCAATGGTTGGCGTCGCGATGGGCCGAGTTGAGGCTTTCGAACTCCGCGGCCACTTCGCGCTCGCGCGCGAAAAGCTGCACCACCGCCATGCCGGTGATCGACTCCTGCAGGAAGGCGTTGATGCGCGCGATGCGTTCGCGAATCAGGCGGTAGTACCTGCGCGCCTTGCGGCGGAAGAAGTCGATCATCACCATCATGACCGGCAACGTCGCCAGTGCCGCCACCGCCAGCTTCGCGTGCATCGTCAGCAGGATGACGATGATGCCGAGCAGGGTCATCGCGTCCATCAGCATCGTCAGCGCGCCGGCGGCGAACATCTCGTTGATGACGTCGACGTCGGTGGTCATGCGCGTGACCAGACGTCCTACCGGATTGCGGTCGAAGAAGGCGGTCTCCATTGATTCGACCTTGGCGAACACGGCCAGTCGAAGATCGGCCAGCGCTCTCTGGGCCATCAGCATCGTAAAATAGTTCTGCCAGTACAGCAGCAGGAACTCGGCGGCCACGGCTGCACCGAAAGCTGCTGCCCACAGCCACAGCCCGTCGCTGCGGCCGGCGGCGATGTAGCCGTCGATGGCGTGCTTGATGATCCAGGGCTGGGCGAGTACGCAGGCGGAAATCGCCGGCAGCAGTCCCATCGACAGGAAGAACAACCGTCGATGCGGTGCCAGGAAGCGCCACATCGAACGCGTCATCGCGAGGTCGCGTGTGACGATCAGCTGCTGCTCGTCCTGGATGCCGCGGGCGTTGCTCACGGTGCTGTCGGCGGCGTCGCTCACAGGGCTTCCAGCTCTTCGGTCAGGCTCTGGCGTCGGTAGAGATCCGCATAGATGCCGTCGTGTGCGAGCAACTCGTCGTGGGTTCCTTCTTCGACCACGCGTCCTTCGTCGAGCACCGCGACGCGATCGGCGCGCCGCACAGACGACACCCGGTGCGATATCACGATGGTGGTGCGGTTGAGCATCACGTCGCCAAGATGATCGATGATGCGGCTTTCGGTCGCGGCGTCGACGCTCGAGAGCGAGTCGTCGAGCACCAGGATGCGAGGATTGCGCGCGACCGCACGCGCAAGCGTCAGGCGCTGCTTTTGTCCGCCCGACAGCGTTACGCCTCGTTCCCCAACCGGCGTTTTCAGCCCGGCCGGAAACTCGGCGAGGTCGCCGTCGAGTCCTGCGGTCTCGACCAGACCGTCGAGTTCGGCGGGTGACAGATCGGCGCGGCCGAAGCCGACGTTACGTTCTATCGTCGTCGAAAACAGGAACGGATCCTGGGGCACGAAGCCGATCGCGCCGCGCAGTGACGGCAGGTTCCAACGGCGCACGTCGATGCCGTCCACCAGCACGCGTCCGCCCACGGTATCGAACAGGCGCGGCAGCAGACAGGCCAACGTGGATTTGCCCGAGCCGGTGCGGCCGAGAATGCCGAGGCTGGTGCCGGCAGCTACACGCAGCGTGATGTCGTGAAGGACTGCGGCGCTGTCGGCCTCACCGCCGTAACCGAAATCGACGTGTTCGAATACCACTTCGCCGCGCACCACCTGCGGAGCGTAGCCGTCGGGTTCGGCATCGTCGGCGGCAGGACTGGCGATGGCCGGCTCGGCGTCGAAGATCTCGCCGAGGCGAAGTACGGCGGCGCGGCCTCGTTGCAGCAGTGCGACCATGAAGCCCAGCGACATGAGCGGCCACGCCAGGATCTGCAGGTAGCCCATGAAGGCGACGAACTGGCCCAGGCTCAGGTGTCCTTTCACCACCTCGTTGCCGCCGTATCCGAGCACGATCACGATGCCGAGCGACGAAGCTGCACGGATGGCCGGGAAGATGCGGCCGCGCAACCGTGCAACCGTCATCGCTTCGATTTGGTAGAGGTCGTTGAGAGCGCGGAATTCGGCTACGCGGGCTTCTTCGCGCACGAAAGACTTCACCACGTGGATACCTGCCAGGGTTTCCTGAGCGAAGGCCGACATCGTCGCGAGCTTTTCCTGGGTCCTGACCGTCGCCTCCATCATCGCGCGCATGTAGCGGCGCATCAGCACCAGGATGACCGGGAACGGAAGCAGCGCGGCTACCGTCAGGGCGGGGTCCATCCACACCATGATCGAGAACGCGTAGGCCAGATACAGCGGCGTATTGAGAAAGGTCAGGATGCCCGGCCCCAGCAGCATGCGCACGGCGCCGATGTCGTTGACCAGGCGCGACATGAGGTCGCCGGTTCGTTGGTGCTGGTAGTATCCCTGGTGCAGCTTGAGAAGGTGGTCGAAGAGGTCACCTCGCAGGTCGTACTCTACATCGCGTCCGGCGTTGAAGATCAGGATGCGTGAAATGGTTCTGACCACGGCCTGGCCGGCGGCCATGCAGACGATCAGCAGGGCGTAGTGTGTGACGAGCGCGACGCGCTCGGGCGCCGGTCCCACGGCGCCGATGGCGTCGATAGCTCGGCGGGTCAGTATCGGAATGGCCATCACCAGGCTGGCGGTGGCGAAAAGGCAGAGGCTCCCGAGCAGATAGCGCCAGGTGTAACGACGAAGGTATTTCCAGAGGCGGCCCACGAGTTGAAGCGTTCGTTTATATCCGAGGCCCGCGGGTCCGCCAGCGTCGCGTGGCGGCCGGTGCTGCTCTTGGCACTGACGGCGGCTGTCGGCGTATCCGGTTGCCGCGCTGCCTACGTGGCCCGTCTCGCCTACGAAGAGGTCCGCTACCTCGCCGGTGCGCGGCCCATCGAGGAACTGATTGCGCAGACGCAGGATCCGGCGCGAGTCCAGGCGTTGGCGCTGGTACTTGAGGTGCGTCGGTTCGCGGCCGGCCGCGGGCTCGATCCCGGCAAGAGCTATCTCGAAGTCGCCGACACCGGTTCCGCCGCTCCCTTCCAGGTGGTGACGGCCGCCCCCGTCGATCGGCTCGAACCCTATACCTGGTGGTATCCCGTGATCGGAGCGATTCCTTACCGCGGTTATTTCGACCGGGGTCAGGCCGAAGCCTTTGCAGCGAGTCTGGAAGCTGAGGGGCTCGACACCCGCATAGTCGAAGCTTCGGCCTATTCGACTCTGGGCTGGTTCAACGATCCGCTGCCTTCCAGTGTGCTCGATCGCGGGCCGCTGGTGATCGCGACCACGGTGCTGCACGAATTGGTGCACCAGAACTTCTTTGCGCCCGGCCAAGTGGCCTTCAACGAAACGCTGGCGACTGCCGTAGCGTACCGTCTGGCTGCGGAATTTTTTGACGGCAGGGGGGACGCTGCATCAGGCGATCGCTTGCGACGCGCAAAGGCGGTGTGGCTGGCCCGAGGTCGGGAACTCGACGCGGGGGCTGTGTCACTCCAGACGCTGTTCGATCGCGCTCGTGCCGAGGGCTGGCCGCGCGAGCGTCTGCTCGCCGAGCGCGACGTGATTTATGGGAGCATCAAGGAGTCGGCGGCCAGGCAGGATTCTTCGTTCGCCGCCGCGCTGGCCGACGGCGGGCTTAACAACGCATCTTTTCTCGCCATTTATCGCTACGCCGAACGTGCGGCTCTGCTCGACGACTTTCTCGCCGGCCAGGAAGGGGAGTGGCTGACGGCGGCGCTGGCCCGTCTTCGCGTGCTCACCCAAAGCGGCAAGGACGCTTACGAGGCGGTGGCGAACCGGTCTTAGCGCCGGTCTGAACGGCGGCCGGCGGCCGTTCGTTGCGGCGGGGATCGGCGTATCGCGGTTCGTGCCCCGCGGCGAGTTGCTCCGGCAGCGGTGCGCGCCTAAGAAACCAACTGCTTCGCACGGGTCACTACGCCGCGGACCCGATGCGCAAAGAGACTCCAAGAAAAGGAAACAGCTAAATGGCCACGCAAAGAGTCAAGGAAATTTTGAGTTGGTATGCCGGTGAGAACCCGGGCGTGCTGTCGAACCTGGCCCGCATCATGAACACGGGGAAACTGGCAGGCACCGGCCGTTTCGTGATCCTGCCGGTCGACCAGGGCTTCGAGCACGGCCCGGCGCGCAGCTTCGCGCCCAATCCCGCCGGCTACGACCCGCGCTACCACTTCCAGCTCGCCATAGACGCCGGGTGTAACGCCTATGCCGCACCGCTGGGTTTTCTCGAAGCCGGTGCCGCCGAGTACGCCGGCGATATTCCGCTGATCCTGAAGCTCAACAATCACGACTCGCTGGCGCCTGACGGCTCCGACCCTGCGCCGTCGGTGACCGGCGCCGTCGATGACGCGCTTCGACTCGGCTGCGCGGCCATAGGCTACACGATCTACCCGGGGTCGGCGCAGTTCCAGAACATGTACGAGACGCTCGCCGAACTGACCCGCGACGCGAAGGCTTGCGGTCTGGCGGTGGTCGTGTGGTCGTACCCGCGGGGTTCGGGCCTTTCCAGGGACGGCGAGACCGGAATCGACGTCACGGCCTACGCCGCGCAGATCGCCGCGCAGCTCGGCGCCAACATCATCAAGGTGAAGCCGCCCACGGCTTTCGTCGAACAGGGTGAAGCCAAGAAGGTCTACGAAAAAGAGAAGATCGCCGTCGGGACCTTGTCAGAGCGCATCGCGCATGTGGTGCAGTCGTCCTTCGGCGGCCGCCGCATCGTGATCTTCTCGGGCGGAGCCAAGGGCGCCGACGAGAAGATCTTCGACGAGTGCAAGGCCATCCGTGATGGCGGCGGCTTCGGCTCCATCATCGGACGTAACAGCTTTCAGCGTCCCAAGAAGGAAGCTCTCGAATTCCTCGGCAAGGTGATGGCGATCTACAAGGGCTGAGCGGTCGGCGTTTCCAGCGCCGCCGCGCGAATGAAAAAGGCCCCGTACCGTTGTTGGTACGGGGCCTTTTCTTTGTTGCGCCGCCGCACTTTCGGTGCGACCTCGGCGGTGTATTACAGGCGCCCTCTCATGAGCTTTCGCTCGAGAGTCTGCGGGGCCGGTCGCGTCGCGATCGGCACGTAGGCGCGCTCGGGCTCGCCGGTGAAGATCTGCCGCGGGCGCGTGATCTTCTGATCGGGGTCGATGACGTTCTCGGCCCACTGGGCGAGCCACCCCGAGGTGCGAGGAATCGCGAACAGCACAGGGAACAACGAAGCTGGGAAGCCCATCGCCTGGTAGATGATGCCCGAATAAAAATCGACGTTCGGGTAGAGCTTACGAGAAACGAAGTAGTCGTCTTCGAGTGCGATGCGCTCGAGTTCGACCGCGACGTCGATGAGCGGGTTGCGGCCCGTCACCTCGAATACCTCGTAGGCAATCCTCTTGATGATCTTGGCGCGCGGATCGTAGTTCTTGTAGACGCGATGGCCGAAGCCCATCAAACGTCTCTCGCCGGCTTTCACGCTCTTGATGAACTCGGGAATCTTGCTCGCCGAGCCGATCTCCTGGAGCATGTTGACGGCTTCTTCGTTGGCGCCGCCGTGCAGAGGGCCGTAGAGGGCCGCCGCCGCCGCCGCCGTGGCCGAGTAAGGATCTACTCGCGAACTTCCCACCGCGCGCATGGCGTTGGCAGAGCAGTTCTGCTCGTGGTCGGCGTGCAGGATGAAGAGCACTTCGAGCGCTCTTTCGAGCACCGGATTGGGCTTGTAGTTTCTCTCGGTCATGCGGAACAGCATCGACAGGAAGTTGCCGCAGTAGCTCAAGTCGTTGTCGGGCTGCACGTACGGAAGACCGAGCGAATAGCGGTAGGCGTAGGCGGCAATGGTCGGCATCTTGCCGATCAGACGCCGTACCTGCAGGCGCCGGCATTCGATGTTGTCGATGTCCTTGGCGTCCGGGTAGAACGTGGAGAGCGCGGCTACGGTCCCTACCAGCATGCCCATCGGATGGGCGTCGTAGCGGAAGCCTTCCATGAAGCTCTTGGCGTTCTCGTGCAGCATCGTGTGCATGGTGATGTTGTAGGTCCATGCATCGAGGTGTTCACGGTTGGGCAACTCGCCCTTGACTATCAGATAGGCGGTTTCGAGGTAGGTGCTCTTCTCCGCGAGCTGGTCGATCGGATAGCCGCGGTAACGAAGAATGCCCTTGTCGCCGTCGATGAATGTGATGGCGCTCTTGCAACTGGCGGTGTTGCTCAGAGCCGGATCGTAGGTCATCAGGCCGAAGTCTTCCTTGTCGACCTTTATCTGACGCAGATCCATCGCGCGGATGGTGCCATTCTCGATCGGTAGTTCGTATGTCTTACCCGTGCGGTTGTCGGTGAGGCTGATCGTGTCCTTGGCCATGGCGCAACTCTCCGTCTTCTCGTCTTTTCCTGGTGCGGCTTGACGCGACCATATCAAGGCAGCGCGACACTTCAATGAAGAGCAGGCCGGAGCGGGTCCGCATCGGATATTATTCGCGACGGGGTGTGACGCTTCGATCTAGCCGGCGGAGGGCGTGCGCAGGATTCCGGTCGTGAACATCTCCACGAGCGTGTCGGCGTGGGCTTCGACGTGTTCCGGAGAGAGCGGGTCGAAACCCCATAGCAGGTCGATCAGCGGTGCGGCGTCGAAGAAGTGCGGCACCGCACCGAGGAAGGCAAAAATCACGGACTGGATCGGCAGCTGTTTCAGGGCACCGCTGTCCAGGCCGGCCTGGAACATCATCTCGAGTTGTCGTGTCAGCGGACGCAGGTGTTTGTCGACCATCCATTCCAGGCGCGGGCTTCGCGCGGCGGACTCGGAGATGATCAGGCGCGCTACCTCGGGATGCCTGGCGTTGAAGTAGACGAAGCGGCGCGCCACGATGCGGACGGCCTCGTGCGGTTCCGACCGCATTACGTCCTCTTCGATGCCCTGGAGTACGGCCGTAAGGCGCCCGAAGGCCAACTCGACGGTGGCCCTCCACAGCGCTTCCTTGGATCCGAAATGGTAGTGGATGAGGGGCTGGGTGACGCCCACCCGGCGGGCAACGGAGGCCGTGGTCGCACCATCGTAGCCGTTCTTGGTGAATTCGACGAGCGAGGCCTCGAGGATCCTGTCGCGTGAAATCGTGGAGGATCGCCCTCGTTTGCTGCTGCTGGTTTCCGGCACCGGTCCGCTCCCCCTGCCGATTTAATCGGCCCTGTTGATCTGTCTGGCTGTAAGTTGCTCGGTCTTACAGCATCAGCCACCCTTCTTCGGATCCCGCAATCCTCCAAAGGCTTCACGCATCCAAGAATCGCGACTATTTCGGAATAAGGCAATAAGGCAAGCTCCGGTGTTGCTGATTCGCGCGGTAATTTGGCCGTTGTAGAGGTCTCAGGATAGGCTAACCTCTGTTCAATGATTCGCTCAGCGTCGGTCCCCGTCCGTAACGTTTTACTCCGTCATTGGTTTCTTACGTTCCTCTGCCTGCCGGCATTGCTCGGGCTTGCGCCGCCGGCTCGGGCCCAGGTCGGGTTTTTCGGTTCTTCGAGCGTTCTGAACGCTGGTGCCGACAAGGATCAGAGAAAGGACGAGGCGGTGCGCATCGCTGCAGACGGTCTCGGCGTGTGGGTGGCGGTGTGGCAGTCCGCAGGTTTCGGTCCCGGCGGTTGCGGACCGCTGGGGCGTGATGCCGACATCCTGTTCGCGCGCTCGGCCGACAATGGTTCGACCTGGACGGCGCCGGCTCCGGTAAGTTCGCTGGCCGGCGAGGACAAGGGGCAGGATGTCAGTGCGGCTCTGGCCACCGACGGGAAGGGAACCTGGATCGTCGTCTGGAGTTCGACGCAGGATCTTCACGGTCGGGACAAGAGCGACCGCGACCTTCAGTTCGTCGTTTCCACCGACAACGCTCTGACCTGGAGCGCGCCCCGCAATCTCAACACCAATGCCGAGCACGACTGGGGCGACGACGAAAGCCCCGACATCGCAACCGACGGCGCCGGCCGGTGGTTGGTGGTATGGCAGTCGACCGATTCCCTGGGGAATACCATCGGTGGTGATCGCGACATCCTGGTGTCCAGTTCGAGCGACGCCGGCAAGACCTGGACCGCGCCGGCCCCGGTAGACAAAGGGGCCGCGCACGACCGGCGATCCGACGACGCCCCCCGTCTGGCCACCGACGGGCACCGGCATTGGGTCGTCGCCTGGTCTTCGGGCGGTCCGACCGCCGACAACCTGCGCTACGACCACAACATCCTGGCGGCGACCTCGGCCGACAACGGGGTGACGTGGCAGGAGCCCCGAGCGGTAGTCGGCAGCGGGGACGAGGCCCGGCGGGATTGGGGGCCGCGTCTGGCAACCGATGGGCAGGGGCACTGGCTTTGCGGTTGGTCCTCGACGGATTCGCTCGGCGGCCGCATCGGACTTGATCGAGACGTCTTGGCTGCCCGTTCCGATGATAACGGTACGACTTGGACCGCGCCCGCAGCGCTGAATCGGGAGGCCGACCGTGATGTGGGCGACGACGGCTCTCCGGAGATCGCAACCGATGGCCGTGGTTCCTGGATCGCGGTGTGGACGACGTGGGACAATCGCAACAGGACCATCGGCTCCGACGGAGATCTCGTCGTTGCCATGTCGAGCGACAATGGTCAGACGTGGACCCCGTCGCGGCCGCTGAACGCCAACGCCGGCGACGACTACGCCGAGGATCTCAATCCCTCCGTGGCTACCGATCGCCGCGGTCTTTGGCTGGTGGCCTGGGATACCAACGAGCCTGCCGGTGGAGCCATAGGTTCAGATCGCGACCTGCTGGTGGTCAGCGGCCGTTTCGGTTCCGAAACCGCAGGCCCTCCCGCACCGTCGCCCGCACGCTGATCGGTTCGTCGCTGCTGCAAGCTCCGCGGATACGCGAGCGGAGTGTTTGAAGCCTTCGTCGGGGTCGGATTAAGTGCGGCGCCCCTTGCGCGCGATATCGCACGACCGCGAGTAGTAGTGGAAGGGCAGCGGGGACGAGGGACCTTCATCAATGGAACTGATCGGCGAATCGCTACGCGTTCATCTTCTCGGCGTCGGCGGCAACAAGAAAGTCGAACAAGCGGTCGGCAACGTGCTGCTGGACCTGGCGACCGTGGCCAAGACCATAGCGAGCGAGGTCAATCGGGCCGGACTGGCCGGCATTATCGGCAACGTCAACCACCGTAACGTCCACGGCGAGCAGGTCCAGAAACTCGACGTCTACGCGAACGACCTCATCGTCGCGTCCTTGCGCGCTTCGGGCAGCGTCTGCGGCATGGCCTCCGAGGAAGCCGAGGATATCATCGCCTCCTCCGCGATCGGCGAGAACTCCGAATACGTCGTCTGTTTCGACCCGCTTGACGGTTCCTCGAATATCGACGTGAACGTGAGCATCGGTACGATCTTCTCGATCTACAAGCGAAAGACCAGGAGCGGTGGTCCGGCCATCCTCGATGATTTTCTCCAGCCTGGCTGCAATCAAGTGGCTGCCGGCTACTTCGTGTACGGCACCAGCACGATGTTCGTCTACACGGCAGGTGACGGCGTGCACGGCTTCACACTCGAGCCTACGATCGGCGAATTTAGACTCTCGCATCCACGCATCAAGACGCCGGAGCGCGGCAAGATCTACAGTTGCAACGAAGGCCACTCGGCGACCTGGGACGAGGGCACGCGCGTTTACGTCGAGTCTCTCAAGACCCGCAGTGCCGGCACGGGACGTCCGTACTCGGGTCGCTACGTCGGTTCCTTCGTCGCCGACTTTCACCGCAATCTGCTCAAGGGCGGGATTTTCCTCTATCCCGCCGATCGCCGTGACCCCAAGCGTCCCGCCGAAGGCAAACTGCGGCTCATGTACGAGTGCAACCCGCTGGCATTCATACAGGAGCAGGCCGGCGGCGTCGCGGTCGAGATCGACAAGCGCATGTTGGAGATCGTCCCGCGCGGCATCCATCATCGCGTGGCTCTGGTGATCGGCAGCCGCATCGACGTAGAAGAATATCTGGCCTGCCACGCCCAACACGTCTGAGAGCCTTGCTGCAGAGGGTCCGCCGCGCCGCGGTGCGAGTGGACGCGGAGGTGGTCGGAGAGATCGGCCCGGGGCTGTGCGTGTTCGTCGGCGTCGGTCACGAGGATGGTGAAGATGACGCGGCGCTTCTTGCCGAGCGCGTGGTCAACCTGCGTATCTTCGAAGACGAGGCCGCTAAGATGAACCGCTCGCTGTTGGACACTGGCGGTTCCCTGCTCGTGGTCTCGCAGTTCACCTTGATGGGAAACACGCGGCGTGGCCGTCGGCCTTCTTTCGTCGGCGCCGCCGAGCCGGAGCGGGCGGCGGCGCTGATCGAACATTTCATCTCTGTCGCGCGCGCGACCGGTTGTACTCTTGCTACCGGGCGTTTCGGCGCCAATATGATGATCGACATCGGAGCCGACGGCCCGGTGACGCTGATGCTCGACAGCAAGGAAAAACGCAGTGCGTCGTGAGGGGTTCTGGGCCATCGGTGGCTACAAGATCTCGTTTCGCCGTGACGGCTGTTGGTATGCCGACGAGGAGGTCATCGCGAACCGGCGTATTTCCAGGCTGTTTTCGCGACATCTGCGGGGAGACGGCGAGGGCGGATGGGTGATCGACGTCGGCATCGATTGTCACCCGGTCACGGTGGAGGACACGCCTTTGGTGGTCACGTGGGTGGACGGCGACCCCGGCAGCGGATTCACCATCCGTACCAACGACGACGAGAGTGAAGTCCTCGACTGCACGAGTCTGGAGGTGGGCGAGGCGGAAGTGCTCTACTGCGAGGTGAATCGCGGTGAGCGAGGCCGTATGCGCGCCCGCTTCCTGCGCCCCGCCTACTACGCGCTGGCCGCTTACGTAGAACTCGAAGGAGGCCGTCCGGTGCTGCGCTGCCGTGGCCACAGCTTTCCCATCGGCGGCGCGGTCACGGTACACTGACGCGATCTTCGCTCGGATCCCCGAGACCAACGCATGCGCATCGTCCTTCTCGAACCAGAGATTCCGCAGAACACCGGTTCGATCGCACGTCTCGCTGCGGCTACTCAGACTGCTCTGGACCTCATCGGCCCGCTCGGATTTTCCCTCGAGGATCGTTACCTGAAGCGCGCCGGACTCGATTACTGGCCGTGGGTGGACCTTACCGTTCACGAAAGTTGGAACTCGTACGGCGAGGTTTCCCGTCCGGGGCGTCTGGTCGGCTTTTCGGCTCGGGCCTCTACCTCGTACACGCGCTGTGAGTTCCGCAGCGACGACCGTCTGCTTTTCGGCAAGGAGACCAAGGGGCTGTCGCCCGAGGTGATGGAAGGCCTGGGCAGCGAAGTGTACGCGATTCCGATATCGAGTCCTCACGTTCGCAGCCTGAACCTCTCCAACGCGGTTTCCATCGTCGTGTACGAAGCGCTGCGTCAACTCGGTCTGGTCTGAAGCGCGCCTCTATCGCGCAACCCGCTGGGACTTCCACAGGGTGAAGGACGCACGTGTCGGGCTTTCCCCGGCGGGCGCAGCGGTTGCGTCCCGCCTTTTGTTTTGCCGACTTCCCGCGTATAGCGCTCGCCATGTACAGGAACTACTGGAAACTCTACGCCGTCCCGATGTCATTGTTCTCGGCGAAGATCCGGCCAGTGCTTCGCTACAAGAAGATTCCCCACGTGGAGGTCTGGGCCGACGCCAAGGTGATCCGCGAGGTGATTCTGCCCAAGACCGGCGTGGGTTTCATACCGGTGATCGAAACCGACACGGGGGAAGTCCTGCAGGACACGCCGCGAATGATCGAGCGCATCGAGACGCTGCATCCGTACCCTCAGGTGCTGCCGGCAGATCCTGCCGTACGCATGGTCGCCGAAGTCATTCAGGATTTCTGCGACGATACCTGCGTGCTGCCGGCGATGCACTACCGCTGGAGTTTTTCGGAACAACGCCAGTGGATCATCGACGATTGGACCGCGGTGTTCGGCGCGTCGGCGATGCGCTTCGTCGGACAGATGTCGGGGGCGCTGCCGTTTCTCGGCATCACCGACAAGACCACCGGAGTCATCGAAGAATTCTACGAACGCCTGCTTGATCTGCTCGATGCCCACTTCCTGGAGCACCGCTTTCTTCTGGGCGACTCGCTCACGTTGGCGGATCTCGCGTTCATCGGAGCTTTCTACCCTCATCTGGGCCGCGATCCCGTTCCCGCCCGCATCATGCGCGAGCGTTCGCCGCGCGTGATGGCGTGGGTTCACGAGGTAAACGACGCGGCACCGCCGTCGCCGTGGGCCGAACCTCCCGAAGTGCACGAGACGTTGTTGCCGATCCTGGCCGAGATCGGTCGGGTATTCGTGCCGATGCAGATGGCCGTGAGCGCCTTTGTCGAGGAAGCGGTCAGCGCGCTCGCCGTCGGCGAAGAGGCTCCGCGCGTACTCGGAATGGTCGAGCAGAACGTGCTCGGTGTGCGCGAGCAGCGCATCGCCAGTGCCTACTCTGTGTGGCGTCACCAGCGCACCGCGCGGCGCTACGCGGTACTGCCCGAGGGCGAACGCACTGTGGTTGACGAGATTCTCGGCCCGGCGGGCGTTCTTCCCTACCTGCAGACGATTCCCAAGGCGCGCCTGGCGATGGATCGCTTCGTGTTGAAAGTCGCCGACTGAGCGGCCTCGTTTCGACTCAGCCCTCGGCGCCGCGTTTGAGCACGTTGGCCCATTCGTCCTTGAGAGTCGCGGTGCGGTTGAATACCAGGGCTCCCGTGCGTGAGTCGGGGTCCACGGTGAAATAGCCCATCCGCTCGAACTGAAACGTCTGACCCGGCGCGGCCGACGTCAGACTCTCTTCCAATCTCGCTTCGGTATTCAACTCGAGCGAAGTCGGGTTCAGGTAGTCGAAGATAGTCGCGCCTTCCTCGACCCGAGCCGGATTTTCACGCGTGAAGAGCTGATTGTAGAGGCGTACTTCGGCGGGCAGGGCATGGGCTGCCGCTACCCAGTGCAGGGTTGCCTTTACTTTGCGTCCATCGGGCGCGTTGCCACCCGTGGTGGCCGGGTCGTAGGTGCAGCGAAGCTCGGTGATATCGCCGGCCTCGTTCTTCACGACGCCCGTGCAGGTGATGAAATAACCGTAGCGGAGTCTGACCTCGCGGCCCGGGGCGAGGCGGAAGAACTTTTTCGGCGGATCTTCCTGGAAGTCCTCGCGCTCGATGTAGAGTTCACGCGAGAACGGAACCTTGCGCGTTCCAGCCGACGGATCTTCCGGGTTGTTGACGGCGTCGAGGTACTCGACCCTGCCATCAGGGTAGTTCTCGATCACCATCTTGAGCGGCCGCAACACGCCCATCACGCGCGGCGTGTGGCGGTTGAGGTCGTCGCGTACGCAGAACTCGAGCTGCGCGAACTGCACCAGGTTGTCGCTGCGCGCAATGCCGATGCCTTCGCAGAAAGCGCGGATAGAGGCCGGCGTGTAGCCGCGCCGGCGCATGCCGGAGATGGTCGGCATGCGCGGGTCGTCCCAGCCGCGCACGTGCCCTTCCTCGACCAGCAACCTCAGCGTACGTTTGCTCATCACGGTGTAGGTGAGGTTCAGGCGCGCGAACTCGAACTGCCGCGGTCGTGAAGAATGCGCGCTGAGATCCACGTGGTCGAGCACCCAGTCGTAGAGAGCTCGATTCGGTACGAATTCCAGCGTGCACAACGAATGGGTGACGCCTTCGATGGCGTCGGAGAGACAGTGGGCGAAATCGTACATCGGGTAGATGCACCACTTGTCGCCGCTGCGGTGATGTGAAGAGTGCTGGATGCGGTAGATGACCGGGTCGCGCATCGCGATGTTGGGTGCGGCCATGTCGATCCTGGCGCGCAGGGTCCGTGCGCCGCCGGCGAACTCGCCTGCGCGCATACGCCGGAAAAGATCCAGGTTCTCGTCCGTCGAACGTTCCCGCCATGGGCTGTGGCGGCCGGGTTCGGTGAGCGTGCCGCGATACTCGCGCATCTGCTCCGCGTTCAGGTCGCAGACGAAAGCGTTGCCTTTGCAGATAAGTTCTTCGGCAAAAAGGTAGAGGCGCTCGAAGTAGTCGGCCGCGTGGTAGAAGTGCGGCCCCCAGTCGAAACCGAGCCAGCGCACGTCCGCGGTGATCGAGTCCACGTACTCGACGTCTTCCTTGCTCGGGTTGGTGTCGTCCATGCGCAGGTGACAGCGCCCGCCGTTCTCGGCCGCCACGGTGAAGTTGAGACAGATGGCCTTGGCGTGGCCGATGTGGAGGTAGCCGTTCGGCTCGGGCGGAAAGCGCGTGACTATGGTTCGCCTTGGCCTGCCCGCCGCGACGTCGCCGGCGAGGTCGGCAGCTATGATCTGACGGATGAAGTCACTCCCTCCGGAAGCGGCGGGGACGGCGGTGTCGGCGGCATCTGCGCCGGCGCCCGAAGGCGTCGGTGACTTGGGTCGGGTATCGATGGGCACGCGAAAGTTCCTCTTGGCCTGTCTGCTCGTTCGGACGGCGGGGGAATAGATATGCGTTGCAGGGGGTGCGAACAAAAGGGGGAGTGCGGTTGAGGGCGGCGTCGAGGGGAAGGGCGTCGAGGATGTGTGGGTGCGGATCGCCGCTGCGCCCGTGAAGGCGAGGCCGGTGAGATGTCGGTAGTTTCGCGGCCACTGCCGTCAACGCTCGGGTCAACGCTCAACCTATTCCGATTCGAAATAGGGAATCGCCTGCGACTCTAGGGTCGCCGGCACTCCGTCGCTACGATCGCTCGTCGACGGCGTGGGCCGGTGGAACTCGGCCCTTTGCCTGCCGCGTCCCCGGGCAGCCCCGTCGCTGAGGATGCGTGAGAGGTTTGTTGACTCTGCTGTGGTGGGTGAGCCGCCGCGAACTGCGAGCGAGGCCCGTCAGGGTGGCGTTGTTCGTGGGCTCGATCGCTACTGGAGTGGCGCTGCTGACGGCGATGCGCGTGGCCACCGACAGCATCGTCGACGGCTTCACCGCCGATCTCCAACGCATTGCGGGCAAGGCCGACCTGGAGATCGCCTGCGGCAGCGGTGAAATCGGTTTTCCTGAAGAGACGCTGGACAGGATTCGCGGGCACCCGGCGGTGGCACAGGCGGCGGCCCTGGTGCGCGGCTCGGTGAGGATCGAGGGCGAGAGGCCCGAGACGGTCGATCTGTTCGGGATCGACGTCCTGCAGAAGGAAGTGCTGGAACTGTTCGACGTCAACGTACTCGAACGCACCAAGGACGACTTCACTATCCTGAACGACCCGCGCGCGGTGTTCGTCACGCAGAAGCTGGCCGGCGAGCGAGGCCTGCACCTCGAAGACAAGATCCGCATGAGCGGCGTCGATGGGCTTCACGAGTACACGGTCAGGGGCATCTTTGCCGCCCAAGGTCTTGGCGAAGTCTTCGGCGGGCGTCTCGCGGCCATGTACCTGCCCGCAGCTCAGCCGGTTGTCGGAACGCGAGGCGATCTGGAGGTGTCGCTGATAGATCAGATTGCCGTGCGTCTGGTTGCCGGCACGGACGTGGATGTCGCAGAGCGCGAACTTCAGGTCCTGGCGGGTCCCTCGTTGATCGTTGCGGAGCCGTTGCAGAGGCGGGCGGTAGCTGAACGCACGGTGCGTGGGCTGCGCGCGACGTTGGTCGGCATGAGTACGCTGGCACTGATGGCCGCGGTTTTCATCGTCTATGCGTCGACCGTGACGCTGGTCGCGCAGCGCAGATCCAGCGCGGCGATGCTTGTCGCCATCGGGACGCGGCCGAATGCACTGGTGGCGCTGATCATGGCGGAGGCCGGTATTCTCGGGGCGATCGGCTCGATCATGGGAGTCGGCATCGGGCTGATGCTGGCGGGCGTGGTGATCGGCGATGTCGCTGAAGGGATGCGGCTGAACTATTCGCTATCGCTCGGCGAACCCGTTCGCTCGCTCAATCGTGCGATGCTGTTCGTCGTGCATCCGGCGGGCGGCGTGTTGACGGCCATGTTGTCGGCTCTTCTGCCGGCGCGGCGGCTGCGCGGAATAGATCCGCTGTGCTTGCAGCGACGGCACGGCGATCATTCGGACTCGGCGCGTTGGGCGCTGCCGTGGCGGGTCTTTACGGGTGGAGTCTCGGGACTCGCGTCGGGCGGCGCCGCGATCTGGTGGGGCGTACGAACGTCATCTTCCGCATGGTGCGCTTTCGGCGGCGTGGCGGTGGTGCTGGCTGCGGTGATAGTCGGGATCCCTGTGGTCATTTCGTCGTGGCGTTTCGCTGCGACCGCGCTCGCTCGTTTCCTCGGTATGCCGGGGAGGCTGGCAGCAGAGAATCTCGCCCGAAGCCTGGAACGCAGCGTGATCACTTCCGCCGCCATCGCGCTTTGCATCGCGGTAGCCGTCGGGGCGGGAAGCCTGGTCGCGAGTTTTCGTCAGTCGGTCACCAACTGGTACGGGTTCGCGGGTGATGCCCTGGTGTCGTCGCCTATCACCGACGGCGGATGGCTCTCCGCGCCGACTGCCGGAATTGTCGAGGGTCGGCTGCATGAACTCGCTTGCGTCAAGGGCGTAGAGACTCTGCGGGTTGTCCAAGGCGTGATGTTCCGTGGTGAGCGGATTGCGTTGTCGGCGCTGAGCTCGGGTCTTCTCGACGTGGCACTCCAAGAGGCGCGGCCGCTGGGAGTCGCGAGTGTTGTAGAGGCAAGTGCGCGCATCCGGCGAGGAGAGGCGGCCGCCGTGTCGGAGAACTTCGCGCGACACTTCTCGCAGGACTCATACGCGGGGCGCGTAAGACTCGACTCGCCTACAGGAACGGTCGAATTGCCGGTGGTCGCAGTGCTGCCCGACTACGTGTCGGACAAAGGGTCGCTGATCATCTCACGGCAGGTTCTTGCCGACCGATGGCATGACGACGCCGTCAACTATTTTGCCGTCAACCTGGTGCATGGCGCCGCCGTCGATGATCTTCGTGAACAGGTCGCGACTCAGCTCGGCGCATCTTTCAACCTTTCGGTCCTTCGCTCCGGCGATATGATTGAGCGCGTGGACGCAATGATAGGAGCGGCGTTCGCCGACATCGATACGATCAAGCTGCTGGTGCTGTTCCTGACGCTGGTCGGCATCGCGGATCTGCTGGCATCCAATATTCTCGACCGTCAGTGGGAGATGGCGGTCCTGCGTCTCGTCGGGATGCGCGACTCCGAACTGGTTCGCGTGATGGTACTCGAGGCGCTGTGTGTCGGCATCGCGGCGTCGCTGCTCGGAGTGCTGGTCGGCGCTGTCTCGGCCTGGGTCTGGGTCGAGTTCAGCTACCCGGTACTGGTCGGCTATGTTCTCGAGTTCGTGTTCGGTTGGTGGGGCGCCGGCTTGTGCTTGGTATTGACCGTCTGCGCTGCGTATCTTGCCGCCGTGGTTTGTGGATGGGCATCGCTGCGGATCTCAGCGCTGGAAGCTGTTCGTTATGAGTGACGGCGTGGGGCCACGCCGCCGGCGCGTGGCGCGCCTCGGGATCGATCGCGAATGACTGCGATGCGAATTCTCGGGGTGGGGTCGAGTCTGCCGCAACGGGTTGTTCTCAACGCCGAGATCGAGGCTCTGACCGGGATGCCGCACGGGCGGATCCGCGAACTCTTCGGGGTGGACGAGCGTCGCTGGTCGCGAGGTGTCGAGAGCGCTGATCCACCCGAAGGGCAGCGCTGCAGCGACCTGGCGGCGGCGGCCGGCGCGGCCGCGCTGGCGGACGCGGGGATCGATCCTGCGGAGGTCGATCTGCTGGTCGCGGTCACCACGACTCCCGACTGTCTGAATCCGCCGTTCGACGCGCTGGTCGCCAGGAAACTCGGGCTGGTCGGAGCCTTGGGGTTTACTCTGAGCGCTCCGTGTACCGGTGTGTTTCGAGGCACCGCACTTGCTGAAGCGATGCTCGCTTCGGGCCGCGCGCGCCGCGCATTGGTAGTCGCGGCGGAAACGCTTTCGCCGTTCTTCCGCTTCGGACCAACGATTCCGAAGGACCACTGCTTGAATTCGGTATTGTACGCCGATGGTGCGGGCGCGTGGGTGCTGGGCACGGAAGGGACGCGCGAACCGAAAATTGAACTCCTCGATATCGAGTTGGCACAACTCGACGAAGAGCCTGGTGTGATGTTCCCGGGAATGTTGTCTGCGACGCCTCCGTCACTCGAGCGATTCTCCAGCTGTGACGATCTCGGCTATCACGACTTCAGGCGTGTGCTCGCCAAAGGCGGGCGGCTCGCCGCCGAGGCCGCCGAGAGGGTGATGAAGAAGCTCGGCGTTGGTACCGATGACGTGCGTTTTTTCGTGACCCACCAGGCCACAGGCAACATGCACAGGATAGGTGCTTCCTACGGACTTCCGCCGGAGAAGATTCCGGTCAACATCGACCGCGTCGGGAACACGGTCTCTGCGTCGATCCTGCTGCTGCTCGACGAACTCAAGCGCGAAGGGAGACTTGCGGCCGGAGATCTGCTCGTGCTGCATACGGCAGAGAGTTCCACCTGGAGTTCCGCCGGGATGGCGATCCGCTGGTGAAGCGTCCTTGTCCTGGCCTTCTGGCGTAGTCGCAGGAAGCGAACGGGTTTCGTCAGGCGCGACCGGCGCCGCCGCTTCCCGTCAGTGCGATGTCTTCGGTTATCCTGCCGTCACTGACTCTGACGATCCGATCGCAGAACGATCCCCACACCGGGTCGTGGGTGACGACCAAGGTCGTCACCCCGAGGTCTTCGTTGAGCATGCGCAGCAGCTCGATGATCTGGCGGCCGGCAATCGAGTCCAAGTTTCCGGTCGGCTCGTCCGCGAGGACTACCGACGGCGAAATGGCTAGCGCGCGTGCGATCGCGACCCTCTGCATTTCTCCGCCTGACAGAGAGTTGGCTTGATGATTTTTCCGGTGCGTCATCCCGACCATGTCCATCGCTCTTGCGACTCTCTCGCGTTCCTCGTCGTGGGCTATGCCGTCGAGTCGCAGAGGCAGTGCGACGTTTTCGTCAGCGGTCAGGTACGGAAGCAGATTGAAAAACTGGAATACGATCCCTATTTCGCGCCTGCGCATGAGTGACAGGTCGTCGCTGCTCATGGCGGAAAGTTCTCGGTCCCCGAGCAGGACGCGACCGTGGTCGGGGTGCAGGAGTCCGGCGACCAGGTGCAACAGGGTGCTCTTGCCCGATCCGCTCGGTCCCATGATCGCGCACATCTGTCCTCGCGGCACGTCGAAGTCGATGCCGCGAAGGGCCTCGACACGGGTGGTGCCGTGGCCGAATGCTTTCTGGACAGCGTCGAAGTGGATCATCTTGCGGCCTGCCTCAGCCCTGTTTGATCAATCGGCGCTCGATGCTTTCCAGCCAGGTCAGGTCGGCCCGTACACGCATTTCCGCACCGTCGAGGACGATTTCGGTGGCGCGCATGTCGACGCCGGCTTTCTCGAGTCTTCGTCGTCGCCTGGTGATCCTTGCGAGTCTGGTGAGGTAGACACTGCGTTGCTGCTTGATCATCGTGTAAACGCGGTCGATGTCGTCCGGTCCGAGAAACAGCAGCTTGAGGATCAATTCGTCGCGTAGAGGTTGTGCGTCTTCACGCACCGGAGCCAGCAGCCAGTCGTCGAGGTTCTGCTTTCCGTCGTGCGTGATGCGGTAGACCTTCCGGTTGGGCCGCCCCTTTTGGATCTCGTCCGCGACGGAGAGTTCGCCCGCCTTCTCGAGTTCGTCGAGTATCCGATAGAGCCGCCCGTAGTTCAGCGACCAGAACTCATCGGCGATGGCTTCGCATTCGCCGCGCAGGCGATATCCGTGGATACCGTCGGATTTAGAGGCGATCAGGCCAAGTACCGCATAGCGAAGATTCCCAACCGACATGGTGCGCTCCCCCTCGGGTCGTCTTCAGACGATGGAAACACGATGGCAAAGCCCACGTCAACGAGGCAGGGGAGCTCGGCCGCAATATTTTGTTCTCTTTGGAGATAGCTCCGTGAGTGAGCTTGGTCACTTATCCTGGCCGACCAGGACGGACTTCAGCGAGTGCAGCCTTTCGCGGATCTCGTCCCTGGCCAGCCGAAATCGCCTTCGTGTTTCTCCGGTCTCGACATCCGGGACGCTCGAGGCCGGATCCGCGATCGGCCAGTGAAGACGCTGGATCCGGCCCGGCAGCAGCGGGCAGACTTCTTCGGCGCACAGCGTGACGACCAAGTCGATCGTGGTCGGGTCGATCTCGTCCACCGACTTGGAGTGATGCCGGGAGATGTCGACGCCGACCTCGGCCATCGCTTCGATGGCGTAGGGGTTGACCGTCGAGGGCTTGGATCCCGCGCTCTGGACCTCGGCGTGGCCAGCCAGCAGTTGGCGAGCGAGACCTTCGGCCATCTGGCTTCTGGCCGAGTTGGCCACGCATAGGAAAAGGATGCGCTTCATGTCCTGCCCGATCCTGCCGACTTCAAGGTTGGTCGCGGTCCTACTTACGCCAGGGCTCTGCGGCCAGCGCAGTCTTAGCGGTTGCCGGCCGGTGCCTCCAGTGAACGCGAAACCGTTCCGGACGAATGCATGACGGCGTTGACGGCGAGGCTCGTGGGCGTGAGCGAGTGATTGGCCGCGGCGGACCCGGAGTGCGCGATGCGCGCACCGGACCGGAACGGGGCAGGGGGAGGAGTTCGTGCAGTGATTGTTAGTGGCGTGGTTCCGACGAGGGGGTCCGGATGGGAGCCGGCACCCCGCTCGAAACAATCCAGGCCGCGATCCGGCCGGTGCGCGAAACCGACAGTGGGCCGCGTTCCTGCGAGCGTCAAGTCGTCGCAGTCGCACTTCTTGGCTCTCGCGCATTTCAGCCTCGGGTCGCTTCGAGGGAGAGAGGGAGCAGCTTGCGTTGTGGGAGGATGCACCGTCCGCTCGATTCCTGGGATCGGCGTGTCTGCGTGGGATAATAGGGAGATAGGAGACGTAACTCGATTTCACCCGAAGCCCTGACCGCGCTTTCTCCGGCGGCCCGAGAGGTCGCGGGCGAGCCTCGGCGCACGCCCTGCCCGCAAAATACTTAGCACGCGTTTGCGGCGGCAAACGCTTGTTTGGGAGGTGCGGCATTGAAGCCGCGCTTGCGCGCGATCTAAGAGCCGAACCGGCCGGTCCCGGGCCTTGCAAGAGCCTGCGGGCTTGGCGTTGCGGGAGCCGGCGGGCCTCCTGCGTCTCGTCCGTTGGCTGCCTTTTCTCCGTTGCCTTCCGCGGGGCAGCGCGGCGAGAATCGCGGTGTGCCGACCACTGTGGTTTTCCGCCTTGGGGCCCTGCTTGGGGTCGCGAGTTTCGTCGTCCTTTGGCCCGTGCCCCGAATCATCCGCCCAGGTCGTGCCTGGCGGCCAGATCACCAAGGCCAACTCGGAGAGGATCGAGGCGCTGGTCCCGCCGGGCGTCAAGTGGCGTGTCAATAACGGCATGAACATCGACATCGTCAAGACCGAGCGTTTCCGATCCGCGCCGACTACAAGGCCGTCACCGAGAAGTACTCGGCCCAGGTGGTACTCGTCGTCAACAACGAACTCGACAACCGGGTGGCTGGCAAGCCTTTCCCGGGGATCGATCCGAACGATTCTCAGGCTGCGCAGAAGATCATGTACGACTTCGGGCACACCCATTACTGGCCCGAGACCCTCGACCTTCACCTTACCGTCGCCGACACAGGCAGCATCTACGTCGATACCAACGGCAACCGCCGCTATAACGTCGAGCGTCACTTCGTGCCCGACTGGATGCGCGTGCTGGGTTTCCAGGGCCGCATCAAGAACGAGCGGAAGCCGCAGTTTCTGCCGAACAATGACAAGGTATTTCAGAAGGCGGGGCTCTATCCTCTGATCGAGCCTTTCGACTTGAAGGGAGTCGGCGGAGTGTCGTTTCGCTGTCTCGACCAGACCGAGCAGGACGACACCTGGCTTGATCTTCCTTTCGTGCGCCGCCCGCCCCGTTGTCGCGGAAAGTAACTGGACAGCGAGGCTCCCCTGGGGCACAAGAAAAACCGTCGCGGAAAAACCCGTGTCGGGAACACCCGCGGGTAAATCGAACCGGCCCTCGCCGGTTTGAACTGCAACCGCAGATATTCGGTAGAAGGCTGAGGGACTGGAGGTCGGATCATGAGGTTTCCGAAAGCGGGCAAGAGCGTGGCCGGCGTGGCGATGGCGGTTTCGTCGATGCTGCTGGGGGCCGCGCCGGCAGCCGCAGCGGGCTTCTGCGGTGCGGGTTCCAACGTCCCGCGGCCGCAGAACGTGATCCTGTTCGTGCTCGACGATTCCAGCCCCTCGGATCTTCCGTTCTTCAACACGCCGTTGGTGTGGCCGGACCAGAACAACCCTCCGCGGACCCTGCCGGACCCGGTGCTCACGGAAGGCGCCCTGCGACTGCCCGAATACAACAGGGCGATGGCCAGGTTCTACGCTTCGCGTAACTGTCCGAGCGGCCTGTGTTCGCTCGGAGACAATTTCCTGCACCCGACCTCTTCGTCATCGCTGGTGGTTCCCGTGGATCTCGACGGCGATCAGACGGTGGTTTCTGCGACCAACGCCGACTCCTTCCGCTACGTCGAACGTAATCAAGCCGGCAATCTCTGCGGCGAAGAAACCGGGACCTGCGATGCCAACACGGACGTATTGTCGTCACACGGTGGCTTGCGCAAACTGGTAGAAGAGGGGCTTGCGTTTCGGCGTTTCTACGCCACTTCGGCAAAGTGCGCGCCGACCCGCGCTTCGATGTTCACCGGTCGTTATCCGGGACAGGTCGGAGTGAGTCTGAACGGGAGCAAACTGGAAATTTCGGAACTGACGGCCGGCGACCTGCTCAAGGGACTGCCGGGATGCAAGGACGACGACGAGAACACTCCGTGTTATTCCACCGGCCATCTCGCCAAGTGGCATCTGGGAAGCAAGGAACACGCGAACCAGACTCCCTGGCAACGCGGCGCTGACGAGGCGGTATTCTTCCGCGGAGCGAGCCGGGTTCCGTTCAAGGACAGCCAGTTGCTCTGCGGTCCGCCGCCGATGCCGCACAACCCACCGGCGAATTACCGCCAGGGTTTCTATTGCAACAACGCGGCGCTGGCGGCGGCGGTTCCAGGTTGCATAACGAGCTCGCAGTGTGACGCCGCGTGTCCGGGTGGCCCTGGACGCTGCGCGTGCGCGGAAGGGCGTGACGTCGTGAGCAGTGACGACAACTTCTGCTATGAACTCGACCCGACGCCCTGTGCTTCGGATTCCGAGTGCCGGGCTGGTGCTAGCGACCACGACACCTGCGTGGCGTGGGGCCAGAACGTCGGCCCCGGAAATCAGACTGCCTGCCATCCTGACGATGCGGATCTGAATCTGGATTGCTGCACGCCACGCGCCAAGACTCCGACGCGCGGGCCTTTGGAAGGTCTCTACTATTTCAAGAACAAGCAGATCGACGCCGGTGGGACGGCCAAGAAATTTTGGTTCAAGGACGGCGAGCGTGATCTTCTCACCGGTGAATCCCATTACCCGTGCAACTCCGATGCTAGCTATCTCGATTCGGGGCTCGAAGGCTGCATGTACGACACGCGGGTCTACCGCGACTGGGCGACCAATTTTATCGGTCGTCATGCCGACGAACCGTTCTTCCTCACTATTCCTCTGCACTCGCTGCACGAACCCATGGACGCTCCGGTGCGCACGTTGGCGCACTACTCGACGGCGGGCCTGGTGACTAACGCTCCAGGCACCGCCGACAGGTTCTGGAGTTCGCTCGAGGAAGTGGACGCCGCTATCGGCAAGGTGATCGAGACCCTGGAAGGCGGCGTCTGCAACAGCAAGTCGTCGCCGGAGACAGCCGGCTTGAAGTGCGCGTCCAACGGCGACTGCGGAGGGACACCCGGAGCGGCTTGCGTGACCGATCTCGCTCAGCGAACCCTGATTCTGTTCACTGCCGACCAGGGCCAGACCAACGCACCCTACGGCAGCGCGATCCTGCGCGAGGGAAAGGGCTCGACGTTCGACGGCGGTCTGCGTGTCGGATTGCTGGCGTGGGATCCGGGTCTGGGCGTGGGAAGTGCGGCACCGGGCGGACATATGCGCGGCGATCCGTTCGTCGCCAGTCAGGTGGACATATTGCCGACCGTGTTGGATGCGGCGGGCTGTGCGCCGAACCACGGAGACGATCAATACGAGATCAAGGCGTGCGTCGGCAGGAACGTCAGTCGGCCGAGTCTCTGCGACAGCGACCAGGATTGCGCGGCGGTTGGTGGCGGATCTTGCGTGTCGAGGTTGATAGCGGGCAGAACGATGCTGCCGGCGCTGGTGGGAGCGGGAACGCCGGTACGTGATTTTGCCTTCGCGTCGTATCCGAGCGAGCCGCAGATGATTTCCGTTCGCAGTGGATACTACAGCGACGGTTGCAGCGGCAATGCCGACTGCAATGGCGCGGCGAAGATTTGCAGCTATGTCGGTGAACAAGGGCCGGACGCAGCGTCCGGAACACTGGACCGCAGCCGCCTCGGTGGATCCTGCGATGTCTGCGAGAGCGATGGTGACTGCAGCGGCACCATGTGCATCGCCAGCGGTACGTACTGCGTTCCAAGTACCGATTCGAGTTATCTGAGTCGTTGTACGGCTGAACCCGCCGGTGGAGCGCTGGATCCGGTCGGTGACGAATGTGATCCGGCTGCGTTCCAGCGCTGCTGGTCGGCCGTTGATTGTGGCCGGGATGAGAGATGCGTTCAGGTGGAAACAACTTGCAACGGATGCCGTGCGGCGGCGTGGAAACTTATGGGCGGTGGCGGCGTAGGGGTCGGCAACCCGAGCAAGTCGGTCGCTCTCTTCGACCTCGGCAGCAACCCCGAAGAGAGCGAGTCCCTGGACTGCATCGACGAGGCCAAGAACCCGAGCAACCCGGACTACGCCAAGTTGAGCGCGACTGACGATGATCTGCGCCGACGTCTGGACGGCTGGTTCGACTGCATCAGCGCCGGTCTATCGGTCGATTGCGACACGCAGAAATCCCCGCAGTGACGGACGCGGGGATCGTCAGCGCCAAAGGGTTCGGCACGCCTGACGTGCGTGCCGGTGACGATGTGGAGCGCTAGACCCGTCCGACCTTGAGGATGAGGGGCCACGAGATTTCGCGGCGCCGCTGAGGGTCGCTCCAGACTCCGGCGAGCCTTTCGGCGAAGGCCGGCATCGGATCTTCGTCCTTTTGTTGTCGATACCCGTCCACGGATGACCAGGTGCCGATATAGGCGAGCATGTGGTCGAGGCTCCAGTGGGCCGTCATCGAAAAAGACGGTGCCGAAAGCAGTTCGAATGGAAAAGATACCCCGGCGTAAGACGCGTCGACGATGCCGCGCTGGGGCGGCCAGTATGGCCCCACGGTCCTGCTGCTGAACTCCCTGATCGCCTCGTCGACCCCGGGATCCACTGACGCAAGGCCGTAGCCCCAAACTGCCACTGCACCGTGGGGCCGCAGGACTCGGTGCACTTCGCGCCAGAAAGCCTCGATGTCGAACCAGTGCAGGGCCTGCGCGGCAGTGACGAGGTCAACGGAGGCGTCGTTGAAAGGGCAACACTCGGCGCGCGCGACCCGGTACTCGACGTGGGGATGAGGCTCGGCGCTGGCGATCTGTGCGGCGCTGGCGTCGGTAGCAAGCACGCGCGTGAATACTTCGCCGAGCATGGTCGCGGCTTGTCCGTTGCCGGTTGCGCAGTCCCAGGCCAGACCGCGGCCTGGTGCGGTGGTGGCCAGATAGTCGAACAACGCGCGGGGATAACCCGGCCTCCATCGGCGGTAACTCTCGGCTACGGTGCTGAAGTGATCGTTCCAGTCGGACATTGCGAACCTCCTGCACCAGTTTGAAGCGGACAAGAAAAAAGGGCCGTCCTGTGTGGACGACCCCTATTCCTTGTTTCCATTAGTCTTCAGATCTGCGCGTCCCGTGACGCGAGTCCGCTGACGCCCCGGCGGCTCAGGGAAAAGAGATGAACTGCGGTGTTCCAGTGTGGCCGCCGTTGTCGATCAGCACGTCGGCATCGGGGCCGCCGGTGATCTTGACGTAAGCTCCGACCGTGATGTTTCCCACCGTCACCGTGTCGACGTCGTTGCCCGTGTTGACGAGGATCTTTCCCCGCCAGTTGGCATCGGTCAGCGTGAACTGGTCAGCGCCGTTGCCGGTTTTGACGGCCAGCTTCCCCTTAGGATCGACGTGGTGCGAGTTTGCGAGGACGACGATGTCGTCACCGTTCTTGGTCGTGATGCCACCGCGATACTCGACGTCGTCGAACAGAACCGAGTCCGGGCCGTTGCCTGTGACTATTTTGCTCGGCTCGGAGATGTCGGTGTTGTTCATGTCGATGAGGTTGGTACCGTCACCCATGGTCAGTCGCAGCTGCTTGTTGAGAACCACGTTGTTCATGGTCACAGAAGAATCACCGATGCCGGTAGTGATCTTGCACAGGCGGGTGATGGTCACGTTGTTCATCACCAAGTCGTCGGAGCCGCCTCCCATGTCGATGTAGACTTCGTGATTGGCGACTGGGGTAGTGTAAGGGCTCGACGCACCATTGATGGTGGTGCTTCCATCGCCGGGAGTTACCAGAAATACGCTGGTGTCGAGCGTACCCTCGATGACGACCGAGTTGTCGGCCGCGTCGCCGGTCACTGTCATGACGCCCAAGTTGACGGAGACGGAGACATTCCCGGAGGCCCTGGCCTGTGAGGCGCCAAGCGCGAGCACTGCGAAGCCAACGGCTGACATAAGAACCACGGATTTTGTGTTGATCATGACCTAGAACCCTCCCCAGGACTGTCGAAAAGTAACCGACTCAACGTGTCGCCAGTGTCGCCCGGAACGCATCGAAGTGTCAAACCGTGAAAGGGCCGATCCCGTGCGGCGGCCGGGGTGCCGCCCCTTCGGTTTTTCCCGCTAACTAAGCCACTTCAGCGCGCCAAGGTGATCTCGAGGACGGCCCTGGCGTGGTAGCGTCCCGAGAGTTTTGACAGCACATCGACGAGCCACTTTTGCCATCCGTACTTGCGGTCCAGACTCCCGTAGGCTTTCGCGATCAGGGCCGGTTCGGTGACGATGCGCCCGGTGCCTTTCCAACTCGGTCCCCGCACTACCCCGCGCCAGTTACAGGCGGCCAGTTCTACATCCGAGTTTCGGCCCAGCCTCTTGACCTTGAACGATCCAGCTTCGGTGAACATATAAATCCTGCTGCCCACAACCGCGTGCCAGATCGGTACGGCCACCGGTGAGCCGTCGCGCTTGTACGTGGTAAGGCTAACGTATGCTTCCTTTTCGATAGAGCCCCGTCCCTTGGAGGCGCTTCCTCGTGATCTAACCATTTTTTTCTCCTGTGAACCGGTTGTCCATGGTGTGTCGCTGCGGGTCTGGCCGGTTTCGAATCCCTGTGTCGCGAGGAGTTATCCGTCCACGCGTTCGATGACTACCAGGCGTCCGATGAGATGCCCGGGCGGAGGCGCCGGCGGGACTTGGATTTCGATACGTCCCGCCACTCCTTGGACGAGTCGTACTCCGGCGGCGGTAACGACGAAACCCTTCACCCTGAGCGCGCCGCGCTCCGACAGTTCGCCGAGCAGGACTTCGGGATCGACGATGCCGTCGACGACCATCTCCCGGCTGCAGTAATCATCGTGATGACGGTGGGTGTGGTCTTGCCGAGTGCGAGCGGCGGTGCCGTCACCAGCGAGGATCCTGTTCTCGGGACTGTGGTCGCGGGGCTTCACGCCCGCCGGCGACGGCGGGAACACGATTCTCTCGTCGATCGTGCCGAAGCGGCAGCGCACGATAGCTACGCCCGGTTGTATCCGCTGCAACTCGGCTTCCGCGCGTACGCAGTCTTCGCTGCTGACAAGGTCGGTCTTGTTGAGAACCAGGAGGTCCGCCGAGCAGATCTGATCGATGAAAACAGGATCGAGGTCGCGGCCGGCGGCAACCTGCTCGGCGCTGACCACGACGATCGCGGTTTCGTCGCGGGCCCAGCCCCGCACCGGATCGCGCCAGAAGTTCAGCAGCGTGTCGTAGGGCAGGGCCACGCCGGATGTCTCGACGATGACGCGCTGGGGACGGGCCCTCTCCCACAGTTCCTGAAGTGTGCGCAGCAGGTCGTCGGAGAGGCGGCAGCACACGCAGCCTCCCGACAACTCCACGTAGTCGGCGGCGGCGTCCGCCAGCAAGGCTTCGTCGATGCCGAGTTCGCCGAACTCGTTGGAGACGACCGCGGTGCGGATGCCCTGACGCTGGCCCTCTTCGAGGAGATGGCGAACCAGCGTTGTCTTGCCTGAGCCGAGAAAGCCGGAGACGACCAGGGCCTGGGCGCTGTCGTGCTCTACCATGTCAGAATCGAAAAGCTCTGACCGGGGTACCTCTTGACCAGTCCGCCGAGCCACCACACGCGCTCCGGTGCGGCTCTTTGTTCGAGGATGGAGGTGAGCGTTTGCTGGAGCGCAACCAGCGCCTCGCGCGGCATCGTCGTGCCCATATGACCGCACAGCACGGTTCGTATTTCCGGGTAGTCGCCAAGCAGACGCTTGGTTGATTCAAGATAGGCGGCCAGATCGGCACCCGGCAGAAAAGTGTAAAGTTCCCCCGCATAAAGAAAGTCGCCGACGAATGCGTAGCCACGGGCCCGGTCGACAAGGGCGATCGAGTCGGGCGAGTGTCCGGGGATCGAAACGGCTTCGAGAACGCGACCGCCGATGTCGATTTTTTCGCCGGGCTTCCACCATTCAGTGACCATGAAGCTGCTCGCCAACGGCGACAGACTCATCGCCAGCGATGGCGTGTAGCGGTTGTCGACGGTGTGCTCGCGGTTGATCGGCAGGTCGACCATGGCAATCTCATCGAAACTGCCGATGCTGCCGATGTGGTCGTAGTGAACGTGCGACGGAATCACGGTTGTCGGCTTGCGCGTGACGTTGTCGGACATGTGCTTGATGTCGCGGGTGCCCGAACCGGCGTCGAACAGGATCGTGCGAACTTGTCCCTTGATGATGAAGGAATTGTTCTTCTGCCAGTACTTGGGTTCTGAGATGGCCCAGGTGTCGGCGTCGATACGCGAGACGTCGAAGTACCCGTCGGTGGCGCTGATGCTGACCGGGGTCTGGGCCGAAGCCGGGCTCGGGCAACCCAATACGCATGTGGCCGCGGCTGCTGCCGCCGCGGCCATGACGACGAGGCTGGTGGCGACCTGCCGCCGCGGTCTCGATTCCGACAGCTTCCCGCTGCCGCGACCGGAATCGGAAACTCCCCGCGCCGGACGTTGCCGAAGCGAAACGGTGGTGTCGTGGGCGATCGGCGATGAGGTGATGAGGACGGCGGCTTTCACGGTGACCTGCTTGTATTCGCGCCCGGTGCAGGCGGCAACCGGTACCTGCGGCGAACAGGTGTTCAGGCGTTGCGCCGTCGTCCGAAACTTCCCGGTTTGCGCTCCGGCTTGGCGTCGAGCGGGTTCTCCGGCCACGAGTGCTTGGGGTATCGCGCGCGCAGTTCGCGACGCACCTCGAGGTAGGCAGTGCGCCAGAAGCTGGCCAGGTCTTCGGTCACCTGCTCAGGGCGGCCGTTGGGAGCCAGCAGGTGCACCACTACGGCGACGCGTCCCGCCGCTACGCGCGGCGTCTCCGTCAGTCCGAACAACTCCTGGATGCGCGCAGCCAGTGCCGGTGCGCGGCCGGGCACATAGTCGAGACGGATGTGGCTGCCGCTCGGAACCTCCAGATGTTCGGGGGCGTTGCGGTCGAGCGCGCGGCGTTGTTCGTGGGTCAGGCGGGCCCTGAGCGCTTCGAGCAGAGGTGCACGCCTGGTCTCTTCGAAAGACTGGCGTCCTTGGGCCAGTTCTCGTGCGACATCGGCTATCGAAGCTTGATCGAACGTCGTGAGTCCCAGCTCTGGCATCCACTGGGCCAGCGAGCGTACGCGGGCCAGCAAACTCTGCACGTCGGCGTTGTCGAGTGACAGTGCACGGGTTGGCTGAAGCGCAGCGTGCTCGGCCAGCAAGTTTCCAGATTCGGCGCGGTCGACGCGCGGCAGCGGTTTTTCTTCGATGACGAGATCGCGGTAGGCGGTCCGCTCCGCCGCGACCACGCGTTCTGTGGAATCTTCGAAGAACAGTGCACGCGACTGCCTGGTAGGAAGCCACTCGGCTTCGATCGCGGAGGCCTGTCGTACCAGGGTTTCCGAGCGCTCGCCGCGACGGCCACCGTCGAGTTCGACGCACACGAACAGTTCGGCGGTATGCACGACGCTCTCGGCGGCCAGACGCAGGCCACGGCCGCCGACCATCACCGCACGCTCGCTGCCGCGCTGGCGCCTGCGCCCGACTCGATCGGGAAACGCCGCCAGCAGTGCGCGCAGCAGGGCGTCTTCGGCGCCAGCACCGTGACTCCGGCTGCCGCTGCCGCGTGCTTCTGACGGCCGCATCGAAGCAGTGCCCGGTAGTAAATTTCTTGCGAGGTCTTTGGCTACGCGCAATACGGCGTGCGCGGCGCCGACACTGAGTTCGGGCCACGCCGACGGCGAACGTGTCGCAGCGGCGGCGAAGCGTTCGAGCAGCAGCACCCGCTCCACCACGTCTGACTCGCAAGTGGTCGCAGCGCTGCGTCCGCGAAACGCGTCACGGCGAAACGGATCACGTTCGCTCAACATCGCGGCGGCCAGCGCCGCCTGTTGCGCGCAGCCGTGCGTGCGTCCCTCTACCAGCAGGCGTGCGATGCGCGGCGCCAATGGAAGATGCGCGAGTTCGCGACCGAGTTCGGTGACGCCGCGTTCGTCGACGGCGCCGAGGTCTTCGAGAAGACGTGCGGCGGCGGCGAGCGCAGCGGCTTCCGGTGCTTCGAACCAGCCGAAGCCCGCAGCGCTCGGCTCTCCCCATGTACGAAGCTCGAGCACCGCGCGAGAAAGGTCGACGCGGCGGATCTCCGGATCTTCGCTTGCTTTCAGCGACGCGTCGTCGTGAGCGCTCCACAGACGCAGGCACAGCCCCGGCGCCGTGCGACCGGCGCGTCCTGTCCGCTGATCGGCCGAAGCGCGCGAGATGCGCGTCAGTTCCAGACGGTCCACGCCTACGGCAGGGTCGAAGCGCAACACCCGCGCGAGTCCCGAGTCGACCACGGCCGTGATGTTGTCGATCGTTACCGAGGTCTCGGCCACGTTGGTCGACAGCACTACCTTGCGCAACTGAGCGCGACGCAGCACCGCGTCTTGTTCTTCGGCGGGCAGATCGCCGTACATTTCCATGACGACCAGCCCTCGTTGCCGGGCGGTGTCCGCCAGTGTTTCGCCGGCGCGACGGATCTCGGCGAGGCCGGGAAGAAAGACCAGTACGTCGCCCGCAGTCTGTTCGAGCGCGATTTCGACCGCGGCGGCTACGGCATTCTCGAGACGCGCCTCGGCGGCGACGGCGAGATTGCGGACTTCGACCGGATACAAGCGACCCCGGCTTTCGATCACGGGCGCGTCGCCGAGGAAGTGTGCGATCGGGGCCGGATCGAGCGTTGCCGACATGACCACGATCCTGAGATCGCTGCGCGCTTCCAACTGCACTTTGCGCGTCATCGCCAGCGACAGGTCGGCGTCGAGGCTGCGTTCGTGAAACTCGTCGAACAGCACCGCGCCGATGCCGTCCAAAAACGGATCGTCCTGGAGGCGCCGCAGAAAGACGCCTTCGGTCATTGCCACCAGACGTGTGCGCGGCCCCACCTTGCGGTCGAAGCGCACGGCGTAGCCGACCTCTTCACCCAACTCGCCGCCGCGCTCGAAAGCGATGCGCCGCGCCGCCGCGCGCGCCGCCACCCGCCGCGGCTGCAGCAACACGACCGTACCGTGGCACGACTGCGCGTCGAGAATTGCCGCTGCCACGCGCGTGGTCTTGCCGGCTCCTGTGGGCGCGCGCAGAACCAGGTTTGGTGTGAGTTCCAGCGACGCGACGATGTCGGCGATGACGGCGTCGATGGGGAGCGGCTCACGCTCGCGCGTTGTGGGGGCGGTCATCTATCTCGCGATGCCCGACCGTGTTCTCTGCCGGGACGCCGCAGGCGAATCATTGCGGGCGCGGGTGGCAGAGGACGCCGGTTCATTTCGCGTAGTGGTCCCAGCTCACCACTTCGCGGGGATGTGGGCGCTTTACGGGGCCGAACTTGCCCATCGGATAGCCGAGCGGAATCACGGCGGCCAGCGTCACGGTGGAAGGAATGCCGAGAACCTCTTCGAACTGGCCGGGAACGAAGAAGTGCGGCGTGGTCAGCACCGCGCCGAGGCCGAGAGCCCGGGCCGCGAGCAGCAGGTTCTGCACCGCGGGGTAGGCGGTCGAGCCGTCGATGAGTCCGCGGGTGCGCCCGCCGCCGGCTGCGAGTTTGATAGCTCCGGTCAGGCCGAAGTTCTGCACCGCTTTCACCAGCGTCGCCGGTGATGCCAGAGCCTTGGCGATGGCTTCGTCCTTGGCCACGCACACGCAGATCAGCGCCGGCACTTCGTGGATGTGCTCGACCATGTAGGTGCCGGTCGCGGTTGCTTTCCGGCGATCTTCGGGCTTTTCGCCGGGGCGCAACTCGGCCTTGGCGAGGGTCTCCTGGTAGAAGTTCCAGGTCTTGCGCCACAGCGCCTGGATCTTCTTTTTCTGCTCCCCGTCGCGGACGATGACGAAGCGCCAGTTCTGGGCGTTGCTGCCACTGGGACCATGAAGAGCCGCATCGACCAGCTGAAGCAGCAGCTGTTCGGGAATCGGGTCCGGCTTGAGCCGGCGCATGGCACGGCAGGTATGGAGTATTTCAAAGAGTGGAGCGTCGCCGGCGGGTATCGTCATGGTAGGTCTCCGTGACTTGGTGCTAGCAGGCTCGCGCCGGACCTGCCAACCGGGCGTTCTGGCGCAGAGTCCCGCCGCCCTGCCCATCGGCCCCGATTCGTCATCTGACCCGGCGGTCGTCAAGCCGCTGGATCGGAGGACGTGACCCCGTGGCGCGTTGCGTCCCCGTGTGCGGCAGTTATGCTGCGCCGATGGTCGGGCTCGCTGCGGCCATCTCGCGTCTGCCTTGGTGATGAGTTTCCGCTCTTGTGCCCATCGATCCTCCCTTGGAGAGTGAACATGACCTCGACCCCAATCACGGATTCTGCGCTGTCCTACACGGAACCGGGCGGTGTGCCGGTCGCCAATTTGCGATCGTGGCTGCTCACCGATGATCCGGCGCGCTTTGCCGCGCGGCATCTGACGCTGGCCGCGATATTTGCGGTATGTGGGCTTGTCGCAGCCCTGCCGCTGCGGATCGAACTCCTCACGCCGCAACTCGATTTCCTCGCCGCGCGGACCTTCGGCGCTCTGCTTTCGCTGCACGGCACCCTGATGTTCTACTTCGTGGCGCTGCCGGCGTTTCCCGGTGTCCTGGGCTACGCGCTGCTGCCCGAAGCTTTGGGCGTGAGGACCTTGGTGTTCCCGCGGCTGATGACACTTTCCTGGTGTCTCGCGGCCGCCGGAGGCGCGACAGTGCTGGCGGGGTTCATCGCGGGAGGCAGCGAAGTGGGCTGGACCTTCGATGCCGAGTTCGGCGGGCACTTCAGTGCTGTCGGGGTCGTTCCGATGGCAGCCGGCGTATTCATGGCGGCGGCCGCTCTGGTGGCGATGTCGGTCAACTTCATCGCTACGATCATGCAGTGGAGACGAACGCAGCCCGCGCCTCGCGTGCTGACGCCGCTGGCATCCTCGCTTCTGTTCGCGAACGTCGGCGCGTTGGTCGCGGCGCCCTTCCTTGCCTGCTGCATGCTGCTCGTCGTGCTGGATCACTACGGATTGACGTCACTGTTTGATCCCGCTTCGGGTGGTGATCCGCTGCTGTTCAAGACGCTCTTCAGATTTTTTGTCTCACCGGCCAAGAGCATGGTGCTGGTGGCCGCGCTCGGTACCGTAGTCACTGTGGTGTCGGCACGCGCGCCGGGCGGCGGCACGGATGCACGCGACCGTGTCCTGAACCGGACGCTCGCTCTGCTGGCGGTAGCCGGGCTCGGGGCGTGGGGCGGCGCCGAAACATCGCCGTCGATCGGTGTGGTGATGCAGGATCTGTCTTTCGTGCTGTGCGCGGTGGCGGTGATCGCCGCCGGTTCCGTCGTGTTTCGTACGGTGGCGATCATGCGTCGGGGCATTACGCGCATCGACGCGCCGATGGTCTATGCCCTGGGGTTTCTGGCGATGGCTGTCCCGGTTCTCGGCTGCGCTCTGGCGCTGGGGATTCCGGCGACCCGTACCCTTCTTGGCAACACGACCTTCGCGACCGCGCAGCTGCATCTGTTGATGATGGCCACGCTCGCGATGGCCTTTCTTGCTGGCGTTCACGAGATCTGGCCGCGCCTGGCAGGTCGTCGCTTTGCAGACCGGATCGCGTGCGGCGCGGCGGCAGTCATCCTGATAGGCACCGTACTGTCGTTCGGTCCCCAACTTCTGCTGGGTCTGAAGGGTGCGTCGTTTCGCGCCAACGAGTACCTGCCTGAGTTCCAGGTGCTGCAAGTTCTGTCCACCGCTGGCACGAGCGTCCTGGGGGCGGCAACTGTCGTTGCGATCGCCAACCTGGTGCTGGGCCGCCGCATCGGCGAACCGGGCGACGCATGACCAAGCTGGTTTGCTCGGCTCGAGGTCGCGGACAATCATTGCCGCACGTTTGAACGGTGACGCGTGTCTTGCGTGATGCGCCGCCGGGGACCGCGTCGTTTTCGGAGCGATCTATGAAGTTTGAGACGATCCTCGTTACAACCGATTTTTCTGCGGAGGCCGACGTCGCCATTCCGGTTGCCTTTCAGTTGGCGAAAGAACACGGCGGCAGCGTGGTTCTCGCGCACGTGGTCGAGGGTTTCGGGATCCCCAATCCTCTCTACCCGCATTACAGCGCGACTCTCTCTCCGCAGGAACACGCGCGCATCGACGGCGAAGTGCGCAAGGCTTTGGCCGACCGTGTACCGGCCGAGTACCGCAAGGAAGTGGTCTGGGAAACGATCACGGCCGCCGGCGAGCCTGCTGCCGAACTTGCGCGGCTGGCGGAGCAGGTTAACGCGTCGCTGATCGTGATCTCCTCACACGGTCGCACCGGCCTGAGGCGCCTGGCTCTGGGCAGCGTGGCCGAGCGCGTTCTGCGTCTGTCTACCGGTCCGATCCTGATCTTGCGTTGATGCGTGACCCGCGCCTGTGTGCGGCGCGGCACCGCATCCGTTGCGGCGTAACCAGCGGCGCAGCCGCCTGACGAGTCAGTCGCGAAGAGATGATGAGCGCAGGGGAAACGAGATTCGCCCGACTGGTCGCCGGGATGTTTTTCGCGGTGTCGTTGGCCAAGCTCTTTACCCACGAGCCGTGGCGCGATGAGTGGGGCCCATGGGGAATCGCGCTGGCCAGCGACGGTCTGCGGCAACTGTGGCGGGCGTTGCCGTACGAGGGGCACGCCCGGTTCTGGTACTTCCTGGTCTTTGCGCTCGAGCGCGTTACCGGCCGCTTCGAGTCGGTACAACTGGTCACCGCGGTGTTCGCGACTGTCGCTGTGTGGGTAGTTGCGAGGTTCGCGCCGTTCCCGCGCTGGGCCCGGGTGCTGTTCGCCGTCGGCTACTATCCGCTCTTCGAGTACGGGTCGATCGCGAGACCTTACTCGATCGAACTGGCCGCGACATGCGTGGCCGCCGCTGTCTTTTGCCGCGCGCGCCGCGCGCCGCTGCCGTTGGCCGTCGCGCTCGTGGTTCTCGCGCAGACGACGATCTACGGCGTGATCCTGGCTGCGGCGTTCGGCGTGGCCTGGCTCGCTGATCTCTGGCGGGCAGCGCCGGGCGATCGCGCCTTGCCGTCGCACAGTTGGATCGCGGCCGGGATCGTCGGCGTCAGTATGGTTGCAGCGGTGGCACAGATGGTGCCGCCGTCCGATTCGACGTTCGCGCGCGGATGGCGCACGAAATTGGAGCCGTCGCGCGTGGCGCGCGTGGTGGCGACGGTGACGCGCGGAGTGACGCCGCTACCGCGCCCTCAGGTACACTTCTGGAACACCCACGTGCTGGACGGCAGCCCGCGGGTAGAGTGTGCCGTCGGCGCCGCGATGCTGCTCGTGTTCTCGTTGCTGTTCGTGCGCTCGCCGTCCGCATTGCTGCTGTGGATCGTCGCGACCGCCGGCCTGCTGGCCTTCGAGTACATCAAGTACGAGGGCTACGCGCGTCATCAAGGCCACTTCTTTCTCGCTTTCCTGGCGGCGGCGTGGCTCGCGATGGAGGCGCAGCGGGCAGCCGGAGCGAAGAATAATGTCGTGGCCTCGCTCGGGCTGGCGGTGCTGGCCGTGGTTCTCGTCGTCAACGCCGCTGGAGGACTGCTGGCCGTGGCGGTGGACTGGACGTTCCCGTTCTCGACCGCGACCGCCGCCGCGCAGACCCTGCGCCGCCGCGGTCTGGCCGAACTCCCGGCCGTGGGCCGCCGTGGATCGACCACCGCCGCGGTCGCTGCCGTGCTCGGACGGCCGATCGTGCTTGCCGGCACCGGCCGCACCTCGACGTTCGTCAGTTGGGACCACACCTACAGGGTTCCGTCGCTGCCGCGTGCGACCGAGGAAGCACGGCGCCTGGCGGCGACGTCAGGTTCGGCGGTGCTGCTCATCCTCGACACTCCGCTCGTGAAACTTCCGCGCCGCGTCGAATGGCTGGCTTCGATGGCCGAACCAATCGTGCGCGACGAGCAGTTCCACATCTACGTAGTGCAACCCTGACGCAGCGCCGAGGCTGCGGGCAAGCCGGAGCGGTCAGCGCCCGGCCCGGGCGTCGTCCGCGCATGAGCCGCGAAGTGCGCCAGGGCGGCCGGTCAGAGGAACTCGCACAGGTAGGCGACGGGCGCCTCGGCCTTCACGTCGAAGCCGCTCTTGGCCGCGACTTCGAAAGCCGTACCAGCGGGAAACGCCCTCATCTCGGCGCCGGGCAGACGCACCCACAATTCGCCGCTGACGATCGTCATGCGCTCGGGGGCGTCGGTGCCGAAGTGAAATTCGCCCTTGGCGATCACGCCGGCCGTCTGTCTGCGCCCGTTGCGCTCGAAGCCGATGCTTTGGACGTCACCGTTGAAATAACTGTTGTGGATGAGCATGCGCGCTGTGTAGCCGAGACGCCGTAAAGGGGCCAGAGCGGCCAATGCCGTATGTGGACAAGAGTGTAAGCGGCGAGACAGCAAAACTGACGGTCGAGGCCGTCGTGCACAAGGAGAGGCACCTCGTAAGTGCCGATCGGCGGCCTTTGTTCCACGCAGCGGGCTGCCGCTCCGATGCCTTCGTAGAAAAAATCTCGTTGACGCGGCGCGCCGTTGTCGGATTCCGTTGGAAGTCGGTCGAAGCGGCGAGGCATTATGCGCGCGTCGTGAGATTGAGGCGCCGCATCCGAGTACCGGATGCGGCTATGGCTTTCGGCAACGGGCCGCACTGAATGAAGGAAACTATCGTAGAGCAATTGCGCCGCCGGGCGATTGGTTGCGAAGACGAGGCCGAGATCGAGGCCGCGTTTTCGGAAATCGACGCGAGGTTGCGCTCACTGGTCGAATCGATCGATACCGCACGTGTTGATGAACCCGAATCGGGATGCTGGGAGTCCTCCAATCCGTGGCATGGCGCGCAGTAGGCTTGCCGGCCGAGAGACGGGGTGTGTGGATGAAGATTGAACGAATATGAAAGTTGAATCTCCTCAGCCGGGGATGGCCACCGATCCTCTTCTGGGTCGTATTGAAACCGCCAAGCGCGACGCGATCGCGTCCGTTGCTTCGCTGCGCGAGACCCTGTGGGCGCGTACTCTCGTGCTGTCTCAACTGCGCGCCGACCTTGCCCGTGCTGTCGATGCCTTCGAAGAGGATCGCCGTGCGCTCGAGCGAGAGCGCGAGCAATTGGACAAGCAGATCAATCAGCCGCTCGACCCGCAGGTTTTCGAAGCGCGGTTGATCGAACAACGGGATCAGCTGGTTCGGGATCTTGCTGCTTTCGAGGGTGAGTCCACGGCGATTCGCGAGCGCGCTTCCAAGCGAGCCGAAGAGATGGCGGCGCGCGAAAAAGCGTTGGCCGAGGCGCAAGCCGATCTGGACGAGGAATACCGGACTTGCGCGCGCGAACGTGCGGCGATGCAGGCCACGGCTCAAGCCAGCGGCCGGGAAATTGCCGCTCGTGAGAACGCGCTCTGTGCCGAGCGTGAGCAATTCTCGACGGACGTCGCGGGTTTCACTCAGGAACGGACCGAGGCCGAAGCGCGCCTTGCGGCGTTCGGCAGCGAGCTCGATTCCCGTGAGCGTGTTCTGGAAGTCGAAAGGTCCGCTCTTCAGCAGCAGCGTCGAGAAGTGGAACAGCACGAGCAGGACGTACGCAGATCCGAGACGGCGGGTGCGCAGGAACTTGCCCGCCGCCGTCTGGAACTCGAAGAACGCCGCGTGGAATTGGACCAGGAAAGCGAAGCGCTCGCTCAGGCCCGCGAGGGGCTCGACCCCGAATGCGAACGTCGCTCCGGCGAACTGAAAGTTCTCGCCGCGAGTCTCGACGAGCAGCGCCAGACACTCGAACAAGAGCGCGTCGAAATGGAGAACGAGCGCCGGAGAGTGTCGCAAGAGCGTCGAACGCTCGACCAGTCGGCGGCTTCAAAACTGGCGGAACTCGGAGCCCTTGAAGTCTGGCTTGCGCAGTCGCGTGCGCGACTCGAGTTCGAGGTTTCACAGGTCACGGCCGAACGTGAACGACTAGGTGCCCAAGCGCGCACGTCTAAAACTGTTTGATCGGCTCGCGGCTTTCGCCACGAAACTCCACGCCGGCGTCTATCCAGGGATACTCTCGGCATGAATGACACCGTTATCGACGAAGCGATGCGGATCGGCGGCGTGCGTGGCGTGGCCGTGGTCGGCGCGTCAGGCAAGGTCTCGGCGGCCAGTGGTGCCGCCGGCGAACTCAGCCATTTTTTCGAAATGCTTTTCGCTGCGGCCTTGCCTCACGCTCGCGACGCTGCGGCGCTGTCGCTTCGACGCATTGTGGTGCGAACCGACAGGGATGAAGTGTTTTCTCTCTTGATGGAACGCGCTGAAGCCTTGGGGCTCGTTTCCGAAAAATGGCGACCGGTTACCGAACTGTGCGCGGACCTGGAAGCGCTGCTGGCGCGCAACTGATGCGGACCGTTCTGCGAGATCTTGAAAGCGTCAGCGGGGTTCGTTGCGGCTGCATAGTGCGCGACGGCGAAGTCCTGGCGTCGACGTTCATCGGTGACAGTGCGGCCACGCTCGCCGCAAGCCGGGAACTCGTCGGTGCGATCGCCGAGGGCCTGGAACTGCTGGGCCGGGAATTGGATGAGGTGCTGTTGGATCTCGGTGAGGCATCCGTAGTGGTCGTCCCGGTCGAAGAGGGATTCACGCTCACGCTGCTGGCGGGAGCGGAGACGAACCTGGACCTGCTGCGCGTGGTGATGCAGTCGTCGGTGCGGCAGATCCGCATGATGCTTTCGCGGGCGCCTCAGGTCTCTGCGTCGTCGGTGAGCACCAAGCAGCCGGACACTTCTGACGAAGACGTCGAGCGGCTCTTTCCGAAGATCATCGAACTTCTCACGGTGAGCATCGGGCCGGCTGCGCGAGTGGTCTTCAAGCACGGCGTTTCGATGTGGAAGGCGTCGCACACACCGACGGTCGGCAATCTGGTTTCGCTGGTCGAGATCCTGTCGGTGGACCTTGCCTCCGACGAGGATAGGCTTTGGTTTTGCCAAGAGGTCGAGCGTCTGCACACAGGCTGATGATTGCCGGTGACGGCTACGGATTCGTTCTCGTGCAGCCATATCCTCAAGGACAAAGGAACACAGTGACAGTCGATGCTTAGTCTGCGCAACAAACTCGCGTTGGCGTTCGCCGCCGTCGTGCTGCCGCCGCTGATCGCGCTCGGCTGGTACGGCGGCAACCGGATCGAAACGACACTTCGCGCTCAGAGCCGCGAGCGGCTCGAGACACGAATCGAGGCGTTGTCCGTGCAGATCGAGAGATACCTGGCAGGTACCGACGGTGACTTGTTGTTGCTGGCCGGGATGCCTGCGTTCGCGCAGTACCTGCTCGCGCTCGACAGCGGCGACCTGCAACTGACGGATGCGGCCAGGAGCAATCTGGCCCTGGGCTTCGCGCGCGTGTCGGAGATCCGCGCAACCTATTCGCAGATCCGCTACATCGACGCGTCAGGTGCCGAGATGATCAGGGTTGAGCGAAACGGTGACGTCACGACCATCGTGGCCGCCGGCAAAGTCGATGCCAGGCGCAGCGGGACCGACTTCGAAGAAACCATGAAGCTTGCCAAGGATGGGGTCAGGGTTTCTCCGGTGGGGCTCGATCGTGAGAACGGCGTGATCGAAGATCCGCGCCGGCCCGTCATTCACTACAGCACGCCGGTATTTGATGCGTCGGCCCAGCGCCGCGGAGTGCTGGTGATCGGTGTGGCCGTAGTACCGATCCTGGAGATGGTGGCGAAAGCGTCGGTTGATGGTGAAAAGTTGCTGATGGTCGACGCCGCCGGCTCGTACTTGAGACATCCTGAAGCGAGTAAGGACTGGGGAGGGGATTCCGATCTCAAGACGGGCGAGAGCCTGGTGCGAGACTACCCTGAACTGGGAGCGAGGATCCTGGCGGTGAAGTCGCGCTTCACGAGCGAAGGCGACGAGGATTTCACTCTCGCCAGGGCGATCGCCGTCCCGGGCGCCAAGAGCGCGGGTTTCGGTATCGTGGTCGATCTGGTGCCGACGCGGATCCTGGATGCGGCGGCCAGCCAATGGCGCATCGTATTGAACGTTCTCACGCTCGTTGCCGCGGTGTTTGCCATCGCTGCGGGCGCGCTCGTGGCTCACTTCGTCACGCGTCCGATTCTGGCGCTGATACAGGTCGTAGACCGCACGAGTCGCGGTGACCTCGACCAGCCCATCGTGGTGGTGGCTGGTGACGAGACGCAAATCCTGGCGAGCGCTGTGGAGCGTCTGCGCAAGTCGCTGAAGCTGATGATTGACAAGTACTCGTGACGGCGGCGCCTGCGTGCCGGGCGTGCGGCTGTCACGAGCAGGATGCTCTCCGCTAGCGCGGCCCGGGACCTTCGCGGACGCAGAGGCGAAGCTTGGAATCGGCTGCCGTTCTCATACTATCGCGCGTCCGTGTTCCCGGTCTTACTGAAATTCGGCCCCTTTACCGTCTACAGCTTCGGCGTGTTGATGGCGCTCGGGTTCTACTTCGGATCGTTGGTTTCGGTGAAGGAGTTCGAACGCCGCGGCGGGGATGGCGAAACACTCTGGAACCTTCTGGTATGGGTGTTTCTCGGCGGCCTCGTCAGTTCGCGGGTGCTGTCGATCTTCAACAACCCTTCGGCGTTTTTCGAGAGCCCGCTGTCGGAGATCTTCGCGGGCGCGGGTTTCGTCTGGTACGGCGGGTTTCTCGGCGGCGCGGCGACGGCGTGGCTGCTCGGCCGTCGAAAGAACCTCGCCTTCTTGACCCTGGCCGACTGCTGCGCGCTGGGGCTGGCCCTCGGTCAGGCTTTCGGGCGTGTGGGCTGTCACGTCGCGGGCGACGGGGACTGGGGCAAGGTCACCGATCTGCCTTGGGGCGTCGCCTATACGCATGCCATCGTCGGCTGGTCCTACCCTGATGGAGTCCTCGTGCATCCGACTCCACTGTACGAGGTGGCCGCTTACCTGGCGCTGTTCGCGTTCCTGTGGCGCTACCGTCATCGCAACCCGCCGACCGGGTCGATGTTCGCGGTCTATCTGATCGGCAACGGCTTCGCGCGTTTCTGGGTAGAGTTCCTTCGCATCGAGCCGGTGCTGGCTCTGGGGTTGACGCAGGCCCAGTGGATCGGCATGGCGTTGACCGCGGCGGGTGCCATATGGCTGCTGCGTCGCGGTCCGGCCGTCAACGCGAGAGCGACGGCCGTGGGATTGGCCGCCCTGCTCCTGGTGGTTCCGCTTGGCGGCTGCGACAGCAAGGTCGGTGTCTCCGAGGGAGACCTGGCCCCCGATTTCATCCTGCAGAGTGCCGACGGACAGACGCGCAAACTTTCCAACTATCGCGGGCACGTCGTGCTGGTGAATCTGTGGGCGACCTGGTGTCCGCCCTGCATGGAAGAGATGCCGGTGCTCAACCAACTGGCCGAGCGGTATCGCGACAAGGGCTTGGTGGTGCTCGGTCTTGCCGGGGATGACGACCCTCAGCGGGTCCGCGACTTTGTCGCCAAGTCACCGCTCAAATTCGAAGTTCTGCTCGACTCGGACGGTGCGATCGGAACTCAGTATGGTATAACCGGCTACCCGGAGACCTTTTTCATAGATAGAGAAGGCCGGGTTCGCGACAAGATCATCGGAGCCATTCCCGGCCGGGCCGGCGGTGTGTCTCCCCAGTTCGCGCAGCGGCTGGAAAGTCTGTTGGGTGGTTAGGCAGTGGCCGGCGTCGCCGGGGTTGGAAGGACGCGGGTCGATGGGTTGTGGTGGAGGAGTAGCGGTGCTGCTGAAGCTGGGATGATCCGAGTTCACGGTGTCAGTAAATCTTACGGAGGGACGCGTCAGGCCCTTCGTGGTGCCAGTCTGCAAGTACGCGAGGGCGAGTTTGCCGCGCTGACCGGCCCGAGCGGGTCCGGCAAGACGACGCTGTTTCGTCTGTTGATCGGCGAGCTGCGGGCCGAAGGCGGCAGCGTCGTGGTGAACGGCCGCAACCTCTCGCGTCTGGACGCCTCCGGTATCGCTGAGTTGCGTCGTGAACTGGGGCTGGTCTTTGAAGAACCGCATTTGATCGAACGGCTGACGGTCGAAGGCAACGTGGCCCTGGCGGCCCAGGTTGCGGGCCGCTCGTGCCGTGAGGCGCGCCGGTTGGCCGAAGAAGCTCTCGAGAGAGTGGGGCTCGACGATGCGGCCGGTTGTTTCCCGAGCGCGCTGTGCGCCGGCGAGCGCCAACGCGTCAGTATCGCGCGGGCCCTGGTAAATCGGCCCGCGCTGATTCTTGCCGACGAGCCCACGCTCGGCCTCGACCCCGACCAGGGTCTTTACGTGTTGAAGATTCTCACGCAGGCTTGTCGCGATGGCGCCACGGTTTTGATGGCGACTCACGACATGGAAGCCCTTTCCGTGCTGAGGGGGCGAGTCCTGGTGATGGCACGCGGCCGCTTCGTGGAAGACTGCGAAGGCGACAGCGCCTACAACTGACGACGAGGACGCCGGACCCTTGGAGTATTATTTCCGTCGCGCGCTCGACAGCATCAAGGCCTCACCGGCAGCCTCGGGTGTGGCAGTGGCGAGCATTGCCGCGAGCGTGTTGTTCGCGGGCGCGGTGTTGCTGGTCAGTTCGAACGCCTACCGCATGGTGGCCCGCTGGGCGGCGGCCGGTGTCGACGTCTCGATCTTCTTCGCCGGCGACGCCCGCGAAGCCGACATCGTCGTCGTCAAGGCCCGCGTCGCGGCCGACTCTGACGTCATAGACTCACGCTTCGTCAGTTCCGAGGATGCCTGGCAGTTTCTCGCCGACACGCTCGACCGGTCGGCCGAGTTGCTGGCTGGAATGGACCCTTCGGTGTTGCCTGCTTCCGTGGAAGTGAAACTGGAACGCTCGCTCGGCGATGGTGAGATCCAGGCGCGATTGGCCGAGTGGCGCGCGCTGCCCGGCGTTTCCGACGTACAGTCGAGTCGCAGCCTGGGGAGCGCCGGGAACGGGGCCTTGGACGTCGTACGCTGGGTGGCCTGGGCGCTAGGCGCCCTTACACTGGTCGCTTCGGTGATAATCGTGGCGAGCACGTTCCAGCTGGCCGCTTACACGCGTCGCGAAGAGATGAACCTGCTGCGCCTGGTCGGCGCGGTGGGCCCCGTTTACTGGGGGCCGATCGTGCTCGCGGGGTTCCTCGAAGGAATCGCGGCGTCGGCGATCGCGCTGGCCCTTCTTTTCCTGGTCTTTGCCGGGGTGGCAATCCCGATCAGCAGTGAGCTTCCGGTGGTTTCTGCTGCGCTGGCCTTTCTCGGAGCGCGGCAATGTCTGACTCTGGCGCTGTGGGGCGCCGCTCTCGGCGGCGCCGGCAGCGCGCTCGGAATGTGGAGGATATCGCGGTGGCGATGACGCTTCGGCGTCCCACCATCGCTGCGGCGCCGGCCGCGTCCCAAGCTCTGCGGCTCGCTGTCCGCGGCCTGCTCTCCATTCCCGCAAACTCGTTCACCGCTGTGGGTCGCTGCGCGTTTGGTGTGTGGCTTTGCCTCTTCGCTTGCGTTGGTCTCGGCGGTGCCGGTCGCGCGCGAGCCGAGGACCCGGCGCAGCGTGCTGCGCAGATCCGCGACGAAATTCTCGCCAAGCGCCGTTCGCAGAGCGAGCGCGGAGGCCGTCAGCAGGCGCTCGAACGTGAAATGGATCAGGCGCGTGCGCGCGCCGATCGGATCCGTGCCGATCTCGATGCGGCTGCCGAGCGGATTGCTCGTGTCGACGCTCAGCATGCCCGCATCGTCGCCAAGCTGGCCGATCTCGATGCGGCCACGCAGCGCCAACGCAGCATCCAGCGCACCCGGCTGGCGGCGATGTATCGCGCCGCGGATCTCGGCGCGGGTGCGGCTGGGTGGCAGTCCGGCTTCAGCGCCGAGAGCATTCGTCTGGCCCGATATCTGGTCGCCGCCGCATCACGAGGCGGCAGCGAGACGGCAACGCTCGAGGTGCAAAGGGGCAGTAACCTGGCGGCGCTCAACCAGTCCGGTGTCGACAGACAACGCGTCCTCGACGAGCAGCGCCGTCTCCAGGACTCGCGCGTGATCGCCGAGAGTGATCTGGCCCGCGCGCAGTCCAGACGCGAGCCGGCCGACTCATCGGCGGGTTTCGGGTCCGCTGAGGCGACGGCGGGGCTGGCGGCCGTTGCCGCGGAACTGGAGAGGAAAAGCGCCGACGGGGCTCGCCAGGGTCGGGCGCAGGTTTCGCCGGGTCTGCAGCAGGACTCCGCGCCGGGCGTCTCCACCGAAACCAAGGCGCTGGCGGACAGGAAGGCCCAGGCCACCGATACCCAGGCTTTGCTGGCCGAGGCCAGGATGCGCGCCGCCGCGGCGCAGGCGCGAGATCAAGCCGGCTCGGCGCGCAAGGCCGGTGCTGACACCGTGCGCGCGCAGCCGCAGGGTTCGACGTTTGATTGGTCTGAGCAGGCGGCGGGAGCGTCGCGCGGCGAGTCTGCAGGCAGCCTCGCCATGGCCGGGCGGGGAGGTGCTCCTGGCGCCGGCGACCTCAACGGCGGGCCGGGTCGGGCGAGTTCCATTGCGCCCGGCGAAGGGGCCAGCGCTCGGCAAAGCGGCGCGGCAGCGCCGGCGGATGCCGCACAGGCACCGGCAACTGCGCCGGCGGCTGAAGCGAGTGGAGCGGGCGCGCAGGGCGGAGTGCTATCGCATCAGTTCGGCAGCGACAGCGAGGAGGCCAAGCGCTTCGCTTCGAGCAAGGGTTCGCTGGTGCCGCCGCTGGCGGGTCGGGTGGTGGCGAAGTTCGGACAGCGCAACGGCGGCTCTACTTATCGAGGGGTGGTCGTGCGCGGTGACCGTGGATCTTCGGTCAGGTCGGTGGCCGGCGGGACAGTACTCTTTGCGGGGTCGCTGCCGAATCTGGGCAGCACGTTGATCGTCAGCCACGGTGGCCGCTATCACGCCGTCTATGCCCGCCTCGGTTCTTTGCGATTCAAAGTCGGCGATCACGTCAACGCCGGTGACGTCGTCGGCACGCTGCCGGCCGATGACGGCGACCTTCATTTCGAGATGCGACTGGACGGTCACGCCATCGATCCGTTGCCGTGGCTCAAGGGCAGCGGTCGGGATCTGTCGCGTTAGCCTCACGGCTTAGTGGTGTTCCGTGCACCGCCGCGGCTGATCGCTTTGTTGCCGGCTCCAAGCCCTTTGCTATACTCCGCCGGTGTTTGTCCGAAAAAGGTCCCGTAAACTTCTTCTCACCTTCTCCTTAGCCGCCGCAGCCGGTGGGTTCCTGTATCTGACCGGGCAGCGAGCCGCCTCCGCAGCCAAGGGCACCTACGAGAGCCTCGAGACCTTCGCCAGCATCATGGCGATCGTCCAGAAGAGCTACGTCGATGAGGTTCCGAGTGAGGACCTGATCCAGGGCGCCATCAAGGGCATGGTCGGGTCGCTGGATCCGCACAGTTCCTATCTCACGCCCGACGGTTACAAGGAGTTGCAGATCGAAACCACCGGCGAGTTCGGTGGACTCGGCATCGAACTCACCGTTCGTGACAACCTCCTGACGATCGTCACGCCGATCGACGGAACGCCGGCCTTTCGCGGCGGCGTCAAGCCCGGCGACCAGATCATCAAGATCGATGACGATCTGACGATGGACATGGGACTTCAGGAAGCCGTCGACAAGATGCGCGGCAAGCCCGGCAGCCGGGTGAGGTTGTCGTTGCGTCGTGAAGGCGTGCAGGGTCTGGTCGACATCAACCTGACACGTGAGGTGATTCACGTGAAGAGCGTCCGCGGCGGCCGTCTGGTCGACGGCCGCTTCGCGTACGTCCGGCTCACCAGTTTTCAGGAAGCTTCGGCCGATGAGTTGGTCCAGGCTCTGGACAAACTCGACAAGGAGAAGCACGGCGGCGTCGACGGCATCGTGCTCGATCTGCGTTTCAATCCCGGCGGTCTGCTCACGCAGGCGGTGGCGATCTCCGATCTGTTCCTCGATGCAGGCCTGATCGTTCGCACTGACGGACGCATCGAATCTCAGGTGCACAAGTTCTTCGCCCAGGCCGAAGGTACCCGGCGCATGGTTCCGATGGTGGTGATCGTCAACGAAGGTTCGGCCAGCGCTTCTGAAATCGTAGCCGGGGCTCTTCAGGATCAGCATCGCGCGATCGTCGTCGGTACCCGCAGCTTCGGTAAGGGATCGGTGCAGACCATCCTGCCGCTGCCCGACGATTCGGCTTTGCGTCTGACTACGGCGCGCTATTACACGCCTTCGGGGCGATCGATCCAGAGCACTCCGATCCAGCCTGATGTCGTCGTGGAAATGCCCAAGCTCGACGCCAAGCAGACGGCGGACGCGATCGCCGCAGCCGAAAAGCGTTCGCCCCACGAGGATTATTTCGATCTTGCCCGCGACCCCCAGCTCGCCAGGTCTTTCGAACTGCTGCGTTCCTGGGATGGCGACATCCAAAGGATTGGCGGCGTTGCCGGCTTCCATCTGGAACGATTGGCGAAGGCTGAACCTGTCAAGGCTGAACCTGCCAGGGGAGCGGCCAAGTCCAAGAAGTAGACCTCACTTTGTCACTTCCTTTGCTCGAAACGGAGGAAGAAGCGCCGCTTACGGTTTCCGAGCTGGTCGGGCTCGTCGGCGGCACCTTGGAGCGCGAGTTCTCGCATCTGCTGGTGCTCGGCGAGCTTACCAGCATGAGCCGCGCCGGCAGCGGGCACTGCTACTTCACGCTGTCCGACGGACACTCCTCGGTTGACGCGGTGTTGTGGCGTGCCGATGCGCTGCGTCTGGCGTTCCGTCCGGAGATCGGCGACGAAGTGGTGTGCCGCGGCCGCATGAGCGTCTTCGCGCGTCAGGGCCGCATGCAGTTTTACGTGTCGGCGATGAAGCCGGTGGGGGCTGGCGCCGCGCAGCGGGCGCTGGTCGAACTTCGCCGGCGCCTGGCGGCCGAAGGACTTTTCGCGGCTGAGCGCAAGCGGCCGTTGCCTTATCTCCCGCGCACCATCGGTGTGGTGACTTCGCGACGTGGCGCCGCTCTCCACGACATCGTGATCACGTTGCGGCGCCGCTTTGCGGGCGTACACGTGGTGCTCGCGTCGGCGGTCGTGCAGGGCGCGGAGGCGCCGCGCCAGATCGTGCGCGCGCTCGAGATGCTGACCGAATACGGCGCCTGCGACGTGGTGATAGTCGGCCGCGGCGGCGGCGCCAGTGAAGACCTCGCGGCTTTCAACGACGAAAAAGTAGTGCGCGCGGTAGCCGGTTTCCCAGTGCCGATAGTTTCGGCGGTCGGACACGAGGTGGACGTTTCGCTCTGCGATCTGGTTGCCGACCATCGCGCCGCCACGCCGACCGCGGCCGCCGAAGCCGTGGTGCCGGTGCGCGGAGAACTGCTCGTCGAACTGGCGACGGCATCCCACCGGCTGCACGCGTCGGCGCGGCGTCTGGTGGTTTCGCTTCGCGATCACGTCGATGCAGTGGGCGGCAGACTGCGCGATCCGGCCACTGCTCTGGCTCAGTCACGCCAAGCCATCGATCGCATCGAAATGGGCCTGGAACGGGCTCTGCGAAGGCGTCTGCACGAAGCTGCGCGGGATCTGGACGGCGTCACACGCGCATTTCTCGAGGCCGGGCGCACTCGCAGTGCCGCCGCTCGGGCGCGCACCCAGGCCGCGGCTACGACGCTCGATCGTGCAATGCGTGCGCGTCTTGCCGGGCGCGCCGGACGTCTTGTCGCTCTCGCTTCCAAGCTCGACGCACTGAGCCCGCTTGCGGTGCTCGGTCGAGGCTATAGCCTCGCCGAACGTGCCGACGGAACATTGGTCCGGTCGGCGGCGGAGTTGCAGATAGGGGAGACACTGTCACTGCGTTTCCACGCAGGACGCGCGCAGGCGCAGGTGATGTGGCGGTCGCCGGTCGAGGTCGTCCCCGAGCAAGGCACTCCAGGTTCGCAAGAAGCCGAGGACACGGGCGAGGAACGCTGATGCGACCGAGAAATACACTGGCGGTGCTGCTGATCGCAGCGGCTATGGGTTTGGCGGCGGGCGCCGGCACCGCAGCCGCCGAACCGGCCTATCTGCCTTACTACGCCGTGATGGATCCGCCCATCGTTTATCCCGGCGCGGTGGTTCGGTTCCAGATCCGTCCTGCGGCCGATGCCGACACCGGTACCGTGCTGGTGGCCGGCCGGCGCTTCCAGGGCGAGATCAAGGAAGGCATCTTCAGTGCCTACTTCGCCGTCGATGTAGACACGTTGCCGGGGCCTTACACGCTCAGTTACGACGTTGGTTCGCGCCGCGGCACCCGCACCGTGACAGTCCGCGCGCGGCGCTTCGATGAAGAAGGGCGAGTGGCGGTACCGATCTCGCGCGACGACCAGGCTGTCGAAGATCTGACCAGGGGCAATCCCCGGCTGGTCTCATTGTGGAACCGTGTCACGCTCGAGCGTTACTGGAGCGACTCGTTCCTGACGCCGGTGCCGGGTGTGGTCGGTGCACCGTTCGGTATGAGAAAGACGGTCGATTCGTCGGCGGCGATGCCGCTTACCAGCGTCGGTCTGGTTTCGACGTCGGCCGCGTCGGTGGTCGCCGCCAATGCCGGTACCGTCGCGTTGGTGGCCGACGTTCCGGGAGGAAAGTTCCTCGTCATTGATCACGGCCTCGGCGTTTACACCTACTATGCCGGGCTTGCCAAGGTTGTGGTGGGAGAAGGCAAGTCGGTCGCGCGCGGAGCGGAGATCGGCAAACTTCCCGGCGGTTCGCGGCCGGTTCTGCACTTCGGTGCGCGTCTGGGCGGCGCCGATGTCGATCCGATCACACTGCCCGGGATTCAATTGCACGTTCCCGATCTGTTGCCGGAGGCGGCGCATCGTGCGCCGAGCGAAGAACGCTACCGCGCACATGACTACGACTACTGATCCGCCGCCGGCCGGTGCGCGGATCGACGCGTTGCTGCTTGCCGGCGGGCGGTCGCGCCGCTTCGGTCGCGACAAACGTCACGCACTGCTCGGAGGCCGCACGCTGGCCGACATCGCGATGTGCAAGCTGCGCGCGGTGGTGGATGGAGACCTGTGGGTAGCCGGCGCCGGCACCTTCAACGTCGCAGGCCGTGCTTTCCTGGTCGATGATCTCGTGCACGGCCGCGGTCCCATGTCCGGAATCGCCGGGGGATTGCTGCGCGTGCGCTTCGGTGTGCTGGTGCTGCCTTGCGACGTTCCGCTCGTCACCGCCGATACGCTGTCGGCTCTGGTTCGGATGGCTCGCCGCAGCGGTCAGGTGGTCGCGCTGCGCAGCGGGCGAGGGTGGGAGCCGCTGGTCGGCTTTTACCCGCGCGCGGCTTTGCCGCAGCTTGCCGCCGCGTTAAGGGATGGGCAGCGCGCTCCGCACCGGCTGCTCGACCGACTCGGTGCGCTCGCGCTACCGGTGGGACGCGCGAGAGAGACCTGGAACGTCAATCGTATCGAAGATTTGAAGGCGGCTGCCGAGGTCGCGGGCCGCGCCTGAACGCCGCCGGGAGCAGACGACACGATGAGCGCACAGAAGATCAGGAAGAACGCCGAGCCGAAGTTTGAAGAGGCGATGGCTGAACTCGAAGAAGTGGTGCGCAGAGTCGAGACCGGAGACACTCCTCTGGAAGAATCGCTGCAAGCTTTCGAACGCGGCGTCGCGCTGGTTCGCAGGCTCCATGCGCGTCTGGACGCCGTGCAGTCGCGTATCGAAGAACTTTCGCGCGGTCCCGAAGGTGCGCTTGGGACGGTCGCCCTGGCCGGATTCTCGGACGACGAAGGAGAGGACGACGAGCCGTGAGCGCGTCGCGCGCCGATCACGCTGCGGCTCGCAGTCCCGGCGCAGCGGCTTCGATGCGGCGCCTGTTGGTGCTGATCGAGGATGCTGTCGTCAGCGCGCTGCCGACGGTCGCGCCGAGCGGTGCGGCCGGTTTCGGCGTCGATCGTCTGGCGGAATCGATGCGCTACTCGCTGTGCACTCCCGGCAAGCGTATTCGCCCTTTGCTGTTGCTCGCGGCTGCCGAAACGGTCGGCGCCCAGGCCGCGCGGTTGTCCCGTTTTGCCGCCGGCCTGGAGATGATTCACGCTTACTCGCTCATCCACGACGATCTGCCTGCGATGGACGACGACGACTTGAGGCGCGGCTTCCCGACCAATCACGTCATCTACGGTGAAGGGCTGGCGATCCTCGCGGGCGACGGTCTGTTGAGCGAGGCCTTCGTGCTGATGCTTGAACCGGTGACGGATGCGGCCATCCAAGCCCGCGTCGTTCACGAGATTGCGCGGGCCTCCGGACGCGAGGGCATGGTGGGCGGTCAGGCAGCCGACCTGATGGGCGAAGGCCGCGCGCCGGATCCTTCGTTGCTCAGAGCCATTCACGCGCGCAAGACCGGTGCTCTGCTGCGCGTGTCGGTACAGGCCGGAGCGATGCTCGGCGGATCGACGCCTGCGCAGTTGGCCGCGCTTTGCGATTTCGGCGAGCGCTTCGGGCTGGCGTTTCAGATCGCGGACGACATCAAGGACGAAGTCGCGCCGCCGCAGGTCACCGGCAAGAGCGCAGGAGGTGACCAAGTCGCGGGCAAGGTGACCTATCCTTCCTTGTTCGGCATCGATCGCTCGCGCGAACTGCTGCTTGCGGAACTCGAAGCGGCGCTTCAGGCCTTGCGCAGTTTGGAGGGTGACACGACGTTGCTCGAGGCGATCGCGCTGGAGGCCGTGGCGCCGGCTTTGGCGAACGGCGTTGCGGAGGATTGATCCTGGCCTCGCGTCGTCCTCGCCAGGTGGGCGCTTCGGGCGCGGACCGTACTCGTTCGAACGAGGCGTGCGATGCTGCCGACGCCGTCGGCAAGTCACGTTCCAGACTTCGTGCCGACGATCGTCTGGTCGAACTGGAACTGGCCGCGTCACGTGACGAAGCGGCCAGGTTGATCCTCGCCGGATTGGTCAAAATCGGCAGCGAGCGCATCGTCAAAGCCGGTCAACTCGTCGCGTCTGACGCCGATCTGGCGGTGCGTGACCGCGCCCGCTTCGTTTCGCGAGGCGGTACCAAACTCGAAGCCGCACTCGACCGCTTCGATGTGACGTGCCGGGGCGTTACTGCGCTCGATGCCGGCTGCTCGACAGGCGGTTTCACTCACTGTCTTCTCGAACGGGGAGCCGCGCGCGTCTATGCGGTCGACGTCGGTTACGGTCAGTTCGCGTGGAAGCTGCGCGTCGATCCGCGCGTCGTGCTGATGGAGCGCACCAACATCCGCAGCGTCGCGGCCGCGACGCTGGCGCCGCGACCTTCGCTGGTGGTGGCCGATCTGTCGTTCGTTTCGCTGCGCAGCGTGCTGGGCGTGTTGCTCGATCTCGCCGCTCCTGCCGCGACCTTCGTGCTGCTGGTCAAGCCGCAGTTCGAGGTAGCGCCCGAGAAACTCGAACGTGGTGTCGTAGTCAGTGCCGAGGTGCGCGCGCAGGCGTTGGCCGGGGTCGAAGCCGATGTGGTCGGCAACGGTCTCGTCGTTGCGGGTGTGGTGGAGTCACCGATCCGCGGGGCCGACGGGAACGTGGAGTACCTGCTGGTCGCGCGCAGGGCCGGCGCTGCCGATCAGGAAAACATCCAGCCGTGAAGGTTGTAGAGTATCGTCGCGATCACCACTCCGGCGGTCAGCGCAAGCCACGGCAGTTCGGATAGCACCAGGCGGCCGCGGCCGGTCACGATGGCGCCGAACGGGAGCAGCGAGGTTTCGGCGAAGAATCCGTCGAGGCGGCCTTTCTCTGTAACGCGCTTGCGTGCGTCCTGATGCATGCAGCCGAGTAGCCCGACCGCGAACAGACCGCCGAAGAAGGCGACGTCGCTGGCGAAGCCGTTCACCGCCATGTGGGCCAGACCCCACAGGCCCATCGGCAGGAACATCGGGTGACGCGTGATGCGTGTCAGTCCATACGCCGACGTGCGGGCTCCGGCGGTGAGGCTGGCAGGACTCGGCTGCGTCGGGGATGCGACCACGAAGGCGAACGAGGCGCCGGCGAGCAACAGCGCCAACGTGTGCACGCCCGGTACGTCGCCCAAGGTCCACAGCAGCGGACCGGTGTGGATGTTTTTCAGGTAGATCCTGACTGCGGGGACGAAGGTGGCGAACGAGATCAGCGAATACACGCCGAGGTACGGCTTCTGTCCGAGCCGCGCCACCAGGCCAGGCCTGAACGTGACCGATGACATTACCATGTGTGTTGCGGCAAAGGCGGACATCCAAAATAGAATCAGGCTCCAAGCAGGCATGGCGTTCTCCGTTTCGTGCTATCGGGCGAGGGCCGGCTTGCTGCCGGAGTCGGGCTTGGCGGTAGCGGTTTCGACACGCTGCATCCACAGGCCGACGCGCTCGAAGTCCGTCAGCGTGGCCGCACCTTCCTTGGTACCGCAGATGCAAGCGAACTGAACGAACACCGCGATGTCGGCCAACGTCATGCTGCTGCCGACCAGCCAGGGGCCGGTGCTCAGCATTCCGTCGAGTGCCTCGAAGTGCCGCCTCAGATCGGCCATGACCTGCTTACGGCTCTTTCGGCCGAGTCCTTGTTTGACCAAGATGGCCTTCATGTGGCGGGGGATGACGAAGCGCGCCGCGCGGCTGACGATTTCGCTGTCGTTGGCACACAGCAACGGCACCCACCTGGCCGCGTTGTGCCCGAGCGTGAAGCGCAGGAACATCTCGTAGAAGTAGAGGCTCTCGTCGGCCCAATCCTCGAGGACGTGGCACAGGGCTCGCTCGCGCGGATCGCTCGGCAGCAGGCGCGGCTCCGGGAAACGCTCTTCGAGGTAGTAGGCGATGTCGGTGGAGTCGCCGAAGCGTCGTCCCTCGTGCTCGATGGCCGGCAATTTGCCTACGGGGTTCACCTTGCGGACCTTGGTCACCGCATCCTGCATCGATATCTCGCGGGTCGTGTAGTCGACGCCTTTGACGTGAAGGACGCGACGAATCTTGTCGCAGAATGGCGAGATCTCGAACTGATATAACGTGACCACTCTGCGTCTCCGGTCAGTCCCCAATTTTGACTTGCTGCCGGGCTCTGACTAGGGTCAGCCCTTATTGAGAGGGCTGAACGATGGCAAGAGTAACCGTAGAAGATTGTTTAGAAAAGGTTCCCAACCGTTTCATGCTGGCGACTGTCGCCGTGCGCCGCGCCAAACAGCTTCTGCGTGGTGCCAGGCCGCTCGTCGAAACGGACAACAAAGAGGTCGTCACCGCGCTTCGCGAGGTCGCGGCCGGTCTGGTGGGGCCCGTTGCAGTGGTCGAGGACGGCCAGTAACGATTCCTCTCGGAGTTGGTTGTCCACCTACCTGTTGAGAGGCTCATCTGTGCAGTCTTTTCGATAAGGTCCGGATGCAGGGCGAGGGCGGTGATAGCGAGCGCGGTCGTATTGTAGGGTACGCCGCCGTGGCGAGCTTGCGGGGCCCGGCCTCGCGGGAATCCGTTCTTCAAAAAGACGCTGGTGGAAGGCTGGCGGCATGGCCGTAAAGAAGTCAGCAGGCGAGTCTTCCGAGCCGAAGAGGCGCAAGCGTACGAGCCGCGCGAAGCCGGGCGGATCTCGGCGTTCCTCCGCGTCGCAGTCCGAGCCGGTCCCCGAGTCAGACGAGGGCGGGGACGGAATCAGCCCCGACGAAAGTCTTGAGCCGGAGCTTATCGAAGGCGAAATTCTCGACGCCAACTACGGCGACGAGCCTGTCGCCGCCGCGGACCCTGACTCTGACCCCGACTCTGATGCGGCCGAAGACGGGAGCGACGACGCTGTCGAGGCGGTGCCCGGCAAGCGTCTGGCGATAGCGGCCGGCGCTGCCGGAGCGTTGGTTCTCAGCAGTTCCCTGGATCGCTATCTGGCTGAGGTCCGCACCTATCCGATCCTTTCGCGCGAGCAGGAGCTCGAAGTCATCGACCGTTACTACGTTCAGGGCGATGCCGAAGCCGCGGTCAAACTGGTCACCTCCAACCTGCGTCTGGTCGTGATGGTGGCTCGCGAATATCAGCGCGCCTTCCACAATCTTCTGGACCTGATCCAAGAGGGCAACATCGGCCTTCTCGAAGCCGTCAAGCAGTTCGATCCGTACCGTGGGGTGCGCTTCCCTTCCTACGCCGTGTGGTGGATCCGCGCCTACGTGATCCGCTACGTGATGAACAACTTCCGCCTCGTCAAGGTCGGCACTACTCAGGCCCAGCGACGTCTGTTCTTCAACCTGAGGAAAGAGAAGGCCAGGCTCGAAGCGTTGGGCTTTGCGCCGACCCCCCAGCGCATCGCCGAAGTGCTTGGGGTCAAGGAGAAAGAAGTCATCGAGATGGACCAGCGTCTGGCGACTTCTTCAGAAGTCTCGGTGGAGACTCCGCTCGGGTACGATTCCGGAGCCGGTACCATGCTCGATCTTCTTCCGGCTCCGGGTGAGAGCGCCGAAGAAGAGGTTGCCGGCGGTGAGTTCTACGCGCTGATGAAGGAAAAACTAGGCGATTTCGCTCTCACCCTGCGTGGGCGGGAGGCCGAGATATTCCGCGAGCGGCTGATGGCCGAGGCCCCGCTGACTCTTCAGGAATTGGGGGACCGCTACGGTGTCAGCCGCGAGCGGGTCAGGCAGATGGAAGCCACCGTGAAGAAGAGGCTGCGCGAGTATCTGGTCTCGCAGGTCCGCGACCTTCACGAAGACATGGTCGGCTGAGCGTGCTGCAAAATCACCGCTACCGCTTTGCGCAACGACTGTCGCCCGACTCGGGCGCTCGTGCTAGCGTCGCCAGCCGTGCGTGAGAGCATGAGCGCAGGGCTTGTGGTGATCGGCAACGAGATCCTGTCGGGCAAGGTTGCCGACGCGAACACCCCGTTCCTGGCGCGAGAGTTGCGTGTTCTCGGGGTCGCTCTTGAGCGGGTGATCGTGGTTCCCGATGAAGTGGACACGGTGGCCGGCGTGGTTGCCGATTTCGCGCGGCGCTTCGAGGTCGTGTTCACTTCCGGCGGGGTCGGCCCCACTCACGATGACGTGACCATGGATGCTGTGGCGCAGGCGTTCGGACGGCCAATGGTCGAAAACGCCGGACTGCGCCGGGCCATCGAGGGGTTTGTCGGAAGCGCGGTCAACGAGGCTCATCTCAAGATGGCGATGGTTCCCGAGGGCTGCGAACTCGTGATCGACGGACACCCAGCGTTTCCCACCGTCGTTGTCGAGAACGTCTACGTTCTGCCCGGCATCCCGGAAATATTCCAGGCCAAGCTCGTCGCCTTGCGTGATCGCTTTCGCTCGCAGCCCTACCATCTGCGTCAGGTATTGGTTCGCGAGCACGAGACCGACATCGCCGAGTTCCTCAACGCGACCCTGGCGGCTTTTCCCGAGTTGTTGCTCGGCTCGTATCCCAAGTTGTCGAATCCGGAGTACCGGGTGCGGCTCACGCTCGAATCGAAAGACGAAAGTTACGTCGAAGCGGCACTGGCTGACTTGCTCCGGCGCCTGCCGCAGGGTTTTGTGGTCAAGGTGGAGAACTGAAGAAGTGGAGGTGGAAAGATGAAATCACAAAAGACCAAGGTTCGATTCTCGGCGACGGTTCTGGCGGCGGCGCTGTGGCTGTCTCCGTTGGCGGCTACCGCCGAGTCTTCACAGGCCGGCCAGGCCGGCGCGGATTTCGGCTTCGGTGTCCTGGCGGTGTTCAGCAACGTTCTCTACATGCCGGTCAAGTTTTGTTACGCCGTGCTCGGCAGCGTCACCGGCTCTCTGGCCTACGGGCTGACCGGTGGGAATCGCGAAATAGCCGACGGTATCTGGGTGCCGTCGATGGGTGGCGACTATGTGCTCACCTCCGCGATGATGACGGGTGATGAGCATGTCTATTTCAGCGGCCTCCGTAAGGGGGCGGGTTCCGGGCGCGAAGGCGCGAGCGACGAGCCCGCCTCTTCGGGCGACGAAGAAGAGCGGCAGGGTGGCTCTTCCGGCTCGCGCGGCGGCTCGACATTCTGATCTGGCCAAGCGGGCGACTCTGTTGCCGCATGGCGTGGGGAGGGCACCTGCGCCATGCGGCCCGCTTGTTCAGACCGGGAGGGTGGGCTAGCTTCTCGCCGCCCGCGCTGTCCCGGGCCGCTGCCGTTGTAGAATTCGCGCGGCGTAGTCTTTTTACAGTCTGCATATTGCCCGAGAGGTCGAGCGGATGAACAAGAAAATTCGTGTTTTTACCCTGGTTGCGGCTCTGGTGGCCGTTGGTGGAGTGGTCGGCTGCGATGCGATCGGCGGCTTCTTCCGTGCCCGTAATGCGGCGGTCAAGTGGGAAGGTCCGATCGACGAGATCGCTTTCGCCAACCTGCCCAAGGACGGCAAGGTATTCGACATCGAGATGCACTCGCGCATCGACGCCCCGGCCGACAAGGTCTGGGAGGCGATGAAGCACCCGGAAAAGCTCTCGCAGAACAGCGAGCAGTACAAGAAGAGCGAACTCCTCAAGGATGAGGGCAACGTCAAGGAACTGGAACTCCACGTCATGGTTCTCGACAACCTACAGACCCTGACGGTTCGCATGGAGTTCGACGACGTGACCAAGACCGTCAAGATCAAGACGCTGACGTCTTCGATGGCCGACATCGACGGCAGCTATCACCTCGAGGCCTCTCCTGACGGACAGAAGACTGCGTACATCTACAAGGCCAAGCAGACCGACAAGATTATGATGCCGATCTCCGAAGACGTGCAGCGCAGCGCTGTCAAGGAAAGCTTCGTCAACCAGGTGCGCGCGATCAAGAAGCAACTCGGCCTTGGCTGAGTGTGATCTGCTGCTACGGCGTTCGTTTGGGGCCGCCTCCGCTTCGGGGGGGCGGCCTCTTTAGTTGATGAAGGTAACTCTCGCCGAGTTCCGCGCTTCCGCCGTGACGCCTGCGGCAATTCCCGCCGCCGTTCATCCGGAGGTGGCGATCGCCGGTCGTTCCAACGTCGGCAAGTCGTCGCTGATCAACCGCATGACCGGGCGGCGCAGTCTGGCGCGCACCAGCCGTACGCCCGGCTGTACGCGCGGGCTGATCTTCTACAACATCAACGACGCGCTGACCCTCGTCGATCTTCCCGGCTACGGTTACGCGAGCCGTTCCCAGACCGAGCGCCGCCAGTGGAAGAGCCTGGTGGAACGCTATCTGGCCACCCGCGAAGAACTCGCCTGCGTGCTGATCCTGATCGACTGCCGTCGGGGCCCGCAGCAGGAGGAACTCGACCTCGCCGAGTATCTGTCGTCGGTGGGACTCGTCTACGTCTACGTTCTGACCAAGACCGACAAACTGAGCCGCTCGGAGTTGTCCCGTCACGGAGCGGTGCTGCGCGCTGCGGTAGAGCCGGCGCCGGTGATCGCGACATCTTCCGAAAGCGGCGCAGGAATAGACTCCCTGTGGAAGTGGATCCGCGCGGCGATCGCCACGGAGCGGCAGGGGTGAGCCGCAGGTCCGCCGCCGGCACATGGTGGATCGGTGACTGGATCGAACTGCTGCGGCCTTCGCAGTGGGTCAAGAACGGCTTCGTTCTGGCCGCGTTGGTGTTTTCGCTCAAGCTGCTGCAGCCGGCGCCGCTGCTGAGAAGCCTGCTCGCTTTGGTGGTGTTCTGCGCGGCATCAAGTGCCGCCTACGTCGTCAATGACGTTGTCGATGCAGAGCGTGACCGCTCCCATCCCGAGAAGATCCGGCGCCCTCTGGCGTCCGGGCGGGTCAAGCCTGCTGCCGCCTGGGCGGTCGCGGTCTCGCTGACCGTGTTTGCGCTGCTCGGGGCTACGGCGCTGGGCACGCCTTTCGTTGCCTGCGTGGCGGCCTTCCTGGCCCTGCAACTCCTCTACACGACGCGCATCAAACACGTGGTGGTCCTTGACGCTACCGCAATCGCCGGCGGCTTCGTGCTGCGCACCGAGGCCGGGGTGCTGGCTGCTGGTGCGCACATGTCACCGTGGCTGTTTCTGATGACCTTCTTGCTGGCGCTGTTGCTGGCCCTGGCCAAGCGCCGCCACGAGCTGCTGCTGCTGGGCGTCGATGCTCGCTTGCACCGCGGCGTCCTCGAAGACTACCGGGCTACGCCGTTGGATCCTTTGATCGTATCGTTGGCGGCGGCCGTTATCGGGGTCTACATCCAGTACACGCTTTCGGCCGACGTGGCGGCGCGACTCGGTACCGACCGGCTCTGCCTGACAGTTCCCTTTGTGGTCTTAGGGATTTTTCGATACCTCTTCCTGATCTACGGGCGTGAGCAGGGCGGGAATCCGACCGGAACCCTCCTCGGGGATCGCCCGCTCCAAATCACCGTGGCCCTGTGGGCGGTCGCGGTGGTCGCGTTGCTGTACGGATAGCCTGCACTCCCGATCAATGCTCGCAAACATCCGCAAGCTACTTTCCGGTGACATCAGCGGGCGCTTTCTCAAGCGCCTGAGGCCCGTCGTCGTCCTGATCAACGAAATGGAGCCGCGCATCAAGGCGCTTTCCGATCAGGAACTGGCCGCCCAGACCGTGCGATTCCGCGAGCGTCTCGAACGTGGTGAGCCTCTGGACGATCTTCTCGTGGAGGCCTTCGCCACCGTTCGCGAGGCCGGCCTCCGTTCTCTCGAAATGCGCCACTTCGACACCCAGCTCATGGGCGGTCTGGTGCTGCACGCCGGGCGTATCGCCGAGATGAAGACCGGCGAAGGCAAGACCCTGGTGGCGACATTGGCTCTGTATGCCAATGCCTTGTCCGGTCACGGCGCGCACCTGGTGACGGTCAACGACTACCTCGCCCGCCGCGACGCCGACTGGATGGGGCGCCTGTTCCGTTTCCTCGGGCTGTCGGTCGGGGTGATCTACCACGGTATGGACGAGGACGAGAGGGTCCGCGCCTACCGCTCCGACATCACCTACGGGCAGAACAACGAGTTCGGTTTCGATTACCTGCGCGACAACATGAAGTTTTCGCTGGCGTCCTACGCCCAGCGCGAACTCAACTTTGCGATTGTCGACGAGGTCGACTCGATCCTGGTTGACGAGGCCAGGACGCCGCTGATCATTTCGGGGCCGGCCGAGGAATCGACCGAGAAGTACTACACGATCAACCGGCTGATCCCGCGGCTGAGCGCCGAAGCCCACTACACGATCGACGAGAAGCAGCGCTCGGCGATGCTGACCGAAGAAGGGGTTGTCAAGGTCGAGGAACTGCTCGGCATCTCCAACCTCTACGATCCATCGGTGATCGAGATACTCCATCACGTCAGTCAGGCGCTTCGCGCCCACACGCTCTACAAGCTCGACGTCGACTACATGATCCACGAAGGCGAGGTGGTGATCGTCGACGAGTTCACCGGCCGCCTGATGCCTGGCCGACGTTGGAGCGACGGTCTCCACCAGGCGGTCGAAGCCAAGGAAGGCGTCAAGATCGAGCGCGAGAACCAGACGCTCGCGACCATCACCTTCCAGAACTACTTCCGCATGTACAAGAAGCTGGGCGGCATGACCGGTACCGCCGAAACCGAAGCCGAGGAATTCCGCAAGATCTACGGTCTCGACGTCATCGTCGTGCCGACCAACGCGCCGATGGTCCGCAAAGATCATCCCGACGTGGTCTACAAGACCCAGCGCGAGAAATATTCGGCTGTCATCGACGAGATCCGCGAGTGTCACGAACGCGGCCAGCCCGTGTTGGTCGGCACCATCTCGATCGAAAAATCGGAGATGCTTGCCGAGCAGCTCAAGAAGACCGGCGTCCGTCACCACGTGCTCAACGCCAAGCAGCACGCCCGCGAAGCGGAGATCGTCTCGCAGGCTGGTCGCAAGGGCGCCGTGACGATTTCCACCAACATGGCGGGTCGCGGCACCGATATCGTGCTCGGCGGCAACGCCGAGTTCATGGCCCGTGCCGAGTGCGTTCTCGGTGCGGAGGACGCCAAGTGGCCCGAGACGCTGGCGCGGTACCGGGCTCAGTGCGCGGCCGAACGCGATGACGTCGTCGCCGCCGGCGGCTTGCACATCCTCGGCACCGAACGTCACGAGTCGCGACGCATCGACAACCAGCTGCGCGGCCGTTCCGGCCGCCAGGGAGATCCAGGGTCTTCGCGTTTCTTCCTGTCTCTGGAGGACGACCTGCTGCGCATTTTCGGAGCCGAGCGCATCCAGGGCCTGATGAAGAGGCTGGGGATGGAGGACGGAGTTCCCATCGAATCGCGCATGGTGTCGCGCGCTGTGGAGAACGCTCAGAAGAAGGTCGAAGGTCACAACTTCGACATCCGCAAACACCTGCTCGAATACGACGACGTCATGAACAAGCAGCGCGAGGTGGTCTACTCGCGCCGTCGTGAGTACCTGAACGCAGAGTCGTTGCGCGACGAGGTCATGTCCGTCTCTCGGGAACATGTCGACGCCCTGCTGGCGAGCTTTCTCGACGCCGAGCGTCCTCGTTCCGAGTGGAACTGGAAAGGCTTGTGCGACGCCGTGTTCGGCCACTTCCATCTTCATTTCGAGATTTCCGAGGACGAGCGCGAGAGCGTCACCCGCGAAGCCGTCGGCGAGACGCTCGCGACGGTGGTGCGCGAGGCCTACGAGGCCCGTGAAGTCGAGTTCGGCGTTGACGTCGTCCGTCAGCTGGAGCGCGTACTTCTTCTTCAGGGACTCGATCACCACTGGAAGGACCACTTGCTCGCGATGGATCATCTCAAGGAGGGCATCGGGCTGCGTGGCTACGCGCAGCGCAACCCTCTGCAGGAGTACCAGCGCGAAGGTTTCGAAATGTTCGAGGCCATGCTCGATCGCTTCGAGCAGGATGCGATCGAAAAACTCTTCACGGTACGTCTGGCGGTTGAAGAGCCGGCGGCCGAAGACGCGGAGCAGCAGCAGGCGGCAGCCCAGCGACTGGCCGCGCAGCACGCTGCACAGCAGCGCATCGGACAGCGCATGGCTGCTCAGCAGGCCGCGGTTGCCGCGCAGCAGCGTGTCCTGGAGCAGCCGTTGGATGGTGCAGCACAACCGGCCAGGCTGGCGGTCGAGCAGCGTCTGGAAGAACAACGCCGCCGCGCTGCGCAGCAGATGGTTTTTGCTCATGGTGAGGAGCGGGAGAACGCGGTAAAGCCCGTGCAGGCTGCCTCGTCGGTCGGTCGCAACGACCCGTGTCCTTGCGGCAGCGGAAAGAAGTACAAGAAATGTCACGGCAAGATGGCCTAGTCCGATGAAGATCGAATCGGCACCGGCTCCCGCGCAGGTTCGCGGCTTTCGATTCTCGGGAATCCACGGCGGCATCAAGAAGAAGGGCCGGCGCGACTTCGCGCTGATCGTTGCTGATCGTCCCTGCGCGGGCGCGGCGGTCTTCACCCGTAACCGCTGCGCGGCCGCGCCCGTGGTCGTTGCTCGCGAGCACGCCTCGTCGGGCCGCATCCAGGCGATCATGATCAATTCCGGCAACGCCAATTGCGCCACCGGGGAGCAGGGTCTCAAGCTGGCGCGCTGGAGTTGCGAAGAAGTGGCCGGACGTCTCGGCATCGCGCCGTCGCTGGTGCTGCCGTGCTCGACCGGAGTGATCGGAGTACAACTCGACCACCGTGTGATGGCGAAGGCCATCTCCCTTGGTGTCGATGCGCTGAGCCGTCGCGGTTTTGCGGCCGCGGCGCGCGCCATTTTGACCTCCGACGCTTTCCCTAAATGGGCCTCGCGCACGCTGCGACTGAACGACCACGAGGTCACGGTGGCGGCGATGGCCAAGGGGGCGGGCATGATCGAGCCGCACATGGCGACCATGCTCAGCTTCGTGCTCACCGACGCCAAACTTTCTCCGGACGCTGCGCGCAGTGTGCTCGAGAGTGCGGTCGCGACCAGTTTGAACCGCATCAGCGTCGACGGCGACACCAGCACCAACGATACCTGTGTATTGATGGCGTCGGGCGAGTCGGCCGGGGCGATGATCGACGGACCGGCCAGTGAAGGCTACGAAACTCTGGCCAGGGCCGTCGCCGAGATTCTCGACGAAGTATCGCGCATGATCGTCAGGGACGGCGAGGGCGCCACCAAGATGGTGGATCTCGTGGTTGTCGGCGCGCTCGATGACGGAGAAGCAGATCGCGTCGCGCGGCGTATCGCCAACTCTCCGCTGGTCCGCACCGCGCTGACAGGAGCGGATCCGAACTGGGGCCGTATTGTCATGGCTCTTGGTAACTCCGAGGCCTCGTTAGAGATGGCGGCATTGGAAGTGGACGTCGGCGAAGTGGCGTTGGTGCGCGCCGGCACCGTCATTTCCGAGGAAGCGGTCGCCGCGGCTCGCCGAGTGATGAAACGCGATGCCTACGCGATGACGGTTCGGCTCGGGGCCGGGCCGGGCCGGGCGACGATCGTCACCAGCGATCTCACCGAAGCGTACGTGCGCCTCAATTCGGCCTACACGAGCTGATCGGCATCGCCCGGGTCCGGTCGGTCTTCGACCGTAGGATCGAGGGTGAAATAGATCGTCGCGCCCTGGCCGGGCCTTCCTTCGGCCCATACTCTGCCACCGTGAACGCTGACGATGCGTTGGACCGTGGCGAGGCCGACCCCGTAGCCTTCGAAGATTCCCGGGGTGTGGAGGCGCCGGAACGGTTCGAACAACGTCTCGGCCTGCGAAGGGTCGAAGCCGACTCCGTCGTCGCGTACGTAGAAGACGCGCCCATTCCCATCCTGGAAGCTGCCGAGTTCTATTCGTGTTTTGTCGCGGGTGCTGCTGAACTTCCAGCTGTTGCGCAGCAGATTGTCGAGCAGCACCCGCAGAAGGCGGGGCTCACCATCGACGATCATGGCTGGTTCGAGTACGAAGGTGACACGGCGGTCGGGATCGCTTTCGCGGAGTGATTCGCAGATTGCCGCTGCCATCGCAGTGAGGAAAACGGTCTTGCGCTTGGGTTGCGAACGCGTGATCCGGGAAAGCGTCAGCAGTGCATTGATCAGCCCGTCCATGCGCTGACAGGTGCCGCGGATTCGCTCAAGCACCGCGCGGGCCGGGGCCGAAAGCCCGGCCGCGTGATCTTCGGCGAGGATGCGGCTGAACCCGTCGATGCCGCGCAGCGGCGCGCGCAAGTCGTGGGATACGGTGTGACTGAAGGCTTCGAGTTCCCTGTTGGCGGCTTCGATCTGTGAAGTCCTGGCGGTGAAGCGTTTCTCCAACTCGGAGTGGACCAGCCGTCTGCGCTGCCAGATGTGGCGTCTTTCGAGAGCCGCTCCGATCACCTCTCCGACGATGCGCAGCAGCGCGACGCGCGATTCATACCACTGTTCGTCGCTGCGTCCGGACACGAAGGTGATGAATCCGATCGCCTTTCGACGCCGAAGCAGCGGCAGCGCCAACGCCGAGCGTACGCCGCGCTCTTCGGGATAGCGTCGTTCGGGGAAGTCCTCGAGCAGATCGCTGCCGCCATCGCGAATGAGAATGAAGTCGCGCTTGGCGAACGCGGCGTCCCATCGCCCCATGGTAGATAGTTGGATGCGCCGGGGCCTGGAATCGGCGGTAGTGCGATCCGATCGATCCCATCGGTGGGTCAGTTCTGCCTGATTGTCGCCTCCCGGCAGAAACTGCCAGGCGCTACAGCGATCCAGCTCGATTACTTCCGCGATCTCGCGTAGCGCGTCCTCGATGGCCACGTCTATGTGCTCGGGGTCGATTCCGATGAACCTCGTCGACAGCAACGTTATCAAGCGTGTCAGTCTGTTGCGCTCGGTCAGTTCATGTTCGGAACGCTTGCGCGCGCTGACGTCGAGAGCGAACACCAGAAACGTTCCCGGGCTGTCCTGCACTGCGGCCAGGCCGAGCAGTACCGCGACGCGGCTGCCGTCGCGGCGGTAGAAGTCCTGCTCCCAGGGCGGGCAGTGGCCCGCGCGTTCGAATTGATCCATGGCTGCCGTGGTCATGTGGCGATACTCAGATGGCGTCATCTTGTCCCAGCGCATCTGCCCTGCCGCCACCGCGGTGTGGTCGTGACCGGTGACCATCAACGCAGCGTCGTTCGCGTCGACGATCCTGCCGTCGCGGTGCGCGGTGAGTATCCCGAGCATTCCTGCGCCGCGCAGACCGCGCAGACGCGCCTCGCTGCGAACCAGTCTGCTGTGTTCGCGCTGACGCAACAGCGCGGCGCGCAGCATGTCGCAGACGACCTCGCGCACAGGCGCGAAATCGTATGGCCAGTCTCCCTCTCGGTCGTGGGAGAGGAACAGCGCCGCGCCAAGCAATGCGGACTCAGAGTTCAGTATCGGCAGTATGATCGCGGAGCGAATACCGAACTGCTCACGAAGACGGTGTTCGCTGTCCGCTTCGGGCGGAAGGTCGCTCGAACTCCCTACGTGCACGGGCTCGCCAGCCGACAACTTCGCGAGTGTCCATAGCGGTGTGCTCGCCTCGACTGCCTTGGTCACCTCCGCGGCGAGCGGCGCGAGACCTTCCTCGTGCCATTCGCAGGCAGTATGCCAGTGGCCGTCGTCGTCGATTGCGGAAAGCCATCCGCGTTGGTCACCGCCGAAGCTGGCGATTCGTTGAAGCGTCCGGCAGACGCCCTGATCGAGATCTTCGACGCGAGAGTCGACGAGGTCGGCTGCCAGTTCGGCCAGCACGGTCTGGAAGTTGATGTGGCGCAGGAGCTGAGTGTGGTCGGCTGCGGCGATGTTAATGATTTTTGCAGTGTTCTCGCGAATCGAAGTCAGAACTTGACCCGCCAGCGGCGCTTGGTGGAGCGACGCCGACGGTTGCGGCGCGCGGACTGGACGTGCCGGCGGCAGGTTCACGGGGATTCCAGATCGGTGTCGGCTGCGAGCGTGAAAAATATCGTTGCGCCACGCCCCGGGGCGCCTTGGGCCCAGACCCGCCCTCCGTGCAACCGGACGATTCGCTCCACCGTAGCCAGTCCGATGCCGTGGCCCTCGAACTCTGCGACTCCGTGCAGACGCTGGAAAGCGCCGAAGAGCTTACCAGCCAACTCGGAGTCGAACCCGACTCCGTCGTCTCGCAGAAAACAGGCGTGTTCGCCGCCGCGCTGCTCTACGCCGAACGAGATGTGCGCCGATTGCCGGTGGGCGCTGAACTTCCACGCGTTGTCGATCAGTTCGGCGACGGCGATGCGCAACAGGTCTTCGTGACCGTAGACGACGACGTCGGATTGGATGTCGAATACGACGTCTCGGTCGGGGGCGGCGCTGCGGCGCTTGCGTGCGATGTCGGTTACCGCAGCGGATAGATCGACCGGCTTCCACTCGATTGCTGTTCTTACCACGCGCGACAGTTGGAGCAGCCCATCTATGAGATCCCCCATGCGCTGCCCGGCCTGAGTCATGCGTCCGACCAGGGCTCGCGCGTCCTCGCTGAGTTCGACGCCGAAGTCTTCGATGAGAGCCTGGCTCAGGGAATCGAGCCTGCGCAACGGTGCGCCCAGGTCGTGTGATACCGAGTATGCAAAGGCATCGAGTTCGGCGTTGCTGGCTTCGAGTTGGGTGCGGCGCTGGCGGACGCGATCTTCGAGCGCATCGGCGGCCGAGCGGATTTCCACTTCTGCGCGTTTGCGCTCGCGTGCGTTGGAGACGATGTCGCAGAAAACCCGCAGCAGGGCCAGATGGTGGTCGCTGAGTGCGAGGGGATGGAACGCCGCGAAGTGAATCGCACCGTTACTGACGCGTCCTGGATAGAGCGGGATTGCCAGAAAACCCGTCACGCCGTCGCTTTCCAGTCTTGCCCGCTCGGCATCGGCTTCACGCGGCAGGCTGTCCAGTGTCGGCAGGTACACGGCCCGGCCCGCACGCAGCCGCTCACGCCACCACGGCAGCGTCGCGAGTTGAATGCGTCCGGAAGCGGAGGGGCGTAACTCGCCGGGATTCGCCGACCAGACAAGTCGCGGTTCCTCGACGTCCGAACTCGGGAGTGCCTCGTACAATGCGACGCGATCCATATCGAAGAAGCGACCGACCTCGGCGAGCGCTCCGGAAATCGTCTTGTCGATAGAGGCCGCTGGCAACGTGATCAGCCGCCGTGAGAGCGAAATCAGCAGGCGGTCGAACTGATTGCTGCGCTGCAACTCCTTCCGAGCGCGTTCGCGTTCGCTGAGGTCGATGAAGAGTGCCAGAAGTTCGGGGGAGAAGGGTGCGAGCGAGGCAAGTGTGGCCAGGATCGGGACGCGACTCCCGTCCGGTCGCTGTGCTTCCTTCTTCCACGGAAGCACCATGTCGCCGTGATCGAGGCGTTCGAGAGCGCGAAGATCCTGCGAACGGTACTCACGTGGAGTCATGTCGCTCCACCTGATGGTGCCGCCCGAGAGTTCCTCGCGCGATCGGCCGACGATGCGCAGCGCCGTGTCGTTACTTTCCAGCACGAGGCCGTCGCGGGAAATGATGAACACGCCGATTACTTCGCAGGCGCAGAAACTGCGCCAGAGCGCTTCGTTGGCTCGGCGCGCCTGTTCTCGGGCACGCCTGGCCAGAGCGTCGAGCATGAAGCGACCGGGCAGTTCGAGCAGGGCGGTCAGATCGTCCGTCCACGCTACGTTCGATCCGCTCACGGAGCCGATTCCCGCTGCTCCAGCCAGTTTGCCGCCGACGAAAACCGGAATGACGAACGCGGAGTGGAGTCCCAGCGCGTCGACCATCTCGCGCTCGTGCTGTGTCGGTCCATGGGCCTTGCCTGCTTCTGTACGAACGCGAATGGGGCGGCGCGCGCATAATTCGGGGAGAGTCCACGGCATTGCCGGTATGCGAGCGATGCGGCTCTTGAACGGGAGCAGCCCCTTGTCCGACCACTCGTGGCTGATCTCCCAACTCGCGTCGCCTTCTTCGAAGACTGCGAGGACGGCCCGATCGGCGCCGGAAAATCTACCGATCACTTCCAGGGTCTCGCAGATGGCGGAGTCGACCTGTTCGGGTGGGACGCTGATGAAACTCGTCGCCAGCCTTGCGACGAGGCTCCGCAACTCGAGTTGGCGCCGAGCGGAGGCGAAGTCCGACGAGAAATCGGAAGACGCGGGTTCGGAAGAAGTTGCTGTCACGCTGTGGGTGCTGCGCTTTTCAGGGCTTGTCCGACGCCTGCGGGGCCTGTCCCGAAGGCGCGGCCAGGAGCCGCCGCAGCCCGATGACGATAGTCAGGCTCGCGCGGTCGCAGCAAGTGCGTGCGACCGTCTCCAAATATTTCCTTTTGCACCGGGCGCCGGTTATCTACCGTCGCATGAAAGCCTGTCTGTTTATTGCCAACAACGAACCGATGATTGTGGAAGACGTGAGCCTGGACGCGCCGGCCACGCCTGGCGAAGTTCACGTCAAGTGGAAGGCGTCGGGGGTTTGCCACTCCGATCTGTCGGTGTGGGAGGGAAAGCTTCCGCTTCCGCCCGGAAGCATTCTCGGACACGAAGGTGCCGGTGTGGTCGTCTCCGCGATCGACAGCAAGACCGGCCTCAAGCCTGGCGATCACGTCATCGGCAACTTCGTGCCGATCTGCGGTGAGTGCTTCTACTGCAAGAACGGACAGCCTTTCGTCTGTGAGCAAAGCCAGGTTATCGGCATGAGCCGCTTCCCATTTTCTCGCAGCGACGGCTCGCGTTTTTTCGGGGCGATGGGGGGGCTGGCCACATTCGCCGAAGAAGCCGTGGTCCACGAAGCCGCCCTGGTCAGGATTCCATCTGACTTTGCGCTCAATCAGGCCTGCTTGATCGGCTGCAGCGTTACCACCGGTGTCGGCGCGGCGCTCAATGCGGCCAAGGTTACCAAGGGTTCGACGGTCGCGGTGATCGGCTGCGGAGGTGTCGGACAGTCGGTAATCCAGGGTGCGCGTATAGCAGGCGCCGCGCGCATCATCGCGATAGATTTGAACGCGGCCAGGCGTGCGGCTGCTTCTCGCTTCGGTGCCACGCACTCGATTGATCCCGCTGTCGAGGACGCCACCGGCGCGGTGATGGGGCTGACCGACGGCCGTGGCGCCGACTTCGCATTCGAAGTGGTCGGACTCTCGGCGCTGCAGCGCCAGGCCTTCGATATGACCCGCAGCGGCGGTGTCTGCTGCTGGGTCGGCGTGCCCGCGCTCGACTCCGAGGTGTCGATCCCCGGCGCGATGATGGCGTTGGCGAACAAGAGCATCATCGGCACCATCTACGGTTCTTCCGACGTGCGTCAGGACTTCGTGCGCTTCGTCAATCTCGCCAAGAAGGGCGAACTCGATCTCGCCAGCATGGTTTCGCGACGGATCAAGATCGACGACATCAACGACGCCTTTACGGAGATGCTCAAGGGTGACTCGATCCGTTCGGTGGTCGAATACGACTGAAGATTTCGCTTGTCGCTACGCAGCCCGTTGAAGAACTCGGTTGGGCGGTTTGTTGAAAAAGGTTCGGACACGAGGCGCACGCGGTAAATGCCGGAGCACTTGCGGGTGTGCTGGTGCGGGTATGCCGCGGCCGGCGCCGCGCAGTCGTTTCTTGAAACCCCAGGCCGAGGCGGTGTCCGTGTGGACGTAGCGATCCAGGATCTGCTTGCCTCGCTGCCGATTGCCGTGGTGGTGCCGGCCTACCAGGCCGAGCGTACCATCGACGCGGTGCTGGCGACGATTCCAAATTTCGTGCGCAGCGTGGTGGTGGTCATCGACGGGTGCAGCGATGGAACCGGCGCGCTTGTCGACAAGGCTGCTGCGTCCGATCCCCGCATCGTGCGCGTGGACCACGATCGCAACCGCGGCGTCGGCGCCGCGATGCGCAGCGGTTACGCGCGGGCTGTGGCGGACGGCGCCGAGATCGTCGCCAAGATCGACAGCGACGGACAGATGGATCCGGCCTACCTGGCTGCGTTGTTGATGCCGATCGCGCTCGGCCGCGCCGACTACACCAAGGGCAACCGTTTCTTGCGGCCGCGCGAGATCAGGGCGATGCCGCTGGTGCGTCTGATCGGTAATGCGACGTTGTCGTTCCTGGCCAAACTGTCCACCGGATACTGGCACATGATGGATCCCACCAACGGCTACACGGCGATTTCCCGCGAAGCGCTTTTCGCGGTCGACCAGGCTCATCTCGACGACCGGTTTTTCTTCGAGTCGAGCATGCTGGGTGAACTGTCGCTGGTGCGCGGAGTTTGCGCCGACGTCGCGATCCCGGCCCGCTACGGAGACCAGGGCAGCCACCTGTCGGTCGCGCGCGCCTTCTTCGAGTTCTCGGTCAAGTACTCGCTCGCTTTCGTGCGACGGATCTTCCTGCGCTATCTGGTGCTCGACTTCTCGGCGGTGTCGTTGTTGCTGGCCCTGTCGCTTCCGACCGCCGTCTTCGGCGTCGTCTTTGGTTTGCGAAGCTGGGTGCATTCATCGGTCTATGGCGTTCCTGCCACTGCCGGCACGGTCATGCTGGCGGCATTCACGACGGCCGCGGGTTTCTTCGGCCTCGTGCAGGCGATGGTCTACGACATCATGTCGGTCCCCCAGGTTCCGCTGACGTTGCCCAAGCTCGGCGTCTTCGTGCCGAGTATCAGCCAACGCTCAGGCGACGATCGCTGACTAGTGACGCGGGTCGCGCGAACGGGCGAGGTCGGCGAGGCTCGCACGGTGAGTGCGCAGGTAGAGGCCGACGCGAGTCGTGGCCGCCGGCGTATGTTTGAGCAGCGAACGCCGGCGCGCGCGCGCCGGCGGCAACATGGTGAGCGCACCCGCCCAGGCCCGTAGCAGCGTCGTCGCTAGTGCCGACGCGGACGCGGAGTTGCGTAATCCGCCGCCGGCGCCGCGGCCCCGCAGCGCGTCGAGGCCCAGGCGCGCGACGCGCAACAGCGTGAGCAGCGGTAACGCCGTCAGCAGCGCTGCCGGCGCCGTGTGCAGCATCGCCAGGAAGTGATTGCGCTCGACATGGAAGGCTTTGAACAACGAGTGCGCGCCGGTCGCATTCGACATGGCGTGGCGTACGACGACATCGGGAAATGACGCGAAGGTGTAGCCGAGAGCTATCAGGCGCAGGCCGAGATCGCCGTCCTCGCAGTAACAGAAAAACTCTTCGCTCATGCCGCCGGCCTCGCGCCAGGCCGAGGTGCGGAACAATGCGGCGGCTCCAGAAGGAACGCCGACTTCGCGCTCCGGCAGGTAATCGTACTGTCCGCGGTCGGTCTCTCCGAGTCCGCGCGGGAAGCCGATACCGTCACGTGTGAACACCAGCCCGCCGGCGCTCTGTATGGTGCGGCCGTTCATGTCCAGCACTTTCAAGCAGGCGCCGGCCGCACCGTCGGGCAGCGCGGCGATCCTGCGCAGCAGACACGCGGTACTGCCGGCGTCCATCACCGCGTCGTTGTTGATGAGCAGCACGAACGGCGCATCGACGGCCGCTACGGCGAGGTTGCAGGCTGCGGCGAAGCCGACGTTGGTGCTGGTCTCTATACGGCGGGTGACGACGGGATGCGTGCCGCAGCGCGTGGGCGGCTGGTCGACCAGTATCACCTCGGCTGACTCCGCGAGTTCAGCCAGACTGTCGAGGCAGGCCTGTGTCGGCGCGACGTCGCCGTAATGAACGACGACGACTGCTGTCTTCGCGGCCAGCGCGGCATGCGCCTCGTCGTCGTTGTCGTCGTAGGCTAAGGCTGTGGAGGCGCCGCTCACGGCTGCGTTGGGCGGCGGCGCGCGGGCGCTCAGCCGTCCAGGCGCTCCTTGAGCAGGCGGTTGACCGAAGCCGGGTTGGCCTTGCCCTGGCTCTCTTTCATCACCTGTCCGACGAAGAAGCCGAAGAGCTTGTCTTTCCCGGACTTGTACTCGGCGACTTTGGCGGTGTTGGCCGCCACGACGCTATCGACGATCGCGGTGATCGCTCCCTCGTCGGTCACTTGGACGAGTCCTTCGCGCGCGACGATCGCCGCAGGGTCGTCGCCGCTCTCCACCATCTTCGAAAACACCGTCTTGGCGATCTTGCCGCTGATGGTGCCGTCGTCGATCAGCCGCACCAGCGCGGCCAGGTGTTCGGGCGCGAACGGCAGTTGCGAAAAATCCGTCTCGCCCTCGGCTCCGCTTTCGTTGGCGATGCGCAGCACCTCGCTGGTGATCCAGTTGGCCAGCGCCTTGGGGTTGTCGTGCGCCGCGACCGCGGCCTCGAACCAGTCGGCCAGTTCCTTGCTCGCGGTGAGTACGCCGGAGTCGTAGCCGGAAAGGCCATAGCTGGTGACGAAGCGGCCGCGCCTGGCGTCGGGAAGTTCGGGCAGTTCGCTGCGGGCCCGTTCGATCCAGGCGTCGTCGATCACCAGCGGCAGCAGGTCTGGCTCGGGAAAGTAGCGATAGTCGTGCGCTTCTTCCTTGCTGCGCATCGAACGGGTGACGCCACGGTCGGCGTCCCACAGCCGCGTTTCCTGCACTATCGCGCCGCCGCCGAGGAGGATTTCCGCCTGGCGCTCGATCTCGTAGGCGATGGCTCGCTCGATCGAGCGGAAGCTGTTCAGGTTCTTGATCTCGGCGCGGGTGCCGAGCGTGGTAGCGCCGCGCTTGCGCAACGACACGTTGGCGTCGCAGCGCATGCTGCCTTCGTTCATGTTGCCGTCGCTGATGCCGAGGTAGCGCACCAGCGAGCGCATCTTGCGCATGTAGGCGGAAGCCTCGGCGCCGCTGCGAAGCTCGGGTTCGCTGACGATCTCCAGAAGCGGAACGCCGGCACGGTTGAGGTCGACCAGCGACCATGAAGCGTGCGCGTCGTGAACGCTCTTGCCGGCGTCTTCTTCCATGTGGATGCGCGTCAGACGTACGGTGTGCTCGGTGCCGTCGAGGTCGAACGTGACACGGCCGTGTTCGCAGTAAGGCTGCTCGTACTGCGTGATCTGATAGGCCTTGGGAAGGTCGGGGTAGAAGTAGTTCTTGCGCGCCCAACGGCTGTTGGTGTTTATCGTCGAGTCGGTGGCCAGTGCGGCGCGGATCGCGTAATCGACGGCGCAGCGGTTGAGCACAGGCAGAACTCCCGGCATGGCCAGACACACCGGGCAGGTGTGCTCGTTAGCGCCGGCGCCGAATGCCGCAGAACAGCCGCAGAACAGCTTGCTTGCGGTCGCGAGCTGGCAGTGCACTTCGAGTCCGATCACGGTTTCGAAGCCGCCTTCCTGGTAGTAGCTGCGCGCGGCGCTCACGGTTTCAACTCCGCGCTCACGCGATGCCAGTGACAGGAATCTTCGTAGGCCGCTGCCGTACGCAGCAGCGTCAGTTCGTCGAGCGGCTTGCCGATGAGTTGCAGGCCGATCGGCAGGCCGGCGCTGTCCAGGCCGCACGGAATCGACATGCCTGGAAGGCCGGCCAGGTTGACCGAGATCGTCAGGATGTCTGACAGGTACATCTTGAGCGGGTCGTCGGTACGCGAGCCGATCTCAAAGGCGGTGGCCGGTGCGGTCGGCGTCGCGATGACGTCGCAGCGTTCGAAGGCCTGCTCGAAGTCGCGCCGGATCAGCGTGCGAACGCGCATCGCTTTCGAGTAATAGGCGTCGTAGTAGCCGGCCGACAGCACGTAGGTACCGAGCATGATGCGCCGCTTGACCTCGGCGCCGAAGCCTTGCTCGCGGCTCTCGCCGTACATGTCGCGCAGTCCTTGTTCTTCGCCGCGGCGGCGCCCGTAGCGCACGCCGTCGTAACGTCCGAGGTTGGAAGAGGCCTCGGCGGTGGCGACGATGTAGTAGGTGGCCACGGCGTATTCGGTGTGGGGAAGCGTCACTTCGACGATGGTGGCGCCGAGGTCCTGGAGTTTGCCGATTGCGGCGCGCACTGCGGCTTCGACGTCGGCGTCGAGGCCCTCGACGAAGTACTCACGCGGAATGCCGATGCGCAGTCCCTTTACGGTTGGAGCAGTGCCGATGGCTCCGGCGTAGTCGGGAACCGGCGCGTCGATCGAAGTGGAGTCGAGCGGATCCTTGCCGGCGACGGTTTGCAGCAGCAGAGCCGCGCCGCGCGTGGTGGATGCCATCGGTCCCACCTGGTCGAGCGAAGAAGCGAAGGCGATGACGCCGTAGCGGCTGACGCGTCCGTAGGTCGGCTTGATTCCGGCCACGCCGCAGAAGGCGGCGGGCAGACGGATCGATCCGCCTGTGTCGGTGCCGAAGCTGCCCAGGGCCTGATGTGCGGCAACGCAGGTTGCCGAGCCTCCCGATGAGCCGCCCGGCACGCGGTCGAGTTTCCACGGGTTGCGCGTCAGCTGCATGGCCGAGTTTTCGCACGACGAACCCATCGCGAACTCGTCCATGTTGAGTTTGCCGAGCAGCACGGCTCCCGCGCGCCGCAGACGGGCGACGACAGTGGCATCGAAGGTCGGTATGAAGTTCTCGAGAATCCTGGAGGCGCAGGTAGTGCGCACGTCCTTGGTCAGAAAGATGTCCTTGAGCGCAATCGGAATGCCGGTGAGCGCCGTCGTGTCGCTGGTTCTCGTGCCCGTCGCGGCGAGGCGACGGTCGGCATCGTCGGCCTGCTGCCGCGCCAGCTGTGCGGTGACTTCGAGGAAGCTGCCGACCTTGGGTTCGGTGACTTCGATACGCGCCAGACACGCCTCGGTGAGTTCGCGCGACGAAATCTCGCGGGAGGCCAGACGCCGGGAGGCTTCTTCGATGCTGAGTTCGTCGAGTCTGCTCAAGAGTCGCGTCTCACTCAATGATGCGCGGCACCACGAAGTAGTGCCCGTCACGGCGCGGAGCGTTGGTGATGGCCGAGTCGGGGTCGCCGCCGGTTGTCACTTCGTCTTCGCGGTATGGCGTGCTCATCGCGACTACGTGGGAAGTAGGTTCTATGTCGCTGGTGTCGAGTTCGGCGAGTTTGCCCACGAAGCCGAGGATACGGCCGAGGTCACCGGTAAGACGGGCCACTTCGTCTTCACCCAGGTGCAGGCGGGCCAGAACCGCGACGCGACGGATTTCGTTTTCGTCCAGTGGCATGAAGCGTGCGATTAACACGCGATAGGGCAGGGCGCAAAGTCGCCCGCTCGGGCGCGAGGCCGGGCTTGCGACGCAGCCTGCTGTTTGCGAGAAAGCGTGTCCTTCAAGGAGCAAGGGCCAGCCCTGCGTGAGCAGAGCCGGCCCTTGGTTCCAGGAACAGCGACGATGATAGCAGTCGTCGCTAGAACGGCACGGTCGTCGTCGTTGCCGGCGGCATTGTCGTTGTCGTCGTCACGCTGAAATCGGGACAGTCAAGAACCTGCGGCAGACCTACGGCGTATCTCAGGTCGGCCAGTGCGTCGTTGGCCAGGATCGCTCCGGAACTGTCGAGATCACAGATGCACGCGGCGCATTGCACGAGTCCCACGGAGGCTCGCAGTATGAATCCGGCATCCACCGCAGTGATCTTTCCAAGAGAAGGAGCGGGGTCGCCGCAGGTCCCGGGGCAACCCTCTATATCGAACGACCCCTCGCACCACGGGCCCCACGCATTGCCGTCGCTGGCGCGTACCAGCACGTAGTAGACACCGGAAGCCAGGGATGGTCCCGAGTAGACGACCGACGTGTTCGCGTCGTAGAAGACCGGCGGGTTCCAGACGATCGTTCCGGTCGCGCCGGGACCGGTCCAGATCTGGATCTCGCTGGCAGCCTGCGGCGCTGCTTCCAAGTCACTGTACGTCCAGGAAATCTCGGGCTTTGACGCGCTCGATACTTCGACCGGACATACACCGGGAGGGACGTTGGATTCAGAAGCGGTGAACGCGAACTCGGTGACGCGGTTGCGAGGGCAATACTGCCAGGAGTCGTACGAACTGTCGGAAGTGCCGACTTCGTCCATGATGCTCGTATCGTATCGGTAGTCCCACGCGCTCTTGAGAGCGAGAGGTGAACCGGCCTCAGTCATCGCGACGGAGTTTATGCCGGCGGGCTCGTACTGGTAGTCCTGCCACACTCTGACCTTGTACTCCCCGTCGGGATCGGGAAGGAAAAGCGACAGGTCGAAGTCTCTCGTGTAGTCGCTCTCGGGATAGCTGAAGGCGTCTCTCAACGCCCAGGCCGCGCCGTCCCAGGTGTAGATCAGGTAGGAGCCGCTCTTGGGGACGTAGTAGCCCTTGGCTATCAGGACGAAGTCACGCACGCTCTGCGGTGCCTGCGCCACGACGGGGAATTCCGCCGAGAATTTCTCCCCGGACGATATCTCTACCCGGTCTCCGTCCGCGGCAGTGAGTTTGCTCAGGATGTCGGTCGCGCCGAACGACGCCTTGCCGGGGGCGACTTGAGTGACGGTAAAAGCCGGCTGCGAGCCGGCATGCAGCCCCACGAAGTCGATGGAGTGATACTTGGTGGAGTGCGATACGGATACCAGCCGCACGACGGCTGGCTGGCCGTCACCCAGACTGGAGGAAAGATCGAAGGCTGCCACTGAGTAATCGTAACGTGGCCGCAGCCGCCCGCGTTCCTGCCAGTTTCCACCCGAGTCTCGAGTCTGCACGATGACGGCGGGAGGCCCGGTGAAGGGTTTTTCCGCGCCGTCTCCGAAGACGAAGCCCTTGACCCTCAGGACCAGCGCCGCGCCTGCGGAAATATCGACGTTGCCGAAGTCGACGACGACTGCGTCGCCGCCGTAGGCCGCGTAACCGTCGTCGTCCTGGCCGGAGACCAACTCGCGCACGTCGAGTCCCGTCGCTGTGACCGCCGACACCGGCGGCAAGAGGTTCGACGGCTCATAGCCGACCAAGGCGCCGGTATCGCTCGGCGCGACCGCCACATCGGCAGCGTGGTCCACCTGAAGAAGTGCCAGGAAGTCGGTGAACGAATCTTCGTTCTCCAGTTCCTGAACCTCCAGCGGATATACTCCATCCCTGGCCACCAGCGGCTTCATCAGGCGGTAGTAATCCGTGTACTCGTTGTTGAGACCGCGTGCGACGGAGAAGATGTCGTTGTCGGCCTTGAACTCGCCGCCGTCCCATGGCGCGACCCACGGGCACGACGCCCAGTCAGACGTGTCTTCCCAGGCCTCGAGGCTGAAGGTCTTTCGCGTTCCGGATGCGTCCAGGACGCTGATGGCGACGTCGTCCACGTAGAGGCCCGACAGGTCGGTGCTCCCGTCGCAGTAGAACGACGGGTTGACTTCGTCCACGGCCGCCCGGAACCGCAGATAGATGTTGCCTCCGGCGTAGCTCGGATCCAGCGTGAACTCGTACTTTCGCCAGGTCGGACTCGCCGCGGCCGACGTATCCATGTTCTGGTAGAGCTGGATCAGCGACTGCCAGCTGGCGCCGTCTTTCGAAACGAAGAACTGCCCGCGGTCCTGCATTCCGTCGATCGCGACAAAGGCCCAGAACCTGACCCTGATGAGCTGATCCGCCGTGATCGAGGGAAGCGCAATCGCCGGAGAGACTATGGATCCTTCGGCCGGCCGGCTGAGTTGGCCAGCGAGATTGGTACCCCAGCACCGTGTCCCCGAATGCGCAGTTGCCGGACCTACCGCGCCGCTCGGAGTTCCCCATTGCCACTCGGCGGAGGTTCCGAGATCGAGGACGTAGCCTCCGTCGCCGCTCTCGAAGCCTTCGGAATACACCACGGTTTCAGCCGCATATGTCTTCGACTGCGCGCCGACGAGCAAGATCGACATTGCAGCCGAGATGAGGAACGCGCCCATTGTGATTTTCATTGTTACCACCTTGACCCCTTGGTTTTTGCGGAAACCCTCGCAGCAGGAGACGAGCAGGCGATGCTCGTCAAGGCTCTATTTTCTGGACGCCGAAGAGGCTTTGTGTCAACCCCGTTGGAGCTTATTGGGCACTTGCTTCAGCGGCCCGATCGACCGGCTGGGATGAAAGAGTCAGGCTCGATTCACGGGGCGCCTATCTCGTGGGCCCGTGCGGCGCTGGCGGCGGCGCGGTCGCCGCGGTCACACGCCGGGGCGGTTCCGCCCCGGAAAAATAAATGCCGCGCGTGGCATTGAAAGGTCGGTGTCTTACGGCTCAGGCTCTGGCGCGTGGTCGGGCAGCGGCGAAAAAATATCTCCACGAGTCCTGCGGACTGGAAGCGCGATGACGTGCGCCACGTACTTGGCCGCGACGGGGAGGAGGCTGCGGCCGAGTACCTGCGCCGCCGTGGCTATGAGATCCTCGGCCGCAACGTCAGAACTGCGTTCGGCGAACTGGACATAGTCGCACGCGACGGTGACACCTTGGTGTTCGTCGAGGTCAAGGCGCGGCGAGGGACCGGCGTGGCCGGAGGTTTGGAAGCCGTCGACGCCCGCAAGCAACTGCGCCTGTCGCGGCTGGCACTGGGTTTCATGGCCGCCGCCGGTCTGACGCAGGCGCCGGCCCGCTTCGACGTCGTTGCGGTCGATGGTCGCAGCCTGGCTTGCACGCACGTCGTGAATGCCTTTGACTGCGCCATCGACTTTTGACGCGAGGTCTCGAGGCATGACTGAGTCGCCGTCGCTGCGGGCGGTGCGCTCCGGTGTCTTCGCAGGACTCGCCTACGGACGATCCAACCCATGCTCGACATCCGCATCCTCCGCGAACAGCCCGACTTTGTCCGTGAGCGACTGGCCCTGGTCGGTTGCACGACCGATGAGGTCGATCACGTCATTGATCTCGACCGCCGCCGCCGCGACCTCATCGCCCAGGTCGAATCGATGCGCGGTGAGCGCAAGTCATCCTCCAAGAAGATCGGCTCGATGAAGCCGGGTCCGGAGATGGAGGAAGCCAAGGCCGAAGTCCGCAGCCTGGGCGAACGTCTCGGCGTCTGTGAGAAGGAACTGGCAGCGGCCGAGGCCGAGTTCGGCGGCCGCATGCTCGAACTGCCCAATCTTCCGCATCCGGCGGTTCCCGCTGGCCCAGACGACAGTGCCAACACCGTGATCCGCACCGAGGCGCCGACGCGCATTTTCGATTTCGATCCCAAGCCGCATTGGGACCTCGGTACAAGTCTCGGCATCATCGACTTCGAACGCGGCGTCAAAATCTCGGGGACGCGGTTCTACGTCCTGATGGGCGCCGGCGCCCGTCTTCAGCGGGCGCTGATCAGCTTCATGCTCGACCTGCATACGCGCGAGCACGGCTACACGGAGGTGTACCCGCCGGCGATGGTGCGAGAGCAGTGTCTGTTCGGAACCGGCAACCTGCCCAAGTTCGGCGACAACCTCTACCGCGACATCGAAGAGGACTATTACTTCGTGCCGACCGCCGAAGTGCCGGTTACCAATCTGTACCGGGACGAGATCATCGACGGAGCTTCGTTGCCGATCCGGCACGTGGCCTACACGCCGTGTTTTCGTCGCGAGAAGATGTCGGCCGGTCGCGACGTGCGCGGCATCAAGCGCGGTCACCAGTTCGACAAGGTCGAGTTGGTGAAGTTCGTGCATCCTGACAACTCGGAGGCGGAACTCGACAGCCTGCTCGCGGCCGCAGAGCAGGTTTGCCGCCGCCTCGGCTTGCAGCACCGCATCGTCGAAATGTGCACCGGCGATCTGTCGTTCGTTGCGGCGCGCAAGTTCGACATCGAGGTGTGGGCACCGGGCTGCAAGGAGTGGCTCGAAGTGAGTTCCTGCTCGTTGTTCACCGACTTCCAGGCGCGTCGCGCCAACATCAGGTTTCGCGACGGCGATGGGCGTGTGCGTCTGGTTCATACGCTGAACGGTTCGGGTCTGGCGCTGCCACGCGTGCTGATCGCGGTGCTGGAAACCTACCAGCGCGCCGACGGGTCGATTGAGATTCCCGAGCCGTTGCGTGCCTGGCTTGGCGGACAGAGCGAGATCCGCGGGATTTGACGCGCGTGATGACGAAAGTCGCGTTTCTCGGGCTCGGCACCATGGGAGGACCCATGGCCGCCAACCTGGCTAAGGCCGGGTTCGAAGTCAGCGGATGGAACCGCACTGCGCTGCGGCCTTCCGCCGAGGCGGCCAGTGCGGGCGGCGTGCGCCTGTGCGCGCGGATCGAAGATGCGGTTCGTGATGCCGCTTTCGTAGCCACTTGCGTAGGTGATGTCGTGGATGTCGAGGCCGTGCTGCTCGGGGCTGGCGGAGTTTCGTCTTACGCTGCGCCCGGCTCTCTCGTCATCGACTTCAGCACCATCGGTCCGGTGGCCGCGCGCCGTGTCGCCTCAGCGCTCGGCTCGCGGGGCCTTCGTTTCCTCGACGCTCCGGTAACCGGCGGCGATGTCGGAGCCATGGCGGCAACGCTGACGATCATGGTCGGCGGCAGCCCAAGCGATTTCGACGATGCCGGGCCGTTGCTGGCGGCGGTCGGCCGCCGCGCGGTCATGTGCGGACCGACCGGCGCAGGCCAATCGATCAAGCTCTGCAATCAGGTGCTTGCCGCCTTGCACATGGTGGCTTTGACGGAGGCACTGGCGCTGGCCAACGCCCAGGGCGTGAACGCGGAACTGGTCGTCGATGTATGCACGACCGGCGCCGCTGGATCCTGGGCTCTTGAGAAACTTGGTCCGCGGGTACTGCGGCGCGATTTCGCGCCGGGCTTCATGATCAAGCACCTGTTGAAAGATTTGCGTCTGGTTCTGGAGATGCCGCCTGCGGAGAACTTTTCCGCGATGTTCGGTACGCAGTTGGCCAGAGAACTGTTCGAAAAAGTCGCGCGCCTTGAACAGTGCGACGAGTCGTGCGGAGGAGAGCTTGGTACTCAGGCCCTCACGCTGGCCTACGAAGCCGGCTAGATCGCGGTCGGGAAAAAAGCGGCCCGTGCATTGATGCGCACGGGCCGTTCGCGATGCGGCGATGTTCGTCGATCAGGCATCGTGTTTTTTGCGTCGTCTTTCTGGATCAAACGCGGTTTGCCAGAGCCGGCCTCTGCGTAAGCAGCGCTGACCGCGCCGCGGCCAGCGGCTTCAGCTCTGCGACGATCACACCTTCGATCGAAGCCGGCAAAGCCTGTCCGCCGCCGTAGAGAATTTCGAGCAAGTCGAGGTTGGCGCTCAGCAGCTTCAAGTTGTACCTGGCCGGCGCAGCGGCGAAGGTCATGCTGGCCGCCAGATTCACGCATACTTCGCCTTGTCCTGCCTCCACTGCCAGCGCGTTCGCGACCTGCATACGCAGGTAGGTTTGCGCCATCTGTCGGCTCAGCGGTTCCAGCGCCTCGAGGTCCGACAGAGATGACGGAACCGTGTCCGCGCCCGGCGCGCAGGCTCTCTCGATCTTCTCCAGCCATTCGCGCACCGACTCCGGGCCCTCGGCAATCCATGTGCTGCCAGTGGGGTCACGGCGTAGCTGGTTGAGTTGACCGTAGAACGCGAAGTCGCACTGATGCGGGGACGACCCGGTGAGGAAGTGAGATCGCGACAGAGCCTGGTCAAGCGCGTCGAGCATTGGTGGCAGCATCGCATACCATGCCTGCGCGTTCTGCGGCGTAGCGCCCATCTTCGGCAACGTCGCGACGATACTCGGAGGAAAATCGCGGGCCGCACTCTGGAAGTCTATTCCGTAGATGCCGTGAGTCATCGCGCATGCAATCAATGCGGCGTTCTGGGCCGCGTCCTCGTCGTGGTACCAGCGCGAGCAGAGCATGATGCGCACGAGCCATTCGTCAGCGTAGTCTTCGAGCAGCATCGCCAGAGTGTCGGCGACCGGATCTTTCCAGCGGGTTGGCGGCTCGGGGCACACGCTCTCGACGTGTGCGGTGATGGTGGACGAATCGTTGATCGCTTCGTCTTTCGGCGTCAGCACCACCGGCACCATGGTCTTGCCGGTGCGCGCCTGGAGAACTGAGAAGCGTGTCTCGGCGTTCTCGACGTGCTCCACCACGGGGAGCCGCTTGTAACGCAGGAAAGCCCGAACCTTGTCCGAGTAGGGGCTGTTGTGCATGGTGTAGAGGACGTAGGGCTTGGTCATGATGCGCAGTTGCCTCTCGGATTCGGTGTCGACGTCGTCATAAAATCCGACTCGGCGGATATCGGCGAATGTAGCGGCGGGCCGCTTCGCGGGCGAGCCTTGTAGCGCGCCGACGGCGCGGATAGAAGAACCCGATGTCTTGACAGGGAGGGGTGGCCGAGCGGTTGAAGGCACCGGTCTTGAAAACCGGCGACCCGCAAGGGTCCGTGGGTTCAAATCCCACCCCCTCCGCCATCCCGTAAACGGGGTTCGTTGAAGTTAGTGGGGCTCTTCACATAAGCGCGGGCAGCGCTGTGGGGAGGAGTTCCTCAGCGCTGCCCGCATCGGAAAGTGGAGGAAAGCCCGGGGGGCGTCAGGCTGCCGCGCCGAGCATCTCTTCGCAGGCCAGGTCGTCGAGGCTGATCTCCTCGACTCCTGACCAATCATCACCGAGTTCGTCGCTCTCAGTCATTGCGGCGAGGTCTAGGTCGGAAGCCTGCCCCAGGTCGACATCCACGTCCGAATCCAAGCGCAGGCGGTCGAGTCGGTCCATGTCGATCGGGCTCGGGAAGGGGCTGCGACCAGACGGCCTGACAGCCTTCTCTCCGGAAATCTCCCGGCGCCGCAACTCGGCGTCCCTCCACGCAAAAAGGCGGGTTCGAAGACATTCGCTGTCGATTCCGAGCATGTCGCAGGTCACGCGGAATGAGAACGGATAGTCCCAGCAGTCCTGAGCTATCCACTCCTCGGCTTCGGCGCCGATTTTCTTGTACTTGCGGCGGACGGCGCCGACGTTCTTGTAGAAGCAGCGAATCCCGTCCTTCAAGACGGCGTACATCAGTGCGCGCTCGGGGCCCATGCCATCGTCGGGCTGCTGACGCAGGTAGTACTGCTCCGGCAGCGTCAGGTCGGGAGCCAGGTACTCCATGAGCGACGGCGTCAGGATGAAGTTACCCCCGTAAGGATTCGGCTCTCGTCGAAAGGTACCGGCAGTGCTCGAGGTACCGGCGGTGCTTGAGGCTTGTTGCTGCATCAGAAAAACCCTCCCCGCTTTTTGTAAACCAAGAAGTGTGCCGAGCACGTGGTGGCGTGGCTGCACTCGTTTACGATCGCTGACGCTGCTGTGGTGGCCCGCCGGGAGCCCCTTATTCGCCTCCTCTTTATGACCATGTGGAATGATCCTAACCGGCTAATATTAAAAAGAATATTAAGGCCCGGGAATTTTCTCTGATGAGCGTCACGTGGCGGTGATATCTCAGCCCAGCAGAGGGAGATTGGAGGCGGCATCATTCGGGCTACGCCGCCCCTGTCTTTCGTGCATTTGCGCCACGTCGCCTCAGGTGCGTGCGCCAGCGCACGCTTTGCTTATTGCCCGCATGTTTGTGGTCAGGTGCCCGCGCGCCTCTCGTTTGACTCGCTGCGTTTCTGCGGACTATACGCGATGAAGGCACGTTCACTTTCTTGAATGGCGAGGCTGTGATGTCGGACACGGTTCAGGACCCGAAAAAGCCCAGTCGCAAGGAGCGTGAACTCCAGTTCCGCGTCGGTCTGGTCTTGGATGCCGCGGAAGAGGTCTTTGCGGAGACGACTTTTGCGAGGGCGTCGGTCGAGGACATCGCCGAGAAGGCTGAGATCTCGGTGGGCACCCTCTACAACCTGTTCCGCTCCAAGGAAGATCTCTACCGATCAGTCGTCTCGCGGGCCCAGGAGGGGTTCTTCGACCGCGTTCAGGAAAGACTGAGCGAGGCCCGGGGACCGCTGGAGAAGGTTCACGCCGTCGTCAGTTACCATTTCGAGCACTTCCACCGTTACGCGCGTCAGTTTCGTCTCTACGTGTCCGCCACTAACGGTTTTCAATGGGAGCTCCGCTCCATGCTCGATTCGGAGGCGATGGCCAGGCAGATGCAGTTCCGCACCCGTCTGATCGACATCTGCCAGGACGGCATGGACCAGGGCATCTTCAAGCGCGGCGTGCCTGCCGATTTGCTGGCCATCAACGTGGCCAGCCTACCGCATCCGTTCCTCCTCGTGTGGCTTGAGCGTGACACCATCGACTTGATGACCCTGCTCCCGCACGCAGTGACCATGGTTGATCGTCTGCTCGGCGTCGACTGAGCGACTGGACGCGAAGCAGATTCGCGCCGGCCGACGGCCGAGCGGTCCGGGCACACCGCGGGAGGCAGTCTCCGGGGCCGGCGCTGGAACTAACCCGCGCGTGCCAACACGACGGCGGAAGTTGTGAACGAGGTCCGCTTAGGGAATGTTGGCGTTTCCGATGGAGAGGTGACCGAGAGGCCGAAGGTGCTCGATTGCTAATCGAGTGTGGGAAAAAAACTCCCACCGAGGGTTCGAATCCCTCCCTCTCCGCCATTACAATTTTGGGCGGTGTGCTCCGCGCAAGCGCCCCGAGGACTGTGGTTTGAAACAGAGAACACTGGTCAGATGCGCTCTCGTCGGCACGCTGTTTTGTGGTGTCCTCGTCGGCTGCTCCGCCTCTACGACCGGTCTGCGATCGCAAGGGTCCGATGCAGGACCTGCCTACTTCACCCAGAGCACCGCCGAAGGTTATCGTTACGCGCACAACTGGGTGGACCGTCCCTGCTTCACGATCGATCTGCCGGGCCACGACTGGGTTCTTCAGTCGGCCACGGCCGACTACGTAATGTGGAAACAGGGAGCCTACGCCCTCAAGCTCTACCTCACCGACAACCGTAAAGAAGAGTTTGCGGTTTCGGGCATGAATGCCGAGGACGCGTTGCGCGCCTTCATCGGTTTCGAACTCGATTACATAAAGCCGAAGTTCGAGAATGATTTCTCGCCGGCTCCTACCATGCGCCGCAACGGCAACGGGCTGTGGGCCCTGTGGAAGTGGGAGGGGCACAAAGGTAAGCGTGCCGGTGTCGGCAAAGCCCAGCCCTCCGATCAGAAGCACCTGTTGGCCAGCCTGTGGCTCGACCCGTGGGTTCTTTCTTTCGATTGGGCAACGCCTAAGATGGACGGGCCCGACAACGGCAGCCCCGAGCTTCGCGCGGCTCTGGAGTCGATCGTATTCCATCCCCAGTGTTTCTCGTCGATGCGCAGCGGGGAGACCTGGACCCAGACTGATGGAGGCGGAGCGCAACTCGGCCCGCGCGCGCGGCCGATCGTGAAAGCTACCGTTGTGCCTGTCGGCGAATCCCACTGAACCCGTGTCGTTCGCGGCCGGCATCGAATCCGGCGATCGCTGGTTTGCGCGTCTGACAAGGTGCCGTTATAGTCCGCCGTCGTTTCCTACCTTTCGCGCCCGTAGCTCAGTTGGATAGAGCACCAGACTACGAATCTGGGGGTCGCATGTTCGAATCATGCCGGGCGCACCACTGATTTTCATTCCGGCACACGCCGCCGCTTCCTGAGCCGAGCCCGCAGTGTGCGGTGGCTGGCCCCGTCTGTCGCCGCTCGCTACAAGCAGGGCGTGGACGTGAAAAGCATCGGCGCTTCTCACTGCTGTCTGCGGCGTGGCACCTGGGCAACTCTCGCGTTCGTCGCGTGTGTGCTGCTCGCGCGTGCGCCGGAGGTGGCGTGTGCGGGGAACTCCAAGAAAGACAAAGCGGAAGCTACCGAGAGCGGCATCGTCAAGGTGCTGGTCTACTCGAATCCGCCGGATTTCCGCTCGCCGTGGCAGAAGACCGGCACCCGCTTCGGGTCCGGTTCGGGAGTGATCCTGGACGGTAAACGCATCCTGACGGCGGCTCACGTCGTTACCGATGCGGTCGACATCCAGGTGGCAAGAGCCGGTTCCGGCGAGCAGTTCGAGGCCACGGTCGCGCAGATCGGTCACGACTGCGACCTGGCGCTGCTTACGGTGGCGGACGAGCGCTTCTTCGACGGCGTTCGGCCTCTGCACCTGGGCGAAATGCCGGCGGTCAACGATCAGGTGCAGACCTATGGGTTCCCGGTGGGCGGCGAGACGCTCTCGGTCACTTCAGGCGTGGTGTCGCGAGTCGAAGTCGGCGACTACTCGCACTCCCAGGAAAGGCTGCTGCTCGCACAGATCGATGCGCCGATCAATCCCGGCAACAGCGGCGGTCCGGTGCTGGCCGAGGGGGCGATCGTCGGAATCGCGGCGCAGACCCTGGAGAAGGCGCAGAGCGTCGGTTACATGGTGCCGGTCCCGGTGATCCGGCACTTCCTCACTGACGTTGATGACGGTCACTACGACGGGTTTCCGCGTCTTGGTGTCGAACTCCAGGGCTTGCAGAATCCTGCTCAGCGCGCGGCGCTGTTGATGGATCCCGCGCAGTCCGGCGCGCTCGTCACGCGGATCGACGACGGGAGCCCGGCGGCCGAAAAACTCAGGCCCGGTGACGTGATCCTCGCGGTCGAAGGTGTCCCGGTGTCAGGCGATCTCACTGTCGCGTTGGCGGACCTGGGGCGTGTATCCTTCGAGGCCGCGTATCAGTCCAAACAACTCGGAGAGAAGGTCAGGTTTTCGATTCTGCGAGGTGGAAAGCCGTCGGATGTCGAGATCCTGCTGAGCCCGCATCAGTCGCTGGTGCGCGGACGTCGCGAGCACGAACTTCCCGACTACCTCGTTTTTGCCGGCCTTGTCTTTCAACCGCTCACTTTTGAATACCTGGATGTCTTCGATGAGGAGCCTCCGGATCTGGCCAACTACGCCTACATGCAGAACATCGTCAGACCCGACAGGAGACAGGTTCTGCTGATCACCTCTGTGCTGCCACACGCGATAAATCGCGGCTATCAGGATTGGGAGAACTCCATCGTCGCGACGGTCAACGGAGTCGTGCCGCGTGACATGGCCGATCTGGCGCGGATTCTCGACCAGGCGTCCGGGCCTTGGATCGAGATCGTCACCGAGGATCGCTCTTTCCTGACACTGCGTTGCGATGACGCGCGTGCTGCTCAGCCGCACATTCTGGAAATGTTCGGCATCGTCAACGACCGCTGCGCGAGTCTGAGACCTGCGGCGGTTCCTGTTGACGCAAAGGCGACGGCGCCGCAGAAGAAAGCGCCGGCGTCGTCGGCCCGGTGAAAGGATCAGTGGTCATGGCATCGAAGGGTTCTCGTCGCGTGCTCGTTACCGGTGCGAGCGGTTATATTGGAAGACTGTTCGTTGCCGATCTTGCTGCCAGGCGCGGCGCCGTCGAGTGCATCGTGGCAACCGACGTGCGAGATCCGCAGGACGGCGATCGCAGAGCAGGCGTCGAGTACGTGGCCGTCGACGTGCGCGATCCGGGACTCGAGAAGATTCTGCGCGAACACGCCATCGACACGGTCGTGCACCTGGCTGCGATCGTCACTCCCAAGCCCGGCAGCGAAGCCGATCTGGAATATTCCGTCGACGTGCTCGGCACCGAGAATGTCCTGCGCTGCGCGGTGGCAGCTGGCGCCACCAAGTTTCTCTACACCAGCAGCGGTGCCGCCTACGGCTACTGGCCCGACAATCCGCCGGCGCTGACCGAAGACTGTCCGCTGCGTGGCAACGAAAACATCGCCTACCCGCGCAACAAGCGCCTGGTGGAGGAGATACTCGCGCGTTTTCGCAGTGAGCATCCGCAGCTTCGCCAGCTTGTACTGCGTCCCGGGACCATTCTCGGAGCTTCGGTTGGCAATCAGATCACCGCGATGTTCGAGCGTTCTTATGTGCTCGGCGTAACTGGCAGCGCCACACCCTTCATCTTCATCTGGGACGAGGACGTGGTGGCCTGCCTGCGCATCGGAATCGATGAAGATCGCGAAGGCATCTACAATCTTGCCGGCGACGGCGTGGTGACCATGCGTGAGATCGCCAGGCGTCTTGCCAAGCCCTATGTGGAACTGCCGGCCTGGTTGCTGAGTGGTGCGCTCGCCGTGCTGCATCCGCTCGGTATCGCCCAGTACGGGCCTGAACAGGTCGGCTTTCTGCGCTACCGTCCGGTGCTGTCCAACGAAAAGCTCAAGCGCGAGTTCGGTTACGTTCCGAAGAAGACTTCCGCTGAAGTCTTTGAGTTCTACCTGAGCACGCATCAGCGCCGCTAGACGCGGGTCGAGGCGCCGATCAGTCGTAGTCATGTGTAGCCCTTGCAGAGTGCGTGCGGTCGAAGGGCGCGCGCGGCGTTCGTGGTCGATGGGGAGCGGAGGTTTTACGATGAAGCGTTTTGTCGTGTATCTCGCGGTTCTGCCTCTGTTGGCGGCTGTCGCGGCGCAGGCCGCGCCGGTATCGCAGAACTTCAAGCTCGACCACTTCGGCTATCGACCCGCCGATTCGAAGATTGCCATTGTGACCATGAATCCCGGAGCCAGCGTCCAGATAAGGACGCCGGGAGAAAGCGTGGTTTACACGGTGCCGAGCGACGGCGGCTCCATCGTTTCGAAAGGAGTGGACGGGCCAGCTTCCGGCGACACGGTCTGGTGGGTGGATTTCAGCGGCCTGGCGGCGCTCGGTTCGTATCACCTGTACAGCCCGAGTCTGTCCGCACAGTCCTACGATTTCGACATACGCGACGACGTCTACAACGCACCGATGCAAGCCGCGTTGAAGACTTTCTACTACCAGCGCTGCGGCACGCCGAAGGCCGCGGCTTACGCTGGCGCCTGGTCAGACGAAAGCGCCTGTCACACGGACGATGCGCAGACCGGTCCTGCGGCCGGCCAGATCGACTATGGCACGCGTGACCTCGGCGGCGGCTGGCACGACGCGGGCGATTACAACAAGTACGTGTGGGGCGCGGTTTCGACTGCAATCCTGACCATGGTGAGGGCCTACGAGGACAACCCTTCGGCGCTGCGCGCAGACGACACCGGAATCCCGGAGTCGGGCAACGGCCTTCCCGATCTTCTTGACGAGTTGATGTGGGAACTCGACTGGATGCTGAAGATGCAGCTCCCGAGCGGTGCGGTTCTGTCGCAGATGCACGTGGATGGTTTCGGTTCGGACTCGCCGCCGAGTGCCGACGTCAATCAGCGCTATTACAGCAACCCGGCGCTGGAATCCGGCGCGGTAGCGGCCGGCGCCTTCGCGCTCGCCTCACGCCTCTTCGAAGCGGAGGGACAGAGTGTGTATGCGGCGACACTGCGCTCGGCCGCGCTCTCTGCGTGGACGTGGGTACTCGGCCAGGGAGCCAACAGCGACGAGAAGGTGTGGGCAGCTGCCGAAATATTCCGCATGGACCCGACGCAGACGGCGGCGAGCGCCTATGTCGACGGCTACGTTTCCGGCTCCTGGAACGCGCATTTCCTGAACGCCGCTTCCTACGACACCTACGCTGTCTATGCCTACGCCGCCGCGCCGGGAGCGACAGCCGCAGTGGTCACCAACATGCTGAAGGATCTCGGCGATCAGGTCGACTACATCTTCTGGAGCGACGATCTGTATCGTAACGGCATGCCCGATTGGTCCTACTATTGGGGGTCCAACGCGATCCGTGCCGGCTACGGTCTGCTGCTGCTTGCCGCGTCAGACCTCGGCGCCACCGGTTCGCACACGGCGCAGGAATGCCGTGAACACGCGCTGGAGCTGCTGCGCTTCTTCCACGGACAGAATCCGCTCGGCATGGTCTATCTCAGCAACATGGCAGCGCTCGGTGGCGAGCACTCCTCGTTCCAGTTCTACCATTCGTGGTTCGGCTATTGGCCCAGCGCCTATTCGACGACGAAGTTCCTGGGCAAGCCGGTAGCGGTTGTCGAGCCCGACTATCCATACTTCAAGGGCACCGACAACTTCGGGATCAGTGACAACAACTCGTCACTGCTCGGACCGGCGCCCGGTTTCGTTCCGGGCGGACCCAACAAGGACTACTCCGGCACCGGCGCGCCGCCGCTCGGTTCGGTCTACTACAACAAATTTTACCGCGACTGGGCAGATCAGACCGAGTGGACGGTGAGAAGCTGGGAAATCACCGAGAATTCCATCGGATCGCAAGGTCCCTACGTCGCTCTCGCGGCCTACTTCGTCGGCACTCCGGTCTGCGATCACGACGGAGTCTGCGACGCGGGCGAGAACTCGATCAACTGCGTTGCCGACTGCGCGGCCGCGCCGGACAAGGACGCCTATACGGCCTATCTGGTCAAGACTCCGCGCGTGGACGAGCACGGCACGGCGATCGCGGGCGGCAACGCGCTGCCGGCGCGATGGATCGTCACGCTGAACGATCTTCGCATCGACGATGCCGAAGCTGGCGATCCTGAGAACTACGATATCGGCAGATGCGGCGGCGTGCTGAGGCCGGCTCTGCTAAACGCTGCTTCCACGCTGCTCAATCCGGCCGTCAGTTACCTCCGCTACGCGCTTCGACTCGGCAGTCAGGGCGCGGGCCCGCTGGTGGGCGGTGCGCCTGCGGCAGCCGAACCTCACGTCCGGCGCTTGTGGACCGTGCAGAATGCGCTCGGAACTTTCAGCGTGCGTTCGATCAAGGCCGTGTCGTTGCTTCTCCCCGCCGCGCTCGACGAAGCGGCGGATCCTTCGACGCCAGCCGACGCGACACACTATCTCTGCTACCGCGTGGCCAGGACCGGCGGGCCGGCCAAGAGTCAGGCCGTCACGCGCGATGCGTTCGACGATTGCGCGCTCGACGTCCGGGGCGGCGTGAGCTTTGCGGGAAGCGCAGCCGCGGGTCGCTGTCTGTCGGATCTGCGCACTCCGAGCGAACTCTGCAATCCGGCCGACAAGACCGAGGTCGAACCGCCGCGCAGCACTTCTGCTGTCATCGACGGCTCGGCCGCCACCGATGGGAAAAGCCTGCTTTGCTTCAAAGCCAGACTGGCAAAAAAGGTCTCGACTTCGACGGCCGCCGCGCTTACCGCTCTGCCACTTGGCGGAGCACTCAGTACGAGGCAGTCAGCCCACGTTCGACGCGAGGTAGCCTCGGGCAATCCGCTGCAGGTGGCACCCGGCAATCTGTTCCCGGCGCCGACCAGGCTCGACAGCGTCAGCCGTGAAATGCTCTGCCTGCCGTCGTCGGTGGTTGCTTCGGCGCCGGCGCCGTGACGCCGCGTTTTCCTCCGCACGCGTGACAACGTAGGGAGCCGTGTCGGCGAACGCGCCGCCACGGAGGAAGTCGTGTACACAATCTACGGCGGTCTGGGTTCCCCCTATTCGATGAAGATGCGCGCGCTGATGCGCTACCGGCGTCTGCCCCACGTGTGGGTGCAGCTCAACGAGAGCAGTGTCCACGTCTACCAGAACGTGAAGGCCAAGGTGGTTCCGATCCTGCGCTACCCCGACGGCAGCTGGCACAACGATTCGACGCCGATGATCTTCGATCTCGAGGGCCTGCATCCGGGCGAGCGCTCGGTGTTTCCGCAGGACGAGGCCCAGGCTTTCATCGCGCTGCTGCTCGAAGACATGGCCGACGAGTGGGGCACCAAGGCTATGTTCCACTACCGTTGGTTTCGCGAAAGGGATCAGCAGCAGATGAGCCGCTGGATACTTTTCGACGGGATGCTCGGAAAAGGGCGCGACACGATTTTGGCGGCTGCCGCCGCGTTTCGCGATCGTCAGGTGGGGCGCATGGCCCTGGTCGGCTGTACGCCGCAAAACGCCGCTTTGATCGAAGAGTGCACCCGCCGTGTGCTTGCGCTTCTCGAAGCTCACGTTACCGAAGAGCCGTATCTGCTGGGAACGCGGCCCTCGCTCGCCGACTTTGCGTGGATGGGCCAGCTCTCCCAACTCGCCGTCGACCCGACGCCCTACGACATGCTGCGCGCCGACTTTCCTTTTACTCTGCGCTGGCTGATGAATCTCGACGATGCCTCAGGCGTGGAAGGTGAGTGGAGAGACCCGAAGGCTCCGCTGTCCGCCGCCGTCGCCGGCCTGCTGGGGCTTGCGGGTGAAGTCTACTTCCCGTTTCTCGCCGCCAACGCCGAAGCCTTGGCGCGCGGCGCCCAGACCTTCCGCTTCGAGGCGCTCGGCCACGCCTACGAACAGGGCGTATTCAAATACCAGGTGCGCTGCCTGGCCGAGTTGCGCGGCGCCTACGCGCGGCTTTCTGCTCCGGCGCGCACGCGCGTCGACGAGTGGCTTGCACCGACGCGCTGCCTCGACTTTGTTCGCGGGGCAGTGTCTTGAAAACGCCGGCCTCGCATCCTGCCATTTCGAGCAGGCTGCCCTGGGTAGTCGTGCGCCGGGTTGTCATGTAGCGATGTCGGGTCTGCGGATGTTGTCTGGAATAGAAGGAGCCGCGTCATGATTGATCTCTATACTTCGCCGACGCCCAACGGGTGGAAGGCTTCGGTCACGCTCGAAGAGTTGGGTCTTCCGTACGAGATCCACGCCATCAACCTGATGGCCCAGGAGCAGAAGGAAGAATCCTTCCTGCGCATCAATCCCAACGGCCGCATTCCGGCCATCGTCGATCGCGACGAAGACGATTTCGCGGTCTTCGAGTCGGGCGCGATCATGATCTACCTGGCGGAAAAAACCGGGCGTCTGCTGCCGGCCGACAAGAAGGGACGCAGTCGGGCCATTCAGTGGCTGATGTTTCAGATGGGCGGAATCGGCCCGATGATGGGCCAGGCCAACGTATTCTTCCGGTACTGGCCCGAAAAGTACCAACCCGCCATCGACCGCTACCAGAACGAATCGCGGCGTCTGTTCGAAGTGCTCGAGCGCCGGCTGGCAGAGTCCGAGTATCTGGCGGGGAGCGAGTTCTCGATCGCCGACATCGCCAACTGGTGCTGGGTGCGCACCCACAAATGGTCGGGAGTCTCGACCGACGGACTGACCAACCTCAGCCGTTGGATGACGGCGCTGAGCGCGCGGCCGGGCTGCCGTGCGGGCATCAAGGTCCCGGTGGATCTGTCGGGGCTGACGGACGAGTCGGCGACCGACAAGTCTACCGAAGAGTTCGTCAAGGGCGCGCGTACCATCTTGAATACCGGCGCGCCCGCGGGCTCGAAACCGAGCGGGAAACAAGGCTGAGCCGCGCCGGCGGCGGTATCGGCGGGAACGGAGAGCACAATGAGCAAGCCAGAGTTCGTCTATCAGGACATGTTTCCCCACGGTAAGGACACCACCGAGTACCGTCTGCTGACCGACGAGTTCGTCTCCACTGCGCGCTTCGGCCAGAGCGAGATGCTGGTGGTCGAACCGGCCGCGCTTTCCTACCTGACACGGCATGCGCTGCGTGACGCTTCGTTCCTGCTGCGCGAAAAGCATCTGCGTCAGGTCGCCGCGATTCTCGACGATCCGGAGGCTTCCGAGAACGATTGCTACGTGGCGCTGACCTTGCTGCGCAACGCCGAGGTTTCCGCCGAAGGCATCCTGCCGTTCTGTCAGGACACCGGAACCGCCACGGTGATCGGCAAGAAGGGGCAGCGCGTGTGGACCGGCGGCAGTGACGCCGAGGCCATCTCGCGGGGAGTATTCGACACTTACCAGCAGGAGAACCTGCGCTATTCGCAGAATGCTCCGCTCGACCTGTTCCGCGAGGTCAACACCGGCACCAACCTGCCGGCTCAGATCGACCTCTACGCCGCCGAGGGCGATGCCTACGAGTTCCTGTTCATCGCCAAGGGCGGGGGATCTGCCAACAAGACCTACCTGTTTCAGGAGACTCGCGCGCTGCTCACCCCGGAAGGCCTCGAACGCTTCTTCATGGAGAAGCTGCACATGCTCGGCACCGCGGCGTGCCCGCCCTACCACCTCGCGTTCGTGATCGGCGGAACCTCCGCCGAAGCTTGTCTGAAGACCGTCAAACTCGCTTCGGTCAAGGCCCTTGACGACCTTCCCACCGAGGGCAACGCTCACGGCCGCGCCTTCCGCGACCTCGCGGCGGAACAGAAGGTGAAGGAACTGGCCGAGCGTTCCGGTATCGGCGCCCAGTTCGGCGGCAAGTACTTCGCACTCGACACGCGCGTGATCAGGCTGCCGCGTCACGGAGCGTCGTGTCCGGTCGGCGTCGGCGTCTCGTGTTCGGCCGATCGCAACATCAAGGCCCGCATCGATCGCGCCGGTCTGTGGCTGGAGAAACTCGAGACCGATCCGGGGCGCTTCATTCCCGATGCGCTTCGGGTGCTGAAGACTGCCGGTACGGTGCGCATCGATCTGAACCGGCCGATGCAGGAGATTCTCGCCGAACTCAGCAAGTATCCGGTGACGACGCGGCTTTCGCTCGACGGTACCTTGATAGTCGCCCGCGACATCGCCCACGCCAAGCTGAAGGAGAGAGTGGACCGCGGCGAAGGACTCCCCGAATACTTCAAGAAACACGCGGTCTACTACGCCGGTCCGGCCAAGACGCCCAAGGGTATGGCATCGGGCTCTTTCGGACCGACCACTGCCGGCCGCATGGATTCCTACGTCGACCTGTTCCAGTCGCTCGGTGCCTCGATGGTGATGCTGGCCAAAGGCAACCGGAGTCCCGCGGTCAGCGATGCGTGCAAGAAGCACGGCGGTTTCTACCTGGGCTCGATCGGCGGACCGGCTGCCTTGTTGGCCAAGGAGAACATCAAGAAGGTCGAGGTTCTGGATTATCCTGAACTCGGCATGGAGGCGGTGTGGAAGATCGAAGTCGAGGATTTCCCGGCTTTCATCCTGGTTGATGACAAGGGGAACGATTTCTTCCACCGCGCCGTCACTGCGCCGCCGTCGACGCAGAAGAAGGTGTAAGGTTTCGATGTCTGGAGCGTCCAAGGGGAACCATGCCTGCGCTGGAGGTTCCCTATGAGCTTTGCCGGACGCTCTGCTGTTTGTCTGCGCGCGACCTTGCTGTTCTTCGCGGCCATGGCGGCGTTGCCGCTGCCAGGTTACGGCGCAGGGGGCGACGCGCTGTCGCCGGGCACCGTTGCCGGCGTCGTTGGTGAGGCCCGTGCAGTGCAACCCGCCGCAGGGGGGCCGACCGCTGCGGTCATACAGAGGATCGATCGAATGAAGGATTACAAGAAACCCGCCGATGTCGATCTCAAGAGCCGACTCAGCGACATTCAGTACGACGTCACTCAGCGTGAAGGCACCGAGCAGCCTTTTCGCAACGACTTCTGGGACAATCACGCCGACGGCATCTACGTCGACGTAGTTTCGGGCGAGCCGTTGTTCAGTTCGAGCGACAAGTACGATTCCGGCACCGGCTGGCCGAGCTTCACCAAGCCGTTGGAGACAGGCAACATCACCGAGCGCGCCGACGACAGCCTGTTCAGCTCGCGCACCGAGGTACGCTCAAAGCACGGCGATTCTCATCTCGGCCACGTCTTTCCCGACGGCCCTGCGCCGACCGGCATGCGCTACTGCATGAACTCGGCCGCTCTGCGCTTCGTTGCGGTCGACAGGCTCGAACAGGAAGGCTACGGCGAGTATCTCGCGTTGTTCGGCAAGCAGCCTGGCTCTGCGGTTGCGCCGGCAACCGGCGCCTCAGCCGCCGCCCCGGTTGCGGCGGAGCAGAGGCCGGCGTTCGAAGGAAACTACGAAATCGCGACCATGGCCGGAGGCTGTTTCTGGGGCGCCGAAGAGTTACTGCGCAAGCTCCCGGGAGTCGTCGATACCGATGTCGGTTACACCGGCGGCGTGGTCGAGAACGCCACCTATCAGGCAGTCCACAGAGGCAAGACCGGGCACGCCGAGTCGGTGCGCGTCAAGTTCGATCCTGAGGTGGTCAGCTACGACGACGTGCTGCGCTACTTCTTTCGCCTCCACGATCCGACCACGAAGAATCGTCAGGGCAACGACCTCGGCAGCGAGTACCGTTCCGCTATCTTCGTCCACGATCAGCGCCAGCGAGAGATAGCCGAACGCATCAAGGCCGAAGTTGATCATTCCGGCAAGTGGAAGAATCCCGTCGTCACCGAGATCGTGCCGGCCGGACCTTTCTGGAAAGCCGAAGAGAATCACCAGGATTATCTGCAGAAGAATCCGAATGGCTACACCTGTCACTTCCTGCGTGATTGACGGGTGCGCTCACGGACGGCGGGGTAACGTGAAGTAGACCGTCGCTCCGTGGTTCTCGGCGCCGTGGGCCCAGACACGGCCGCCGTGCCGTTCGATGACTCGCTCGACGGTGGCCAGACCGATGCCGCTGCCGTCGAAGTCACGAACGGAGTGCAGACGCTCGAAGGGGCGGAATATCGCCGGCGCTTTGTCATCGTCGAATCCGACGCCGTTGTCGCGCACGTAGAAGGCCGCTGCGTTGTCGCGGCTGTCGGTTCCCACTTCGATGCGCGCGTCGGGTCGACGGCTCGTGAATTTCCAGGCGTTGGAGAGCATGTTGGTCATCGCGATGCGCACGAGCGTGGGGTCGCCGAAAGCTTCGATCCGATCCGGTGCGATCAGTTCCACGCGGCGCTCCTGGCAGGTTGCGCGAAACTCGCCGACGATTTCGCGCGCCAAAGCCGCAAGATCGAGCGGTTCGGCGCAAACCACGCCGCGCCAGACGCGGCCCAGTTCGAGCAGTGCCTCGACGACATGCTCCAGGCGTTGCGCCGCGCTCAGCATGTGTTCGACATAGCCTGCTGCGCGCGGGGCCAGTTCGCCCGCGTAGTCTTCGAGCAGCGCGCAGCCGAATCCGCGGATCGCCCGCAGCGGACTTTTCAGATCGTGCGAAGCGCTGGTCGTGAATTCTTCCAGATGTGCGTTGCGCGCTGCCAGCTCTTCGGCTCGGGCCTCGGCGTGGTCGAGGTCGTGCTGTAACAGCAGGATCCTGCTTCGGAGTTCTTCGCTGTTGCCGGGGCCTTCGTTCGTGTCTGAGTTGATCGAGTCGTCGAGATGCCAGGTTTTGAACAACGGCACCGCTTGGATGCGAAGGGTGCTGAGCCTTCGCACCATGAAGCCGGAGGCGGCGGCGATCGAGGTCGTTGCGAACTGTGCTATCTCCGCACTCTGTCCTTCGTGGCTGCTCAGCCGATAGAGCGCCGTGAGGATCGCCGCGCAGAGGTACCAGGGAATGCGCCACCACGCAGCGAACAGGAACGCGATGAGCGTGGACAGCTGGACGATGTATGCGAGGTTGAGCTGGGCCGACTGGTGGTTGAAGAGCCCGATTCTATCGCTGAGCGCGCCGCACAGCGCGACGGTGACCATGACCGTTGCCAGCGCGGCGCGCGCCACGAAGAGGAGGTGGTAGGCCTGGTCGCGGGCTCGAAGTGAGCCCGGATCGGCCATCGTGTTGCGGACGACGGAGGGCGTTGGCGCAGAAGGCAGGAGTTGGTCGAGGGGGTGTGTTCTCATTGTTTTGGGC
>CAITLU010000025.1 GCA_903893315.1 uncultured bacterium
GCGAACCTGCCAATCAAAGCTTATTGCAAGGAGAACACACGAACATGGGACTCATCGACGGTAAAGTTGCGATCGTAACCGGCGCCGGCCGTGGAATCGGTCGCGCGGTAGCGGAACTGATGGCGGAACAGGGAGCCGCCGTGATTGTCAACGATCTGGACGAGGCGGTGGCGCGGGAAGCTGTCGATGCGATCCGTAGTCGCGGCGGCAAGGCTGAGGTCTGCGCGGGGTCGGTGACCGACGCGGCGTTTCCTGCTCGCTTGATCGGCACGGCGATGGACGCCTTCGGCAATTTCGACATCATCGTAAACAACGCCGGTTACACACATGACTCGATGCTTCACAAAATGTCGGATGAACAGTGGTACGCAATGATCGACTGTCACCTGACGGCGCCGTTCCGCATTCTGCGCGAGGCGAGCAAGTACTGGCGTGAATGGGCCAAGGCCGAATCGGAGGGCGGATTCCCGAAGGCCCGCAAGGTCGTCAACGTTTCCTCTACCAGCGGTGTGGCCGGCAATGCAGGTCAGGCCAACTATGCGGCGGGCAAGATGGGCATAGTCGGTGTCACCAAGTCGTTGGCGAAGGAGTGGGGACGACTCGGTATCTACGTGAACGCCGTCGCGTACGGTTTCATCGAGACGCGCCTGACGGCCGCCAAGGACAAATCGATGAAGGCCGTAGTTGATGGAAACGAAGTGGAGATAGGCATTCCTGAGCAGCTTCGCGACCGCGCCATTCAAGGGATTCCGCTCGGTCGTCCCGGCACGCCGCGCGAAGCGGCCGGGCCTGTGCTGTTCCTGGCTTCGCCGCTTGCCGACTACGTCACCGGCCACACCGTTCTGGTGACCGGCGGCTCCTATATGTAGGCAGCTGTCCCAGCTCAGTTGCCGGACGGGGTTTTCGCTGTTGCAATCGTAAGAGCGCGGGCCCGTCCGGCAGCCGGCGGGTTGTTTACGCCATTCTCGCACTCGACGACCGGAGCGCTGTCGAATTGTATGTCGACGTCGGTGAGCGTCACTGTGATGTTGCCGTTCACGTTGTCGAGTTTACAGTTGACATCGTCGAGGACGGCGATCGGGTCGCCGGGGTCGATCTGGCCGTCGGCGTTGTTGCCGGCGTTGTCGAGCAGGAATACGACGCGAATCTTGCCCGAGTCGATGCCGCCGATGCTGAAGGTCTTTGTGTCGGGCGCCAGCACCACGGCTTTGCCGGGAGTGCACTCAGGATGGATCGGTGCGGCAGGGCAGGCGCAACTGCTGCTTCCGGCGGCGCCTCCACCGTCCGGGGTGGTTACGTCCGCGGCTTCAGCGGCCGCAGCCGCAACGGTCGTCGAGGTGGTCGTCGATGCGGCGGGACAGTCGCTTCCGCTGGGATCCTTGCCGGAGAACACGAAGACGACGATGTCGCGGGTGGTCACCGGCAGCACGCCGCTGAGGTTCCCATTGACGATGACGATACCCTTGTGGTTGCCGCCGCCGCCGAAGTCGATGAGGCCGAATCCGCAGGCGCTGAGCCCGCTTGTTGCCGCCAGCAGGCCCGCTGCCATGAGTATTTGTCGGGGCTTGTTCATTTGTTGTCTCCTGAAAGGCAGGTGTCGGGCTTTGTGGAGTGAGACCGGGCCACAATGTAGCGGGGCCGGTGTTTAACTTCTTCGTAGATGCGTCCGACGTACTCGCTCAATATGCCAAGACTCAGGAGCTGAGTGCCACTGAAGACCAAGACCAGAACCACGAGCGAAGTCCAGCCTGAGACAGCCGCGTCGGAGAACAGGCGGACGCCGATCGAGTAGACGCCGTAAGCAATGCCGAGGGTGACAGTAGCTGCCCCGAGAAGAGAAATCAGCCGCAGTGGAACGATAGAGAAAGAAAATATGCCGTCGAGGGCGAAGCGCAGCATCTTGGCGAACAGGTATTTCGTGTCGCCGGCGAAGCGCTGCTGCGCTTCGTAGGGAACGGCCTGGCGCTCGAAGCCCAGCCATGGCACCAGGCCGCGAACGAAAACAAAGCGCTCGTCGCAGGCCAGGAGGGCATCGACGGCCCTGCGGTCGAGCAGGCGGAAGTCCGCGGCGCCGGTTGGGACTTCCACTCCGGTCAGTTTGCGCAGCAGCCAATAGAAACCCCGCGATACAACTTCCTTGGCGGCGTGCCCCTGGTTGGCGAGACGAACCGTGTAGATGACGTCCTTGCCGGCGCGCCAATGTTCGACCAGCGTCGGAATAAGTTCGGGCGGGTGCTGCAGGTCGCCGTCGAGTGAGACAACGGCATCGCCTCGGGCGCGTTCGATGCCGGCCAGCAACGCCATCTGGTGACCGAAATTACGGGAAAACGACACGTAGCCTATGCGCCGGTCGGCCTGAGAGTGACGTTGCAACGCGGTCAATGTGGCATCACTACTGCCGTCGTCGACGAAGATCACTTCCCAGGTGCAATCGATGCTGCCCAGTACAGCACGCAACCGGCGCACCATTTCGTCGATGCAGCCCTCTTCGTTAAAGCATGGCACTATCACCGACAGGAGTGGACGGGCGGTGCGCGTAAGGCTTGCAAGTTGGGACGCGGCGTTCATCGGCTGTGCCGGCGTCGAGTAGCGGCGCGGCGCGGCGTAGCGTATAGACCCCTATGGCGGAAGTCTAGTTTTAGGCATGGAAAACAAGGCGTTTACAGGTCAACCTCTCGCGCTGCTCACGAAGCTTGCCGCGAGTGCGGGTGCGCTCGCTGGATTGCTGCTTATGCAGGCTCCGCCGGCCGCCGACCGTGTGGTGGTGGTGCTCGTGCCGGGCGTCACGCAGGACATGGTCACCGCTGCCATGGCGGAAGGCCGAGCGCCGCACCTGGCCTCTCTGGTCGCGAGTGGGCTCGCGGTAGAGGTCGACACGAAGGGGCCTGTCTCTGGGTTGACGTTCTGGCGGCGGACTTTCGCGAGTGCGGGCCAGAAGCGATCGCCGCTTGGGGTTGGCGGTGAGGAGGCCCCGATCTGGTCGGATCTTGGCGGACGCACCGCGGCTGTAGGCGTTCCCGATGTCTTGTTCCCCGGCTTCGAGGGCCGTCGTGGGGAAGTCGCTGGCGGGGCTGCGGAGCGTGGCTTTGTTGCAAGCAGCGCTGCGATTTTCGTTGCGGGGGATGACCTGCGCGCTGCGCGTCTTCCCAGACCATTCGCACTTCTGGCCGACAAGGTGGGGCTTGCCGCGGCGCCACTTGCGCCCTGGCAGTGGAGCGACTGGATAGAGACTGGAGAGGGAGGCGCGGAGCGCTTTCAGGTTCTGCGCGCCGCCACCGATGGCTACTTCCTGTCGCCCATTTATCGAACCGCGGGCCTGCCGACGATTCCGCCGGGCCAGGTCGTCGTCAGCGATCCATTCCTGAGTACGCCCGAGCCCGCCGCTCGCGCCGCCTTCGTAGAACACCTGGTGGCTGTCGACAAGACCCGCGGCCTTGCGGTCGAGCGCCTGCTCAAGTCGAGCGGCACCCCCGGAGCACTGTTCTATGCGTTCACGGTTGGCTCCTCTGTCAACCGACTGTTTGGCGGCGAAGGGGCTGACTCTTCGACCAACGCCCGCGTGATCGAGGTTTTGGATCAACGCCTCGGGCTGGTGTCCGCCGCTGCGGGCGAGCGTGGCCTTCTTGTGGTGGTGGGCGGTCCCGGTCTCGACAGAGAGACGTCAACCCAGGCTTGGTGCCTGGTGTCGAGCGGGGAAGGGGAGCGTCTTGACCGCGTGCGGATGGATGTTCCAGGATTGGCGCGTGTGCTGCACTATCTGCTGGGAGTTCCGCTCGACGCGAAGGATCACGAGGCCATCCCGTCCTCGCTGCTTGCACGCTATCCGCACCGCACGAGTACCGCAGCAGGAACCGTCGTGGGCGAGAACATGTCTCACGCTACTCCCTGGAGTGCGGACTTGCTGGAGTCGTTACTTCAACGTAACCGGTCCTGAGTCCGAGAGCGCGGGCTTTGCGGACTCTACACTCTTGACCAGTTCCGGGTTTTCTTTCTTCAGCCGTGCAAGCCACGGCGTGTCGGCGAAACGTTCGTAGAGTTCACGGGCGTGCTCGCGCGCCTCGTCCACGCGCCCGAGTGCCACCTGGCTGTGGGCGAGCAGGAAGAGAGTGTTGGCTCGGTAGTCGATATTCGGGAAATCGAAACTAAGGCGTTCCAGAGTGTCCACCGCGAGTTCGTGGTGACCGAGTTCGGCCTGGCTGTTTGCCAGTTGCAGCAGCGCGGTGGCTTGCTTGAAAGTGTCCTTGTCGTCGCGCGTGTATTCGCCGAACAGCTTGGTGACACGCTCGAACTGTTTGGCCCGGAAGGCTTCCTGGCCGACGCGGAAATCCGCATCTTCGTCGCTGACTTGATAGCGGACCCAGGATCCTGACGCGACGCAGGCAATGACGAAGATGACGCTGATGGATGTCGCGTGTCGGGAAAGCGGTGCGTAGACAATGGCGAACGCCCGGGCGATCGGTGCGGTCGTCGCACGGCGAAGACGCGGGCTGGTCGCGCAGCCTATCGTCCACAGGATGCCGACCATCGTGGTTGCGAGCGCGAACCAGTCCAGTGCCGCACGCTCATATGACATCTCGAAGTGATTGGAAGATGGAGTCACGAGCATGAAGCCTGGAGAGACCAGGTAGATTGGCGAGCCGTCGAACGATTTCCAGCGCGGAAAGTACGACACCTTGACGATGTGCGGACGTCCCGGGCAAGTCGTGTCAAAACTGATTTTTTCCTGTTCCAGATGTGCATCGACCTTGCACTCTCCGCCGTAGGCGACGCGCGGAATATCGCGGATCGACGAAGTGCGCAGCGAGAAGGAGTCGGCTGTCCTGGAGCCGAGCATATCGGCCGGTACCAGAGGAATGTCGAGAAGCTCGGGATGCTTGAACCAGCGATAGAAGGCCGTGCGGTAGTCGGGTCCTTCGTACATAACCGGCTGATTAGCGGCCGCTACCACGTACCCGGTATTGGCGCTCGGGATCTGATAGACGGCGTAGCCACCATCGGAAAAAGTCCGTTGGTAGGCCGGGTTTGCGTCATAGGCCGCACGGGCTTTGTCGCTGACGGCCACGATGGTGGCGACGTTGTAGGCGCGAAGGTGGGGAAGTGCGGCCTGCGGATCAAGGCGCGTGTATGAGTACTGGTGGAACGGCCCGGAGGTTTTTTCGGACACCTCCGATTGAATGTAAAAAACGAAAGGGGAGTTCGGAGAAACCTGATGGAAGACCCCTTCGAGCGTCGAGCGTCCGGCGAACAACGGCAAGTTTTCGAAAGCCCTGGAACTACCGAAACGATTGTGGGCCGGCGAGTGTTCGAAAACCATGCGCGGTGAGTTTATGTCGCCGGCGACGTGATCGTTGATTGCCTTGAACAGCGGCCACGACGGTTTGCCTTCATACCCCGAGTAGTTCCAGGTCAGCCACGACGGCAGGTAGCCGATGTGCTGGTAGGCCCACCCGAGTGTCAACAGCATACCCACGGTTGCGAACAACAGCGGATTCTTCAGCCGCGAACCGGCCCAGACTATTAGATCGGCGGCGAGGAAACCGAGGAACAACTGCCCGATCGGAACAAAGCGGACATCGGGAAAGCCGGTGATCGGGGAGACCGCGTACAGAAAAGCGCTGCCGCCCAAAGTGAAGAGCATCAGTCCGTGACGCTCCAGTATGAAGCGTTTTAAGCGGACCAGCATCAGCGTGACGTTGAGCAGCGACAGGGCGGCGGCAGGCCATAGCAGTTCCGGCGCCACTTCCTTCCAGTCCTGGATGTGCCAGATCATCGTCCACTCGGTCGTGAACTTGACGCGGGGTATTACCGGGAAGCCCCAGAATGCCATCAACAGCGCAGCGAGAAAAAACGCGGGCACGATGCGCGGCACGGTGCGAGCGGCGTCGCGACCGGGTCTCAGGTAGAACAGCGCGAACCAGAGTGCACCGATGAAGGCAAAAGCGTGGGAAAGCCCGATCGCGGCCAGCAAGAGTCCGTTGACCACCCATGAGCCGATGCCTTTGGACAGTCGGTGGATGTGTCCGAGGTAGATTAGCGAGAGTGAAAACCCGATCGCGTGACAGAACTCTCCCGCCAGCACGCTCGGGATGTTGCCGCCCCACATCGAGTTGCCCTGTTGGAACAGGAACGGAAGAACCGAGGCAGCCGCCAGAACGGGGCCGCCACGTCGATAACCGAGCGCCCAAAACAGGTAGGCCGCGGCAAGTGGTAACGACGTCGGACCGATCAAGGTGACCAGTTTGAAGGTCTCCTGCATCGGGAACAGATATCCGAGCGCCGCGATCAGGAAGAAGGGCAACGTCGAGTAGAAATGGAAGATCGGGAAGCCGGCATAGTTGCCCATGGTCCACCCGGTCAGTTGCCATTGCGGCAACAATTCCTTGTGCATGAGTAACGCCGGATAGTAATGGGATGCGGTGTCGCCGCCTGCTGTGATGGTCGGGGCAAGCAGGTCTTTCCAGGGATAGATGTGTCCGAGGAGCGCAACGCCCGCGAAGCACAGCAGTGCTTCGAGTAGTCCTAGGCATCGTTGCCGCGTCATTTCATGCCTCGCGTCCGTCGGCGAAGTGCTCCGATAAGCTCGAGAACCACGAGCAAGGCGGCCGCGGCAGCGGCCGCACGATAGAACGTGGTACCTGACAGGAGGCTCTCGGCGGCGACGATGTGGATAGTGCCGCGCACGGTGTCGGTTTGGTGGAATCCGTCCTGGTCACTGGATACCAGTGCAAACACGTTTACGGAGGTTCCCGCGAGAAGTTTGTCGTTGTTCAGCGACAAGTCGATTGACGCGTTCCCTTCCTGATCGAAGTCGACCGGGAAGTGCTCGGGCGTCAAGTGTAATCCGTGGGGGGATATCAGCACTCCCTCGAAAGGGCCGGACCTTCCCTTCGGCTTCTTCAGGCTCAGCGTTCCGTCGGCGTCGCCATCGACCGGAACTTTTGGAATGACGAATGCGCCGCTGACGCGGGCGCCAGCCTTTCCTCCCGGAGTGGCGGGGGCGAGACTGGTGATTTCGAAGGGGTAGCCGTTTGCGTCCGAGTAGCGCACACGAACAACCACGGCGTAGGAGCCTGGTGTGAGCGGCTGGTCGCGGAGTCGAATCTCCCAGACGTGGTCCTGGCTTGGCTGAAACTTGGCAATTGGTTCGCCTGTGGTCTGTTTGCCGAGAAACTCGATTGTCGGCGTTACATCGTTCGCGGCTTCGTCGCCAGTCTGTGTCAGGGTTACCTTTACGGAGAGCCCATCGCGGGTGTCTACGTCGGTATCGACGCGAAAACCTATGGAGCCGGCGTGGGCCGTTCCGGGCCCGGATACCACGCAGAGAAACGCGGCTGCACAGGAAAGCCGGGTCAGCCTCCCGGGAAGGCGCGAGGCTCCGAGCATTACGCCGCCACTACGTCGAATTGCTCTTGATGGTAGGTCTCGGCGATCTTCAGTACGACGCCGCGGCCGAGCCTGTCTTGCAGGCTTCGGATGTTGTCTTCCTCGTCGTTGAACAGATACGAGATGACGTCGCGATTGGCACGCACCGTCACTCGATTGCGAGTCGGCGGCGTGCGCGAGGCCTCGCGTTGGATAGCCCGCAGTATTTCCGCCGCTACCGTCGGTACCGACTTCACGCGACCACGACCGTCGCAGTACGGACAAGGAGCCGAGAGCAGGCGTTCGAGGTTCTCTCGCGTGCGCTTGCGCGTCATCTGGATCAAGCCCAATTCGGAGATGCGCAGAATGCTTGTGCGGGCTTTGTCCTTGGTGAGCGCGGTTTCCAGGGTGTCGGACACCAGCTTGCGGTTGCCGGCGTCCTCCATGTCGATCAAGTCGAGGATGATGATACCGCCGATGTTACGCAGGCGCAGTTGGCAGACGATCTCTTCGACCGCCTCAAGATTGGTTTTGAGGACGGTTTCCTCCTGGCTCTTCTTGCCGACGTACCTACCAGTGTTGACGTCGATCATCGTCAGGGCTTCGCCCTGGTCGATGACCAGGTAGCCGCCGGATTTCAGCCAGACTTTGGCTTCGGTGGCGCGGCTGATCTGTTCTTCGACGCCGAAACGATCGAATATCGGCTCTGCGTCACGGAACAGTTCGGCTCGCTCGGCCAGACTCGGCATGAAGGCCGCGACGTAGTCGCGTGTGCGAGCGAAGTCGCCATCCGTGTCGACCACGATCTGGTCGACGTCGGGCGAGAGCATGTCACGCACGCTGCGCAGGACTAGGTCTAGATCGGCGTGCAGCAGCGCCGGCGGAGTGCTGCGGCCGGCCTTGGCCTGGACGCCCCGCCATGTCTCCTCGAGGTTGCGGATGTCGCCGACGACGTCGCTCTTCGGCAGGTTCTGGCACGCCGTGCGAGCGATGATCCCGCCGCTGGCGGGTTTTGCAGACGAGATGATTTCGCGCAGACGCCGTCGCTCGCGGTCATCGCCGATCCGCTTTGAGACGCCCACCAAGTCTCCGAACGGCATGTAGACTAGGTACTTGCCGGGGAGCGACACGTGCATCGTGATGCGCGCGCCCTTGGTCCCCATCGGTTCCTTGGCGATCTGGACGGTGACTTCGTCGCCACGCCTGAGTTTCTCTTCTATCGGCGCGTGACTGCGGAAGGAGCGCTCCTTGTCGTAGGCGGGATCGTCTGTGGCCTCGTCCCCGACTGCGGTCGGTTCCCCCGACATGACATCGGAGGCGTGCAGGAAGGCTGCCTTCTCGAGCCCTATATCCACGAAAGCCGCCTGCATACCGGGCAGCACGCGCAGAACCTTGCCTTTGTAGATGTTGCCCGCCGCCGCTTCTTCGGATGCCCGCTCGATGTGGACTTCAGCGAGGATGCCGTTTTCCAGCAGCGCGACCCGTACTTCACTGGGGGTAGAATTGATGATGATCTGTTTGCGCAAAAGAGGACTCCAAAAGGACGCACTGGTCTGCCGACCGGTCCCGCGGGGCGCTCTCCGCCAACGCCGATAAGGCGGGCGGTGGCGGTGGATGGCGGGGACTCGTCCGGATCAATGTCTGGCGAACCTCCGAACGTTAGCACGGAAGCGAGTCGTATCAACGCGTCAACGCAAGGGTTTCGACTTTGACTGCAGAGGCGATCTTGCTAGCCTCCCGTGCATGTCGCCTGCGGTCGCCTGTGCGCCGGGGCTTACGGGCAAGAGCCTCGTCCTGAACAAAGCCTTTCTCCCGATCCATGTGACGTCGGTTCGGCGGGCTTTTTCGTTGGTCTACCGAGGGGTGGCCAGGGCGGTGGACGGGGAATACCGCACCTTCGATTTTCTCTCCTGGTCCGAGCTCTCCACCAGCGGGTTTGATAGTGTCGGGTTCGTCGGTGGGGCGGTCCGGATCCCGCGCGTAATCCTGCTTATTTCCTTCGACCGTATGCCGCGGCGGCGGGTTCGGTTCAGCCGCCACAATATCTTCGTCCGAGACCTCGACACTTGTCAGTACTGCGGGGGCCGGTTCGCTCGCTGTGACCTCAACCTTGACCATGTGGTGCCGCGCTGCAGAGGCGGTCGGTCCACCTGGGAGAACATCGTGTGCTCGTGCGTTGGCTGTAACCGGCGCAAAGGTGGGAGGGCGCTGGAGGAGACAGGGATGCGGCTGGTACGCATGCCCAGGCGTCCCGAATGGGCACCGTTCATCACGGGACAGGCCGGTAGGGTTGGCTATAGGGAGTGGCGTCCATTCTTGAATGCGGTCGACACGGCCTACTGGAACGTCGAACTGGACTCCGACTGAAGGACGGCGCGCGACTCAATATCTTGTGGTCGAGCGAGTGCACGGCCGCTGTGCGTTGTGTGTTCGTTCCTTGACTCGCTTTGAATCAGGGTGGAATAATCGCGGCTCTGATGCGGGTTGCGCCGTTGTAGGCGGAGGAGTGGTTGTCGGTGAGGATCAAGCGGCTCGAACTGCTCGGCTTTAAGTCTTCCAAAGACAGGACGGTGCTGGAATTCCCTGCGGGAATTACCGGGATAGTGGGCCCGAACGGGTGCGGCAAGTCCAATATTGTCGATGCCCTGCGATGGGTGCTCGGGGAGCAGAGCGCCCGTCATCTGCGCGGCCGCAGCATGGAAGATGTCATTTTCTCGGGCAATCAACACTACGGCCCTCTCGGGATGTCCGAAGTGACGATTGTCCTCGACAACGCCGAAGAATTCCCCGCCCCGGCTTCCGCGGAGGAAGAAGAAGAAGAGAGTGAAGTGGTGCGTTTGATGCGCCGGGTTCCCGAAATCCAGGTAACCCGGCGATTGTTCCGCTCCGGGGAGTCCGAGTACATGTTGAATGGTAGGTCGTGTCGTCTCCGGGACATCACCGAGCTTTTTCTCGGTACCGGGGTGGGGACGAAGGCCTATTCAATAGTCGAACAGGGGCGCGTGGGGCAGATAGTCAACGCAAAACCTGATGAACTGCGCCTCTTCATCGAAGAAGCCGCGGGCACAACGCTCTACCGTAGTCGTAAGATCGCCGCTGAACGTAAGATCGAACGAACCCGCGACAACCTGCTGCGCGTCAGCGATGTCCTGCACGAACTCGAGAGGCAAGCCAACTCGCTGCGGCGTCAAGCCCGGGGCGCTGTCCAGTATCAGGAACTGCGCGCCAGTGAAGACGCCCTGGATCGTCGGCTTACCACGCTGCGTTTGCGGGCGTGCGACGAGCAGTTGGATAGGGCGGCGAACGCGGCGGCACGAGAAAGGGGTCGGGAGCAGGCGCTGCGGTTGGCTGCGTCGACGCTCCAACGACAACGGGACGCGCATCGTGTCTCGGCTCGTCAGGTTGAACAGGCGCTCGAATCGTCAAGGCGCGGGGTATTGGAGGCCCGTGGTGTGGTTGCCGATGCGCAGAGGGAACGGGAGCATCTCGGGTCGCGCCTTGCCGAATTGAGTTCTATCGTCGACGAGGCCTGTGCCGAGTTGGCGCAACTCGAAGAAAAAGTCGGGTCCATCACCCTCCAGTCGTCGGAGGCATCTGCCCAACTCGAAGCCCTGGCGAGCGCGTGTCAGGAAGCCAGGGCAACCTGCGAGGAAGTCGCCGGTCGCGTCAGGGATTGCGACGAAAAATATTTTGCCTGGTCGACCGAGGCCGAGGGAATCAGAACGAAGCTGATTGAGGCGCTGGGGGCGGCTGCTGGACTGCGCAATGAGCACGGAGCGGTGTCCCGGCAGATCACCTCGACTGAGGAGAGGCGGGAGCGACTGCGCGGTGAGGCAAATTCGCTGGCCACGGTTCGCGAACGTCTGAGCGTCGAACTGGTGGAGACGGAGTCCAACCTTGCATCCGTGGGGAAGGCTGCGGGGGCCGCTGAAGGTAGTAAACTGGAAGCTTCCGAGTCGTTGGCTGCGTCGATGGCGGCTCGCATCGAAGCGCAGACCGAGTCGGATCGCTGGCGTGACGAGTGCGCGACTTTGCGTTCGCGAATCGAATCACTCGACGAACTCAACCGCAGTTTTGCTGGTTACGCTGATGGTGTGCGAGCGTTCATGGCCAATGGCGGGCGTGAGCGTGCCGGTGCCCGTGCCGTCGTCGCCGACGTCATAGAGATTGAAAGCGGATTCGAGAGGGCTGTGGCTGCCGTGCTGGGTGATCGGCTCCAGTACATCGTCGTGCCTTCGACGGAAGCCGGTGTAGAAGGCGCCCGTTACTTGCGCGAGACAGGCGGTGGTCGGGCTACGTTTTTGCCTGGCTCGCTGCGGCGGGTGAATCCCAAGACCATTCCGGCGGGCGGCTCTCTTCTCAGTGATCACGTGCGAATTCGCGGCGGCTTTGAAGAAGCCATCACGCCTCTCTTGGAGGGCGTCGTCATCACGTCCGACCTTGACGAGGCGAGCGAGTCTTGGAAGCGGGGCGATGCGCCCTCTACGTACGTTACCCGCGAAGGCGAAGTCGTCGACTATTCAGGAACTGTCACTGGAGGTAGCGAGAACCCTATTGACGAGGGGCTGTTGGTCCGCAATACGGAACTTCGGGTGGTGCAAGAGACATGGGCCGTCGCGCAGGCGAGAGCCCGCGAGGCGGTTGAAGCTCTACGCGCGGCGAACGATTCATCGACGCGCTCAGACGCGCGGCTTTCCGAACTTGACGAGGAGTTGCATCGCCTGACTGTCGAACGTGTCCGTTTGGCGGGCGACCAGCGGTTACACGAGCAAAACCTTGCGCGGACCGAGGAGCGGAGCAAGGCGGTGTCGATGGAAATCGAGGCCGCCGTCCGCGAAATCTCGGTAGCCAATGCGCGACTGCGCAGCGTCGAGGTTGGGCTTTCGCGTACTGAGGCTGAAGCTACAGAACTCGAGAAACGACGGTTGGAGATGGACTCGAACGGCAAGGGGCTCGAACTCGAGCGGCGCGCTTTGCTGTCCGAGTTGGAAGGTGTGCGGGTGCGTGAAGCTGAATTGCGCCAGAAGTCGGAGGGCATGAAAGCCGGCGTCGGTGCTCTCATCCGCGCCCGAGATGACGCTGAGTCTCGGCGACACTCACTTGCTGCACGTGTGGAAAGAGAAACAAGGGAGATCGAGCGTGTCCGGACTCGGCTTGGCGACCCTGCGCTTCATGCGGAGACGCTCCAGGGGCGTTTGTCGGAATTCGAAGTCGCGCTTGGCCAGTGGGAAACCAAGAGCGCGGTGATGCGCGAAGGGCTGGACCGGGTGGAGCGTGGACTTGATGCGGTGTCGAAGCGGGTCGATGCGGTTCGTGCTGAACTTGGCCGCTGGGAGCTACGGCGCAAAGAGGCTGAACTTGAGCGCAAGTCCGTCCTGGAGGGAGCCTCGGAGCGTCTCGGGGCCTGCGCGGCCGACCTGGTAACTGGCGAGTCCGACCTTGCCCTTCCTGAGGTCTTGGCCGCGGAGCTGGAAGTGGTCAGGGGAAAGGTTCGTCGGCTCGGCACGGTGAATTTGGGGGCTGTCGTGGAGTTGGAGGAGATCGAAGCCCGTCTGTCCGAATTGACCAGCCAGAGGGACGATCTGGATCGTTCGATCGAGGATCTCCGGGGAACCATAGCGCGTCTCAACCGGCTGTCTCGCAAGCGTTTCCAAGAGACATTTGATGAGGTTAATCGCATCTTCCAGCTGACCTTTCCTAAGCTTTTTCACGGCGGCCGGGGGTCGTTGGCACTCACGGACGCGGAGAATCTGTTGGAGACGGGCGTGGAGATCTTTGTTCAGCCTCCAGGCAAGCGGCTTGGGAATCTGGACCTCCTGTCAGGCGGCGAGAAGGCGATGACGGCGATCGGTCTGGTGTTCGCGCTCTTCCTGCACAAACCGAGTCCGTTCTGCGTGCTCGACGAGGTCGACGCGCCGTTGGACGAGGCGAACATTGGCCGCTTTGCGAGGATGGTTGTCGAGATGAGCGGGCGTTCGCAGTTTCTCCTCATTACCCACAACAAGCGCACCATGGAGGTGTGCGACACACTTTACGGCGTGACCATGCCCGAGCCGGGCGTGACGAGAATGGTATCGGTCGATCTCTCTCAGGCCGCATAGCGACGGCCATCGCCGGTAGTGGGGGCACGAGGGCGAGCGGGCGCTTGACTCCGCTCCCTGCTGCCCCCTAGAATCAAACCCTAAGTTGCAACTGACGACTTAGGGCTAACTACATGGAATCTAAGGGTTTGCAGCGTCTTGAAGATGCCGTGCGTCGGCTCTCTGCCCAGCATGGGCAAGCATCGGTGCGGGCGGGGCAGCTTGCCGCCGCGCTGACCAAGAGTCGTGAAGAGATTGAAAAGCTCAAGGCGCAGAACTTTCGGTACAAGACCGAAAGGGTCGAGGCCAGAAAGAAGATCGACACGGTCATTAAACGTCTCGATCGAATGACGGAGACTGCGGGCGGCCAGGACCATGAAGAAGGAGATTGAACTGGACATCGCGGGCCAGCGTCTGCGGGTTCGCACAGACGAGGACGAGGCCTACATGCGAGGCCTAGCGGCCTACGTTGATGAGCAGATGCGGGAGATAGGGCGCGGTCAGCGTGGAATCGCGTCGATGAACATCGCGCTGCTGACGGCTCTGCGGATCGCGGATGAATACCACAAACTGCAGCGTCTGCAGGCAGAGGTCGACGACGCACTCTCGCGGCTTGCTGAGTTAGTCGAAGCGACACTCAACAAGCAGTCGATTTGATTCCCGTGTCGGCCTAGTTCCCTGATCCGCTCTCGGAGATCCGATGACGACGACCGAGCAATCTGTCTCGGTCTTACTTGAAAAGGCTTCCTTGCGGCGCCTGATTGGTGAGCGCATTCGCAAGGCCGGCCGTCGTACCCGCCGGGAATGGGACGAAGAGATCGCTGCACGCCTTGTCAGTTCGGAAACGTTCGGGCTCGCGCGGGTGGTGGTCGGCTATTTTTCCCTCTCCGACGAAGTGAACGTAGATCCCGTATTGGCGAAGGCGGTCGAGGAGGGGAAGTCGGCGCTTGTTCCTGTGGTGAGGGGCGAGGGCATGACGTTTGCGAAATGGACGCCGTGCGTGACTTTGATGCGTTCTGGCTCGGGCGTGTTGCAGGTTGCTGAGGCGGGGCTTGATCTGCGCGGAGTGGGCGATTGCCTCGTCCTGCTTCCAGGCCGCGTATTTGACCGAGCAGGGGGCCGTGTAGGTCGCGGTCGCGGCTACTACGATCGCGTGTTAGGTCGGCGAATGCGCGGTGTTAATTTGGCAGGCGTGGGTTACGAACTGCAATTGGTTGAGGCTGTGCCTGTTGAGGAACACGATCAAAGGGTCGAGATGATGTTCACTGAGCAAGGCTGTATCGACTGTCGATAGTTACCAATGCGTAGCTGACGGATGTCGCGTGAAATCTGCCGGGCGAGGCACGAGAATACTAGCCAAGGACAGACGAACAAGAGGGCTGGCGGTATGAGAGTGGGGATCGACGAACAATTATCAATAATCCGGCGTGGCGCTGCGGAAATTTTCGATGAGGCCGAACTGCGCGTGAAGTTGGCGTCTGGAAGGCCTTTGCGGATAAAGGCCGGGTTTGATCCTACCTCGGCTGACCTCCACCTTGGCCACACCGTGTTGCTGCAGAAACTCCGCCAGTTTCAGAAATTGGGTCACCAGGTTCTTTTTCTGATCGGTGATTTCACTGCCCGCATCGGTGATCCTACGGGTCGTTCAGAGACGCGTCCCGTGCTTACCCAAGAAGACATAGAAGCCAACGCTCTGACTTATCGAGAGCAGGTGGGGAAAGTTCTCGACCTCTCTAGTGTAGAAATGAGGCGCAACAGTGAATGGATGGATGCGCTCGGTACCGACGGGCTCCTGCGACTCGCCGCGCAGCATACGGTAGCGCGTATGCTTGAACGCGACGATTTTTCGAGGCGTTTTCGTGAGCACCGTCCTATAGGAATTCATGAGTTCCTATATCCGTTGATCCAAGGCTACGATTCGGTCGTCCTGAAAGCTGACGTTGAGTTGGGTGGCACCGACCAGAAGTTCAATCTGCTCATGGGACGCGAGTTGCAGCGCAATTGCGGTCAGGCTCCGCAGGTTGTGCTGACGATGCCTCTGCTTGAAGGTCTCGATGGTCAGCAGAAGATGAGCAAGAGTCTTGGAAACGCGATTGGCGTTGCGTGTCCTCCCGAAGAAATGTTTGGCTCGGTTATGTCTATCGACGATGCTCTGATGCAGCGCTACTACGAGTTGCTCAGTGAAGTTGACGGAGTGGCGTTGGCGGCAGTGCGTTCCGGTGATCTACATCCAATGGAGGCCAAGAAGAGGCTCGCGGGGGAGATCGTAGAGCGCTTTCATGGAGAGGTTGCCGGTGTCCAGGCCCGGCAGGCGTTCGAGGCACGTTTCCAGCGCCACGAGGTTCCCACAGATGTCCCTACGATCACATATTCCTGTGATTTGGATTCAGTTTGGGTGTGTAGGTTGCTGCAGGAGGCCGGCCTGACCACCTCACGGGGGGAGGCTCGGCGGCTTGTTGAGCAGGGAGCGGTTCGCATAAACTCGGTGAAGTTGACAGATTCGGGCGCTGAGATTCCGGCGGATCGTGTTGCCGTTGTTGAGGTCGGCAAGCGTCGGATTGTGCGGATAGAGTTCTGTCGGAAGATGAATTAACTAGAAAATGTTCTGACGACTTGACTCGCACGTGGGGAATATCTATACCCCAGCGTCTCGCCACTAGGGCGCTTGGTCTTTGAAAACTGAATAGCGACGGACTCGATCGGCCAACCAGCCGATTGAGGCCAAGACAGCCTACGAGAAGGATCCTCGTTTTTTTCAAGTCGTGGGTAGTGCCTTCGGGTGCTATCCGCTTAACTGGAGAGTTTGATCCTGGCTCAGAACGAACGCTGGCGGCGTGCCTAACACATGCAAGTCGAGCGAGAAAGTTCCTTCGGGAGCGAGTACAGCGGCGCACGGGTGAGTAACACGTAGGTAACCTACCCTGTAGTCTGGAATAACTGGAGGAAACTCTAGCTAATACCGGATAAGACCACGGCTCCTTCGGGAGCTGCGGCCAAAGGCAGCCTCTGCTTGCAAGCAGTTGCTATAGGATGGGCCTGCGGGCCATTAGCTAGTTGGTGAGGTAACGGCTCACCAAGGCTGTGATGGCTAGCTGGTCTGAGAGGATGACCAGCCACACTGGGACTGAGACACGGCCCAGACTCCTACGGGAGGCAGCAGTGGGGAATATTGCGCAATGGGCGAAAGCCTGACGCAGCGACGCCGCGTGGGTGATGAAGGCCTTCGGGTCGTAAAGCCCTGTCGCAGGGGAAGAAAACGTGGTGGGTTAACAGCCCATCGCCTTGACGGTACCCTGCAAGAAAGCACCGGCTAACTCCGTGCCAGCAGCCGCGGTAATACGGAGGGTGCTAGCGTTGTTCGGAATTACTGGGCGTAAAGCGCGTGTAGGCGGTTGGTTAAGTCTGGTGTGAAAGCCCGGGGCTCACCCCCGGAAGTGCGCTGGAAACTGGCCAACTAGAGTATGGGAGAGGAAAGTGGAATTCCCGGTGTAGCGGTGAAATGCGTAGATATCGGGA
>CAITLU010000026.1 GCA_903893315.1 uncultured bacterium
CGACGGGTCGGGGGTTGCTGTAGGTGGAGTGACGGGACCGGGAGCAGGAGCGGGCGTGGTCTTGGCGATGAACGCCGCGCTCTGCGGGTCGGTCGCGTTGAAGAAGTTCTTGTCTAGTCGTCCCGCACGCTTCTGCTCTAGGAAATACTCTTTGTCCCCCCCGCTCAGTCCTTCGTAGCCCTGTTCATTAACTCGCTTTGCTAGAACCTGGAGCCTCAACTCATCCTCTCGATCATAGGCTTCGAGTCCGGGGTGGGAAACGACCGGCGGAGTCAGGGCGTAACTCGTCTGGCTCTGAATTAGTCGAGGCAGCGATACCGCCAAGACAGGCACCGCCCAAAGCAACGCCATGGCAACGAACAGCCGGTGCCAGCCATCCAGGGCGTTGAGCTTCTCTCGGATCGTAGACACCAGGGAACCCTTCAACAGCCCTAGCACGCCTAGCGCAAAGCCCGCCGGCCCCGGCACCGTAGCACCAGGCCAGCCAGCGCGGGAACTCTCGGCCCTCGGGTGCGCTCAGTACCGCCAGGGTGGCAAGACCGGGTAAACCCTTCTTCGAGGACGCCAGCACCCGCAGACGCACCGAAGAGGGGGTGAGGCCCTCAGAGTGTAAGCGCCAGAATTCCAAACAGCGAACACCCGCAGGGCCTAGCCCTGGCACGGCACAGGCACACGGCACACGGCGCGCGCGTGCCGCTGTGCGGCTCTCGGCTGCGCGCACAGTGCCGCAGTCGCTTGTGTGGAGCGCCCTGCCGCATTGCGGGCGCACCTGTTCCCACGCCGTGCGGCACTAATCGCGCGCAGTGGACGCGCTCGGAACGGCGGGTTAGCGACGCCGCGACGGCAAACGAGAGAGGCCCCGCCCCCGCCGTCGCGTTGCCTTGATGCCGGCGCAGGTGAAGGCTGCGCGCCATGACGTTCGGAGCGCTCTTGCACTTGGCTGCGCACCGGGGCCACGCCGGTATCGCCAAGCTGCTCCTCTACGCAGGCGCCGACGTAAACGCCCGCGACCACAATGGCGCGACACCCCTTGTCGCCGCTGTGTGGGGTGGCCATGCCGATATCGTCAAACTCCTGCTCCACGGCAGAGCGAACGTGAACACTCGCGACAAAAACAATGCGACCCCGCTGCACTGGGCTGCGTTCCACGGCCATGCGGAGGTCGCCCAGGTCCTGCTCGATGCCGGGGCCGACGTGTACGCCTGCGACAATGGCGGCTGGACGCCCCTGTACGAGGCTGCATCCTGTGGCCACGTCGAAGTTGCCAAAGTTCTGCTCGACGCCGGCGCGGACGTCAACGCTCGGAACAAGGACGGCTCGACGCCCTTGTTCGGCGCTACGCTCGGGAGCCTAGCCAACACCAAGAACCCCGAAGAGTTGATACGCGGGGGCCCCGCGGGCCATGCCGCCGTGGCTGCTCTCCTCCGGGCTCGGGGAGGCAAGTAGTCCATGCCCGACCTTGCCGCCGTGCTCTACCGCGCCGACCGCCTGCTCGCGCTGATCCTGACGGGCAAGGCCGGTGCCGACGCAGCCCGCGAGCTGGTGCAGGTGCTCGAGGAGCTGGACGCGATCGCCGCTACAAGCGGGCAGCAGGAGAAGCGATGACTTGGTGGGAGTCTATAATCCTGGTTACCGTCGCAGTGGTGGGGGTTGGCAGCATTGAGAGGACGGTTGCTCAAGGGTTCAGAGAGCTGGGAGAGAATCTCGACCGCAGACTCTCGGACCTCGAAAAACGACTCTCGAACGAGCTCTCTTGCCTCGAAGACCATCTCAGCCGACTCGACCCCCCACCCGACTACGACGAGGACTGACAAGCCGCCGCCGGCTTTTTGGTTCCCTAATTCGCGCCCGCAAGAAGCTGCCTAGCTCCTCCGGTCTGGCCTGATGGGTTTTGATTGGTTGGAAGGCCCCCACCTGTTGCCGTCGGCTCACGTTGTCACGTTGCCGGGTGCTCGCGTTCTTTCGTCGTCGTGTCGCCATCGTGTCGGCCGTCGGGCACACTGGCCGCGTGTTCGTGGCGGTGGGCAACCAAAAGGGCGGGGTGGGCAAGACGACGCTTGCCGTTAACCTGGCTTCCTACTTCGCCGGCCGCGGCGTGGTCGTGCTGGTAGACGCCGACCCGCAGGCAACCGCGCTCGAATGGGCCGAGGGCGGCAACCTGCCGGCGCGCGTGGTGGCGATCCCGTTAGACGACGACGCCGACCCGGCGAAGTGGGCGCGTGCCGTGGCCGGGATCGAGGCCGACGTGGTGGTGATCGACTGCCCGCCGCAACGCGGGGCCGCGATGGCCGCCGCCCTGGCCCTGGCCGACGTGCTCGTGATTCCCGTCACGCCGAGCGGCGCGGACCTTCGGGCCACCGAGCGAACTCTCGAGCTGGTGCGCGAGGCTCGCCGCCGGCGTGGTGACAGCCTGCCGCGCGTGCTGCTCGTGCCCTCGCGAGTGGATCGACGCACGGCCGCCGGCCGCGAGATCGAGGCCGTATTGATCGAACTCGGCGAACCCGTCGGGCCGATGGTGTCGCAGCGGTCGGCGATGGTGGACGCTTTCAGCGCGCGGCGATGGGTGGGCCAGTACGCCCCGAAGTCGCCGGGCCATGTCGAAGTCGAGGCCGTCGGCGCGGTAGTGCGTCGCCTGGCGGCTCGCAAGGGGTGAGGTGATGGCGAGCAAACGAACCAGTCTTCGCGAAGGGATGAAACCCGCCGGCGGTGTCGATCGTGCGGCCGACGTGGCCCGCGACCTGGCGGCAACACTCAGGCCGGCAACGTCGAAGGCCGACAAGACCGGCGGCAAAACGCTGGTGCTCGGCGTGCGCTTCGAGCCCGAGCTTTACGAGCTGGTGCGATCGGTGGCCCTGGCGCGAGCTGCAAAGACGCGCTCGGCCGTTTCCATGTCCGACGTGGTGCGCGTGCTGGTCGAGAACGCCGCTGGCGAGCTGCGGCGCGAACTCGGGGAATGATCGCCCTGGCGATGCAGCGAAACCTAGCGGCCGGCGTGGCGGTCGCCGCGATCGCCGTGGCCCTCTTCTTCGGTCTTCGCCGGTGCGAATCAGACTGTGAGAAGGCCGCGCGGCTGTTTTGTTCCGTGAGCAACGCAACGGCCGATTGCTACAGGCTCGCGCTATACAACTGCGCCACGGGATCGCGTTAGAGGCCCGACCCAACACACCAACCCCTCGCCGTGCGTCGCTCCTGGGGCATCCTAGAGGCTCGCCGACCGCTCTTGAAAGGCCCGGAAGGCCGCGACAACGCGGAAACGGGCCGCCGGTGCTCTCGCGACCGCTCAAGGTCGCCGATCCTGGCGGCTCCTACGCGACCGCCGCGGCTCGCCGTTGATCTGCTCGCCCTTTTTTAAGCACCCGAGAAAGTCGAAAAACTCCCCCGAAGCGGGAGCGCGGCAAACCTCTTTCGGGCTGCCACAATTGCCACAATTACCGCCGCCGGCGTTGTCTCAAGAGCGGCGCGGGGGAAAGCTGCGCGTAGCGAGGGCTTAGATCGTGGGAAAGACCATTGCGCGCCTGGTCGCACTCCTCTTCGCTGTCTCGCTCGGCCGCGCCGTCGCGCGGACTTCCTTTCACGGCTCTCCGTTGGCTTCCATCGTCTTGGTGGCCCTATTCGCGGGTTTGGCAATCCTGTTCGTGGGTGCCGTGGAACTTCTGCTCAACCCAAAGATCGACCCAAAGCGGCGAGAATTTCTAAACGCGCGCCTTCAGCACTTGGACGGCCCACACCGGGCCTTCACCGTCGCCGCTGCACTGTGGGCCGTTGTCGCGCCGCTGGTGGCCGAGACGGAGCGATGTCCGACGGGAACCGTTATGGCCTGGGTGGCTCACAACCTGACAGGCAGTTGCTACGCCGACGGCACCTCGCTCCTAACCGTGGTCGTCGTGTCCGCCCTTCCGCCCTTGGCCGCTTACGTCGCCTTGTTCTTCGTCGCGCCGCCGGTGCTGCGATGGGTGCGCGCTGGCTACGACCAGGGCGAGAAGCCGTAGGGGGTACTAGTCATGGCGCTCGGATTCATCGCCAGAGCCTTTCTCACCTATCGTGCAACAGCGCGATGCCGCTACTTGGCACAGCTACAAGCCCATGCCGCGATCTGTCCGATTTCCGACTTTGACCGCTGTCCCAGATGCTACTTGCTCGCTAAGAAGCTGCGCGGCGCCATCAATGCCGTTGGGATGCTGCTGCAAGCCGGCGACACTATCGTGCCCATGCCATGCGACGACGAATTGGACTTGGAAAACGACTGACGTCCGCCTCGCCGCTCGCCGCCGGTGCTCCGCCCCGCGCCTTTTAAGGCACCGCAAACCCCGCAAACCCGGCACCGCCCCGCGCTTTTTGTAGCTACGCAACTGCCGCAGCTCGCGGCCGACCACGACAGCAGGTGACACCGCTTTTTTTTAAGGGGCCGAAACCCGGGAAAGTCGCCGCGGATTACCGGCGATAACTTTACATATCCCCGACAATGCGGTAACGTGACAACACGACAACGCAGCAACGCGACGGGGTGACGCCATGACAACCGAGCTTTCGACCACCGACCAGACCGCAACCCTTCCCGCCCTGGCTGACCGCCTTGAGGCTTACGGCCGCATGGCCGCCGGTGCCTTCGCCGGCAACACCGAGAAGGCCCGCCGCTCCGACTCCAAGGTCTTCGCCGACTGGTGCGTAGCCGCCGGCCGCCGATCGCTCCCGGCAACGCCCGAAACCGTGGCCCTGTTCCTCGAAGACCAGGCCGGGACCAAGACCGTTGCCACCGTGCGCCGCTACGCGGCAAGCATCGCCCACCTGCACCGGGCCGCCGACGTTGCCAGCCCGACCGCAACCGAGCCCGTGCGCCTGGCCCTCAAGCGGCTGGCGCGCACCAAGGGAACCCGAGCGAACCAGGCCGACGCCCTGACCCGCCGGTCGGTGGACCGGATGCTAGATGCCTGCCCTACGACCTTGCAGGGACTTCGCGACGCCGCCCTTCTAGCCGTCGCCTATGACTCGGCGTGCCGGCGCTCGGAGCTGGTCGCCTTCAACGTCGAAGACGTGACGGCCGACGACGACGGGGCCGCCGTGGCCCTGGTTCGCCGCAGCAAGACCGACCAGGAAGGGGCCGGCCGCTTCGTGATGCTCGCCCCTGACACCGTGGCCCGCCTGGCCGCCTGGCTCTCGGCCGCGGCGATCGCCGACGGCGCTCTCTTCCGATCCGTTCGCAAGGGTGGCCGCAGCGTCGCCGCCGACCGCCTGCACGCGAACGCGGTGGCCGCGATCTTCAAGGCCGCCGCCCGCCGCGTCGGGATCGAGGCCGCCAACGTGTCGGGACACTCAACCCGCGTCGGCATGGCGCAAGACGCCGCGGCGCTCGGCTGCTCGCTGGTCGAGATCATGCAGGCCGGCGGCTGGCGCTCTTCGGCGATGGTTGCGCGCTACAGCGAGAAAGTCGGCGTGCGCTTCGGTGCGGCTGCGAAGTTGGCGCGTGCTCAAGGGCGGCTCGCATGAAGCGGCGAACTCGGCATGGGTGCTAAATGACGGATGGCACATAACCGTGCGCCGGAGTCTTCACAACGAGTCCCGTAGCAGGTACAAGGCAGGTAGAATGAAAAAAGAGAGGGCCAGACATTGCTCGTGTCCGACCCTCTTAAACTCACAACCCCGAGGGGTCGCGTGCTCCGCCTTTCAAGCCAGCACGCTACCGAGAGGACCGGGAATCGTCAAGGAATTACCCGCAAAATTATTTGACGACCCGATCCGACCGGAACCCCTCCTAGATGCCAGGAGGCTAACGTGCCGATTCGACAACCCGAACGCCTTTCCCTGACTGAGGCCGCCATCGTTCTCGGCCTTCCCTACAAGAGCCTACACGACGCCATGACCACCCGCCGGCTGCCCGTGGTCCGGCAGAAGGTCGGCCTATCGGTGCGCCTGTTCGTGCGCCGCTCCGACCTGCCCGCCTTCGCCGAGGTCTTCGGCGTAGAGGCACCCACCGACACCGCGATCGCCGTGGCCCTTGAGCTGGTGGCGTGAGGTGCCGGCTGGACATGACCGGGGCTCGCCGCCCGGCAAACTAACCGACGCCGACCGGGAACTCTTCCGCGCGCACTGGCGCGAGATCGCCGAGGCCGTCGGCGTAACCGAGATTGAAACACCCGGCGGCACTGGATACCGGCGCGCGCGCTGCCCGAAACACGGCGGCGACAGTTTCGGCGTGTCCGATGACGGCGGCTGGATATGTCGCGGCGAGTGCGACAAGGGCGGCGGCGATGCCGTGTCGCTGGTCGAGTGGGTGCGCGGCTGCGACTTCGCCGCGGCGCGCGACTTCTGCCGCGGGATCGTAGGCACCGCCGGCGCAACATCGACGCGATCGAAGACTGCGAAGGCCAAGCAACCCAAACCCGAGAAGCTGGCGTTTGCCGCTGACGATCTGCCGCCCGAACTCACGCAGAAGGGACTGACCTTCGTGGAGCGGTGGGTCTACCGCGACGCCGACAGTCGGCCGGTGATGATCGCGAATCGGATGCTTCAACCCGACAGCGCGAAGACTTTTCGACCGCAATTTTTCGACAGTGCGAAGTGGGTGCTCGGCGCTCCCGATGCCGGTCGCGTGCTCTATCGGCTACCTGAACTGCTCGCGGATAAGACAAAGGCCGTGCTCGTGCTCGAGGGCGAAAAGACCACCGAGGCGGCGGCGAAACTACCGCACGGGATGACTTGCACGACCTGGCTAGGCGGGGCCGGTGCCGCCCGTAAGGCCGACTGGTCGTCGTGTAAGGGCCGCCCCGTCGTCGTTTTCTCTGACCATGACAAGGCCGGCGCGAAGGCGGCTGTCGATGCTGCGCGCATGACGACGGCGGCCGGCGCTTCTGACGTTCGCCTGGTCGTGATCCCCGAAGCTGAGGCCGCGAAGCTTCCCGAAGGATGGGACGTTGACGACCTGAGCAAACCGCCGACCGATCCGATGCACGCTGCCGGCGTGGATGCCCGCGACGTGCTGCGATGGATCGCCGATGCCCAGCCCTTTGTAGACACGGCCCCCGCCGATGACGACGTATCGCCCTTCGAGCTGCGCGACGACGGTCTTTATGCCGAGATCAAACGCGGGAGAGTGACCGAGTGGGAGAAGATCGCCGCACCGATCCGGCTCGCCAAGATCGCCCGCAACGCGGCCGGCGGTGACTCCACCGTAATCGCCGAGGCCACCGACCGCGACGGAAAATCGAGACTGCTCCCGATCCCGCACGCCGACCTTGTGGCCGATCCACGCGACGTGTGGCGACGCCTCGCCGCCGCCGGCGTGTGGCTGTCATCCGATCCCGCGCACCAACGGCAACTGGTCGAGTACCTGAACCAACAAGGCGACGACGTGCCGCGTGCGTTGGCTGTCTCCAAGACGGGATGGCACGAGGACACCGGCCGCTGGTCGTTTCTGTTTCCCGATGCAGCGTACCGCGACGGGAAACTAGACGAGGCCGTCGCGCTGACCGCACGCGATAGCGTCGGTGCTTTCAACGTCGCTGGCACGCTCGAGGACTGGCAACGAGAGATCGCCGAACCGATCACGGGGAACACGCGGCCGATGTTCGCTGTTTGTCTGGCGCTGGCCGGGCCGCTTCTGAACCCGTGCAACGTCAAGGGCGGCGGCGTCCACCTTGTTGCACCTTCGTCACGCGGCAAGACCACCGTGCTTGAGGTGGCCGGTTCTGTGTGGGGCGGCGGCGGCGCTGACCGCCGTTTCGTGCGCTCCTGGCGCGCAACGGCAAACAGTCTTGAGAACACGGCCGAGGGTCACAGCGATACCTTCCTAGCCCTGGATGAAATCAGCGAGTGTGATCCCAAGTCCGTCGGCGCGTCGATCTATATGCTCGCCAACGGCTACGGGAAGTCGCGCAGTCGAGCCGACAGCACGGCGCAGCGCACGCGATCGTGGTTGCTCGTATTCCTATCGAGCGGCGAGACGGCACCGGCCGACCTGATGCGCGTCACGAGTGCCGTCAACAAAGTTGAGCAGCACGAACGCGGGGGCCAGGCCGTGCGCCTTATCACGTTGCCCGCCGTTGTAAGCGACGAGCTTGGCGTCTTCGACGTGATCCCTGCCGCCGAGCAAACGAGCAAAGCGGCCGCGGCGTTTTCCGACGTGCTGCGAACATCTGCGGCGACGTTCTACGGAACCGCCGGCCGTGCTTTCGTCGTCGCCCTGACGCGAGATCGCGACGGCATCGCCACCCGTGCGCGTGCCCACCGCGATTATTTCGTGAAGTGGCTCGTGCCCACCGACACCACACCGGAAGTTCGCCGCGTCGGTGAGTTTTTCGGCATCGCCTACGCCGCCGGCATGATTGCGCGGGAACTTAGCATCGTGCCGTGGTCAGACCGAGACATCTACGAGGCCGTCGGCCACTGTTTCCAAGATTGGAAAGTCGAACGCGGTGACGTGACCCGTTCCACCGATGTCGAGCAAGGCATCGGCGCGTTGCGACGATGGTTCCAGCAAAAGGCCGAGCTGCATATGCAAGGCGGCTTGAACGTATCGCCGCCACGCGAGCGGCACGGTTACTGGAACGGTGAAGAGCGGGCCGAAGCACGGCTGTTCCCCGAGTCCTTCAAAGAGATCGTGGGACCGGCTTGGGCCGACGTTGCCCACGAGATGACCCGGCGCGGCTGGCTTGAGCGGGACAAGGACGCGGCCGGCAAACTGACCCGCCACTTAGCGAAGCAGTGCCGGGTGGGGACCGCCAGGGGCCGCTTCTTCGTCGTCAACGCCAGTTTCTACAACCCCGACCCGGACGAAGACCCCGACGGCGAGTAACGGCGCGTGGTGACGCCAGAATGGTGCCTGCGTGGTGACACTTGAAGGCCATTTGTCACCACGTCACCACAGCGTCACCACACTTTTCCCGAGCTGTGGGGACGCGAGTAAACAGCATAAAACAAGGGGTTTGCTCACCTTTGTCACCACTGTCACCACGCTTTTCGGATATGAGGGTCAACCTAGAAGAAAGAGGGGTGTGATACCCCCTGGAGATTCAAATTGACCACAAGTTGTTCGCACGAGTCTCTTATATTCTATTTATGTGGTGACAGTGGTGACAGTGATAGGGAAAGGCTGGTTTTTACCTTACGCCGTCGTGTCACCACACGACCGAAAAACTGTGGTGACATTGTGGTGACGTGGTGACAAGCCCACCGCCTCAAGGACAGGCCGTCAGCCCCAAGGTCTTTCCCGAGCTGACGCGCTACGGGAACCCCGATCCGAAGTGGCTACCGATTCCCGACTTTCCCGGCTGGTACACCTACACGCTGCCGGGGTGGGGCCGCGTCGAATGTTTCGTGGAGTGGGTCTACCCCACCGAGACCGCTATGCAGGCCGCACGCCGGGCCGCCAAGGTGGCAACCTAACAACGCGACAACCCGATTACCTGAGAACACCGTCGGCTGGTTGCTGGGAACAACCGCGACCGAGAGCCGGTAGCTTCAGCCCGCCCGGAACCCGCGGACGACCCAACCGCAGAGCCGCGCAAGGCCGTAGACGATAGCCAGGGGCAGCAGCCAGAAGCCGACACACCAGAACAGCGGTTCAACCAACGCGACTGGATGGAACCCGAAAACTTCGACCAGTCGCCCCGCACGCTTCTGCTCCACAAGGAAGCGTAAGTCTCCCGTCGTCAGTCCGTCTGTACCGTTTTGCGATATGCGCTTGGCGAGCACTTGGAGACGCAGGTCAAACGACGGGTCGGGGGTTGCTGTAGGTGGAGTGACGGGACCGGGAGCAGGAGCGGGCGTGGTCTTGGCGATGAACGCCGCGCTCTGCGGGTCGGTCGCGTTGAAGAAGTTCTTGTCTAGTCGTCCCGCACGCTTCTGCTC
>CAITLU010000027.1 GCA_903893315.1 uncultured bacterium
CTCCGCAGGTGCCGGCCGAGCAGACCTCGGCGCCGTTGCAGGCGTTACCGTCGCTGCACGAGGCGGTGTTGTTGGTGTTGACGCAACTGTCGCTGGCATCGTCGCACGAGTCGTCCGTGCAGACGTTTGCATCGTCGCAATCGCGGGCCGAACCGGTGCACGCGCCGCCGCTGCACGTGTCGGACACAGTGCAGTAGAGGCCGTCGTCACACGAGGCGGTGTTGTTGCTGTTGACGCAGCTGTCGGCGACGTCGTTGCACGAGTCGTCCGTGCAGCTGTTTGCATCGGCGCAGTTCCTGGCCGCACCGGTGCACGCGCCGCCGCTGCACGTGTCGGACACGGTGCAGTAGAGGCCGTCGTCGCACGAGGCGGTGTTGTTGGTGTAAGTGCAGCCGCTGGCCGGGTTGCACGAGTCGTCGGTGCAGACGCTGCCGTCGTTACACACCTGGGGAGTGCCTGCTTCGCAGGCGCCGGCCGAGCAGACCTCGGCGCCGTTGCACACATTCCCGTCGCTGCACGAGGCGGTGTTGTTGCTGTAGACACAGATGCCGGCAGCGGCGCAGGTGTCGTCCGTGCAGGCGTTGTCGTCGTTGCACTCGGCGTTGCCCGCGCAGATCGTCGGCCAGAAGCCGACGGTCTTCAACGGGTCGCTGGCGTCGGAGCCAAGCCACGGCGAGACCGTGACCGGGCCTGTGGTCTGGCCTGCGGCCGGACCCGTGGCCTGGCCCCACCAGTTGGCGGCAGCGTTGATCGTGGCGCCGGCGCCTGACCTGATCTCTGCCTCGGAGTTGCCGTGCAGGTTGTTGCTCGCGACGGTGACCTGGGCACCGGCCGGGACGTTGCCGTAGAGGTTGGAAACGAAGTCGTAAACAGCGATTCCGTCAACGAACCCGGTGATCACGTTCCCGGTGATCGAGTAGTTGGCCGAACTCGACATCGGGCCCCAGCCCGCGAAGTTGGTCTGCAGCCAGATGCCCGACGTCGGCGGCATGTTCGCGTAGGTCCCACCGGCATTGCCGCCGTCAAGAGTGTTGTGGCTGATCGCCAGATTGCGGATCGCCCCCCGAACCAGGATGCCAGGCGTAGCGAGGGTGAACGGCCCAGTGAAGGTCACCGTGTTGTTGGTGATGGCGATCGAGTCGGTCGCCGACTCCTTTCCGGGGCGCAGATCCACCATGGCTACACCCTGGCCACTTGGAATCGTCTGGCTCTGGATGAAGGTGTTGGAGTCGATCGTGATCGGGCCCTGGAGCGTAGCCTCCGGGGTCGAGGTGACACGGGCGATCAGACGGATCGGACTGCTGTAGATGGTGTTGGTGAACGTGTTGTTCGCGATGTTGACTCTCTTCACGAACGCGTTTGGCGCGTAGTCCAAGATGTAGACGCCACGGGTGAACGACGTGAAGGTGTTGCCCGTGACCGTCACGTTGTCGACGTCGCCGGCGATCAGGCCGCCGATGTACACGGCTGCACTTCCGGACCGGGCCTCCGACTGGTCCCACGGCCCGAACGCGCTGCTGGTGACGGCAAGGCCGTTGACTGCCGATCGGATGTCGATGCCGAAGTAGAGGTACTGGAACGTCGATCCGCTGACACTGATGTCGCCGACGGTCAGGTTTTGCTCCACCCGGATCCCGGCGCCCAGCGAAACCACGCCCCGGCTCGCGTCCGCGGCGATGAAACTGGCGTCCGTGACCGTCAGGCCCACGAGGCTGCCGACGACATGGATGCCGTAGGTGTCGAGATTTGCGCCGCGAAACAGGTTCGTGACGTTCACGCGCTCGACGCTGAGGTTGTCGGCGCTGACTCGGATGCCCTCGACCAACCGCGTCGTGTTCGTGATGCCAAGGTCGGAGATGGTCACGTCAGCTGCGGTCACCACGAACACAGGAACTGTGCTCGCATCGACCGCGGGCCGAACCAGCGTCAAAGCCGAGCCGGCTCCGTCGATTACCACGGACTTCCCGATGGTGATGGCCTCGGCGTACGTGCCCGCAATCGCTTCTATTGTATCGCCGGCGACGGCGTACGCGACGCCGTCATTGATGCCGCCGGTGGTGTAGGTCGGTGAGGTGGTGTTGGCGTTGACCACGTAGGTGGTCGGCACCGCCGGTTGAAAGCCCGCGATAATCAGATCGGAGTCCGTACCGCTCTTCAGCCACGGGCTGTAGTCGACCGCGCCGATGACGCTGTCGCCCGTGCCGGCCCCGTTGGAAGCAACCGTGGGGCCAGTCGCAGAACCCCACCAGTTTCCAGCGAGATTGACGGTCTGGCTCAGGAAGTTCTCGGCTCCGGTCGCGTTGCCAGCAATCACGTTGCCTTCGAGGTCGATGGTGGACGGCCAGCCGTTGTAGAGAGCGAAACCCTGCTCCAGGCTGTCGGTGAACGTGTTGTTGCGAACCGTGATGTTCTTCGCACTGTAAGGTCCGTCGAGCGTGTACCAGTCCTCTGCGTATGCGGTGAACTCGATGCCCCACCTGTTCCCGACGACGGTGTTGTTTTCGATCGTCAGTTCGCGCGCGCAATCGACCCAGATGCCGTCATTGGTGACGTTGTCGTGGATGTTGTTGTTCCTGACGATGAGAGTGCCGGGAGTGCCCGTGATCGACTGAAGGACCAACGCCGAGCTATGGGTATTTACGATCTCGTTGCCTTCGATCAGGAGCCCCGAAAAGTTCAAGTGCGCGGTTATGTCTGGAGGGGTGTATCCGAAGCCCTCCGATTCATATCCGACGTAGATGCCGAAACCCCAATATCCGGGCTGGATATTGCTCACTTTGCAGTTCGTGATGTGAAGGTTGGGCATGTCGATGTGGTCGTAGGCGGTAATCCCATCCTGCGTGTAGTTCTTCACATCGATATTGTTGAAGGTGACGTTGCCGGAGCGAATCTTAACTCCGGTGGTCCACTGTGGGGCTAGGCCCGTGCCGTCCAACACCGCGCCATCGGCGCCGGTTACCGTAAGCGGCTTGGTGATGCTGATCTGCTCGGCGTACGTGCCAGCGGCGACGTTGACCGTGTCGCCCGATGCCGCCTTGGTGATGGCCGCGCCGATGGTCAGGCATGCTGCGTCAGAACTGAGGCAGGTGTCGGCGTCGTTGCCTGCGGGAGAGACGTACCAGGGGCCGGCGGCCCATCCGGTCTGGGGCAGGACTGCCAGCAGCGACAGTAAAACTAGCGATGCCATCCAAGAACTGCACCGGTTGCGAACGGGCGTGGCGTCGAGTCTCGGAGTGGTCGTTGGTCGTTGCATTTGCTCTCCTGCTTCGTGATCGATCAGTGCGCCACGCTGCATCCAAGGCGTACCTTGCGGTACCGGTGGTGGCACTGGCACACGCAAATTACGTCCAGGATGAGTGGCGAATGGTCTAGTCTGATAACAGAACGTCGGTCGCAGGTAAGTAACGGACGTCACTTTCGGAATGATCTATTTTGTACGCGTGAGCAACGTCACTCGCGTAGTATGTCGCCGTTCGTAAGTGAGCAACGTCTCACCTGCGACGCTTCATTGTTCGCAAGTGACCGATGGTACTCATGTTGCGTGAAGCGTCACGTATGTGACTTAGGTCTCTTTCCGTGTGGTAATCCACGGTATTTGTGAATTGCATCACCCATACGGCATTCTGCTCATTGCGAGTGAGCAGCGTCACAGGTGTGCAGTGCTTCTTGATGTCGGGTGCGAGCGACGGCGGAGTTGTGGCCCAACCCGTAGAGCAAGTTTGTGATCGCGAGCAGGCTCCGTGATGGAGCGGCGCCGCGCAATAGTCAGAGGTTCAACAGCCGTCTGGTCAGCAAGCCATCAAGTCGCTCCCCGATGCCCTATAGTGGCCATGAATCCGCGGCGGCGGAGTCGATGATGAGCAGTCGATTCAGCACCGTCACGGCTTGCAGGTTCAAGCCTCGCGGCGGGTGTCAACGACAGCCGCCGTGAGGAGTTCCGGCGACAGGCGACTCCGTCAGGGCTTCAGTGCGCGAAGGTGGTCGAGCGGAGCCTTGGGAGACGGCCTCGGCGGCTTCACTGGCGGCTGCGTGACAGACGGTGAACCGCCGGGCTTCTCAGTCGATCCGCCTCGCAATCGCGCGAAGAAAGGCAACCGTCTCGATTTCCCGGTTCGTGGCTTCATCCATCGTCGTGCCCCAATTACGGTTGGCCGACTGCTTCACGATGACGACACCGTGCGAGGGGTCGACGTACACGAACTGGTTGTAGACGCCGATAGCGCTGAACTCGCCCACGTCGCCATCCGGCAACCACCACTGATAGCCGTAGCCGAGAGGCAGCGTGTGGTCGGCAAGGACTGTTCGCCCAGGCGCAAGATGCGCGGCGTCCGATCTCACCGAAGCCTTAACCCAGGACTCCGGGACGAGTCGCCTGCCCCGCCACGCGCCGCCGTTACGGTACAACTCACCGAACTTCGCGTAGTCTCGCGCGGTCAGGTTGAGCCCGGCGTAGGCGAGTTCCATTCCGACTCCGTCAACCAGCCAATAGCCGGCATCCTCCATCCCGAGAGGCTCGTACAACTTCTCCTGCATGTAGTCGGCGATCGAACGCCCGGTCGCATGCACCAGCAACGCTCCGAGCGCCTGAGTGTCACCAGAGTTGTAACGGCATACGGTTCCGGGCTCGTTCTCGCGAACCATCCCCGCGACGAACTGATCGAGCGTCATCGTGCCCGTCATCGCAGCAGCGAGGCGATGAATGTCGGAGGTCGAATCCGTGTAGTCCTCGTTCCACCTTGCTCCCGAGGACATCTGCAGGACGTCCTTGATGCGCACGCCGTCGTAAGCCGAGCCCGACTCGACATCTATGTAATCGCTGATGGCATCCTCGATGCCGCGAATGTGCCCCTCTGCCACCGCGATGCCCACGAGAGCGGAAACGAAGCTCTTCGCCACCGACATCGAAATCCACTGCGTCGCGGGGCCGCCGGTCAGCGCGTAGCGCTCGAGACGCACAACGCCGTCCTTCAGTACCAGCAGCGCCGCCGTATCGGTCTCAGTGAAAAACTCCTCGGAAGACCTGGTCGTGCCCTCGAACTCGTAGGTTTCGGGCAGCCGCGCTTCGCGTCCTCGCGGGAAGACGAAAGGTTCCTTGGCGGCGGTCATCTTCACCGTCGGCAGCATCTCTTTGAGTCGCGAGAAGTTCTCGTGCTGGGGGATGCCGGTGAACATTCCGAGTTCGATCAGAGATTTTTGCGGTTGATGGGTCATGACGCCTCCTCTGCGGGTGAAGTGGATCGAGGCGACCGGTAGTCGCGCACGATGGAATTGACGTTGGTGCGAATGCGGCCGAAGTCGTTCGGCACGAGGCCGAGATGCGCGAAGAAGGCTGTGCCGAAGGCCAGCGAGATGGCCGTGAAGGCCGCATCGAACGCCGGCGCGGAGTCCGCTGCGGAACCGTCAAGCGCCAGTTTGTCGGAAACCTCAACGACGAGACGTCGATAGATGGCGGCGAGTCGCTCGCGCAGCGCCTCGTCGCGAATCGAGAGGTGCCACAGTTCCATCATGACCACGTTCGTCACGTGGTCGGCGAAGATGCGGTCGAAGAGCAGCGGCGCAACCTCGGCCGCGGAGACGACCGAGCCGGCGCCGAGAACGGCCGACAGTTGCGCGTCTCCGCGAAGGAGGAGGCGATCGATCAGGCAGGTGACCATCTCGTCGCGGTTGCCGATGAAGTAGCGGACCAGGGAACGGGGCTGCGCCGCCTCTTCGGCGACGTCGGCCAGGGTAACTTCCGCCAGTCCCTTGCGCACCACACAGGCCTCGAAGGCCGCCAGGATCTGCTCACGCCTCTCGTCGCCGACTTTAGGTCTGGCCATAGCATTCCCCCGCGCCCAATCTTGTCACGGCAGACAAAATACCTCATGACGGTTTCTTGTCAATTCAGAAAAGATTCGGTCAGCACAGAGGCGGCGCTCCTCACGGCCGCGTACTCGCGGCCGCCCCTATGCCCCGGCGAGATTGCGCAGCACCGCCTCAGTCTCCGCGTCCGACGGGAAGAAACTCTCTCTATGCGCATCTCGTCGGTGGTGACGTCCTGCGCGGTTCCGAACGTCGCGATCACCGTGAACATCGACAGGCGCACACCTTCTTTCTCCAGAATGAGCGGGAGCACCGGTACCAGCGCGGGCCCGTCGGCCGATCCGAGCGCGTTCGCGTCCTGAACCGCCCCGAGTTCCTCGAGCACGGCCTTCAGTTCTTCGCGGCCGAAAGCGTCGGCCTCGCGGCGCGCGCGGTGCCACAGCAGCGGGGCGATGCTGGACCAGTTCGCGACGAAGGGGCGCAAGCCATCCGGATGGAAGAGCAGGCGAGCCAGGTTGCGCTGCGGTCCGCCTATGCGGGTCCATGTGTCGCTTCCGATCAGATCCGCGAGAAGCTCGAACGGCCGGTTGGCCAGACGGATGTTCCAGGCCCGATCGAGCGCGATCGCGGGGAAGGGTTCGTGGTTGGCGAGCATCCTGCGCACGGCCAGCAGCACCTGCGCCATCTGCGGATCGTCGAGTTCGCGTGCGTGGAACACCGGCGCGAAGCCGGCGGCCAGCAGCCAGTCGTTGCGCTCACGAAGGGGGACCTCAAGCGCATCGCTGAGCTGCAGCACCATCGCGCGGCTTGGCCGGGCGCGCCCGGATTCGAGGAAGCTCAGGTGGCGCTGCGTCACTCCGGAGACGAGCGAAAGATCGAGTTGCGAAAGTCGCCGCCTCCGTCGCCAGTCCTTGAGCAGCGGCGCAAAGCCCTCGACGGGTGCGGCAGTAGACGAGGATGCGAATGTCGACATGAGGACCTCGGCGGATGGGGCGCATGGTGCTCGGATGCGCGCACGCTTTCAATTCCCTGAGAGAGAATTGAAAGGCCGTGGCAACGCAGGGTATGGGTCAGTTTCCACCACAGGAGTAACCCCTATGACATCGCGAACCCTCATCCTCATTCTCGGCATCGTCATCTCCGCTTTCACGCTCATCACCGGCCTTGCATTGGCCGACGTGGGCTATTTCGGGATCTTTGAGCCGCACTTCCAAAGCTGGGGCGGCGCGCAGGTATTCACCTATCTGCTGATCCTCGCCCTGCTGTCGTGCTTTTGGATGAAGAAGGATTCACACACCAGCGGCCTCTCCGCGTGGCCCTTTATCGGGCTGACCTTTGTCGCCGACTCATTCGGGATCCTGCTGTACCTCTTCGTGCGCGCGCGAAAGTCCGGCAATGAAGCAATCATGCCCGCGTGACGTTACCTCGGGAGCGCCCAAGTATGCCTATGTATTGCACGCGTCGTCGCACTGACCCTCCCGCGCTGGAGTTTCAGATTACTGGCTCAATCAGCATGGGCCGCGCGTCCGCGGTGTCGCCGAGAAGATCGGCGCTCGCCGCTACTTTCAAAGCCATACCGTCGCACCGGAAGTTGACCAGATATTGCACGGCGACCGAGGCACGGCGACTGCTCACGACGGAATAACGGAAGTATGGCGGGATAGCGCCGACATTTAGAGGGCCGCGCTTTCAACCACGGAAGGCGCCACAGCGTTTACCATGCTCTGGAAAGCCAAAGCCACCTCATCGCTTTTTTCAAAAAGCCGTATCTCCCTGACCGGAGAACATGAGATATTCGACACCTGAGGCCGGCCGGACGCATCCTCATCAACTTACAGCTCGCTGCGGCTTTACCTGGCAGAGGATTGAACTGGATGCCCGGCTGGGAATAATGTGAGCTGCTGCCGCTAATGCGGCACAATCGTCAATGAGGTTTCATATGACTGCATTTCGCTTTTTGTTAATCGTGCTGTGGATAACCATCGTCGGCTACACGACTATCGTGATCGCGAATCATGGCATGGGACTGCTCAGCATATTTTTCGGCGACATGACCGCCATGGGTTGGCCAGGCCAGTTCAATCTCGATTTTTTCTTCATGCTGACGCTCTCCGCGCTTTGGACCGCTTGGCGGCACCAATTCTCGGCCGCCGGATTCCTGCTCGGTGTTTTGGCTCTTTTGGGCGGCATCCTGTTCCTTGCAACCTACCTCCTGGTTGTAAGTTGGATTGCCAAGGGCGACATGAAGCAAATGCTTCTGGGCACGACGCGGGCAGCAACGTGACCCTTGATCGTCTGTCCTGGCAGGGTTGAGGGCTGGCTCAATAGCCCAACAGGTCGGCTCTGGTCTGTGCCACCGGTTTCCGTGATCTCAGGAATTGGTGCCGCGACTGCACGAGTACTCCATTCATCAACTGCGGCCGGAGCAATCCGCCGGGGGGCCGAGTCGAAGGCTTTCTCAGGTCTATGTGAGTTCGGGTTTTCTGTTCTTCTCTAAAGGCTTGCTTTCCTGAGCGACCGGCTGCGGAGCCAGTTTCTTCCACCACCAAATCTTCTTCGCGGACGAGACGCGCCGTGCCCTGATCAAGGCCAGCGCGCGAGACTCGGCACCCATCTGTTCACGCGGGACCGCCAAGATGTATCACTGCGACGTAGGCGCTTTGTTCGAGTGGTGGCGCGGACGGCCGCGTGGTCGACTTCAGCATGAACGACAAGTGCGCGGCCGGAACCGGGCGCTTTCTCGAAAATACGGCCGCGCGAGTCGGGCTGAAACTCGACGAGTTCGGCGCGCAGGCCGTCTCTGCAACGCAAGAGGAAACGATCAGCAGCACATGTACGGTGTTCGCCGAATCGGAGATCATTTCGCTCGTGGCGCGGGGCGCGCGCCTGGACGCCATCGTCCGCGGTCTGCACCGATCGATGCTGCAAAGGATCACGAGCATGATCCACAGCGTGGGCCTGCCCCCGCCGCTCATGTTGTCGGGCGGCGTCGCGCGCAACCTGGCGGTCCGTGCCCTGCTTGAAGATTCGACCGACGAGCGCGTGGTCGTTCCGGAGCAGCCCCAGCTCATGGGCGCCTACGGTGCGGCGCTGCTCGCGCTGGAGATGCGGTAGCCCTTCATGCCCCTTACGCCGCCGATCGGTCTTTTTCCCGAGCTTCGAGCGCCGCGCGGTCGACAGAGCGCCGTGACCTTTGTAGGTTCGTCCCCATGAGCACTAACGCCGAGAAAGCCTACGCCCTGTTCCATGCCTCCATCGGGAAGGAGGAGGGTGTCGGAGAGTGGTTCGAGATCGACCAGGCGCGCATCAACCAGTTCGCCGAAGTCACCAACGACCATCAATTCATCCACGTCGATCCCGAAGCGGCCAAGAGCACGCCATTCGGCACCACGATCGCGCACGGCTTCCTGACGCTGTCGATGCTGACATGGCTCGATGCGTCGATCCCGAAGGATCCGGCGCAATACGCCGGGATGGTGATGGGCGTCAACTACGGCTTCGACAAGGTCCGCTTCGTAAGCCCCGTCAAGGTGGGACGACGCGTACGTTGCCGCAGCGTCGCGGCGGTCGTCGAATTGAAAGAGCCCTGGGTGCAGACGACGCGTACCATGACGGTTGAGATCGAAGGCGAGTCGAAGCCCGCGCTCGTCGCCGATTGGATCACGCGCATCATGTACGGGTGACGACAACGCCGCCGCCCGCGTGCAAGCCGCCCCGGCCCCATATCGGTACTGTGGGCCACGAAGGGCCGCCGTTCCTCGCCGCCCCGCAAAAGCCGGTGGCGATCGCCGAGCCGTCGGTGGAGTTAGCCGAGCGGATCGGGGACAGAAACGGCAATATCGAATCGGGAGGTTAGTCATGTCGGATTGTCCCTGTGGGTCGGGCCTCGCTTTCTGCGACTGCTGTGAGCCCTATATTTCCGGAAAGCTCGTGCCCGCGACGGCCGAGCAGGCGATGCGCTCGCGCTACAGCGCCTACACGCGCGTGGACACGGCTTACCTGGCTGCGTCGCTGCATCCGAGCAAGAAGCAAGAGGACGACGAAAAGGTCGCTCGACGCTGGGCCATGGACTCGGAGTGGCTCGGGCTGGAGATCCTCTCGACGCTCAGGGGCGGGCCGAATGACGACGAGGGCGTGGTCGAGTTCGTGGCGCGCTACCGGACCAGGAACGGGCAGCTGAACGCACATCACGAAGTGAGCACCTTCGTGAAAGAAGACGGGCGCTGGCTGTTCACGGAAGGACACGCGCCCGAGCAGCACACGGAACGTCGTGCGTCGCCGAAGGTCGGACGCAACGAGACCTGTCCTTGCGGCAGCGGTAAGAAGTACAAGAAGTGCTGCGAGAAGGCCTGAAGGGCCTCGCTATAAGTCTTGGGTCGTCGTTCGCGCGCCGCGGCCAAGAACCTGCCTGAAGCGCCCGTTCTTTCGAAGCGCCTTTACCTGGGTGCGACTCCTGACGTCACCATCGCAGGTGGTCGAAGCCGCCGCCCAGAGCGGCCAACGTTCGGCCGCTCGAATCGACCACGTGCGCAGCGCCTTCTGCGACATTGCCCACCATCGTCACGCGGCAGCCAAGACGAGCCGCAACGCGCTCGATATCGGCGCGGCTACGTTTGGCCGCGGTAAACGCCAATTCGTAATCTTCGCCGCCGGTCAGAGCCGACGACACACGCGGATTCACGGCGCCACCCAAGTCCAAGTCTGCGGCAGCACGGCGCGCGCTCGGATGCAGCGGCACGGCGCGATGGTCGAGACGAATCGTCACCTTCGAACGTTCGCACAGATGACCGAGGTCCTGGATCAGCCCGTCCGAAACATCGATCATCGCATGCACGAGTCCGGCCTCCGCAAGCTGCGCACCGAGTTCGACGCGCAGAGGCGGGCGCCGGTACGCGAGCGTCGTGCTGGACACGGCCGCGGCAATCAGCGCCGCCCCGCTGCGTGCGCGCTCGAGAACACGCAGCGCAGCGCCGGCGCCGCCGAAGCTCCCGGTCACGAACAACAGGTCGCCGACGCGGGCGCCCGAGCGCAGCACGGCGCGGCGGCGCGCCTGGCCGACCACGGTTACGTTGACACCGAGATCGCGCGCGGCGCTGACGTTACCTCCGACCAGGGACGCCCCGCAGCGCGAAGCCTCGCGCGCAAGGCCGCGGACGATCGCTTTGGCAGCTTCGGAATCGAACGGACTCCGTTTGGACGCGACCGGAATCTCCAGCGAGAGCAGCACATACTCGGGGCGCCCGCCCATCGCGGCGATGTCGGACACCGCAACGCGAAAGGCACGCACTCCGAGTTCGCGCGCTGTCAGCCAGCCGCGACGGAAGTGCACGCCTTCGATCTGGCAGTCGGTCGTCAGCAACGTGCGCGGCGCGCCGGCAACGACGGCGCAATCATCGCCGATACCGACCGCGACCCCGCGGCCAAGACGCGCAATCGCGCCGGAGCCCTCGACCAGCCGCTGCACGGCATCCAGGAAGTCGAACTCCCCGATCCTGCGCGGACGCGACGGCGCGGAGGCGGCCACCGCTCAGCTCATCAGGTCGCGAACTTTGTTGGCGAACAGCGTGACCAGCGATTCCTGGTGCTCTTCGCCTTCGTCGCGCAGTTGCTCGAGGAGCTTGCGCTGCTTCTTGGTAAGCTTGGTCGGAATTTCCACCTGTACCGAGACGTACTGATCGCCGCGCGCACCGTTGGGACGGCGCAGGTCGGGAACGCCCTTGCCGGCCAGGCGAAATACCTTTCCGTGCTGGGTTCCGGCCGGAATCTTCAATTTGACCATACCGTCGAGGGTAGGAACGTCGACTTCGGCGCCGAGCGTGGCATCCACCACCGAAACCGGCCGCTGACAAACGATGTTCGCACCGTCGCGATGAAAGAGTTCGTGTTCGTGGACGCCGAGCACGACGTAGAGGTCTCCGGTAGGACCGCCGCGAAGGCCCGCCTCCCCTTCACCGCGCAACTTCAAACGCGACCCGTTGTCGACGCCGGCCGGCACCTTCACCTTGATCTCACGCATCGACCGGGTGCGCCCTTGTCCGCGGCAGGTGGTGCATGGCGTGCGATTGATCCTGCCTGCACCGTTGCAGCGGTCGCAGGCCTTGGCGATCTGGAACATGCCCTGCTGGAAACGCACCTGGCCCGCACCGTTACACTTGGAACAGGTTTCGGGTGTGGTGCCGGGCTTGGCGCCGGAGCCTTCGCAGACTTCGCAACTTGTCGTGCGCGGAATCGAGATGCGCTTTTCACAGCCCCGCGCGGCTTCCTCGAAAGCTATGTCGAGGTCATAGCGCAGGTCGTCGCCGCGCGAAGCCCGCGAACGCGAGCGGCGCCCGCCGCCGAAGAAATCCCCGAATAGATCGCCGAGCGCTTCCTCGAAGGCGCCGCCGGAAAACGCCGACGAAAAATCGAAACCGCCGCCGCCGGGGCCCTCGAAGGCAGCCTCGCCATAGCGATCATACTTGGCGCGTTTGTCAGGTTCGGAGAGCACTTGGTAGGCCTTGCTGGCCTCCTTGAACATGCGCTCCGACTCTTCTTTGCCGTCGGGGTTGCGGTCCGGATGGAACTTCAACGCGGCCTGGCGATACGCCTTCTTGATGTCGTCGGTCGAGGCATCGCGCGCGACACCGAGAATCTCGTAGTAATCCCTCGCCAAGGTTCTTCCCTTCCCGTTCTCGATTGGTGCGGCCGCCTATGTACGCAAACGGGCCCGCGTCTCCTTTGGAAGACGCGGGCCCGAGAGCTTTGCCTCATGCCCCACTACGAAGCGAGCCACGCGAGCCCGCCGGTCAGTTGGGCTTTACCTCTTCGAAGTCGGCATCAACGACGTCGTCGCCGCCGTGACCGCCACTGCGGCCCGCGCCTCCTGCACCTGGCTGACCGTCGCCGCCCGGCGAACCGCCCGCGGCGGCCTGCTCGGCCTGAGCTTTCTTGTACATCGCTTCGGCCAGCTTGTGCGCGCTCTTCTCCAGTTCTTCCTTGGCGACACGGATGATCTCGGAATCTTCGCTGGTGAGGGCCGGCCTGGCCTTTTCGAGCGCCGCGGTCACTTCCACTTTGACGTCGGCTTCGACGCCGTCGCCGAGCTCAGCGAGATTCTTCTCGATCCGGTAGATCATCGAGTCGAGTTCGTTGCGCGCATCGACGGTCTCGCGGCGCTTGTGATCCTCGGCAGCGTGGGCCTCGGCGTCGCGAATCATCTGCTCGATGTCGGCCTTGGACAGACCGCTGTCGGATTTGATTTCGATCTTCTGCTCGCGCCCCGTGCCCTTGTCCTTGGCCGACACGTGCATGATGCCGTTGGCATCGATGTCAAACGAGACTTCGATCTGAGGCATGCCGCGCGGAGCCGGCGGAAGACCTGACAGATCGAACTGCCCGAGCATCTTGTTGTGCATGGCGATCTCGCGCTCGCCCTGGAAAACCTTGATCGACACCGCCGGCTGGTTGTCCTCGGCGGTCGAGAACACCTGGCTTTTCTGCGTCGGAATGGTGGTGTTCTTCTCGATCAACTTGGTGAAAACACCGCCGAGCGTCTCGATGCCGAGCGACAGCGGCGTGACGTCGAGCAGCAGTACGTCCTTGACCTCACCGGCAAGCACGCCGCCTTGAATCGCCGCACCGATCGCGACCACTTCGTCGGGGTTGACGCCGCGGTGGGGCTCCCTGCCGAACAACTTCTTCACGCGCTCGCCGACGGCCGGCATGCGCGTCATGCCGCCCACCAGCACGACTTCGTCGATCTCGGAGGTCGTCAGGCCCGCATCGCGCATCGCGGTCTTGCAGGGACCGTCGAGGCGATCGAGCAGCGGCCCGCACAGGGCTTCGAGTTTGGAACGGGTCAATTTGAGATTGAGGTGCTTGGGGCCGTTCTGATCGGCGGTGATGAACGGCAGGTTGACGTCCGTCTCCATCGACGTCGACAGTTCGCACTTGGCCTTCTCGGCCGCTTCCTTGAGGCGCTGCAAGGCCATGCGGTCTTTGGACAGGTCGATGCCCTGATCCTTGCGGAACTCGGTCACCAGATATTCGATGATGACCTGGTCGAAATCTTCACCGCCCAGGAAAGTGTCGCCGTTGGTGGCCTTGACCTCGAAGACGCCCTGCCCGAGTTCAAGCACCGAGATGTCGAAGGTGCCGCCGCCGAGATCGAACACGGCGATCTTGCGGTCGCCGGTCTTGTCGAGCCCATAGGCGAGTGCGGCCGCAGTCGGCTCGTTGATGATGCGCAGCACGTTCAGGCCCGCGACCACGCCCGCGTCCTTGGTGGCCTGGCGCTGGCTGTCGTTGAAGTAGGCCGGGACCGTGACGACGGCGTCGGTGACGGTCTCGCCGAGATAATCCTCGGCGGTCTTCTTCATCTTCTGCAGAACCATCGCCGAGACTTCGGCGGGGCTCATGACCTTGCCGCCGAGCTTGACGTAAGCGGCGTTGTTCTCGGATTTGACCAGCTCGTAGGGGAGGTGGGTGCGGGCCTTGACCACTTCGGCATCGTCGTAACGACGTCCGATCAGGCGCTTGACCGCGAAGATCGTGTTCTGAGGATTGGTGATGGCCTGGCGGCGCGCGATCTGGCCGACCAGACGTTCGCCGGCGTCGTTGACCGCGACCACCGAAGGAGTGGTACGGCCACCCTCCGAGTTGGCGATGACCACTGGCTGACCGCCTTCCAGAACTGCCACACAGGAGTTGGTGGTACCGAGATCGATTCCTATGACCTTACCCATTTGTTGCTCTCCAGACGAAAACCCCCGGGATCCTTTGTGAAGGCCGCAGGGGCATCGAGATTTTCGGCGCCAAAACGCCCGTCGCTATCTAAGCACCGGAGCTTATGGCGCAAGGAAGTTTTTGGAGTTTGGCGTCGGGTGCATCAGTTAGCGCGCGTTGCCGTGCCCTGCATGGCCTGGGCGGTGCTGGAATCCCGGTCCCGACGCTTGCTGCACTCGTACTAAGGACGCCGCTCAGGAACTCGAACCGGGAGCCTTCGCCACCGTCACCATCACCGCACGCAAGAGCCGGTCGCGCAGGCGATAGCCCGCCCTATGAACGGCAAAAACCGTATTGGGCGCAGCGTCTGCCGTCTCGAAAGTACTGACCGCTTCGTGCTCGGCGGGATCAAAGGGCCGCCCTTCGGCCTCTATCCTCTCCACCCCGTGACGGCGCAGAGTCGCCAACATGGCCTTGAGCACCAGTTCGACGCCCCCGCCCAGCGCGGCGGTCTCGCCCGCGCCGGTATGGGACAGGGCTCGCTCCAGATCGTCGATCACCGGCAGCAGGTCGCGGCAAAGAGCCTCGCCTTCGTAGCGGGCGCGCTCGTTGAGTTCGCGCTGCTGGCGCTTCTGCACGTTGTCCAGTTCGGCCCTGGCACGTACGAAGCGATCGTAGTTTTCGGCGGCCTCACGGCGGGCCGCGGCCAGTTCGGTCTCCGGCTCGGACACGGCAGCGACCGGATCGGCGCCGCTCGACGAGTCCTCGTCGCTCGGGTTTCGCGGATCGTCCGACCGATCGGCGGACGCGTCGGCGCGACCAGCACCATTCTTGGAGTCTTCGCTCTGGCTTGTCATGAATCTTTTTCGCGCGAATCTGTTGCGGAATGCTTTCGTAAAGAACCTGCTGCGAGGCGCGGCGCAAGCTAAGGACGGCCCTTGGCGCTGTCAACGCCAAGACAGCCTCCGACGACTCACCGGCCGCCGTCGTATTCCCGCCGGCCCTTCATGTTGCGCTCCAGCGAGCCGCAAACAGCTGCGCCTTGCCAAACCGATCGCCTCGACGTTTGCTTGCAGCCCCGGTGGACGAACTCACGACCAAGGCCTTCGTACTGAGGACTCGCAACTACGGCGAGTCCGATCGCATCGTGGTGCTGCTGACCGAGGAACTCGGCAAGGTTTCGGCCATCGCCAAAGGCGCGCGGCGTTCGCACCGGCGCTTCGCCGGCGGGGCCCTCGAGCCGTTCGGGGAACTGAACGTGCGCATGGCCCCCAAATCCTACGGCTCGCTGGCCTTCCTGCACGAAAGCCGGGTGCTGTCGTCCAACATCAAGGTGGGCGCAGACCTCGACGCCTACGCCTGGGCTTCCTACCTCACCGAACTGACCGAACTCATGACGGTAGAGCACGACCCCTCGCGGGATCTCTACGACTTCTACCGCGACGTCATCGCCAGGCTCGGCACCGGACCGGCCGAGCCGGTCGCGCACCACTACGTGCTCGGGCTCCTCGACCGCAGCGGCTGGGCACCGGATCTGGACGCCTGCGGCATCTGCGCCGAGCCGGTCACCGAATTCTCGCGCCCGATGCTCGATTCCAGAGGCAGCGGCGTGGTGTGCTCACGCCATGAAGCCGAAGCCCTAGGCCTCGACCCCGACGACGCGAACTTCCGGCCGAGCCGGCGCATCATCGACGACACATTGCTCTCCTACCTGCGCCGCGCCGCGACTGACATTCCCGACCCTGCCGAACTTGCCGTGTCCGACCTGGCCACGGCCCTGCTCGAACGACTCGTCGATCTCCACCTCGGCCGCAATCTTCGCTCGCGCGCCTTTCTCAAAGGCCTGCGGATGGAGAGGAGACGCGCCGAGCAACCAAAGGAACTACCATGAAAGCGATCGTCCTGGCCGAGTACGGCGGCCCCGAAGTCCTCGTCCTGCGCGAGATTCCCGACCCGCTGCCCGGACCTGAAGACCTGCTGGTGCGCATTCGTGCCACCGCGCTCAATCGTGCTGACCTGATGCAGCGCCGCGGCTTCTACCCCCAGCCCGGCCCGAAACCAGAGTTCGAGATACCGGGCCTCGAGTTCGCAGGCGAAGTGATAGCGGCGGGCTCCCGCACCGAAGGCTTCGCCGCCGGTGATCGCGTGATGGGGCTGTTGACCGGCGGCGGTTACGCCGAGAAGGTCGCACTGCACCACCGGCTCGTCTCCAGGATTCCGGCGACGGTTTCGTTCGAGGAGGCGGCGGCGCTGCCCGAGGCTTTCATCACCGCGCACGACGCCCTGCTGCAATGCGCACTGGTCTGCGGCGAATCCGTGTTGGTGCACGCGGTGGGATCGGGAGTCGGAACCGCGGCGATCCAAGTGGCGCGCGTGATGGGAGCGACGCCGCTGATCGGCACCGCGGGCTCGACCGAAAAGCTCGCCCAGGCCGCGCCGCTCGGGCTCGACGTCGGCATCAACTACAAGACCGAGAACTTCGCCGACCGTGCGCGAGAGATCACCGGCGGACGCGGCGTCGACGTGCTGGTCGACTTCATCGGTGCTTCCTATCTCGGACCCAACATCGACGCGCTCGCGGAGAAAGGCCGCATGGTGGTGGTCGGCCTGATGGGCGGATTCAGCGCCGAGCTTCCCATGAACGCCCTGCTGCAAAAACGCCTGAGCATCCGCGGCACGCTGCTGCGCGCAAGGCCGCTGGAGGAGAAAGCGGCAGCCACGCGCGCGTTCGAGAAGAGCGTGATGCCGCACGTGACCACAGGTGCCATCCGCCCGGTGATCGACTCGGTCTATCCGCTCGAGCAGGTCGCAGAAGCCCACCGCCGCATGGAGAGCAACGCCAACTTCGGAAAGATCGTGCTGACCGCGTGAGGCCGCGGCCGCCGGGGCCTTCTTCAGCCTTTCGGCGCGGCCTGCGCGGACATCGCAGAGAGCATGTCAGCCATCATACGATGAAGCAGATTAACCGCCTTCAGCGGACGGATCATGACCTTGAAGTCGTCGATCTTCCCGTCTGCGTTCCAATGGAACATGTCGACGCCGTTGATGTGGACGCCGTCGAGCTCGGCCGTGAACTCGAGAACCGCGTCGCTGGGGCCCACGACCTCACGCACGTAGCGGAAGCCGGAAGCGAGAAGCACCTGCGCGGCGGCCGTCAGATACATCGTGACCAGGGACTTGCCGCGCTGGGGCGTATGAACGACGGGAGAGTGAAAAACCGCGTATTCAGCCAACATCTCGCTCAGGCGCGAGAGGTCATCAGAGTCCAGCAGGGCGTGCCAGTCGGCAACGACGTCATGATGCATCGAAGTACTCCTGTGTAAGCGCGCCGCTTCAGCCGACACGATCGAAGCTGACCATACCACCGCCGTCGAGCACGATGGTATTGCCCGTGACCCAGCCGCTGCGACGGTCGTCGGCAAGATACAGCGCTGCTTCGGCGACGTCGGCTACTTCGCCCAGACGCTTGAGCGGATAGCTTCTGGCCACTACGTCACCGCGCCCCTCTTCCCACAGAACTCGGGCAAAGTCGGTCTTGATCAAACCCGGAGCGATCGCGTTGACTCTCACCTTGGGGCCGAGTTCGGCGGCCAACTGCCTGGTCAGGTGCAGCAGAGCACTCTTGGTGATGTCATAGACGCCGAGCAGCGTATTGGTGGTCAGACCGCCGACGCTGGAGATGTTGACGACTGCTCCGCCGTGCTCCTTCATCCAGCGCTGCCACACCAGTTGAGTCCACAGCAGCGGTGCCGTCAGATTGATTTGCAGCGTTTTCTCCCAACGCGGCAGGTCGACGTCGATGGTCGGGCCCGCGTACGGATTCGTCGCCGCGTTGTTGACCAGGATGTCGAGGCGTCCGAGACGTTCCAGCGTGGCGCCGACGACGCGCTCGGCGTCCTCAGCGCGGCCGATGTTACCGGCTTCGAAATGCACGCCCTCGCCCAGTTCCTTCGCCGTCGCGGCGCAGCTTTCGGCGCTCCGCGAACTGATCATCACCTGCGCGCCGGCCGCGGCAAACGCCGCAGCTATACCTTTGCCGATGCCCCTGGAGCCCCCGGTGACGAGAGCGACCTTGCCTTGCAGTGACTTTTCCATCCGGGCCTTTCAGCAGGAGTTGCCCGCAGAGTCGACCACGAGGCCTCGATCCTCGTCGGCCCGGACTCCGGCCACGCCCGCCCCTCGCCGCATCGGGCGGCTCGGCCCGCGGACTCGGCCCTGCGCTTTGTACGAGCGGCGCTGCAAACCACGCAATTTGCCCACCCTGCCGCGCCGCGATAAACACAGCGATTCCTCTGCTGCCAAGACTGGGGGAAAGCGGAGAAAACAAGCTGTGTCTGAGTCCGTCGCGACCATGGAAAAGATTGTCAACCTCTGCAAGAGACGGGGGTTCGTCTTCCAATCTTCGGAGATCTACGGCGGCCTCAACAGTTGCTACGATTACGGCCCTCTTGGCGTCGAGCTAAAGCGCAACGTCAAGGAAGCCTGGTGGCGCGACACGGTCACCACACGTCCTGACGTGGTCGGACTGGACTGCTCCATCCTGATGCATCCGCGAGTCTGGGAGGCTTCGGGCCACGTCGCCAATTTTTCGGACCCGATGGTCGACTGTAAGCTCTGCAAGGGCCGCTTCCGCGCCGATCACATCGATCAGCTTCGCTGCCCCAAGCAACCGAGCAAGAAGCCCGGCCAGTGCGACGGCGAACTGACCGAGCCACGCAGCTTCAACCTGATGTTCAAGACCCACATGGGCCCGGTCGAGGACAGCGGCGCAGCGGTCTACCTGAGGCCGGAAACCGCCCAGGGCATCTTCGTCAACTTCGTCAACGTGGTGAACTCGGCCCGACTGAAACCGCCCTTCGGCATCGCACAGATGGGCAAGAGCTTCCGCAACGAGATCACGCCCGGCAACTTCCTGTTCCGCACCCGCGAATTCGAACAGATGGAACTGGAGTTCTTCGTGCCGCCTGGCAGCGACGACGGATGGTACGCCTACTGGCAGGCGCGCCGCATGCAGTGGTACGTGGACTACGGCATCAAGCCCGACCGGCTGCGGCTTCGTGCCCACGCCAGCGACGAACTGGCCCACTACGCCAAAGGCTGCTCCGACGTCGAGTACCAGTTCCCGATCGGCTGGCAGGAACTCGAAGGCATCGCCAACCGCACCGACTACGACCTCAAGCAGCACATCGAATACTCGGGCAAGGACCTCTCGTTCTTCGACGAGCAATCCAAGGAGCGCTTCGTTCCGTACGTGATCGAACCGTCGGCGGGCGCCGACCGCGGCACGCTCGCCTTCCTGGTCGATGCCTACGACGAGGACGGCCCCGACAACGACCGCCGTGTGGTACTGCGCCTGCACCCGGCGCTGGCCCCGATCAAACTCGCGATCTTCCCGCTGATGAAACGCGACGGGCTCGATGAGAAAGCACAGGAAATCGCCGACTCGCTGCGCGCCCATTTCGCGGTCACCTACGATCAATCCGGTTCGATCGGACGCCGCTACCGGCGCCAGGACGAAATCGGCACGCCGCTCGGCGTCACGGTCGACTACGACACGATGAAGGACGGCACCGTGACTCTGCGTGACCGCGACACGATGGCGCAGGAACGAGTTCCGATCGACAGCCTTTACGAAATAGTACGCGCCAAGGTCGCGCCGCCGCTCGGCCGGACAACACTCAGGCCCACCGCCTGAGTGCCGCCCCTGCGGTTTCAACCGAGCCGCACGACCGGCGCTTCGTTCGAAGACATCAAGACCGAGCACGAGGCATTTCGTCATGAGCCCCAGCAACAAGAAATCGAACAAGAAGAACGCAGCCGCGAAGCCTGAAGCCGGCGCCAGGAAGACCGCGGGAAAAACGGCTAAGCCAACGGCCGCTGCCAGCGGCGCGACCGGCAAGAAAGCCGAGAAGAATGCGCCGGCGAAAAAGTCAGCTGCGGTGCTGCCGAAGAAGGCCGCCGCTTCAGCCAAACGCGTCTACTTCTTCGGCGACGGCCGCGCCGACGGCAACGCGACGATGAAAAACCTGCTCGGCGGCAAAGGCGCCAACCTCGCGGAAATGTCCGGCATGGGACTGCCGGTGCCTCCGGGCTTCACGATCACCACCGAGGTCTGCGGATCCTACGACGCCAAGAGCGGGTCCTACCCCAAAGGTCTCGACGCCGAAGTTGCCACCGCGCTGTCACGACTCGAAAAAGCGATGGGCAAACGCTTCGGCGACGTCGCCAATCCGCTGCTGCTCTCGGTACGCTCCGGAGCCCGCGCTTCGATGCCCGGCATGATGGACACTGTCCTGAACCTCGGCCTCAACGACGAAACCGTCAAGGGTCTGGCCAAAGCCTCGGGCAATGAGCGCTTTGCCTGGGACAGCTATCGCCGCTTCGTGCAGATGTACGGCGACGTGGTGATGGGCCTCAAGCCAGAAACGAAAGAAGAAGAGGATCCTTTCGAGGAACTGATCAAGAAAAAGAAGGAAAAGCTCGGCGTCAAACTCGACACGGAGCTCGGCACCGAGCACATGAAGGAGCTCGTGGCCGAGTTCAAGGCCGCCGTGCGCAAGCACGCCCGTCGTCCTTTCCCGACCGATCCGCACGAGCAACTGTGGGGTGCCATCGGCGCGGTATTCCGCTCGTGGACCAACGATCGCGCAGCCGTCTACCGCAAGCTCAACAACATCCCCGAGGCCTGGGGCACCGCCGTCAACGTACAGGCGATGGTGTTCGGCAACATGGGAAGCGCCAGCGCCACCGGCGTAGCTTTCACACGCGATCCGTCCTCTGGAGAGAAGCACTTTTACGGCGAGTTCCTGGTCAACGCCCAGGGCGAAGACGTGGTGGCCGGCACTCGCACGCCGCAACAGATCACGAAGGTTTCTTCGCAGGCCTGGGCGCGCGAGAACAAGCACTCGGAAAAGGAGCGCGCCGCGCGCTTCCCTTCCCTCGAAGAAGTCATGCCGGATTGCAGCAGGCAATTGCTGAAAGCGGCGGCGACGCTCGAGAACCACTACCGCGACATGCAGGACCTCGAGTTCACGATCGAGAACGGACGCCTGTGGATGTTGCAGACCCGAAACGGCAAACGCTCCGCCACCAGCGCGGTACGCGTCGCCGTCGAGATGGAAAAGGAAGGCCTGATCGATCGCGACACCGCGATCTTGCGCGTGGCCCCCGAACAGATCGACCAACTGCTGCACCCGACCATCGACGCCAAGGCCGACAAGACTCAGTTCGCCAAAGGCCTCGGTGCCTCCCCGGGCGCCGCCTCCGGCAAGGTCGTGTTCTCAGCCGAAGACGCGGTGGCTGCCAAGGCCAACGGTGACAAAGTCATCCTGGTTCGCATCGAGACTTCGCCGGAAGACATTTCCGGCATGGATGCGTCGCTCGGAATCCTCACCGCCAAGGGCGGACGCACCTCACACGCCGCGGTGGTCGCACGCGGCATGGGCAAATGCTGTGTGGTCGGCTGCGAAGAACTTCGCATCGACTACAAGAGCGAGCGCATGGAAGCCGGCGGCATGATCGTCAAGGCCGGTGACTGGATCACGATGGACGGTGCCACCGGCGCCGTCTACCTCGGACAGGTACCAACCAAACAAGCCGAACTCTCCGGCGACTTCGCGAAGTTGATGAAGTGGGCCGATGCCGCGCGACGCCTGCGCGTACGCACCAACGCCGACACCCCTCACGACGCCGAGGTAGCCCGCGCTTTCGGCGCCGAAGGCATCGGCCTGTGCCGCACCGAGCACATGTTCTTCCAGGGCGACCGCATCGACGCCGTGCGTGAGATGATCCTGGCCACTACGCTCGAAGCGCGCGAAACCGCGCTTAACAAACTGCTGCCCTACCAACGCAAGGACTTCGTCGGCATCTTCAAGGCGATGCACGGGCTGCCCGTGACCATCCGCCTGCTCGATCCCCCGTTGCACGAGTTCCTGCCGCACACCGACGAGGAATACGCCGACCTGGCAAAAAAGACCGGCATCAAGAAGGCGATACTGGAACAGACCGGCGAGGCCCTGCACGAGTTCAACCCGATGCTCGGCCACCGCGGTTGCCGACTGGCGATCACTTACCCCGAGATCTACGCGATGCAGACCCGCGCCATCATCGAAGCGGCGCTGCTGGTTGCCGGCAAGGGCATCAAGGTGCTGCCGGAAATCATGATCCCGCTGGTCGCCACCGCGCGTGAGTTGTCGACGCTGCGCAAACTCGTGGCCGACACCGCCGATGCGGTGCTCACCAGGAAGAAGGCCAAGCTCGCCTACACGATCGGCACGATGATCGAGGTTCCGCGCGCAGCGATCACGGCCGACGAGATCGCTGCCTGCGCCGACTTCTTCTCGTTCGGCACCAACGACCTGACGCAGATGGGCTTCGGTCTTTCGCGTGACGATGCCGGACGCTTCCTCCCCCAATACATCGAGCGCGGAGTCATCGACGACGATCCGTTCGTGACCATCGACCAGGGCGGCGTCGGCCTGCTGATCAAGATCGCCGCGGAGAAAGGTCGCAGCGTAAAGCCCGGCCTCAAGCTTGGCATCTGCGGCGAGCACGGCGGTGATCCGCGTTCCGTAGCGTTCTGTCACCGCATCGGCCTCGATTACGTTTCCTGCTCGCCATACCGCGTTCCGGTGGCCAGACTGGCAGCGGCCCACGCGGCGCTCACCAAGTAGATACAGAGCAGGCGCAGCAGACGATGTCGTCAGGAAGAAAGATCGGCAACTGGCACGAACGCGCTGCCGAAATGGTCGACATCGTCGGCGCCGAAGCCGCGCAGCGCGCCGGCGAGCGTGCCGAAAAATACGCTGCCGGTGCTCACGCCAGGACTCACGAGAAAAACTCCGAGCGCGGCGGCGTCGAAGGAACCACCCGCGTCGTCGGCATCCTCGGCGACCCGGTCGATCACTCGCTTTCGCCGCGCATGCACAATGCGGCCTATGCCGCTCTCGGCCTCGACTTCGTCTACGTTCCCTTTCACGCTCCACGAAAGCGGCTCCGTGAGGCGGTGCACGCCGTGGACAGCCTCGGCATCGCCGGCCTGAACGTCACGGTTCCGTACAAAGAAGACGTTGCGAAGTTCGTCGACCGCCTCACCGACACCGCCAAGGCCATCGGCGCCGTCAACACCATCTATCGGGAAGGCGGCAAGATCGTCGGCGACAACACCGACGCAGAAGGCTTCTACCAGGCGCTGGCGACCAACGACTTTCGCGTGCGCGCCAGGCGCGTGCTGCTGATCGGCGCCGGCGGCAGCGCCCGTGCTGTCCTGTACGCATTGGTCAAACACGGAGCCGCCGACATCGTCATCGCCAACCGCACCGTGGCCAGGGCGAAGAAGGTGGCCCGCCAGTTCGCCGCCGGTCGCGGACCGATTCGCGTGGCCGACCTCGACATCCTCGACAACTTCGATTTCCTGCCAAGCCGTCAGCTGGTGATCAACTGTACGCCGGTAGGCCTCAAGGGCGGATCCTTCCTCGACTACTCGGTCGAAAACACGCCGGCCGATTGCCTGCACTTCGACCTCGCCTACCGGAGCGGGCTGACGCCCTTCCTCGAGGCGGCGCGCAAAGCCGGACGGCCGGTTCTGGACGGCCGGCACATGCTGGTGCACCAAGGCGCGGCTGCTTTCCGGCACTTCACGGGAAAGAAGGCGCCGCTCGACGTGATGCTGAAGGCGGTGGGCCTGTAACCTCTGGTCGCCACTCCCTGCGTTGCAGCATTCCGGCCTGAAGATCAGCACGCCTCCAGGGCCGTGCTTGACGACGTGAACAACGCCGCATCAAGATCGCGCGCGACGCACTTCTGGTGTAGGTGTCGATTCCGACCAAGATCCACCGCTCCGTCCTAACCAACCGCATCGACACCACGCTGCGCGTGTCTTCTTTCCCACGCAGTCGTCGGGCGTGCGAGATGGGGCAGCACTGATTTATCGTCAGTCGCGCATTTGATCCCGGCGTCGCAGGTCGTTAACAAAGACGGGGCGCCTGAGACACGCGCGGCCGGACACAGCCAGAGCAACCCGGGTGAGGTTGTTGTGTCCGGACACGGCAGCCCGCCGCTCGCAGCGTGGATCCGGAGGCGTATGGAATCGGCCGCGTCGGCGCACCGGGCTCCGACGTAGCCGCAGTGACCTGCCGCTGACGTGAGCCCCGGGACGAGGAAACTCAATGAACTTCCGCATAAAGGTGGATCCCGAAACTTCGCAGAAATACATCGCCACACACCTGAAGGGCAAAGCGCTGCTGATGGACCCTTTCATCAACAAAGGGACCGCGTTCAGCGTCGAAGAGCGAGACAGGCTGAACATCGAAGGCCTGATCCCTCCCGTCATCTGCACTATCGAGGACCATCTCGAACGTGTTTACGAAAATTTCCAGGCCAAGCCCTCACCGATCGAAAAGTTCATCTACCTGGCAAGCCTCCAGGATCGCAACGAGACTCTTTTCTTCCGTCTGCTGCACGAACGCATCGACGAGATGCTTCCCATCGTCTACACGCCCGTCGTCGGCGAAGCGTGTCAGCGTTACTCACACATCTATCGGCGCGGACGCGGCCTATACATCAGCTACGAACAGCGCGACAACATCGAAAAGGTGCTCGCTAACTTCCAGATGTCGAACCCGGCCGTCATCGTCGTGACCGACGGAGAGCGCATCCTCGGGCTCGGCGATCAGGGCATCGGCGGGATGGGAATCCCGATCGGCAAGCTGTGTCTGTACACGACCTGCGCCGGCATTTCTCCCTACAGCACGCTGCCCATCACCCTCGACGTGGGAACCAACAACGAGGAATTGCTGCGCGATCCGCTCTACGTCGGGCTGCGCCAGAGACGGGTGCAGGGCGAGGAGTATCAGGAGTTCATCGATCGCTTCGTAGGCGCCGTGAAGCGGATGTACCCGAACGTGCTGCTGCAGTGGGAAGATTTCCTCAAGGCCAACGCAATCAAGCAACTGCACCGCTTCCGCAACCAGCTGGCGTCGTTCAACGACGACATCCAGGGAACCGCGGCGGTGGTGCTGGCCAGCATCTACGGCGGACTGCGAATCACCGGCCAGCCGATCCGCGATCAACGGCTGCTTTTTGCCGGTGCCGGCGCCTCCGGACAGGGAATCGCCGGCCTTTTCGTCGAGTCACTGGTCGAAGGCGGACTACCTCTGGCCGAAGCCCAGCGACGAATCTGGACGGTGGATTCCAAGGGGCTCGTAACCCAGGACCGCTCGGGCCTCGAAGACTTCAAGGCCGCGTATGCGCGTGAGGTCAGCGAGGTTGCCACCTGGCAGTGCAAGGACCGCAGCCGGATCACGCTCGAGGAGACGATCGCCAACGCGAAGCCGACCATCCTGATCGGCGTGTCGGCCACCCCCGGCACATTCACCGAAGAAGCGGTCAGGCTGATGGCCAAGGTCAACCAGCGACCGTTGATCCTGCCGCTCTCCAACCCCACGTCGAAATGCGAGTGTACGGCGGAGGACGCGATCCGCTGGTCGGACGGCCGCGGCATCGTCGCCACCGGCAGCCCGTTCGACCCGGTACACTACAAGGAACGGCGCTACCGCATCGGCCAATGCAATAACGCTTACATCTTCCCCGGCGTCGGCCTCGGCGTCGGCGTGGTGGGAGCGACGCACGTCAGCGACGGGATGTTCCTGGCCGCTGCCAAAGCACTGGCCGAAAAAGTAACCGCCGAAGATTTCGCCGAGTCGTCGGTATTCCCCAAGCTCTCACGGATTCGCGAATGCTCGCACGCCGTGGCCTGCGCGGTGGCGCGTCGCGCCGTCGACGATGGACACGCGGATGCCAGCGCACTTATCGGCCTGGAGGAAAAGGTCCACCGCGCGATGTGGTTCCCTGAGTATCTGCCGGTTCGCTACGAGCCGTAATCGGCTAGTTGCTTCGAGTCTTTCGAGCACCGCGCAGTAGCGCGCAGACATCGACGGGCAGGGTGCTTCACGGCAACGAGGGCGGCGCATGGCCGACGCTGCCGCTGCCGGAGCGCGCGATCAGCGCCGCCTCCACCGCCGGCGCAAGGGCATCGGCTACCAATCGGTGGCCGATTTCGTTCAGGTGGCCGTCGTGAGCCAGGTACGGATCATGGCCTGCGCGATTGGCACTTCGCAAAGACTCGTCAACACGCAGGACACTCGCCGGCGCCACCGCCCCGCGCGCCACCACCGCGTCCAGACGCGGATGGCCTTGATCCAGGAACAGCGGGTGCGGCAGCGCAAGCACCATCACCACGACGCCGTGCGCAGCCGCTTCTTCGATGATTGCCGTCAGCAGCGCGGCGCTCAGCGCGACGCCAGGATCGGGCTGCGCGATTGCGGCCGGAGCCGGCGCGGCCGGGACGTCAAGCACTGAACTCGGCATGGATCGCGAACTGTTCGGCGTATCGGCCGCCGAGCGCTGATGCATCCACCACGGCACGTCGGTCTCCACACGCGCCGGCGCGGTCAGTGCCGAACGAAACTGACTCCAGAGTCGGTAGTAGACCAGACTGCGATTGCAAACCGCGTCGCGCAGCCCGAGCAGCGGCGCTCGCCACCACACCGGACGCGCAAACCGCGGGGTTTCGACCAGACGCCCGCCCGCCAACGCGAAGCCGCCGTGGGCGATGTCGTCGTCGGGATCGTCGGCGGCAACTTGCACGACGATCAGGTCAGGCTCGAGAGCGAAGCCGCGATGACGAAGCCACAGCAGGTGCTCGGCCAGGCCACTGGCCTTGACCCCGGCATTGACGACGCGGACGTGGCTGCCGGCGCCGAAACTAAACGGCGCTCGCGCTTCGATGAGCTCCGCCAGCCGCGTCGTAAAGATGTCGCTGCGCGGGAGCTGCATCGCCGCGGTGTTCGAGTCTCCGACCACTATCACGCGTCGCTCACCGGCCGGCTTGGGTTTCGGCACCGCTTCGTCGCGCAAGCCATCGTCGTTGATGTCGACCCTGGCAAAGCTCGGAACGACATCCGGCAGGTTCCAATACTCAAAACTCGCATCGGGCTGCCAGGTCTGGAAACCCTGAGCATAGACGCGAAGATGCGGCACCGAGAACTGACGCGGCAGCGCCGCATACAGCGCGACCTCGAACACGAGGTGCGTCACGGCCACCGCCGCCAGCGCCAGGCTGAGTTCCGACACCCGCATCGCCAGCGCAGCGCCTCACTCCCTCGGATCAGTTGCCGGGCTGCGTTGCCACACGCCGATGCGATCGTCGAATACGGAACCGAAGTACACCCGCCCATCGAACTCTGCAGCCGACGCCACCGCTCCGATCACCGAGCCGTCGTGGTGCAGCAGCAAGCTGGCATTCAAACCGCCGGGATCGATCTCGAACAACGACCATCCGGTACGGCAAGGCAGCCGACCGAACGCGCACAACATGAACGCCGCTCCGTCCGTGTGCGTGACTGCGAGAAGACTGCCGCGTGGTCCGAGCGAGAGATTGTCGGGGTTCCCGCCGATCGTGACGTGCGGCTCGCGTCCCGCGTCGGTCGTTCCACCACGCGGTACACGGCGAACCAGCCCGGAACCTGTCTCCGCGTAGAAGACGCCCGTGCCATCCGGCGAAACCAACACGCCGTTGGGCGCGGGCGCCGCCGTACCCGGAAGACGGCGCCAGCCCGATTGCGACCGCCACGTCATGACGTCGCCGGTGTTGCTGCCCAACCCGCTCGCGAGCGTGTAGTAGAGACCGAACCAGCCGGTCATCGCCGGCATGTAGTCAGAGACAACGAGTTCCGCGTCGGCACCGATGCTGACATCGTTGCCCACGGTGCTCGGCGGCAACGGAACGCAACCGCGCCACGACAAGGTGGCAGCGTCACCGACGCCGACGAGATCGAAAAGTTCGACAGCCTCGCGCACTCCGTGCGCCACCACTGCAAGGCGAACGAGGCCGGGAGTCTTCGTCGCAACCGAACTGATACCGTGAGGCGAGAAAGCTTCGGGCGACGGCGGCTCGGTGCACGAGGGATCTCCGGCATCGGTAACGCTCGCCACGTCGCGAGCACGATCACCGACCGGCCACAGGCGCCGCACTACGGCGCGCTGCTGCTGCGTCCCGCGGAGCGGAAGCGCCGCGATCGATCCTCCGGTGGAGCCGCGGCGCATCTGACTGACAAGCAGCAATCCCGCGGGCGCAATCACCTCGACGTCTTCGGGGTTAGCGAACCCGCAGATCGAACCGACCGTCCCAGCCGGCGGCTCTGGATTACACGCACCTCTCGGTTCTGTGCCGCATCCGGCTGCGACGAGCGCAACTACTGACAACACGCAGAGGACATCGCGCACGCCGCGCGGTCTTGCCGTTACCTGCGTATCGACGCCCACCTGATATCGGTCGTTGTCGCGAGAGTATCGAGCCTCATCCGATTTCATGCTCATCACGTGGTCCCCTTCATCTCTCGACGTATCTTACCGAACAGGCCCGTTGCAAGTGCTCGAATACGCCCGCGAGCCAGTACCGCGGCCCGCGACCGGCATACGCTCGGAATCAGAAGTCACGCTCGAGCCTGAAACCCACGAAAGCCTTCTTGGCTGCGTCACATTCTTCACGGCTCATCCACCCTGAGCGCTCGTAAGCCGGTGAACCCCCGAGGCTCTGCACCTTGGCGGGCCACAGCGGGTTGTAGGGCAGCAGCGCGATGCGCTCTACTCCGCGCTCCCGCAACCAGGCGGCTATGCCCTCAAGATTGGCGCGCGTGGCCGTGACCTCCGGCACCAACGGCACGCGCACCAGGAACTCCACTGCCCGAGTCGACGCAAGCTTTTCCAGGTTCTCCTTGATGCGCTCGTTGGTACGGCCAGTGAACTTTTCATGCAGCGCGGCGGATTCGATCTTCATGTCGATGTAGACAAGATCTACATGCGGCAACAGCGTGTCGGCAAAGCGCTCCCACGCAAAGTCCCCACAAGTCTCGACCAGGACGTGCACACCGCGCTCTCGCAGCCCCTTGGCCACCGCTGCGGTATAGTTCATCGCAAGCGTGGGTTCGCCGCCGGAAAGCGTGACACCGCCGCCGGAATTGTCGTAGAAGGGCTTGTCGCGGAGCAAAATCTCGACCAGTTCTTCCGGTTCGTGGTAGGTCCCGATCAGCGACAACGCTCCCGACGGACATTCGTCCGCGCAGTCTCCACACAACGTGCACAGCTCGCGTTCTATCGCGCCGCGGCCTCCCGCGGCGATAGCGTGCTCGGTGCAGACATCCGCGCAGGCTCCACAGCCGATGCACTGATCACCGCGAAACATCAGATCCTCGCCCGCGCGAGTACACTCGGGATTATGACACCACACGCAGCACAGCGGACAGCCCTTGAAAAACACCACGGACCTGATGCCAGGACCGTCGTCGAGACTGTTGCGCTTTATCTCCGCTACCAGCGGTCTTCGCTTTTCCATCAGTGTTTCAACGCGTGTTCGTTGCGTTCGATGAGTTCCATCTGGAGTTCGCGGTTGAGTTCGACAAAATAAGCGTTGTAGCCCGAAATGCGCACCATCAGATTTCGGTAGGCCTCAGGATGTTCCATCGCATCGCGCAGCGTCTCGGTCGAGATGACGTTGAACTGCATCTGCATACCGCCGGCTTCCAGATACGTCCGGGCGTAAGCGGTCATGACGTCGAGTGCCTGCTCCGGCGAATCGTGAGGGTCTGGAACCACCTTGACGTTGAACGCTATGTTGTTCGGCATTTTGAGCGGATTCAGACCGGCAACGCTCTGGATGTTCTGCAGCAAGGTGTCCTTGGCACCGGGCTCAGGCGTGATCCCCGGCGTAAACGGCTTATGCCTACGCCGTCCGCTCGGGAGAGCGCCCGAGAGCGTGCCAAACGCAACATGGTTGGACATCGACCAATAGCCGGTAGTGTAGTGACCACCACGGTAGTGGGGAAATCCCTGATACAGGTCGTAGGCCCAGTCGATCAGACGCTGGGCCATCGCCTGCGCTTCCGGATTCGCCGACCCGAAACGCGGAACCTTGTTGAGCATCCTGGCGTGCAACGTTTCGTAACCTTCAAAGTTTTTGCCGAGGGCGTCGAGCAGTGTCGCAAAATCGACGCGCTTTTCGTCGTAGACCAGGTGTTTGACCGCCATCAACGAGTCCACCACGTCGGCCAGCCCGATCAGCGCGATGCCCGAAGAATTGTACAGCGCCCCGCCGAAGACGACATCGCGACCACTTTGCAGACACCCGTCGACCAGACTCGACAGAAACGGCGTCGGCCGCACGAAACGATGGGTCTCGCCGAACAAGTTGTTGCACTCTATCGACCTCTCGGCCACGTAGCGGAACTGTTCGAGATACGCGTCGTAGAACTGCCCGAAGCTGCCGAACTCGGTCACCGCGCCGGTGTGCGGCCCGATCTGCTCCCGGCACAGCGGGTGATAGCCATCGTGAAGAGCCATCTCCAACGGCGCGACCATCGACACCATCATCGAATTGGTATGCCCGAAATGACGGCCGCTGCTGGTCGGTTCGACGCAGCCGGTCGCGCTCCAGTCACGCGCGTGCTCGATCGTGAAGCCCTGTTCACGCATGGCGGCGATCACCGCCCTGTCGTTGTGCAGCGACGGAGTGGAGCCGGTCAGTGCATTGACCTCGCAGAGGCGGCGCAGGTACTCGACCGAATTGACCTCGGGGTGCCAGCGCGCATTGAGGTTGGGATCGCGCAGGCGCAGCATCTCCGCCACCTTCAGGATGATGTAGGTCATGTCGGTGACGTTGTTCGACCCGTCTTCGAGCACGCCTCCTATGGTGATGGCCTGGTCCGAACTCGAACCGCCGAAAAGCTTGTTGCCGAGATCGGCAACCATCGGCAGGTGGTCGGTGCAGCGCAGGAAGAAGCAGCCGAGCAGTTCGACAGCACGGTGGATCATCGCACGCCGCGCTTCTTCGTCCACGCAGCCGCGCATGTCGGCAGCGAAGTATGGCTGTAACCACTTGTCCACCCTGCCGATCGACAGACCGGCGTTGGTGTTTTCCATGTGGCAGGCCACCCACGTGATCCACATGCTGTTGACGGCTTCTTCGAGCGTGCGCGCCGGACCTGCCGGAACCCTCGCGCAGATCCTCGCTAGGTTCTCGAGTTCGGCCCTGCGTACAGGGTCGTTTTCGGAAGCGGCATTTCGCGCGGCTTCTTCGGAAAGGTGTGTCGCGTAGGCAATCACGCCTTCACAACACAGGCGCACCGCGGCGAAGAAGTTCTTCTTCCCGGCGTCATCCGCCTTGTCTTCGGCAGCGGCGGCTTCCTCGACGATGGCGCCGAGCCCTCTGCCGAGCACCGTAGGAAAATCCGGAATCGTGTGCGAGAGCGAATGGGCCTTCCACTGGAAGTAAAGAACGAACCGCTCGTCGAGCTTCAGACATTCGGGATTGCCAGCATTGGTTCGTGCGACCTCGCGCAGATTGCGTGACTGCCAATACGGGAAAATCTCGTCGGCTAGCAGACGCCTGTCTGATTCTTCGATTGTGTACGGGTTGAGATCGCGCACGTGCATCGTGTAAAGCTCGGGCCACAACAGCACACCACCGAGGTCGGGATAGATGACGACTCCTATTTCCTTGTCGGTAGTCGTTCCGGCAATCAGATCGTCGTGCCGAATTCGCGGCCGGCGGTTTTCCATCATGTACTTGTAGGCCTGCGCCTGGCGCAGCACCGGATCGCGGTCGCGGCCGTCAAGGGACTTCTCGAAACCGTGCCGCTTGAGGTGTTCGGTCAACAGGCGAGGACGCTCGGTGGAAATAGCGGGCCGCGTCGAAAACGCATCAGCCAGGAAGCGGCCCAGCCGCGGGAAATCCTCGATCGTCCACTCGGAGAAGGAAGGATCGTCTAGATACTCGACGGCGTCGCTCCTTTGCGAAGCGAGACTCCTCACCGGCGCGGCAAGCGAACTCTCGTAAAGGAAGTCGTGCCTGGGATCACGGTCGAGTTGCTTCTTGGACGTCATGCGCTCGAGCAGGTACGAGACGCGCGCCACCACCGACATGTTCCCCTCGAACGACAACTCGTTGCGCAGGAGCATCTCCATCGATTCGGCGGGCTTCGCCACCAGCATCTTCTTCAGTGCGGCGCGGTCTCTCAGCACGAACGTCGCGTCAGCATCGCCGACGCCGCCGCGGCCCGAGCGTATCCTGCCTCCGGAAACGACGATGTGGCGCGACACCGAACCGTCGCGAGTGCGGAACACCACCTTCGCATTCCACGGCTCCGAGCCGCTGCCGACGTCATGGTAGAGATTGGCGCGGAACTTCCGGTCCAGGAGGGCGCGTGCTCCGAGCCCCTTGAGGACCGCATCCATCAAGACCGGAGTCAGTGCTTCCATCAGAATTTCCGATCTTGCGCTCATGCTCTTATCACCATCCCCAGGCGCGCCGACGCGCAGTCGTCAATGCCGCAAGTCTTGGCCGCGCCGGCAAAGACGCGCTCGTGTTTTGACTGGAATCCCGGCACGGCGCGGGATGATGGATTCGGCGACTCGTTCGATCAAACAAGCAGGCGGGCGAATCCGGCACGTCAGAAAAGCCTTCGAAACGTCAAAGAGCCCAAAGCTCTCGGCACGGGCTCATGAAGAACATGGCCATGGAAGCCGACGCCGCCAGAATGTCCACCTACGGCATCGCCAATCGGCCGAACAAGAAAGAATCAGCGGTGAAGTAAGGCCCCGTGGCCATGAAACTCGCCCAAAATGGCGTTCTGACGGCTGTTGCGACGCCGTGCAGATTTTCGCCGGAACGAACGACACGTGGGGAACCTACAGTGTCGGAAGAATGACGAAGAAGGGCCCGGCATCGCTTGTCAGCGGCGCCGGGCCCTTCTTCGATTTCAACTACTCGACCTCGCTCCGCGCTCTAGCCGAGCCCGAGGGAAGCCCTCATGGCGCGTCGGCATTCGTGAACGAAGCCGGAGCGCCACGGGACAATCCAGTTCGCTACCAGACGATGGTCGCCGGGTCGCGATCGAGATGGCCGAACGCGTCCTTCCATCGGTACAGGATCAACGCGTCCATCACCTCGGAAGCCTGCCCGCGGCGCTTCTTGTCGAGTTCGGCGCGCAGCGAATCCAGGGCTCCGTGCACCTGAGGTCCGAAAAGCGACTCGAGGTAAGCCGGCGGAATGCGGTGGCCGCCTTCGTCGAAACTGCCGTCCTCACGCAGCGGAGCCGGTGACAGAGGCGGCACGTAGTAGACGTTAGGGTGCGTGCCCTTCTCGGGGTGAAGCGGCAGAGCCACCTTCCATTTCTGCACCAGCTTGTGAACCGCTGTGCTCTCGTCGTCGAGGAACCCGATGAAAGCCGCACGTCCCGGACACTGACGCACGCAGGCCGGAGCCACGCCCTGGTCGATACGCGGGAAGCAGCCGATGCAGTGCTGGCTGACGTTGCGCATCTTGTTGTAGTAGATCTTCTTGTACGGACACGCGCGCCGGCACTGCTGAGAGCCCTTGCACTTGTCTTCGTCGCGCAGCACCAGACCGTCCTCGCTGCGCTTGAAGATCGCGTCGTTCGGACACGACTCCAGACACGCCGGTTCGGTGCAGTGGTTGCACAGACGCGGCAGGTAGAAGTAGTACGCGTTCGGGAACTCGCCGCCGCCCTCGTCTTCGTCCCAGTTCATGCCCCAGGTCTTGGAGCCCGAGATCTTGTGAAGGTGCTTGGCTCGCCCGCCGCCGCCGCGCAGGACTTCGTCGTAGTTGAAGTTCCAGCCGCCGCCGATTTCTTCGTCGGTGGCGCTGTGGCCGAGCTGCAGGTTGCCGGCAGCGTCGTAGCCGCCGCCCATCGTCTCCCAGTCGCGCGGAGTGCCGCGGCCGGGCTGCGTGTTGACGGTCATCCACCACTGCTGCTCAGTGCCGGGATCTTCCTGCGGCCACAGGACCTTGCAGGCCACCGAGCAGGTCTGGCAACCGATGCACTTGTTGAGGTCGAATACCCAGGCCAGTTGGCGCTTCGATTTCGTAATTGTTCCCATGACGTCGTTTTCCTCTGTTTCTCAGCGTCAGAGCTTCTGCAGGTCGACGCGAACGGCTCTGTCGGCAGGAATCGGCTGCCAGGAGAACA
>CAITLU010000028.1 GCA_903893315.1 uncultured bacterium
GTTCGGTTACTCGAACCGACGCGCGACTGCGCGCTCCGGAGGCCTCGCTTACGCGCGGCTCCGCCTGCCGGTGATCGGCCCATGATCGAGGTCTAAGGCGGCCTTCCTTTCGGCCCGCAGGCGGCGCGGTTCGCGGTCGCGCGTCGGTGATCATCTAGGCGGCCTCTTGTCTTACCTGTCGCCGAAGGCGCATGTATCCATTGCGCAGCAAGACAGCGCAGTGAGTGTGAGAGAGGTGACGACCCCGAACCCAAAGTTGTCGCGGCGCGCGTTTCTGCGGGCCAGCGCAGCGGCCGCAGCGACGCTCGGGCTCTACGCCCTGAGGATGCCGGTCTGGTCCGATGCGCGCGAAGCCGGCTCAGGGCAACCGCCCTCCGCCTTGCCGGGAGTTCCGGAATATCGCACCTGGGAGGATCTCTACCGCGAGCAATGGCGCTGGGATCGCGTCGCGCGCGGCACTCATTCGATGACGAACTGCACGTCGGGTTGCGCCTGGGATCTCTACGTCAAGGACGGCCTGGTGTGGAGAGAGGAGCAGAAGGCGCCCTATGTCGCGTCGATGCCGGGCTTGCCGGACTTCAATCCGCGTGGCTGCCAGAAAGGCGCGTGCGGCTCGGCTCTGATGTATTCCCAGACGCGCGTGCATTACCCGCTGCGCCGCGTCGGCGAGCGGGGGGAGGGACGCTGGCAGCGCATTTCCTGGGACGAGGCGCTGGCTGCGATCGCCGCCGCGACGGTCGATGCCGTCGAAAGCGAAGGACCGGCCTCGGTCGTCTGTGAGTTGGGCACCAACGTAGGTGCCGGTCCGAACAGCGCTGCTCCGCTTCGCTTTTTTCGCCTGCTCGGCTCGCCGATCATCGATCCGACGGCGCAGGTAGGCGATCTGATGAACGGTGCCACGATCACCTTCGGCAACGGCAAGGCCTGCGGCTCTTCCGACGACTGGTTCCGCTCCGAATATCTCGTCCTGTGGACCTTCAATCCGGCTGCCACGCGCATCCCCGATGCGCATTTCCTCTCCGAGGCTCGCTATCGCGGCGCTCAGATCGTGGTTGTGGCTCCCGATCTGAACGCCACCGCCACGCATGCCGACTTGTGGCTGAACCCGCGCCCCGGAACTGACGCTGCGTTGGCGCTTGGCGCGGCGCAGGTGATTGTCGGCGAGGGGCTCTACGACGCCGCATACGTCGCCGAGCAGACCGACCTGCCGCTGCTGGTGCGCACCGACACCGGGCGCTTCATCCGCGAGTCGGACCTGGCCGTCGGCGGATCCGACACGGCGTTCTTCGTCTGGGATGCAAAGCGTGGCGCTCCGGCGGCGGCTCCCGGAAGCGGAAGCAGCAAGCGCCTGGACGAGCGCGATGTCGCGCCTGACCTGATGTTTTCCGGCACGATCATACTCGGCACGGCTTCGGTGCAGGTTCGCACCGTGTTCTCCTTGCTGCGCGACCAGCTCGACACCGGCTATCGTCCCGAGCAGGTCGCCGAACTCAGCGGTATCGCTGCCTCGACCATCCGTCGCTTCGCACGCGATTTCGCCAAGGCCCGTGCGGCGCTGATCCTGGCCGAACTCGGGCAGTGCAAGTTCCTGCACGCAGATCTCACCCAACGAGCGCAGATCCTGCTCGCTGCGCTGACCGGTAACGTCGGCCGTGCTGGTGGCGGGTGGCGCAGCACCGGCAATTTCGCACTCGAGGGTTTCGTCCTGCTCACCAGCCTGGAACGGCTCGGGTTGATCGACGTCCTCGGTTTCGGCGCCAACGCCTACTTCCGGCCTGAAGAGACCAGACATTCGGCGGCCGGCTATTTCGTGCCGGGAACCATCTGGCACACGGTGCACGGCGGGTTGGGCGTGACGTCGACCGATCCACGCTACGGCGATTCGAGCACGCCGCGTCCGGTTGCAGAGTGTCTGCGCGAAGCGATCGAGAAAAAATGGTTCCCGGTCTTCCCGCCGCCCGAGCAGCCGCCGCGTGTTCTGGTTTCGGTGTTCGGCAACGTGCTGCGCCACTCGCGCAACAACACGCGCCTGCTCGCGACGCTGTGGCCGAAGCTGAAGCTCGTCGTCGACGTGACCTATCGCATGAGCGAAACCGCGCGTTGGGCCGACATCGTGCTGCCGGCAGCCATCTGGTACGAAAAATCGGACCTGAAATATCTGGCGACCTATATCCCCTACGTGCATCTCGGTGACCGTGCCGTGGCGCCGCTCGCCGAGGCCAAACCGGAATGGGAGATCTTCGCGCTGCTGGCCGCGGAGATTGCGAGCGAAGCACGCCGGCGCAAGCTACCGCCGTACACCGATATCGCAGGCACGCAGCGCGACGCCGCTCGCCTGGACGACGCGTTCACCGACAGCGGCCGTTTCGGCGCCACCGACGAAGAGAAGGCCCTGCAATTCATCGTCGTCTATTCTTCCGTGGTCAAAGGCGTGACGCTCCAGGACCTGAGGCGTGACGGTGTCACGCGCTTTCGCAGCACCGGCGCGGACGGCGCCACCGGTCACTTCAGCGATTTCGCGGCCGATCAGCCGCTGGTTCCTCACCGACGAGCCGTCGATGACAAGCAGCGCTGGCCGACGCTGACCGGACGCCAGCAGTTCTACGTCGACCATCCGTGGTTCCTGGAGTGCGGTGAAGCGCTGCCGACCTACAAGCGTCCGCCTGCCGCAGGCGGAGACTACCCGCTGACTCTCAGCGGCGGCCACACGCGCTGGAGCATCCACTCGCAGTGGCGCGATCAGCAGCAGTTGCTGCGCTTGCAGCGGGGTGAACCGGTCGTGTACCTGAGCGCGCGTGACGCGGCCGAGCGGCAGATCCAGGATCACGACCTCGTCCGTGTCAGCAACGACCTCGGCTCTTTCGTTCTGCGCGCCAAGATTGCCGCCTACGTGCAGCCCGGTCAGGTGCTGACCTACCATGCCTGGGAGCCGTATCAGTTCCGCGGCGGTCTCAGCGACCACGCCGTCATCCCCAGCCCTCTGAAGGCGACGTCACTGGTGGGCGACTACGGCCACCTGCAGTGGGGATTCGGCCACTGGGAGCCCAACCAGGTCGATCGCGACACTCGTGTGGAGATCGAGCGGATCGAAGCGGCCTGATCCCGTCACGGTGAGCCGAGTGCGGAGCGGCCGTGCGCGTTGGCGGCTTCTTCGCCGAGAGCCACAGGTTTTTCCTTGGGCAGTCTGTTTGTTGCTTCCCATATGTCGGCTGGACCGAGAAGGCCGGTGCATGGTAGCGATGCTTCGACGGACGATCGGGGACAGTTTGTGAGTGCAGGGATGGACCACGTACCGGCACAGCGCGGAAATCGTTCCCTGGTTTGTTGCGAGTATTCGAGTTCGGGGCACGAGGTGAGCGCATGAAGGTTTCGGGCGGTGCTTCCTTGGCGGAGAAGCCGGACGACGCGAGCGATCTTCGCCGGCGAATCCGGGCGGCGTGGCAGGGCCGGATCTCGGGCTGCCAACTCGGCAAGCCCGTCGAAATGCTGTCGGTCATGCAGGGGCACGCCGCGCTCACCGACTACCTCTCCCGCGCAGGTGCCTTGCCGCTGCGCGACTACGTTCCGTTGATCCAAGGAACGATCGTTGCGACAGCGGGCCGGGCCTGCTGCCGCGGCATCATCGAACGCAGCGAACCGGATGATGACATCAACTATACGGTTCTGGCGTTGCTGCTGCTGGAGGAGCACGGCCTGGCGCTGCGCACGGTCGACGTTGCGCGCACCTGGCTGCAGCGGCTCCCCGCCGCGGCCACCTACACCGCGGAGCGTGCGGCCTACCGCACGTTGCTGGAACGCGGCCACGAGTGGTTCGCGTTCGGCGCCGAGCCGGGCTTCGACCTGGCCGAGTGCGCGGACAACGACTACAGCGAATGGATAGGGGCGCAGATCCGCGCAGATCTGTACGGTTGGGTGTGCCCGGGGCGGCCGGCGCTGGCCGCCGACCTCGCGCGCCGTGACGCCGCGCTGTCGCACCGCGGGGACGGCATGCACGGCGCCGCGTTCGTGGCCGCGTTCGGTGCCTCGATTCCCGAATCTCGTTCGCTCGAGGCCGCGGTCGAAACCGCGCTGCAGTATGTTCCGCGTGACTCGGCGGTGGCCGGGGCCGTGCGTTTTGCCTGCTCGCAGGTCGCCAATTCCGATGGACCCCGCGCGATCCGTGAGCGTTACGTGGACCTCTTCGCTGTTCACACGGTGAACAACCTCGCGCTGGTCGTCTGGGCGCTGCTCTCGTATCCTCAGGATTTCGGTGCGGCAGTTGGAGAGGTCGTCGCGGCTGGTCTGGACACCGATTGCAATGGTGCGACGGTCGGCGGGTTGTGGGGGCTTCAGGGCAGGCCGATCCCGCAGCAGTGGACGACGCCGTGGCAGGGCCGTGTGGCGGTCTCGCTCGCCGGATTGGAGGAACTGCGGCTCGATGACCTGGCAGGCCGCACGCACGCCGTCGCCGAGCGGATCGCCCGGGAATGCTCCGGAATGGGGTGACTCTTCGACGCTGGTTCCTCGGCGAAGGATCAAGTCGCGTAGAGCGGCGCCTTCTTCCAAGTGAAACACGGAAACTCTTTCGCGTCCTGGTGCAGCGGCATTTGTCTTTGATCCGGGGCAGCCAGCGGTTGCCGCAGCATTCGAAGTCGACCCGAACAAAGGGCGTAAGCGACGGCGGCGATCTTCCCGGACGGTCCTCACGTTCCACCTGTCCGGCGGTCGGCGCGTCTCGGCGAGGCCGGGATCGGAGGCGACCGCGCCGCGCCGCGTGCGTCTCGCGAGTTCGGTCTTTGTGTAGATTTTGACATCGCCGAGTTCCATGGCGATAAGGCGCGGGCGCCGTCGGACCCCCCGCGATTGAGACGGTCTTAACCGTCGGCAGCCCGGTTTTACTGATGTCCGACTACATTCCTGTACTGATCACTCTGCTCCTCGGAGTCGTCATCGTTGCTGCGATGTCGAACCTCAATCGGCTGCTCGGGCCGCGCAAGATGACCGCCATCAAGGGCGAGGCCTTCGAGTGCGGAAATGAAGCGACCGGACCGGGGTGGGGCCGTTTTTCCATCAAGTTCTACATGGTGGCCATTCTCTTCATCGTCTTCGATGTCGAGGTGGTGTTCATGTACCCCTGGGCCGTGATCTACCGGGAACTCGGCGTCTTCGGCTTCGTCGAGATGGCCGTCTTCGTGCTGGTGCTCGCGGTCGGGTACGCCTTCGCCTGGCGCAAGGGAGCCTTCGAGTGGCGATAAACAGCGCCGATCTTGCAGCGCGGGTGGCCGCTGCCGTTCCTTCCAGCGGCGCCGAGTGCTTCGTGACTCCGGGCGACGGGGCGATCGAAATTGCCGCTGCCGCCGTCGTGGACGTCGTACGGTTTCTGCGCGACGACCCGGATCTGGCGCTGAGGCTGTTCCTGGATGTCACCGCGGTCGACTACCAGGACTCGCGTGGTCAGATCGAGTTGATTTACGTGCTGCGCTCGATGGTCAGCGGCGAGCGCGTGCTGGTCAAGACCAGGGTTGATGCCGCCGCCCCGCGCGTGGCCACCATCAGCCACCTGTTTGCCGGTGCCAACTGGGCCGAGCGCGAGGTTTACGACATGTTCGGCGTGCACTTCGAAGGGCACCCGAATATGCGCCGCATCCTGTTGTACGAGGAGTTTCAGGGACATCCGCTGCGCAAGAGCTATCCCTACCAGAAGCGTCAGCCGCTGACGCCCGAGCGCGATCCCATCGCCGACCCCTGGCCGAAGAAGCGCTAGGGATCTGGCGGGAAACTTAGGAGACGTGCGTGAAGAGAGCGGCAGAGAATACGGTGTGCGAGACGCAGGAATGAGCGACGACAAGGCCAGGGAGAGCGCCGGCGCGCAGTTTCGCAAGGCCGAGGCCACGGCTGCCGATCCGCTGTCCGAGATCATGGAACTGCAGATGGGGCCTTCGCACCCCGCCTGCCACGGTACCATCAAGTTCCACCTGCGCCTGGATGGAGAGAACATCATCGCCTGCGAAACGGAGGTCGGCTACCTGCATCGCGGCTTCGAGAAGATGTGCGAGCAGGGCACCTGGAACCAGGCCATTCCGTACACCGACCGCCTCAATTACGCGTCGCCGCTGATCAACAATTTCATCTTTTGCGAAGCGGTCGAGCGGCTCTGCGGCATCGAGGTGCCCGAGCGCGCTTCGTATATGCGCGTGCTGCTTTCGGAGTGCGCGCGCATTTCCGACCACCTGACCTGTCTCGGCATGGGTGCCACCGAACTCGGCGCTTTTACCGTCGGCTTCTACATGAACGAGGCCCGCGAACTCCTGTACAACATGAGTGCGCGCGTCACCGGAGCGCGGGTGACGGTGAGTTACGGGCGCGTGGGCGGTCTGGCGCGCGACGTTCCCGACGACTTCGCGGACATGATCCGCGCGGCCATCAAGCGCACCAATGAAGTGCTTCGCGACAGCGAGAAGCTGCTCGAGCGCAACCGCATCTTCACCGATCGCATGGTCGGTATCGGCCTGATGTCGCAGGAACAAGCGCTCAGCTTCGGACTGACCGGGCCGCTGCTGCGCGCGACCGGCATCGCTTACGACGTACGCAAGGCCGCGCCGTACATGGTTTACGACCGGATGGATTTCGAAGTCCCCGTGGGAACCAAGGGTGACAACTTCGATCGCTTCGCCGTGCGCTTCGAGGAGATCAAGCAGTCGATCCGGATCGTCGAGCAGTGTCTCGCACAGATGCCGGGCGGCCCGGTGATCGCCGACAACGCGGCCTACGTTCTGCCGCCGAAGAAGGACGTCTACGGCAGCATTGAAGGCCTGATGAACCACTTCAAGATCATCGTCGAGGGCATTCGCGTGCCGGCCGGCGAGATCTATTTTTCGGGCGAGGCGGCCAACGGCGAGTTGGGCTTCTACCTCGTCAGCGACGGGAGCGGACGGCCTTACCGCGTGCGTGTTCGGCCGCCGTGCTTCTATGGAATGTCCGCGCTCGAGACGATGGTGAAGGGGTACATGATCCCCGACCTCGCCGCGATTTTCGGTATGGTCAACATGATCGGAGGCGAGTGCGACCGCTGAGGCGGGACGCGTCTCTCGAAACCAACCCCATGTCCCAGCAGACGACAACCAACAAAGCGACGGATTCCGGTCCGGTGGTGTTTCGGCCCGAAGCGTTGGCCGAGTACCACGAAATCCTCACCCACTACCCCGAAAGCCGCGCGGCGCTCGGGACGGTTCTGTGGCTGGCGCAGCGCGAGTTCGGCTGGATAAGTCCCGCGGTCGAGCAGTACATCAGCGAACTGATGGGACTGCCCCGAGCCTGGGTCGAAGGCGTCGTCAGTTTCTATTCGATGTATCACCGCCGTCCGGTGGGGCGCAGCCACATTCAGGTGTGCACCAACCTGTCGTGCTACCTGCGCGGTGCCGAGGACATCTACGGGGCGGTTTCCAAGCGTCTCGACATCGAGGCCGGAGAGACGACTGCCGACGGCAAGTTCTCGCTCGAGCGTGTGGAATGCCTGGGCTCGTGCGGCACGGCGCCGATGCTGCAGTTGAACGACCAATTTCACGAAAACCTGACGGTCGAGCAGGTTCTCGACTTGCTCGGCAAGCTCGAGCGCGGCGAGAAGCTTTGAAGAAGCGCGGACGCGAGGCTCGGTCCGTGGAGACAATGTCATGGAATGGCTGATCGGCGGCATCGAATCCTTGGGCGTGATCCTGGTGGTGCTGACCCTGTCGGCGTTGCTGCTGTGGGTCGAACGCAAGGGTAGCGCCCTCGTCCAGAACCGGGTCGGCGCCAACCGAGCTTCGGTTCTCGGCATCATGCCGTTCAACCTCGGCTTCATGAACACGCTGATGGCGGATCCGCTCAAGCTCTTCACCAAGGAAGACTTCGTGCCCGCCAACGCCGACCGCCTGGGCCACGCACTGGCTCCGTGCATCGCGCTCTTCCCCGCCATCGTCACTTTTGCGGCGATGCCGTTCGGCGACAGCGTCTCGGTGGCCGGACGGGTCATCAACCTCCAGGCCGTCAATCTCGACGTCGGGCTTCTCTACATCTCCGCGCTGGCGTCGATGGGCGTCTACGGAATCGTGCTCGCGGGCTGGGCTTCCAACAACCGTTGGGCCCTGCTCGGCAGCATCCGCGGCAGCGCCCAGATGATCTCGTACGAACTGGCGATGGGAATCTCGCTGGTGAGCATGATCCTGCTCTATGGCACGCTGGACATGCAGGAAATGGTCAGGTCCCAGGGCAAATTGCTGTTCGGGGTGCTGCCGGCCTGGGGAGTCTTCTACCAGCCCGTGGCCTTCTTGATCCTGCTGACGGCCGGAATCGCCGAAACCAAGCGCGTCCCGTTCGATCTTCCCGAGTGCGAATCCGAACTCATCGCGGGCTACTACACCGAGTATTCGGGCGGCAAGCAGGCCTGTTTCATGCTGTCGGATTTCGCCGAGATCGTGATGGTGTCGGGCCTGGTGACGACGCTGTTCTTCGGCGGATGGCAGGTGCCGTACCTCGATTCGAACGCTGGCCTGAGCCTTCCCGGCATGACGCCGGTGGCGCTGCCGGGCGCGCTGATCACGGCTCTTCAGGTCGGATCGTTCGGGGTGAAGGTGCTGTTCTTCTGTTGTCTGCAGATCCTCGTGCGCTGGACGCTTCCGCGCTTCCGGTACGACCAACTCATGAACCTGGGCTGGAAGAAAATGATGCCGATAGCGTTGCTGAACATGGTGGCGACTGCGCTGGTCATCTTGCTGGTGGAGCAGGGCAGATGAGTCCGTTGGCGTTCTACCCGTTGGCCTTCGTGTGCATCGCCTCGGCGATGGGCGTGGTGCTGTCCAGGAATCCAGTGCGGAGCGCGCTGTCGCTGGTGGCCTCGCTGTTCTGTCTGGCGGTGTTCTACGTTTTTCTCCAGGCCCATCTGGTCGCGGCCCTGCAGATCATCGTCTATGCCGGCGCGGTGATGGTGCTGTTCCTGTTCGTCATCACGTTGCTGAACCTCGAGTCGGACCGCGGCCTCGGCGAGAAGCCGGTGCTGTCGGCGATCGGATTCGGAGCCGGGGCGATAGTGGCCGGCGGGCTGATCGCGGCGCTTTCGCGAACGTCGCTCGGAGCCCGCGCGGTCACACTGGTGCCGACCTTCGGCACTACCAAGGTCCTGGCGCGGCAGTTGTTCGGTGACTATCTGGTGGCCTTCGAACTGACTTCCATGCTGCTGCTGGTGGCCGTGGTCGGCGCCGTGGTGCTGGCCAAGCGTGACGGCAGCTACGAAGGCGACGAGCAGGAAGCAGCCGTCCCGGCCCGAAGCGAGGAGGCGTCGCACTGATGATCGGGACAGTTCATTACCTGGCGCTGAGCGCGGTGTTGTTCTCGATCGGCGCGGTCGGCGCGGTCGTGCGCCGCAACGTCATCATCATTTTCATGTCCATAGAGCTGATGCTGAACGCGGCCAATCTCGCCTTCGTGGCCGGGTCGAACAGCTTGGGTTCGATGAACGGACAGTCGATCGTGTTTTTCGTGATGACAGTGGCGGCGGCCGAAGCAGCCGTCGGTCTGGCGGTCATCCTGGCGCTGTTCCGCAATCGCCAGACCGTGGCGGCCGACGAAATCGCGCTGCTCAAGTGGTAGTCGGGCAACGGCGTTAGGCGAAGGTCCAAGGAAGCAAGTCCGATGCACGCAGCAGCCACCGAAGTGACAGCCTCTCTTCCGATAGCGGTGTCCTATCTTCGCTACATTCCACTGGCGCCGCTGGTGGGCGTCCTCTTCCACGTCGCTCTCGGCTACCGGCTGGGTCGCCGCGCGGTGGGACTGGTGGCCTGTGCGGCAGTGGCCGTGAGCTTTGCGCTGGCGGCAAAGGCCTTCCTCACCGTCCTCGGATCTGCCGCCGGAACCGTCGTCACCGACAACGTCTACCAGTGGCTCTCCTCCGGCGAGTTCACCGCGAACGTGACGTTCTCGGTCGATGCGCTCTCGTCGGTGATGATCATGGTCGTCACCGGGGTTGGCTTCCTGATCCACCTCTACTCGATCGGCTACATGGCTCACGAAGAGGACTACGCTCGCTTCTTCGCGTACCTGAACCTGTTCACCGCGGCGATGCTGGTGCTGGTGCTGGCAGACAACCTGCCGTTGATGTTCGTCGGCTGGGAAGGTGTGGGCCTTTGCAGCTATCTGCTGATCGGCTTCTGGTACACGGATCCTGAGAAGGCTTCGGCCGGCAAGAAGGCTTTCCTGGTCAACCGAATCGGTGATGCGGGCTTCGTGCTGGGGGCTTTCACGATTTTCTGGGCGCTGGTTGATCTCGGTCAAGGCAGCCTGACGTTCGCCACCATCAACGCCCGTGCTGCCGAGCTTCCGGCCTGGGCCTCGCTGGCCGGTGCGTTGCTGCTGTTCGTCGGCGCCACAGGCAAGTCGGCGCAGATCCCGCTGTATGTGTGGTTGCCCGACGCGATGGCTGGCCCGACTCCCGTCTCGGCCCTGATCCACGCCGCAACCATGGTGACCGCGGGTGTCTACATGGTGGCGAGGCTGCACGGGCTCTTCGAAGCCGCGCCCGCCGCCTTGCAGGTGGTCGGGATTGTCGGTGCTGCCACCGCGCTGCTCGCCGCCACCATCGGCATCGCACAGACCGACATCAAGAAGGTGCTGGCCTACTCGACGGTGTCGCAACTCGGCTACATGTTCCTTGCTCTCGGCGTTGGAGCTTACGGCGCCGGCATCTTCCACGTGATGACCCACGCATTTTTCAAGGCCCTGCTGTTCCTCGGAGCCGGCAGCGTCATTCACGGCTTACACGATGAGCAGGACATCCGTCGCATGGGCGGTGTTGCGCAAAAGATGCCGATCACGCACGCGACGTTCGCGCTGGGCGTGCTGGCGATTGCGGGCGTGCCGGGACTCTCGGGCTTCTTTTCCAAGGACGAGATCCTCGCGTCGGCCTACGCCGGCGGTCACTTCGGGCTTTGGATCTGCGGCGTTCTGGGAGCCTCGATCACCGCGTTCTACATGACCAGACTTTACGTACTGACCTTCCGCGGCAAGTTCCGCGGAGATCACCACAAGTGGGACCACGCGCACGAAAGCCCGATACAGATGACGCTGCCGCTGATGGTGCTGGCGGCGCTGGCGGTGGTCGGAGGTTACGTCGGGGTGCCGGAAGTTCTCGGCGGCAACAACGCCTTTGCCGAGTATCTCGCGCCCTCGGTCGGCCATCACCAGCTCGGCCTTGCCGCTGGTACCGAACTGATGCTGATGGGGATTTCTGTCGCTGCTGCGCTGACCGGCATCGGGCTGGCCTGGGTCATGTACTCGAAAGGCCCGGACGCGGACCTCATCCTGAAAAACAAGCTCGGCGGGCTCTACCAGCAGATGCGCGAGGCCTACAACATCGACGCCGTCTACGATGCCCTGGTCGTGCAACCTCTGATGCGGGCGAGCGATGCGCTGTGGCATTCGGTCGACGTGCGGGTCATTGACGGTGTCGCCAATGGAACGGCTGCCGCTGTCAATTCGGCCGGCGAAGGTTGGCGGCGCTGGTCCACTGGCAACGTGCAGCACTACATGCTCACCGTGCTGGTCGGGGTGGCGGCACTGATTCTGGCCCTCACGCTCAGCTCTCTGATCGGGGTCGCAGGATGAGAAACGCGCTCAGTCTTCTGGTTCTAACCCCGGCCATCGGTGCGCTGTTGCTCGGCGCCGTTCCAAACGGCGCCGAGGCGCTGATGCGGCGCTTGTCTCTGGCGGTCTCTCTGGTGCCGCTGGCAATCTGCGTGTGGATCTGGAGCGTGTTCGACACCTCGCGCGGCGACTTCCAACTGGTCGAGCGCGTGGGCTGGCTGCCTCAGTTCGGTGCCTCCTACATGGTCGGCATCGACGGAATTTCGCTGTTGCTGATCGCGCTCACCGTGGTGCTGACGCCGATCGTGCTGATCGCCGCGGCCGGGAGCGTACACCATCGCTTCAAGGGCTACCTGGTGGCGATGCTGATGCTCGAGAGCACCATGCTCGGCAGCCTGGTGGCCATCGACCTGCTGCTCTTCTACGTGTTCTGGGAGTTGATGCTGGTGCCGATGTTCCTGATCATCGGCATCTGGGGCGGCGAGCGGCGCGTCTACGCGTCCATCAAGTTCCTGTTGTTCACGATGGTCGGCAGCTTGCCGATGCTGGCGGCGATCATCTATCTCGCGATGCAGCACGGCGTCGGCGCCGGTCAGGTCGGCAACCTCAGCTTCGCGCTCGGTGACCTGTACGGCACGCACCTGTCGCCGGTGGCCGCCCAGGCTTGCTTCCTGGCTTTCTTCCTGGCTTTCGCGGTCAAGGTGCCGATGTTCCCGCTGCACACCTGGCTGCCCGACGCCCACGTCGAAGCGCCGACCGGCGGTTCGGTGATTCTTGCCGGTGTGCTCTTGAAGATGGGCACGTACGGTTTCCTGCGCTTTGCGTTGCCGCTGTTCCCCGAGGCGATGGTGGCGGCCTCGTATTGGATCGGCGCGCTGGCCGTCATCGGCATCGTCTACGGCGCTCTGGTCGCGATGGTGCAGCCGGACATGAAGAAACTGGTGGCCTACTCCTCGGTGAGTCACCTGGGTTTCGTGATGCTGGGCATCGTTTCGCTCAATACCGCTGGAGTCGAAGGCGCGGTCTACCAGATGCTCAACCACGGTGTCTCCACCGGCGCGCTCTTCCTCCTGGTCGGCGTGGTCTACGAACGTCGCCACACCCGGCTGATCGCCGAGTACGGTGGTTTGTGGAAGCAGCTTCCCGTCTACGCGGTGTGCTTCCTGGTCGTGATGCTGTCGTCGATCGGACTGCCGGGGCTCAACGGCTTCGTCGGCGAGTTCCTGATCCTGCTCGGCGCCTTCCGCTTCAACCACGCGCTTGGTGCGGTGGCGGCCAGCGGAGTGGTGCTCGGTGCGGCCTACATGTTGTGGATGTACCAACGCGTGATGTTCGGCCCGGTGACCAACGAGAAGAACCTGAAACTGACCGACATGACGCGACGGGAACTGGCCACGGTGCTGCCGTTGATAGCGCTGGCGTTCGTGATGGGAGTCTACCCGCGCCCCTTCTTCGACGTCATGCGCGCGTCGGTGGCCACCACGCTTGCACATGCGAGCAAGGCTACGGCGGCCCGCGATCTTGCGGCCGGCAACCAGCCGACTGCCCACGCTGCGGCAGGCGCGTCGATCCGGGTGCGTGAGTCACCGAGGCACGTGGTGGCAGAGCCCGAGGGCGGCGGCGCCGCCGCGCCGGCGGAGGATTCTGCGGTTCCCGCTGCCGGCAACGGGGAGGCGCACTGACATGACGCAGGCTATCAATTCCGGTCTGCCGCTGATCGTGGCCTGTTCGTGGGCTTTGTTGCTGATCGTCGTCGAGATGTTCTCCGGCGATCGCCGCTTCGTCGGCGTGGCCTGGATGGGCGTCATCGGTCTGGCCGTCACGGCCGCGATGAGCGTGCACTACGCCAGCGTCCCGGCGGTGTACGGTAACGCCCTGGCACTGGACGGCTACGCCGTCTACTTCAATCTTCTTGCCTGCACGCTCGGCGCAGCGGCCATGCTCCTGTCGATCGATTACCTCGGCGATGCCGGCATCGTACGCGGCGAATACTATTCGCTGATGTTCTTCGCAGTGATCGGTGTCGTCATCATGGCAGCGGCAACCGACCTCATCGTCATGTTCATAGGTCTCGAGACGATGTCGATGGCGGTCTACGTGCTCGCCGGCATCCGCAAGTCGGACCTGCGTTCCAACGAGGCCGCGCTCAAGTACTTCCTGCTCGGGGCGCTGGCTTCGGCTCTGCTGCTCTACGGAGTGGCGCTGCTCTACACGATCACCGGCTCGACCGTGCTTGCCGACGTCTCCAAGGCGCTTTCGGACACTCAACACGCCGGCGCCGATCATCTGGTATTGCTGCTGGCCACCGGCCTGGTGCTGATCGGCTTCGGATTCAAGATCGCGGCGGTGCCGTTCCATCTCTGGGCTCCAGACGTTTACGAGGGCGCGCCGACCACGGTTACCGCATTCATGGCGACCGCGGTGAAGGCCGGCGGTTTCGCCGCGCTGATGCGCACGGTGCTGGTGGCGCTGGCGCCGATGCGGGCGGAACTCGCTCCTGTGCTGTGGGGCGCTGCCGCTGTGACGATGACGCTCGGCAATGTCGTGGCGCTGCGCCAGACCAGCCTGAAGCGCATGCTCGCCTATTCGTCGATCGCACACACTGGTTATCTGCTCGTGGGTGTCACGGCCGGAACCAACGAGGCCGGCTCTTCGGTGCTCTTCTACCTGGCAGCCTACGGCGCGATGAACATCGGCGCCTTCGGCGTGATGGCGGCTCTGGCGCGGCGCGGCCGCGGCTGTGAGAAGATCAGCGATTTTTCCGGACTTGCCCAGACTCACCCGGCCATGGCCTGCGCGATGGCGCTCTTCATGCTGTCGCTTACCGGCATTCCGCCGCTCGGCGGTTTCGTCGGAAAACTCTACGTCTTTACCGCTGCCATGCACGCTGGGCTGGTGTGGCTGGTCGTCATCGCGGCTTTGAACAGCGTTGTTTCGGCGGCTTATTACCTCGGCGTCGTTCGTACGATGTATTTCGACAACGCGCCTGCCGATGTGCTGCCGCCGGCGCGGCCCTACGCCGCAGTTGTCGTTGCCGTCGCCGCCGTCGTGACCATCTTGCTCGGAGTGGCCCCGTCGCCGGTTCTCGGCAGCGCGGCTCGCGCGTTCAGCAAGGTACTTCTGGGCTGAGCGGCCCGCAGCGTCCACTCGACGCCGCCAGTTTCGCTGGCCGTCTCCACATCAGAAAGCAGAGAGTGCAACGGACTTGCGCGCCGCATGGCGGATCGCAGCGTTACGACTTCGCTTTCAGTACCTTGCGGCGAAATTCCCTGATCACCGGCATCTTGTCGAGCCACGGCGAAGCGTCGGCGCGATCCGGATCGTGCGGTCCGGCGGGCCCGGCGAAGCCGGCGGGAATCTGGCTGTAGAAGGCCGGCGGATCTTCGGTCTCGTCCAGGTAGTGGTACTCGTATCCGGGGACGCACATGTTGTCGTCGACGATGACGTCGATGGTGCGCACGCCGAAGCTCGACAGTTCGGTGGTCGTGGTCTGGGGCGGAATGATCCAGACCTGATGCGGCCCGGCGAAGAACAGGTACTGGATCTTGCGGTTGACCGACAGGATGCGGAAGCGCTCGAGCTTGCCGCCGTATAGTACGCTTGTCGAAGCTGTCTTCTCGACGATGCCGCGCGCGAAGTCCGGCTCGAAGCCGGGGACTATTTCCAAGGAAGCCGGGTCCTTCTTGCTGCGGAATCTCGCGATCTTGCGGCCAGCGTTGACGAGGTTGCGCCGGTCGGCCGCGGCGCGCTGCCGCGGCGCGGTGAAATCAGAATAGGCCACCACGCGAGAGGCCGGCGCGTTGCGCAGTACCAGGTCGAGCGCAGTGCGCTCGCGGCGGATTTTCAGCGTCTTGCGCGCTGCCGCTTCCAGTGCCGACTGCATCTCGAACGGAAGGTCGGTGGTTGATTCGACCGATTCGAAGCATTCCTCGTCGCCGACCCTCCACGTGCGCACGTCCCCCTTGCCGATCCAGAAGTCGTCCTCCGAAGACACCATGTGCGAGGCCGTACGCCAGATCAGCGAACCGTCCTTGTAGATGATGCGCGGATAGATGGTGATTAGACCTTTGCGTGCCGCAGGCGGGACGATGTAGGCGACGAAGAAACGAAGCTGAGGGGTCTGGAAATAATCGGTCAGGTAGAAGCTGGTGCCGAACAATTCGATCAGCGAGGTAGCGGCGTAGCGGCCGCGCAGCAGTCGCGATGGATCCTTGGCGGCGAGCCCGGAGGGCTTGAGCACCGCGCCGGTGTCGATGAGATGGCGCAGGCGCCGCTGAAGTTCGGCGGGCGCAATGGCGCTCAGCGCGACGCTTGGAATCATTGCGGTCGGGATTGCGCCCGCCGTTGCCGGCCGCGCCGCCGCGCTGCGGCGACGAGTGTGAAGTCTGGTCACGGGATCCTCGCGTCTGCTGCGGTTCGTGAAGGCCGGAGCGTCTTGTAGCCGGAACCGTTGTTGTCCGCGATGACGACGTTGGTCGTGGGCGGTCGGTACTGGCCGCGATGCTTCGTTGACAGCGTCCCAACCCTGCCATACACCGAGTTGAACATCGTATTCAAGATGGGCCGTCGGGTCCGGGAGACGATGCCGAGACGCGACAGCATGGTGATAACGCTCGCCGAACTTCCGCTGCGAAGCCGCGCCAAGATCCTGGCGGTCGGCGGGCCGCCGGCTTTTCGCCGCCGCTTGATGGAGTTGGGGCTGGTGCCGGGCACGCCGGTCGAAGTGTCGCGCATTGCCCCTCTCGGCGATCCCATCCAGCTCGTGGTTCGCGGTTGTCGGCTCTCGATCCGCCGCAAGGAAGCCGCTGAATTAACTGTCTTTTCCGAGGATCCCCGTGCTACCGGCGGGGTCGGCTGCGGCGGCTGCGCGTCGTGATTACAGGCGGCGCGAAGGCCGCCTGCCATGGCGATCCGCCTGCCAAAGCGGGCCGTTCGGGCCTGCCCATGGTCGCCGTAGTAGGCAATCCGAACACGGGCAAGACCACGCTTTTCAACCGGCTGACCGGGCAGCGGGCGCGTGTCGGCAACTACCCCGGAGTGACTGTCGACCGCCGCTCCGGGCGCGCCCGTCTTCGTCGGGATGGCGGCGCCGCTGCGGTCGAGGTCGAGGTCTTCGATGTTCCGGGGTGCTACTCGCTGTCGGCGCGTTCGGCCGAAGAAGAAATCGCCATCGACGCCATCCTCGGCTGGAAGGGCAACCCGCACCCGGACCTTGTGCTGGTGGTCGTCGATGCGACGCAGCTCGTCCGAAATCTCTATCTCGTCGTGCAGATCCTCGAACTCGGCGTTCCGGTGGTGCTCGCGCTCAACATGATCGACGAGGCCGGGGAGGCTGCTCCTGATCCCCAGGCTCTGGGTGCTCTTCTGGGCGTGCCGTGTGTCGCGACCAATGCCCGTCTTGGCGGCGGCATCGAAGACCTCGAGCGTGTCGTCGCCCGCGCACTCACCGAGTCGGCGGTCGCGAGGCCGCGCATCGAGTACGCGCCGGAGTTGCTCGCCGATGCGCGGCGCGTGGCCGAGGCGCTTCCGCAGCAGTGGCTTGTCGGTTGTACCGACGAGGCTCGCCGCACGGCGCTCGCACTGTGGGCGTTGACGAGCGTTCACGAGGACGACGAACTCGTGGACATTCCTACGTCGCTGCGCGTGCGCGTAGCCGAGGTCAGGAAGGGCGCTCGCCGTCGTGATCTTGATGAGGAAATAATCGGTGCGCGTTATCGCTTCCTGGACACGCACCTGCCCGAACTGTTCGCGCCGCACCAGACCACCGTCGTCACGGAGCGGATCGACCGCGTGTTGCTGCATCCAGTCACCGGCTTCGCGACGTTTCTGTTCGTGATGTTCGTCGTCTTTCAGTCGCTGTTCGCGTGGGCCGATCCCGCGATCGGGATGATCGAGAAGTTCTTCGGCATTGCCAGTACCTGGCTTGTCACGGTGCTTCCCGCCGGCGTGCTCACCGATCTCGTAGTCCAGGGGCTCGTCGACGGCGTCGGCAACGTGCTGGTCTTCCTGCCGCAGATATTGCTGCTGTTTTTCCTTCTCGGCCTGCTGGAAGACTCTGGCTATCTGGCACGCGTGGCCTATCTGATGGACCGCGTGATGAGGTCGCTCGGCCTGCACGGCCGTGCTTTCGTGCCGATGCTGTCGGGGTTCGCCTGCGCGATTCCGGCGATCATGGCAACGCGTACGATGGAGCGCCGCCGCGATCGTCTGCTGACGATGATGGTGATTCCGTTGATGACCTGTTCGGCGCGGCTGCCGGTCTATACGCTGATCATCGGTGCGCTGTTCTCGCCATCGCTCGCTTTCGGCTTCGTGCCTGTGCGTGGGCTGCTGATGGTCGCGATGTACGTTTTCAGCACGGCGGTGGCGCTGGTCGCTGCCGGAGTGCTCGGTCGAACCGTGCTGCGCGGACCGAACGTGCCGCTGATACTTGAACTGCCGCCGTACCGGCTGCCGTTGCTCAGCAGCGTGGTACAGATGATGTGGCAGCGCTCCAAGCTGTTTCTAAGCGAAGCGGGAACGATGATCCTCACATGCACGGTGCTGTTGTGGGCGCTGTTGTCGTTTCCGAAACTTCCCGGGCCGGCCGATGTCACCGACCTTCACGCCCGTGCGGCCTGGGAACAGGCTTCGCTTGAGCAGAGCTTCGGAGGCCGCATCGGCAAGGCCATGGAGCCGGTGATCGCGCCGCTCGGTTTCGACTGGAAGATCGGTGTCGGCATCGTCGGTGCTTTCGCAGCGCGCGAGGTCTTCGTGTCGACCATGGGCGTCATCTACGGCGTCGGCCATGAAGCCGACGAGGGCAGCAGCGCCCTTCGAGACCGCATACGCGCCGACGTCCGCTCCGACGGGAGTCCGGTCTACAGCCCGCTGGTCGGCTTTTCGTTGATGGTGTTCTTCGCGCTGGCCTGCCAGTGCATGAGCACGTTGGCCATCGTGAGGCGTGAGACCGGTACCTGGCGTTGGCCGGGATTTCTCTTCGCGTACATGACGGCGCTTGCCTGGCTGGCGAGTTTCACCGTCTACCAGGGCGGCCGCCTGCTCGGCTTCTGAGCGTAACCGGCGTTCCTCGCCGCACTCGCGCTGACCAAGCCGTTACCGTCTTCGGCGCGGCGGTCTCGATTCTACTTACCTCGGGCCGTGAGGACTTCGTGCAGCACCATACCGGCCAGCATTGCGGGCACGAAGACCAGAGCCGCGCTCGCCCCTCCGCCGGCCGCGACGATGGCGGGACCCGGACACAAGCCCGCAAGTCCCCATCCGGCTCCGAAGATCGCTGCTCCCGCGATCAGGCGTCCGTCAATGTCGGTCTTGGCCGGCATCGCGAATGATAATGCCAGCAGCGGTTCCGGTCTGGCGACGATCAAGCGCCTGAGCAGCGTGTGCGTTGCCAGCGCTCCGCCCATGACGAAGGCAAGGCTGGGATCCCACGCTCCGGTGAAGTCGAGGAATCCGATCACCTTCGACGGTTGCGTCATGCCGCCGAGCCCCAGCCCCAGCGCGAAAATCAACCCGCAAGCGAAGGCTGCCACCAATGTTCCAGTGGTGCGCGCCTTGTCCATCACACCCGGCCTCCGAAGAATTGCGTCACGATCAGCGCGACCGCGGCTCCCGTCAGCATGAACGTGACGGTCGCGGCCAGTGATCGCCGGGAACCGCGCGCGATGCCGCAGACTCCGTGCCCGCTGGTGCAGCCGCTGCCGAGTCGCGACCCGAAGCCGACCAGCAGGCCGGCGACGATGACCGCCGCGGTCGATCGAGGCAGCGTCATCTCGAGGGTGCCGGGCGCGAACGAAGCGAGCGCGAGGCCGCCAGTCATCAGGCCGACGACGAAGGCTCCACGCCAGGCCGTGTCGCCGACTTTCGGTGTGAGCAGCCCGCCGACGATTCCGCTGATGCCCGCGATCTTGCCACTTACTGCCAGTAGCGCTGAGGCCGACAGGCCGATCAGTATTCCGCCCGCGAGTGATGGCAGTACGGTCAGGTGTTGCATCGTTGGTGTTTAGTCTCCTTGGTTTCACCAAACTGCGTAGCCGTCACGCCGATACGGCGGGTGCTCTTGGCTTTGCGCATGTCGTGATCACCTGCGCGACTGGAGAAATCCGTTACGCTTCTCGCACGATGATGCGTCGGAGTCAGGCGCAGGTCGTTGTCGTCGGGCCAGCTAAAAGGCGCGAAATGGCCGGCTGTCGGAGTTTCCAATACGCGAAGAGGGGCGGCCCTTTGTCTTGGAGCCGCCCCTCTTCGCTGTCTTACGCGCACCACCATGTCCGTGGTGCTGGATTGCTTGCTACCCGAGTTTGAGCGGGACGTGGATGAGCGTGCCGCGGTCACGGAGTTCGACGATTCCTCTGCCGCCCATCAGCGAGCCGTTCCATACCGAGCGTTCCTCGAGAAACAGCTTGGCGTTCGGGCACAGCACGGTGCCGCCACCGACTACTTCTTCGCCGAAGCGGCAACCGCCCTGGCTGAAGAAGATGACCCGCGCCGGATCGGCGCCTCCCGTCAGCAGTATGTGAGTTGCCAATCTCAGGTCGAGCTTTCGCTGCACCCGCACGAGGAAGGACGTCGCGGCGTTTCCACCTCCGTCGAGCGTGATCGTGGCCCGGTCTCCGGTCAGCAGGCGCTCGAAGTCGATTACGTTGATTCCGCCGAGGTTGGTGGCCTGGATGGTCAACGACTCGTCGTGCTTGACGGTTACAGTGCCCAGGTTCTGGGTCGCCGGTAAGGATGCGATCAGCGTAGCGCTGGTGGCGATGTCGCCTTGGGCGCTGCTGCACTCGTCGGCGCGAGCGCTGTCACCCGTAGTGTCGTACTCGAGCGACCCACTGCTGGAGTGAGCGGTCTGCCCTCCCGGCAATGTTTCGACGGCCAGCCCCGGCAGCAGCGTGTCGCGAGGAGTCGCGGTCACGTCTGCGCCGTCGGTAATGGCATTGCCCACGACGTTGGCCGAGCCCGCCAACACGATCCCGTTGCCGGAGGTCTCGACCGACACGATGTCTCCTACCGTCGTTGAATCGACACCGAGTTGCACGCTGTCACCGCAAACCTGACCTGTCACCGAGGCGCCGCCACGTGTGCGGGCGCTTACTTTCCTGGTCCGATTGCCGCCGACTATCACCCACTTGCAGGCCGCCGGGATCAGGACCTGGTTACCGACGCAGGTTCCGGACGAGCACCTGTCACCGACCGTGCAGGTGATACCGTCATCGCAAGGAACCGTGTTGTAGGTGTTCTCGCAGCCGGTCGCCGGATTGCATGTGTCATCGGTGCAGAGGTCGTTGTCCTCGCAATCCGGTGGCGGTCCTCCCACGCACACGCCGTCGGCGCAGGTGTCCTCGGTTGTACATGCGTTGCTGTCGTCGCAGGCGGATGTGGTGTTGGCATTTACGCATCCGCTTTCCCGATTGCAGGAGTCGTCGGTGCACGGATTGCTGTCGTCGCAGTCCAGGGCCGGTCCTCCCATGCACGCGCCGTCGCTGCACGTATCCGCGGTGGTACACGCGTTGCCGTCATCGCAGGCGGCGGTGTTGTTGGTGTTTACGCAGCCGCTCGCGGAATCACAGGAATCATCGGTGCAGATATCTTCATCGTCGCAGTTTGGGGCCGGGCCGCCGGTGCAGGTTCCCGCGCTACAAACGTCTCCAGTCGTACATGCGTTGCCGTCGTCGCAGGCGGCGGTGTTGTCGCTGTGCTCGCATGTGCCGGTGCCGGTGTTGCACGAGTCGTCGGTGCAGGAATCCGAGTCGTTGCAGTCTTTGGCGGCGCCGGTGCAGGCTCCATTTCTGCAGGCGTCTTCTGTCGTGCAGGCGTTGCCGTCGTCACAGGTTGCAGTGTTGCTGGTGTTTACGCAGCCGGCCTCCTGATCGCAGGAATCGTCCGTGCAAGGGTTGCTGTCGTTGCAATCCAAAGCCGAACCTCCCGTACAGGTCCCAGCGCTGCAGACGTCTCCTGTCGTGCATGCGTTGCCATCATCGCACTGCGCGGTGTTGTTGGTGTGTTCGCATACGCCGGTGCCGTTGCAGGAGTCGTCGGTACAGGCGTCCGAGTCGTCGCAATTCTTCGCCGCGCCGGCGCAGGTGCCCGCGTTACAAGCATCGTCGATCGTGCACGGGTTGCCGTCGTCGCAGGCGGCAGTGTTGTCGGAGTACTCACATATGCCGGTTTGGGTGTTGCAGGAGTCGTCGGTACAGGCGTCCGAGTCGTTGCAGTTTTTCGTGGTGCCGGCGCAGGTGCCGGCGCTGCAAGTGTCGTCGAGCGTGCAGGGGTTGCCGTCACTGCAGGCCGCGGTGTTGTTGGTGTGTTCGCATACGCCGGTGCCGTTGCAGGAGTCGTCGGTACAGGCGTTCGAGTCGTTGCAGTTTTTCGCCGCGCCGGCGCAGATGCCAGCGCTGCAAGTGTCGTCTACCGTGCATGGGTCGCCGTCGCTGCAGGCGGCGGTGTTCGGAGTGTGGACGCAGCCGCTCGCCTGATCGCAGGAATCGTCGGTGCACGGATCGTTGTCGTCGCAGTTGGGGACAGGGTTGACGCAGGCATTGCAGACACCGGCATCGGTACACTGCGTACCCACGCTAGTGAATGAGCCATCGACGTTCCCGCACTCCGCTTCGGTCACGAACTGGCAGCCAGCGTGTAGGGGCAGGCAGCAGGCGCCGGTTTCAGGCGGGGGCGTGGTGGTCGTCGTCGTCGGGCAGTTGCCCAGAGCCAGGCACTCGAGGACGCAGTGGGAACTGCACCCGTCGCCGCTGACGGTGTTGCCGTCGTCGCAGGTCTCGGCGCCCTCTTTGACATTATTGCCGCAGGTAGAGGTAAGTTTGCACAGCGGGCTGCACCCGTCGCCGTCTTCGACGTTGCCGTCGTCGCACTCCTCGCCGGGGTCGATGTTCCCGTCGCCGCAGACCCAGCAATCAGGGTCGGCGTTGTCGACGAATCCGTCGCCGTCGTCGTCGAACCCGTTGGTGCAGTTTTCTGAAGCGCGGAAGCTTCCTGTCTGCAGGAAGATCCAGCTGTCGAGTACCCGATCTCCCGCATCGGCGATCGCGATCTTCATGTGGTTGGTCTGGTTGAGCAGGACGCTTGACGTCAGGATCAGTTGCACAGTCAGGCCGTCGGCCTCGATGTGCAGCGCGCAGGCGGAATCGGAACAGTCATTGTTGCGGTAAAAAGTCGGGTTGCTGGCTTGGAAGCCGATCGGGTTGCCGCCGTTTACGTTGTTGATGGCGACGGTGGTGGTGCCATCGGGCAACAGGGCCTTGTTGACACCATTGACGAAGAACCCGAACACGTCGTTGAAGGAACTGTTGACGTACTCATTGTATTCCTCGGAGGCGAACACGTAGTGAAGCTGGATCGTGTCGCTCTGGGGCACGAAATCGAACTCCAGCACAGTGGCGTCGTAGGTGGTGTAGCCGGGGATCAGCGTGTTGAGGTCGGAGTCGCCGCTGGTATTCAGGACAAAACTCTTGTTGTCAGCGCGATTGGTTCCGCCGACTTCCTTGCCGCAGCCGCTCGAAAGGACGATGCCGGAGGCGATGCCGGTCACGGGCCCGGAGTCGGTGAAGGTTCCCGCTGAGATTTGTTGCCCCCTGAAGGTCACGTTGGACACTGTCACGCCGGAGCCGACCAGGGCGGAAGCGAGGTCGGTTGGCGTCACGCCGTTGCTGAAGTCGCTGACCACGAGATTCGCGCCGGTGGGGACGACGCACCCGTTTTCGGACGCAAGCGGGCCGAACATCGTGGGAGCCGGTGCCAGCAAGGTCGTCGTGGTCGTCGGTGCCGACGTCAGGGTCGTAGTGGTCGTCGAGCCCGTGGCTGCTGCGAGCGCAGCGCCAACGCCGAAGGTGAGCAGGAGGCAGACAAGCCCAAGGACGCGAATCGCGAGATGCCAAGCGGTGTGTCTAATACGCACGCGGGGACTTAGCGCCCGTTCAAAAAACATAATTTCCCCTTCCTTGTGAAAACCGGTTATTTCGGCGAGTCGACTCATCGTTCGGAAACTTTCTCGTTGTCGATGGCAACGAGAAAGTTTCTATCATTGATTGGCGGCGATGGTTGCCTATTAGCGGGTTTGGATCAAGACCTTAGCGCGGCAAAGTGCACCTTTTTGCGTGGCGTCGTGCCACCAAGCGGCGGTTATCAGAGCCGTTTCAGACGCAGGCACGCTTCGTTCATGTCGGCATCGGTCTTGCCGAAGCAGAAGCGCAGCAGATTGTCGCCGCGGCCCGCAGTGTGAAAGGCGTTCCCCGGCACCGTGGCCAGTCCGGTCGCGCGCAGCAGATGCATAGCGCGGTCCATGGCAGTCACTCCCGGCAGTCGCGAGGAGTCGGCCAGAACGTAATAGGCACCTTGAGGTACGTGCGGGGACAGCCCTGCCTCGCTGAGTGCGGCGCACAGCTGATCGCGCTTGCGTTGATGGTCGCGGGCCAGGCCCGCGTAGTAGTCGGGCCCGAGTTTTTTGAGTCCGCAGGCAGCGGCCACTTGCAGCGGCGTCGGCGCGCAGACGTAGACGAGGTCGTTGACCTGGGCGAAAGCGCGGGCCCAGCGTGCATCGGCGGCCATCCAGCCGAGTCTCCATCCGGTTACCGACAGAGTCTTCGACAGGGATGACATGGTGACCGTGCGCTCGCGCAGTCCTTCGATGGCTGCCGGACTGACGTGTTCGAGGCCGTCGTAGACGAAGTGTTCGTAGACTTCGTCGGTGAAGATCCACAGGTCGTGTTCCGCAGCGAACTTGCCGATGCCCGTCAGCTCTCCGCGCGAGAATACCTTGCCGCAGGGATTTGCCGGCGTGTTTACGACGATAGCTCTCGTGCGAGGCCCGACGGCGCGCTCGAGCGCGTTGTCGTTGATGGTCCAGGTTCCCGAAGCCGACGGCGCCATCGGTACGAAACGAGGCACGAGCCCGAGCGTCGTCAGCGTGCTTACATGGTAGCCGTAGAACGGCTCGAAGAGGATCACTTCGTCGCCGGGCTGGAGCAGCGCGGTCGCCGCGATCTGAAAAGCGCCGGTCGCGCCGATCGTGACGACGATCTCAGTTTCCGCGTCGTAGTCGAGACCGCCCGCGCGCATCTTCTTTGCAAGGACGCGGCGCAGGTCCTCGACGCCTTCGCAGCGCGCGTAGGTGTTGAATCCGTCCGCGACGGCGGTAGCCACCGCGTCGGCCACAACGTGAGGCACCGGCGTGTCGCAGATGCCCTGCGCGAGGTTGATGCCGCCGACCTTGGCGCATTCGACCGTCATCGCACGGATGGCCGACTGGGCCAGGCCCTCGATGCGCGGATTGAGTTTCCTGCCCATGTCCTCGTTCGTGCTCCTGGTCATGCCCGCCTGCGGGCTGCCGCTCGATCGTTACGTCGAACTATAGGTCACCGTGAACGTCAGCTGGCCGATTTCAGAACTCTTCGTCGATCGGCAGCAGGTCTTCGAAGGCGGCTTCGCGTCCCTCGGCCTTGGCGGTGAAGGCTTCTTTCATGTCGGTCGGCTGGAACATCCCCGTCTGCCAGACCGCGATGTGTCGCAGGCTGTCGGCGATCGAATGATCGCGGCCGTAATTGAGCATCTCCTTGGATCCCCACACCGCCAGCGGCGAACGCTTGGCGATGTCGATCGCGATGCCGGTGACCGCATCGAGGAGTTGGGCGTGGTCGTCGAACAGCGCGTTGACGAAGCCGCAGGTCTTGGCCTCGTCGGCGTGCAGACGCCGGCCGGTGTATGCGAGTTCACGCGCGAGCCCTTGAGGCATGCAGTAGGGAAGACGCGGAAACGTACCGACGTCGGCCGTCATTCCGATGTTGATTTCCTGGATGCAGAAAAACGCATCGCGTGTCGCGTAACGCATGTCGCAGGCCGACACTAGATCGACGCCGCCGCCGATGCAGCCGCCCTGTACGGCGGCCAGTACCGGAATGCGTGCTTCGTCCAGGCACGAGAAGGTCTGCTGCAGACGCAGCACCATGCGCGACAGATTGGCGCGCACACGCCCTGTTTCCTTGTCCGACAGGTCGGGACCGGAGGCGAAGACAGACAGGTCCATACCTGCCGTGAAGTGCTTGCCGGTCGACGAGATCACGATCGCACGCGCGGCGCCCTCCCGATCGATTGAGCGCACGATCTCGGGAAGTTCACGCCAGAAAGCGCGATTCATCGAATTCATCGCCTGAGGGCGGGTCAGTTGGACCTGGGCGACCTTGTCCTTGATGTCGACCGTGAAACATTCGTAGGCCATCGGTTCCTCCTGGAAGCGCTTGAAGCGGCGCGGAATGTAGCACGGACGCCGGCCGAGGGAATGGCCGCCGACCGCAGCTGCGCGTCAATCGTTTTCCGCGTCGCCGTCGCGCGGCTTGCGGCCGGTTCTACGAAATATTTCTGCTTTGGCCGCATCGGCCTGACGCTGCACTGCTTCGATGACCTGGGCGACCTTACGCCGGGCCTGGTCGCCGGCCTTGCGCGCCGCCTCCTCCGCTTTGAGCAGCGCGTCTTCGATAAGAAGCTGGGCCTGGGATTCCAGCTCCTCCACCCGGAGTCGGGCATCGCGCAGTGCCTCGGCTAGTGTCTTCTCGGCGCCGGGCGCGGTCTGGTCCGCCAGACTTTGCGCCTCGGCTTCCAGCTCGCTCAGTTGTCTGGCGGTCTCTGCGTCGTTCCCGAGTCGGGTCTGCAGTTGTTCGTCGAGGGGAGCGAGCAGCGCCGCGCGTCGTTGGGTCGGCCGCTGGTCCCCGTACCGCGCTTCGCCCGATCGGTCGGCCGAGCGCAGCGTCCACAACGGCACGCGGCCGATGTCTTTCAAATTCTCCTGGCGCAGGCTGTGGAATGCGAAGCGCGGATCCTGCCCGAGCGCGTCGTGCACGTCCTGGCTGACGACCACGGCGCCGGGAACCGCAACGTGCACGATTCGGCTGGCGCGATTGACGACCGAGCCGAACACGTCGCCGTCGCGTTCGAGGACGCGACCGCTGGCGAGTGCTACGCGCACGTCGGGGAGCTGTTCGTCGCGGCGATAGGCGGCGGCGAGGGCCAGCGCCAATTCGGCGCCGCTGCGTACGTTGTCGCTCATGAACAGGACTTCGTCGCCGATCATCTTGACGACGCGTCCGTTGTGCGTGGCAACCAGGTCGTAAGCGATGGTTTCAAAACGGCCGACCACCTCGGCCAGTTGGTGGTCGGGCAACTCCTGGGTCCGGGCAGTGAAGCCGACGAGGTCGGCAAAACCCACGCACACGGTTTCGCCTTCTTCGGCGGTTGCCCTGACTATGCGGCGCCTCGCAGCGGTGGCGAGGTGCCGTCGCCACACCATCTCCATTATCTGCGGCATGAGAGGGACCACGTGGGCGGAGCGCAACGCGGCGTCGGGCGCGGCGGCGGGTTCACTGACCGGGGTTCTTCCAGGTGTTCGGGTGTGGTCGTCATCTTCGGCGTGACGCCCCGCGATCTGACTCTCTACCGCATCCACTTCGGCGGTCGCGATACGATTGAGAGAAGAGCCGACGACCCTTGCCATCTGCAATGCCAGGGCCTGATCGAGCGCGCCGGCGTCGATGAAGTGAACGACCGCCGAGAGCATCCCGACGTCGGTGCTGGTGAAGATGCGCTCGTTCGGTCGCGGATCGGGGAACCCGAGCGCCCGCCAGAAGGCCAGGATGCGTTCGGCATCGAAGTGGGTCCTGGCCGCTACTTCGGTAAGGTCGAGGCGGGGCTCGTCGTCGGCGACGAGGTGTTCGAGTGCGACCAGTTCGAGGGTTCCATCGGCCTCGGCGCGCTCGACCTCCTCGCGCGACAGGCCGAGCGTGAGCGCTGCCTCACGTAGATCGCTGCCGGTATCACTCATGAAGAAAAACTCCGCGTGGCTGGGGTCCGAAAAGATCGGCTTCGTTGCCCGGCTTCGTGTCCATTGCTTCGTCGATCTTGCAACCGAGTACCTCCGTGAGTGACACCCATGGTGAGTAATCCTAGATGTATCAACGGAATCCAGAAGTCGATACAAAGCGGCTGCGGCGGCACCGATGCCCGGCGCCGCCAACGTGTCGGCGTCAGTGCCGAAGGAGGACAGTCATGCATCCCACCGAACCAGTCACGAGTCAGCTCCGGGACGCGGAAGCTTCTTCACGCCGCGTCGTCATCGTCGGCGGCGTTGCGGGTGGAGCCTCGTGCGCAGCGCGTCTTCGGCGCCTCGACGAGAGTAAGGAAATATTGGTCATGGATCGCGGTCCCTACGTTTCCTTCGCCAACTGCGGTCTTCCTTACTACGTCGGCAACGTGATCACGGACGAGGCGTCGTTGCTGGTAGCTTCGGCGCAGATGTTCCGCGACCGTTTCAACATCGGCGTGCATACCGAGACCGAGGTGCTGTCAATCGACCGCGCCGCGCACGTCGTGCAGGTGCGGGATCTGCGCAGTGGTGTGGTTAGAGAAGAGCGCTACGACACCCTGGTGCTGGCACCGGGCGCGGCTCCGATTCGTCCTTCACTGCCGGGTGTCGATTCGCCTGGTGTGTTCGCAGTGCGCAGTATTCCCGACACCCGGCTCATTCGCGCCTGGATCGACCAGCGCGGGGTCAAGCGGGCGGTGGTCGTCGGCGGCGGCTTCATCGGCCTGGAAATGGTCGAGAACCTTCGCCACCGCGGTGTCGAAGTGACGGTGCTCGAAAAACTCACCCAACTGATGCCTCCGCTCGACGCGGAGATGGCGGTGTGGGTTGCGGACCACTTGAGGGAAAAAGGCGTGACGCTTTACCTCGGCGACGGTCTGGCAGGTATCGAGTCGCACGACGGCGGCGCTCTGGTGGTAGTCGCCGAGAGCGGCGCTCGTCTGGAAACGGATCTTGTCATTCTCGCGATCGGTGTACGGCCCGAGACTGCGCTTGCCCGGGAGGCGAAGCTTACGATCGGTCCGCGCGGCGGCATCGTCGTCGACGAACGCATGCGCACCGGCGATCCTGACATCTACGCGGTCGGTGATGCCGTCGAAGTTCACGACGTCCTGACCGGACAGGAAATAGTTCTACCTCTGGCGGGTCCAGCCAACCGTCAGGGCCGCATCGCTGCCGAAGCGATTGCGGGACGCACGACCGCTTTTCGCGGAGTGCAGGCCACCGCCGTGGTCGGTGTGGTAGGCATGACGGTGGCGTCGACGGGAGCGAGCGAAAAAGGTCTCGTGCGTGCAGGCGTCAAGGACTTCGCGAAAATCTATCTGCATCCGGGACACCACGCCGGCTACTATCCGGGTGCCAGGGCGATTCACTTGAAGCTGTTGTTTTCGGTGCCTGACGGAAGAGTGCTCGGCGCTCAGGCGGTCGGGTTCGAAGGTGTAGAGAAGCGCATCGACGTCGTCGCCACCGCGATACAGTTCGGTGCTACGGTCGATGATCTGGCCAACGCGGAACTCTGCTACGCGCCGCAGTACGGGGCAGCCAAGGATCCTGTCAACATCGCGGGGATGATCGCGCAGAATGTGTTGTCGGGCGACATGGCGTTGGCGCCGTGGGACGAAGTGGAAAACACCGACGCTTTGCTGGTCGATGTGCGCGAGCCGGAAGAGTACGCGACCGGGCACCTGCCACGCGCGATCAATCTGCCGCTGTCCAAGATGCGCCAGCGCTACGGCGAACTTTCCGTCGAGCGCGAGGTGTGGCTGTGTTGCGGTGTTGGCCAGCGCGCCTACTACGCGACGCGCTTCCTGATGCAGAAGGGCTACAGGGCGCGCAATCTGTCGGGCGGGTACACGACCTACCTGTCGCTGAAGAGTGCAGGCCTGATCTGACAACGTGGTGACCAGACCGGCGCGGTCCTTCTTCGGCCGCCGCTGCGCCGCGCTTTTGTTGCCTGCGTTCTGATCGGCGAAATGGCAAGAAAAAGCCGGGCAGCCAGGGGGGGGGGATGGCTGCCCGGCTGGTGAGGACCGGAGACCGCGGGTTGGTGGAGGGAACCGTCACCGCGATCTTCTTTCCGGTTCCTGGGAGGTGCGGGGTAACACCGCCCAGGGGCAAGACGTACGGGAGAAAAAGGAGGGGAGAAACTCCCGGTACGTCCGCCTTCGGAAGCATAGACGCCTGCCTCTCGCTTTCATTCGAGGCTTGCCTGGAAAAAAACACGGCGGGCGTCGGTGGACTGCATTTGTTGTCGAACCTGTTGAGAGCCGGAGGAAGAAATCGTGTCACGCTCGGTGTGATGGTCGGCGTTTGGGCGATGTCTGTGCCGGTGACGGCCTGCGCCTCACCTCCGACGACCGCGTTGCACGCTGCTCAGGCCGAGGCTGCCCCGGCAAGCGGCGGAGCAGCAGTCCAGGCGGACATTGACGCGGCGTCCGTCGGAACCGAAGCGGATCATGTATCGGTGCCCCGGCGTCTGGTGTCCCTGGTCCCGTCAATTACCGAAACCCTGTTTGCTCTCGGTATCGGCGACCGCGTGGTCGGGGTCTCCACTTCCTGTGATTTTCCGACGTCGGTGCAGTCACTTCCGAAAGTTGGAACCTTCACGGCGCCGGTGGCGGAGGCCATCGTGGCTCTGGCCCCGGATCTGGTTCTCACTTCGCCCAGCCCCGGCAACCAGAGCGTGGTCGCGGCTCTGCAAAGGGCAGGGGTTCGCGTTGCGGTGGTCCATGCAGACGGAGGTATGGAGGAAGCCAGGCAGGGAATGCTGGCGGTGGCCGAAGCAGTTGGAGAGGGGGCCCGCGGCAGGGACCTGGTCGCCGGGGTCGATGCCGAACTCGAGATGGTGCGTTCGGCGGTGGCGGGTCTGGAGCGCCCGAAGGTTGCGGTGGCGGTTGGACGTGAGCCTCTCATTTTGGCGGGGCCATCGAGTTACCTCGGCGAACTGGTCATTCTGGCAGGGGGCGACAACGTTGCCGACGCCGTCGGCGGTCGCTGGCCCCAGGTCGGGATGGAGTACCTCGTGCAGCAACAACCCCAGGTCATCTTCGACCTGTCTGTTCCGATGGAACGCCCTGCCGTATCTGGTGATTCGTCAGGTCCGGATGTCGCAGGTACGAGCGCGTTCCAGGCTTGGGCGGGGCTCTCGACGCTTCCCGCCGTTGCCGAACGGCGGGTCTATGACGGCAGCGATGGTTCCAATCCGGGAGGCAGGGACGGGGAACCCGATTCCTTGCTTCTGCGCCCCGGCCCTCGCCTTGGAAGGGCGGCCCGGCTTTTGGCCGCGAGGCTGCACCCCGGACAGCCGGGGTTGGAGAATCCCAAGTGACGCGGTTTCGGCGCACTGGCCGTCTGACCCCTGCCCGTCTGGCAGTGGGCGTTGCGTTGTGTGCTGCGGCGATGCTGGCCGCCATGGCGGTGGCCCTTCTCATTGGCAGCGTGCCTCTCGATTTCGCGGCGGTGTGGGCCGGCGACAGCGGCGCGCGGACGATTTTCTTCGACCTTCGCCTGCCCCGGGTGCTGCTTGCCGCGCTTGCGGGCGCCGCCCTGGCGACGTCCGGGGCCGCACTTCAATCGACACTTCGTAATCCATTGGCAAGTCCTGAAATTATTGGAGTTTCCGGCGGAGCTGCGTTGGCTGCCGTGGTTGCGATAGCGCTGCTTCCGGGGACGGCGTTGATCCACAGTGCGGTGCCCCTGTTCTCCTTCGGCGGCGCCGCGGCCTCGAGCGTCCTGGTCTATCGCCTGGCCCATGTGCGCGGCCGCCTCGATCCCTACACCCAGGTGCTGCTCGGCGTCATCTTCAATACGTTCGCCGCCGCGCTCATCCTCCTGCTGAACGCCATCGTCGACCTGCAGCGCTCTCACTCGATCGTCTTCTGGATGATGGGCGGCATCGCCATCGAGCCTTATTCCGTGCTGCTCGTGGTTGCCGTGCTGGTGCTTGGGGCGGTGCTCGTGCTGCTGCGCGACACGCACTCCCTGAACCTGCTGTCGTTGGGCGACGAAACTGCGCGCAGCCTCGGGGTGGACGCGGAGGCGGTGCGCCGCCGCGTCTTCGTGGCCTCCTCTCTGCTGGTCGGTGCGGTGGTCTCGCTGTGCGGCATCATCACCTTTGCCGGACTGGTGGTGCCCCACGTCCTGAGGCGGCTGCTGGGCAGCGACTGCCGACTGCTGTTGCCGGCGTCATTCTTCGGCGGCGCGGCTTTCCTGGTCGTCTGCGATGCGCTGGCCCGTTGGGTGAGCGCACCGGCCGAACTCCCGGTCGGCGCCATTACGGCTCTTACCGGGGCTCCCTTTTTCGTCTACCTGCTGCGCCGCCGTCCGCTGCGCGAAGAGGCCTTGTGAGCGCTCCGGTGCAGGGGAAGGTGCGGCCCGGCGGAGTTGCCGAGGCGGCGGCTCTTCGCTTTACGGGGGTTTCTTTTGCCTATCGCGCCAATGGATCGGCGGGGCAGCGGCTGACGGACGTTTCGCTGGAGGTGGAGGCCGGCTCCAGCCTCGCGATCATAGGACCCAACGGGTCGGGCAAGACCACCCTCCTTCGGCTGGCAGCCGGTGAACTGGTTGCGGACCAGGGGCGAATCGAAGCGTGCGGGCTCGATCCTTCGAGTTCGGTGCGCCGTCTCCTCGCGCGTCGTGTCGCCGTGGTCAGCGCCCAGCCGCTCGTTGGGTTTCCCTACTCCGTCGAAGAAGTTGTTCTGATGGGGAGAGCTCCTCACGTCGAAGGCTTTCGTCTCGAATCCGATTACGACCTGGATGTGGCGCGCTCGGCGATGGAAGCGATGGACGTGCTCGCGCTGGCCGAGCGCATCTTCGACAGTCTCTCCAGCGGCGAGAAGCAGCGCGCCGCAGTGGCGCGGGCGCTGACCCAGCAACCCGATCTGCTGTTGCTCGACGAGCCGGGAGCCTTCCTCGACATCAAGCACCAGGTCGCCCTCTATGACTTGCTGCGCAGGCGCAGCCTCGAAGACGGGCTGACGGTGGTGTCGGTGCTGCACGATCTGAACCTTGCAGCCCTGTATTTCGAGCGAGTGGCGCTGCTTCGCGGCGGTCGGCTGTTCGCGTGCGGCACTCCGAGCGAAGTCATCACCTACGCCAACGTGCGCGAAGTCTACGAGACCGACGTCTACGTCGATCGCAATCATCTTACCGGCCAACTCAACGTTCTGCCGCTGCCGCTTGGGTGGACTTCGCAAGCTGAAGGAGCACCGACGCTGCAGCGCGAGACCCGAAGCGCGGGCTCGAATGTGAAGTCGACGCGGATGCCGCCCGAGGGAAATTGACTTGCTGAAGTGTGGATGTTAACCGGATGAGCCCCCAGGATTTCAAGGCATCGCATGCAGTTCGACTACGCCAACATCCTGGTCTTTCTCGGTCTCGGCGCATTCTTGTGCGCGCTGATGATGGGCCTCGGTGCTCTTCTCCGGCCTTCAAATCCGGAGCGCGCCAAACTGACCACCTACGAATGCGGAATCGAAGTTGAAGGATCCTCGTGGATCAACTTCAACATTCGTTTCTACGTCGTCGCCTTGGTGTTCGTGATCTTCGACGTCGAGGTCGCCTTCGTCTACCCGGTGGTGACGGTGTTCAAGCAATGGGTGGCCGACGGACGCGGTCTCTTCGCGCTGTCCGAGATCATTCTTTTCATCGCGATCCTGGTTTGCGGCCTGGTCTACGTGTGGCGCAAGGGCGATCTGGATTGGATGAAGACCATAGCTCCTGCTCCGGCGCCCGCGCCGGGACGTACCGACGCGGCGGCGCCGGGGGGAAGGGTCGATGTCGCTGCTTAACACCGTGCCGGAGATGGTGCTCACCACGAAAGTGGATCAGCTCCTGAACTGGACGCGCAAGTCTTCACTTTGGTACATGCTCTTCGGTCTCGCGTGCTGCGCCATCGAGATGATGCAGACCGGCGGCCCGCGCAGCGATCTCGACCGTTTCGGGATGGCTCCTCGCGCGACGCCGCGGGTTTCCGACCTCATGATCGTCGCCGGGACGTTGACGCTGAAGATGGCGCTGCGCACCAAGGTTCTGTACGAGCAGATGCCCGATCCCAAGTATGTGCTGTCGATGGGCAGTTGTTCGAACTGTGGCGGGCTCTTCCAGCTTGCCTATTCGGTGTGCGACGGAGTCGACAAGGTGATTCCGGTGGATGTTTACGTTCCGGGGTGTCCACCGCGGCCTGAGGCTCTGACCGAAGGTCTGTTGCTGCTTCAAAAGAAGATGATGCAGGAGCGTTGGCTGGTGCGCGAGCCGCAGCTGCGCACCGACGCAGTCCGAGCCTGAAGCCGGCAGGTCCGGAAGTGACCGCCAGGGGCCTATGAATACAGCGGCGATCCAACAATTTCTCCACGAACGCTTCGGCGCCGCGGTCGGCCCGGTGGAGAGCGCGCGGCTGTTCGACTATGTCGAAGTCGATCCGTCGGCGGTTGAAGAAGTCGCGTTGGTGTTGCGCGACCATCCCGACCTGGCGTTCGACTGCCTCAACAACCTTTCCGGTTGTGACCGGCCGACGCGCGGCAGGATCCAGATAACCTACGAATTGTTCTCGTACGTCCACCGCCATGCTTTCGTCATGAAGGTCGGCGCTCGGCGCGACCGTCCCGAAGTTAGAACGGTGGAGAGGGTGTGGCCTGCCGCCAACTGGCTCGAGCGCGAGATCTACGATCTCCTCGGCGTTATCTTTCTCGGCCACAGCGACCTGCGCCGTCTTCTGCTGCCGGACGACTGGGTAGGCTACCCGCTGCGCAAGGACTACGTCGAAGCACCCGAGTACCACGGCATCTCGACCGTGCGTGAGAGCGCACTCAAACTCTCGGAGCGGCGGTGATGGCGGCGTTTTACGCAGCAGCGCCTCGCTGTCGGGAAACGAGGCGGAAGCGATGTCGCTAGAGTTGGAGTTCGCCGACGGTCGCGACGTATTCGCGACCGAAGACATGGTCCTCAACATGGGGCCGCAGCACCCGAGTACCCACGGTGTGCTGCGCTTCATCATCCGTGCGGACGGCGAAGTGATGCGTTCGGCCAAGGCCGACGTCGGTTACCTGCACCGTTCGATAGAGAAGATCGCGGAGAAGGTCGGTTGGCACGGCTTCATGCCCTATACCGACCGCGTCGACTACGTCGCGGCGATGACGACCAATCAGGCGTGGGCGATGGCGGCCGAAGTTCTCGGCGGCGTCACGGTTCCGCGCCGCGGAGAGTACTGCCGGGTTATTGCGGCGGAACTCGGCCGCATCTGTTCGCACCTGCTTGCCGCCGGCGCGATGGGCATGGACATCGGCGCGATCACTCCGTTCACCCACGCGGTGCGTGAGCGCGAACTCATCAACGATCTTCTCGAAGAGCTTTGCGGAGCGCGCCTGACCTTCAACTACATGCGCATCGGCGGCGTGGCCTGGGATCTTCCTCCCGGCTTCGGCGCGAAGGTGCTGCGTTTCCTCGACCACTTCGAGCCTTACGTCGACGAACTCGACGATCTGCTGTCGGGCAACAAGATCTACATCGAGCGTCTCGCAAATGTTGCGGTCGTGTCGCGCGAGCGCGCCATCGCCTACAACCTGGTAGGACCCAATCTGCGCGCCAGCGGCGTCAAGTACGATATCCGCAAGCACCTTCCGTACAGCGTCTATCCCGAGTTCGATTTCGAAGTGCCGATCGGCGAAGGCCGTCACGGCAGCGTCGGCGATTGCTGGGACCGCTACATCGTGCGCCTTCATGAAATGCGCCAGTCGGCCAGGATCCTGCGCCAGGCCATCGACGGTCTGCCCGAAGGGCCGGTGATCGCCAAGGTGCCGCGCAACTACAAGCCGGCGGCAGGCGAGGTGCACGTCCACGTCGAGACTCCGCGCGGCGACCAGAGCTGGTACGTGGTTGCGGACGGCACTGAGTATCCGTACCGGGTTCACATTCGCACGGGCTCGTTTGCGGCGATGGCGATGATCGAAGAACTCAGCCGCGGCCTGATGATCGCCGATCTGGTCGCGCTCATCGCCAGCTTCGACATCGTGGCGCCCGAGGTGGATCGCTGATGCGCGCGTATCTGGATGCGATCGCGGCGGGTTACCCGACGGTGTCGCCGGCTCTGGTGTATTTGATCGGGATGCTGGCCTTCGGCGCCCTGGTCGTGTTCGTGTTCATCTTGCCGGTAGCCGGCATCACGAGCTGGGTGGAGCGCCGTGTGTGGGCCCGCATCCAGTCGAGGATAGGGCCCAACCGCGTAGGTCCCGGCGGCTTCCTGCAGTGGCTGGCCGACGGCCTCAAAAACCTTCTCAAGGAAGACGTGATTCCGGCCGCAGTCGACGTGCCGCTGTTTCGGATCGCGCCTTATGTGGTCGTGGCGGGTTTCGTCGCGGCGTTCGTGGCGCTGCCGTTCGCCGGTTCGCTGATCATCGCCGACCTCAACATCGGCATCCTCTACATCAGCGCGATCACGTCGCTGGTGGTGATCGGCATCCTGATGGCCGGTTGGTCATCTAACAACAAGTGGTCGATGCTCGGTGGCATCCGTTCGGCAACACAGATCATCTGTTACGAAATCCCGGTGGGGCTTTCGATCTTTCCGGTCGTGTTGTTGTCGGGAACGCTGTCGATGCAGGGCATCATCTCGGCCCAGGGTTGGGCGCCCACTTCGTGGCACATGTTCCACAGCCCCTTCCTGTTCGTTTCCTTCCTGTTGTTCTTCGTCGGCGCGCTGGCCGAGGGCAACCGCACGCCGTTCGATCTTCCCGAGGCGGACTCCGAGTTGGTGGCGGGCTTTGCCACCGAGTACAGCGGGATGCGTTCCTTGCTGTTCTTCCTGGCCGAGTGGGGCAATCTCTACGTGATCGGGGTGCTGGTTTCGACCCTGTTCATGGGCGGATGGCAAGTTCCGCATTTCACCGACAACGGCGTCGTGCTGGCGGTGGCGCAGTTCGCGACCATGTTCGTCAAAGCCTATTTCTGGGTGTTCGTGGCGATGTGGGTAAGGGCCACGCTTCCGCGAGTACGCGTCGACCAGTTCATGACCCTGTGCTGGAAGTACATGGTCCCGATCGGGCTCGTCAACGTGGTCGGTACCGCCACTATGATGGTCGTCCTGCCCCAGGGCAGCATCGTGCTGCGCTGGATCATGGTGGCGATGACTGCTGCGATCCTCGTCCAGTTCGCGAGACGGGTGTTCTTCCACCTGCGGCGTGCCAACTACGGCCGGCTCGGACGCATCAGCGAGGGCGCGGCGTGAAAGATGCAGTAGCGCAAAGGGCTTGTTTCGGCGGCACGCCGCCAAGGGGCGACGCGTGAGCGGTTACGTCGGTAATATTGTCGAGAGCGTGACCTCGATTTTCGACGGCATGGCGGTGACGTTCTCGCACTTCTTCCGCCGGCCATACACCGTGCAGTATCCCGACCGCATGCCGGTGCGCGTGCAGGACACGCTTCCGTACCGCTACCGCGGTTTCCTCGAAGTCGACCTCGAAATCTGCACCGGCTGCCTGGCTTGCGAACGCGCCTGTCCGATCGACTGCATCCTCATCGAGGTGCTCAAGGACAAGGAGACCAAGCAGAACCTGCTGGTGCGTTTCGACATCGATCTGGCCAAGTGCATGTACTGCGGCCTGTGTTCGGAGCCGTGCCCGACCGGCTCGATCCACCACACGCGCGAGTTCGAAGGCGCCGACTACTCGCTCGAGTCGATGGTACGCCGTTTCGTCCTGGAGCCGACCGTCACCTACAAGCCCAAGAAAGCTGGTGAGGACGACCCGGCCATCGTGCCGATCCTGGAACGCGGCATGCGTTACGTGAACGAGTTCGCGGTTCCCGAGGCCGCTCCCAAGGCGCCGAAGAAAGAGGCCGCGCCCGCCGCCAAGCCTGCGCCCGCTGCTCCCGCTGCTCCCGCTGCTGCGCCGGAGGTGCAATCGTGACGGCGGCCGACGTGATGTTCTTCGTGCTGGCCGCGCTCGCTATCGTCGGCGCCGCTGGGGTGGCCTTCTCGCGTCACATCCTCTACTCGGCGCTCTCGTTGATGGTGGCTCTGTTCGGCGTCGCCGGTCTCTTCATCACGCTGTCGGCCGACTTCGTCGCCGGTGTTCAGGTTCTGATCTACGTCGGCGGCGTGCTGGTGATCACGCTCTTTGCCGTCATGCTCACGCAAGGGATTCAGAACGTCGCGGTTTCGAACCGGGCGGTGGGCAGTACCGCGGCTGGTCTTTTGACCACTGGACTCTTTGTATTGTTGCTGCGTGCGATGGCCAAGGCTCAGTGGGTGAGACCGTCCGGAGAGGTGTCCGCCCAGACCTCTACCGCAGGCATCGGTAACGCGTTGCTCGGCCAGTACGTGCTGCCTTTCGAGGTGGCGTCGCTGGTGCTGCTCGCGGTGCTGGTCGGTGCCGTGGTGCTCACGCGCAAGGAAACGGCGGAGTAGGGCGGCAGGACAAGGACGCAGACGGTTATGTTGGGTATGTCGATGACAACGGTAGGACTTGCGCACTACCTCTTCGTGAGTCTGGTACTGCTGTGCCTGGGCTTGTTCTGCGTCCTGACGCGGCGTAACGCCATCGGCGTGTTGATGGGCATCGAGCTGATCCTGAACTCGGCCGGCATCAACTTCGTGGCTGCCTCGCGATTCGGTTCTTCGGGTTTCGACGGGCAGGTGTTCGCGGTGTTCATCATCATGCTGGCAGCCGCCGAGTCCGCGATCGGACTGGCGGTGGTGCTGGGCATTTACCGGCGCATGCGCGCCATCGACACGTCGCGTCTGACGACGCTGCAAGGCTGAGGCTGGAAGAGAGCATGCAAGCGCTGCGCTGGATCGTACTGCTGCCTCTCATCGGTGCGGCTATCAACCTGACTCTCGGGTCGCGGATTCAACGTTCCGTCGGACGCGCCGGCGTCGCGGTGCTCGGATCGGGCATGGCGCTGGCAAGTTTCGCGATCGCGGTGACGGGTTTCCTGAAGCTGCGCGCGCTCGAGCCCGAAAGCCGGCTTCTTCTCGATAACGTCCTGCCCTGGCTGCACGTAGGCTCGCTCAACGTCTCGCTGGCTTTCCAGCTCGATCCGTTGTCGGCCGTGATGGTTCTGGTCGTGACCGGCATCGGCAGTCTCATCCATATTTACTCCTTCGGGTACATGGACGAAGACCCCGCGCTGTGGCGCTTCTTCGGGCTGCTCAACCTTTTCCTGTTCGCGATGCTGACGCTGGTTCTCGGTGACAACATTCTGGTGATGTTCGTGGGCTGGGAAGGAGTCGGGCTCTGCTCGTGGGCGCTGATCGGGTTCTGGTACAAGGATCACGCCAACACTGCGGCCGCCAACAAGGCTTTCCTCTTCAACCGCATCGGTGACTTCGCGTTCCTGTGCGGTACGATGCTGTTGTTCTGGTCTCTTGCGGGACTCGGGCACGCGACCCTGGTGTTTCGCGAACTCGATACCGTCGTCGGGCTGCTTGAAGGGCAGGCGTTGTGGGGTGTTCCGGTGGCGACGCTGGCCACCCTGCTGCTTTTCATCGGCGCTACCGGCAAGTCGGCGCAGATACCTCTCTACGTCTGGCTGCCCGACGCGATGGCCGGTCCAACTCCGGTCTCGGCCCTGATCCACGCGGCGACGATGGTCACTGCCGGCGTCTACATGGTCAGCCGTCTGCACTGCCTGTTCTCGCTGGCGCCGTTCACCCTCAACGTCATCGCGGTGGTCGGTACCACCACGGCTATTTTCGCCGCGACGATCGCGGTCACCCAGCACGACATCAAGAAGGTGCTGGCGTACTCGACGGTGTCCCAGCTCGGCTACATGTTCGTGGCCCTGGGCTGCGGAGCTTACGCGGCCGGAGTCTTCCATCTCGTCACGCACGCCTTCTTCAAGGCCTGCCTGTTCCTGGGCGCGGGTAGCGTGATTCACGCCTCGCACCACGAACAGGACATGCGAAGGATGGGCGGGCTGCGCACCAAGATGCCGCTGACGTTCTGGACCTTCCTGGTTTCGACGATGGCGATCGCGGGGCTGCCGCCGCTGGCCGGCTTTTTCTCGAAGGACGAGATCCTGCTGAAGGCCTATCAGCACGACCCGTTGCTGTGGGGCGTCGGCCTGGTCACGGCGGGGCTGACGGCGTTCTACATGTTCCGGCAGGTGTTCCTGGTGTTCTTCGGTGAGAGTCGTGCGGGAGCATCGCTGGATCCGCACGCCTCTGCGCACGCCGCCGATCATCACGGGCACCACGTTCACGAAGTGCACGAATCCTCCGCGGCGATGACCCTTCCGCTGGTGCTGCTCGCCTGCGGCGCGCTGACGGCCGGATGGCTCGGCATCCCGTCCGCGCTCGGCGGTAACAATCTGTTCACCGAGTGGCTCAGCCCGGTCTTCGCGTCGGGCGGAGAACACCACGGCGTCGAGCACGAGGGGCTCGAACTTGAGTACGCGCTGATGGTGGTGTCGGTGCTGGTAGCGCTCGCCGGCATCACGCTCGCCTACCTCGTCTATCTGCGCAAGAGCCTTAACGCCGACACGTTTTCGCGCATCGCCCGCGGCGTGCCGTACCGGCTGAGCTTCAACAAGTACTACGTCGACGAGTTCTACTACGGGACCGTTCTGGCCGGCACGCTGGCGCTGTCGCGGGCGCTCGGCTGGTTCGACAAGGTGATCATCGACGGAGTGGTGAACGGCGCGGCGGCTTCGGTGCGCGCCGTTTCCATTCTCGGCGGTGGTATCGACAAGGTCGTCGTCGACGGCCTGGTGAACTTCACGGCGCGCGCCTTCAACGGCGTGGGTGGTGCACTGCGCCTGGCGCAGACCGGCAACATCAACGCCTATGTCTACGTCCTGTTGATCGGCGTAACGGCCGTCCTGCTGGCGGGCGCTTGGTAGGGACCATGGAACATTTCCTGACTCTGATGACTTTTTTGCCCTTGCTGGGGGCGCTCGTGGTGCTCGTGCTGCCGCGCGGCAACGCGAATCTGGTGCGCTGGACGGCCCTCGTGTCCACTTTGCCGGGCCTGCTGCTTGGTGTGTGGCTCTTCCAGCACTTCGACCGTTCGGTGGCCACCATGCAACTCGTCGAGAGACACGCGTGGATTCCGGCCTTCAACGTGCAGTACCTGATGGGAGTGGACGGGCTCTCCGTCTCGATGCTGCTGCTGACGGTTCTGCTCTCGCCACTGTGCATACTGGCCTCGTGGGGAATCGAAAAGGGGGTCAAGGGTTACTTCGCTCTCTTCCTGCTCCTCGAGACCGGCATGATCGGGGTGTTCTCGGCTCTGGACTTCTTTCTCTTCTTCATCTTCTGGGAACTCATGCTGTTGCCGATGTACTTTCTGATCGGCATCTGGGGAGGCCCGCGGCGCGAGTACGCCGCGATCAAGTTCTTCCTTTATACGCTGATCGGTTCGGTGCTGATGCTGATCGCGATGCTGGCCCTGTACTTCGCCAACACGCCTCACACTTTCGACATGATGGTCCTGATGGAGAAGGCTCCGACCTACTCTCACGGCTTCCAGGCCTGGGCGTGGATCGCTCTCTTCATCGGCTTCGCCATCAAGATTCCGGCTTTCCCGTTCCACACCTGGTTGCCCGATGCCCACGTGGAAGCGCCGACGGCGATCTCGGTGATCCTGGCGGGCGTGCTGCTGAAGATGGGCACCTACGGCATCCTGCGCGTGTGTTTCCCCGTATTCCCGTTGGCGACGCAGGAGTACGCCTTCTGGGCGCTGGGAGTGCTGGGTTGCTGGAACATCGTTTACGGGGCTCTGTGCGCGATGGCGCAGAAGGACATGAAGAGCCTGGTCGCCTATTCGAGCATCTCGCACATGGGATACGTGATGCTCGGCATGGCAACGCTGACGCCCGAGGGCATGAACGGCGCGGTCCTGCAGATGTTCAACCACGGCACCGTTACCGCGATGCTGTTCCTGCTGGTCGGTGTCATCTACGACAGGGCCCACCACAGGAACATCGACGGGTTCGGAGGTCTGGCGTCGGTGATGCCGATCTACACCGGGTTCGTGACGATCGCGTTCTTTGCGGCGCTCGGACTGCCGGGTTTCTCCGCGTTCATCTCCGAAGTCCTGGTACTGCTCGGAACCTGGCAATACTCCAAGCCACTGGCGATCATCGCCGCCTCCGCCGTGGTGCTCACCGCCGGTTACATGCTCTGGATGCTGCAGCGCGTGTGGCTCGGTCCGGTCAACGAAAAGTACGCAGGGCTTCCCGACATGAACTGGCGTGAGATCGTCACGCTGGTACCGCTGACCGTCATCGTCATCGTCCTTGGCGTCTATCCGCACGCGGTGCTCGATCTGTTCGGGCCTACCCTGGTCGCGCTTGGTGACACCGTGAGTTCAGCCGTGCCGGCTGCGGCGCAGGCCGTGCTGCGCTGAGGCGAGGCTGCGCAAGATGGACCTAGGCAACGCCGCATCCCTGGCCTACCACGTTCCCGAGTTAGTGCTCGCGGGCGGCAGCATCGTCGTGCTGCTGCTCGACGTTTTCACGGGAATGAAGGCCCGGCTCGGTGAAGTGGCGCTGCTCATCGTCGCGTTCGCGATCTTCACGATCGGCTACGGTGCGAGTGCGCAGCAGGGCTATCTCTTCAACCGTATGGTGGCGCTGGATTCGTTCGCGCTGTTCTTCAAGTTCCTGTTCGGCTTCACCACTCTGGCGACGATCTGGATGTCGACCGGATCGCGCGAACTAGATGGTGAGCATCCGGGCGAGTACTACTCCATCCTTCTCGCCGGCACGCTCGGCATGTTCTACATGGCCTCGGCCACCAACCTGCTGATGGCCTATCTGGCTCTCGAGTTCGTCAGTCTGACCTCGTACATTCTGTCGGGTTTCCTGCGCCACCGTGAGCGCGGCGCCGAAGCGTCCCTCAAATACCTGATCTACGGCGGCGTGGCGTCGGGAGCGATGTTGTACGGTTTCAGCTTGCTTTACGCGCTGACAGGCACGCTCGATTACGCCGAACTCGGTCACAAGCTGGCCGCGGTCGCGGCGGTGCCGGGCAACGGCGCGATCCTGTTCATCGCGGTGACGCTGACGTTGGTCGGCATCGGCTACAAGATCGCGATGGTGCCTTTCCACCAGTGGAGCCCCGACGTCTACGAAGGCTCACCGCTGCCGATCACCGCCTACCTCGCCGTCGGTTCGAAGGCCGCCGGATTGGCGCTGCTGATACGTTTCTTCTACCCGGCCCTGTCTTCGGCGGTTGGTGACGGAACCTGGACCGCGCTGCACGGAGTTGCGTGGCCGACGCTGATGAGCGTGGTCGCCATGGTAACGATGACGGTCGGCAACCTGACCGCCCTGCGCCAACAGAACGTAAAGCGTCTGCTCGCCTACTCTTCGATTGCGCACGCCGGTTACATGCTGATGGGCTTCGTCGTGCTGACCGACGGCGGACTGCGTGCGATCCTGTTCTACTCGGTGGTCTACTACCTGATGAACCTCGGTGCCTTCGCCGTGCTGCTGCTGGTGGTCAACCAGACCGGCCGCGAGGACATAGAGGCCTTTCGCGGGTTGGCATGGAGAGGCGGAGCGCCCGTGGCGATCGCGATGCTGATCTTTCTGTTTTCGTTGGCCGGGCTTCCGCCCTTCGCCGGGTTCATCGGCAAGGCCTACCTGTTCGCGGCGGTCATCGAGCAGAAGATGTGGCTGCTGGCTTTGGTTGCGGCCCTCAACAGCGTGGTCGGTCTGGCCTATTACGTCCGCATCGCGCGGGCGATGTTCCTCGATCAGCCGGTGGCCGGCGACCCCGAAATCGCGGTCGATACTTCCAACGGCGTACTGATCGGCATGCTGGTAGCCGGCACCCTGGTTTTCGGCCTGTGGTGGACTCCGGTCATCAACTTCGCCGACCGCTCCGTGGTGTTCTTCGGCAACTGATCTTTCGGTCGCGGGGTCCTCGTGCCGGTTGCGCAGAGCGCCGGTTGCTTCGCCGTGGCTTGGGCACGCGGCAGCGCAGTGTGCCGTATCTGTCGTGTCTCGTCGCCGGAGACTACGCGGCGACGGATCGGCGCTCTCGTTCGCGGCCGCGTTCGCGGCGCGCGTGACTGCTGGCAAAGGCGGCCGGACTGGCCCAGAATCGGTCCGCAGCGTAGGGGGCGACCCGCGCTCACTTCGATCGCAAGGTGGGGCAGACATGGCGACGAGCACGGGGATTGACGGTAACGGTAACGGCGGCAGTTCGATTCATGGGTTGTGGAATTCGGCCCGCCGCCGCGGGCTTTGGACGGCAGTCCGGACGACGCTGGCGGTCCTGGTTGCGGCCTGCGGCGCAGCGGGTCTTGTTACGGTTCCCGGTTGCGGTCCCAGTGTCAGCCCCGAGACGATTTCTTTCTTCCTCGGTACGAGCGCCGAGACCTTGGCGCAGATACAGTTCGTAGTCAGTCATTCCAGCGGCAAATTCCCGGGCACCGACGCGAAATGTGAAGTTGGTGCGGCTGCCGGGCCGCGGCTGATATATCAGCTGAAAGTAGCCAGAGAACGAGGCGCTGCCGCTACGTCGCTTGCCGTGGCGGCCGTCGGAGCGGGCCGTTCGAGCGCGGCCGGTTCCGTCGAAAGTGCGGCCGCAACGACTACTTCGACTTCGACGTCGAGTACCACGACGACGACTGGAGGCCCGACCACGACCATCACTGGAGGCCCCACCACGACGACCACCACCGTCCGTACCTCCCCAGTGTGTGGCAATGGTACGGTCGAGGGCAGTGAGGAGTGCGATGACGGTGATCTGCAATCCGGTGACGGTTGCGATGCGACGTGCAAGGCCGAGTTTGAATTCACGGCTGTCGTTTCCGATACCAACGAACTCACCATCACGATCACCAACGGCAAGGGGATCGCGCCCGGAGCCACGCTGGCTTTCTGCAAGTTTGAGCGAACCGGAACCACCGACCCTGGGTTCGGCATACTGACTACTATCTGCCGTCTCACCGACGGAGCAGCGTGTGCCAACGCCGCTACGGATGGCGCTGTCAGTGTCAGCACGACTACTACCACGACGACCACGACCACGACGACCACCACTACTACGAGCACTACTACGACGACGTTGGCGACGACCACCACCAGCGGCCCGTAGTCGCTCCGGAAAGCCAGATCTGTCTGAACCGGTTGTCTCTCGGGCGCGACGAATAGATCATCGCCGTTCGTGCGGTCGCTGCTGCTGCGGGTTGTGATGTCTACCGCGCCGCTGCGCGGGAAGCGGCTGATGGCGGTCGCGTTGCGGAGTTGCTGAAGCAACCTGTGCGAGGCCCTGTGTGGGCTCGCCCGGTCGACAGTCGTGTGATCGCCTCTTGGTCGCTGACCACGATCTTGCGGCCGCATACTTCGAAAAGTCCCTCTCGTGCCAGCGTGGCCAGGTGGCGGTTGAAAGACTCGCGCGACACACCGACGGTCGCTGCCAGGTCGCGTTGTGAAAGTCCGTGATTGATGACGAGACGGTCTGGCGTGACCGATCCGTGGCGCTCGGCCAGTCGTGACAGACGCCAGGTTATGCGTTCGTCGAGCGGCGACCTGAGTGCGTTGATCAACTCGTTACGCTGATCGAGCTTGTCTCGCAAGACACGTGCGAGTTCGGCAATGGCGGCAGGGCAGCGGTTGATCGCGGCGCGCGCCGCCGAGCCTGGAATCTGCATGATAGTGCACGAAGCCAGAGCTTCGACGTAGACGGTGTTCATGACCGGAGCGACGAGGGCGTGCTCGAAGAACAGGTCTCCGCTTTCGAGTATTTCCAGGATGAATTCCTCTCCGTGTGCGGAAAGCAGCGACAACTTGGCGCGGCCGCTGACGAGGATCATCGCGGCGTCTCGATGAGCATCCACCGTAGTGATCTGGCAGCGTGCGCGTACCTTGAGGTGCCGTGTCAGCCGAACGAGCCCGCGCAGCTCGTCTTCGCAAAGACGGGAGAAGGGCCGCACCACGCCGAGTGCCGCAAGGCTCCGGGCCTCATGTTCTTCGGGTCCTTCCGCTTCGACTTGGTTTTGCCGTCGAGTGTCACTTCCTTCGTCTTTCATGAGCCATGAAATAACGGCGCCTGAGGACAGAAGCTGGCACGCGGACGCGATCTGCATTCGCGCGACTGCGGAAAGAGGGAAAACCCCGCCTTGTGTCACGAACACAAGGCGAAAGAGCGGTGATTACGCTTGTCGCCGTGTCGTGTCGTAGCGGCCGGCCGCTGCGTGCAGGCGATCACGGACGAGTTCCCGAAGGTGCTCGGGTTCGACCACTTCGACGTCGGGACCGTAGCGCAGGATGTCCATGATGAGTTCGTCGGGTCTGCTGTACGGCACGCTCAGTTCCCAGGAACCGTCGTCGATGAAGCGGCCGCTCTGGTCGGGGTGCCACCTTTCCTTGGCGACCCAGCGCGCGCGTTCGGAGGTGAAACGAAGAACGGCGGTCGCCGTCGGTGCTCCTGCGAAAATTCCGTAAGACGACGCAAGAATATCGTCGAGGAGCGTTTCCTCGATGTCTTTGGCCGTTTCGTCCGACAACGTCGGGTCGCGTATCTGATCGAGCGCGAAAGTGCGCAGGCCGTCGCGCTTATGGCACCAGGCATCTAGGTACCAGTTGTCTCGATAGTGCGAGAGGCGCTGCGGCGAAACCGTCCTGCTCTCTTCTTCGTCGCGGCGGCCGCGTGCTTCGTAGATGAACGTCAACTTGCGGCGGGTCAGCACGGCGTCGGCGCACGCACGGAAAACCTTGTCGTCGAAGTTACGGCGGCCCATGGCAAGGACGCGGATGCGTCGCGCGATTTCAGTGGGAGGACAGCCGGTCTGCTTGAGCAGCGTCTCGATGCGGTTGCCGATGGGAAGCAGCCCGCTTTCGAGCAGGCCGGGCTGCACCGAAGCAAGAAGCTGTCTCATGGTGAGCAGTGCGGTCAACTCGGATTCGTTGAACCAAAGGCCGGGAAGTTCGGCTCCTGAGTGTTCGTACTGATAGCCGCCGTACTCACGCACGAAGACGATGGGGTGACCGAAACGGTCGCGCAGATCGGCGATGCAGCGCTTGACGGTACGTTGCGAACATTCGAGTTCTTCGGCCAGGCGCTCCAGTGACAGCGGCCGCTGATGCGGAAGCGTCAGCAGACGGTGCAGCTTGTAGAGACTTTCGTAACGTTTCATCCGAGGACGACGCGTGGCTCGAAAGCGGGGACGGTAGCTGGCCGGCCTCGCCAGCCGTCAGGAGGCGCGGACGATTTCGATCTTGTAGCCGGTGACAGAGGTGACCAACTCCATGAAGTCGTGAAACGTCACGGGCTTGGAGATGAACGAACTGCCGCCGAGTTCGTAGGTCTGATGGACGTCCTCTTCGGCTCTCGAAGTGGTCAGGACGAACACCGGGATGTCACTGAGTTCGGGGTCGGCTTTCATTTCGGCCAGACACTCATGCCCGTTCTTCTTGGGCATGTTGAGGTCGAGAAGAATCAGGCCGGGTCGCGGCGACATCCACGGCTCAGCGAACTTGCCCCGCTGCTTGAGGTAATCCATGAGTTCGTCTCCGTCTCGTACGAAACGAACTTCATTGTCGAGGCCTCTTTCTTCGAAGGCCTCGCGGGTCAGCATGCGGTCTTCTTCGTCATCGTCGGCGATGAGAATCAGGACAGGGGAGCGGTCAGCCCTCACGGGGATGTTTCTCCTTCCGATCTAGCGGTCATTATCGAGCAGACGCTCTGTTTCATCTCTGACGAGAGGGCGACTCCGAACGCCCGCTGCCAATAGCACGAATGGTAAGTACTTTGTAAAGGAGAAGCATATCGGGGGTGATCCCGATCCTGGACTTGGCGATGGCTGCGACGCCTTATGCGCCACAGGCCGTCGCGACGGGGACGTGGAGTGAGGCTGCAAGCCGGGGGGTGTTCATGCTCGAAGGTATCCGGGTGGTCGAAATGGGTGTCTGGGTGGCGGCCCCTGCGGTGGGCGGCCTCTTGGCCGACTGGGGAGCCGAGGTCGTTAAGATTGAGCCGCCGGCGGGAGATCCGATGCGTGCCCTGTTCCAGTTGTCGATGGGAAGTGACGCACCTCACAATCCTCCATTCGATCTCGACAATCGCGGCAAGAAGAGTGTCGTCATCGACCTGCGCAGCGCGGCCGGGAAGGAAGCCGCGTTCAAGCTGTTGTCGACGGCCGATGTTTTCGTCACCAACATGAGGCCGGCTGCGCTCGGACGTCTCGGCCTCGGCCACGAAGAACTGCTCGGCCGTTTTCCCCGCCTGGTCTACGCGAGCATAACCGGCTACGGCCTCGAGGGCGAGGAGCGCGACCGCGCGGGTTATGATGTCGGTGCGTTCTGGGCGCGTTCCGGGGTCGCCGATCTTTTCCGCGTGTCCGGCCAGCCTCCGTTGGCGCTGCGCGGCGGCTTCGGCGACCACGTTACCGGGATCGCGACCGCGGCCGGAATTCTCGGTGCGTTGTTCGAGCGTGAGCGCAGCGGCCGCGGGCGTCTGGTCGAGACGTCGCTGCTGCGCACCGGCATGTACTGCATCGGCTGGGATCTCGGCATCCAGCTCGTCTACGACAAACTGCGCTCCACGCTGCCGCGCACCGAGACCGACAATCCTATGGTCAACAGCTATCAGGCCGGTGACGGTTCGTGGTTCTGGCTCATCGGCCTGGAAGGTGACCGTCATTTCCCATTGCTGTGCAAGGCAATCGATCGGCCCGACTTGCCTGAGGACCAGCGCTTCTCGACGCCCAAGCTGCGGCGCACCCATCGCCGCGACTTGATCCGCACTCTCGACGAGATCTTCGTGACGCGCTCCCGGCACGAGTGGGCCGACGCGTTCGATCGCGAAGAGGTGTGGTGGGTGCCGGTGCAGACGCCGGCCGAAGCGGTTAACGACGCCCAGGCCCTGGCCAACGGAGGGATAATCGAGGTCGACGGCGGTCAGGGCAATCAGCCGTTCCGTGCAGTATCGTCTCCGGTCGGGTTCCGCCATGCCGATACTTCGGCTTCGCCGCCGGTGCCGCGTGTGTGCGCGCCGGTACCTCGACTCGGGCAGCACACGGCCGAAGTGATGAAGTCCGTGGGGCTCAGCGACGCCGAGATCGACGAACTTGGATGACCGGCGCGCGCAGTGTCACTTGGTGCCGCGGTAAGGTGATCGGCACGGCGTGTGACGATACGCAGGGAACGATGCCGTGGCTGCGATGTCGGCGGAGGCGCTGGAAGAAAGCACCCAGCCCGGCTACCATCACCGCGATGAGGATGTGCGGTGGAGGAAGGGCGTGCAGTCTCGTGGCTGCAGTGTTCGCGGCGGGGCTTGCCGCGTGCAGCGCCGCGGCGCCGCATCAGGTGGACGACGCCTGCGCGATCTTCTCCGAACGCAAGGGGTGGTACGACGATGCCCTGGACGCAAACAAGCGCTGGGGCGTGCCGATTTCCATCCAGCTTGCCTTCATCCGTCAGGAATCGTCCTTCGAAAGTGACGCCAAGCCGCCCCGCAGGAAATACCTGGGTTTCATTCCCGGAGAGCGCCCGTCGGACGCGTTCGGTTATGCCCAGGCCCTCGATTCGACGTGGGACGAGTACCGGCACGATACCGGCGAACGCGGCGCCGATAGAGACGAATTCGCCGACGCTGTCGATTTCATCGGTTGGTACAACGCGCGCAGCGCTAACCTCTGCGGCATCCGCAGGGACGACGCATACAGTCTCTACCTCGCCTACCACGAAGGGCCTCACGGTTACCGGCGCGGCACCTACCGTCAAAAGCAATGGCTGATGGCTGCGGCCGAGCGTGTGGCCAAGAAAGCCGAGCGCTACCGCAGTCAGCTCAAGCGCTGCGAGAAAAATCTCGAGCACAAGAAGAGTTTCCTGTTCTTCTGAACCCGAACGGCACGAGCGGCTCTCGCCGCAAGCTTTAGACGAGGGTCTCCGAAGGCACGCGGCGCAATCGGTTTACGCGAGCGTTGCCGTGCCCCAATAGTTGAACATCAGCGGGCGTAGTCCGGGAAGATAGATCGTCTGGAGGTCGTCGACGCGAAAGCCCGCGTTTTCGAGCAGCGTAGGAATCTTGCGGTTGAGATTGCATCCGCCTGCGATGACTTTCCAGATCGGATTCAAACGATTCTGCCACTTGCTCACGGACTCGTCTGGTGCCAGCCCGTGCTCCGAGTAGTAGATCGCACCGTTGCTCTTGAGCACTCGGCGCATTTCGAGAAGGGCCGCATGGATGTCGGGAATCGTGCACAACGTATAGGTGACGACGATGCTGTCTATGCTCGCGTCATCGAGCGGAATCTTCTCGCTCGACAAAGTGCGCCAATCCACGTCGATGCCGGCTTCGGCGGCGCGTTTGCGCGCCAGCACCTGAAGCTCGGGAGACGGGTCGAGTCCGATCAGCGTATCGACCTTGGTCTTGTCGTAGAAGGAAAGGTTGAGCCCGGTGCCGATGCCGACTTCCAGAACGCGGCCGTGGGCGAGCGGAACCACCTTTGCGCGCTGGCGCATGACGGGTCTGACTCGCATCGTGGCGTCGAGGAGCGGAGGGATGACGTATTTCTGGTAGATGCCCACCCCGTATGTATGGAGTGCGGCCCTTGGTCAGGCAAGCCGTAGAGGCTCACTGAAGAAACTTTCGGTGCGGCGCGGCGCGTGAGGGAGAATGACGTTGGCGGTGAAGCGCCGAACCCGCCGGTGCACTCGGAGGAGACACACCGACGGGCTCGGGTCTGGGTGAGAGCCAGGTGCTACTTCAGGGACAGGGTGTAAGTGGCCAGGGTCTCGATCTCGGCCGCGGTCAACTTCTCCGTGTAGGGCTTCATGACTTGCTTGTCGCCGACCTTCAGACCCTTGTTCATCGAATCGAGAGTCTTGGTACGGTCGAGTTTGCCCTTCACTTCGGCTGAGGTCAGGTCCTTGACGCCCATCTTTTCGCCGGCCTTCGAACCCTTGCCGTCCTTGCCGTGGCAAGAGGCGCAGTTCTTCGCCCACAGTCCTGCCGCATCCGGAGCTGCACCCTCAGCACGCGCAGAGGTGGCCGCGAAGGCCAGCACCGCGACGACTGCAACTGCCGTTGCCGAAATGGTGCGCAGCGCCAAGCGGCGCTCGATTGTCGAACTGGAGACTGTTCGTGACGTGATGGAAATCATGGTTCTCGTTGCCTCCTACCTGGCTTTCGCCGTTACCCAAGGATCGCTGTTCAAAGTTAACCTTGGGGTGATCGACGATCCGCGTATCTCGACGCAGACCGCCGTGGTGTTCTTCAAACGTGCTGGTTACCGGAATCTATGGGTGCCCGGCTCCGCTTGCAGCCGTCGCGTGCCCATACCCGCCAGACAAGTGCTGGCTCGAACGTAACCCGGCGTTGGCCGTCGCGTCCCCGGCCGCGAGCGCAAGCATTGTTGCGAACGCGGCGAGAAGAGCGGCCGCCATTCCGAGGCGCTGCCGCTGGCGGTCGGCAAGCGCTGCCTCTGTCGGATCCATGCAAACCTCCCTGCCCGGACCGCGTCCCATCAAGGACCTGGTCCGGATTCGATGCTGCATACCTGCGGACGCAAGCCTCGTGCCACGTTTCCCTTGGCGCACTACCTTCGGCTTCGCTGGTGGGACGGATCGACGCTGCCGACACGCCGGATGCTTCGGCAGGCTGCTGGGCTGCATTGCGGTGACGTTGATGGTCCGTGAACAGACGCCGTGTTTACGAAAAGCAACTGCTTCAGCTTTGTCAGCAGTGTGAAGTCAGAGGAGGCTTTTCCTCAAACCTGCGAACGTCCGTGCGCGTGTGTTCGGGACCCTGTCCGTAGCCGCACTCAATATCCGGGGTCGCCTTGACGGAGCGGCGGTTCGGAAGGAAGATTCGCGCCGCATTTACCGGCATTGCGACTGTTCGCACGATCCCGAGTAAGGCTGGGTCGGCGCGCTTGTGTGCGGACCCACAGTAGACGGAAACCTGAACCGATTGGGGGGCTTTGATGGAACTTAAAGAAGCAATTGGTCGCCGACGCTCGATCCGCTTTCTGGCGCCGTACCGGCCGGTGGAAAGGGAAAAAATCCAGAAGATGCTCGAAGCCGCTCGCCAGTGCTCGTTCTGGGGCAATGTGCGGGCGCTTAGGGCCACCGTCATAGAGAAGGCCTCGGCGTCGCAGGAGGTTCTCGACGCTATTCCGGAAGGGTCGGCTCTGGGCGGATTCCAGCTGCGGTTGGCGCCCGTGATCATTGTCTGGTGGCTGGACTGGCAAGCGGTCAAGGTACAGGGGGACCGGCTGCACGAACTGGTCGAAGCCGGGGCGGCCGGCATCGACAAGAATGACAGCCACCGCTACCTCGACGAGAAGCTCATCCCATTTTTCGCGGCTGCCGGCGACAGTTTGAAGACCGGCGGCATGACCGAGATGGACTGCGGTCAGGGAATCGCCCACGCCACGCTGGTCGCCTTCGAGGAAGGTCTCGGTACCTGCCTGCTGGGACTGCCGGCTCACAAGAAACTCAAGACGGTGCTGGGCCTGCCCGAGGATTCCAAGCTGCTGTGCGTGCAGACGGTCGGCTATGCGGCGGAGCAGCCCGAGGCAGGCGGGCAGCGCCCGCGTCTTCCTTTCGAGGACATGTTCTCGCTCAACACTGCCGACAACGCCTTTCCGCGTGACGGGAAAGTGGTCGAGGAACTCGAGCGAGCCAAACTGATACAGGCTCAGGCTCCGCTTCCATGGCGCTTCGACGAACTCAAGTATCTGGCCAAGGCTCTCGACATCGCGCCGATCTTTGGTGAGGAGTCCGACGGTATCGTCGTCGCGATGATGCAGGAGATGCAGGACACGCCGGGGAAAAGCTAAAATCCTGACCGCGATCGCGGCATGCGGATGGCGTGGAGACAACGATGAGGAGAGACAAGGATGGGCGATCCGTTCCCGCGTGAAGTTTTCGTGGTCGGCGTCGGCATGACGACGTTCGGCCGGCACCAAGGCAAGACGATCCAGGATCTGGGGCCGGAGGCCGTGCGTGAAGCTCTGGCCGACGCCGGTGTCGGTTATGAGGCGGTAGAGACGGCCTACTGCGGTCACGTGATGCAAGGCTCGACCGCCGGCCAGAGGGTTCTTTACGAGATCGGGATGACAGGCATCCCGATCTTCAACGTCGAGAACGCGTGTGCCAGCGGGACTTCGGCGCTGCGCGCGGCGGCGCTGGCCGTCGGACACGGTATCGCCGACGTGGCACTGGCCTTCGGTGTCGAGGTGATGGGCCGCGGCGCCATCCCCACGGGTGGAGACGCGCGTCTCGAGCGCGGTGCTCCGGCCGGTGTGGCGCCGCTTCCGGCGCTGTTTTCCGCGGTTTTTCGCTCTCACTCCGAGCGCTACGGCACCACGCTCGAGCAGCTCGCGGCGGTCACCGTCAAGAACCGGGCCTACGGAGCCAAGAACCCCCGAGCCCAGTTTCACGAGGCCGTGACCTTGGACGAAGTGATGGCTTCGCGCGAAGTGGCACCGCCCCTGCGGTTGCTGATGTGTTGCCCGACCACTTCGGGCGCGGCGGCGGTAGTGGTGGCCAGCGCCGACGTTGCGCGCGGGACCCGCAAGCCTATCCGCATCGTGGCCTCGGTACTGCGTTCCGATCCGTCGATCGACCTTGGCGATCCGCTCGCGGGGATCACCGAGATCAACTCGGCGGCGATGCGCGCAGCGTTCGAGCAGGCCGGTGTGCGGCCCGACCAACTCGACACCGCCGAAGTGCACGACTGCTTCTCTATTGCCGAGATCATCCATTACGAAAACCTCGGTCTTTGTAAGCGTGGCGAAGGCGGCCTCTTTGCCGAGCAGGGGCTCGCCGGCGCACGCGTAAAAGTGAGCACGAGCGGCGGTCTGCTTGCCAAGGGGCACCCGCTCGGCGCCACCGGCATCGCTCAGGCCGTCGAGGCCGTCGAGCAGCTTCGCGGCGAGTCGGGTGAGCGGCAAGTGCAGGGCGCACGCCTTGCGCTCGCGCACTGCCAGGGATTCGGCGGCGCCGCCGGCGTGCATATCTTCGCGAAGTAACTGACAGCGTATCTTTCAGACGCGCCGCGCCGGGTGCCAGCAATGGCCTGCCCGGCGCGGCGTTTGACCAGCAAACCCAGGAGAACTCACCGTGACGACCAATTTCGATACCTTCGCGCTGGTGCTCGAGCAGCAGGCCGCGGCCAAGGGCGAGGAAGATTTTCTGCTGTTCGAAAACGAGCGCGTCAGCTACGCCGAGCTTGACCGCCGCGCCAACCGCATCGCGGCCGCGCTTGCTGCACGCGGCGTAAGGCAGGGTTCCGGCGTGGCGATCATGATGAACAACTCGCCGGCGTGGCTCGAGCTTTTCTTCGCCACGCAAAAGCTCGGCGCTTATGCGGTGCCGATCAACGTAGCCCTGCGCGGTGAAGGGCTCGGTTACATAATCGACCACTCCGAGGCCGATACGCTGGTCGTCGATGCCGACCTGCTCGAGCCGGTGCTGGCAATTCGCGCTGAACGCGGTGGTTTGAAGCTCCTCGTCGTCAACACTTCCTACCTTGTCGATCCCGCGGCCGCGACGCCGGTACCGGCTGACGCGCTGACTCTCACCGCGTTGGCGGCAGAGGGTTCGCCCGAGCCTCGCCGGCGCGATCTCGATACGGGAGGCAAGGCCGTACTGCTCTACACTTCGGGTACCACCGGGCTTCCAAAGGCGGTCGTGGTAGAGCACGGCGGCTTCAGCTGGGCGGGAGTCGTCGCGCTTGCGCAGGCTGCGTACGGCCCCGATGAAATCCTCTACACGTGTCTGCCGCTCTTCCACGCCAACGCGCTGTTCCTGAGTGTCATGCAGGCGCTTCGCTGCGGCATTCCCGTGGCGATCGGACGCCGCTTCAGCGCCAGCCGTTTCTGGGACGATGTGCGCCGTTACAACGCGAGCACGTTCAACGCGCTGGGGGCGATGATTCCGATCCTGCTCAAGCAGCCGCCCAGGGCCAGCGACAAGGAGCATCGCATTCACGTCGTGTTCAGCGCTGCCGCGCCCAAGTGGGCGTGGGAGCAGTTCGAAGAGCGTTTCGGGACCAACATCTGGGAGTGTTACGGCGCCGTCGACGGCGGCGGCTTCATGCTCCTCAACCTCGGCAACGGACCCAAGGGGTCGATGGGTGTGCCGCCTCCGGGCGTTGACGCGCGGGTATTTCGCGAGGACGGCAGCGAAGCCGAGCCGCACGAGGTCGGCGAACTGGTTTTCAAGGTCGACGATCCCGAGGCGCGTCGCGTCGACTACTACAAGAACGAGAAGGCTTCGGCCGCCAAGATCCGCGAAGGCTGGTTCTACACCGGCGATCTCGCCTCGCGCGACGAGGAAGGGTGGTTCTACTTCGCCGACCGCGCGACCGATTCGCTGCGTCGCCGCGGAGAAAACATTTCTTCTTTCGAAATCGAGAAGATCGTGAACCAGCACCCGTCGGTTCTGGAGTCGGGTGCCTACGGCGTGCCGTCCGAACTCGGTGAGGACGACGTCATGCTCGCCGTAGTCAGAAAACCAGGCATGGACGTCACGCCCGAGGAACTGGTGGCATTTTGCGAGCAGCGCATGGCCAAGTTCATGGTCCCTCGTTACATCGACTTCCGTGAGTCGCTGCCCAAGACCGAGACTCACCGTGTGCAGAAGGCCAAACTGAAGAAGGAAGGCGTGACTGCGAGCACCTGGGACAGAGAGAAAAACGGGTCGTCGCAGCCGGCGTAGCGGCGTCGGCAGCGAAGAATCGCGGAGCAAGGAGATTGCACATGCAGTATCTCGACCTCGACATGGACCTCACCGACCGCGAGCGCGAATTGCGCCGCGCCGCGCACCGCTTCGCGGCCGACGTCCTGCGTCCGGCGGCTAAGGTTCTCGACGAAATGCCGGCCGACCAGGTCGTTGAGAAGGACTCGCCGCTCTACGAAGTGTTGCGCAAGGCCTACCGTCTCGGTTACCACTCGGTCGGCATCCCAGAAGAACTCGGCGGGCAGGGGCTCTCTCCGCGCGAGCGCTGCATCATCTCGGAAGAACTCGGATGGGGCTGCTCGGGCCTCGCCCTGGCGATCGGCGTGGCTTCCTTCCCCGCGCAGGCCGCCGCGCTTTCGGGCAACCCAGAGTTGATCAACGCCTACGTCACGCCTTTCGTCAACGACACAGAAGCGAAGATCATCGGCTGCTGGGGCGGTACCGAGCCCAACCACGGTTCCGACTTCGTTGCTCTCGGTGCGCCCGAGTCGAGCACGCCCAAGATGGCACCGGACGTACGTGCCAGGCTCGATGGCGACCAGTGGGTCATAAGCGGCCAGAAGTCCCAGTGGGTGAGTCTCGGCACGGTCGCCACCCACTCGCTCACTTTCGTGTCGGTAGACCCGAGCAAGGGCATGTCGGGCAACGGCGTGTTCATAGTTCCGCTTCGGCAGCCCGGCGTTTCCAAGGGCCCCGCGCTGAACAAACTCGGCCAGCGGCCGCTCAACCAAGGCGAGTTGTTCTTCGACGACGCGCGCGTTCCTCTCGATCACATGCTGGTTGGACCGGAGATGTACGACATGTACGTCGACGGGATTCTGGCCATGGCCAACGCTCTGATGGGCGCTACCTTCACCGGCGTGGCGCGCGCGGCTTTCGAGGAGGCGCTGGCCTACAGCAAGACGCGTATTCAGGGCGGCAAGCCGTTGTGCGAGCATCAGCTGATCCAGAAGATGCTCTTCGAAATGTTCATGAAGGTGGAAGCGTGTCGGCGTCTGTCGCGCGCGGCTTACTGTTACAATGCTGTCACTCAGCCGCCGGCGGTAGAGTACTCGATCGCGGCGAAGGTCTTTTGTACGCAGGCATCGTTAGATGTGGCGTCGATGGCCTTGCAGATTCACGGCGGCTACGGTCTGAGCAAGGATTACGTGATCGAGAAGCTCTTCCGCGACGCGCGTGCGTCGCTGATCGAGGACGGCACCAACGAGGTGCTGGCGCTGGCGGCGGCACGAAAACTGGTGGCGCGCTACGGGGTCGAGGGCTGAGATGTCATCGGACATCGATTCCGGTTCGGTGTCTGCGCGCTGGATGATGTAGCGGATAAGGGGGCAATGTGCTGAATGGGCCACGTTACGATTGAGCGTGATGGTGCAGTTGCGGTGTTTCGTCTGGACCGTCCGCCGGTCAATGCGCTGGACCTGGAGTTCGCTTGCGAAGTGGAAGCGGCGTTTTCAGCACTGACCGCGACGCAAGGGGTCGGCGCCATCGTGCTGACCGGAACCGACGGTTGTTTTTCAGCGGGCCTCGATCTGAGGCGCATCCCTTTCTACGGACCCGAAGAGCAGCGCATGATGATCCATACGGCCAACCGTATGCTGGCCCGACTCTACGGCTGTCCGTTGCCGGTCGTGGCTGCGGTATCGGGACACGCGGTCGCCGCCGGACTCATCTTGCTGCTGGCTTGTGACTATCGCGTAGGCAGCAGCGCTTCCTGCAAACTCGGGCTCAGCGAAGCGCGGGTCGGTATCCCGTTCCCGGCGGTTGCGATGCACGTGTTGCAAGCCGAGGTTGCGCCGAACGTGGCGCGAGTCCTGACTCTGCGTGGGCAGAACATAACTTCGCAGGCTGCGCTGGCGTTCGGTCTGCTCGACGAACTGCAAGCGCCAGATCGCGTTTTGCCTGCCGCTGTGGAAACGGCGCACGATCTGGCCAGCATGCCGGCCGATGGTTACGCCAAGCTCAAGCGGCAGTTGCGTGCTGCAACGCTGGCACGCATCGAGGAGACGATAGCGTCGGGGAACGATCCGGTGCTCGAATCGTGGGTGCCGCCCGAGGCCGGTGCGGCCGCCGTCGCGCTTCTCAGTCGACATAAATAGGGCGCAGGCGAGCGGTCGGCGTCGGCAGACTTGGACAGGAGGGTGAGAGATGAACGAATTCCTGCTCGATGAACGTGCGCGAGCGGCTCAGGACAAGGCGCGCGAGTTCGTCAAGAACGAGATCGATCCGGAGTACCTGCGGCGCATGGACCGCGACGAGATCCGTTTCCCGCGCGAACTCTACGAGAACTACGCGCGGCACAATCTCCTCGGCCTGCGGTTCCCGAAGCAGTACGGCGGGCAGGACATGGACTGGGTCGCCGAGTGTGCCGCGATGGGCGAAATAGGCGTGCTCGGAATGGCCGCCGGATGCGCTTTCGTGATGCCGTCCATCGTCGGCGAAGCGTTGAACACTTTCGGCACCGAAGAGCAGAAGCTCAAGTACCTGAAGCCGATGCTCGAGGGGAAACTGGTATCGGCGGAAGCGCTCACCGAGCCTCGCGGCGGATCCGACTTCTTCGGTGCCAGCAGCCGCGCCGAAGATCGCGGCGACCATTTCGTGGTGCGTGGCATGAAGCGATTCATCGTCGGGGCGGAAGGCGCGGATTTCTTTCTGGTGTACGTCCGTACCAATTCGGAGCCCGATGCTCCGCCCCACGCGCGCATCAGCGCGATGATCATCGAGCGGGGACCTGGCGTCGAGGTCAAGTACCTCTACGGTCTGATGGGAACTCGCGGCGGCGGCACCGGCCGTGTCGTGTTTCGTGACGTCAAGGTACCCAAGGCCAATCTGGTCGGTCCTTTGAACGGCGGAGCGTTGGTGTTCAACACCATGATGATTCCCGAGCGCTTGTGCAGCGCCGCGCCGGTAACCGGCGGTATGCGGGCGGCGTTGGAAGTGGCGATGAACTACGCCGACCGGCGACGAGCCTTCGGCAAGCCGATCCGCAAGTTCCAGGCGGTGAGTTTCATGATCGCCAAGGCGCAGACTTTGCTCGACGCCAGCTATGCGATGATCTATCAGGCTGCGCGCGCCGCCGACTGCGGCGCTCCCAACGTGCGGCGCATCGTCTCGGAGACCAAGAAATTCGTCACCGAAGCGGCGTGGGATGCGGCCAACCTCGCCATGCAGGTGACCGGCGGTATCGGCTACACCGACGTGTATCCGATCGAACGCGTGGTGCGCGACACGCGTCTGGCGCAGATCTGGACCGGTACAAACGAGATCATGAGCGGCATGATCCAGCACGACCTCTACGAGGAATTCCACGCTCAGCGCGGCCGCTATCGTGATTTCGAACAAGATGCGATGCACCCCGACGAATCGGAAAAGATCTTCGACGATGACGATATGTGGAAAGTGTTCGACGAGCAGGAATGACCGAGCGTACAGTGCGCAGCAGTGACCAGGGAACAACCCGCCAGGAGGAAACAATGAAGAACTTCGTGATCATCACAGCCGCCCTCGTAGTCGTCAGCGCCGGATCGGGGTTGGCCCAGTTGCCCGTTAAGCCGGTGGTCGTGCTTCCTTCGCCGAAGGCCGTGGTAAGCGGCGCCAAGCAGGGTGCCGCCGACGCGGCCGGCGCTCAGGTGCAGGGAGCCAAGGATGCGGCTGCGAACCAGGCCGCCGGAGCCGTGAACCAGGCCACGGGCGGCGCTGCTGTAGAGGCGGCGGCAAAGGCGGCAGCGGCCAAGCAGAAGGCCGATCAGGCCAAGCAGGCCGCCGACAGCGCCAAGCAGACCGGCCAGGCCGTGAAGGGCCTCGGCGGGGCGTTGAAAGGTCTCGACCGCTGATCGTCAACTCGCATCGACGGCGCGCTGCCGTCGATGCGAGTTTCTCGGTCTCAGCCTCGGGGTTCGCCGCGCCGCGATTCGCAGGCGGCGTGGACGCGATCCCATCCGGCTTGCTGCCAACTGAAACCGCCGGCGGCTTTGACGCGCTCGTACTCACGCACGCCGTGAGCGTTCTGCTGCGTCCACAGCGCGCGTGCCCAGAGCGGAAGATCGGGAATCCAGAAACGCTCCGGCAGCACGTCTGAGGCCGGACCTGAGCCGAGAGTCACGCGGGCGAGGATCACGCCTTCGCCTTCTTCGAGCAGCCGCCTGGCCAGCAGCGTGCCGTCCGCAGCGACGATCTGCGCCTCTCCGAGATAGTGTGAGCGATAAGGGAGGAACGGCACGCCGGGTGTCTCGCACTCGAAACTGCCGCAGTGAGCCGCGTGGATCAGCGGGGCTCCGACCAGACGCGCAAACCGCGCGGGTGTCGTCCGCATGATCTCTCGGTTCTGTACGTCCATTCTTTTCGACAGCGCGTGCAGAAGCGGTGACTGAGGCATCGTCCACCAGCACGATCCGCCGACTATCACGTTGGCGCGGCCGCGCAGTCGCCGTACCGTGCGCGTCCGGACCAGTTCCCAGCACACCGCTGACCCTACGGTTCCCAGAGGCGTCTCTATGAGTCCGTCATCGTGGCCGCCGACGTAGTACGCGTTCTCCCACATCGTCGGTTGGTCTTTGTCGTGCTGTCCGAGCACGCCGTCGGGGCCGGCCAGGACGAAACGGTTGGTCGCGTCGCCGTTCTCGGCGGTGATGAACGAACCGCCGACCACACCGCGATATTCGCGCGCCAGATCGCACAGCAGCCGCGTCGCCGCTCCGTCGGGCGGCAGCGCCACGTGCCTCAACGCATAGTGATATCCCACCGGGCTGGTGAAGAACTCGGGCAGCATGACCCAATCCGCGCCGCGCCTGAAGGCTTCGCGCACCAGCCGCTCGGCGCGCACGAGATTGCCGGCCACGTCTCCGACCTGCGCATCCATCTGAATTGCCGCTGCCGTGATCGTTTCGTTCATGGTGGTTGCTCCGTTGCGCTGCATAGCACGTCGGCTCACGAAGGCGGAGCGACGTCGGCCACGCGCCGTGTGGAAGCGACAAGCAGATACAGGTGCGCATGCCGGCCGACGATATGCGAGTCGGCGGCATTGCATCGAGGCCGGCGCGGCGCGATGGTGGCGCGGCGCGGCGTTCGACGGCGCGCCGAGGAGGACGGCGAGATGGCGTACTTGGATGTTTACGAAGCGATGCGGACCACGCGTGCGGTGCGCAGGCTCAGGCCCGATCCGATTCCCGACGACGTGCTGCGCAGGGTTGTCGAAGCCGCGACGTGGGGTCCTACCGGCGGTAACCGTCAGCCCTGGCGCGTGATCGCGGTGCGCGACGTGGCCAAGAAGCGCCGTCTCCAGGAGCTGTACGAAGGGCCTTGGCGTGCCTATTCTGCCGGCTACCGGGATGTCCTGGCCGCCGCCACGGATGAAGTCCGCGCCCGCGACGGACGGATGCTGGCGGCGGCCGACTATCTGGCCGCGCACCTGGGCGAGGCACCGGTGATCCTGGTCTTCTGTTTCAACGCCGGGCTGATGGCGATAACCGACGCGGCCCTGGATCGGCCATCCGTGGTCGGCGGAGCGTCTGTGTACCCGTCAGTGCAGAACGCGCTGCTCGCGTGCCGCGCCGAAGGGCTCGGCTGCACGTTGACTACGCTGCTGTGCGTGAACGAGCCCGAGGTGAAAGAGGTACTGGCGATTCCGGCCGAATGGGGAACCTGCGCCTTCGTGCCTATCGGATATCCGGTCGGTCGCGGCCATGGCCCGCTCAACCGCCGCCAACTTGAAACCATGGCCTATGCAGACACATGGGGAGCGCCGTTGAGTTGAGGCAAGGCGGCGCGGATTGTCGCGTGGCACGTGCCGCCTCTCACCAGACGCACAGCGTGCGCGCACCCGTTGCTGCCGCCGCAGTACGAATCGCTACAGCAGCGCCATCGCCTTGATCGACATCACTTCGTTGGTGGCGTCCATGATCTGCAGGAGCTTGGCGTCGCGCATGTATTTTTCCAGGCCGTATTCCTTCGAGATGCCGTAGCCGCCGAGCACCTGGACCATCTCCACGGTGTGCTTCATCGCCAGGTTGGTGGCGAACACCCGTGCCGCAGCCGACAGTTTGAGATCTCCCAGCGGTGAAGAGGCGAGCGTCCACGAAGCCTTCCACAGCAGCGCACGCGCCGCTTCGATCGCCTGGAAGCATTCGAACAGGCGAAATCCCGTTGCCTGGTGCTGGACGATCGGCTTGCCGAACTGCACCCGCTCCTTGGCGTAGGCCAGCGCCTCTTCGTATGCCGCTCTCATCAGGCCTACAGCGAGATAACCGACGCCGATGTTACCGACGGTCTTTATCGCGTTGTGGATCATCGGATAGTTGTCGCTCGGCGGCATCAGCATGTAGTCGGCTCCGATGCGTGCCTTGTCGAACGCGACCGCGGCTTGATTCAGCGCTCGCATGCCGAGTTTGTCCAAGGCCTTGCCGCGCTCGACGCGTTCGTCGAGCGGCACCAGGAACACGCCGGAACCGGGAATGCCTTTGGCCGGATCGACGCACGCGAAGACCAGAAAGAGGTCGGCGATACCGCCGTTGCTCACGAAGCTGGACTTCTCTCCGTCTATCAACCAGTCGCTGCCGTCTTTGATGGCCCGGGTTCCGTGATGCACGGCTGAGTCGTGATAGTTGCTGCCGTCCGAGCCGATGTTGCCTTCGGAACTGCCCCAGGCCGTGATGTTCAGGCCGCGATTATCTTCGCAGTAGGGCCGGACAAATCGCTCGATCATGTCCTTGCGGTCGGGCGCGAGGAGGCTGATGAACAGCGGGGCTACCGGCGCCGCCAGAAGTGTGGCCGTGATGCCGATGCCTCCGACGGCCAGTTCCTCCCACACCAGCGCGGTGGTGAGCGGGTCGAGTCCCATGCCGCCGAACTCTTCGCGGATTCCCATCTTGCCGAATCCGAGTTCGAACGCTTGAGCGACGACGTCCTTGAAGGTCGCGCTCTTGAAGACCTCGTCCGGGTCGACCAGCTTGTCCAGTGCGATCTCGGCGGGCCTCAGGACTTCGCGGGCGAATCTTCGCGCGAGTGCCTGTATCTCGCTCTGCTCCCTGGTCGGCGAGAAGTCGATCATTTTTCGAATCCCCAGTCGGTGCGCGCGAAGGAATGCGGGAGGAATGCAGCGGGATCAGCTTCTCCGACGATCTCACCAGGCAGCATGCGGTTGGTGCTGGTGAAGTAGTACGCGGTGATCGGCTGCACGCACTTGATTTCCATCCAGGGGTCGAACGGCGATCTGTTGAACGTGATATCTCCCGGCCCCATCTCGAAAGCGTGATAGTCGACTTCGGTTTTCTGTCTGACCAGGAGCACGGGGCCGTCGAAGCCCGGCTTCAAATCCGCCGAAGGCATGAACTTGAACAGGAAGCTCGGCCCGACCTTGAGCGGCGGCTGATCCATCTTCACGGTCAGGTTGGCTGTCACCGTGACGAAACGGATTCCCTTTCTCTCGATCCATCCGGTCGCGACGTCACCTTCGCGTGACAGGTGGATGCTTCCGGTCTTCTTGGGAAAACCGTAGATTTCCCTGCCGTTGAAGATTCGGTCGTCGCTGCCGTCGAGCGGCATCGAGAGGCAGTAGTTTCCTACTTCTCCCTTGTACTGGCAGCGCAGGAAGATCGCTCCTTCTCTGTAGCCGGGTCCGAGGTTGGTTTCAGGGAACCTGCTCAGGTACACGAGCGCCCACGGCTCCGCCGCAGGCTGGAGCGGCGGCGGAAGCAGCCGCGAAATGATCTCGGGTTCGGTTTCGTACATGAGCCCGAGCATCTCGGCTCCCGGGAACTCCCGTATTGCGTGCCCGTAGTACTGATCGATTTCTTCACTCGTCTTCAGGAATCCCATCTTTGTCTCCTCTCTTGGCCCTGCATGCGACAGCGAGCGCGAAGTATTCCCGGCGCCGAGTATGTTGCCGTCGGCTACTTCTGCGGGGACGCGCCGGCGGCGTTCGCGAAGGAACCGTCCATGTCACCGTCTGCCGTTGTTTCCAACCACTGCGATGAAACTGCCGCCGCAGTAAGGTGTTGACAGGGGAGGGGCTATGCTCGCGCCAGCCAGGCGTGAGCCGTCCTGTCCGAATATGATGCCAGTGCGGGTCAGAGCCTGGCCAGGACATCGAGGAGGTGTCTCTGGTCGGTCATGCCTTTGTCCATGCACGCACTGGCTCCGACGGCCATACCTCGCTCCTGGTCGTCCTGCGTCAGCACACCTGTCAGGATCACGACCGGCAGGTGCCGCCACTGCGCCGAGCGCCGGATTTTTTCGGTGAGTCCGAAACCGCCCATGCCCGGCATGTTCGCGTCGGTTATGACCACATCGACCGTTTCCCTTTCGAGTACGGCGAGCGCTTCTTCGCCGGAAGCGGCTTCCAGGACTTCATAGCCGGCCTTCGACAGCAACAGAGTCTGGAGAATGAGTTCTTCCGGCGAATCGTCGACGATCAGGATTCTCCCGGTTCGTGCCGAATTCTTCGGCCGTGCGTCGAGCACGCTGCGCACCTTGTTCAGCAGCGTTGTGGCCGAACAAGGCTTGGGCAGGAACTCGTGCCCAGCCTCGAGCACGCCATGGCGAATGACCGTGTCGTCCGCGTATCCGGACATGAAAATGACGGGGGTACTCGGACGCACGGCGGTAAATCGCTTGGCCAGTTGCACTCCGTCCATCGCCGGCATCACTACGTCGGTCAGCAGCAAATCGATGTTACCCTGGAATCGCCCGGCGATCTCCAGGGCTCGCTTGCCGTCGGCGGCCGGCAACACCTGGAAGCCCTGCGCCTCCAGTATGCTGCGCACGACGTTGCGGATGGCCGGTTCGTCATCCGCCAGCAGGATCGTCTCGTTACCTTCCTTCCCCGAGACAGAAGGAGCCGGCGCCGTAGCAGTGAGCGGCTCGTCGACGCAAGGAAGGTAGATGTTGAAGGTCGTTCCTCGACCCACCTCGCTGGAGATTCTGAGGTGGCCACCGTTCTGTTTCACTATCCCGTCTACCGTCGGCAATCCCAGGCCGGTTCCTTCTCCCTCCCTCTTGGTCGTGAAAAACGGCTCGAGGATGTTGGCAAGTGTCGCCTCGTCTATGCCGTGTCCGGTGTCTGACACCGTCAGTGAAACGTATCTGCCGGGCTGGACCTGGGTATGTGATTGAGTCTCGACTTCGACGGACTCCGCACCGCCGGTAGTGATGGATAGCTCTCCGCCGTCGGGCATCGCGTCGATCGCGTTGGAAACGAGATTCATCAGGATCTGGTGGATCTGACTGGTGTCCATTCTCACGTGGCCGATGCCGTTTGCCGGAACGATCGTGAGTTTGACCGAATCTGGGAGCAGGCTTCTCAGCATCTTCTCGATTTTGAGTATCTCTGCGTTCAGGTCGATGACCTTATGCTGCAAGGCCTGCTTGCGGCTGAACGTCAGTAGCTGAGATGTGAGCGCCGCCGAACGTTGTGCCGCGTCTTGAATCTCACGGACGAAATGCAGCAAGGTAGGCCGCCCGACCAGTGAATCGGCCAGCAAGCTGCAGAACCCCTTGATGACGAAAAGCTGGTTGTTGAAGTCGTGCGCGATGCCGCCGGCGATACGGCCTACGAGTTCCACTTTCTGTGAATGTCGAAGCTGTTCTTCGAGGCGCAGCCGCTCAGTCACGTCTTCCTGTATGGCTACGAAACGGCTGATCCGACCCTCGTTGTTTCGAACCGGCGTGATTGTCTGGCGTACCGTGTACAGGGTTCCGTCCTTGCGTTGGTCTATTGTCTCCCCTTTCCAGACTCTCCCGGCCGTGATTGCGTCCCACATGTCGTTGTAGAAAGCGGTGTCGTGTCGTCCGGAACGGATCAGGTCGCCTGCGCGGCGACCGACCGTTTCCGCAAAGGAATGGCCGCTGTTTGAGCAGAAAGCGTGGTTTGCCCACAGGATCACGCCGTTGAGATCGGTGATGAGGATGGCGTTGTCTGCGGATTCAAGGGCGGAACTGTGCAACCGCAACTGCTCTTCGGCTTCCTTGATCGGCGTTATGTCGGAGCGGATGGTGACGTACTGCCGGGGTTTCAAGTCCTTGTCGAGGAAAGGGACGATCGTGGTGTCGCCCCAGGTAAGTGTCCCGCTGCGGGTCATGTTTGCGAGTTCGCCTTTCCATACCCGCCCGGCGGTGATCGTGTCCTGCAGGCCTTGCAGGTAGTCCTGCGTGTGGTGTCCGGAACGGAAGATCGCGTAGTGCTTACCGATGAGTTCTGCGCGAGGATACTGAGACAGCGCGCAGAACTTGTCGTTGGCGTAGGTTATCTTGCCGCTCGCGTCGGTGATCAGGACAGCGGCGTGTTCGTCCAGTGCCGACTTCTGTTCTTCTATCTCGTGAACGGCAGCGTCTGTGTGAATGAACGCGGCCTGCAGTGCGCGCGCAAGCGTGCCGATTTCGTCCTTGGCGGTGACCATCTTCCAGGTCGCCGCATCGCGTTCGTGGCGCTTGTCGATGAGTTCCACGATTCCGGAGATCGGATCGATGACGAGTCGGTCGAGCAACCGGTAGGTGAGAATGAGCAGCAGCGCCAGCGCAGACAGGAAGGCGGTCGACAGCAGGACAGTCCAGTTCCAAAGCTCGGCCAGAGGGCCGCGCAGGTCGAGATGGATCAACACCGCACCGTCGGTGAGGGATCCTGCGAACGGTCCCGGGCGGCTGGAGAGGAACGGTGAGGTAATCTCCAGTTGGCTGGTCTCTGAGTCGAGGCGGTTGGAACCCTGGCGGGTTCTGATGGCCGTTGTGTAAGCTTCGCCGAGAACCGATTCGGGCAGCATGCTCAGCGGTTTGCCGAGCCACGCCCCGCGTGTTGCGGCCATGATGCTGGGCGGATCTCCGGCGGCGATGACGATGAGTTCGACTTCGTCCTCCGCACCGAGGGCGCTGACGACGCGCTGCAACTCGCCCCTCCCCGAAATGCTTTCGGCGGCATAGTTCAGCGAATTTGCGAGCAGTTCGGCGCGTAGCCGGATCCGGTCGAGAACCAGTTCCCGAGATACCGCCCGGATTCCCCACACGCCGGAGATGGACAGAACTGCGCCCACAAAAAGAAGCGGCAGCAGCAATTTGGTTCTCAGCGAATGGGTGATCGTGGTGAAGGCGCCGCTCATCGGATCAGTTCTTGAGGAATGTCGAGGTCGAAGCGCCGGCGCGGCGATCCGGGCCGTTGATCTGTCCACTTTGGCGCAGGAGCCGATCTGACGTGTCGATCACGGCGGCGAGCTTTCCGTCAGGTCTCAGGTACGTCGCCTGATCGGAGTCGGAGAGGAGTCGGATGCCGTCTTTCAGTGCCAGGTGAAAATCCTCGGGCGTGATGTTCTCGCGTTCGGCCATGATGCGGTAGGCGTCGGCGGGATTCTCTCGCGCGTAGACGAGCGCTCGATGGTAGGCGCGCAACAGCGCGGCGACGTCTTTGCTGCGCTTGGTGATGACGTCGGCCTCGACCGCTATGACGTCGAGCACTTCTCCCGGGATTTCGGCCGTTGAAAAAATCTTATTGGCGCGCCCGTTGCGCATCAGGGCGAGCGAAGCGGGTGGATAGGTTACGATGGCGTCCAATTCTCCTCTGCGAAACGCTTCGTGCAGGTCGAGTTGCACCAGGGATACGGGCTTGACGTCGGCAAGGCTGAGTCCGGCCTTCTCGAGGGCACGTCCGAGGACGTATCCCGACAACGACGCCGGCTCCATGCCGATGCGTGCCCCTCGAAGTCCGGCCAAATTGGTGATGCCGGCGCGTGCCAGGATGACGTCGGCACCGTCCGAGTAGTCGAGAACCTGTACGATCTGGGGCGATCGCGTGGAGTCGTCGCGGATCTGCAGGACCTCGACCACCGTCGCGGCCAGGGCGTCGATCTTGCCGCGTTCGTAGGCGCGCCTGGCGTCGGACACGGACGAGAATTCGACTATTCGCAGGTCGAGCCCTTCGTCGTGGGTGAACTCCTTTTGTTCGGCCAGATACAGAAAATCGTCGACCGGCCAGGGGCAGATGCCCAAGCGTAGTGAAGTGGAAGGTTCGGGGGAGCAGGCGGCGAGAGACAGTAGAGCGGACACGAGCACCAGCGAGAGTATGCGGGCGGTCGGATTGCAGTTCGCTGGCATCTTCCGCGCTCTCGCTTGTTCTCACTGAGCCAGCATTTGCCGAGTTTCGGGGTGCTCTTGCAGGACGGGTGCGTGGTGTTCCGCTCCCGGCGTTGCAGCGGACGTATTTTCTTCCTGCCGTGGGCTATTGCAAGGCTGGTTGTGTCGCAGCCGAGAGCCATGGAATCGCGGTGCAGCGGACGTTCGGCCTATGGCTCCGGCGCTCGGCGTCGCGTACACTCGCCGCCGAATCGGCCGGGAGCATGAATCCTGGGACGGAGGCGAATATGGCCACACAAAGCGCACCGCGACCCCGTCGCAACTTCAAGGAGCCGTACGGGCTTTCCCCTCGTATAGGCTGGCTGCGCGATCATTACTTCCAGGGCCTCGGCCGTGCCTGGAACAATCAGTTCACCTGCTGGACGACGGGGACTCCGTGGGACGTCGTCTACGACGAACTGGCCTACTACATCGTCCCCGAGACCTACGCTTTCCTCCAGACCTTCCGGTCGTCAGCCTTGCAGGCGGCGCGCCCGATACCGCTCGACGCCGATTTCTGGAAGTGGAGTCTGCCCGAACGTCGCGCCTGGCTGATCCGCAAGGTCATGGTCGACTGCGTGCCGCAGGAACTGTTGCCCGGCGATCTGGTTGCCGGTGCTCGTTTCAACATTCTGGTTTCGCGGGCCTGGACCAAGCGTGAAAGCGCGCGTCGCGATCGGATCGTGGGCGGCGCGCGCGGTATCCGCAAGGCCGTCAAGTGGTTTCACGAGCACGGCTACGGCAACAGCGGCGCCACCTCCGGACATCTGATCCCCGGTCACGCACGTGCGCTGGGAATAGGCTGGCAGGGAATCCACGAGCAGATCGAGCGTGCTTACGAGGCTCTGCCGGCGAGCGACAAGCGCGGCTCGAAAGGCGCACAGCTGCGGGCGATGAAGACCGCCGCGACGATGCCGCGCGAGCTTGCGGCCAGGTATGCAACGCTGTGCCGGGGCCTGGCCTCTGAAGAAGCTGATCCGCAGCGCAAGGCCGAGCTGACGCAGATGGCGGCCAACCTCGAGCGCGTTCCGTGGTTGCCCGCGCGCAACTTCTGGGAGGCGCTGCAGGCGATGTGGATCAACCACATGCTGATCATGAGCGACGAAAACTATCCCGGGCCCGGCGTGAGCTTCGGGCGCATGGATCAGTATCTGCTGCCGTACTGGGAGCGATCGCTCGCCGAGGGCATGGACCGCGAGTTCGGCAAGGAGATCATCAAGTGCTTCTGGGTGCACGCCAACACCGCCTACGATGCGATGATCAGCATGGGCGGCAACCAGGGCATCACGGCGGGTTTCGGCCAACTTATCAGCCTGGCGGGCCTGGGGCCGGACGGCCGCGACATGACCAACGATCTGACGTACGCGATCCTCGAGGTCGTAGACGAGATGTCGCCGATCCTGGAGCCAAAACCCAACGTGCGTCTGCATCGCGGCACGCCCGAAGCGCTGCTCGACAAGGTGGTCGAGATGATCGCGTCGAGCCAGGGTGCGCCGTTCCTGCTCAACTTCGACGAGCGTTCTATGGCGGGCATGTTGCGCGAGGCCAAGATGGCCGGCTGCGAGCATCTGATCAACGAAAGCAACGTTCATGAATATGCTTCGGTAGGTTGTCTCGAGAACACGATGGTCGGCAACGACCGCTCGGGAACCGTCGACAACAACCTCAACCTGCTCAAGGCCGTGGAACTCGCGCTTACCGGCGGCTGCGATCTGGTTCCTGCGATCGATCCTGTCACGGGCGTGAAAGCGCCGATCCGGCGCGACGGTGCGCGCACCGCGCAAACCGCTGATTTCACCGAGTGGAAGGAGTTCTGGGCGGCCTATTCCGAGCAGACTCGGGCGATCGTGGCGCGTTGTGTGGACCTGTACGAGCGCAGTGAGGCAGCGCGCGCCGAGTTCAGTCCTACGCCGTATCTGTCGTGCCTGGTAGGCGGGTGCATAGAGCGCGGACTCGACATCACGCGGGGCGGTGCCGAACTGAGTTTCACTACCATCGAAGCAGTCACGTTCGCGACCACCGTCGATTCTTTGCTGGCGGTCAAGTACCTGGTGTTCGACGCGAAGAAGGCGACGATGGTCGAGCTGGTGCAGGCGCTGCGCGACAACTGGGAGGGGCACGAGACGTTGCAGGCGTGGGCCAAGTTCAGGGCTCCCAAGTACGGGCGCGACGACGACAGCGCCGACGCGATGGCGCGTGATGTGATGACTCTGTGGACCGAAGAGACCTGGCGTCACCGCACGCGCTCGACGGGGCGGCAGTTCCGGCCCGGCATGCTGAGTTGGAACTACTGGGTCGGCGACGGTTACGTCCTGGCTGCAAGCGCGGACGGACGGCCCAAGGGCCGCTTCCTGTCCAATGCCATCTGTCCTTCCAACGGTGCCGACATCAATGGGCCGACCGCCAACTCCAACTCGGTCGGCAAGGCCCTCGGCGGCAGGGCGCCGGCTGCCGGCGTTTCGAACGCTGGCGGGCGCGGCGCCGTGTCCGGCGACTGGCAGGACTTCGTCAACATGCTTCCCAACGGCGCCAGTCACACGATGACCTTCAGTCCGGCGCTGCTGCGGGACGCCGAGCATCGCGAGAAGTTCAAGGCTTTCCTGCGCGGCTACTGCGAGAACGGCGGCACCGCGTTGCAGGTCAACGTGCTCGACGTCGAGACGCTGAAGGACGCGCAGAAACACCCCGAGGAGTATCGCCATCTGCTCGTCCGCGTGACCGGCTACAACGCTTACTTCACGAGCATCGGCCGCGAACTGCAGGACGAGATCATCGCCCGCGAAATGCACCAGCAACTCTGAGGACTGAGTCATCGAAGCTGGCGAGATGCGATCGGTATCGGCGATGGGGCCGACGAGGACGGCCACGGTCCTCAACATTCAGCGGATGTCCACCGAGGACGGTCCCGGATTGCGCACGACCGTTTTCCTGAAGGGGTGCAGCCTGCAGTGCTCGTGGTGTCACAACCCCGAAGCGATGTGCATGGGGCCGCAACTGGTCTGGCATTCGAGCAGGTGCATCGGCACCAGGGCCTGTGACATCGTCTGTCCGGAGAACGCCATCACGCGCCGGGACAGTGTCGTCACGATCGACCTGGTGCGTTGCACGTCGTGCGCCAAGTGTGTCGAGCAATGCCCGTCGACTGCGATGGAAATCCTAGGAACTGTCTGGGAACTGGATGCGCTGGTCGCCGAGGTCGCCAAGGATCGTAACTATTTTGAACGCTCTGGCGGAGGCGTCACCGTGTCTGGCGGAGAGCCGGGTCTGCAAGCGTCGTTTGTCGCCGATTTCCTCGATCGCTGCCGGGCACTCGGTCTTGGCACGGCGGTGGACACTGCCGGACTCATCTCGCGCGGCGCGTTGCTCGACCTTGCGCGGCGCAGCGATGTCGTGCTCTACGATCTGAAGGAGATAGATTCCGCCAGACACGCCTGCGTGACCGGACAGCCCAACGAACGCATACTTGGCAACGCGATCGCACTCGGTGAACTGATGCGCAGCGAAGGATGGCCGCGCGCGCTGTGGATTCGGACGCCGCTGATTCCCGGAGCGACCGTCACCGACGATAATCTGCGGGGCATCGGCGCTTTCATCGCCGAACATCTGGCAGGGGTCGTTACGCGCTGGGAACTCTGCGCATTCAATAACCTTGCGGTCGACAAGTACGGACGGCTGGGGCTCGAGTGGCCGTTTCAGGGCGTACCGTTGCTGACCGAGCAGGAACTGCGCGGCGCCGAGAACGTCGCGCGATCGTCGGGCGTCGATCCCGGCATAGTCGTCGCCACCGGACGCACGCGCGTGGGAGGAGAATCATGAGTGGCTCCGGAGGGATGGATACGCGCAGCGGCGCCGGGTCGAGCGCGGCGCAGCGCCCGCGTCTTAGCGAAGACGCCGTGTGTGCCTTCGAGAAGGACGCCAAAGTCGCGCTGCTGGCCACTCTCGACGCCGACGGTAATCCCCACCTCAGCCTCATCACTTCGCTGCAGGCACGCACGCCGGGTGAACTGATGTTCGGCCAGTTCAGCGAGGGCTTGAGCAAGCAGCATCTTCGCGAAGACCCGCGAGCGGGGTTTCTCGTGATGAGCCAGGACCGCCGCATATGGCGCGGCGGTGCACGTTGGACCCGCGCAGCGAAGCACGGCAGCGAATACGAACTCTACAACCACAAGCCGATGTTCCGTTACAACGCGTACTTTGGAATCCACACGGTGCATTATCTCGACCTCGTCACGCTGCGCGATGAGGAAAAGTTGCGCGTCTGGCCTTTCGTGCGTGGTCTGGTCAGCACGGCGCTGCTGCGACACCTGGCCGGCGGCGATTCTGGCGCGCGCGTGCTTACGCCGTGGGCCGAGCGCCACATCGGCGGCGCGCGCACCCTCAAGTTCCTCGCCTACGCTGGCCGCGACGGTTTCCCCGCGATCGTGCCGTTGTTGCCGTGTGTGCCCGCCGGCAGCCGCCGTTTGATCGTGGCGACTTCGGTTCATTGCGACGAGTTGTCGGCGCTGCCCGCCGGCGCCGCCTGTGCGGTGTTTGCCCTCAACCTTGAAATGGAGAGCGTGCTGGTGCGCGGGCGCTGGCAGGCTCCCCGCCGCCGTCTCGGTCTGCAAGCCGCGGCGCTTGACATCGACTGGGTCTACAACTCGATGCCGCCGAGTCACGGCGTGATCTATCCTCCCACCGATCTCGCTCCGGTCGCGGAGTCGGCTTCGAGGACGGTCGGCCGGCATTCCTAGCATTCCGCATCGCGGCGGACAGCGACATGCCGCGCCGGCTGCCGGCAGACTAACTCCACATCGCGCGCAGGCGCGCTCCGACGTCCACCCGCACGGTACCCGGCTCCGTGCTCGAGCGATCTGCGCCGTGGCTGCGGCAGTGCGTGCGGCGTTCGAAGCAATCGAGAATCGATTCGGGGATGAAGCGTGTGCGCGGCGCGTAGACGTGACGGTCGCCGTAACGGTGCTGTTCGCGAGTGAAAAAACGCTGTGGATGAATCAGGTAAAGGTGGTCGCGGGCGCGGGTCATGGCGACGTAGAGCAGGCGCCGCTCCTCTTCGATCTGTTCCGAGTGGCCGGTCGACATGTCGGATGGGATGCAGCCGTCGACAGCGTTGAGCAGATAGACGGCATCCCATTCGCGGCCTTTGGCCGAGTGGATCGTCGAGAGGATCAGATAGTCCTCGTCCAGATGTGGAGGTCCGGCTTCGTCTCCGGTCGCGCTCGGAGGGTCGAGCGTGAGCTCGGTCAGGAAGCGTTCGCGTGACGGATAGCCCGCCGCGATCTGTTCGAGCTGGTCGAGGTCTCCGCTGCGGGCGTGCGCCGCGTCGTAGAGGCGCTCGAGGTGAGGCTGGTACCACGCGTGCACGGCAGCGGCCTGTCCCTGCCAGGCGGCCGCCCGGTGCAGACCGGCAAGCAGGCTGCAGAGTGCCGGCCAGTCTTCGGCCGCGGCTGCCGGGGCGCGAAAATGCGCCAATGCGGCGAAATCGAAACGCTGCGCCTCCAGGTGTGCGATCGCTCGCCGCGCGTTGCCCGGCCCCATGCCGGGCAACAACTGCAATACCCGAAACGCGGCGAGCGAGTCCTGCGGATTCTCCACCCAGCGCAGGACGCACAGCAGATCCTTGACGTGCGCAGCTTCGAGGAATTTGAGGCCGCCGTATTTGACGAAGGGGATGTCGCGTCGCGCCAGTTCGACTTCGAGTTGATCGCTGTGGTGTGCGGTGCGGAACAGTACCGCCTGGCGCACCAGTGCGATGCCCGCTTCGCGATGCTCGAGAATCCGCTCGACGACGTATTCGACCTGCGCGGTTTCGTCTTCGGCGGTGACGAGGATGGGCTTCTGCTGCGAGCGTCTGGTTGAAAACAGGTTCTTCGCGAAACGCCGGCTCGACAGCCCGATGACAGCGTTGCAGGCGTCGAGGATCGGCACTGTCGAGCGGTAGTTCTGTTCGAGCGTGATCACCGTGGCGGGCGGGTCGAAGTACCCGGGAAAGTCGAGGATGTTGCGAACCGTCGCCGCGCGAAAAGAAAAAATCGACTGCGCGTCGTCGCCGACCACGGTGAGTCCGTGTCCATCGGGCCGCAGGCTCAGCAGGATCGCGGCCTGTAATGCGTTGGTGTCCTGATACTCGTCCACCAGCACGTGATCGAAGCGTTCGCCGACGGCCGCCGCCAACGCCGGCTCGGCCATCATCTGCTGCCAGTAGAGCAGCAGGTCGTCGTAGTCCAGGACGTTGCGCGTCTGCTTCGCGTCGACGTAGGCGCGAAACAGACTGCGAAGTTCGTCGTTCCACGGCTCGCACCAGGGAAAGCCCGCGGCCAGGGTTTCTTCTACCGAGTTCTGCGCGTTGACGGCGTGCGAGTAGATGGCCAGGCAGGTTCCCTTCTTCGGAAAGCGCTTGGACTTGCGCGGAAATCCCAGCTCGTCGCGCAGCAGGTTGATGAGGTCTTCGGAGTCGGAGCGATCCAGTACCGTGAACGAAGGTGTCAGCCCCACGGATTGCGCGTGCAGGCGCAGCAGGCGGTTGGCGACGGCATGAAAGGTTCCCGCCCAACGAAGCGGCTGCTCACGCGTCTGCGTGCAGATGCGCTGGGCGCGCCGGGTCATCTCCTGCGCCGCACGTCTGGTGAACGTCAGCAGCAGGATACGTTCAGGGTCCGCTCCGCCGGCGATCAGGTGCGCGACCCGATGCGCGAGGGTCTTGGTCTTGCCGGAGCCGGCCCCGGCGATGATCAGCAGCGGCGGCGCGGCGGTGGTGCCGGAGTGCTCCACCGCCGCTCTTTGGGCCGGGTTGAGTTCCTCGAGATAACTGCGCGGCTGCATCACCAACCCCCGCCTCCTGTGTCCGTCCCCGGATCGATCCGAATTCGGGCGTGACCCTATCACCGGCGAACCTATGGCGAAAGTCGGATGTCGAACCGGCGTTCGCGGCGCCAAGTCCCTGGTCGATCCGGTTCAGAGCTTCGGCGTAACCGGCCTTTATCATGTTCGTGTCTGCGCCATGCCGCTTTTCCCCTTCCAACCGTTCGGTAGACTCGCCGCCCGTCTTTGATGCGAAATTGTAAGCAGTCAGGACCGTGCGGTTCGTCGCGACCTGAGCGATGACGGCCCAGTGGAAGGAGAGCGCAGATGACACAGACCAGCGGCAAGTGGGCAGATGCATATCGCGGCAAGTGGACCTGGGACAAGGTGACTTGGGGCAGCCACTCGGTCGACTGCTACCCCGGCGGTTGTTCGTGGCACGTCTACACCAAGGACGGCAAGATCGTCCGCGAGGAACAGGCCGGCGTACTCGCCCCGATCGAAGCCGGCATTCCCGACATGAACCCGATGGGTTGCCAGAAGGGCGCGTCGTGGAGCCACTGCCACTATTCTCCGGACCGCGTCACCCAGCCCATGAAACGCGTGGGCGAGCGCGGTGAAGGTAAGTTCGAGCCGGTTTCGTGGGATGCCGCGCTCACCGACATCGCCGACTCGATGCTCGACGCGATCGCCGATCAAGGCGGCGAGTCGATCCTGACCCTGCTCACTCCCGAAGTCGGAGCGATTCCGGCGCGCATGTTCGCTTATCTGCTCGGCACCGCGTCGACCGACGGCAACGCGGAGTTCCAGGATTTCAGCCCCGGCTGGCACATAACCTGGGGCCTGTTCAATCCGACCTCGACGATGGACGACTGGTTTCTGGCCGAGCTTACGCTGATCTGGCACGCCAATCCGGTCTACACCAACATTCACTGGTACCACTACCTGGCCGAGGCCCGTTACAACGGCGGAGAAGTGGTCACGATCGCCCCCGACTACAGCCCCTCGGCGATCCACGCCGATCATCACCAGCCGATCCGCATCGGTACCGATGCGGCTTACGCGTTGGCGATGTGCAAGGTCATCATCGACGCCGGGCTCTACAAGAAGCAGTTCGTTCAGGAGCAGACCGACCTGCCGCTGCTGGTGCGTACCGACAACGGGCGCTTCCTGCGCGGCAACGAAGTGTACGAAGGTGAGCGTGAA
>CAITLU010000029.1 GCA_903893315.1 uncultured bacterium
GGTACGCCTCTTGGGCGTTGGCGATTAAGCGACCCAGGGGTTTCAGTGCTGCCGATAGAGCCGGCGTCTTCAGCGTGGACGGTCGCCCCACCAGTCCACCCCATACGTTCGGGACCACGAGCCAACCGTCGTCGCGCGATTTCGGCTTGAGCGCGCACCGTGCGCCGATTACAGACCCCAGCGCGGCAATCACGCTTGCCGCGATGAACTCGGGAGCGCAGCGCATTCGGTTCACCTCGTCCATGACCCATCGCCGTAGCACGGCGGGGAGCAGCGCCTCGGGATCGAACGCGGGGACTGGCAGTAGCGGCGGCGGTATCGCCTCGGGCTCGCCCCACGGCTCGTCGTCGCCCGGTGTCTCCCGCATGCCACTCGGGGCGCTGCTGCGCGTTCTGGATGTATTGCCGCGGGCAGCGCCGCATAGGTCGCGGACTACTTCGTCATTGTCGCGGTTCTCTACGGCAGCGATGAGGCCGAAGATGTCCGTACCCTTCGTCATGCTGCACTTCGACGAAAAGCACTTGAAGAACTCGCGTTCGTCGTCCCACTTGAAGGAAGTGGTGCCTGTTCCGCGATGCACGGGGCAGGGCGCCCACGAGTCGCGGCCACGGCGAACGAAGCTTAGGTGGAATCGTTCTTCGGCTATTTCCTTGCCGCGCGCCTTGATGTCGTTCTTCTCTTCCCCCTCAACGTATCTGTGGTTCTTGGGTCTGGCCTGCAATGCGGCTTCGCGCTTGGCGCGCTTGGCTTGCTCTGCTGCTTCGGCCTGCGCTGCGATCTCCGCTGCTCTTGCACCCAGCGCAACAACGTCGACGTAGTGCGTGCCGCCCCAGAACTCGCCCAGTTCGCCGTCTGAGCACAGGTTGCCGGCGAACATCGGCTGACTTGGCTTGAAGCAAGCCTGGTCAGTTTCGATGCCATAGACCTCTTCGAGGCGCTCAGCCGCGCCGATGGCAGCCGCGTTGTAGGCCGCGCCATCGCACGGTGACTCCAGGGGAAAAAAGACGTGGATCTTGGGCGCCTGTTTCGTCGAGCTGATGGTGTGGTGTGCGAAGAACGCGGCGCCACCGAATCCGTTCCTCTTGATCTCCGCCATCTGTGCGGCCGTGAGCTTGTCCAAGTCCAGAACAAGGAAGTAGTGCAGGGCGATGTCGGCGTCCTTATGCCCGCCGGTACTGGTCGGGCCGTTCAGGATGCAGTGGCGGTTCTTCCACGCCTTGCGCTCGTCCTTGTTGAGGCCCAAGAAGTCGGCCTGCTGTATCGGCTGCGTCAGGGTGTGCTGGACAAACCAGAGCTTGAACGCAGGCCACACCATCGACAGGTTCTCGAATGCGTCCCCGTAAGGGTCCGGGCCGTAACCGAACGCCAGCGCGGCCTTCGGATTGCCTGCTCCCGCGAGCGGGAACAGCTCTGTTCGGCGTCAACTATTTCTTTCGGTCCGCGACAATTAGAAGTTTCACTCCGGACGGATCCGGGACTGGCGTTTTTCATCGGTTCACCCCTCAGTGCGTCGGCGCTTGGCGCCTTTGGTGCGGTAGCTCTCCACGTCGAACTCTAGGATCGTCGAATGATGGACGAGGCGGTCGATGGCCGCGCTCGTGGCCATCTTGTTTTTGAAGATCCGGTCCCACTCGCTGAAGACCAGATTGCTGGTCAGGGCCACGGAGCGGCGCTCGTAGCGCTCGGCGAGCAGCGTGAAGAGCACCTCGGCCTCCTCGGCGTTTTGCTGCACGTAGCCGATGTCGTCGAGTACGACCAGGTCGAAGTTGTCGAGCTTGCGTAGCTGGCGAGGCAGATCCAGGTCGCGCTTGGCGGCCAGCAGGTCCTGCACGAGTTCGTAGGTCGGGACGAACAAGACTGGGCGCCCCAGCTGAATCAGCCGGTGCCCGAGAGCGGCAAGCGCGTGGCTCTTACCGGTGCCGGGAAGGCCGAAGGCCAGCACGTTGGTGCCGTCATTGAGGAAGGCGCCGTCGGTGAGGCTCTCGAACTTGTGTCGGAGCGTGGCAGGCAGCCGGGTCAGGTCGAAGGTGTCCAGGGTTTTCCCTGGAGGCAGTCGCGAAGCACGTCGCAGCCGCTCCACACGTCGCTGGTGGCGCGCTTCGGCCTCGGCCTCGAATACCTCTGTCAGGACGGGCAAGGCTCCTGCCAGATCATGCTCGATGAGCCGCTGGACTATCTCCTCGGCGGCCGTGGTCAGGTTGAACTGACGCATCAGCGAGCACAGGCGCTCACCTTGGACGACACTGGTAGCCAACGCCGGCGAGCTCACGCGCAGCCTCCTGCGGCCAGCAACAGATCGTCGTAGATGCCGAGGTCGGGTTGGCCGATGTGAACGACCGGCACGGAAGCGGGTTCCGGATCGAGCAGGGCCTTGACCTCCGCGTAGCCGAAGGCCGCTTCGGTGCTCAGCAGTTTCTCCAACGCGCGTCCCACCTGGCACTCCATGGTACGGGAGGCAAGCTCCAGGATGCGCACGTACTCGACGTCGGCCCTTTCGCCGTGAAGCTCGCACAGGCGATCGTAGCCGCGGCGAAATGCCAGAGTCGGGAACAGCGACTCACGATACCGATAGCGGGCAAAGGCGCCAGGCTTGCGCACCAGCGACGCGATGATGTGGCGGTAGTCGATGCAGTGGTCGAACTTGCCGCGAAGCCGCGGCATCGTCTCGGTGAGCTTGCCGCCATAATAGACCGCCACATGCTCGGGGTGCTGGTGGACGACCACCTGATGGCCGATCAGTCGTGACGGCACCGAGTAGGTACGCGAAGCGATACGGATCGTACTCCATCGTCGCACCTTTGGCTCGAAGACGGAGTAGTCGGGCACCGGCGCCGACGGCAATGGCCGCAGGTGCTCGCGTTCGATAGCGAATGCCTCTTGGTAGGACTGCCGTCGCTCGGTGACTTCATCAACGAAGCGCTGGTAGGTGGCCGTGTCGGCGAAGTCGTGGCTGCCGCGCAGAATCAAAGCCTGGGTCATCGCGGACTTGACCCGAAAGTTTCTCTGCTCGGCAACTCCGTTTTCGTGGGCCCTGCCTGCCGTGATCAAGCTGGCTCGCATCCCGTAGTGGTCGAGCACCGCGGCAAATTTCCTGTTGAGCGAACGGCCGCCACTCTTACGCAGCTCGTGGGTGGCCGCCGACATGTTGTCCATGCGCACCACGGCCGGTGCCCCGCCAAAGGCCCAGAGTCCGCGCTGGAAGCCGCGCACCAGCGCCTCGTAGCTCTCGCTGTAGGCCAGGGTTACCGAGCCGCGCTTGCTGAAGCTCAGCGTCAGCGTGAACAACAGATGCTCGAGCAATTCGCCGGCGATGGTCACGCCCAAGTCGTTGCAGTACGTGAAGTCGCAGGCGGCCTCGCGGCCCGGCTCGTGGACCTGCTCGAAGTAGACCTCCCGCGCCGGCCCGTGCAAGGCGCGCCAGTCGCGGATCCGGCGCTGCAGCGTTCGGACCTGGCCGGGCGCGATCTCCTCGCCGTGGCGCCGCGCCAGTTCCTCAAGCACTGCCGTCGCCTGCAACGCACCCTTGGTGTCGGCCAGGAGCAAGGGCAGGATCGCGGTGTCCCACAACTCGGCGAACGGGTCCGTACGAGTGCGCCAGTGGCGCGGGCTCTTGCTATTGGCCGGCATTGGCCCGCTCCGCCATCGCCTGGCTGTCGGGACGCTCATCCCCGCCGCCGCCGCCGCCACTTCCTCCGTCTTTCCCTTCATTCGCCAGCGTCTCAGGAGCCTTACCTGCGGATTCGTCACCATGCCCGTAGCCATGGCCTAAGTGCCCGGACTTACAAGGCTCAGGCCGCGGCGACCTGAAAGAAATAATTGTCGTCGGGTGAAAGAAGTAATTGTCGCCGATCACGCCTCATACGACGTGACGAAGAATAGCGACAGGAAGACGCCCTTCGTCGCGTTCGCAAAAGCCGTTCTTGATGGAGCTGGAGCGGATGTCAGTCTCCGGAATATCAGGTCCGGGCTCCAGAGCACCGACCAAAAAGGCAATAGAAAATTGGTCGTCTGAGCGCCCTGGACCTGTGGCAGGGTAGCCTCCGTTCACTGGAGGTCACCCGATGCCGAAGCTCGACATCCGTTCACTGCACGAAGAATCCCTGCTCACTACCGACGAGGTCTGCGAAACCTGGCGGCTCAACAAGGGCAGCTTTCGCAACTTGGTAAGTCAGGGTCGCGGGCCGGCAGCGGTACGCATCGGACGCAGCGTGCGGTTCACCCTGAAATCGGTGCGTCAGTGGATCTTCAATCAGAGCGATCCGTTGCCGAACACGTCGCCTGGTTGTGCCGCCGACGCAGAGGCGGCTTCGTCGCCTACGAGGGAGCGGTAGGCCGTGCCCGCCTTAGACAGCGTGGCGGTGCTTCTCCGGATCGGACAATCAACGTCCAGGCTGGAGATGCACCTTGGGTTCTACCGAGAGACAGAAGAAGTCGGGGAGTGGATGGTGACTTCCGGTCGATCGGACCCCGCCACCGTCGGCGGGGAGAGGCGCGAGAGGGTGGTGGCGGAAAACGCCGGTCGCGGTCGCGCCTTCGCTGCGCTCCCGATCCACGAAGCTCGCCATCGGCACCTGCACGGTGGAACGCGATGAAGGCCGCCGTCTCGCCGCGCCAAACCGCTCCTGTGGCTGGCTCTGCTCGCGCCGAGATAGTGGCGATTCTGGCCGACGCGCTCGTCATCCTCCTCCTGGCAAAGGGCCCTCCTGGGCGCCGTGACGCCCGGTCCGGGCCTGTTAAGCGCGGACATCACGCCAAGGATGCGAATTAGTGCACAAGTGTTTGATAAAGCGGGCCAGTTAACTTGATGAGACCTCCGAACCACGCGCTCATGGACCCGTCCGGGAGGCCCAAGAGGCCGCCCCGGCAGGAGGTCTGAGATGACGATATCGACGGCGGAGAAGCGGCGCGCCGACCGCCAGGCGGCGGCCGCGGTGGCCATGGAACTGGCCGGGCTGGCTGCCATGACGGCGCCCGAGTTGGCGGCGAAATGGGAGGTCGTGACGGGCGAGAAAGCCCCGTCACACAACCGCCCCAACCTGACGAAGCGGCTGGCTTGGAGGATTCAGGAACTCGCTCTCGGCGGTCTGTCCGAGGCGGCCCTGGTGAAGATCAACGAGTTGGCGCCGGCCACCGCGAAGCTGCGGACCCGGGCCGGGTCCGGTGCCCGGGGCGAGGGTGGGGTGAAGGCCATAGTCGGTCGGCCTGCCCGGGATCCGCGCTTGCCGCAGCCGGGGACTGTCCTCAGACGTGCGCATGGCGGTGTCGAGCATGAGGTCACGGTGTTGGCCGACGGGTTCGAGTACCGGGGCGAGCGATACCGGTCGCTGTCGAAGATCGCCCGCGAGATCACCGGCACGCCATGGAATGGGTTCCTGTTCTGGAATCTCGCAGAGCGGCGCGGGGCGGCTGGCAAGCAGGTGGCGGCATGAACGACACGGCGTTCCACGCGACGAGAATGGGCCAGCGCTACTACGAGGCGACGATGCCGGCCCTGGTCCGCGAACTTGCCCGTCTGAATGACAACATCGAGCGCCTGCTCGCGGTCGCGCAGGGCGACGCGAAGGTCGAGACTGCGGCCCCGACCAAGGACGTGGCGAAGGAGGATCGCCGATGAAACGATCCACCGCCCTCGCGACGAACGCGGCCGCGGTGCGGCGCTGCGCGGTCTACACGAGGAAGTCGACCTCGGCCGGCCTCGAACAGGAGTTCAACTCGCTCGACGCTCAGCGCGAAGCCTGCGAGCAGTACATCAGAGCGCAAAGGCACGCCGGCTGGCGGTGCATTCCAGACCCTTACGATGATGGTGGTTTCTCGGGTGCCAACCTCGACCGGCCGGGCTTCACGCGCCTCATTGCCGACGTCGATGCGGGCAGGGTCGATGTAGTCGTTTGCTACAAGATCGATCGCATCTCCCGCAGCCTGCTCGACTTCACGACGGTGATGAACCGGTTGAACCAGGCGGGCGTGGCGTTCGTGTCGGTGACGCAGAACTTCTCGACGACTGACGCGGCCGGGCGCCTGACGCTGAACCTGCTGGCCACGTTCGCCGAGTTCGAGCGCGAGATGATCGGCGAACGTACGCGCGACAAGATGGCGGCGTCCAGGCGGCGCGGAAAGTGGACGGGTGGTGCGGTGCCGCTCGGCTATCAGGTTGTCGAGAAGAAACTCGTCGTCGACGAACTCGAAGCGTCGGTCGTCCGCGAGATATTCGACACATACATTGAGCGCCGCTCGGCGCTCGCCGTGGTCGAGGCGCTAAACGAACGGGGCCGGATGACCAAGCGCCACTGCGGTGTGAAGGGTCGCATTCGCGAGGCCCGGGTCTGGAGCAAGAACGACGTCCTGCGGGTGCTCAAGAACCCCGTCTATGCCGGCCTCATGTCCTACGGCGAGGAACGACACGAAGCCGAACACGCTGCGATCGTGGAGCGCGAGGTCTTCGCGCAGGCCGGCGCCATGCTCAAGGAAGCCGTCGGAACTCGCACCGCTGCCGTGCGCAACCCCGACTACATCTTGCGCGGTATTCTCATCTGTGGCGGCTGCGGCGCAGCGTTCACACCGGCCTCGACGCGAAAGCGCGGACGCGAGTGGAGATATTACAGGTGCGGGACACGGGATCAGAAGGGCAGGGGTGTTTGCCCGTCGAAGCCACTGCCGGCCGAAGCGATCGAGGAGTACGTCGCCAAACAGATCCGCGAAGCCACGGCCGGCGGGAATCTGGCCCGCGATGTCACGGCGCGCGTGACGGAGCGCGTGACCGCCCGACGCGCGGCTCTATCCATCGAGAAGCGGAAGTTGCCGCCCGAGATCGCCGCGCTCGCAACCGAGGGCAAGCGTCTGGCCAAGATGATCGGCGCGGCTGAGGGTAGCGCGCGAGGACTGTTGGAGCAGCGGCTGGAGGAGGTCGCCGGGCAAGAAGCTCAATACGAGATGCGGGTCGCACAGGTGGATCGCGAGATCGCCGCCCTTGACGCGACCACCGTGGAAGCGGAGTGGATCGCGCAGTGCCTCACCAGTTTCGATGCGGTCTGGGA
>CAITLU010000030.1 GCA_903893315.1 uncultured bacterium
ATCTGGGCAAAACCTGGATCCAGGGTTCGAATCCCTGCGTCTCCGCCAGTACATTGGCATATTACTTTCTATTGCCATTACCGAAGCCCCGCTAAACGCCAGTGTTTGCGGGGCTTTGCGTTTATACCTGTTGACCTCGGAACCAACGCCAACGTCATTTTCTGCTGTTTTTGGCGTCTTAAACGCTCTTATTCTCTAAACCTGTTGACCTCGCTGTTTTAGTCCAGATTAATTATTAGCCTTTGATTTAAGGCGAATTTCTCGGATGGCTGATTGAGTTTGTGATGGCGAATTCTGGGGGCCAAAAGATACGCCAGCACGAACTATTTGGGTGGTTCAGAGACAAAGAGCAGTGGTAGAGCGGCTTGGCAGAATCTATTGGGACCCCAGAAGTCGGGCTGCTGTCGCGGGCAGTCCGGCCCATACACCGAAGAGATCGGCGGTTGAAAGGTGCCCCCCGTGGCTGCGCGAGTCAATCGCCGCCAATGGGCGGTAAGGCAGTCCTCCGAGGAAGTCAATCAACCCTGAGGCCATGACCACCGAATCGATCGACGCAGTATCCGAAACGTCGGCGATGACGCCGGTAAGAGTCAGCAGGGCTTTTCTGAACAGGATCACCGCTTCGGGAAAACGCAGGGCGCGGCTGGCCGCAAGCTGGTCAAGCAGGGATGTCAGCCACTCGATGCCCGGAAATTCACCCCGGCGGACACGCTCGACGGCGACCGAAACAGCATCCTGAATCTTGGAAGGATTCACTGGCTCCCCAAGGTCTTCCAGTGACCGGCAGATTCTCTCGGTATCGATAGCCAGGGCTCCGACGATCACTTGAATCGCCGCTTCGCGCTGCCGCTTGTCGATCTCAGCAACCAGCGCCCAGTCCAGGATGGCAACGCGACCATCCTTGGTCACATGAAGGTTGCCGGCATGCGGGTCTGCGTGAAAGACGATGCGTGCTTCCGCTCGTGACCAGAGCGGTTTCGCTAGCAAGGCGCCGACGATGGTTTTCGCGAGCCGCCGCCGACCCGCCGGAGACAGTCCTGATTCGGTAACCTTGACGCCATCGACTCGCTCCATCGCCGTTATCCGCTCGGTGCAGAAAGGGAAGAGACCGGGTATCAGGACACCAGGCGCGTCAGCATAGAAGTTTGTCGCGGCACTCAGGTTCCGCTGTTCGCGGTCAAGATGAACCTCACTGACCAACAGCCGGGCAACACTATCGAGTGTACTGGCGTAGTCGAATTCCGGCAGTCGGTAATGCAGCCGCCGTTCCTCGAGGAAAGCACCGAGTTCGCCAAGTATCGCCAGCTCCTCGTGCAACTTGTCGGCGATTCCGGGACGCAGGATCTTGAGCACCCCGCGCCTAACGCCGCAAGCGGCGGACTCGCGCCAGACAAACGGAACGACGACCGCAACACTTGCTTCTGCGAGCGCTTTCGATCCGATGCCGAGACCCGCCACGGAGCCGAGTTCGCGCCGGAGGGTCGATTGAAGATCTCCAATGGCGGTACGCGGTACCGTCGACTCAAGCTCCTGCAGTCGCTTTCGGAGCACCGGGGCCAGCCGCCGATCATGCGCGACGACTTGACCCAGCTTGTGCAGCGTCGGGCACTGTCGGAACAACACGACCAGGCGTCGGGCC
>CAITLU010000031.1 GCA_903893315.1 uncultured bacterium
ACTGCCGGCACGGCAGCGCGGCCACTCCGCATCTATGCCTTACTTTGCGCCGCGGATCTCGGTGGCGAGTCCGGCAGCGGCGATCGTCGCGTTGTCGGTAGTAAAGATCGACGAGTGGAACTTGTAGACTTCCTCGCTGTCGGGGGCCTTCCAGTCAACTTCCCATTGGAAGGCAACCTGGGAGTCGGCGCCGTTCAGGTAGGTGGCCAGTTCTTCCAGCTTGGCGGGGTCTACCGTGGCGCGCAGCTGGTGCTGGGAGGCGAGGTACTGGCCATCCAGGGTCTTGGGCACTACCAGCGCGGGAGGTTCGCCTCCCTGGGCCGGCTTGAAGGCGGTGGCTCCCGTCGAATAGAACACGCGCGCTCCGACCACCTTGGCCTCGCGCTCGGCAACCACGCAGTTGAATTCGAAGACGGGCAGCACCCTTCCCCCGACCTTGGCCATGTTCATGCGTCCGTCGGTGAGCCTTGGCGGGGATACGGACGGCTCCTTCTCACCGGAGCAGGCGGCGACCATCAGGGCGAACAGCGCGGCGAACACAGCAACTCGTTTCATGGTTTATCCTCTTGCACTCGTCGCGAGATCACTCGAACGACGTCACGTTTAGTCTACCCGTCTATCGTTTGGCAGGCACGCCTGCCAAATGGCCGGCCAGTTCTTCTGCCCGGAAAAGCGCAGCGGCAACCCGCCCTCATTACGCGACGTCACGCTTTGGAGCAACCCCGGCGCTCATTTCCAGCGCCACCTGCGCCGTCGTTGCCAACACGCGCTGCCGGCGTGGAGCCGGTCTTGGCGTCGAAGGCCGGCAGCGGCGCGACGGTGAGCGACGGCCGGCTCATCCGAAGGCACGCCGGATCCGTTCGAGCGCTTCTTCCACGTTGTCGCGCTTGCCGAATGCGGAGAGGCGGAAGTAGCCCTCGCCGCAGGCACCGAAGCCTGCGCCCGGCGTTCCCACCACGTGGGCTCTGGTCAGCAGTGCGTCGAAGAATTCCCACGAACCGAGCCCTTCGGGAGTCCGCACCCACACGTACGGCGCGTTGACTCCGCCGTGCACTTCCAGCCCCAGCGATGCGAGCGAGCGGCGGATCAGAGCGGCGTTGCCCATGTAGTAGTCAACGTGTGCACGCACTTCGTCGCGGCCGTGCGGAGCGTAGGTCGCGGCCGCGGCGCGCTGCACCGGGTACGAGACACCGTTGAACTTGGTGGTGTGACGCCGTGTCCAGAGGCGGTGGAGATCCACCCGGCTGCCGTCCGCCGCGATCCCGCCGACGCTCTTCGGCACGACCATGTAGGCGCAGCGCGTGCCGGTGAACCCGGCGGTCTTGGAGTAGCTGCGGAACTCGATCGCGACGTCCTTGGCTCCGTCTATCTCGTAGATCGAGTGCGGGATGTCAGACTCGGTGATGAAGGCCTCGTAGGCTGCGTCGAAGAGCAGCACGGCGTCGTACCGGTGGGCGTAAGCGACCCAGCGTGCGAGGTCCTCGCGGCGTGCGACTGCACCTGTCGGGTTGTTCGGGAAGCACAGGTAGACCAGATCGACCTTTTCGTCAGGAGGAGCGGGGAGAAAGCCGTTCTGCGCGGTACACGGCAGGTAGACGATTCCGGCGTAGCGGCCGTTCTGGTCGGCGCTGCCGGTACGGCCGGCCATTACGTTGGTGTCGAGGTATACCGGATAGACCGGGTCGGGGATCGCCACGCGCGCATCGACGGCGAACAATTCCTGGACGTTGCCGCTGTCACACTTGGAGCCGTCGGAGACGAAAATCTCGTCGGGGTCGATGGTGACGCCGCGCGAAGCGAAGTCGTGCTCGGCGATGGCGCTGCGCAGGAATTCGTAGCCCTGCTCGGGTCCGTAGCCGTGAAAACCGGCCTCGGTGCGCAACTCGTCGACCGCGGCGTTCATGGCATCGCAGATGGAAGCGGGCAGCGGCAACACCACGTCGCCGATGCCGAGTCTGATTATCTGCGCGTCGGGGTGCGCCTGCTGGAAGGTCCGCACACGTCTTGCGATCTCGGGGAACAAGTAGCCGGCGGACAGCTTCAGGTAGTTGTCGTTGATGCGAGCCATGCGCAGTTTTCCTGACCAGGACTAAGGGTTGGCGACGGGATGGCGCTCGAGCAGAACGCCGTTCTTCATCACCGCGCGGATGCGAGCCAGCGCGGAGATGTTGAAGGCAGGATTGCCTTCGACCAGCAGCAGGTCAGCGCGTTTGCCGACGGCGACGGTGCCGAAGTCCGGATCGTCACTCCTGGTGAGAAAACGGGCCGGCTCCAGGGTCGCGGCGCGCAGGGCCTGCGCCGGCGTCATGCCGGTCTCTACCAGCAGGGCCAGTTCACGGTGCAGGCCGGGACCTGGGAAGACGCCGGATTGGGTATCGCTGCCTGCAAGGATCGTCACGCCGCCTTCGCGCAGCAGGCTCAGGTTCTGGTGCCACTGACGGCGCACGGAGCGCAGCAATTCGAAGTAACGCAGGAAATCGCCGCTGACGGCTCCCGGCGGTACGCTGTCGAACGCCGCGAGTTCCGCCACCGGCACCGTCTGCATTTCCAGGTCGGTGGGTTCGCGCTTGCGCTCGCCCATTAGCGCGTAGCTTTCGAACACACCGATGGTTGCGACCATCGGCACGTGGAAGGAAGCAATCGTTGCAGCCTGCGCGGCCGAAATCTGCTCCTTGTAAATCATGTGCATGAACGCATCGATGCCGGCCTGGCCGGCGTCGACCGCGTCCGCGTAAGAGCCGACGTGCGCGACCGCGCGCAGGCCGCGGCTGTGCGCTTCATCGACGACCGCGCCGATCAGTTCCTTGCGCAGGCGAGGCGCGCTTTCGGGAATGCTATCGACGCTCAGTTTGATGAAGTCGGGAGCCTTGTCGGCCAGTTCCGTGACGGTGCTGCGCGCATCTTGCGCCGAGTCGACGATGCGCGTGGCGTCGCGCTTGACGTACCACCGCAGCCACCAGGGGGCCAGAGCTTCGATCGCCGGAATCGGGTGGCCGCCGGGTGCCGTCAGCATCGGTCCGGCAGCATAGATGGTGGGACCGGGCAGTTTTCCCGCGGCAACCGCGCCGCGGCGTTCGAAGGCTTCGGAGGCCATGTCTGCGGGATCCAGAACAGTGGTGACTCCGCAGTAGAGGTAGGACTGCAGATTGCGCTCGGGATCGGGAAACTCGCCCGCCCAGGCCGGCGTTGACGCATTGCCGACGTGTCCGTGGGTGTCGACGAGGCCAGGCAGGAGCGTCGCTCCGCTGCCGTCGACTTCGATCGCTTCGCTCGGGACCGCGAGCGTCCCGTGCGCGCCGATGGCGGCGATGCGGGCGTCCGTCACGAGTACGTCCAGGCCCGGCCGCGAGGTTCCGCTGACGACGTCGAGCACCGCGACACGCCGGAATACCACGTTCCTGGGCGGCGGTTGCGGCAGCGTGATCAGGGGCGGCAGTTTGTCGCTGCAGGCCGCCAGCAGCGACAGTGCCAGCGGTAGTGCGCGAATCAGCCGGAGCGACGAGTTTCGCGGTGAGCGCATCACAAGGTGATTCCTGCGTTATCGTTCAAAGGCAGAGTTACGGCGGTGGCCCCGGTTTCGAGCACTGGCAGGATACGAAAGCGCGCGCCGTCGAACCAGAAGATCGCCGATTGCTCGTAGGCGGTTGCAATCCGGACGGCGCTTGCCTGACCGATCGCCAGAGCAAATCCGGATTCGCGGTGACTGCCGTCCGCACAGACTCCGTCAGCCCTGAGCGACACGACTTGCTCGGCTTCGAGCTGCGCGCTCAGGCGCCGGTTGCGGTGTGCGTTTTCGTCCGTGGAAAGTCGGAGGCCGCGAGGGTTGCACGCGGTCACGACCGCGAAGCAGCCTGCCAGACCGAGGCGCTTCAGCGCCGAGTGCTGCTCAGGCCCGACGTGGAGGCGCAGGTCGATCCGCAGCGAAGCCAGGGCCCCGATTTCGATCACGGTGTTCGGATACGCGTCCCAACAAGGGTCGCTGTGGAACGTGGTCGGGGCCATGCGCCTGCATAACAAAGGGGCCCGAGCGTTAAAAGGCCAGTCCTGAGTCAGAGAGCGGAATAGGCGATGCGTGCCGGCCGTTTGCTGACCGACTTCACTCGCTATGTCTTTGTGCTAGGCTCCGCGGCCGTGGCAGATGCAGTCTCCAGACCGGGTCGCAATCAGCTCTGTGCCTGCGGCAGTGGCAGGAAATCCAAGCGTTGCTGTGGGGGGTCCGCTGACTCGCCCCGGCTGGATGCGCAGGGAAGCTTCTTCCGTGTCGCGGGCCTTCTCGCTGCGGTGATGCTGCTGGTCGGGAGCGTCGCCGTGGTGCGGTCCCTCGTCTACGGTGACGATGACGGGTCTCACCGGGTGTGGTCGGCCGAGCATGGACACTGGCATGGGTCGGGCGCTAAGGACGGGACGAACTCGGTGGCGCCTGGCAAGGTGTGGAACCAGGAGCACGGCCATTTCCACAACGGACCGGATCTGGACCACCAGGCCAAGCCTCATCCCGGCGCTCTCGAGGATCGCGCCAGGGCCGAGGTCGAGGCGGCGAGCGCCAAGGCTGCCGCGGCTGCCAACTAGTCGCGCTCTCGCTTGGCTCCGGGCCGCTGCGCCGACCGTGAGTTGCATCGAGATGCGCGCAGGTTCCAACCAAAATCGGAAAGCCTGGGGCGCCGCCTGTTTCGACGGCGTGCGTGCGCTACAAGTCCGCGATGGCTATTCACCCACTTGCCGGCAAGCCGGCCCCTCGTGATCTTCTCGTCAACGTGCCGCGGCTGGTAGCGGCCTATTTCGCGCTGAGTCCGGATGTCGCCGATCCTTCGCAGAGGGTGGCTTTCGGAACCTCCGGGCACCGCGGGTCGTCGCTGCGATCTTCGTTCAACGAGGACCACGTGCTCGCGATCACGCAGGCGCTGTGTGAACTGAGGGTTGAGCGCGGGATAGACGGACCTCTCTACGTCGGCATCGACACCCACGCGTTGTCGGAGCCGGCTTTCATTTCGGCACTCGAGGTGCTCGCCGCCAACGGTGTGGAAACGGTGATCCAGGAGGGACTCGGATTCACGCCCACGCCGGTGATTTCGCACGCTATCCTCACTCACAATCGCGGACTTTCCTCGCACCTGGCCGACGGCATCGTCATAACGCCTTCGCACAACCCTCCCGAGGACGGCGGCTTCAAGTACAACCCTCCTTCTGGAGGACCGGCTGACACGGACATCACGAACAGGATAGAAGCCCGCGCTAACGAATATCTCGCCGCCGGTCTGGCCGGTGTGCGTCGCTTGCCTTATGCACGCGCTTTGACTGCGTCGACAACCCATCGTTACGACTACGTCGCTCCCTATGTTGCCGATCTCGCCACTGTCGTCGACATGCGTGCGGTCGCCGATGCGAAGATCAGGATCGGGGTCGACCCGATGGGCGGTTCCAACGTCGCTTACTGGGATCCGATCGCGTCGACGTACGGTCTCGACCTCGAAGTGGTCAACCGCGTCGTGGATCCGACTTTCTCGTTCATGACGGTGGACAAGGACGGGAAGATCCGCATGGACTGCTCGTCCGCGTCGGCGATGGCGAGCTTGATTGGCCTCAAAGATCGGTTCCGAGTCGCCTTCGGCAACGACGCCGATTCGGACCGCCACGGTATCGTCACGCCGTCGAGCGGGCTGATGAATCCCAACCACTATCTGGCGGTCGCGATTTCGTACTTGTTCGCGCATCGGCCGCGCTGGCGCAGTGACGTCGCGGTCGGCAAGACTCTGGTGTCGAGTTCGATGATAGATCGCGTCGCCGCAGGTCTCGGGCGGCGACTCAGCGAAGTGCCGGTGGGCTTCAAGTGGTTCGTGCAGGGACTGCTCGATGGATCGTGCGGTTTCGGTGGCGAAGAAAGCGCAGGCGCATCGTTTCTTCGCACGGACGGCAGAGTGTGGACGACCGACAAGGACGGCATCCTGCTCGACCTGCTCGCCGCGGAAATCACCGCTGTAACCGGACGCGATCCGGCGCAGCACTACCGCGATCTCGAAGGCAGGTACGGTTCGCCTGTGTACGAACGCATCGACGCGCCGGTTTCACCCGCGGGCAAGAAGGCGCTGGCGGCACTTTCTCCCGATGCGGTGACGGCGACGATGCTGGCCGGTGAGGTGATCACGGCGAAACTCACCAAGGCACCAGGCAACGGCGCCGCCATAGGTGGTCTCAAGGTGGTCGCCGCCAACGGTTGGTTCGCCGCGCGGCCTTCGGGAACCGAAGACATCTACAAGATATACGCAGAGAGTTTTCTCGGCGCCGAGCATCTGCGGCAGATCCAGACAGAGGCCGAGGCCATCGTCGGCGCGGCGCTCGGCGGTCGTTGATGGACGAAACGCAATTCGATCTGATCGCGACCTCTACCTTCGGTCTCGAAGCGGTGGTCGCCCGCGAACTCGAAGGTCTCGGCTATGGCGCCAAGATCACCCAGACCGGACGCGTGGAGTTCCGCGGCGACGCGCTGGCGGTGGCGCGAACCAATCTTTGGTTGCGAACGGCCGACCGCGTACAGATCTGCGTCGGTCGGTACGCGGCCGCTGATTTCGAGGCTCTATTCGACGGTGTCTACGCGTTGCCGTGGCAGCAGTGGATCGCGCGCGATGCCGAGTTCCCGGTTGCCGGTCGCTCGGTCAAGAGCAGTCTGACGAGCGTTCCTGCGTTGCAGCGCGCCGTCAAGAAAGCCATCGTCGAGAAGTTACGCAGCGCCTATCACACCACGACTCTGCCCGAGACGGGCGCGAGGGTTGCGGTGGAAGTATCGCTTCTCGAAGACGTCGCTACGCTCACCATCGACACTTCCGGCGATGGACTCCACAAACGCGGTTATCGCGACCTGACCGGAGCCGCGCCGCTTCGCGAAACGCTTGCCGCAGGTCTGGTGCTGCTGAGCTTCTGGCGCCGTGACCGGCCGTTGATCGATCCGTTCTGCGGATCGGGAACCATCTGTATCGAAGCCGCGATGATCGGTCGCAACATCGCGCCCGGACTTCAGAGGTCGTTCGCGGCCGAAGCGTGGCCGACCTTGGACGGCGAAGCCTGGGGGCTCGCGCTGGAGGAGGCCCGCGACGCGCGCCTGACGCCGCTCACCGAGCGAATCCTCGGCAACGACATCGAAGAGGTGGAGTTGTCGATGGCGCGCAGGCACGCCGCAAGAGCCGGGGTGGAGGAAGACATCCACTTTCAGCGGCGCCCGTTTGCCGAACTGGCTTCTTCGCGAAGCTACGGCTGCGTCGTTACCAATCCTCCTTATGGTGTGCGGCTGGAGCAGCACCGTGACGTGCGCGCTCTGTACGAATCGATTCCGCGCGTGTTTGCCGGACTCCCGACCTGGTCTTTTTTCGTCCTCACGTCGTGGCCGGATTTCGAACGGGTGGTGGGGCGTCGCGCCGAGCGTCGCCGCAAACTCTACAACGCCCAGATTGAATGCACCTACTTCCAGTTCCACGGGCCGAGGCCGCCGCGGCCTGTGCGCGCTCGTACGGACGACGATGCAGGTAGCGCAGACAGCGCAGACGGCGACGTTGGCGACGGCGTCGACGTGCGCGCTGACGACGTCGATAGCGCGACGTAGCGTCCGTTACGCGAATCAGCGCAGCATCGTTTCCGAGTCTGGAGGCCGCCGTGGCCGGCTCAGGTCATGGTGACAAGCGTTGGAGGTTATGGAGCCAGGTGCGTTCGCGACGTCCGTCTTCGACGACCCACAGGCAGCGAAGCGCGTCCTTGAATCCAAGCGCGCACAGACCGTCGAGAAACACGCGGGCATCGGCGCGCAGGCTCTCGGTGAGCAGGATGCTGCCGCCGGGTTCGAGGTGCAGATCGAGGAACTCGGCCAGCGGACGATAGTGGGCCGGATCGTAGACGATGTCGGCCGCGAGGATCATGTCGAAGCGTTCGCCGAGGCGGTCGCGAGTGAAGTCGATCCGTCTCACCTGGTGAGCGGTGCCCGCATGTGGATCCCTGCTGAGTTGGTCCGATCCACGTCGTGCCAGCGACGCGCGCACGAATTCGAGTGGTTCTTCCAAGTAGTCGCCGAACACGACGTCGGCTCCGCACTCGGCGGCTACGAGCCCTGAGAGGCCGAGTCCGCAGCCGAGGTCCAGCACCCGGCGGTGCTTCAATGAAGGACCGTGCAGAAGGACAGCGGCAATCGCGCGAGCTCCCGTCCACACCAAGGCCCAATACGGTGGATCGGCGATCACGCTTTCACGCAGCAGAGCCGCGGCGTCGATGGCGCGTTCGGGCTCGGCCAGCGAGTAGAGTGCGACCGAACCGGTAGCGAGGACGCCGATCTCGTCGTCTTCGACAACGATGTCGACGTGGCTGAACTGCGCGGCAAGGCCGGCGATGTTGGTCGTGGTGCGGGCGCGGTGACTCACTGCTTCATCAATCTTCGGCGATCGCGAGGATGGCGCGAAATTCGTCGTCGGTCAGTTCCATTACCGAAAGGCGGCTCTGGCGAACCAGCGCGATCGTATGCAGTGAAGGCCTGGCTTTGATCGCGCTCAGCGTGACAGGTCGTTTCAGCGCAGTCACCGGCAGGAGATCGACGGCGAGCCAGCGCGGGTCGGTAGTGGTCGGATCCTGGTAGGCGCAACGCACGACCTTGGCAATTCCGACCACGGCCTTGCTGTCTCCGCTGTGGTAGAAGAGCACCAGGTCGCCGGTGCTCATCGCGGCCAGATTGTTGCGCGCCTGGGCGTTTCGCACTCCGTCCCAGACGGTTTTTCCGTCGGCAACGAGGCGCTCCCATGAGTAGGTAGAGGGTTCCGATTTGGCGAGCCAGTTGCGCATCGGGGCTTCCTATCTGCACTGGCGCGAATTCGGAACTGCGCTCTGGCTGACCTCGCGGGCTGTTGGATCCGGCGCTGGCGTTCACGCAACTCCGCCGCAGCGCGTCGGTGCGGTTGCAAAGTGGGGCTGTGTTGGTATGTTTCGGCGCTTATTTTCGAGCCGTTAGCTCAGGCGGTAGAGCAGCTGCCTTTTAAGCAGCGGGTCGCTGGTTCGAGTCCAGCACGGCTCATCGTTTGGTTTGACGCAGAGTTCTAGGTCCCCGTCGTCTAGCCCGGCCCAGGACACCGGCCTTTCACGCCGGTAACACGGGTTCAAATCCCGTCGGGGACACCATTTTCGTTCAATTCCGATGGAGCCGCGCGACTCACGGGCCTGTCGGTGTTGCACGGTAGCGCCACGCCTTCGAGCGGATCGGGTGGACTCTTGCCGCCATCCGGAGGCCCGCCGCGGAAGTGGTCTGTGTCAGACAAGAACTCGGGTATTGCGCTCGGCCGCTACGGCATCGCTCCTCGCACCACCGATTTCAGATTTCGCCTTCAGGAATAAGGCGACCGAGATTTGTGGCCTGAGGCAGTGTTGGCCTCTCGGTTCAATCTTTCGGGCGCCCGAGTTGCGTAGGGTGCGCCGGGCGCAGTGGGACACCGGGAGCCCGAGCTGCCGATAACCAAGCAAGCGGGCAACCACGCGAAACAGCGTTACCGGCGCGGCTCTGGCCGTGTTCATCCTGAGTGCGGCGCCGGCGACAGCCGTACTCACTCCCGACAGAGGTGCGAGGCGGGCAAGAACAGTGCTGCGGGCAGGTGCGCGGGCTTGATTGCCAAATGCGAAGAGAAGCTCGTTGCCAGCTGGAGCAAGCTGGAAGCAGCCGCGGTAGCAGCTGGGACGACGTGTCCATCAACTGGCGACGAGTTGCAGATCGGTAATTTCGTCAACGCCTGCGTCCAAAGCATTGCCGATGAAGTTGCCGGAGGATCGTTGCCGCCGTCTTCGGTGCTGCTCAAGACCGGCCAGACGAACTGCTACGACACTTCGGAGGGCGTGATCACCGGCCCGGGGAGCGATCACGACGGTGACGTGCAGAAGGGCGTCGCTCGCAGTTTCATGGACAAGGCAGACGGCACCGTCTCGGACGAAGTCACCGGGCTTATGTGGGAAAAACAATCCGACGACGGATCGATCCACGACAGGGACGATACCTGCGCGTGGAACGACGCGTTCGCGTCGAAGATCGCGGCGCTGAACTCCGCCGTGTTCGCCGGCTACGGCGACTGGCGCGTGCCGAACGAATTCTAACGCTATTCCTTGATGAGCCTGGGTGCGGTGAACCCCTCGACCTTCCCCGCTTTTGACACGGGGTGCGTGCCTGGTTGTACGGTGCTGACGTGCAGTTGTACGACATCTGGCTCCTACTGGTCGTCTTCCACGTACCAGGCCGGTCCGTCCAGCGCGTGGTACGCGTACTTCAGCGGCGGCGGTGCGTACTTCACTGGCAAGACCTCCAGCGCCGCGGTTCGTGCCGTTCGTGGCGGCTCATAGTCAGGCGATCGTCTTTTCCGAGCGCCGGATCGATTGTCGTGTGCTCGTGAGATGTTCGGGTACGGGCTGGCAGGGCTGCGGCGTGTCGGGCCTGCGTGGCGCGTTTCGCCCGAGCGGCGGCGGCTAGGTTTTCGTTTGTTGCGCTGCGCCGCTAGAGTCCGCGCCCTATGAGCGATCTACAAGCGTTTCGCGAAGAGGTGCGTGCGTGGCTTGACGCCAACTGCCCGGCGTCAATGCGTTGGGGCACCGAAATCGGCAACGGCGGGTTGGGTGACGGGCTTTGCTGGGGCGGCAAGAAGTACAAGCCTGCGGACCCCGACGAGAAGGTCTGGCTCGAGCGGATGGTGGCGCGAGCTTGGACGGCACCCACTTGGCCGAAGATTTATGGTGGAGGTGGCCTGTCCAAAGAACAGGCCAAGATCATCGCGGACGAGATGCGGCGCCTGCGCTGCAAGCCTGCCTTGGTCGGTTTCGGTCTGGCCATGATCGGTCCTCTGTTGTTGGAGCACGGGAACGAGGAGCAAAAGTTGCGCTTCCTTCCCGAGATCGTTCGAGGCGAGGTGCGCTGGTGCCAGGGCTACTCGGAACCCGGAGCCGGCTCGGATCTGGCAGGTGTCCAGGCCAGGGCGGTGCGTGAAGGCGACTTCTACGTCGTCAACGGTCAGAAGGTCTGGACCTCCTACGCCGACAAAGCCGACTGGATGTTCATGCTGGTCAGGTCGGACGTGGAAAAGCCCAAGCACGAAGGCATCAGCTTCATGTTGATCGACATGGAACAGCCGGGAGTGTCGGTCAGGCCGATCCGCTTGATCAGCGGCCAGTCGCCCTTCTGCGAGACCTTTCTCGAAGACGCCCGAGTGTCGGCCGAGCACGTGATCGGCGGCGTCAACAACGGCTGGACGATGGCCAAGGCGCTGTTGGGCCACGAGCGCAGCATGATCAGCGAGGCTTTCAACGAGTCCGAGGACAAGAACGAGTTGGTCAGTGCCGCGCGCCGGTACGTTGGTGCCGACTCCGGCGGCCGCGTCGGCGACGCCGCGTTGCGCGACCGCATCGCCCAGCTGACGATGGACAAGATCTGTCTCGAACTGACGCTCAAGCGCACCAAGGAAGCCGCCAAGCTCGGCAACCAGCCGGGGCCCGAAGCCTCGATCTTCAAGTACTACGCCACCGAGCTGAACAAGGATCGAACGGCGCTGGTGGTGGGAATCCTCGGCCCCCAAGGGCTCGGCTGGGAAGGCGAGGGATTCGGCGACGACGAGTTCGGGAACACCAGAGCCTGGCTGCGCGCGCGCGGTAACTCGATCGAAGGCGGAACTTCCGAAGTGCAACTCAACATCATCGCCAAGCGAGTGCTCGGCCTTCCAGACTGAGGAAACAAGACGTCATGGGACTGGTTCTTTCCGAAGACCAACAGATGCTCAAGAAGGCGGCGGCGGATTTCGTCAAGAAACTGTCGCCGGTTTCGCGTGTGCGTGCTTTGAGGGACAGCGACGACGCCGTCGGTTTTTCCCGCGAACTGTGGACGAAGATGGCCGAACTAGGCTGGCCGGCGATACCGATTCCGGAAGAAGCCGGCGGGCTCGGCATGGGCAGTCTCGAGATGGCCTGCGTGCTCGAAGAGTGCGGCCGTAACCTGGTTCCTGAGCCGCTTCTGTCTACGGTGCTGCTCGGCGCCGGCGCTGTGGTGCGCGGCGGCACTGAAGCTCAGAAGGCCGACTTGCTGCCGCGAGTGGCCGACGGCTCGTTGCTGATGGCGCTGGCCTATCAGGAGCGTAACTCGCGTTACGATCTGGCCTGTTGCTCTGCGCGTGCCGAGAAGAAGGGGAGCGGCTACGTTCTCAGCGGCGAAAAGGCTCTCGTGCTGGATGGCCATGTCGCCGACACCATCGTCGTGGTGGTGCGCAGCGCGGGCGCCGAGCGCGACCGCCACGGGCTGTCTCTGTTCCTGGTCGAGCGCGGTGCTGCCGGCGTCGAAGTGGTGCGGCAGAAGACCATGCACCTGCGCCAGGCCGCGATCCTACGGATGAACGGCGTCGAGGTGTCGTCAGATGCGTTGGTCGGATCGCTCGGCGAAGGGCTGGCGGTTCTCGAGGACGTGATCGATCGCGCCACCGTCGGGCTCTGCGCCGAAATGATCGGCAATATGACAGCGACTTTCGAAATGACGCTGGAATACCTGAAGACCCGCAAACAGTTCGGCGTGGTCATCGGCACCTTCCAGGCTCTCAAGCATCGTGCAGCCAAGATGTTCGTGGAACTCGAACTGGCGCGCTCGTCGGTTCTCGGTGCCTGCGCGGCTCTCGATCTGGGAGCTCCTGGGGCTCGCGAACTGATTTCGGTGGCCAAGGCGCGCTGCTCGGACGCCGGTGTGCTGATCGGCTACGAGGGACTGCAGATGCACGGCGGCATCGGCATGACCGATGAGCACGACGTGGGTTTCTTCGTGAAGAGACTGCGCGGTTCTGAAATGACTTTCGGTGACGGTGCCTATCACCGCGATCGCTTTGCCGCGCTGCAAGGTTTCTGAAGCTGCGGTTCGCTAAGAGGCCCGGTCTGCGACGTCGGGCGGGAGCCGGCAGCGGCGCCGTGCCGCCGCCGGTCCTGCCTCGTATCTTCTTGCCGTTGACTCGCCGAGCGATCGGCCTGCCGTCGTGATCTTGACGGAAGCGGTTACTCGCCTACGTAACCAAGCGACTTCAGTCTTTCCATCGTGTCTTTGTCAATCTTGATCGACGCGTGGCCGCCCGCGGCCGATTCGGCGCTTCGTTCGGCCCGCCAGCGCTGATTGAGCCAGTCGCCCATCTTCGTCACCGATGACATGACCGCCGCCGGCTGCGCTGCGCTGAGGTCGTCGTGCTCGCGAGGGTCGTGGGCCAGGTCGTAGTACTCGATGGCTCCGCGGGTGGGGTGGGTGATGCGGTTGAAGTGGTGGATGGTCTTGTCGGTCGGGGTGCGCCGCGCAACTTGCAGGTTGAAACCCTGCTTGTCGTAGAACTCCGAGTAGACGGCGTCGCGCTGGGGAGGGGCTCCCTCGAAGAAACGCCTGATGCTCACTCCTTCGGCGCCGGCTGGAGCCGCGACCGCGGCGCTGTCGAGCAGAGTCGGCAGGACGTCGACCAGGCTCACCTGATTCTCTATCTTCTGTCCGGCGTGGGCCTTGCCGGGCAATCGCAGCACGAACGGTACGTGGATCACTTCGTCGTAGACGGTGCGGTGGTGGCCCTTGTTGCCGTGCTCGAAGAACTCGTCGCCGTGGTCGGCGACCAGCAGCACCACGGTCTTTTCCAGCAGACCGAGTGATTCCAGCTTGTCCAACACACGTCCGACGTGTTCGTCTGTGAAGCGGATCTCGCCGTCGTAGAGCGCACGGATGTGATCGAGGTCGCGCTTGTCCATGTGCGGATTGATGTCGCTTCGTTCGATGAAGTTGCGGCCGTCTATCGTTCCCTTGTAGTCGGGGTCGAACATCGTGTCGTAGGGCGCGGGCGGCACATAGTCGTAGTGGATGTCGAAGTAGTGAAGGAACAGGAAAAAACGCTCGCCGGCGTGGGCGTCGAGCCAGGCCAGAGCGTTGCTGTTGACTTCGGGAGAGAGAACCGCCGAGCGCGCCTCGCGCGGATCGGAAAAGCGCGCGCTCAGATCCTGATAGGTGTCCATGCCGCGCTCGTAACCGTAGTGACCGGCCAGGTATGGTCCGGAAGCGAAGCCCGCCGTGGAAAATCCCGCGGTCTTGAAAATCTGGCCGAGAGTGGGGATCGAAGACGGCAGCGCGCTGGTCTCGTCGATTACGCCGTGTGAGAGCTGATAGCGGCCGGTGAACATCGTCATGTGCGTGGGCAAGGTCCACGACGAAGTCGCGATGGCATTGTCGAACAGGATGCCTTCGCGGGCCAGACGGTCGATGGTTGGAGCAGTGTCGCGTTGGTAGCCGTAGGCGCGCAAGTGATCGGCGCGCAGACTGTCGAGCGAGATCAGCAGGATGTTGTAGGCCGGTGCGGCAGCGTCGGCCACGGCGGAAGGCTGCGCTGTCTTGTCAGTCACGGCGGCCGGTTGCTGTGTCCAGCCGAGGCCGGTCAGAGTCAGTAACAAGGCCGCTGCCGTCGTTCGTCCGCGCCGGGAACTCTCCAGCATCGGCGCCAGGCGCAGCGCCGACAGCGTTCCGAGAACGAACACAACCAACGCCAGGGCCGCGCCGTCTACTACCAGGCCGCGCAGACGGTAGAGCGTCTTGCCAAGACGCAGTCCTTCGTCGAGACCGAGCGTCGGAACCGCCACTGCCAGGTGGACGAGCAGGCCGAGCGCCGCCCAGGTGAGCACGTACTGCCGTGTGCTGTGCGAGCGCCCGTGCAGCAGTGCAGCCAGCGCTGCGCCGACGCTGCCGAGGATGAGCGCGACGCTGAGGGAACCGGGGAGCAGGGCCAGCGCATAACGCAGTTTGTCGCCGGTCGTCAGTCCCGCGAAGGTGTCAGGGAGGCCTGGCACCCAGGCCGGCAAGACATGTCCCGCGAAACGTAGCTTGCAGAGGAAGTCGAAGGTCTGGCTTGTGAAGTAGCTGTAGGGTGCGAGCAGGCGGTGGTGGAAGGCCAGACAGAGGGCCGCTGCTTCGATCGTCCAGGTTGCCAGTGCCAGCAGCAACAGGCCGCCCAGGCAGCGCCGGAAGTTGGATAGTGATGACGACATGGGAGTGCCTTTGTATTCTCGCTCGCCTCTTAACTCGACCGCCGCCTGTGTGTCAGCGCAGCGGCTTCGTCGCGGCATCGCGCCCGGCATCGAGGCTTGCGCCGCGCCCGGCGCTTCGGTCCGCCGCGGGCGCGGCGCGCCGGTAGATCAATATTTCCGGGTTGAGGCTCTGGATCAGGGTGCGGGGAATCCACGGCTCGACGCTAAAGCGTGCAGCTTCGCGGTAGCCGAGCGAGCCGTCGGCGAGCGCGGCGAGAAACTCGACGTTGGCGCGGCGCTGATAGGTCATGACTATGCCGGCCGCGCTCTTCTTGCCTTCGATGTACCCCTGCTCCGTGTCCTCGCTCTCGTGCCAGTCCTGCTTGTACTGCACCGAGACGCCCGACAATCCCGCTGAAGACAACACGATGAAGTCGGGGCTGCGCTTGCGGAACTCTTCGACCGTACGCGCCTCGAAATCGACGTTGTCGACCTTGATGCTGTCCGGAAAGCGCGGAAGGTAGGTGGCGTTCTGGTAGACCTCGATGCGTGCGCCTTCGCCGGCTTCTGCCGTGATCCAGTTCTCGGCCTGGTAACGAGCGTCGCCTTTCATCATGCGATTGACGTCCCAGCCGTAGGCGAAGATGTAGAGCAGCAGGAGCGCAGCCAACGATCGCCTCCACCACGACCCGGTGCCTCTTTCCAGCAGAGTGCCGAGCGAGATTCCCGCGAACATGGTCGCGATCAGCGTGATCGGCATCAGATAGCGAAGGCTGAGCGAGAGCATCGCTCTCACGCTGACGACATAGTAGGCGAGCGCGGCCGAGAGCAGCAGGGCGGCCCAGGCAGGCCGCACGCGAAGCGCGACGATGATTCCCGCAAACGACAGCGCGGCGGTCGGCCAGCCCAGACTTTCGAGCAGGCGCGTGGCGGCTAAGCGCAGCTGGCCGAATTCAGCCGCGACGCCGTGGCCGGCGCTGAGATCGACCGGAAAGTAATAGGGTGCGTACTTGAGCGCGACTTCCGGCGGCAGTGTCTGGGTCAGAAATCCGAGGCGATGGGTGAACCCTGCGGCGTTGAAGAATACGTTGTTGGCCACCACGATCGCTGCCGCGAATGCGAGGCCGGCCTTGCACCCGCCGAGCAACCAGGCTGACGCCGGTCGGCGCTGCGCGACGAAGATGCCGACCAGGGCCAGAGGCAGACCGACGAAGACTCCGGCGGCCAGTTCCTTCGTCGACAGCGACAGCGCTGCGCCAAGGCCGAGGCAGATCCACCACAGCGGCCTGTCACGGCCTTCCACCAGGCGGACGGTGGCGAGCAGCGCCAGCATCATCCAGAACAGGTACGGCACTTCTACGTTGGTGGTCTGTGAATAGAAGACCATCGGGTAGCACAGCGCGGTCGCGGCGGCGGCGGCGGCGGCTTTCCAATGTCCGAAACCCTTGACGACGCAGGCGTAGACCATCGTGACCACGCCGGCGCCCATCAGTGCGCTCATCAGGCGACCGATCCAGGCCAGGCGCGCCAGCACCAGCTCGGGATCGCCGAACCCGAAAGGATACTGGGACTGCAAGCCGTGCAGACCGCCGGTGGCCCAGATCCACGCGAGATAGGGAATGTATGCAGCGGTCAGTACGAAGGCGTGGAAGGGAGGGTACTTGAACCAGAACCAGCCGCTGTTCCAGCCCTCGGCTAGGAAGTTGTGGTAGACGATCGCCAGCGGTGCGCTCGGGCGCATCGCGTCGGCTGCCCAGGTTTCGTCGCCGCCCGGCAGCCCCCAGTTCAGGGCCTGGGCGAATACGATTAACGACGCCGTGTAGACCAGCACCGGCATGAGCAGGCTGGTTCGATCGTGACGCCAGGCAGTCCGCACCTGTTCGATCACGCGCGTCATGAAATATTCGGCGATGCGCGCACTAGCGGTTGGCGGGCGGTTTCGTGCCGGCCTCTGGAGCTCAGCATGACCGGAGCTTCCCGGCTTGTTTGGAGGCCTTCTCACGCACGGTCGGTTTCACAGTAGTCGAGTCCTCGCTTCGCGCCGGAGGACGCGGAAGATGTGCCGCGCACTGCCCGCTGTCAAGCCTGTGCTCGGGCTGCCACGGTAACGAAAACAGGCGCTTGGCCCGGCACGGCACGCGCCGCGATTTTACTCACGACGCCGCTCTCGCTAGTTCGTCGACCCCATGAAGCGCACTCTTTTTTCCGAAGAACACCACCAGTTTCGCGACGCCGTGCGTCGCTTCCTTCAGACCGAGGTGACCCCCTTCCACAGCGACTGGGAGAAGCATGGCGTCGTGCCGCGATCGATATGGGAGAAGGCCGGAGCAGCCGGCTTCCTGTGCTCGTGGCTGCCCGAAGAGTACGGGGGATCGGGTGCTGACTTCCTGTACTCGGTCGTGCTGATCGAAGAAATGGTCGTGGCGCGCGCCAGCGGTCCGATGTTCTCGCTCCACAACGACATCGTGGTTCCGTACCTCCACAGTTTCGGTAACGACGAGCAGAAGAAGCGTTGGCTTCCCGGCTGCGCCAGCGGCGAGAAGATAACCGCCATCGCCATGACCGAGCCCAACGCTGGTTCGGACCTGGCGAGCATTCAGACCACCGCGCGCCTGCAAGGCGATCACTATGTGGTCAACGGACAGAAGACGTTCATATCCAACGGCCAGCTCTGCGATCTCTGCGTCGTTGTTGCAAAGACCAACCCCGAGGCTGATCCCCCGTACACCGGCGTGTCGCTGATCGTGGTCGAAGCCGGTACGCCCGGATTCGAAAGGGGCCGCAACCTGGAAAAAATGGGCCTCAAGGCTCAGGACACTTCCGAGCTGAGTTTCAGCGACTGCGTGGTGCCGAAGGAAAACCTGCTCGGCGCCGAAGGCGCCGGCTTCTACTTCCTGATGCAGAAGCTGCAACAGGAACGTCTGGTCTGCGCGCTCGGTGCCCAGGCCGCCGCCGAAATGGTGCTCGCCGACGGCGTTCGCTACACGCAGGAACGAAAGGCTTTCGGACGCCCGATATCCAAGCTTCAGAACACCCAGTTTCGCATCGCCGAGATGGCGACCGAAGTTGAACTGGGGCGCACCTTCATCGACCGCTTGATTGCCGAACACGTCGCCGGCTCGGAGATCGTCAAAGAGACATCGATGGCCAAGTACTGGATCACAGAGATGTACAAGCGTACCTGTGACCAGGTGCTGCAGTTCTACGGCGGCTACGGCTACATGATGGAGTATCCGATCGCGCGCGATTATCTGGACGCGCGCATTCAGACGATCTTCGCCGGCACCAGCGAGATCATGAAGGTGATCATCGCCAAGCAGATGGGCCTGTAGGTGCTCGGGAAATAACGACCGCTGCGCGGCCCGGCTCAGGCGTGGCTGCGCAGCGCGGTCAGTATGTCGCGCGTCGCCCGCGACTTGTTGAGCGTGTAGAAGTGGATGCCCGGTGCGCCGCCGCCGAGCAGTTCGCGGCACTGCTCGACCGCGTACTCGACACTCAGACGCTCTACCGCCTCGCTGTCGTCGCGATGGGGGTCCAGTAATTCGTGCAGCTCACGCGGAATCGCCGCCCCGCAACGTTGCGTGAAGCGTTCGATCTGGCCGAGGTTGGTGATCGGCATGATGCCGGCAACGATCGGCACAGTGATGCCAGCCCTGCGGGCCTTCTCGACGAAATCAAAGTACGCCGTGTTGTCGAAAAAAAGCTGGGTGATCAGAAAATCGACTCCGGCGTCGACCTTCTCGCGAAGGCGCGCGAGGTCGGCGTCGAGAGAAATCGCCTCGACGTGTTTCTCGGGGTAGCAGGCCGCGGCGACGCAGAAGTTCCGGCCCTGTGAGTGAAGAAGCGCGACCAGTTCGGTTGCGAAACGAAAACCTTGCGGGTGAGGCACGAAGCCTTCTTCTCCCACCGGCGGGTCGCCGCGCAGTGCGATGATGTTCTCAATGCCGGCCTGGTAGAGGCGGTCGAGGACGCTCAGCAGTTCTTCGCGGTCCGCGCCGACGCAGGTCAGGTGGGCCAGTGTCTCGATGCCGACCTCGTTCTTGATGTAGGAAACCAGTTCGACGGTGCGTTGGCGGGTGCTGCCGCCGGCGCCGTAGGTGACCGAGACGAAGTCGGGCGCCAACGGACGCAGTTCGGCTATCGTTGTCAGCAGCGCCCGGTCTCCGGCTTCGGTCTTCGGCGGGAAGAACTCGAAGGAGAATACCGGCGTGCCGCGCGAAAGCAGGGAACTGATCCGCATACGCCGTGGTCCGATTCGAGGCCGGTACCTACTTCTTGCGCGTGATCGACTCGATCACGACGTCTTCGACGGGGCGGTCCGTGAACGCGCCGCCTCTGCTGGCCTTCGGCGTGCTCGCGATCGCGTCGACGACGTCCATTCCGGAGACGACCTTGCCGAATACCGCATAACCGTAGTTCTGAGGCGCCGCGTCTTTGTGATCGAGGAAGGCGTTGTCTGCGTGGTTGATGAAGAATTGCGAGGTTGCTGAATCAACGATGCCGGTGCGTGCCATCGCGAGCGTGCCGCGCGTGTTCTTGAGACCGTTGTCGGCCTCGTTCTTGACCGGCGGCTTGGTCGGCTTCTGCTCTCCGGTAGCGGTGAAACCGCCACCTTGAATCATGAAATTCTTGATTACGCGGTGGAAGATCGTGCCGTCGTAATAACCGCTGTCCACGTAGTCGAGAAAATTCTGGACGCTCAGCGGAGCCTTTGCCGGGTCAAGCTCGAGTTCGATCGTGCCCTTCGTGGTTTTCATCACGACCACGGGGTTCTTCGTCGCGGACGCTGCCGGTGATGCCGAACCGCCGCCGGATACGTCGGCAGTCTTATTGTTGCAGCCCGTGAGCACGGCCACGGCCAGAAGCAAGGTTGCCAGCGAGCGTCCGGTCGCAGACGCGCCGGCGCGATGGTGATGAAGAGAAGAGAAAAGTGACAACATGGGGCGAGCCTCCTCGGTACCGCCGCTGGGCGGAGCGATGGTGGATAACACGGACCTCGAGGTCGCGAAAGTCTCGCGACCTCAAGGTCTCACAGGCGACGTAGCTTGCGGATCAGGCTGCCCAGACGCCACACGTCCATGGGGCCGCCTCCGGTCAGCATGCCTCCCAGGTTCGAGACGATGATGTGGCGCGCGCCTGCTTCGACCAGCGGAGCGACCTCTTCACGGATCTGGCTCGGGCTGCCCGCGTAGATCGTGGTGAGCAGCAGTTCGGCGGTCATCTCGCGCTGGGCCTTGTCGATGTCCTCTTCGGTGATGCGCGAGGGGACGATGTCGTAGAAACCTCCGAAGCCTTCGCCCAGGGGATGAGTCTTTCCCAGGGCCTTCCACGCTGCGTCGGGAGCGAGAAGTGCCATGGCGGCGCCGAGTCTGCTGCGCAGCGCAAGGTCGATCATCTGGTCTCGGCTCTCTCCGAGTGCGACCACGATCATCTGACACGCGACGAAGTGATCGAGGTTGCGACCGACCTTGGCCGCGCCGGCGCGGATGGTGTCGAGACGGGCGCGGTACTCGGCGGGGGTGGCTTTCAGCATCGGCAGCCAGCCGTCGCCGAAACGGCCGGTAAGTTCGAGCATGCGCGGAGCGTGGGAAGCGATCCACACGCGCGGTGGCTTGCCGTCGTAAAAGGGAAGATTGAAGACCGCGTCGCGAAGCTTCCAGAACCGGCCGTCGTAGGTGACCGGGGTGCCGCCGCTTTCCCACAGCATCCGCAGGATGGTCAGGGTTTCTTCGAGGCGCGCGACCTGCTTTTCCCAAGGCAGTCCGTATGGCTCGATGTTCAATCGTTCGCCGTTGCCGATGCCGAGGATGGCGTGGCCTTTTGAAATGTGGTCGAGGGTTACGAACGATTGAGCCAGCGCCATCGGATGGCGGCGGTATGCCTCGGTTACTGCGGTGCCTACGTCGACTCCGCGCATGCGGCAGGATGCGACGGCCAGCACCTGCAACGGGTCGAAGAGCCCGTCTGGTGAATGAACCATCTTGGCGGCGGCGGTCACTTGCGTGTTCCAGACCCGAGCCGGGATGAAGCCCATGAAGTGGTCGGGAAGCCACAGCGATTCGGCGCCGAACAAGCGCGCGATGCGAAAGCCGGCGTTGGTCAGCCAAAGCGGGTGGAGTCCGGCGTCCTGGTATCCGACGGTGATGCGTCCCATGTCCGTACTCCTGACGGTGTGCGCGAGTGTGTTGCGCCGGCCGGCTGCTGCTGAGCCGAGTAAGACCTTGAGAGGATTCCTTTCCACGAGGTGGCGGTGGATGCAAAGATTCCGTGCCGCTGTGCGCGGGCACCGGCTGCGTCGGGATTCTTGACACCGTCTGGCGGCGACCGTAGCGTTTCTCGCCTTCGACTTTGATTCTGTGCAAGGAGTGACGATGAGCGATCGAGAAGTTCCGCAGGTTTGCATCGAGGACGTTGACGCTTTGGTGCGAGATCTCGACGAAGTCGTCGGAGAGACGATCGCGGCGGCGTCGCGCCGCACCGACGGAGGCAAGGATATCGACGCTTGTCAGGTTCACGCCGAACGCGTCGCCTATGCTGCTACCGAGGTGCTTGCGGCCAAGGCTCTCGCGCAGTACGCACGCGAAACCGCTGCCGCAGGAGTGGATGCCGGGATTCTCTCGGACCAAGCCGCGGTGTTTGCGGGGGAAATTGCCGCCAAACTGCTCGGACAACTGGCGCTGGCCGGCGACGAGTTCGCCCTGCCGTCCGGACTGGTGGAGAGGACCATCGGCAGCGCGGCGTCGCGCTCTCGTATTCAGCTTTTCGCACACGAGGCGAGGGTGCGCGCGATCGGCCGGCACGCGGCCGACAGCCGCGGCGTGAACAACGCCTGGTTGCCCGAAGAAGATGCGGTGATGGTGCGGGATTCAGTGCGGGCTTTTGCGACGCGCGAGGTCGCGCCGCTCGCGCAGCACATCCACACAAAGGACGAATTAGTGCCGGATTCGCTGATATCGGCGATGGCGGGGATGGGCTACTTCGGCATGTCCGCGCCCGAGCAGTACGGCGGTCTGGGCATGGGAAATCTCGCGATGATCGTCACGACCGAGGAGCTGTCTCGGGTGTCGTTGGCTGCTGCCGGTTCTCTGATCACGCGTCCCGAGATCCTCACCAAGGCCTTGCTCAAGGGCGGAACCGAAGAGCAGAAGCGCAAGTGGCTGGGACCGGTCGCTGCCGGCGAGTTGATGGTCGGCATTGCGGTGACCGAACCGGACACGGGGTCTGACGTGGCTTCCGTGGCATGCCGTGCCGAGCGCGCGGAGGTCGGCGGTCGTCCCGGATGGCTGATCAACGGCGCCAAGGCCTGGTGTACTTTTGCCGGCCGCGCCAACGTGCTGGCGCTGCTGGCACGCACGGACCCTGACCCGAAGTCCGGAGCGCGCGGCCTTTCGCTGTTCATCGTCGAAAAGTCGGCCTTCTACGGACACGAATTCGAGATGCGCCAGAGCGGTGGCGGAGTTCTGCACGGCAAGGCGGACGCGACTCCCGGTTACCGGGGCATGCACTCCTACACGCTTTCCTTCGACAACTACTTCGTCGATGGCGACAACCTGATCGGAGGCGAGAAGGAGCTTAACCGAGGGTTCTATCTTCAGATGAATGGTTTTGCGGCGGGGCGCCTGCAGACCGGTGGTCGCGCGGCGGGCCTGGCACAGGCGGCTCTGGAGGCTGCGGCCTGCTATGCGGTGGACCGTCGGCAGTTCGGGAGCCCGCTGATCGGCTTCCAGCTCACCCAGTTCAAACTGGGGCGGATGGCTACCTGCGTTCAGGCTGCGCGCCAGATCAGCTACCTCGGCGCTCGGGCGATGGACGTGGACGAGACCATTTCGCTCGAGCCGGCGATGGCCAAGTTGCTGGCCTGCGATGTGGCGGTTTCGGTGACGCAGGAAGGCCAGCTCATCCACGGTGGCTGGGGGTACGCCGAGGAGTATCCGATCTCGCGCTACGTGGTCGATGCCACGGTCCTTCCTATCTTCGAGGGAGTGAAGCCGATCCTCGAACTCAAGGTCATCGCCCGCCAGCTGCTGGCCGGCTGACCGGATCCGAGACAGCCCGAGGAGACCTCGCGGTCCGATGCCGGGTCGGGACGGACCGAGGACGCGGGTGGTTTGAGACCTGAACGCTGACGCTGCGGTTCCCGTACGTTCGTGTACGCGGATGTCCGCGACGGTGCATCCGGCTTTCCCGTAACAAAAAATACTGCTTGCTATTTCGATAGTTTGCCTCGCGCGCAGGCGTGGCAGCCGGCTTGCATTGTTGACGCCGTGGGCGGCCCGAGGCCGCACTGGAGGAGGCGAGGACGATGGGAAAGTTCGGCAACAGGAATGAAGCGAATACGGTGGGTCGCGCGGGAACTGCCAAGGCGACGGCGGGGGCGGCGTCCCGGGTCGATGCCGCCAAGGAGCGCTTCACGCGCACGCGAGTTCGATCGTTTCTGGCTGGCGGGCAACAGGAAGTTAACGAGGAGGACAGCGTTTCGCGGACGCCGGAGCGGGCTCTCATGCTTGCCGTGCTCGAGGACGCGATTGCCTGCTATGCCGGTCGCCTCAAGGCCCCACGCGAAAACCCGCTGATCCTGCGCCGACAGGCCCAGCACTGGCTGGTCAGTGACGACTGGGAGTCGCCGTTTTCCTTCAACAACGTCTGCGACTCTTTGGCGTTGGACCCAACCTCGCTGCGCTCACGCATTCTGGTTGATCCGCCCGCCCAGCGCTGAGAACCTGCGGGACCTCTCGTCGGGGTCAAAGGCTTGCAAATTCGCCGGATTCCCGGTTACCTTCCCGGCACTGATGCAAGAGTGCCGGTGCCCCGGGAAGAAGGGGCTGGGAGCAGGGAAGTCGGTGATGGTGAGCGGTCAGAAGGAGCAGGAGGGGGTATTGGCGGAAGTCGCGCACGATCTCGCCAACCGCTTTCACCGATATTACTACTGCTCCCACCTTGCCGTTGAGGCGCTTGGAGAGGCTCCTCCTGAGGTGCGGGATCTGCTCGCGAGGGCTCAGGATACCGTCGAAGAAATCGAGGCTTTGACCAGCGCGCTGCTGGCTTTCGTGCGGCCAACTGATCTGCGTTCGATCCTGGTGGGCGGCGATGACGTAGTCGGGAGTCTTCGTCGGCACTTGGGCGAACACTGCGTGGAATCGTTCGGTTGTGACGCGCTCGGCTCCATCAAGGTTGCTGTCGATCCTACCCGTCTGGGCGAGGTGCTGGCTACTTGTAGTAAAATCCTGCTTGGGCGTGCTGTCTCTCAAGCACCGCTTCGTCTGGAACTTGGCAGCGACGGGTGTCTCGAACTTCGCCTTTCCGTTCTCGCGTCTTCCCCGATACCGGCGACGCCGGACCTCGCGCTCGCGATGGCCATGAAGATCGTCGCACTGCACGGGGGGGAACTGACGATTCCGACAGCCTCGCCGCCGGGTACTGCGGCGATTACCGTTCGCTTGCCGATTGCACCACAGGAGTAGGCTTTGATGACCCAACGGATTTTTGTGGTGGATGATGACCCGCTCATCTGCCGACAACTGGAGGATCTCTTCCGAGAGCGTCACTACCAAGTGGACAGCGCCGGCAGCGCCGGTGAAGCGCTGGCACTGCTGGAACAGCACGAATACGCGCTCGGCGTGGTGGACCTGAAGATTCCGGGGACCGATGGCCTGAGCCTGACACGTCAGATCCACGAGCGGTGGAGCGACCTCGATATCATCATCATTACTGGCTACGCTTCGATCAAGGGAGCTGTTGAGGCGATCCGTCAAGGCGCCAGCGACTACATCACCAAGCCCTTCGAACGCGAAGAAATCCTGCTCGCGACTGAGAAGATACTGGAGAAGCGTCGTCTCCTCGATGAGATCAGTTACCTGCGCAGTCAGCTCTCGGAAAGATATTCGTTCGCCAACATGGTCAGCCGCAATCCGGCGATGCATGAACTTTTCCACACCATCGAGTCGCTCGCGCAGAACGATGCCACCGTGCTGGTCTGGGGAGAGTCTGGAACGGGCAAGGAACTGGCGGCTCGAGCGATTCATTTCCAGGGGCGTCGCAAGAGCGGCCGTTTCGTCGCCATCAACTGCGCGGCCTTTCCCGATTCGCTGCTCGAAGCCGAACTGTTCGGGCATGAACGCGGAGCCTTCACCGGCGCGGTTCAGGATCGGATCGGGAAGATCGAACTCGCCAGCGGCGGTACGCTCTTTCTGGACGAGGTCGAGAGCATCTCGTTGCCCATGCAGCTCAAGCTCCTTCGCGTCCTCGAGCAGCGCGAGATCGAAAAACTCGGCGGCAACCGTCTGGTCCGGGTGAATATACGAGTGATTGCGGCGACCAACCGAGATCTCGAGGAGATGGTCAGCCGAGGCGCGATGAGGGAGGACTTCTATTATCGCGTCAACGTCGTCCCACTGCTGATTCCACCGCTGCGCGACCGAATAGAGGATGTTCCGCTGCTGGTGGCCGAGATGCTCAAGAACAACCCGTTGGCTCGCGAGCGGGGCATCAGTCGGGTGTCCAACCGTGCGCTGCAGGCTCTGATGTCTTACCACTGGCCCGGAAACGTCCGCGAACTCGGCAATGTGATCGAACGGTCGATCCTCAAGACCAGCGGACCGGTGATCAAGGATGTCGACCTTCCGACCTCGGGAACTGCTTCGGCGGGAGTCGGTGGTGCTTCGCGGGGTCGCGAGTACGAACTGCCGCTCAAGCAGTTCTTGAAGCGGGCCGAAAAAGAGTATCTCGCTGCGGTCCTGCGTCGAGCCCGCGGCGGCATCGCCAGCACCGCCAAGCACTCGATGATCGACGCGGCCACGCTGCATCGCAAGATGAAGCAGCACGGCTTGCGGCGCGAGGAATTCCGGCGGTCGGCGCGCGAAGCCGAGCGTCCCTGAGGCACCGTGTCTAACGGCGTATGCGAAGTTGGGATCGCCGCTCCGGCGTGCGATAAAGGTGCCCGTCGCACCACGAAGCGGCTTGGCTGAGGAAGAGGATGTACGCACACTTTTACCACCTCTCCGAGAACCCCTTCAATCTCACTCCGGATCCCAAGTTCCATTACATCAATGAGTCTACGCGTGAGGCGCTTGCCTCAATGCTGTACGGCATCAAATCGCGCAAGGGCTTCCTGACGCTGATCGGTGAGGCGGGGACCGGCAAGACGACCATGCTGCGACGCGTGGTCGACGAGATAGAGGGTGAAACCAGGATCGTCTTTGTCTTCAACCCCGGGGTGAGCTTCGACGAACTGCTCGAGTTCATCTGCATGGAACTCGGCATTCGGGCCGAGGCCAAAGGGCGCCTGAAGCTTCTGGAGCGCCTCAACAGCTATCTGCTCGAGCAACTGACCGAGGGGCGCAACGTCGTGGTCATTATCGACGAGGCCCAGACCTTGGATGACGCGGTCCTGGAGGAACTCCGGCTGCTCTCCAATCTGGAGACATCCAAGGAAAAGATTCTACAGATCGTCCTCAGTGGTCAGCCGGAACTGGAAGAGAAGCTGAGGCGTCCGCATCTGCGGCAGTTGCGCCAGCGCATAGGTGTTCGCGCGACCTTGCGTGCGATGCGGGCGGACGAGATCCGTGCCTACGTCGAGACGCGGCTTCGCAGCGCTGGCAGCGAGAAGGCCGAGCTGTTCACCGGTCCGGCCCTGCTGCGATGCTGGCAGTCCGCGCAGGGAATCCCCCGCGTAATCAACGTGATCTGCGACAACGCCATGATGATAGCTTTTGCGGAGGGCAAGGATCGCATCTCCGCGTCCTTGATGAACGCTGCGATTCGCGATCTTGACGGGGAATCCCAGACCCAGGCGATGATGCGCAGGGTGCGCAATCTGCTCGGCAGCAGGCAGGTCGGCGTGGGCGTAGTTGCGGCTGGAGTTCTCGTCGTGGCCTTTGTGCTGGGGCGGGGTTGGCCACAGCCGGGGACGTGGGGCGGCGCGACGGCGCAGCAAGCCGAACGGGAAAACGGTCACGAGGTCGGCCAAGTTGCCGCCGCAGCCAGTGCCCCGACGATGGCCGACGCCCGACTCGATTCGGCTCGCTCGCCGGTCGATGCTTCTCAGGCTCCGCGGCATGAGGGCCGGCGCCACGGCCGCGGTGAGAACGGTGGCCGGTCCTCGGCGCCGGTTGCCGCCTCCGAGGCCACAGCGGTGCCCGCACTTGCAATGGTAGCTTCGGTTCCCCGTGAGACGGCCGTGGGCAGAATGGATCAGGCGCGCGTGCCGGTCCCGGCCATCGTTGTATCGCCGCCGTCCGCCTTGGCAGCGGCCGCTGCGCCTCCTGTTCCGGAAGCGCCACGACCTTTCGTCGCGCCGCCCCCGCCGCGCTTTGAGGACCTCGACCCACTTACCGAGACGGCGCCTGCCGTGGGCGCTTCTGACCCTCATGTCTCGCCGGCCGACGCGATGACAGACTCGGTGCGACGCGCCGAGGGACAAGCACGCTTGGCGGCGGCGCGGTTGTACGGCGAAGGGACGCCGGCTTCCTCTGCGGGCGTTTCACAGCCTCGGCCTTTCGGACTTGCTGCAGCTACGGCCGCGGCCGCAGCTGCAAGTAGATCCACGGCGCCGGTTGTCACTGGAGACGCGGCAGGCGGCCTGCGTTCCGTCGAGGATGCTGAAGCCATGGCCGCAGCTGCGTTGTCGCCTCCGCCGGTTCCGGCAGTTGCCGCCCCTGTGGTCCCGCCCACTTCTCGATCGCCTGGTCCTGTGGCGTCATCCTCGGCGTCTCGCGGCTCGGCGTCAGTTTCTTCGCAGGGTCTCGCGCAAGGGCTGGAATCTGTAGCCTCGCTGAGCGGTGGTGGAGATTCATCCAAGGCACCGCGCGCGCCTGGCCGACCTCCCATTGGTCGCCAGATTCATGTCGGGCGGGGCGATACCGTCTGGGCGATCGCGATGCAGTACTACGGAACGGTCGACTCTTCCGTACTGACCCAGATTTTCCGTTACAACGCGGGAATTTCCGACGCCCATCGGCTGGATCTTGGCAGTGAGGTGTTTCTTCCGTTCCTCAGCCCGGAGCAGATGGTTGGTCCTTCGACAGGGGGCGGCTACCAGGTGTTGCTGGCTGAGAGCACGGACGCTCGTCTGGTAGACCGCGCTGCAGCGTGGGCATCGGCGGCCTTGCCGGGACGTACGCTTCGGACCGCAACCAAAGGCAAGGGGACCGCGGTGCGGATGATCTACGCGGTCGGCTTTCCGTCGCGAGATGCGGCCTTGGAGTCGGCGCGATACATTTTAGGCCGCTCTTCACATTCAGACGCGAATGGAAGCTCGAGACGCCTTGTCGCCGAGCGAGCCAGAGGCTAGTGTTCGCGTGGAATTGGGGTTGGAGCGAAAAGAGCGTGAAAGGTGCATCAGACCACGGTCAGTGCTACCGTTCTGCCTTCAGAGCGGTGGCAGCGTCGGAACGATCGGGCGTCTTTGCGGGACTCCTGACTTCGCGGATTTAGGACACAGTTTGCGTTTGGCATTGGGGATTTGTTGTAACTTTGGCTAAGATGCCTTAAGTAATTGAGCCAGACCCTCTTGGGGGCTTCTAGTAACCTTCCGTCAGGAAGGCTTGACCGACTGGCCCGAGTTCGGGACTAGGGGTAGCAACAAGAGGGAGGGGTTTCGGATTCATCGGAACGGTTCGAATGCAGCCAGCGTAGTACTCACGGACATGACGTGTGACGAGGTTGTTGACCGTGGTCGAAAGCCAGCTTTGCTGTCGGGGTTGGCCGACGAAGTTGGCGCGGCGTGTTTTGACCGATCACTTGGTTGAGGGGGACGGTCGCGAATGTGGGGGGTGGCTGTGGTTCTGGGTGAGGAAGAAGCGGCCGAGAAGGGTTTGTCGAGCGCTTCGGCCTGAGGCGGACGGGGGTTCATGAAAGCACGAGTAGTTGTATCGGTTCTGTCAGCGCTGCTTTCCGTGGGCTGTTTCTCCACGCTCGGTGTCGCTCCCTCTGGGGATGTACCTGGAGTTGCGGCGCTGCAGATGGCTGCCGCTCCGCAAAACACTGCGACGCCGGCTTATCGAATCCAGAGTGGGGATCATCTCGACATCCGCTCCCTCTATCACGACGAACTCAACGGCGAGGCGACCGTAGGCCCGGACGGCCAGGTCAGCATCGTTGGACTCGGTCAACTTCAGGCTGTCGGCCTTACTTCCGACGAATTGGCGGCTGAGATAGTTCGCCGCGCGTCCATCACCCATCGTAATCCTTCGGTGACCGTGCGGGTCAAAGAGTTCACGAGCTATCACGCCTATGTGGGCGGCGAGGTAAAGAAGCCTGGTTACGTCGTGGTCACGCCCGGGATGACCTCGCTTCGTGCGGTAATGGAGAGGGGCGGTTTTGCATACAGCGCCCGCGCCGACAGCGTCCTGCACATCGCGTGGAATCCGCAGGGCGGGTACTCGGCCCAGCGCATCAATCTGGAGCGGGTGCTTGAGACAGGGGATACCACCCAGGATTTGGCACTCGGGCCGAACGACATGGTGTTCGTTCCGGCTACATGGATCACCAACGCGAATCTGTGGGTCCGCCAATGGATCATCGAACTGATTCCGATCCGCGAGCCTACGACTCGCATTACCGACTTCTGACAGAGTTGAGGGAAGGCGACCTATGGACCAGCGTTCTCTCTATCTCCTGAGGCAAGCCGTCACCGCGGTTTTCAAGCGGTGGCGTCTGGTCGCCGTGGTTTTTCTGGCGATTTTTGTTCCGTTCAACTTCTTCAACATGATTCGGCAGCCGGTCTATAGTGCCAAGTCGAAGGTCTTGATCACCAAGGACCGCGCCTATGCCGAGGTGTCGCCGTTAGTTCGCGATGTGGCGGCCACGGATTTGCCCAACGAAATGGTCGTCAACTCGGAGATTCAATTGATCCAGAGTCGCGACCTCCTGCGGCGGCTAAGCGACGAGCTGGCCACCCAGTCGCAGGCGGATCCGGAGGGAGCGTTCCCCGTTCCCGGCGTCAAGACGCTGCAGCAGCAAGTTCAGGTGTTGCGCAAACCTCAGTCCAACGTTCTCGAAATAGCCTACAAAAGCAGTGATCCAGACTACGCCATCCACGTGGTCAATACGCTGGTCGGGCTCTATGCGCGGTATCACATTGAGTCCCACAAATCGCCGGGCGCTCTGACGTTCTTTGACAAGGAGACCCAGGCGGCGAAAGAGGCTTTTGTACAGTCGGATCTCGAGTTGGAACGCTTTGACGCGGTGAACGGTCTGACCTCGATCGCCACTGAAGTCGAAGACCGTCTTCGGCAGCGGGCTCAACTCGAAGCTGATTTGCGGCGTACGGAAGCTCAGGTCACCGAATTGACGACCAAGGTTGCGGCCGTTGAGGCCGAACTTGAGTACATCCCTGAGCAGGAAGCGACCGAAGTCGAAATTATCCCCAATCCTCTGGTTAGTTACCTTCGGCAGAATCTGGCGCGTCTCGATATGGAGCGTGAACGGCTCCTCCAACTCTACACGCCTCAGCATCGGCTGGTAATGGACGTCGAGAGCGAAATCGCCGGGCTCAAGTCGCAGATCGCCGGCCAAGAGGGCTCGGTGGTGGGCCGCAAGAAGATGGCAGCGACCGGAGTGCGACTCCGTCTGGAGGAAGACCTGCTGGGATCCCAGGCGCAGGTAGGAGCGCTGGAGGCCAGGCGAACGCTGCTTGCCGAACGTATTGCCGATTACGAGAACGAGATCCGCGTTCTTCACGGCAAGCACTATGAAATAATGCGCATGCGTCGTGAGCGCGAAGAGCGGAAAGACACCTACAACGCGCTGCTGGACAAGCTCAACACGATGAAGGTCTCGGAGGCCATGGATATGGCCGGGCTGTCCAACGTGTCGGTAATTGAGGCCGCCGCCGCGCCTCTCGACAGTGAGCCGGACTACAAGACCATCACCTTGGCTCTGACTACCTTTTTGGCTTTGTTGCTGAGTGTCAGCACGGCGGTCGTGTTCGAGATGGTGAATCCGGTGATGAACAGCGATCTCGACGTTCGTCACCACCTTGGGTTGCCGGTTCTTGCAGCTATCCCGCTTAACGGCGGGAGCGGTGGCGTGGGCAACAACGTGCAAGGCAACCAGCAGAGCAACCAGCAAGGTAACAACCAAGGCAATGCCGGCAACGGTTACCGGGTAGGGAACGCCCGCCGGACGGGAAATCGTCGGGGTAACAACGGTGGCGGCGGGAATGGCGGTCGTCGCTCCTAACGGACGGCGCGGGGAAGGTAATGAGCAAGACCTACGAAGCGCTGAAGCGGGCGGAAGCTCTGCGGGCTCAGGAACGGGCTACCGAGACTTTCGAGGTCCCGTCCCCTACGCCGACTATTCCGATGCACGGCGCCGACGACTATTACGAGTTGCGGCGGTCGCTTCTCGGCTCAGCGGTCGGCGAGAGCGTTAAGACCATTCTTGTCGTGAGTTCACTGCACGGTGAGGGGGCGTCGAGCGTTGCCTGCTTGCTGGCTCGGGCGGTAGCTGAGGGAGGTCGCTCACGTGCGCTGCTGGTCGACCTGAACTTGCGGACTCCGGCGCTTTGGCGCCTGATGAACGTGAGTGGTCAAAGCGGTTTCATGAACGTCATTGCCGAGAATCGGCGCGTCGATGAAGTAATTCAGCCTACGGACCTGGAGGGGGTTGCCATTGTAACTGCCGGGAGCGGGCGGGTGAGCGCGGTTGAAATCATCGACAATCCCAAGACGGCTGAGGTGGTGGCCAGCCTTTCGCATCTGGCCGATGTGACGTTCATTGATGCTCCACCCGTGTCTCTTTATCCGGATGCACGTGCGCTGGCCCCACTGGTAGATGGAGTTATACTAGTGGTTGAGGCCGACGTTACGCCGGTCAACGTGGCCGCGCGCGCTGCGGAAATCATCCGTGAGACCGGCGCCAATCTTCTGGGTGTCGTCCTGAACAAGACCAGGCCTTACATTCCCGAGCGTATTGCCTCAGTGCTCGGCTGACAGGTCGAGCGTTAAGCATGGGCAACGCGATCAACCGCGCGGCGGACGCCAGCCGGGCCCAAGCGATCATCCTCGTTGTCGGTTTCTTCGTCCTGATCTCGGGAACCACTTTCGTAGCTGCCAGCGGTCAGGGAGCCGGCTTCCTTGTGGCCTTTGCCGCGGTGCTTGGCGCCTACGCGGTGTTGCGGTATCCATTCCTGGGCGTTTTCGCTTTCCTGATGACCTTTCTGTTTACGTATCCGGAACCGCTGCGAGGTTCCGGCAACTTTACGATCAACAATCTGCTCGGGGTGGTGCTCGTTCCGATTTTATTGTTCGGGACTTTGCGTGACGGCATCGGCTGGTTTTGGAGGACTCGGCCGTTGGTGGCGCTGCTGGCCACCATGGTGATCCTGCTTTCATCCGGCGTGGTCTACAATCGCTACGTCGGCGACGTCGAGGGAAGAGCGACAATTGAGGAGCGCAAGGGCGTCAGCAAGGAACTCTACGGTCAGCGTAAAGCCGGCGGAGAACTCCTTGTCCGCACTCGTGACCCCAGGATCAAAATCGTCACGCGCTACGCGTTCTTGCTGTTTTTTGTGTTTTTCGTGCGTACTCCGCGGCAGATCAAAGTAGTGATTGCGTTGCTGCTTTCCGTGTTGCTGCTGAGCTACATGAACGTGAGTAGCGAGGCTGGCGAACTCGGCTGGGGCAAGGGAAGGCTACGGGTAGTGGGCGACGCGGGGGTCGCACTCTATGCAGGAAGCAACCCGAACAAACTCGCATTCTACATCATGCTGTGTGCAACCTTCCTCTGGTATGCGCGTACACGTATAGCTTCCAACTGGGGAAGGCTTTTGTGCATGGGCGCTTTCGCTGTCTGCATGGTCAACCTTCTTATGACCGGTTCGCGTAGCGGTCTTTTGAGCGAGGTGGTTTTCTTCGGCATCGTGATGCTCGAGGGAAAGATCACGTACCGCAAACTTTTCGGCGCGGCGTTGGCGGGGATGCTGCTTCTGGTTCAGGTGGGGTACGACGTCAACGTTCTCGAGTTGTTTCTACCGAGGCAAACTGCGGAGCGACTCGGGCGCTTGAGGGGCGCTGGCGACATTTTGTCTGAAGGTCAGACGGTTGAGGGGTCATTCCAGAAGCGCGTTCGCAAACTGGGAGAGACCGCAGGGATGATCACCATTGCGCCCCTTCTCGGTGTGGGACTCGAAAACTATGAGACGGTTTCTCAGATTTATGATCCTGCCGGGGTGGGCGGACCACCGCACAATTCTTACCTGTGGGCCGCGACGGAGGGCGGGCTCGTGACGCTCGGGCTCTACCTGTTCTGTTTCTATTGGATGCTCAAGGAACTGTTCGGGATTTCTCGCGACTATGCGGGGCGTTTCGGGCCGGTGGATGCGTTTTGGATGGTCAACGCCGTGCGCACGGCGTTGCTCATGTTCCTGTTTTTCTCGTTCTTCGCTGACGTTTGGAATCACGTGTACTTTTACGTGATCGCAGGTCTCGGCTTGTCGCTGATACGGGTCCACCTTACTTATGCAGAGACTGGGCATGTCCCCGGCACGCAAATCGGTCCGCCGGGGGCAGCTCCCGTATGAGGCGAGTCGCCTATCTCTTTCCGCTCTTTCCCGTCATCAATCAGACCTTCACCCTTGCCGAAGTGATAGGGATGAAAAAGCGGGGCTACGACATCCGGTTGTACTCGCTTCTTTCAAGGGTCGACGAGACCTTGCAACAGACGGAGGCCAAGGCCTTCATTTCCGAGACCCACTACTGTCCGGGCTATGGCTCCAGGGCTCTTTGGGCTCCGTTTTTCCGGGGAGTTCTTCGTAACCCCGCGAGGGTTGCAGCTTTGTTCGCGACCCTGTGGCGGGCGTGGCGCCAGCACGTTCCGACCAGGCGCGGCGGCGCGTCTCCGCCTCCGGATACCTTTACTCTTGCGGAATGGATCGACGCTCTGTATCGCGGCAACCGTTACTTCTACCTGATGAAGTCGTGGATGATGGTGCCCCACGCGCTCTACCTTGCCGAGGTTTTCGAGCGCGATGGCATCCCTCACGTCCATTGCCACTGGGCGACATACCCGGCTACGGTCGGCATGCTGATCAAGCAGTGGTCGGGCATCCCGTTCAGCGTCACGGCCCACGCCTACGACATCCACATGATGCCTTGGATGCTGCCGGCCAAGCTCGAGGCCGCGGATTTCTTCGTGACCTGCGCTGACTACAACCGCCGCTATCTGAGCACGTTGTGCAGCGCGCAGGCGGCGTCTCGGATATTCCTCAACTATCACGGCACCGACCTTGATAGATTCCAACCCGGGCAGCGCGTGGCCGGTGATGAATTCCGGGTTGTAAGTGTAGGCTGGTTCAAGGAGTACAAGGGTTTCCATTTTGTGGTCGACGCGATAGCCACGATGACACGGCGCGGCATTAATGCGGTTTTCCATTTGGCAGGCGACGGGCCGCAAAGGGGCTATCTGGAGGAACAGGCCAAGCGTCTGGGAATCGGTGACCGGGTGGTCTTTCACGGATATCTTGCGCACGACCGCTTGGTTGGGCTTTACCGGGACTGCGACGCCTTCGCGATGGGAAGCATCGAGATGACCAACTTCGGACGCCAGGACGTCATCCCCAATGTGATCGCGGAGGCGATGGCGGTGGGCCTTCCCATCGTGGCAACCCAAATGGGCGGAGTCTCCGAGCTGGTTGATGACGGCGAGAGTGGGCTGCTCGTGCCCCAGCGGGACCCCGCGGCGCTGGCCGACGCACTGACCCGTGTTGCCACGGATCCGGAACTGGCTTCGCGTCTGCGCGCAGGTGGTCTGGCCAAGGTCCGACGTATCTGGGACCGCAATCGCAACCTCGACGAATTGGCAGAGCTCTTCAACCAGCGTATCTAAGTGCAGGTTCCGGATGCGTCGCGAGGCGCGGTAGCGTGAGTTAGATGAGTTCGACCAGAAGGACAGAGTTCTTGCCGTTCCACCGGCCCTCGGTGGGAGAGGCTGAGATTGCGGAGGTAGTCGATACGCTGCGGTCCGGCTGGCTCACCATGGGGCCGAAGACACAGCGTTTCGAGGAGAAGTTCGCAGCTTATGTGGGGACCCGGCACGCAGTTGCGGTCAACTCGTGCACCGCGGCCTTGCATTTGCTTTTCGAAGCCCTTGGCCTCGGGCCCGGCGATGAGGTCATCACGACGCCCTACACTTTCACGGCGACGGTGGCCTCGGTTCTGTACACGGGGGCGACCCCGGTGCTGGTCGATACTCTGGCCGGCTATCCGAACATCGATCCGGAGGCGGTTGCGGCGCGCGTCAGCGAGCGCACCAAAGCCATCGTCCCCGTCCACTTCGCTGGCGTACCCTGCGACCTGGACCGGCTCGGGGAGATTGCCGCCGGTTGCGGCGCCTCGTTGATCGAGGACGCAGCCCACGCTCTGCCGGCCAGATACAAGGGACGCATGATCGGCGGGATCGGAGCTGCGACGGCCTTTAGCTTCTACGCCGGCAAGAACATGACTACCGGCGAAGGCGGCATGATCACGACCGACGACTCCGCGCTTGCTGATGCCCTCAAAATCCGCCGACTTCACGGCATCTCGCGCGACGCCTGGAAACGTTACACGGCTGAAGGCTCCTGGTACTACGAAGTCGAGGCTCTCGGCTTCAAATACAACATGACCGATATCAATGCGGCTCTGGGGCTTCATCAGCTTGACCGCCTGGCGGAGTTCCAGCGCCGTCGTTTGGAGATTGTCGCGCTCTACGATGAATGCCTTGCGTCGGTGCCCGGGATCATCAGACCCGAAACGCCGCCGGACGTTGAGTCGGCATGGCACCTGTATGTGGTGCGTCTGGATTCGGAGCGGCTGCGGGTCACGCGCAACGAGGTAATCGAGTATCTCAAAGCAGACAACATCGGCACCAGCGTTCACTTCATTCCAGTCCCGCTGCACCCGCTCTACCAGCAGCGCCTCGGCTGCCGGCCGGAAGATTTTCCTAACGCCGTAGCTCTCTATGAGCAGTCGATCTCTCTTCCTCTGTTCCCGGACATGACCGACGACGATGTCCGAAGCGTGTGCCGTAGTTTGGGGCGCATCGCGACGGAGAACCGGAGATGACCAAGGGGCAGGCAGCCGCCAAGCGTATCTTCGACTTTACGGGTGCCTCGGTCGGAATCATCATGGTTTCGCCCCTTTGGCTGCTGCTGGCGGGGCTGATCAAACTCGACTCCCACGGGCCGGTTTTCTTTCGTCAGGAGAGGGCGGCCGTTGGCGGCGGTACTTTCCGTATCTTCAAGTTCCGTACGATGGTCGCGGGGGCCTACCGCAGCGGCGCCCGGCTTACCGTCAGGCGAGACCCGCGAATAACCAACGTGGGACAAATCCTGCGGTGGACCAAACTGGACGAACTGCCCCAGCTTTTAAATGTGTTTTTGGGCGATATGTCATTCGTCGGTCCGCGTCCGGAGGATCCCTACTTTACGAATTTCTACACCGCCGAGCAGCGCGAGGTACTTGCCGCCAAGCCGGGGGTTATAGGACCGAGCCAGGTAGAAGGGCGCGACGAGATCGAAAAGTACCCAGATGACTGCGAGAACATCGAAGAGTTCTACCTCCACCACATTCTTCCGCCGAAGCTGGAGAGGGACCTTCACTACGTTCGCCATGCGACCTTTCTGACTGACCTCCGGGTGCTCGCGTCCGGTCTCCTGTCGATACTGTGCAGTCAGTTCAAGGCCCGCTTTTTTGCCCGCACCCGCTACCGCCTGGCCGCACTGGTCGGGGACATTGTTCTGATGGTCGTGTCTTACCTGGGTGCCAACCTGATCAAGTTCGACTGGCGCCTGGGACCCGACGAATGGTCCTACATAGGCAAGGCTCTGATCTGGGTTGTGGCTGTCAGGCCTCTTGTTTTCGTGTATTACGGCCTCTACCAACGGACCACGCGATGGATGGGGCGCCGCGACATGGCGGCCGTAGTTAAGGCTGTCAGCGTCAGTTCTGCCCTGTTGGTGGCCGGCACTTACTTCAGTCTTCAACATCACTCCCGGGCTGTTTTCGTCATCGACTGGATACTGCTGCTTTGCCTGATCGGCGGCTCACGCTATATGCTCGGCTCGATTCTGAGCGGCGCGGCCCGGCGCGAGGAGAAGGGCCCGTTCGTGAAGGTGCTGGTGGCGGGTTCGGGCCACGGTGGGGAAGCGATACTTCGCTCCCTGCTGGAGGATCCCGGTTCTCTTTTCATGCCCGTCGGCATCATCGACCACGAGCCGCACCGGTGGGGCGCGCTCATACACGGTGTTCGTGTGATGGGTGGAGCGACCGACATTGCCATGGCGGCCAGTACGCATGGAGTGGAGATGGTTCTCGTGTCCCTCGCCGATCTTGACCCCGTGATGGTCAGGGAGATCGTCGAGGCGTGCAGGAGGCTGGGCTTGGAGTGTCGTTTGGTCCCCGCGCTGTCCGATCTGCTTGCCCAGGATGCGGGCGAGCCGGTCAAGAGAATATTTCTCTCTTCGCAGGCGGGAGTATGACGGAAAAATGTATCAGGCCCGGCGACACTGTTCTCGTGACTGGAGGAGCCGGCTATGTCGGCTCCCATCTGGTCGGCATGCTTTTGAAGCGCGGCTATCAAGTGCGCGTGCTCGAAAATTATCTGTACGGGGCGGCAGGACTTCGTGACGTAAAAGATCCCGGCCTCGACCTCCAGTACGGCGACATCTGCAACATTCGCGACATGATTCGCGTCACCCGCGGCGTGCGCGCAGTGATCGCGCTGGCCGCTCTCGTCGGAGATCCCGCGTGCGAGATCGATCACGACGAAACGATGGCGATCAACGTCGAGTCGACCAAACTGCTCTGCCAGGTCGTCAAGCATTACCCCGAGGTTGAGAGGGTGGTCTTTGCGTCGTCGTGCAGCGTGTACGGTGCGACCGAGGGACTGGTGCTCAACGAGGGTTCGCGGCTCAATCCCGTCTCGTTCTACGCGCGTAGTCGGATCGTTTCCGAAAGTATCCTGCGACGTGAACTCGAAGGGCGCTCGGTGGTGACGCTGCGGCTAGGAACGGTGTTCGGAGCCTCTCCGAGGCCGCGTCTGGACCTGATGATCAACACCATGACCTGTCGCGCCGTTCGTGACGGGCTCATCACGGTGACGGACGGTGGCTCGTGGCGTCCGCACGTTCACGTGCGCGATGTTGCCGAAGCCTTTCTGCTGGCTGCCGAAGCTCCCGACGAGCACGCGACCGGCGAAATCTTCAACGTCGGTTGCAACGACAACAACATGACGATCTCCCACACCGCCGAGTTGATCGCCGCCAGGATCCCGGGAACGAGAGTAGAGTTTGGCGGCCGCGTCGACGATTTGCGCAGCTACCGTGTCAGCTTCGACAAGATCCGCCACGTGCTCGGGTTCGTTCCCTCGCGAAGCATAGAAGACGGCGTCGACGAGATCAGGGACTTGCTAGAGAAGCAGTCGATCGATTGGACCGACCCGCGATACTCCAACGTGAAGTGGTTGCAAGCCCACGGTTTCGGCGGCACCGGCCGCGTCCCGGTCGAAGGCGAACCGCACCCGGTCGGCGAATCGGCGTAGCGCGGGCGACGCGAAGTCTTTTCTCCTAGGACAGGGCAGGGCACTCCCATCATGCGTGAGCACGGAACGCTCAGGATCCTTCATTTCGGGCTGGGCGAGATCGGGATTGGGATCGCGCGGGAGACCGCGCGCATGGCGCGGCTTCAGAGCGTGGCTGCGGTCGATCTGGATCCTTCAAAGGTCGGTCGTTCGTTGGGGGCGCTGGCCGGGAGCGGTCCTTCTGACGTGATCGTGCGTGCTTCGCTGGCCGAGGCGCTTGCTGATGCCGGTTCGGCAGACGTCGCACTGCACTGTTCAGGTTCGCACATCGAAAGCATCGAGGGCAGCTTGATGGCGCTGATCGATGCGGGGTGCAACGTTGTGACGACGGCCGAAGAGGTCATCTGTCCCTACGTCGGCCATCCCGACGCGGCGGCAAGACTCGACGCCGCTGCCAAAAAAAATGGAGTCACGCTGTACGCGGCCGGCGTCAATCCGGGTTTTCTGATGGACCGTCTGCCCGTCTATCTCTCTTCGATGACGCTGGCACCGAGGTCGCTGCGCGCCACGCGTCTGGTCGATCTCTCGCAGCGTCGCAGCGCGCTCAGGCGCAAGATGGGCGTCGGCGAAGATGCGGCATCGGTACGCGAACGCACGCGCCGATTCGCGATAGGGCACGCCGGTTTTGCGGAGTCGGTGCAGTACGTGGCGCGGGCTCTTGGCTGGGCTGTCGGACCTGTCAGGCAGACGCTAGAACCGGTTGTGGCCGAGCGACGCGTGGAACGTGGAGGAGAGATCGTCGAAGCCGGAGCAGTTCTTGGCTTGGCCCACACCGCGCACGCGGAAACGTCCGATGGTCACGAGATCTCGTTTTCATTGACGATGCGCCTGGACTGCAGCGAGCCCTTCGACGAGATCGAGATTGCAGGGCAGCCGCCCATCCTGGTGCGCTTTCCCTTTGGGCTGCACGGCGACCTGGCCACGCTGGCGAGCGCCGTCAACGCGGCCTCTTTCGTTGCCACCGCTGCTCCTGGCCTGATCAGTCAGCTGGTAACACCGACCGCCTGAAGGGCGAGTGCGGCAGACTTCCTCCGAGACGAAATAAGATGACGATGAACGCGCAGAATATGCCCGGACGAACAGACGGCAGGCTCAGGGTCGGCGTCGTTGGTTGTGGCACCATTGCCTTGGCCCACATCCCATACATTCAAAAAGCCGGCGGCGACCTGGTCGCGCTCGCTGATCTATCTATTCGGCAATCGAGTGAACTCGCCGATCGTTTCGGTGTGCAGAGGGTGTATCGCGGCGCCGAAGAGATGTTCGATCAGGAGCGACTCGACGTCGTTCACGTTCTCACCCCGCCTAACTCGCATGCGAAAGTTGCAGTGGCGGCTCTCGATCGTGGAATCGCCACTCTGGTAGAGAAGCCGATGGCTCTCGACCAAAATGAAGTAGCTGCCATGGCGGCTGCGGCCAAACGCTCGGGAGCCATCCTGACGGTCGACCACAACCGTCTCTTCGATCCACCAATGTTGGAGGCACGGCGTCTCTGGGAAAGTGGAGAACTCGGCGACCTGGTAGCGATAGAGAGTTTTCAGGCAGGGCGTGCCAGCGATCGCGCGTGGCTCGGCGACATCGCCGGCGGCGGCCTGGGCGACCTCGTGCCGCACCCGCTGTATCTGCAACTGTATTTTCTCGGAGAGGTAGACGAACTCCACGCGACGGCGTTCTCGCCGTCGGGAGGAAGCGCGCCCGAAGAACTCCGCGTGCTGATGAAGGGCAGGGGCAAGACCGGGGTTCTGACCATCTCGATGAACACTGCGCCCGGAATGAACACGCTCAAACTTTGCGGAACCAAGATGACGGTCGAGGTGAATCTCAACAACATGACGCTCGTCAAGCGCCGTGATTACAAGGTTCCGAAGATCATCGCCAAACCGTTGCCGAATCTGGATGAAGCCTGGCAACTGGTGCGCCAGACCGGCCAGAACACCATCGACTTCGTGCGTGGGCGTATCCGCTACTATCCAGGAATGGGAGAACTTATCACGCGCTTCTACGATGCCGTGCGTCGCGGGACCTCGGCTCCGGTCAGCATAGAAGAGGCTGCCGCGGTCGTCGACGTTACCGGACGTATCTGGAGCGAGCTTGCCGCCGCTTCACAGACAGCGACACGCGGCGTGGTGGAGGCCTGAAATGCGCGCTTTCGTTACTGGCGGGACCGGATTTCTCGGACGGCGCGTGGTGCGGCGCCTCATCGAACGTGGCGACGAAGTTCTTGCGCTCGCGCGTGAAGGCAGCCGCAGCGAAGAACTCGTCGCGGCTGGAGCGACCGTAGTTGTTGGAGACCTCGGCGATGTAGGCTCGGTACTGGACAAGGTCGCGGAGTGTGACGTCGTATACCACGTCGGCGCGCGTGTACTGTCGCACGGAGACTGGGACGAGTTCTTCAGGGTAAACGTCGAAGCTACCCAGCGTCTGATGGATGCGGCATGGGCCGGCAAGGTGAAGCGCTTCGTGCACGTCAGTTCGCTCGGCATCTTCGAGATAGACCGCGACGGGTTGACCATTTCGGATACCGCCGACTACGACCGGCGGCCGACGTTGCGTGGCTTTTACACGCGATCGAAAATCGATGCCGACCGGTTGGCCTGTTCGGCGGCCCGTACGGGGAAAAACGTCGTGGTGCTGCGTCCCGGGCTCCTGTTCGGGCACGATCACCCCCAGCAACCGGTGTTTCTCGGCCGAGTTAAGAAGTTTCTGCGACCCGACCTCCTGCTGGTCGTTAGCACACCGCGCTACTTGCTGCCGCTGACCTACATCGAGAATGCAGCCGACGCGGTGGTTCTCGCGGGTGTCACCGAGGGCATCGACGGGTCGATAATCAACGTCATAGACAATCCCGACCTGACGCAGGGGGAGTATTTCCGGACGCTCGGGCAGGTGCGTGCTGGGTCGTTGCGCGTGTTGTACGTTCCGGTGGCGTTGCTAGCACCGGCAGTCAAGGCGGTGGACGCGCTGCATCGTCTGATCAAGCGACGGCCATGGGCGGTTGCCTACCAGTTGTTGCGCTCCGAGCGCAGCACCCGTTACGCGACCGACGTGGCTGCCGCGCGGCTGGGATGGAAGCCGCGCGTGGGTCTCCGCGAGGCCCTCGAGGAGTCGCTGCGGAAATCGGCGTGAATGTAGTCTTTCTCGAAGCGTCGGCGGGCAGCGTCATCGGTGGATCGCTGACCGGCATGATCGAATTGTTGCGCGGCCTGGATCGTAGCCGGGTGTCACCACTGGTCGTGCTCTATGAGCACAAACCTGCGGTTGCGGACCTCGTCGGCCCAGGGGTTCCGATTCGTGTGTTCGACAAACGGCGCCTCCCCAAAGAGCACGGTCTGGAGGCGAGTTCTTCATACGCGAAAGCCAAGCGCATCGGAGCCGTTTCCGCGCTGCTGCGTAACCTCCGCGAGTCGCTGACTTTTATTTTCGAGACGGTTCCGGCCGGTGTGCGTCTGGCGCGCCTTCTGCGCGAGTCTGCTCCCGACCTGGTCTACGTATGTAACGGTTTTCGCGGTAACGCCGACGCCATCGTGGCGGCGTGGCTGCTTGGTGTACCATGCGTGGTGCACTCCAAGGGCTTCGACAAGTTCAGCTTCATCGACCGCGTGCTGTCGCGCAGAGTGGCTCTTTGTATTTCGATGACGAAAGCCATCGAGGTGCACTGCCGAGAGGGCGGCATGAAGCCCGAAGCGTACGCGGTGGTGTACGATGGCCTGGATCTGTCTGCGTTCAAGCCACGGCGCGATGCCGCCGATGTACGGCGGGAACTCGGCACGGCTCCGGATGCCGAAGTGGTCGGTGTCGTCGGCAATATCCAAGCATGGAAGGGGCAGCGTGTGCTTGTGGACGCGCTGGATCTGCTGCGCGAACGTCGTCCGCGGCTCGTGGCCTGGTTGGTCGGTGGTGTTCACCGCGGCGGACTCGCTTATTCCGAAGCTCTCCTGACTCATTTGCGAAAGCGTGGCCTCGAAGATCGTGTGGTACTGAGCGGTCCGCGTCCGGACGTTCCCGATCTGATGGCCGCCATGGATATCGTCGTACATACTTCGGTGCGCCGGGAACCGTTCGGCAGGGTGATCATCGAAGCGATGGCGGTGGGCAGTCCGCTCATCGCGACGCGTGCCGGTGGCGTGCCGGAACTTGTCAACGACGGGCAGGATGGCGTGCTGACTACTCCGGGCAGCGCCGGGGAACTGGCAGCGGTCATCGATCGATTGCTCGAAGATACACAGGAGAGAGAGCGCTTGGCTGCGGCGGCTCTGCATTCGGTGCAGCGCTTTCGGCTCAATCTTCACGTCGAGAGGATGTGCGCGTTGTTCGAGGGCGTCGTTGCGGGGCGCAGGGGACGCGATCTCGTCGGTGCTATCGAGGCTGATTCGTGAGCGCTACGTCCACCTTCCGGTTTCACGGCGTCACGCTGCGTCTGGAGTCGCAGGTCGCGGCTTTTGCCGACTACGTCGGCTCTTCCTTGGAGCCATTTCGCGTCGACGATCAGGCCAAGGCCGACATTGTAGCCAGTCTGGAGTGGGTGGAGGGATCGCCTGCCAGCACCCTGAAGGAAGCCTTCGCTGATGCGGGCTGGAGTCACCGGCCTGATCGCGACCTCTACCTGGGCGAAGGACGCGGCTATTGGTTGCGGATCGACGACTTCACCGATCTCCACCTTGCGATCCGTTTTGTCGACGGGCGTCTCGATTTGGTCGGGCGCTACTATTTTTCGCTGGCCAAGGGACGCGGCTGGGATCGCTTCCAGCGCTGGAGGCACAAGGGCCGCCTGGAGACTCTGCGCGCTCGCCGCTTTTCGACTCTGCTCTACTATGTCTTTTACCATCCCGTGCTGTGGCGCCTGAGCCGCTTCGACGGGCTGCACGTCCTGCACGCCGGAGCTGTCGCAACTCCAGACGGCGCCGTCGTGCTGGCCGGTATGCCGGGTTGCGGCAAGTCGACGCTGGCAGTGGCGCTGCTCGGGCAGCCCGCGTGCCGCCTGCTTTCGGACAATCTTGTTCTGCACGACGGAGCGCGTGTGTGGGGATGTCCGGAACTGTTGCTGCTGGACGCGAACAGCCGCCGATTGGCGGGGCCGGGGGCGGATCGTCTGGTGCCGACCGGTGAACGTCGTGTTTTTTCGCGTGACGCTTACCGCGTCGCCGATCTTGAACTGCGCGCCCAGCCAGTGGCTGCCGTGTTCCACGTCGAGCGCGCCGTCGTTTCGGCGACGAGAGAGTTGAACGCATCGGAGAGCGGCGCGCGCTTGCATGCGGCCAACATCATGGCAAAGGAAGTTCGGCGTATGGCCATCATGAACGAAGTCCTCGACGCCGTTGCCGGAACCCGCAGACTCGACGAAGTCGAGTCGCCGCGCCGTCTGGCGGCGGCGACTCGCAACTACGAAGTGCGCGTCGCCGACTCGGCAAGTCTTGCCGAGTTCGCCCGTCGTGAAATTCTCGGCCGCGTTGACGGATCGGCGTTGCGGGGGGCACTTTGAGTGCAGCCAAGGCGAAGCGCCAAGGCTCTTCGCTGTACAAGCTGGTCGAGGACTTCGGCGGCACGCTAGCCACTGTTTTCTTCAAACTGGGCCTCGGTGTCTTCATCGGCATAATCACCGCGCGCACCCTGGGCCCGGCCAACCGCGGCATCTTTTCGGTGGTGACTTCTTTCCCGGCGTCGCTCACCACTCTCACCAAGCTCGGTCAGGCCCAGTCGACCATCTATTTCATCAAACGCGAGCGCGAAGACGTAGTACGTGTGGCGTCGACCGCGATGGTGTTCGGTCTGGTCGCGGGCTTGATCCTGATCATCGGCACCTACCTGCTGCGAGACCAGATCGTCGGCTCGATGCTCAAGGGAGTGCCGCTGTGGGCTCTCATGACCGTGCTGCCGATGATTCCTACCCTGCTGGTGGAGAGTTATCTGTACGGGGTGCTTCAGGCCACCGATGGTTTTCGCGTCTACAACACGCGGCTGATCGGTGAATCGATCCTGACTCTGGTCGGGATGTCCGTCGTCCTGCTGTGGTTGGGATACAGCCTGCCGGGCGCGCTTGCCGTCGCCGTCACCTTGCGTGTGGTGATGGTGTCATGGGTCCTGTGGACGGTGCAGCGCGAGCACGGCCTGCGTCTGGAATTCGACTTCCCGCTCTTCCGTCGCATGCTGCGTTACGGCGTGAAGTCGCACCTGCAGATTGTCGCCTCCCACTTCAATTTCAAGGCCGGCGTGTATCTGTGCGCGTACTATCTCACTCCGGCTGAGGTCGCCTTCTACGCGATCGGAGCGCGACTTGCCGAGCAGATGATGCAGGTTCCCCAGTCTCTGGGGCTGGCGATGTTTCCGCGGCTGGCCGGCAGCACGGAGGAACGCATTCACTCGATGACGGCGGCGGCCTGCAGGCAGACGCTCGCGATCACCGTGGTAATGGCGGTGGTGCTGAGTTTGTTCGGCCGCTTCGCCATCGTCGGCCTTTACGGAAGCCGCTACGCAGAGGCTGCTGTTCCGTTGGTATACATAGCGTGGGGCATCGTGATGATGTCCCAGTACGTGCTGCTGTCCAGGGATTTCACCGCCCGCGATCGCCAGGTCATTAACGTGATAGCCGCTTACGTGGCGTTGTTCGGCAACGTCAGTCTCAATGTGTTCCTTATTCCGCGCCTCGGTATCCGGGGTGCGGCGATCGGGACGGCGGTTTCCTATTCTCTAGCGGCGCTGTTGCTGTACTTCTTCTTCGTCAGGGAGTCGGGGCTTCCCTGGTACGAGTCTCTCGTCTTGCGGCGCAGTGATCTCGAGATGTGGAAGAGGGTGGGAAGCGAGGGGATGGTTCGCGTACGTGCCGCCCGGGCCAAGAGCAAGATGGCGGGGCAGACTTCCCAGGACGTACAGGACGGACAAGAGTGACGACAGGCTGGCGACGCCGACCCGGGTTTCGGAGTGAGTCAATTCACCGCGGGTGAAAGCGCTCAAGTCGGCGCGGGCGGTTCCGGGCTTTTCTTCGAGTTTGGCTCTTGCGGCGTGCGGTCGATGTGGCACTCTGATTCGGCAGTTGTCCCGCTGCGCCCGAGTATGCAGTCGCTAATTACCTGTTTGTCGCTCTCACGCTTCGTCGATACCGCCCGCAGGGGGTTGTTTGTTTGTGTCGGTGCGCTGGCTCTGACTCTCGCCCTGCGTGAGCGGGCTCTTGCCGTGCAGGTGAACTGCGGGACCGAAGGAGACGGGTTCGGCTGGGCCGTCGATGCCGGCGCAGATTTCGATGGCGACGGAGTGCCTGACATCGCTGTCGGCGCGCCCTGCGCGAAAGTGGGCGGACTGCTCAAGGTCGGACGCGTGCGGGTGTTTTCGGGTGCGACCCACCGGCGTCTGCTTTCGCTGAGCGGAGAAATGGCGGACCAGCAGTTCGGCTCGGCGATAGCCCTGGTGCCGGACTTGGACGGTGACGGTAAGGCCGAACTCGCTGTCGGTTCCTCCACGTTCGCGCCCAAGAAGGGCAGCGGCACGATAAATCGAGCCGGCAAGTTTGAACTTTTCTCGTCAAAGGGAGGCGTGAAGTGGACCCTGACGGGGACCACTCATGATTCACTCATAGGCGAAGCCGTGGCAGTGGTCGCGGACATCGACGGTGACGGGAAAGCGGATCTCATGGTCGGCGGCAGCGGTGTGGATGTTGCCGGCGAGGCGCGGGGAACCGCATACATTCTTTCGGGTGTTTCGGGAGCATTGCTGGGCCGCAACGACGGTGAGCGTCAGTTCGATTACTGGGGCAGCACACTCGGGAGCATCGGTGACGTCGACGGAGACGGACACCCCGATCTCGTCGTAGCATCGAACTCGGCGGACCGGCCCTTGCCAGCACCGCTGGCCGACGTTTCAGGTGCGGATCTCAGCGACCCTTCGTTCGCCAATCCTACTTCTACGGGGACTCCCGTAACCACGACGACGTTTCCCGCCGACGTGGGGCGAGTCAAGATCATTTCCGGCTTTCCTCCTTTTGCCGAACTCGCCCGTATGGAAGGCGACGTCGACGAACGCCTTGGCCGTTCGGTGGCGGCCACTTCGGATCTTTCAGGCGATTCACTCGACGACCTGTGGGTCGGTTCGATCGGAAGTGACGTAGGGAATCAGGCCAAGGCGGGAATTGTTGCGCTGTACACTTCGCTTGGAATTTTCGTGCGCAGTCTGGCCGAGCCCACGCCCCAGGCCGGTGCCGGCTTCGGCATGGCGGTGGTCGTTCCGGGTTCTGTAAACGGCGACGGCGTTGAAGACGTCGTCGCGTCGGCTCCGAACGGCACGGAGCCGGGCACTTCCGAGTGCGGAAGAGTGCACGCTTTCGACGGATCGAGCGGCGCGGTGTTGTGGTCACGCAGTGGTGCTATTGCCGGCGCGCGGTTGGGACAGTCCCTGGCCGGTGGTTTCGATTACGACGGAGACGGTGTCGGTGACGTTGTGGTCGGTGCTCCCGGTGACGCACCGGCGGGTAGGCGTGGGGCGGGCTCGGCTTATGTGTTGTCGGGTGCCGACGGACAGACGCTGGCGCGTCTTGGCGGAAGACGCGGTCGCGAGACCCGGTTGTTCGTCGCCGGTCTCGGAGATTCGCGGCGGTTGTCGGTACGCAGCTTCGATCCATTCGGGCATGTCCGCGAAGCAGACATCGCGCCCTTCCGCAGCAGCAACGGCGCAGCGGCTACACTTGCGGTTTTCGATGATGCTGCCGGCGCGGCGGCCGACGCGGCTTTGCTGGCCGTGGGAACCGGTCGCGGTGGCAGCGCTCCCGAGGTCGTCGTGTACCGGGCAGGTCGTCGCAGGTCGGGAGTGCTTTCGCGCTTCCAGGCCGGGCCGGCTGGTTACAGCGGCGGGGTGAACATCGCGGCCGGCGATCTGTCGAGCGAGGCAGGTGATGAAATCGCGGCAGCGCCGGCGGACGCCTCCGGTGCCAGCATTGACGTCGTCATTCACCGTCGCTGGGACACTGATCCTCTGGGGCGCAGCGTCTGGACCCCGGCACGAACCTTTCCTCTGTTTGCCGCGGGAGACACCGTCCTCAACCGTACTGTCGGCGCCGTCGGTGTGAATCTGGCGGCAGGAAATCTGACCGACGCACCGGGTGATGAACTGGTTGCCGGACCCATCGTTGGGCTGCCTGCGGTTCGCGTGTTCAATCGCGCGGGCACCAGGATTGGCCAGTGGCTGGCCTATCCACCGGAAGGAACCGGGTCGACGCCCAACGTCGGCACGATGGTGGCTGTGGGCGATCTCGACGGCAGCGGGTTCTCGGAGGTCGTCACCGCGCCGGCTGCGGGCCAGCCTTGGATTCGTGCCTGGACTATTGATGGCAATCCCTTTGTTATGAACGGCAAGTCAGTCAGTTTCTTCTGCAACGACTACGGCCCGAACTTCTCGGGCGGGCTTCGTCTGGTAGTGGCTGACGTCGATTTCGACGGGCAGGGCGAGATCGTGGTCGCGCCCGGTCCCGGCGTGCGCGCTCCCATCCTGGCCTTTGAGGCGGACGGCAAGCCGGTTGTGGGATGGACCGCGTTCATGCCCTTCGGGCCCGCGCTACGCTCCGGCCTTATGCTCGCAGCCAGCGATTTCTTCCTGCGTCGTTAGCTGGATCCGGCCTGGCCGGTCGCCGCGCCGCGCCGCGACGCGGCGGTGGCAAAGCGTATCCGCTTCGCGGTGACGGTGGTGTGAGTCGCGGCGACAGGCGGCCGGGTGGCGGTTGACGGCGCTTGACCGGGAGCGACTTGGGAGGGGGCGGCGCTGGCCCTGTCGCGTCCCTCTGGTACTGTGCGCGCCTGCGTTTTTGCATGGCCCGCGGGGGCCGGCCGCTCGCGGAGATCATCGGTGACATTCTCGGCTGGGCGGACAACGGAGCCGCGTCGCGTCGTGTACGTGATCGCATCCATGATCACGGGCGGCAGCCAGACCCACCTTCTTCAAGTTTTTCGTTTTATCGATCGAAGCCGTTTCGCGCCGAGCCTGTTCGTTCTTCGGGACGCGGGCAATCTGCTCGACCAGGCGCGCTCGCTGGGTCTTCCCGTGCGCACGTTCGGCATGGGCGGCACCCTGCGCGATCCCCGCGATCTCAGGGGCTTGGCTCGATTGGTTGGCGCGTTGCGCGAACTTCGCCCGGAGGTGGTTCACGGCTATCTGCTGCGCGGAAACTTCTACGCGGCCGTGGCGGGGCGGCTGGCCGGGGTTCCTGCAATAGTCACCAGCAAGCGCGGCCTGCACCGGCCTGCCGGTGCCAGTGAGCGCCTGGCGGTGCGGGTTTCCAACTCACTGTCGCATGCCATTACCGGCAACTCGCCGCAGGTCCTGGAGTTCACCCGCGAGGTCGAGGGAAGAGTCTCTGCGCCGCTGGTCATGATCCCGAGCGGCATTGATGCGGTTCGTTTCGATCCGCGGGCGGTTTCGGCCCAAGCCGGTGCGCGGCTGCGCGGCGAACTCGGAGTAGGCGCTGCCCCGCTGGTCGGAACGGCGATCACCTTCCACCCGAAGAAAGGCTTCGACCTGCTCTTCGAGTCGATGGCCCTGCTCCTGAAAAGTTCTCCGGAGGCCCACCTGCTGATCGCCGGCGAGTCGCAGATGGCGCCGGAGCCGGCGGCGCTGGTGCAACGCCTGGGTTTGCAGGGACGAGTCCATCTTCTTGGCCGTCGCTCGGACATGCCCGAAGTGCTGTCGGCCCTGGATGTGTTCGTTCTTCCTTCGCAGAGCGAGGGAATGTCCAACGCCATTCTGGAAGCCATGGCGATGGAAGTGCCTGTGGTCGCCACTGCGGTGGGCGGTACCCTCGAGGTGGTCGAAGAGGGACGCAGCGGTTTTCTCGTCGACTATCCGGATGCGGCCGCGATGGCCGCGCGGGTTTCGGCGCTGCTGTGCGACCCGCAGCTTCGCGCGCGCGTCGGTACTTCGGCGCGGGAGCGCGTTCTGGCCGCGTATTCCGCTCCGGCGATGGCGCGGCAGATGGAAGATTTGTACGCGCGGCTGCTCGATGGAAAAACGCGCTGACGACATTTTGTCGATCTCCGGTTCCGCGGCGACGTGGGCTTCGAGGAAGAGGGCGGTGTCGAAGAAAGCCGGGACCTCGGCCTGACCGGCGCACTGGCGCGGGGCCGTGATGCGAGATCGGAACGAAGAAGTGGGCAAAGAGGAAGGATGAGCAGGATGACCATGAACACCGCTACTCGATCGCCGCGGACTGCGGCGCGATTCGCCTGTGACAGCATCGGCGTGTGCCGCGGCGCCGGCGCCGTGCGTTGCGCCACGGTCGTTTCGTCGATGGTGCTGGCGATATTGTTCGCCGCCGGCTGCGGCGAAGGACGTCGCGACGACGGACCGGCTCCGTCACGCAGGGTGGTGGTGCTGGGTTTCGACGGCGTCGATCCCAACCTCCTTGAGCAGTGGCGCGACAAGTTGCCGAACGTCTCCAAGTTTATGGACAGCGGCACCTTCCGCCGCCTGCAGAGCACCACGCCGCCGGCTTCGTGTACGGCATGGTCGTCGTTCACCACAGGCCTGAACCCCGGCGGCCACGGCATCTTCGACTTCATCCTGCGTGATCCCAAGACCTATCTGCCCGACCGTACCGGCGCCGTCAGTCACGCGGCTGAGTACCGTTTCGGTCTGTTCCCGAAGACCCCTGAAACTTTCACCAGCACGATGTCGGGCCAGGCTTTCTGGACCACCGCCGATCATGCAGGCAAACGCTCCGTGGTTCTGCGTGTACCGTGCATCTATCCTCTCGAGGAATTGCAGCACGGCTATGAGCAGGGCGGTCTCGGACTTCCCGACATGCGCGGCAGCGAGGGCACCTTTCACTACTGGTCGAGCGATCTTTCTCCGCGCGATGCGGCCAACCCCGATCTCGGCGGCAAGGTATTGTCGCTTGCCAACGCCAAGGATGTCGAGACCGTCATCGAAGGGCCGGTCAATCCGCTGTCGCCGTCCCACGAGCGGCTTAGCATTCCTCTGAAACTGAAGGCCGCCGGCAAAGATGCGCTGACCATCGAGACGTCGGGCCGCACGGAGACGGTCGAAATGGGACGCTGGAGCGACTGGTTTCGTCTGGGGTTCAAGGTGACACCGCTGTCGACCCTTCACGGCATGGCACGTTTCAGGGTTCTGGAGGTGGAACCGAACCTGCGTCTTTACTTGTCTCCCATCAATCACGATCCCGCCGATCCGGCCATCGCGCTCACCGAACCGCCCTCGTACTCGAAGGAACTGCAACGCGCGGTCGGAGACTTCAAGACTGTCGGATGGAACCACGAAACCTGGGGACTGAACGAAGAGCGTATCGACGAAGAAGCCTTCATGCAGGACATCTGGAACACGTTCCGCGAGACCGAAGCCATCACGATGCACGAACTCGAGGACAAGAAGACCGAACTGCTGGTCTCGGTTTTCGTCGAGACCGACCGCACTTCGCACATGATGTACCGGCTGATGGACCCCGAGCATCCGCGTTACGACGCGGCGCTGGCGGCCAAGTACGGCGACTCGATACAGAAGACCTATCAGCGCATGGACGAGATCATCGGCAAGGTCAGTGCGAAGCTTGGTCCCAAGGACGTGCTGCTGATTCTGAGCGACCACGGTTTCCACAGTTGGCGGCGCGGTTTCAACGTCAACTCGTGGCTCATCGAGCAAGGGTTCATGACGCTCAAGGGCGGCGCGAAGTCGACGGAGCGCAAGTTCCTTCAGGATGTCGACTGGTCCAAGACCAAAGCCTACGCACTCGGCGTGGGCGGCATCTACATCAACCAGCAGGGGCGTGAGGGCAAGGGGATAGTCAAGGCCGGCGATGAATCCGAACGCGTGGCCAAGGACATTGCCGCGCGGCTTCGCAAGGTCGTCGATCCCAAGACCGGCAAGCCTGCGGTTGCCGAAGTATATCTCGCCAAGGAAACGTGGAAGGGCGCACGTCTGGCCGACGGCCAGGATCTCCAGATCGGCATGGTGCCGGGCTACCGTGTCTCGTCTGCGACGCCGCTCGGCGGCGCGCCCGAAGGTCTCTTCGAAGACAACAAGAAGAAGTGGAGCGGCGACCACGCCACGTCGCAGACCTCGGCGACCGAGGGGATCCTGCTGAGCAATCTTAAACTTGGCACGCAAGACGAAGCAGCGACTCCGTCGATCCTCGACATGGCGCCGACCATTCTGACTCTGCTCGGGGTTGCGGTTCCGCCGGAGTACGACGGACATGCGCTCGCGTTCACCGCGGCGCCCGGAGGTGAGTAGGATGATGTCTGCGTTGCGTAAGATCGTCGCCGGTGTGCTGGGTGGTTTCGTCGGCGGAGCCCTGGTCGGACTCACTGAAGCGGTGGTGATTGCGGTGTGGGGCGGGGCCGAGGAATTCGGCGTGTTCCTGTTCGGCACCATTTCTTACGGCTTGATCGGTGCTGTGCTCGGGGGCGGAGCGGCGCTTGCCAGCGTCGTGCTTCCGTTTCTTGCCCGTGACAGCGTCGCCGCAGCCGGATTTTCCGCCGGCAGCGTCGCCGCTTTACTGGCGCTGGCGGTAACGCGCTTCCGCGTCGTTCGCGACCTCTTCGCCGAGAACCTGCCGGTCACTAGCCAGAGCGGCATTGAAGTGCATGGCGGGCTGCTGGTCGGCGCCGTTGTGGTGTTCGTCGTCGCGCGTCGATTGCTGGTGGCATTGGCTCGTGGTGGCGCCGGTGTGGTATCGTCGGCGGCGGCGGGAATCTTCCTGGTGCTGATCGGTGCCGCTGCGTCGACGGTGCTCAATGCGACGGCGGTTCCGGTTCCGGCGCCTTCAGCGCCGGCAACCGCCACGGGCCCCAACGCAATCCTGATCATCACAGATACGCTGCGCGCCGATCACGTTGGTGCGTACGGTTCGATCTCGACCAAGACTCCCGGCATGGATCGCCTGGCCAAGGACGGCGTCGTCTTCGAGAGGGCGTTTTCTCAGTCTTCGTGGACGCGGCCGTCGATCGCGACGATCCTGACCTCGTTGTATCCGGCCTCGCACAAGGTCATGTACAAGACCGATCTGTTGCCCGACGGCGTGTCGACCGTCGCCGAAACGATGCGCGATGCCGGCTACAGGACGGTTGGCTACGTGACCAACATCAACGTCGCGCCTTCCTTCCACTTCGACCAGGGTTTCCAGGAGTACCACTACCTGGCACCCGAGTTTTTTTTCGGCGCCGGAGATTCGGCGTCCAAGCTCGCGCTCTACAGCGGCATGCGTCTGCTGCGTGAGCGTTTTCTTTCGAAGCAGAAGTTCGTTCAGAACTACTATCAGGACGCCCAGACGGTCAACGGTGCGGCGCTCCCGTGGATAGACCGTAGTTCCAAGCAACCGTTCTTTACGCTGATCCACTACATGGATCCGCACGATCCGTACTTTGAAATTCCGTACAACGGGGTCGCGGTGGCGCGAGTGGACACGCCCAATCCGGATCCTTCGCAGCGCGATCGACTGGAGAGACTCTACGCCAGTAACGTCGAGTACATGGACCGCTTCATCGGCAATCTGGTCGAGGCGCTGAAGGCCGCGGGGGTCTACGACAACACCATGATCGTGCTGGTCGCGGATCACGGCGAAGAGTTCTACGAACACAAAGGGTGGTGGCACGGCACGACGCTGTATGACGAAGAAACGCACGTGCCTTTCCTGGTCAAGCTGCCTAAGAACGCCAAGGCAGGAACGCGGGTCAAATCGACGGTGCAGCTTCTCGACGTAGCGCCGACCATCGTCGCGGCCTGCGGCGTTCCTACGCCCCAATGTTTCCAGGGACGCGACCTGTTCTCGGATGCGAAGGCGCCGGTCGCCTTCTACGCGCAGGAAGACCACGAGGGCAACGTGCTCGAGTCGGTGAGGTCTGATCGTTGGAAGATGATCCTGGCCAACGAAGGAAATCCGCGTGGGTTGGCGCCGCTCGAACTCTACGACATGCAGGCCGACCCCGGCGAGAGCAGGAACCTCGCGGGCGAACAGCCCGAAGTGGTCGCGCGTCTCAAGGACGACCTCGAACACCTGCGTACGTTTGCCAAGTCGGGAGCGGTGACGGGGCAGAGCGGCGCACTCGACAACGCTTCCAAAGAGAGACTGCGGGCGCTCGGCTACGTGAACTGACAATGTTGCTCGTCGTCGCCTGGGACGGCGCCTGCTTCGAAGTGGTAGACGACTTCGTGGCAGCTGGCGACATGCCAGCGCTCGCGGCGTTGCTGGAGCGTGGGCGTGCCTGGCGCGTGCGTTCGACGGTTCCGCCGGTCACTTTCCCGGCCTGGACTTCTTTCATGACGGGAACCGGCCCCGCCCGGCACGGCATCACGGATTTCGCCGTGCGCGACCCGGGCGCCTATCGGGTTCGCTTCGTGAACTCGACTTACCGCCGTCAGCCGACGATCTGGTCACTGCTGGCTGCGGCCGGCAAACGGGTCGGTGTCTACGCGATGCCGGCCACCTATCCGGCCGAGAAGAGTTGCGCGCTGCAAGTATGTGGCTTCGATACGCCGCTCGGGGCCAGCGGCGCGGAAGGATTCTGTCATCCGCGCACTTTGGGCGACCAACTCATGAAGCGCTACGGGTCACTGGCGATAGAGGGCGTGCCTCAGGGCCGCATCGAGGAAGGCTGGCACAGACAGGCTGCCTCGCGGTTGCTTGCCACGATCGCGCTGCGCACGACCATCGTCTGCGATCTTTTGAGCGAGCAGAGTTTTGACGTGTTCGCGGTGCATTACATGGAGTCCGATACCGTCGCGCACCACTTCTGGCAGTTCGACGATGACGCTTCGCCGCGCACGCGGCAGGGGCCGCGCAGTACGATTCGCGAGGTCTACCGGGCACTGGACCGCGCTCTGGCGCGCCTGGTGGCGGTGGCCGGTGACGATGCGGACGTGGTGTTGGTTTCCGATCACGGCAGCGGCGGATGTTCTGATCGTGCGATCTTCTGGAACCGCTGGCTGGCCGACGGCGGCTGGTTGCGTTTCACTTCCGGCGGCGGTGGTGCGGGAGCGAGGGCTCTTCGCCGCGCTGCTCTGAAGTTGGTGCCGGCGCCGCTGCAGGCGCGCCTGTTCGGCCGCTTCGCGGGTGCGGCTTCGCGTCTGGAGTCGAGAGCCCGTTTCGCCGGCATCGATTGGGTGAACACCAGCGCGTTCAGCGACGAATTGCCTTACTACCCGTCGCTGTGGCTCAACCTAAAAGGACGCGAGCCGGGCGGCATCATCGAGCGCGGCGATGTCGATTCGGTGCTGCGCGACCTCGCGGCCGCCGCGATGGAATTCAGGGATCCCTTCGACGGTGGTCGGGTGGTGAGCGCGGTGCGGCGGCGTGAGGAACTCTTTGACGGTCCGTTCGCGGCGCTGGCCCCGGATCTGATCTTCGAACTGAGGCAACCGGACGGTTATTCGTACTGTGCAGGCTCCAGTCTCGGCGGCGCCGAGGCGAGCGCAATGCGGCGCCTGTCCGCTTACGAAATGCGCGGCGCCAAGGGCGGCAGCACGAGCGGTTCGCATCGTGATTTCGGTCTGATGGTGGTTGCCGGCACTAGGGTCGGTTCGAGCGATGCGGTGACAGCGGAGCCGCTGCGGGCCTGCTGCACGATGGCCGATGCCGGCGTCACTGCGCTGGCTCTGGGCGGAGTGGCAGCAACGCCCGCAATGGAAGGGTGTTCGGTCGTCGATTGTGAAGTTCGAAGCGCTTTGGCCGCTGGTGGCCAGACATTCGTGTCGGAGAGCGGCGATGAAGTGAGCGCGATGCCGGAGCCGTCCGATCCGACTCTTGCGCGAGCGGAGCAGAGCATCGACTATTACGGCTCGCCCCACGCCTACGACGCCGCTGAGGAAGCCGAAGTGATCGAGCGTCTTCGATCGCTCGGGTACTTGCCGTGACGCGCGCTTTTCGCATTGCGTTGGTGGCGGCGTGCCCGTTTCCGTCAGCTCAGGGATCGCAGGTATTCGTCGGGCAGATGGCCGAACGTCTGGCCGCCGCGGGCCATCACGTCCACCTTCTCACCTACGGTCAGGGGCACGATGTTTACGGCAAGGGCTATCGCCATCATCGCACTCGGCGGCTTCCGGGCGACGACGTCGAACGGTCAGGACCGACGGTGCTGAAACCGGTTCTCGACCTGTTGCTGGTGCGCGAGTTGGTGGGCCTTTGCCGTCGCGAGCGCATCGAGATCGTGCACGCCCACAACTACGAGGCCGCGGCGGCCGCGATCGCGGCGCGCGCTGTGACCGGAGTGCCGGTGGTTTATCACAGCCACAATCTCATGGGCGACGAACTCGAGACCTACTTTGAGGGACGCCTCGCCAGACGGCTGGCCGGACTGGCGGGCGCGGCGCTTGATCGCACTGTTCCGCGCCGCGCCGATCGCATCATCGCGCTTTGCAGTTACAGCGCCGGGCACCTTCTGCGCGCCGGGTGTGAGCCCGAGCATCTGCGCGTTATTCCGCCCGCGGTCGACGACGATGGGCCGGCGCTCGCCGATGTCTGCGCGCGCCGGTCGCTCGCCCTGGAGCCGGACGATTTCGTGGTCGGTTACTGTGGAAACCTCGACGCCTACCAGAACCTGGAACTTCTGGTGGAGGCCTTCGTGATCGCAGCGGGTGGCCAGGTGACATCGACGCCGTCGCCGAGGCTTCGACTCCTGCTGGCATCGCACCGGCTGACCGCTGCCTTCAATGCGCGACTGGCTGCGATGGCAGGGGCGCTGCCTTTGGGACTGGTCAGGATTGTCGAGGTGAACGGTCATGCCGAGGCGCGGGGCGTAATCGCGGCCAGCGACCTGCTGGCGCTACCGCGAAGAATGGGTTCCGGCTATCCTGTCAAACTTCTGAATTCGATGAGCGCGGCCAAAGCGATAGTGACGGCCGGCTGCGGTTCGAAGGTACTGAGTGACGGAATTGATGGGATCGTCGTGCGTGACGACGATCCCGGGGCGATGGCGGCGGCCATGACGTCCTGCGCGGCGAGGTTAGACAGGGGCAGGAGTCTCGGTGCGGCTGCTCGGCAGAGGTTTCTGGAGACGGCGACCTGGGAAGTCGTCCTGCCGCAGATCGAGGAAGTGTATCGCGGTCTTGCAGGATTCGAGCGGCTCTCGGCAAACGGCAGGGCCCGTGGGCAGGTCAGGCCGCGCACTTCGTGAACTGCAGGGCAACGCATGAAGAGTCGGGTGTCAGAGGAGCGTGAAACGATAATGCAGCAGCCGGGAGAACGCAGGTGAGCGAGGCGGGTGTGCGGCCGCGGGTGTCCGTCGTGATCCCGATTTTCAACGAAGAGGAGACGTTGGAGACGTTGTACCGACGTCTTCACGATGTTCTCGAAGGGATCGGCGAGCCCTACGAGGTGATCTTCATCAACGACGGCAGCCGTGACGGATCGGAGCGTCTCCTTCGGGAGTTTCACCGCCGCACTCCGGCGTTCAAGGTGGTGAATTTTTCGCGCAATTTCGGCCACCAGGTTGCGGTGACCTGCGGACTCGACCATGCGAGCGGTGACGCCATCATTGCGATGGACGGCGATCTGCAGGATCCCCCCGAGGTGCTTCCCGGCCTTCTTGCGCGTTGGCGCGAGGGCTACGAAGTCGTCTATGCGGTGCGACAGGCACGCAAGGAAAACGTATTCAAGCGCGCCGCCTACAAGGCTTTCTACTGGATCCTGCACCGGGTCTCGTATCTCGACATCCCTTTGGACTCGGGCGATTTCTCGCTCATCGACCGGCGCGTCGTCGAGGTGCTGCGTGCGATGCCGGAGCGCAACCGCTTCGTGCGCGGTCTTCGTACGTGGGCGGGTTTTCGCCAGATCGGCTACGAGTACGCTCGCGAGGCCCGCTTCGCCGGCGAGTCCAAATACAGTCTAGGCAAACTCTTGAAGCTCGCTTTCGACGGGCTGGTTTCCTACTCATATGTGCCGCTGCGGCTGGTCAGCAACGTCGGAATGCTCGTCTCGGTCAGCGCTCTGATCTACATGGGTTACCTCCTGATGGCGCGCCTGTTCGGTAATGTCGAGATCCGCGGCTGGACGTCGACAGTGGTGATCCAGCTCTTTCTCGGAGGGGTGCAACTGCTGTCACTCGGCGTCATAGGCGAGTACATCGGGCGTATCTTCGAAGAAGTGAAGCAGCGACCTCATTATGTCGTGCGCGATCGCGTCGGCTTCGTCGTGGACGACGCCGTGGGTCGCGGCGAATCGCGCTGACGGGCAAGAGAATCGAAGCGATGAAACGCCGTATTCTCGATCTGGCCGTCGCGGCCGTAATTCTCGGTGTGGTGCAGGCGCTGGCCGAAACTGCGGTGGCGGCAGTTTTCTATCGCGACTTCCTAGTGGCTCCTTACCGGTTTTTCACGGTGCAGAGCTATGACGCTTTCACCAAGCTGTGGTTCCTGATGGGCGACGCGGCACCGTTGCCGTCGCTGCTTTCTCACTTTCTCGGTCAAGGCGCGGTGGCCAAGATCGCGCTCGCGCCGCAGTTGGTCGCGATCAACATTGCCGTGGCGGTCGGCCTTGCGCTGCTGCTTGCTCCGGTCGCCGGAATGCTCGGAGTCGGTAATTCTCCCGGCTGTGATGTGCGAGCGCAGGGAGACGTTCGCAGTCTGGTTCGTGCGCTGAGCGTGATCGGCGTTCTTGCCGTGGCCGTTCACGCGGTGGTTTTCGTGGTTTCGTTCCAGGCGCCGGAAGATGTCGGTACGGTCAAAGTGGCCAAGGCCTTGCTGCGAAGCGCGATGCAGGACGGCGCCTTGAGCGCGCTGGCTGTACTTGCGTTTTCGCTGGCGCTCTCGCGTCTGGTGCTGGCCAGACAGGGGTTTCGCGGCGCGGTGCTCGCGGCCGCGGTGGTGGTCGGTTCCTGGCCGCTGCTGGCGGGGCTCCTTGCGTCGGCCGGTGCGCTGGCAGCTACGGGTCGGCCGACGGCAACTGGCGCGGTATCGACGTCGGTGCCCGGCGCGCCCGCCAAGGGTTACAACGTCGTGGTCGTTTCCATCGACAGCCTGCGTGCCGATCACGTCGGCGCCTACGGTTACGGGCGTGCCACTTCGCCGACCATCGACGCGTTGGCCGCTCAGGGCGTGCGCTTCGGGAACTGCCAGAGCACCACGTCGTGGACCTTGCCTGCGCACATGTCGCTGCTGACCGGCCGTTCTCTGCTCGGTCACGGAGTGGTGGCGGACGACCGCCGTCTGAGCGACAGCGTGCCGACCCTGGCGGAGGCTTTCGCGGGCGCTGGTTATGCCACGCACGCGATCGTGTCGGCGCCTTATCTCAACTCCCGCTACGGCTTCGCTCGCGGCTTCGACGACTACGACGACAAGACCGTTTATTTCGAGACCAACGAAGATTCCTACCACAGTGTCACGGCTCCGAAGGTGCAGGCGGCCGCTTCGACCTGGCTCGAAGCTCACCGCCAGGCGCCGTTTTTTCTCTTCCTGCACTATTGGGACGTGCACTACGATTACGCACCCGGCCCGGGCTACGACACGATGTTCGACCCGGACTACAAAGGCACGGTCACTGGCGACAACTACTACTTCGACCAGAAGATTCGCGCCGGGATGAACGCGCGTGACCTCGAGCACCTGGTCGCGCTCTACGACGGCGAGATCCGGCTCGTCGATGATCATCTCGCCATGCTGCGCGCCGAACTCGAGAAGATAGGCGTTGCCGACCGCACCATCATCGTAGTGGTCGGTGATCACGGCGACGAGTTTTTCGAGCACGGCAACAAGGGGCACCACCGTACTCTCTACCAGGAAGTGCTGTGGGTACCGCTGGTCGTGCAGGTGCCGGGACTGAGGCCGATATCTTCAGTAGTGGACGAAGAGACCAGCATCATCGACGTTGCCCCGACAGTGCTGTCGCTGACCGGTATCGGAATTCCAAGCGGCGTCGAAGGCCGTGATCAGTCCGTCGCCTTCGTCGGTCCGCTCGCGCGCGAGGGGAGTGACGAAGGACGTAGCGTTTTCGCGGAGCTCTACCGCAAGGGAACCCTGAACATCCAGGTCGCCGAGATCGAAGGCCGGCGCAAGGTGATCCAGCATTTCAACACGCGGCAACTTTCGGTGTTCGATCTGGCCGCCGATCCAGGAGAACGCAGCAGCCTTGCTGCACGCGGTGCGGTGGCTGAGCCGATGGTGGCCTCGCTGCGTGATTGGCTGGAGGGGCGCTGGAGCATGTTCGACCGCCGCGTTCGTAGCGAAGGCGTCAGGGCGGTAGTGCTCGACGCGAAGACCGCGGAGACTCTCAGGTCTCTGGGCTACCTGCAGTAACCATCGTGAGCCGTCGTTTCTTCTTCGGGTTGGTCGCGATCGGATTGGGCTGGCGTCTTTGGATGCTTACCCATTACGGACTGGTAAGTGGAGGCGAAGTCGACGTCTATCTGGCCGACGAAGGTGTGGTAGGCCTGATGGGCAAACACATCGCGGCCGGAAATGAACTGCCGGTATTCTTTTACGGACAGTCCTACCTGGGCGCTCTCGAAGCTTACTGCGCGGCCGTTTCGTTCGCGGTGTTCGGGGCCGGTTTCTTCGCGCTGCGGCTGGTGACGTTTTGTTTCTCGATCGCCATCGGGGTTCTGCTGTACCGCTTTGCCAACCGTTTCTATTCGGTGGCCGTCGCGCGCTGGGCTACGGCGCTGGTGGCGGTGGCGCCGATGTATTTCCTGCAGTGGAACCTCAAGGCCCGCGGCGGCTTCGTCGAACACGTGGTGCTGGTACTCGCGGTGATGTCGCTGTTCTGGCGCTTTTATCTCTACCACCAGCGCGACCGGACGACCGCTTTCTTGCTCGGTCTGGTTTCGGGTGTCGCGCTGTGGGTCAATCAACTTGTCGGCGCGTATCTGGCGGCTATGGCGTTTTTGGTGTTGCTGCGTAGGGAAGATCGACGCGGCTGGGGCGCGGCGGTGGCCGGTCTCGTACTCGGCTCGTGTCTGCTGCTTGGCTACAACGTCGTTCACCCGCTCGCTACGGTTAGAAGTCTGGCGCGCAAGGCTTTGGTGATGAATCGCGTCAAGGTCGAGGAACGCGACGAGAACTGGGCGGTCAGGGGTTTCGAGGCTCGCATCGCGGCGCTCGGTGACGGACTCGACAAACTCGGCGTGGTCTTCGGAATACCGCCGGGGGACGATGTCGAGCGACTGGGAATGAGCGAGGACTCGCGCACCGGTGGTCCGGCGGCGCGAGCCCGACGCCTGCTGTTCTTCATTCCGCTGGGAGTCTTTGGTGCCGGGCTGTGGGCCTCGCGTCCGCGCCGGGGCCGCGCCGGTTGGGACGTCATAGGTTCGGATCAACTGCTCGGACTTTTCGCGCTGATAACCTTCGTGGTCGGTTACGTCAGCCCTCGCTACATGCTGCCGGCGTACCCCTTGGCAGCGCTCATGGCCGGAGTCCTGGCGGCACGGGCCGGCGGCGCGGCAGGCCGCCTTCTCCAAGCCGGGATCGTGGCCGTCCTGTTTTTCAACGTCGCCGGTTGGGTGGACGCCGCGTCACTGCCCGCGGCAGCCGACGAAGACCGCGGCCGCCAGCTGATCGGCTTCCTGGAAGGCAAGGGCATCGGCGCCTGCTACAGCGCTTCACCGCTCTATCACCTGGCTTTCGCCAGCTCGGAGCGGGTGGTATTTGCGCCGTTGCAAAAGGACCGCTACCCGCCATACGACGCTGCCGTGGAGACCGCAGATTCGATCTGCTACGTGTTCCGCGACGATCAGACGACCAAGCGCCAACACCTCGCTCTGCTCGCTCTGCTTGAGAGCCGCCAGGTGCGCTACACGGTAGAGCAGGTCGGGCCTTATCGCGTGATGTATGGATTTGAACCACGGCGCGCGATCCACGCAGCCGACGTCGATGCTTTGCGCGGCGCGCAGGCTATGGATGACGAGCCGGATGTGTCTTTGGAAAAGGAGTAGAGAATGACCAGCAAACTTGAAGAAAAGATCGCGAGCGGCAGGGCCCATGCGGGCGTGGTCGGCCTGGGCTACGTTGGGCTTCCGCTGGCGGTGGAGCTTGCCGGTTCGGGCATGCGGGTGACCGGCATAGATGTGTCGCAACCGAAGGTCACCGCGGTGAACGAAGGCCGCTCCTACATTCTCGACGTTGCGTCGTCGCGAGTCGCGCAGTTGGTCGGCAAGGGACTGCTCGACGCCACCACCAACTTCGCCGCGGTGGCAACCCTCGACACCATAAACGTCTGCGTACCGACTCCGCTGCGCAAGACCCGCGAACCGGATCTTTCATTCGTGATCGACGCGGTCGACAGTCTCGTGCGTTACATGCGGCCGGGGCAGCTCCTGGTACTGGAAAGCACGACCTATCCGGGCACCACAGAAGAAGTTGTGTTGCCGCGTCTTAGAGCGGCGGGTCTCGAGCCCGGCAAGGACGTCGAGGTGGCGTTCTCGCCAGAGCGCACAGACCCGGGTAACAAACAGTTTTCTCCACGCAGCATTCCCAAGGTCGTAGGAGGTCACACTCCGGCGGCTGGCGCAGCCGCGCGTGCGCTTTACGGCCGCTGCATCGACAAGGTGGTGATGGTGAGTTCGACGCGGGTGGCCGAGATGGTCAAGCTCCTCGAAAACACCTTTCGCAGCGTCAACATCGCGCTGGTGAACGAGTTGGCGATGATGTGCGACCACTTCGGGATGGACGTGTGGGAAGTGATCGACGCGGCGGCCACCAAACCGTTCGGGTTCATGCCGTTCTATCCGGGGCCGGGACTGGGCGGCCACTGCATCCCGGTAGATCCGCATTACCTGACCTGGAAGGCGAGGGCCGAAGGGTTCGAGCCGCGTTTCATAGAGCTGGCTGCACAGATCAACGCGGAGAAGCCCGAGTTCGTGGTTTCCAAGGTCGTCGACGCGCTGAACGACCGCTGCAAGTCTCTGCGTGGTTCGAAGATCCTCGCGCTCGGCGTGGCCTACAAGCGCGATGTGGATGACGTGCGTGAATCTCCGTCGCTCGACGTGATGGCGCTGCTTCTCGACAAGGGCGCCGAGATATCGTTCGCTGATCCTTTCGTCGCGCAGGTCGAACTGCGCGGGCGCACGTTGCGTTCGGTGGCGCTGGACCGCGCGACGATTGCCGGCGCCGATGCGGTGCTGCTGCTTACCGACCACACCGATTTCGACCGCGTAGCCATCGCGGCCGCGGCGACCATGGTCATCGACACGCGCAACGCCTTCAAGGGGATTGCCGGGGACCACATCCGGCGTATCTGAGCCGGTGATGGCGGGCAAAGACAAGGGCCGCGAGTCGCGGCTGCGCGTGGCTCTGATCATCGGTCAACTGACCTACGGTGGTGCCGAAAGTCAGCTCTACGAGCTTGCCCGCCGGCTCGCTCGCCGCGGCGGCGGACCAGGTGGAGCGAGCGATGGAAGCTGCGAGGTGGTCGTCTACTGTCTTTCCTCGAAGGACGAGCCATACGGCAGCCGTCTGCGCCAGGCTGGCGTACGGGTATGCACTTTCACGTCTCGCGGCAGTTTCGACTTCCTGCGTGTGGTCGCGCTGGCACGCGCCCTTCGCCGGGACCGCATCGAACTGGTGCACGCCTTTCTTTTTCTTGCCAGCGCCTACGCGTACCTAGCCACGCGGCTTGCCGCCGGAATCGCCCTGGTGACCTCGGCCCGCAACTGCAAGCCCGAGCCGCATCCGTTGCGGCGCCTGGTGATGCGACGCGCGTTCGCCGCGTCGCGGTCGATCATCTGCAACTCGCAGGAGATGGAGCGTTACGCGGTGGCCAACTACGGCGCTCCAGTTTCGCTGACGCGCGTCGTTTACAACGGCGTCGACTGCGAACGTTTCTCGCGTCCCCGTGTCGTACACGAGGGACTGCACATCGGTACGGTGGGGCGCATCGAGAAACAGAAGAACATGGACTTGTTCCTGAGCGCCGCCGAAGGTTTTCTGCGTGAGCATCCGAACACGAGATTCACCGTGGTCGGCGATGGCTCGCTTCGTGAGCATTACATCGAGGAAGTGCGCAGGCGCGGCCTCTGTGACCGCGTGACGCTGCCAGGAACCACGGCCGACGTTCCGGAGTTCCTTGCCGGACTCGATCAGTTCTGGCTCACTTCCGATTACGAGGGCACGCCCAACGTTATCCTCGAGGCGATGGCTGCCGCCGTGCCTGTGGTGGCCACGCGTGTCGGCGGCACTGGCGAGGTTGTCGAGGACGGCCGCACCGGCATGCTGGTCGACGCCGGAGACACCGCGGGTGTCATTCGTGCGGCGCTGCGTCTGGCGGCTGACGGGGTGCTTGCGGAGTCGCTCGGCGCGGCCGCAAGAGAAGCGGCGCGCGTGCGTTTTTCTTTGGACGCTATGGTCGCAGCGACGCTGGCGGTGTACGCAGAGGCGCTGGCCGCCGGCGCGGCGTAGGAGAAGTGTGTTTTGGAAGCGCGGGATCAAGGAGTCTATGGCGGGCGGGAAGCCGACGGGGGATTGAGGCCGTGAGTGTGTCGTTTGTCAGCGTCGTCATTCCGATGCGCAATGAGGAAGCCTGGATAGCGCGCTGCCTCGGAACGGTGCTGGCCCAGGACTATCCGCGTGAAAGTGTGGAGATCCTGGTCGCCGACGGAATGTCGACCGACGGGTCGCGACGTCTGCTCGCTGAGATGGCCGGCAGCGATCCACGCATCCGCGTTATCGACAACCCCGGCCTCATCGTTCCGACCGGTCTGAATCTGGCGATTGCGGCGGCGCGCGGCGATATCATCGCGCGCATCGATGCTCACACGATTCTGGAGCCGGACTATCTACGGATAGGAGTCGAACTGCTCGGTCGCAGCGGGGCCGCCAACGTCGGTGGTCCGATGGTGTGCCGCGGCGGAGGTCCGGTCGGCGACGCCATCGCTCGTGCGATGCATTCGCGTTTCGGCATCGGCGCGGCCTTTCACTTCGCCAAGGCAGAATCCGAGTGCGACACGGTCTACATGGGCATGTGGCCCCGCGAGGTTTTTGAGAAGGTCGGGCTTTTCGACACCGAACTGGTGCGCAACCAGGATGACGAACTCAGTTATCGAATTCGCAAGTTCGGTGGCCGCATTCTGGTGACGCCGACGATGAAGTCACTCTACCAGAACCGCGAGTCGTGGAAGGATCTCGGCAGGCAGTTCTACCAGTACGGGGAGTGGAAGGTCAGGGTGCTGCAAAAGCACAGCCGTCAGATGAGCGTGCGCCACTTCGTGCCTCCGGCCTTTCAGCTCGGCCTGATCGGTGCCGCCGGCTTGGGGCTGGTATGGCCGGCTGCCGGGTGGCTCGCATTCGCCGCTGTGGCGTTGTACGCGGCTGTCCTGGCGTTGGTGGCGGCGCTGAACCGCGAAACAGTGACTTCGGGTGAGCGGGCAAGGCTGTGGCTCGCATTGGTGATCATCCACCAGTGCTGGGCGGCGGGCTTTCTCGTGGGCCTGCTGCGTTTCGCTGGTCGATGGGGTAAGCGAGAGACCCAGCCGCCGCTTCTGGCTGCCCGCACGACGGCGCGGGCTTGGACAGAGTAAGGCAACGGTGTTTTTCCAAGTGGCTTTGAGGAGAGAGCATGAGTAACGATTCACTGACCGTTTCGGTCTTGATCCCCTGTTACAACGAAGTCGATACGGTCAGGAACGTGATCGCACGGGTGCGCATGGTTCCGGTCCCCACCGAGATCATCCTGGTCGACGACTGCTCGGTGGATGGAACCCGCGATGTTCTCCAGAAGCTCGCTGAAGAAGACCCCACGCTCAAGGTCTATTTTCACGAGATAAATCGCGGTAAGGGCGCCGCGATCCGCACCGCGCTGGCGGCTGCCACCGGCGACGTCACCCTCGTGCAGGATGCCGACATGGAATACGACCCGATGGAATATCCGGGGCTTCTCGAGCCGATCCGTCAGGGCGTCGCCGATGTGGTCTACGGCTCGCGCTTTCTCGGCGGGCCGCATCGAGTGCTGTTCTTCTGGCATCAGCTCGGCAATCAACTGCTGACTCTGTTGTCGAACGTGATGACCAACCTGAACCTCACCGACATGGAGACCGGCTACAAGGTCTTCCGCACTGATCTGCTCAAGCGCATGCGGCTGACCGCCGATCGTTTCGGTTTCGAGCCGGAAGTAACTTCCCGCGTTGCGCAGATGCGTTGCCGCATCTTCGAAGTGCCAATTTCCTACTGGGGTCGCGACTACGACGCCGGCAAGAAGATCACGTGGAAGGACGGCGTGGCCGCGTTCTGGTTCATCTTCAAGTTCAACGTACTCGATCGGATGCCGAAGTCTGAGACGGCAGCGGCGTATCCTGCACACTGGCATCGCCTCGATCGCGGTGCGCCGCAGCCGGCTGCGGAGGAGAAAAAGCCCTGAACAAGCTCTGGCTCGTAACCGGTGGTGCCGGCTTCATCGGCTCCAACATCGTCGCCGAACTCAGGCGCCGCGGTGAAGTCGTGCGCGTATTCGACAGCCTGGCGACCGGGCTCGAGAGCAACCTCGACGCTTTCGGCGGCGACGTCGAGTTCCACCGCGGGGATCTGCGTGACACCGCGGCGCTGGCGGCGGCGATGCGTGGTGTAACCCACGTTCTGCACCTGGCGGCGCTGGGTTCGGTGCCGCGTTCGATCGAAGACCCGGCTTTGAGCAACGACGTCAACGTCACGGGTACGCTCAACGTGCTGGTTGCGGCGCGTGATGCCGGTGTCGAACGTGTGGTCTTCTCTTCTTCTTCTTCGGTGTACGGGGCCAGCCAGGCACTGCCCAAACGCGTCGGCCATCTTCTCGATCCGATCTCGCCCTACGCCGTTACCAAGCAGGCCGGCGAGCAGTACACGAGAGTGTTTGCCGGTGTCTACGGTCTGTCCACGGTTTCGCTGCGGTACTTCAACGTGTTCGGTCCTAATCAGCGGCCCGACTCGGCCTACGCGGCGGTAATTCCGAAGTTCATGGCGTGGGCGCTTGCGGGTGAGCCGCTGGTGATTCACGGCGACGGTCTTCAGGCTCGCGATTTCACCTACGTGGCCAACGTCGTGTCGGCCAACTTGCTGGCTGCGACCGCCGCCGCCGGCGTCGACGGCGAGGTATTCAACATAGCCTGCGGGAAGAGCTACTCGCTGCTCGACATAGCGGATGCGCTGGGCGCCGCGGCGGGGCGTCGCTTGGAGCGGCACCACGTCGGTGGTCGCGCCGGCGATGTGCGCCAGAGCCTCGCCGACATCGAGCCTGCCAAGGCAAAGCTCGGCTATCGCGTGCTGGTAGAGTTCGAAGAAGGCCTGGCGAATACCTGGGAGGTATTTCGCGGGCGCTTCGGCGCCGCGTAGGAATTCGCGCAACCGGTGCTGCGGGCGAGGCCTACAGCACCTTGTTCAGCGGATACTCGATGATCCCTTCGGCGCCTACTTCGACGAGGCGCGGGATCAAGTCGCGCACAACTGATTCGGCGATGACGACTTCGATCGACAGCCAATCCTTGTGGTAGAGGTTGGCGACTGTCGGTGCGGTTATCGACGGCAGGATGCCCATCACGTCGGCAACGCGGTTGCTCGGCACGTTCATCTTCAGACCGACCTGGGCTTCGGCACGCAGCGCGCCTTGCAGCAGCAAAGACAGCTGCTCGATCTTGCGTTTCTTGAAGCTGTCGGCGAGCGCCTTGCGGCCGGCGATCAACTGCGGGTTGGACTCCATCAGGTCTGCGATGATGACGAGGCCGTTGGCGCGGATGGTACTGCCGGTTTCGGTGACTTCGACGATGGCGTCGCAAAGGCCGGCGGCGACCTTCGCCTCGGTCGCACCCCATGAAAACTCGACGCTTACATCGATGCCGCGGTCGGCGAAGAAACGCTGCGTGAAGCCGACCAGTTCGGTGGAGATGCGTTTGCCGGCCAGGTCTTCGGGCTTGGTTATCGCCGAGTTGGCGGGAACCGCGAGCACCCAGCGCGTGGGACGAAAGGAGGCCTTCGAGTAGACGAGGTCGCAGATTACTTCGACGTCGGAGCCGTTCTCGGCGATCCAGTCCTTGCCGGTGATTCCGCAGTCGAGTGAGCCGAGTTCGACGTAGCGCGACATTTCCTGGGCGCGCACCAGCGAGCAGGCGATCTCCGGGTCGTCGATGTTCGGGAAGTAGCTGCGCGAACTGGTCGTGACGCGCCAGCCCGACTTCTTCATCAGGTCGGTGGTGGTCTGCTCCAGGCTGCCTTTGGGAAGGCCGAGTTTGAGAACGTTCACTCTTTGATGATCCTTGTCGTGAGGTGCGGTGCAACGGGCACCGGGCCATCGGGTCGCTCGATCTGGTCTCCTCATGGGACCGACGGCGGCGACCACAACCGCCGCATAGTTGCGGAGAGGTGGGTGAAAGGCAAAAATCCCCCATGCGTCTTGGTGAACTCGCGCAGCGGCTCGGTCTGGATCTCGAAGGAGACGGCGACATCGAGATCTCGGGAATCGCGCCGATCGACGCGGCCGGCCCCGGGGACCTCACTTTCGTCGCCAATCCCAAATACCGTCAGCAGTTGGCCTCGACCGGAGCGGTCGCCGTCATCGTCGGCCCCGGCCAATATGCGGCGGGCAAAGCGATACTCAGAGCTGCCGATCCTTACGCCGCTCTTGCAGCGGCGCTGCTGCTGTTCGACCGGCGGCCGCGCCCCGCGCCCGGGATTCACGCTACTGCGCTGATTTCTCCTTCGGCGTGCGTAGGCGAGGGCGCTTCGATCGGTCCTTATGCCGTGGTCGGCGAAGACGTGGTCGTAGGGCGGGATTCTGTTCTGCATCCCCACGTGGTGATTTATCCTGGCGCCCGCATTGGTGACAGATTCACGGCGCATGCCGGCGCCGTGGTTCGAGAGTCGGTGGTGGTCGGCGATGACGTCGTGCTGCAGCCCGGTGCGGTGGTCGGGGCCGATGGCTTCGGCTTTCTGCCGCGGGGGCGCGAGGTTCCGCTGCCGATTCCGCAGATCGGCACCGTGCGTCTGTGCGATCACGTCGAGATCGGCGCCAACACCACGGTGGACCGCGCCACGGTGGGCGAAACCCGGCTGGGCCGTGGGGTAAAGCTCGACAATCTGGTGATGGTCGGCCACGGCAGCCGCATCGGCGATGGCTCGATGATGGCCGGGCAGACCGGCATGGCAGGCAGCACCCGCATCGGCGCCCGGGTGATGTCCGGCGGCCAGGCCGGTTTCGCCGGCCATCTGAGCGTGGGGGATGATGCTCGCATCGGCGCGCAGGCCGGGGTGATCGGCAACGTCGAACCGGGTGCCACCGTCGCAGGCATGCCGGCGGTCGAGCTCAATTTGTGGCTCCGCGCTGTGGCTTCCCTGCTGCGTCTTCCCGATCTGCTGCGCCGGGTGCGCCGCCTGGAAAGGCTTTCCGACTCGACCGAACCCCCTGACGACTGCTGATCGACGAGCCCGAAGGCCCGGCGCCCCGCCGCGCAGAGTGCGCCGGGGTGAGGAATCGGCGGCCGGACGTTGCCTCCGTGGCCGGACACCGCTAAGAACCTCGTTTCGCATTGAGCGTTTGGCGGAGAGTAGCGGTGATCGTCAGGGTGCCCGACCTTACCGAAGAAGTCCGCAAGGTCGTTTTTTGCGAACCTGCGGCTTCGCTCAATGACCGGATAGACGCGAGTCCGGGCCGGGAAGACGAGCATTTCGTCGGCGACCTGGAGGTTGACGGTGAGCTCTACCGCACCGAGGGCGACGTGCACTTCAGCGGCAGTGTCGGAGCGCAGGTCCGGTCGGTTTGTTCTCGCTGTCTCGAAGAGTTCGTTTGGCAGCTGGAGCGCGATTTCAGCTTCGTGATCGTGCCTGCCAAGGCTGCGGAAGAACCGCAGGACGACGAAGGGATAGATCACTACAGCGGCGACGACCTCGATCTGGCGCCGCTGGTATGCGAGCAGGCTCTGCTTGCGCTGGATCTTTCGCTGCTGTGTTCGGATTCTTGCCGCGGACTGTGTGCGGGTTGCGGCGCCAACCTCAATGTCGAGGAGTGCAGGTGCGCCAATCGCTGATGAAGGCCGATCAAGGCCGCAGCGCCGAGGAGAGAGAAGATGCCAGTTCCCAAACGTAGAACGTCAAAGTCCAAGAAAAACATGCGGCGCTCGCACGATGCTCTGACACCCACCGTGTCGGTTAATTGCTCCAACTGCGGCGAGCGGACCTTGCCTCATCACGTGTGTCCGTCCTGCGGTAATTACCACGGGCGCCGCGTGGTCGAGACCGCCGAGGTTTGAACCGCTGAAGCCTGCCTCGACTCCGCTGATGTCGATGTCGCGGGTCCGGTCGCGCGATTCGTGGTTCCGGCCACGGTTGCAGCCGTTGGTGTATGTGCGCGATGAAGTGCGGAGTTTACTCTCCGACCGTGTGTTGTATGTCAATGGTGGAATTTATCTGCATGCCGCGCTGCTCGCGGCTGCGAAGGGAGTGTAAGCGATGGCTCAAACCGAGAGGGTGATCGAGATCATCTGCGACCAACTGACCCTCGACCGCTCGCAGGTCACCCACGAATCGTCGTTCCTCGAAGACCTTGGCGCCGACTCGTTGGACATCGTCCAGCTGATCATGGCCCTCGAAGAGGAGTACGGCCTGGAGATTTCCGACGAGGACGCCGAGAAGATCCGGACCGTGCAGGACATCATCGATTTCATCAACACCCACCACACCAGCCGCTAGGGAGGCCGCCACGGCGGCTTTGCGCAAAAGAATTCATGTCGGTTGCGATCACGCAGCCGTCGCGGCCAAGAACGTGGTCATCGACGAGCTGCGCGCTCGCGGTTTCGACGTAGACGACGTCGGCACCGACGGCACCGCTTCGGTCGACTATCCGGACTACGCCGAGAAGGTCGGCCGTGCGGTTGCGGACGGCGAGGCGTGCTGCGGCGTACTGCTGTGCGGGAGCGGCATCGGCATGTCGATCGCCGCCAACAAGATCGCGGGCGTGCGTGCGGCCCTGGTTCACGATGTGACCGGCGCCGAACTGTCGCGTCGGCACAACGACGCCAATGTTCTGGTGCTCGGCGGCGGAATGCTTGGTGACAGGCTGATTCGCGAGATCGTGCGAACCTGGGTAGAGAGCGATTTCGAAGGCGGCCGCCACAGCCTGCGCATCGACAAGATTCGCGCCCTCGAAAGAAACAAGTGACGCTGGTCTGACACGAAGGCGTGTCCGGGCCGGCGGTCGACAAAGAAGGAGAAGTCGTGAGTTTTCTAGAGACCACCGACCCCGAGGTCTACGCAGCCATCCGTAAAGAGGGCCGTCGCCAGGAACTCTTCCTCGAACTGATCGCGTCGGAGAACGTGGTTAGCGAGGCGGTTCTCGAAGCCGCCGGTTCCGTGCTCACCAACAAATACGCGGAGGGTTACCCCGGCAAGCGCTATTACGGCGGTTGCGAGCACGTCGACGTCGTGGAGGGGCTGGCGATAGAGCGCGCCAAGCGTCTGTTCGGTGCCGAGCACGCCAACGTGCAGCCGCACTCGGGTTCGCAGGCCAACATGGCCGTGTATTTCTCGATTCTCGACCCCGGCGACGTCGTTCTGGCGATGAACCTCGCGCACGGAGGTCATCTCACGCACGGCAGTCCGGTGAACTTCTCCGGACGGTTTTTTAAGATAGTTCCGTACGGAGTGAGCGAGGGCGACCACCGCATCGATTTCGATCAGGTGCGCAAGCTGGCCCTAGAGAACAAGCCGAAACTGATCGTCTGCGGTCACAGCGCGTACCCGCGACAACTCGACTTCGCAGCTTTCCGCAGCATCGCCGACGAGGTCGGTGCGCTGCTCATGGCCGACATCGCGCATGTGGCAGGTCTGGTGGTCGGCGGAGTGCATCCGTCGCCGGTTCCTTACTGCGACTTCGTCACGACGACCACGCACAAGACCCTGCGCGGACCTCGCGGCGGACTGATCCTTTGCAAGTCCGAGCACGCCAAGAAGATCGACTCGTCGATCTTCCCAGGTAATCAGGGTGGACCTCTGATGCACGTGATCGCGGCCAAGGCTGTGGCTTTTCTCGAGGCGTCGCAGCCTTCGTTCCGCACCTACCAGAAGAACATCGTCGACAACGCCGCAGCCATGGCTGCCGGTCTGCTCGAAGAAGGGTTCCGCCTGGTTTCCGGCGGTACCGACAATCACATGATGCTGCTTGATCTGCGCGACAGCGAGATGACCGGCAAGAAGGCCCAGGAGACGCTCGATCTCGCTCACATCACTGCGAACCGCAATTCGGTTCCCTTCGACACACGCTCGCCGTTCGTTACGTCCGGGCTCAGGCTCGGCACGCCGGCGGTGACGACGAGGGGCTTCGGGACGGTGGAGATGCGCCGTATCGCGGCCTGGATAGGCCGCGCTCTGGCTGCTCCAGACGATGCTGGGTCGCTCGCGCTGATCGGCGCTGAGATCGCGACTTTGTGCCGGGCTTTTCCGCTTTATCCGGCGCGCGGCTATGCCGACGACTGAGGGTCGACGGCGCAGCGCGCCGCCGGTCGTGCGCAGCACCTTGGCAGGTCGGCCGTGACCTGCAAGCGGCCTGAGCGCACGAAGTACCAGAGCGCGAGAGCACGAAGCAGGCGCGATAGATGAGATGCCCGTTCTGCCAGCATGGCGACGACCGCGTAGTCGACTCGCGCGAGAGCGGCGACGGCGACAGCGTGCGGCGCCGACGCGAGTGCTCAAAGTGCGGGCGCCGCTTCACCACTTACGAGCGCGTCGACGCGGTGATGCCGCTGGTCGTCAAGAAGGACGGCCGACGCGAGGCGTGGGATCGGCACAAGTTGGTCGCCGGGTTCCACAAGGCCTGTGAAAAGAGGCCGGTTTCCGCGGACGCGATCGAGGATTCGGTCAGCCGGATAGAAAGGACCATGCAGGATCGGGGCGTACGGGAACTGGCAAGTACCGAGGTAGGCGAGGCCGTCATGGACAGTCTCAAACGTCTGGATGAGGTCGCGTACGTGCGCTTCGCGTCGGTCTACAAGTCGTTTCGCGACATCGCCGAGTTTCAGCGTACCGTCGAGAGCCTTGTCAGTGAACGTAAACGGAGCGAGGCAGAGGAGTGAGTCTCCAAGCCGGCGCCGCGGAAGATCAACGCTGGATGCGTGTGGCTCTTCAGGAGAGCGCGCTGGCGCTCGGTCATACAAGCCCCAATCCTGCGGTTGGGTGCGTGCTGGTGCGCGGCGGCAAAGAGTTGGCGCGTGGTCACACCGCGCGGGTAGGCGGACCTCATGCCGAGGCTGAGGCCCTGGATGCACTTGCGGCTGCGGGCAGGAGTGCCCGTGGTGCGACCGCTTACGTCACGTTGGAGCCCTGCGCCCACTTCGGTCGCACCCCTCCGTGTGCCGATGCTCTCATCGAAGCCGGGATCGTGCGAGTGGTTGTGGGCTGCCGTGATCCGCACTCGTTGGTGTCCGGCCGTGGTCTGCGAAAACTCCGTCGCGGCGGCGTTCGGGTGGACAAGGGCGTGTTGGAGAGCGAGTGCGCCGAATCGCTGCGCGGATTTTTTTCGGTGGCCGCTACCGGGCTACCGTTCGTGCACCTTAAACTTGCGGCGACTCTCGACGGGCGCATCGCTTCGCGCAGCGGTCAGTCGCGTTGGATTTCCGGTTCACACTCGCGGCGCGTGGTGCAGTCGATGCGCGACCGCGCCGACGCAGTTCTGGTAGGCATCGGCACTGTGCTGGCCGACGATCCACGGCTTACCTGCCGTCTTGCCGGCGCCCAGCAGCCCCTGCGTGTGGTGCTGGATCCGCTGCTTCGCACCCCGGCGCTGTCGCGGGTGGTTGGCGGGCGCGGTCGTGCGTTGATAGTCGGATCGGCGTCAGCGCCGGCGGCGAGGCGACGCGCCCTCGAGAAAGCCGGCGCCGAAGTGTGGACGCTCAACACTCGGGGGCGCCTGGGTTGGCAGCGTCTGCTGGCCCGGCTTGCTGCCGACGGGGTGCTCGAAGTCCTCGTCGAGGGCGGCGCTGCGGTTGCGGCTTCGGCTGTGCGAGCCGGTGTGGTCAAGCGCGTCTCAATCTTCTACAACGCGCGGTTCATGGGCGGCGACGGAGTGCCGATGCTGGGGAGTCTCGGGGTCCTGGACCCCGCCAAAGCGCCCGTTTTGAGAACGCTTCGCTTCGGACGCGTAAGCCAAGTAGACCGCATGAGTCCGGCCCAGGATGACTGGCTGTGGGAAGGCGAGCCGTTATGAGTACGACCACCAAAGGGAACAAAAAAGGGCAGGGCGGGAAGATCGTCCACCCCGGCAAGACCAGAGCGCTGCGCGCGGGCGTGGCATCGAAGAAATCGCGCTTTGCCGATGCCGAACTCGAGGCCGCGACCGCGGCTGCGGCCTGTGGATCGGTCGTGGTGCTCTACGACGAGAATCAGCCTCAGGCCGGCGGTTATCTTTGCGCGAGCGCACGCAGGATCAGCGCCGAGACCGTCAACCTTATGGTGGTCGAGGCCCGCGGTCTGGTGTGTCTGGCGATGAGCGAAGAGCGCATGCGGCGCCTTGGGATTCCCGTTCTGGTTGCCGAGAGCCCGTTTCTGCGCGGACACGCTTTCGGCGCGTCGATCGAGGCCTCGTGCGGCGTCACGACTGGGATTTCGGCCGCGGATCGCGCAGCGACGATCCTGGCTTCGAGCGCACCGGGCGCCGGTCCCGCGGACATAGTAATGCCGGGCCACATATTCCCGATTCAGGTGCGCAGCGGTGGCGTGCTGGTGCGGCCTGACGCCGCGGCGGCAGCCTCGGATCTTTGCGACCTTGCCGGAGAGAGCGACTGCGCGGTTCTGTGCGCGGTGCTTGACGAAGCCGGGGAACTGGCTTCCATCGATCTTCTGGAAATCCTGGCGGCCAGACTCGGCGTCCCGATTCTCAAGGTTGGTTCGCTCGTCGCCTACCGTCTCGCCACCGAACTGGTGGTCGAGCGTGTCGCTGAGAGGACGATAGAGAGCGGCTTCGGCGGGACTTTTCGCGCCATCGTCTATCGCAATGACTTCGATCATCACGAGCACATGGCGCTGGTTGCCGGGGACATATCGGGCGATCAGCCGGTGACGGTGCGTGCGCACTCTCAGTGTCTGACGGGCGACGTGTTCGGGTCCACGCGCTGCGACTGCGGTGATCAGTTGCGTCTTGCCATCGACGTCATCTCATCGGAAGGACGCGGCGTGATCGTCTACATGCATCAGGAGGGCCGCGGGATCGGTCTGGCCAACAAGGTGCTTGCGTATGCTTTGCAGGACCTCGGGCGCGATACTGTAGAAGCCAATCTCGAACTGGGCTTCGGCGAAGACCTGCGTGACTACGGCATTACCGCGCAGATACTGAAGGACCTCGGAGTCCACAAGGTGCGGTTGCTGACCAACAACCCGCAGAAAGTCGAGAGCCTTGAACGCTACGGCGTCAAGGTGGTGGAACGACGCTCGATCGAAGCGGCTCCTCACGACGACAATATCGGATACCTGCGCACCAAGCGCCGTAAGCTCGGCCATCTGCTCGATGCCGACAGTCTTGGTGCCGACATCGACGTGGAGGGTTCACGATGATCGAGGAAAGTGGTTTTCAAGGTGGTGGCGCGATTCGTGTGGCGATCGTCGTAAGCCGTTTCAACCAGGCCGTTACCGATAATCTGCTGGAAGGGGCCATGCAGGCCGCAGCAAAGTACGGAGTCGTTGTCGGTGACGATGACGTGTTCACGGTTCCTGGTGCCTTTGAATTGCCGTTGGTCGCTCTGGCTGCGGCGCGCTGTCCGGAGTACCACGCGGTGGTGTGTCTCGGGGCGGTGATTCGCGGCGAAACTCCGCACTTCCAGTACGTCTGCGAGCAGGCGGCCTGCGGCATTCGCGAGGCCTCGCTGTCGACAGGAAAGCCGATCGCGTTCGGCGTGCTGACGACCGACGATTTGCCACAGGCTCTGGCCCGCGCAGGGGGTGATGTAGGCAACAAGGGCTACGAGGCGGTGGTAACGGTGGTCGAGACTCTCGAAGTGCTTTCGCGTCTGCAGGGCCACGGACTTCACTCGTGAGTCGATCGCCGCGTAGGAAAGGGCGCGAGGCCGCTCTTCAACTGCTTTACCAGGTGGAACTCACGGGGGAGCTTTCCGAAGCCATTCTAGAGTTGTTCTGGGAGCAGCACCCGAGCCAGGCAGCCAAAGAAGAAGGCGCGTCAATTCGCGAGTTCGCGGAACTCCTGGTCAAGGGCGTGATGGCGGATCGTACCCGGATAGATGGGCTCATCGACAGTGCTGCCCGCAACTGGAACCTGGAGAGGCTATCGCGTGTCGATTTGAGCGTGTTGCGTCTGGCAGTGGGCGAAATGCTCGCGATGCCCGAGACCCCCGCGGCCGTCATCATCAACGAAGCGGTCGAGATCGCCAGGCGCTTCTCGGACGAGAAGGCGGCGTCGTTCATCAACGCGGTCGTAGATCGTATCGCGCGTGAGCGGGGCGCGGCCAAGGAAGCGCAGCGGCTCGGGGACCAGGAACGGCCGGGTGTCGTCGACGAGATCAAGACTCAAAGGAACTGACCGATGGCGATCATGGACGCCTACAACCCCGAGGAAATAGAGGCCCGTTGGCAACGTCGCTGGGCGGAAGCACCGGCCATGGACGAGGGCAACGCGGGAGAAGAAGCTCCATGTTTCTATCTTCTGGAGATGTTCCCGTATCCCTCCGGACGTATCCATATGGGACACGTCCGCAATTACACCATCGGCGACGTGATGGCGCGCTTCCTCAGAGCTCGCGGCTATCGCGTGCTGCATCCGATGGGCTGGGATGCGTTTGGACTTCCCGCCGAAACGGCTGCCATCCAGCGCGGCGTGGCGCCCGCGAAGTGGACCTACGAAAACATCGAAGCGATGCGCGTGCAGCTTCGCAGGATGGGCTTCAGCTACGACTGGAAGCGCGAGCTGGCTACGTGCCATCCCGGCTACTACCGTTGGGAGCAGTTGTTCTTCCTGCAGATGCTCGAGAAGGGCATCGCGTACCGCAAGAAAGCTGTCGTCAACTGGTGCGAGCAGTGCGGCACCGTTCTCGCCAACGAGCAGGTGGAAGGCGAGCAGTGCTGGCGGGGGCACCGGCCGGTCACGCAGAAAGAGATTGACGGCTGGTTTCTGCGCATCACCGCCTACGCGGACGAATTGCTCGACGGCCTCGACACACTCGAAGGCTGGCCTGAGAAAGTGCGCACCATGCAGCGCAACTGGATCGGCCGCAGCTACGGCGTTCAGATCGCCTTTCCGTTGGTGGAATGCGAAGGCAGCCTCGAAGTTTTCACGACCCGCGCCGACACGCTTTTCGGGGTGACTTTCGCGAGTATTGCCGCCGAGCACCCGCTGGCAGAGCGTCTGGCCGAGGCCGGCGGCAGGCAAAGCGAGGTGCGCGCGTTCGTCGATCGAATACGCCGACAGGAAGCGACCGAGCGGGCTCAAGGAAAGGAAGGCGTTTTCACCGGCTGTCATGTCGTCAATCCGGTGAGCGGGGAACGAGTTCCGGTCTACGTGGCCAACTTCGTGCTGATGAGTTACGGCACCGGAGCGGTGATGGCGGTTCCGGCCCATGACCAGCGCGATTTCGATTTCGCCAGGCGTTACGAGATTCCGATCCGCGTGGTTGTGCAGTCCGAGGGCGGCGACCTCGACGGCGATGCGATGACCGCGGCTTACGAAGACGACGGCGTACTGGTGGCCAGCGGCGAGTTCACCGGCAAGACCAGCGAGATGGCGAGAAGCGAAATCGCCGAACATCTGCAGGCAGCCGGCAAGGGCCGCAAGACGGTCAACTACCGGCTGAGAGACTGGGGCATTTCCCGTCAGCGTTACTGGGGCGCGCCGATCCCGGTCGTGCACTGCACGGCGTGCGGCGTGGTTCCCGTTGCAGTCGAGCAACTTCCGGTGATTCTGCCGACCGACGTCGAGTTGCTGGCCGGCGGCGCTTCGCCGCTGCCGACGCTCGAAAGCTGGGTCAATACGCAGTGTCCGCGCTGCAAAGGGGCGGCAAGGCGCGAGACCGACACGATGGACACTTTCGTCGAGTCGTCGTGGTATTTCCTGCGCTACACGTCAGCGCGCCTGGACACTGCGCCGTTCGATCCGCTGGAACTCGAGAAATGGCTGCCGGTCGATCACTACATCGGCGGTGTCGAGCACGCGGTGTTGCACCTGCTCTACTCGCGCTTCTTCACTCGGGTGCTGCGTGACCTTGGCTGGATTCGTCTCGATGAGCCGTTCCGCAACCTGCTCACTCAGGGCATGGTCATCAAGGACGGCGCCAAGATGAGCAAGTCCAAGGGCAATGTGGTCGACCCCGACGATCTCATCAACGCCTACGGCGCCGACACTGCCAGACTGTTTTCGATGTTCGCCGCGCCGCCCGAAAAAGATCTCGATTGGAGCGAGCGCGGGGTGGACGGCAGCTACCGATTTCTTACGCGGGTGTGGCGTCTGGCCATGGCGTTTGAAGGGCGGCAACTTGCGTGGGCTGATCCCGGCCGGAGCGATGTCGGGGGCGCTCCTGATGAAGACGGCGGAGGTAAGCTTCGGTCGCTGGTCCACGAGACGATCCGCCGTGTCACTCATGACATCGGTGAGCGCAGGCATTTCAATACCGCGGTGGCTGCTATCATGGAGTTGGTTAACGCGATCTACGAGAGAAGGGCGCTGCGCCAGAGCGACGACGCGATAACGCACTTCGCCACAGCCACGGTGCTGCGTCTGCTGGCACCTTTTGCGCCTCACATCACCAGCGAACTTTGGGAGAGGCTGGTCGGAACTCCCGCGCTCGACCGGCTGCTCTGGCCTGAAGTAGACGCTACGGCACTGGTACGCGAGACACTGGAAATGGCGGTGCAGATAAACGGCAAGGTGCGGGCGCATATCTCTGTGCCGGCCGATGCGACGGAAGCAGACGTTCTCGCGACGGCTTTGGCGGAAGAAAAAGTAGCCGGTGAACTGGCGGGACGTTCACCGCGCAAGACCGTGGTGGTTCCGGGCCGCCTAGTGAGCATCGTAGTGTGATGAAGCGCTGGATTTCATCGGCTCTGGCTGTCGTTTCGTTGTGGGGATGCGGCTACGCGTTTGTCAACGCCGGTGCGCTGCCGACCGACGTCAAGACGATTCGCGTGAAGGTGATTCCGAGTGACGACGGCGACCCTGTGCTGGCCGATGCGCTGGGCAGAGAACTGAGGCAGGCGCTGAGATGGCGGGGCCGTCTGCGGCCGGTGGGTGAAGGAGAGGGCAGCGATGCCACGCTGGTCGTGCAAATGACGGCCGACCGCACTCGAGCCATCGCGTTCGACGAGTTCGACGATGTTCTCGACTACCAGATCACGCTGGCCGTGGATGCCGAACTTTCGCGCGGCAACGGGACGGTATTGTGGAGACAGACCAAGATCGCCGCCAGTCGCGGCCAGGCTGCGGTACCTGGCGCTGTGGTGACATCAAGTTCCGGCTTTCAGAGCGACGAAACGCTCAGCCCCGGCGCTCTTGGCCGTTTCGACAATGTTCAGTTGGGTGAAGAAAGACGGGCGACCGCGCGCGACAAGGCGGTACGCGACCTGGCGGAAACGATCTGTTCGAGGATGGCCGAAGGCCTTTAGGCGCTTCGGCGGCGGACGTCAGCTCTTGAGTGTTGCTACCTGGTGGGCCAGGCGACCGGTCTGACGAGAGGCTGTACGGCTGTGGAGAACGCCCTTGCTCGCGGCTTTCGCCAACTCGCGCGACACCTCGCGGAGCTTGGTGGAGGCCGCTTCGTGGTCACCGCCCGAGATCGATTCCCGAAGCTGACGGACCAGAGTGCGGACACGTCCACGCAGGGAACGGTTGGCGACGCGGGCTTTCTCGGACTGGCGATGACGCTTGAGCGCTGAAGGGTGATTGGCCACGAGATCTCCTGTAACTTTGCTGGCAAAAAGCAGTGCTAGATAGCAACTCCCCGGGGGACGGTCAAACCAACGGCACCGCAGTCTCAAGCCGCAGCCGTGATGATCGGCGTGGTGTTTCGCGGGCCGCCCACCTGCTTGCCGCCCTGACCATGGTCACAAGGGTCGGCGGTCTGCTGCGCGACATGGCGGTGAGCGCCGTTTTCGGCACCAGCGCCGGAGCCGACGCCTTCTTCGTGGCTTTCCGTATCCCCAACCTGTTTCGGCGGGTGGTTGCCGAGGGGGCGAGTTCGGCCGCCTTGGTTCCCGTCTTTACCGAGAGTCTGATTCGCGGCGGGAAGGAAGAGGCGGTGCGCGCCGCCGGCGCCGTGGGCGGGGCCGCTTTTCTGGTCCTGGCGGCGCTGACGCTGATCGGGATGGCGGCGGCGGGCGCGCTGACCGTAGCGTTCGCTCCTGGCTTTGCTCACGACGCCGCCAAGCAGGGGATGACCGTGGCGCTCACGCGCTGGACCTTTCCCTACCTTCTGCTGGTCGGCGCGGCTGCGTGGGCGATGGGGGTACTTCACACCTTTCGGAACTTCGCGTTACCGGCGCTGGGCCCGCTGCTTCTCAACCTTGCGATCATCGTCTGCGTAATCTGGCTGGCTCCACATATGCGCTTGCCGGAGTACGCGCTGGTGGTCGGAGTGCTTGCGGGCGGTCTCTTGCAGTTTCTCGTCCAGGTCCCGGCTCTGCGCCGCCTCGGGATGCGCCTGCCGATGCTGGCCAACCTCTGGCATCCAGCGCTCCTGCGTACCGGTCGACTGGTGGTGCCAGTGGTTTTTGGCGGGGCCGTGTATCAGATCAACGTCCTGGTGGCGACGGTGTTTGCTTCGCTGCTTCCCGATGGGTCGGTGTCCTATCTCTGGTATGCCGACCGAGTCTTCGAGTTTCCGCTCGGTGTGGTTGCTGTTGCCGTAGGGACCGCGGCGTTGCCGAGCCTGGCAGCGCAGGCCAAGGCGGGACAGACCCGGCTGATGGCCGACACGATAGTCGATTCGCTCGGTCTGGTGCTCGCCTTTTGCTTGCCGGCTGCAATAGGCCTTGCGCTGCTGGCGCCGGATATCGTCGCGCTGCTTTTTCAGCGGGGCCGTTTTTCACCTCAGGATGCGGCGATGACGGCGTGGGCTTTGCGCGCGTACGTCCCAGGCCTTCTCGGTGTCGCCGTCGTAAGGGTATTGGCCGCGGCTTTCTATGCGGTGGAGGAACCACGGGCACCGGTTTACGCGGCGATCTTTGCACTGCTGGTCAACGTATTCTTCGACGTCGCCCTCATGGGCCCGGTGCATCCCTTCGGGCCGGGGCTTGATTGGTGGGCAGGATCTCTGATCGCCAAGGCCGGCGATGTCGTTCGCATTGTCGACATGCGCCACGCCGGCCTGGCTCTGGCCACTGGCATTGCCGCTACCGCCAATGCCTGCGTGTTGCTGGTCATGCTGCTTCGCCGTCTGCCGGAGTTACGGCTCGCGCCGCTCGCTCGCTCGCTGGCTCTGCACCTGTCGGCGAGCGCAGCGATGGCTGCAGCCATCGTCGTGCTTCAGCTTGCTCTGCAAAGCTCATCGCCGGTTCTCGAATGGGCGCAGCGGCCGGCGCTCAGAGTGGCGCTCTCCATCGTGACGGGCACTGCGGTCTATGCGGTGTGTGCGATGTCGCTCGGCAGCGCCGAGATCCGCGAATTGGCAGGACTGTTTCGCGTGCGGCTCGGGCGCGATCTCAAACGCGATTCTTGAGGAGTTGCCAGAGCGCTTCGAGATCGGCGGCGCCGAGGTCGTGCATCGTCTGTTGACTGCGGCCGAGGTGTTGTTCCAGGCGGCGAAATCTGGCGTCGAACTTGGCGAGCGCACCAGTCAGGGCCGACTCGGACTGGATCCCGTTCAGTCGCGCGAAACTCGACACAGCGAACAGCAGATCTCCGATTTCATCTTCGAGTGCAGTCGGGCCGCCGTCGGCAAGCGCTAGATCTACTTCCGCCAGTTCTTCGTCGATCTTGTCGCGTACGTCGGCGGCACAATCCCAGTCGAATCCGGCGTTGGCCGCCTTCTCGCCCATTCTGTGGGCGCGCGCCAGAGACGGCATGGCGCGCGGCAGTCCGTCGATGGCCGATGGCGCCGCGACTCCGGCTTTTTCGCGTTCGCCGCGCTTGATCGCCGCCCAATTGCGCTCGACGTCGGCGGAGGAAGATACTTCGGTTTCGCCAAATACGTGGGGGTGGCGGCGTATCAGCTTGGCGCTGAGACCGTCGATGACGTCGCCAATCGTGAAAGCTCCGCGTTCCGTCGCCAGCTCTGCGTGAAATACGACTTGGAGCAGGAGGTCGCCGAGTTCGTCGCACAGCGAGGCGTCCGAGCCTTCGTCGATGGCGTCGAGTACCTCATAGGCCTCCTCCAGCAAATATGGGCGCAGGCTGCGGTGGGTCTGCTCTGCGTCCCAGGGGCATCCGGCCGGCGCCCGCAGGCGGTGCATGAGTGCGACCAGGTCGGCGAAGCTTCCGCGTTCCTTACTCAAGGGATATCTGCTTTGGCGTGCGCTGCGTCCATTTCCGAAATCAGCTGGCGCACCTCGCTCAAGGTTTTCGCGCGGCGCTCCATGCAGGCGTAGTGGCCGGCATGCATCAATTGCTGTCTGGCTCCTGATGGATCGCCGTTGCGGAGCAGAGCACGAGCCAGCCCAAGGCGGGTCCCCGGTCCGGTGGGGTTCAACTCGACCGCGCGGCGAAGGATCTGCTCGGCCAGTCTAGGGTCACCGCCGAGATAAAACGGCAGGTCAAGCAGCAACCCACCTTTGGCCGCCAGTGCATGTGCGTAGGTCGGATCGAGTTCGAGGGCGCGATCCAGGTACCCGTCGATGTTGTGCAACTGGATCAGGTTCTTCAGAGGCCCCTCGGCCAGCAGGATGCGGCCTCGAGCCGCGAAAAACACAAAATTGGCTTGGGCTGAGTTCGGATTCTCCTGCAGAGCCCTGGCGGCCAGATCCTGAGCCCGACGGTAGAGGGCGCGGGTCGTCTCATCGTCATTGCGGGACTCGGCCGCGCGCAGGCAGCGAGCCGCCACCAAAGGAAGAGGTCCGCCGCTGAACGACTCTACGCTCGATTCGCTCGCCGGCGCAGCGCTCGGACAGCATAGGGCCAAAAGCCCCGCAACGACGCTAAGGCCCGCCACGAAGAGTAACCGGGTGCGCGGCGGCTGCGTTGTCGCGCTTCGCGACGGCGAGCTGGTCCAACTCATTTGGCCCGAGCTTAACAGCGCGGAGAATTTCCTCCAGCGGTTGAGGTTGGAAATGCGCAATCACGCGCTCTTGGTGGTGAGCCGACACTGAGCGAGTCAGTGCGCCGGAGTCGGGGAATCCACTCGCGCAAGCTCATCGAGCGTGCGGCTGCGGTGCCGCGGCGACCGTTGTTCGGTGGGGGATCGTTCATCAGGCTGAGTGGACCCGGGGCTTAGGCGAACGATGTTCACCAGGCCGCGACGGTTTCGCGCGCCGGTAGACTAGCTTCGCGCTTTGCCTCAGGCGATTGTTCAGTAAGTCACAATCCAAAGAGTTTACGGTGCGTTGCGGCATGAACGTCGAAATCTCGTCTGACGCTGTGTGGCGTGTTGACGGCCGACACCAGGCGCCCTCTACTTGTAAGTGTGGGAAACGACCGAATCCCAACATGGACTTGAACGGCAGGCAGGAGGTCGGCGGTATGTTGCAGAATCAGGCATCAGGCGATGAGTTCGGCGCCACGGCGATGGATGAGACGTCAAAGGAGCCGGAGAACAGGCTCATGCTCGCTGTTCTGGAGGAGGCCTTGGTGACTTTTCAGCATGGCCTGGGTTCGCCGGTCGCGCTGAGGCGCAAGCGTTTCTTCGAGGTCGACCGCTGGGTCGCCAGCCGCGACACGGATTGGCCGTTTTCTTTCGAGAACATCTGCACGACGCTCAGGATAGATCCCGACTACGTGCGGGCGGGGCTGGCTCGATTGAAGCGTCAGGCCTTTGCTCGCTCGGCGGAGGTGCGGGGTCGCAGGCTGCGGCGCGAACGCATCTACGATCGCCGCGCGTGGAGGGGACAGATCGGCTAGCAGTTCATGGCGAGCCTGGCTCGTCACGGTTGTCGGGAGACCGGTTGCGACCCGACGCCGTGGCCGTTAGATTCGCGGCATGGCCGTCGCAAATCCAGCTGTCATCTCCGTATTGGGTCGCGATCAGAAGGGAGTGGTTGCGAGAGTTTCCACCTATCTCGCGCAGCACAACGTAAACATCGAGAAGATCGACCAGAACGTGATGGAGGGGCTCTTCATCATGTCGATGTTGGTCGATCTGCGCGACCTCGACATCAATCTCGACCGCCTCATCCTCGACCTCAAGGCGATAGGGAGCGAGATGCAGATGGACGTTACCGTGCGTCTGCACGGGCAGCGGAGTCGCAAGCGCGTGGCCGTGCTGGTCTCGAAAGAGCCGCACTGCCTGGAGGCGCTGCTTGGTGCCTTGGCCCAGGGCGAGTTGGACGCAGAGTTCACTACGGTGCTTTCTAACCATCCCGATCTCGAGTCGGTGGCCAAGGAGCACGGGCTTGCTTTCAGGTGGTCTCCTTCGACTGACAAGTCGGCTCATATGCGCTTCATTCTGGAGCAGCTCGGGGCCGAGCAGCCAGACTTGGTCGTGCTTGCTCGCTACATGCAGATCGTGTCACCCGAAATAGTCCGGGCCTTCCCCCACCGGATTCTCAACATCCATCCCTCTTTGCTGCCTTACTACCCAGGTGCCAACGCCTACAAGCAGGCCTATGAAGCCGGCATCAGGGTTTGCGGGTGTACGGCCCACATCGTGACCGAGGAACTGGACAAAGGCCCCGTGGTGCTGCAGGACGTCTTCCACATCCGTGTCGGGGAAGATTCGCTCGAGACAATCAAAGGCAACGGGCGTGCACTCGAGGCCAAGGTGCTGACCAAGGCGGTTCAGCTCTTCGTGCGCGACGAACTGGTTGTCACCGACGGCAAGGTCTTGTTCCGGCCCGGCCGTGTGGCCTGAAGCCTCAGGCCGGTCGGACCAGGTCGAACGATATCTCGATTCCGAGCCGCGCTGCAGCCGATTCCAGATCGGCCGTCATGCGCTCTTTGGAAGCCGTCCCCGGAACCATCATCCGTATCGCGAGGGTGTAGAGGGGAGTGCCGCTCTGTGCGACCGGACGTATCTCTCCGCGAAGATCCACGATCAGCACCGCGTGATCGGCCAGTACCCGAGACACGCCGGCGACGATGCCGGCCTTGTCGATACCGACGGCCGTCAGCGTGCCTGCTTCGGAACGTTCGGTATCTCTGGAGGTCGGCGCATCCACGGGCCGCAGAAAGACCGTGAGGTGGCGTTCCCACTCCAGGCGTTTGGTGGCTTCGTAGAGACGGTCGCGAAGGTCTTCTCCGACGCCGCTGACGAGCATCAGTGTGGCGAACTCGCTTCCGAGCATCGTCATGCTGGCGTCTTCGAGGTTGCAGCCGCAGGCGTAGACGCACTCACTCAGATCGGCCACGATACCGGGACGATCACGACCGATGGCGGCCATGGCAAACCATTTGCGTTGTGACATCGAAGGGATGGTAGCAGCCCCGTCGTGGGGCGCCAACGCTGAGAGGGATGGCCGCGGCTTCGGTCACGGAGCGCCGGTTGGAGATCAGTTCCTGACCGGTTGGTGGCGGAGGAATTGAGCATGCTCGTGTCGGTGATCGTTCCCGTGCTCAACGAAGGGAACCTGGTTTCGCCTCTGGTCTCAGGCTTGCGCGCAGGACTTCAGGCGAGTGACGAACTGCTGGTCATTGATGGGGGCAGTTCGGACGACACGGTGCTCCGGGCGAGAGAAGCCGGGGCTCAAGTGCTGGTCAGCGCGCAGGGCCGTGGCAATCAGATGAACATCGGCGCGGGCGCCGCGCGCGGCGACGTGCTGGTCTTCGTGCACGCCGACACGCTGCTTCCGCATGGGTTCCGCTCCGCCATCGCCGAGGCTCTCGCGGATGAATCGGCGGCATGGGGACGCTTCGATCTTCGCTTCGACGAGGCGGGGTTCTTGCTCGCCGTCATCGCTCGTTTGATTTCGCTGCGTTCGCGCTTGTTTCGCAGCGCGACGGGCGACCAGGCGATCTTCGTGAGACGTAGTATCTTCGAATCGGTCGGCGCTTATCGCGAGCTGTTGCTGTTCGAGGACGTCGATCTCGTGCGCAGACTCAGATGGCGCGCTCGCATGGTAGTGCCGCGAGGTTTCGTGGTGACTTCCTCGCGACGTTGGCGCAACCGTGGGGTATGGCGCACCACCCTGAAGATGTGGACGCTCAAGTCACTGTATCTGGCTGGAATGCCGTCCGCGCGGCTGGCCCGGTTCTACTCCGACGAGCGGTGAATTATTGTTCAGTGAGCTAATCCACTTCTTCGGCACTATCGCAGGTGCGCCGGTATCCGAGACTGCGGTCTTCGTCAGCTAGCGCGCAGTGACTAGCGCGCTAAGGATGGACTCACGAGCGCATCAGCTCCGATCGGTGCAACTTCACGGATGCGTACGCGCCGCCCGTCGACTTCGAGTCGGCCTTCGGCGTAGAGCTGTATGGCATACGGGAAGATGCGGTGTTCCTGCTCGAGGATACGAAGGCGTACGGTTTCGGCATCTTCTCCTGCTGCCAACGGAACCGCTGCCTGCAAGATGATGGGACCGTGGTCGACGTCGTCGTCCACGAAGTGCACGGTCGCGCCGGTGATGGTGACTCCGTAGTCGACCGCTTGCTGCTGCGCGTGCGCACCTCGAAAAGCCGGCAGCAGAGCCGGATGGATGTTGATGACACGCATCGGGAAGCGCCGCAGCAGCGCGGATGTCACGATGCGATCGAAGCCGGCCATGACCACGAGCTCGACTCCCGCACCTTGCAGAGCGTCGGCAACCGCGTTGTCGAATTTCTCGCGATCGGGGAAGGCGCGGTGTTCGACAAGCTGAACGGAGAGTCCGAGAGCCCGCGCCTTGGTTACCACGGCCGCGCTCGGCCTGTTGCAGACGACGATGACGATATCCGCGTCCAACTCGCCGCGTTCGATGGCGGCAGCGATGGCGTCGAAGTTGGTACCGCTGCCCGAAGCCAGGACGCCAAGAGCCAACCGTCTGCGCTCAGCGTGCTGTTCAGGCATCGGTGTAGACCACGCCGCGTCGTCCTTTTTCGACTATACCTATCGCGGTCGCGCGTACTCCGCGTTTCGCCAGCAAACCCGCGGCCCGCACCGCCTCGTCGCGCGGCACGATCATCGTGAAGCCTACCCCGCAGTTGAAGGTCCGGTCCATCTCGGGCTGCGAGATCTTTCCCCGCTCTCTGATCATCCGCATCAGCGGGGGCTCGGGAAGAGCGGCACGCGACAATATGGCGCGGGTGCCGGCGGGAAGGCTGCGCACCAGATTGCCGGGTAGTCCGCCGCCGGTGATGTGAGCCATGCTGCGTACGTCGATGCGTTTGAGCAACGCCAGTACCGGCGCAACGTAAATCGCCGTGGGAGTCAGAAGGGCTTCGCCCAGCGTGGTTCCGAGTTCCGCTACGCTTCGGCGCAGCGCAGCACGCGTAGTCGCGCCGAGCGCGCGCCGCGCCAGGCTGTAGCCGTTGCTGTGCAGGCCGGTCGAGGCCAGTCCGAGCACCACGTCACCGGCGCGAACGCGCTTTGGATCGATCATCTTGGAGCGCTCGACGATGCCGACGCAGAAGCCGGCGAGGTCGTAATCGCCCTTGGCGTAAAAGCCGGGCATCTCTGCGGTCTCGCCTCCGACCAAGCTCATCTGTGCCTGACGGCAACCCTCGGCGATACCGCGCACTATGCCTTCGCCGTCGATGCTTCCGAGGACGCCGACCGCCAGGTAGTCAAGAAAGAACAGAGGCCGCGCTCCGGTCGTCACCAGATCGTTGGCGTTCATCGCAACCAGATCGATGCCGATGGTGTCGTGACGTCCAAGCAGCTTGGCGACCGCGAGCTTGGTGCCGACACCGTCGGTGGATGAAATCATGACAGGGTCACGCATCCCGCGCGGAACCCTGACCGCGGCCGCGAACGGGCCGATGCCGGCAAGTACTCCGGGACGGCGGGTCGTTGCCGCGAGTTTGGCGATGCGGGAGACGAGCCGATCAGCAGCGTCGATGTCGACGCCGGCGGCACTGTAGGTGCGGGGGGGCTTTTTTGATGGCACGGGGTGCGAGTAACCGACGGTGGGAGGCTTGTCAACGCGGCTGGGCGCGCTTGCGTGCGCGAAAGATGGCACGTGCGGTCGGTCCGTCCTGTTCATCGTCTTCGAGGATCTCGAAGTCGTGGAAGGCGCGCGCGAGTTCTCCTGGCGTCAGAATGTTGTCGGCGTTTGAAGGGCCCTCGGCGTTGGGATGACCGGCGTCGAGGAAGGTGTCCACCAACAGCTGGCCGCCCGGGCGCAGGGCGGCCTTCAGAGTTGCGTACAAGCGCCGGTCCAGGAAGTCGATGATGACGACGGCGTCGAAGGACTCCTGCCTCAGCGGCCAGTTGTCGACGTCGGCCTGTACGCACAGGAGTCGGGCATCGGCGCCGGTGCCGAAAGATTTCAGGTGCTCAAGGGCGTTTCGTGAAACGTCGAGGGCTATCACCGCGTAGCCGGCAGCAAGCAGGGCTCGGGTGTGGCGTCCCTGTCCGCAGGCCAGGTCGAGAGCCACCGCATGAACGGCCGACGGCGCCAGCGCACTCACGGACGAGCGCGGCGCCCCGAGCTTTTTCTCCGTATGGCGCGGTTCCCAGCGTGTCAGGTCGTGGATCGTCATCGCCTATCTTCCCTCGTTCGCGGAGTCGGCCAGGGCCAGGACCGCTGCGTCCACCGTCTGTGCGCCGGCATTCATCAGCACGCGGACGGCCTCGGCCAGAGTCGATCCGGTGGTGCAGACGTCATCGATCAGAAGTATTCGTCTCGGCGGCAGCGGCAAGCGGCGAGCTTCGAAGGCGCCGTGCATGTTGGCGCGGCGCGCGGCCGCGCCCAGTCGGTGCTGCGGTTCGCGTCGGTCGGGGCGCCGTAGCCAGCCGGGATGGTAGGCGATGCGAGCGCGACGAGCCAGACGGCGCGCGAGCCATGCTGACTGATTGAAGCGACGTGCGCTCAGGCCGGCATTCGATAGGGGAATCGGGACTATGGCGTCGTAGCGCGATCGTGTTCCTGCGCCGTGGTGCGGCTGCGCAGCCCAGGTGAAAAGTACTTCGGCAAAGAGCCGGGCCAGACAGTGCCCCGCGTAGCGATCACCACTGAACTTGAATCGCTGCAGGCTGCACGCCAGCGGCGTCGGCTCACGGCGTCGCGTTGAGTCTTCGGGCAATCGGCACCAGTACAGACCCAGATAGGCAACGTTCAACGCGTTTTCCAGGACGATGGTGCCAGGGTGGAGGCCGTCGGCGATGCCGCTGTCGACGCGGCAGGTTCGGCACAGCGGCGCGCAGGCCGATGCGGCGCAGCTCGGACAGGGACCGGCGGTGAGCCGTTCCAGCCATCGGGCCGACAATGACAATGACCGCCACGATGGCGATGCCGAACACGTGAAATTGGCCACTGCCGGTCGCTAGTGCCGGGCGGCTCAATTTTCAATGACGCGGCATTGATGATTTCGGCGCCCGGTATTCATCACGGCCACGTGCTCGCCTGTGGAGCAGTGTCACATGTTTGCCTTGACCGCCGAGCGGGCTAGGAGTCACGCCGGTCAGATACTCGCGCGGCGAACCTGCCAATCAAAGCTTATTGCAAGGAGAACACACGAACATGGGACTCATCGACGGTAAAGTTGCGATCGTAACCGGCGCCGGCCGTGGAATCGGTCGCGCGGTAGCGGAACTGATGGCGGAACAGGGAGCCGCCG
>CAITLU010000032.1 GCA_903893315.1 uncultured bacterium
CAGCATCGTTGCCGGCGTCATCATCAACGCGAGCAACTGTGCCCGTAGTTGGTCACGTCCGGGCATGGTGGCCAATTGGGCGATCTGTTTGCGCGACAAAAGAGCGCCGTCCATCACGCCGCCCTTGAGTTCGAACACGTCGTTCTTGCCGGCGAACGCGTCGACGACCTTGGCAAACGCCACCGGGTCACCGTAACAGAACGCGAACACCGTCGGTCCCGCCAGCAGTGGCTCGATGACCTTGGCCGGTGTCTCGGCCACCGCAAGCCAGGTCAGCGTATTCTTCGCGACCAGCAGTTCCGCGTCCACCTTGCGGAGTTGGAGGCGAAGGTCTGTCATCTGCGCAACCGTCATGCGACGGAACTGTGACAGCACCACGATCGGCGCTTGCTGGAATTTTCCCGCCAGGACTTCAACAACCCCGGCTTTTTCTGCATGGTTCATGGAACCTATCCTCTTATCGCTTGGCGCGGTCAGATCGCGACTTTGATGTCCGCGCTATCGACCGAGATGCCCGGTCCCATCGTCGACGAGATCGACGCGGAACGAATGTACTGGCCCTTCGCGCTGGCCGGCTTGGCACGCACCACGCTCGTGACTACCGCCATCGCGTTCTCGATGAGTTTCTCCGCACCGAAGGAAACCTTTCCCACCGGTACCTGCACGATGCCGGCCTTTTCGACTCGGAATTCGACCTGGCCCGCCTTGAGCTCACGTACTACGCGCGCGACGTCCATGGTCACAGTGCCGACCTTGGGGTTCGGCATCAGACCACGAGGTCCGAGGATCTTTCCGATACGGCCCACGGCGCCCATCATGTCGGGAGTGGCGACCGCACGGTCGAAGTCCGTCCAGCCTTCGCGGATCTTGTTGACCAGATCGTCGGCGCCGACGAAATCAGCACCGGCCTCCTCCGCTTCCTTGGCCTTTTCGCCCTTCGCGAACACCAGGACGCGCACCGTCCTGCCGGTGCCGTGCGGAAGCGCGACGGTGCCGCGCACGTTCTGGTCAGCATGCCGCGGATCGACACCGAGTTTGAGAGCCATCTCGACGGTCTCGTCGAACTTTGCACCCGAGCCCTGGGCGGCCAGTGCGATCGCGTCCGTCAGCGTGTGGAGCTTCCCTTCCTGGATCCCGCCCGCGGCCTTGTCGTAACGTTTGCCTCGCTTTGCCATCGTCAGCCCTCGACCGTGATGCCCATGCTGCGGGCCGTTCCTTCGATGATGCGCACCGCCGCCTCGACGTCATTGGCGTTGAGGTCGGACAATTTCTGCTCAGCGATCTGTCGCACCTGGGCGCCAGTCACCTTACCCACCTTGTTCTTGTTCGGTGTGGGAGAGCCCTTCTCGAGCCCCGCCGCCTTCATCAGCAAAATCGACGCCGGTGGCGTCTTGGTGATGAACGTGAACGAACGATCCGAGTAGACCGTGATCACTACCGGAACGATCACGTCTCCCATGCTCTGCGTGGCCGCATTGAAGGCCTTACAGAACTCCATGATGTTGACGCCGCGTTGACCCAGTGCCGGTCCCACGGGCGGACTCGGGTTGGCCTTACCCGACGGAATTTGAAGCTTTACTTGATCGACGACCTTTTTCGCCATGACCTTTGCCGCCTACATCTTTTCTACTTGGACAAGTTCCATCTCGACGGACGTTGAACGTCCGAAAATGGAGATGGCAACTTTCAGGGTGCCCTTTTCGGGGCGAATTTCTTCGACGACTCCACTGAAGTCGGCGAAGGGTCCATCGATGACTTTGACTTGCTCGCCTACCTCGAACAGCACCTTTGCCTTCGGGCGGGCGGCTCCTTCCTGGAGCATGTTGGTGATGCGACGAACCTCTTCCTCCGGAACCGGAGGCGGATTGGTCGTTCCTCCGACGAAACCGGTGACCTTCGGCGTGCTTGTCACGACGTGCCAGGTATCGTCGTTGAGTTCCATCTGCACCAGCACGTAACCTGGAAACAGGTTGCGGGTCGCCGTACGCTTCTTGCCTTTGACGAGCTCGACCACCTGCTCGGACGGCACCAGTATGTCGCCGAACCGTTCCTCCTGGCCGAACGCACGGATGCGCTCTTCCAGCTGGCGCCTAACGCTCTGCTCGTACCCTGAGTACGTATGCACGACGTACCACTGTTTATCGGCCATGATCGTTTCCATCCTGATCTCAGAACACCAGACGCATTCCGAGCGAGATCACATAATCGACCACGCCTAAGTAGAGGGCGACGAAGCCCACCACGATGATAACGACCCAGGTAAAGGCCACGGTTTCTTTGCGCGTGGGCCAGTACACACGACGCAGTTCGGCCACGGCCTCGTTGAGGAACTCTCGTCCCCGCGTAACCAGTTGAACGATGCCGCCGGTTTTCGACGACTGCGTATCACTTTGCGCCTCTTTGCTCACTGCCGTTTGTGCTCCGCGCCGCTGTTGGCGCGCTCGGTCCAGGCTATATGGCGGGTCAGGCAGGATTCGAACCTACAACCCTCGGATTTGGAGTCCGACGCTCTACCAGTTAGAGCTACTGACCCGGTACGATTCGCGTCCCTCAGACCTTACCCTCCTTGTGGAGCGTATGCGCCCGGCAAGCCGGACAGAATTTCTTGCGAGCAAGCTTCTCCGTGGAGAGTTTCTTGTTACGGCTCGTTCGATAGTTCTTGCGCTTGCATGCTTCGCAAGCGAGGACGATTTGGTCGCGCATCGTTGGGTCCTTTTCCTAAATCCGGTCCTACTCGACGATCTTGCTGACCACGCCGGCGCCGACCGTGCGGCCGCCCTCGCGGATGGCGAAACGCAGGCCTTCTTCCATCGCGATCGGCATGATCAGTGCCACTTGTAACTGGACCGTGTCACCCGGCATCACCATCTC
>CAITLU010000033.1 GCA_903893315.1 uncultured bacterium
AATCCCTTCTTCGACTGCACCAAAGTGATAGCTGCCGTAAGCGTAGTCTTACCGTGGTCGACGTGTCCGATCGTACCAACGTTGACGTGCGGCTTCGTGCGCTTGAATGTCTCCTTAGCCATGACTTTTTCGCTCTCCCGTCTCTACGTTGCCGTTGTCGATACTTGGTGAAAGCCGATCAGTTGCTGGAGCCCACGACCGGATTCGAACCGGTGACCTCGTCCTTACCAAGGACGTGCTCTACCACCTGAGCTACGTGGGCCTTCCTTTCGCTGCAGACAGCGGCACTTTGCCGCCGCACCCACAACTTGGAATCAGAGAGCGGGAGACGAGAATCGAACTCGCGACCCTCAGCTTGGAAGGCTGATGCTCTAACCATCTGAGCTACTCCCGCACGAACACTCTCAGGCCCCATGGCAGGTCGAACCGATCCTTCTATCCTCAGCGCTCGTCAGTTCCCAACGGTCCGTGCGAGGCGCCGACGTCAAAAGTGGTGGAGAGGGGAGGATTCGAACCTCCGTAGGCTATCGCCGGCAGATTTACAGTCTGCTCCCTTTGGCCACTCGGGTACCTCTCCCCGAACCTCTGCTCCGTCGCCTCATAAAGCCGATGGCCAGACTCGAACTGGCAACCCCCTGATTACAAATCAGGTGCTCTACCAAGTTGAGCTACATCGGCACCGCAAAAAACCGTGACCGGGCGCGCACATCCGAAGAAGGGCTTCCGCTCGACCAACCCAGATCGCGGAGACACTGACACCGCGGCAAGGCCGCGCGCATGTCCCTTGAGCGCCTAGGGTCCAAAAGCAAACGCGAGTCCATATCCACCGTTACGCACGGTGTCAACCAGTGCAGCCACGTCACGCCGACAACCTGAGCGATTCCACGCCCGGCTGCTCCGCAAAAGCAGCGGACAGAGCGCACAGCCAACCTTCAGCCACGACGACCTGCACGGTACAAATCTCCATCCAGAAGGCGATAGATCGCCACAGCCGCCGCAACCGACGCATTCAGAGACTCCACCCGACCTCGCATCGGCAGACGGTGAATCTCGTCACAGTTCTCGGCCACCAGACGATGCATCCCCTCCCCCTCACCGCCAAGGATCAGTCCGACCTTGACACCGAGACGCGGGTCCTCACCACTGCCGCCACGCGGCAGAAGCCGCTCCCCCTCGCAATCCAGACCGAGAATCCAGAACCCGGCCTCTTTGGCGGCCTGGATCGAACGCACGATGTTGTTCACCCGCGCCACCGGCAAGTAGACGGCGGCCCCGGCCGACACGCGCATGACGGTGGCATTTACCTGGGCCGAGCGCCGCTCGGGCAGTACCGCTCCGAGCGCTCCGGCAGCCTCGGCAGTGCGCAGCACGGCCCCCAGATTGTGCGGATCCGCGATACCGTCGAGGAAAAGCAGCAGCCCGTCACGGGCCAGCAGAGTCTCCAGCTCGGCATAGGCATACACGACCTCGGCGGCGATACCCTGGCATCGGGCGTCGGCCAAACGGTCACACTCCCCCTTGCCCATGGACGACACCGGGATTCCCTTGGTACGGGCCATCTGCGCCAGACCGCGCGGTCGAGGTCCCGAAGGATCCTCGAGATAGACGCGGTGGACTGCGGCAATGGCAGTGCCCTTGGAAGCGTTGAGGGCAGCCTCGACGGCGTTGGGGCCGGCGACGATGATGCGGGTGCTGTCGCGGGAATCCGCGCGAGAGTGCGCAGCGTTTGTTCGCCGCGTACCGGGTGGTTCTCTGTCACGACGAGACATGGTTGGGGCTCCAAAAAAGGCGGGCCGCGTTTACAGCCCGGGGCCGCACGTCTACACTGCGCATCCCAATGGGTAAAACCCTGAGGAGGTACCTCCTTCGACAGATCGGCGGTGCCTTCGCGTCAGGCATCGCGATATTTACGTTCGTCCTGTTCGTCGCCAGGGCGGTCGAGCTGCTGGAGATGATCTTCGCGCGCGGAGTGCCGGGGGTGCTGGTGCTGCGCCTCTTGGCCTGCATCGTTCCCACTTTCCTCGAAGCGACGTTACCCATGGCCTTCCTGCTAGGTGTAGTTGTCGCCGTCGCTCGTCTGGTCGCGGACGGAGAAGTATTGGCGATGCGCGCAGCCGGCATCAACGTGTACCAGATGATGAGGCCGGTTTTGGTGGTCGCCGTTCTTGTATCCGCGGCAACATTGGCGCTGGCGATGACGGCACGCCCGTGGGGCCATCGCGAGTTCGAGAGCACGGCATTCGAAATCGCCAAAACTCGCGCGTCAGCCGCGCTGCGTCCCCGCTTCTTCAACACTGACTTCGAACGCATGGTGGTCTACGTCGACCGCATCGACCCCGACAACGGAACGCTGCTCGGCGTCGTTCTCTCCGACGAGCGTTCTCCCGAACACGCGATGACAGTCTTCGCGAAGGCCGGACGCGTCGGTGGTCGCGAAGACTCCGGCTCGCTGTTCCTGCAACTTCTCGACGGTACCAGCGTGCTCGGCAACCAGACCTCGGCAGACTACGATGTTACCAATTTCCGCTCCCTCGACGTCACGCTGCAACTGCGCACAGCTACCGGTAAAGTAGCGGTAGGCGATCAGCCAGGAGCTATGGACTGGAGCGAAATAAAAGACGCACGTGCCGCTTCCAACAACGACGGCAAAACCGCGCGTGAAGCTATGATAGAACTCCACCGCAGGCTCGCCATCTCAGCAGCGCCGCTCGTTCTTGCGTTGATCGCGCTGCCGCTCGGCATGCAGCCGACACGTTCGGCTCGTTCGCAGGGAGCGGGGATGAGTATCGCCGCAATTCTCATATACTACGCGCTACTCAGTCTCAGTACCGCACTGGCGCGTTCCAGCATACTTCCGGCCGCAGCGGCGCTGTGGCTGCCTAATACAGCCTTCGCAGTCGTCGGTTCGTGGATGCTGGCCCGCACCGCACACGACCGACGCCCGTGGCCCTCGCTTGGTTCCGCCGAGGATCTCGTCGCCGTAGTTACGCGGTGGCGAAGCAGGCCGGACTGATGTCGATCGTCTCACGCTATCTTGCGGCCCGCTATCTCTACGTGTTCGGGGTGGCAATGGTGGCCACATGCGGGCTCTTCCTGGTCATCGATGTTTTCGATCGGCTCGGGCAGATCCTGCCGTTCGGGCCTTCGTGGACCCAGGTCGTCGTCTACTTTCTCTTCAAGTTGCCAAAAATCATTTTCGACATTTATCCGGCCGCAAGCCTGCTCGCCGCACTGATATCCGTGGGCATCCTCAGCCGTAACCGGGAGATACTCGCGCTGCGTGCGTGTGGACTCAGCACCTGGCGGCTGGCGGTGCCGATCGTGGCGGTTGCCGCGCTCACAAGTGTGTTTGCACTTTTCTGGAACGAGACGCTGGTGCCGGTGGCGGCTACACGTTCGCGCTGGTTGTGGGACGTCGAACTTAAACAGAAAGTATACCGCGGCGTGTTCGACGCGGCCTCATTGTGGTTCCAGAGCAAAGACGGCTTCGTGCACATCGCCCAGTACGACGCCGGACAGCGCATCATCCGCGGCCTTACACTCTATGAGTCCGACCCCTCTTTCACGCTGCATCGAATAATCGAGGTCGATCGAATGCACTGGAGCGACGGTGCCTGGCTCGCCGACCGTGGTGTCGTAAAAGATCTGCTGGCACCGGGCGGCGTCGAAGTACGGCCACTGGCCGTGGGAGAATTCCGCCTGCGCGAAGACCCCGACAATCTTACCGCGCGCAAGCGCCGCCCCGAGGAGTTCAGCTTCCGACAACTACGCGACCAGATCGCGCTCCTGCAATCAAAAGGGCTCAGTGCCGACGAGTTTCTGGTCGACCTTTACCACAAGCTGGCGTGGCCATTCTCCGGTCTGGTGGTGGCCATGCTCGGAGTGCCGCTTGCACTTCGCAACGGCGCCAGAGGAGCCATTGCTGCCAACGTAGGCGTCGGCCTCGTGGTCGGTTTTTCCTATTGGGTACTGACCGGATTGGCGTTGTCCGCCGGACGCACCGGCGGGCTGTCTCCGATCGTGGCTGCGTGGAGTGCCAATGTCACTTTCGCCATGTTGGCCGCGTTCTTTTACGCCGGTAGCGACTGAGCGGAAAGTCGGACGCTAAGCCGCAAGTGTAGCGTCCATATTCCGGATCAGGGAAGCGCGGGAAGTAGTTCCAGGCCGGTAGTTTCGGTAACACCGATCATGCAGTTGAAATTTTGCACGGCCTGGCCTGCGGCACCCTTGCCGAGATTGTCGATCGCCGCTACGACGACTACGCGCCCCGTCTCGGCCTCTCTGACCCACGCAATTTCAACCATGTTGGTGCCGCGAACCGCGCGCGGCTCGGGCATCGCACCGTCTTCGAGAATACGTACGAACGGCTCCCGCGCGTATCGCTCGCGGAAGAGGCCGGCAACATCCACGTCGGCGTGAACGTCAGCGTAACAGGTAGAAAGCAGGCCGCGCGCAATCGGCAACAGATGGGGAGAGAATACCACCGGTCTCGAGGCTCCCGCCGTTGCCGACAGTTGACTGGCAATCTCGGGTTGGTGGCGGTGCTTCCCGATACCGTAAGGACGTATGTTCTCGGTCACTTCGGCAAAGAGCTGATCGACTTTGGCGGCGCGCCCGGCTCCGCTGGTTCCAGACTTGGAATCCACGAACACCGGACCGCGAATGTGCGCCGCCAGCGGCAGCAGCGCCATCAACGCACTGGTAGGATAACAGCCGGGATTGGCCACCAGACGCGCACCGGCAACCTGCTCACGCGCGTACTCGGTGAGGCCATAGACCGCCTCTGCGACAAGGGCCGGCGCCGCGTGCTTGCCGTACCACTTCTCGTACAGGGGCACGTCCCGGAAACGAAAATCGGCACCGATGTCGATCACGCGCACACCGCGCTCGACCAAGGTGGCAACAACCGCAGTAGAGGCCCCGTGGGGCAACGCGGTAAACGCGAAATCCACGCGCTGAGCAATCGCCTCTGCGTCGACCGGCTCCAGATTCAAGCCGGTAAACGCAAGGGTTCGGTGCACCTCTCCGAGCGAGCGGCCGGCCGCTTGCTCCGAGGTGACTACTTCCAGTCGAACATTGGGGTGACGCGCCAGCAGGCGAACGAGCTCGGCTCCCGAGTAGCCGGTCGCTCCCACGACTGCCACCCGGTGGAGCTTCGAGCCCGTCATGGAGCTAACGCTTCGAGTATTGAGGACGCTTGCGGGCCTTGTGACGGCCGTATTTCTTGCGCTCGACGATACGCGAGTCGCGGGTCATGAACCCCGCCTTGCGCAGCGCCGGCCTCAGTTCCGGATCAGCCTCGACGAGAGCTCGACAGATTCCGTGGCGGATCGCACTGGCCTGAGCGGCGATGCCGCCGCCATGAACCTTCGCATCGACGTCGTAACCGGAAGGACGGCCGATCACGTCGAAAGGTTGCGCGATGATCATGCGCAAAGTCGGGCGCGGAAAGTACTCGACGATCTCGCGCTCGTTGATGGTGATCTTGCCTTCTCCGGCACGCACCCAAACCCGCGCGATGGCGGTTTTGCGCTTACCGGTTGCTTGAGAGTTCTGCGTCACTACCATTTCTGATCCGTTGTCCTAGTCGTCGGCTCAGACCGGAAGGTCTTGCGGAGCCTGAGCCACGTGGGGATGCTCGCTGCCAGAGTAGATTTTGAGTTTGCGGGCCAATGCCCGTCCAAGTCGGTTGCGCGGGAGCATGCCCACCACCGCCTGGCGAATCAGTTTGTCGGGGTTCTTGGCGAGAATGTCGCCGGCGCTGCGCTGTCGAATGCCGCCCGGGTATCCCGAATAAGTGTAGTGGATCTTGCCCTTCGCCTTGGATCCCGTCAGCCGAATCTTATCGGCATTGACCACCACGACGAAGTCGCCGCAGTCGACGTGAGGCGTAAAGGCCGGATTGTGCTTACCGCGAAGCACGATGGCTACGCGAGTGGCCAAACGGCCCAGCACCTGATCCGCCGCATCAACAACGTACCACTGCCGTGCGGCTCGGGCCGCTTCCACGGATAGGCTCTTGGTCACCTTCTGCATGTCTTCTTCTATCCTACGCTTGCCTACGTCGCCTACACTTGCCTGCGGTCGCTACGGTCCCCGTGCGCATCGGCGCCTGTCTGTCGCACGCTAGGAATCCCTTACACCAGCGGCGCTGACCCAAAGTACCGACGGCGCCTTCGGAAAAGTGGCGGGGCCGACGAGACTCGAACTCGCGACCTCTGGCGTGACAGGCCAGCGTTCTAACCAACTGAACTACGACCCCGTTTTCCTACGGAATACCAACCGTCAGCGACCGAGCCCGCGTTCCTAACAGCAACGACCGGGCTGGGCAAATCAGCGAGCACAAAAGACCCTCACGGCACACCAGGCTCGGGCCGAGAGAGTCCTCGCCGGCAGCGCCGCGGCCAGCGGCGGCCCTCCTGGACGACCTGCCGATTCGACCCGACCAGCCTTCCGTGTGGCCACGACAAACGCACAGGCCGGGGCCGCGCTCTGCAGGCCCACCGCTTGTCACACGCTGGCCCCGTATCCCGAACAACGCGGAAACGGCTGGGCGCAATCGGCCGCGCAGCGGCGGCCTTGCTGCGCGCAATTGCAGCGATACGGCCCACGCGCGCTCGACCCCGAGGTCCTCGTAACATAGGCAAAGGCGCATGAGCCTTCGCGGAACAGGACAGGGCGGCGCAATCGGCCGGACCTTGGAGATAATCGAGGTACTTGGCGGCGCGGGAATACTGTGGCCCCGTTACCTCGCGGCGCTTGCCAAGGCAGCAGGACGGTACGGGTCCACGCCCGCAGCGGGCTTTTCGGCTTCGGCGGCTCGGCGTCCCGACGACGTGGGGCTGATCGACGAGGTGGGGCCTCCCCTGACCTTCGGTGAGATCGAGCGACGCACGAACGCACTGGCGCGCGGCCTGGCAGCGGCAGGCGTCAAGGCCGGCGACGGCGTCGGCCTGTTCGCACGCAACCACCGCGGCTTCGTCGAACCGATGATCGCCCTCAACAAACTCGGTGCCAACGCACTGTTGCTCAACACCGGCTTCGCCGCCCCGCAACTTTCCGAGGTACTCGCGCGAGAAGAATGCCGCGTGGTGCTCTACGACGAGGAGTTCACCTCTATCGTCGAGACCGGTGCAAACGATCGCACCCGCATCCTGACCCTGTCGTCGGGCTCGGGCGGTCAGCCTTCAATCGAAGACCTGATCGCAAAACACGACGGCTCCGCGCTGGAGGCTCCTCCCAAACACGGCCGCATAACGATTCTGACTTCGGGAACCACCGGCACGCCCAAGGGAGCCAGGCGCGAGCCCAAGCGGACCGGACTCGACAGTCTTGTCGGACTTCTCGGCCGTATGCCGCTGCGTGTGAACGAAAAAACCCTGATCGCGGCGCCCGCGTTCCACTCATGGGGTGGCGTCCACCTGCTGCTCGCGTCGATCCTGTCGTGCACGATCGTGTTGCGAAAACGTTTCGATCCCGAAGACACACTGGCAGCAATAGACGAATACCGCCCCGACGTACTCGCCGTCGTTCCGGTGATGATTCAAAGAATCGTCGCGCTCCCACCCGATGTCATCGCGCGCTACCAGGCACGCTCATTACGCGTAGTTGCAGCCAGCGGCTCTGCTCTGCCCGGAGAACTGGCACTGCGCTGGATGGATACCTTCGGAGACAACCTCTACAACTTCTACGGCTCCACCGAGATCGCCCAAGCCACGATCGCAATGCCTGACGAACTACGCGCCGTACCTGGAACAGCAGGTCGCCCACCTCGCGGCACCACGGTCCGCGTTCTCGACGAGAACGGCAAAGATGTACCCACCGGCGTCATCGGCCGCATCTTCGTCGGTAACGACAACCAGTTCGACGGCTACACAGGCGGCGGCGGCAAGGAAGTGCTGCACGGCTTGATGTCGAGCGGTGACGTCGGACATTTCGATCAGAACGGACTGCTGTTCGTCGACGGTCGCGACGACGACATGATCATCTCTGGCGGCGAGAACGTTTTTCCCCGCGAGGTCGAGGATCTGCTCACCAATCACCCCGCCGTTAACGAAGCAGCCGTGATCGGTGTTCCAGACACCGAATTCGGGCAGCGCCTGAAAGCTTTCGTCGTTCTCGAGAACAACGGCGCCACCGACGCAGAGAGCCTCAAAAATTACGTCAAGGAACACCTTGCCCGCTACAAGGTTCCGCGGCAGATCGTCTTCCTCGAAGAGTTGCCGCGCAATCCGACCGGCAAAGTTCTCAAGCGTCTGTTGCGCGAACAGGCCTGAAACGACGGGGGCTATGACGTAGCTTGCCCCGGCGGTAAGCAGCGCCGAAGGCGGGAGTGGTGGGCGGTACTGCAATCGAACTGCGACGCTAACGTATCGAACTTGCCGTGTCTTCGGTTCGCGACGTCCTCGGCTGTCCCCTAAAGCGTCCCCATCTACGCGCTTGGTGGGCACGCGCACTTCCGTGACTTCCGGTCCCTTAAAAAGGCGGCGGCCACGTCGTCGCGGCCGGTCAGGATTGCGACGAGCGCGCGGTCGGCCTGGAAGAGCAGGGCGGCAAGGTCGGGCACGGCTACTTATCCGCTTGGTGATCGGCGGCGGGAGATGCCGCGGCCACCGCTGCGTTGAACCTGTCAACGCAACGTTGATGCACTTGGATATCTTGAATTTCGCCACAGTAGCTTGCCGCCGTTGCACCGTGTTCAAGTGCGCATCGTCCCCATGAGGCCTTCGTCAGCGTCCAGAAACACGCTTTCGCGATCTTCCGCTGGTAGGTTTCGGGCTTCGCTGGCTTCGTTGGCTTCGTTGTGCGCGTGTAACCGTAAGACTCCATGCACCGTTGATAGACGGAGCGATAAGAAAAGGGCGCGATGATCGACGGGTCGGTCTTGGATCGTAGGTCCGCATCCCGCTCGCACTGGTAGTCGAGCCGCCGGAACTCTGCCGTGTTGATGCCGCCGGGCTTGGTGAAATACATCTGACACCCCGCCGTCACGGACAACGCACACAGCAACGCAACCAAGCGCAACGTGAAGCGGGCCACGGGGGCATCCTTCCCCCGCGCCCGCCTTGAGGCAACGGAGACGGCTATTCGTCGTCGTCGTTGGCCTGCCTAGCGCCCAGCGCGGTCCGCATCTCGGCCCGGGCCTGGATGAAGACCCTAAGCTCCCCGTTGGTCATCGCCTGCACGTCCAGGCTGGTGCCCTCGCCGATGCGAGCCACAAGCTCTTCGTGGGTGAGCTGCTCCGGCGGGCGGTCGTCCCTGACTCGCTTGGCCTCGCGGGCTTGGATCTCCTTGGCGTCACCGTAGTCCTCGCGGCATCGCTTGGAGAGAAGCCAGGCGCCTGCTCGCCAGTCCTCTTGCACGGCGGCGGCCACGGTCTGCTCGATGCCAGCCAGGAACACGGCCTCGGCGATCTCGAAGGCCTCGAACGTCGAGACGTAGGGCTCGCGGCCTTGCCTCGCCCGCTCGCGCCAGCGCTCGAACGTCGTCGAGGCGACGCCCAACGCGGCGGCGGCGCGACGGATGGAAGCTCCGCGAAGGACAAGTTCCCTGATGCCCTCGGCCATTGCAGGCGTCAGCCCCGTAGGGCGTCCAGGCAGGTACTCCCACGCGCGAGGCTCGGGAAGGTAGGCGGCGTTGGCCACGGCGACAGTGTACCGCTGCTAGGTGCGCGTGCGCCAGAATCAACCATAGAGCCGGGGCGTTGTGGAGCTTTCTACAGTGCTTCTCGGCTCCTGGTGTTTGCCTCAATGCCGTCGGGGGTGAACGCTGCTCAACATGAGAGCCATCGCTGTCGCGATCCTGGCGGCCCTGGTTGGCTGCACGCCCGCCCCGCCCGGTCATCCAACAATCTCGCTGTCGGACGCGGCGAAGGCGGGGAACGTCGAACAGGTGAAGGCGCACCTCTACTGGTGCCGCAAGGAAAGCAGCTGCGATGTGAACGGCGTCGACAAGGACGGCCTGCCGCCCCTGCAATGGGCTGCGGGCAACGCGCACGCGGACGTCGCCGCGCTGCTGCTCAACGCTGGTGCAGAAGTAGACGCTCGCAACAAGAACGGCTGGACGTCCCTGCATCAGGCTGCGTTTGGAGGTCACGCTGAGGTTGCAAAGGTTCTTCTCGACGGCGGTGCAGACGTAAACGCGCTCAACAAGGATGCCGAAACGCCGCTGCACGCGGCTGCGGTTGGCGGTCAAGCTGAGGTCGCCAAGGTTCTTCTCGACGCCCATGCGGACTTGAACACCCGCGACAAGGATGGCTCCGCACCCCTGCATCAGGCTGCGTTTGGAGGTCACGCTGAGGTTGCAAAGGTTCTTCTCGACGGCGGTGCAGACGTAAACGCCCATGGCGCGAGTGGAGTGACGCCGCTGCACGCGGCTGCTCACGCGGGGCACGCGGACGTCGCCGCGCTGCTGCTCAACGCTGGTGCAGAAGTAGACGCTCGCAAAGAGAGTGGCGCGACGCCCCTGCTCTTGGCCGCGTTAGAGGGCCACGCCGACATCGTCAAGCTTCTGCTCGGCGCTGGTGCAGACGTAGACGCTCACGATTCTACGGGCGGAACGCTCCTGCACTTCGCTGCGGCGAAGGGCTACGCTGATGTTGCCAAGCTCTTGCTGGACGCTGGTGCCGACGCGAACGCGCGCGATAAGCATGGCACGACGCCCGCACAATGGGCTGCGGCCGCAGGTCACGCAGACGTGGGTAAGCTACTGCTCGACGCCGGTGCAAACGCGAGCGCCCGCGCCGAGGACGACGCGACACCGCCGATGTCTGCGCAGGCGAGGCTTTTCGTGGATGCACGCGCAGCATACCAACGCGGGGATTTTGCCGAAGCGATTAGGGGATTTCGCGAGGCCGCGGAGCAAGGCGAACCGTACGCAAGTTTGGCGCTTGGCATCATGTACGACGACGGGCACGGCGTGACGCAGGACTACGCCGAGGCGGTCAAGTGGTATCGCAAGGCCGCAGAGCAAGGCGTAGCGGACGCGCAAGCTAACCTCGGCATCATGTACGACGACGGCCACGGCGTGACGCAGGACTACGCCGAGGCGGTCAAGTGGTATCGCAAGGCCGCAGAGCAAGGGAGTGCGCTAGCGCAATACGCCCTCGGCCGCATGTACAACATGGAGCGGGGAGTCCCGCAAGATTACGCCGAAGCGGTCAAGTGGTACCGCAAAGCAGCGGAGCAGGGCCTACAAATAGCGCAGACTAACCTCGGCGTGATGTACGGCCAGGGGCACGGCGTGCCGCAAGATTACGCCGAAGCGGTCAAGTGGTACCGCAAAGCAGCGGAGCAGGGCAACGCGTTGGGGCAACATGTCCTCGGTGTGATGTACGACCAAGGGCGCGGCGTGCCGCAGGACTATGTGCAAGCGCACAAGTGGCTAAATTTAGCGGTAGCGGCCGGTGATGCGAGCGCCCTCAAGGTCCGGGACGACCTTGCAGGGCGTATGACCCGGGAGCAGATCGCCGAGGCGCAGAAGCTCGCCCGCGATTGGAAGCCGAACGCTCAATAGTGAGTTCCACCGGCATCCGTCGCCGCGCAGACCTCGCCCGCCGTCGTAGCTCCACCGATCAGCGCACCCGGGCGCTCTCACGCCAGTGCAGGTGCCCGGTTGCCGGGTCTTCCCACCAGCAGTCGCCGCACCAACGCCACGACGGGTCGGGCTTAGCGGGCTCAGGCAAGGACAGCCACGCGAGGATCTCGGCCCGATGCTCGCGGATCTGGGCGGCCAGCGCCGCAGTCGGTGCCGGCTCGGCGTAGAGCTTGCCGCCGTCGGTCGTGACAGCGACGCCTTCGAGGCTGGCCTTGGCGAGCGCCATCAAGGCCGGCCTGGCTAGGGTCACAGCTCAACCCTCGATCTCTTCGGCGCGGCCTCCGGCTCGGCGCCGGCCCGCCCGGCCCTGAAGGCGTCGAAGTTGGCGCGGCTCTGCGGGAGGTCGAAGGCGCCTTGAGCGTCACGCTCATCCCCTGCCCCCGTTCTAGCCGCTCCAGCGCGACTAGAGCCTAAATCGCCTGAGAAGCTGGGCGCGGTTGGGGCTTTGCCCGACCCGCTTCCGCGCTCAGGATTTTCCGCGTTTTTCGCTGGAATCGCGGAGGCGCGGACAGAATGGGGGGCCGGGGGTGGCTCGCCCTCTTGCGCCCCCGGCTCGCTTTCAGGCTCGGCGTCCGGGTTCACGTAGGACGCCCATGCGGCCGTGAAGGCTTCGCGCCTGTACCCTTTCAGCTTCACGCCGCTGGCGACCGTCAGGTCCTTGCTGAAGATCCCGTAGGGCTTCAGCAGCTTCGCCAACGCTCGATCGTCCAGGCCGCGGCCCTTGTTCCACCGAGGCCACGGAGATTCGAGGTCGAGCTTCAGCGCGTTCAACAGATCGGCCGTGGCGAGTCGCTCATGGGGTATCGTGAGCGGTCGGCCGTCACGGCCCGTGTAGAAGACTGCCTTGATGTCGGCCAGGATTCGCCCGGCCGCCGTGTCGTCGTTGGCGTCTCGGCCGCCAGACAGCGCGCGTGCCGCATCCCTCGCGCGCTTGGGCCAGTCGCCGCCCAGTACCTTGGCCACGGCGAAGAGAGGTGCCCAGCTGTCGGCCGCACGGTCGTCCAGAAACCCCGGTCTCTCGGCCTCGAATGCCGCGTTGGTCAGCGCATCCAGATTGTAGGCGGCCCACTTCGCTTCGCGCTCTCCCAGTTTCCACGCCCTCGCAAACCAACCTCGCCCCTTCTTCTGTATTTTGTGCCCCACGGGCTTTCGCTGCATCGGGATGGGGATGGATCTGTCGGCCATCGTATCGGGCAGGGAACCGATGCCGGCGATTACATAGGGGGCGAAGCAGTTGAACGCCTTGACCGCGTTGTCCTCACCCACGCAGCGAAGCGACTTCCCGCCTCGCCGGTACCCTGCGTTCAAGGTTCCGATCAGGTCGGCGTTGTCTTTGGACTTGGCAAACACCTTGTCGGCCTCGTCGATTAGGACCGTGGGCCTGCTTGAATCTATGAGCCGGAAGAGTGACGGACCGGACGCGCCCGTGCATGACACCGGCCTGGCGCACAGGGGTTCCAACAGATCCATCATTGCGCTCTTGCCGCAGCGCCTCAGCGGGCTGGTCAGGTTCAGATACGGCGCGATATCGAAGGCGTCCAAGACCGAAGCGTGGGAGTGTATCGCCCACAGCGTTGCCGCGATGGCCGCGTGCGGCGGAAGGTAGAGGTGAGCGGCGAGAAGATCCGCGATCTCGGTTGCCAGCGCGGTGCCGTCCACGGTTTCGGTGGCGAGTTCGTGGGCCTTGACCAACTCCTGCTCTGGCTCGCTATTGCCGCCCTTCTCGGCCTTGCCGGCAAGTTCGGCCTTCGTCATTCCGAGCGCGGCGGCGACCTGCCTGCACGTGAGTTGCCTCTCTTTCTTGCCGAGGCTCTCCCACGCGGCCCATGCGGCGGTCTTGTCGCCGGTCAGTCCCGACTTCTTGGCGGCCTCGGCCATCGCGACCACGTCGTCGGCCGTGATCGGCTTCGCGGCCTGCTCTGCGTCGTGGAACTTCTTCTCGTCGTCCTTGGTGCTCATCGTTCGATTCCTTCCAGGCAGTGCGCCTCGATCAGTAGTTGGCGCAGGTCGTCGAGGCTCAGGCCCTCGGGCAGCTCATCGGCAAGATCGAATCCGCTCGGCATCGCAGGCGACGGTCGCACCACGAGCAGCGCGACCCCCTGCACCGCGAGAATTGCGGCAACGTCGCGAGCGTAGCGGTAGCCGGCAGCGTCGTTGTCAGGCCAGAGAACGACGCGCCGGCTTGCCTTGATCGGCGTCCAGTCCGTAGAGCGAGCCGCCGAAGATCCGCCCATCGAGGTGATGCACGCGAAGTCGCGAAAGGTCCGGTGTGCAGCGTCGCAAGCCTTCTCGCCCTCAGTGATCAACACGGGGTCGAGACTGCGTGAGAGCAGCCCGAGAAGTCCGTAGAGCGGCCGTGGAGCGACGATTGCCTTCGCTTCCCACCGTCGGTCGCGCACGCACCAACGCCACGAACGAAAGCCGACCTTGCGACCGTCGCTGTCGTCGAGGCGGTCTTGAAATCCCAACGTGCGCCCGCTCGCGTCGGTGTAATGCCAGCGTCCACCGAGCGCGGGATAGCGAGGCGGTTCGCCTGCGCCTGGCGGTGATGGCCGCGTCGGTGGTTCGGGTCTGCGATTCACCGGCCTAGACGGTATTGAGGCAGGGAGCGGCGCGCCGTCGTCGAGTGCAGCGACGGCTTCGGGAAACGATCCACCGCGAAGTGCGATCCACAACGCGAAGATGTCACCGCCTTTCCATCCGCATCCGAAGCAGCGAAACGTGTGCGTGAGAACGTTCCAGTCCATCGAGGCGTCGCCGTCTTCGTGGAGCGGACAGCACGCCTTCCAGGAAGAACCTCGGCGTTTGAAGTCTAGGCCGAGGTGCGACTGCGCGAGTTCACGGCCTCGGCTACGCAAGTAGGCGATGCGATCGGGGGATGTCTGCATGGGTGCTTCCTCTTCAAGGTTGAGCACCCGGACTTGTGGGGTTTTCAGCGCGGCGCGCTTGTGGCAAGATCGCAGTTCCTCGTGTCAGAACCCTCGATGCCTAGCGCGTCGAACTAAGCGCCGCCCTTCGTCCGGGCGGCGTATTAGTTCTTGGTGTCGGCGGTTGCGGCCTGCTCGCCCATGCGGGCAAGCAACTCGCGAATCTGCTCGACCGGCCATGCGCGAACGCGTGGCGCTATCAGCACGCCGCGCGGAAACTCGCCGCTCTTGACCCCGGAGTACCAGCGCGTTCGCCCAAGCGGCAGGACGCCGACGCGGCCTTTCTCGGTGATGATAGATCGGACCCGGACAAACCCTTCGGCCGGTAGTGGCAGCGGCCGCGTTCGTACTTGGGCGGGGATGTTCTCTGGCGTGTTCTTTTCCATGCGCCGGTTAAAGCACGCAGGGGGAAGGCGACCTTATTGTCACTCGGGACGCGCCATGCCCGAATGACTATGCGGGAAAACGGCTACGCTTTGAGCACTCGGCGCTTTTTGAGGGCATTTCCTACCGCGTTGGTGACAGCCTCTAGGCGCCGCATGAAGGACTTGGGCGACGGGTTGGGGTCGCCGTCAAACATCAACAGCGCGTAGGTGGCGAAGCGAGTGAAGTCCGTTTCGACAGCCTTGCCGTCAAACCCGCGTGCGTGGGTGACTATCTCATGGCCCGGAGCAGCCAACCAGATGAATTCGAGGTGACACAGCGCGACATGGATCGGATCGGCGCGATAGCCCCTCACCTCCGCCGCTTTCGCCAAAGCTTCCAGGTGCGTGAGCGCGTCCACCTCGCGTCGCAGGTCTTCGGTCCGTCGCTGCCCCATCGCCTTGAGTGACGCGAGTTGGACATCCCCCGACGCTTGCTCGTCGAAGTCGTCAGGCCTCGCCGTCACCTCAGCAAGCACGGTCTGCTCAATGTCGGCGTAGACGCCGCTGTCGCCCAGCAGGTCGGCGGCCTTGCGCAGATAGCCCGCGAGCGCGCTCATGTCTCGCCTTCTCTGCTTAACCAAGCCGCGGGCCGCAACGTCAAGGTCGTAGGCGTAACGGTCTGCGGTGTAGATCAACCTGACGTATGCATCGGCCCATTGCGGGTCGTACCTGTCGCCCCACCCGGCCAGCGCCAGGACTCGCTCAGTGTCGCTAATCAAATCCGCAGGGTTGGCGGTGTAATAGTTGCCCGCTGCCCTGGCGCGCGCCCGCAGAGTCTTGCGCGGCTGTCGCTCTTTCACTTTGCGCCCGTCAGCGCGCCAGCCTTGATCTCGTCAAGGTAGTTGGCCCATCGCGACATCATGGCGACCCGCTCCGGAAGCCGGGTGGTTCGATCGTAGGCGCCTTTGAGTGAGTCCTTGACGCGGTGGCCAAGTTGCAGCTCAATCACGGTGGACGGAAAGCCGAGCACTTCGTCCAGGATGGTTCGCGCCGATGCACGGAAGCCGTGACCGCTCATCGTCTCTTTGGCGATGCCGAGGCTTCGGAGTGCAACGGTGACCCCGTTCTCACTCATCGGCCGGCGCGCACTGCGATCGTTGGGCAGCGCATAGGGACCGGCGCCGGTGACGGCGCGTAACTCGCGCAGTATCTCCACGCATTGCGGCGCCAGCGGCACCACAAGGCGCCCGGTGGTCTTGGAAGCGGTGAAGTCCCAGCGGGCACCGTCAAGGTCGATGTCTACCCACTTCATCGTTCGCAACTCGCCCGGACGAACGAACAGCCTCGGCGCCAGCTTCAAGGCGCACGCCACGACGAACCCGCCTGGATAGTTGTCAGTCAGGCGCAGCAAGGCGCCGAAGGCTTCGGGGTCCGTCACCGACGCCATGTGTCCCTTGACGACGGCGCCTAGGACGGCTTGCAGCGTGTCGGCCGGATCGGTGGCCATTCGGCCAGTGGCGATCCCGTACCGGCTGATCTCTGAGAGGTAACCGCAGACGCGATGAGCCGTCTCGATCGACCCCCTAGCCTCGATGCGCCGAAGCACGAGTAGAAAGTCCATCGGCGTGACGTCCCCCATCGGCAGGCGCCCCAAGGACGGCAGCACGTCACCGTCTAGGCGGGCCCGGATACGGACGGCCGATGCGCTCGACCATCGCTGGGACTTGAACGCGTGCCACTCGTTGGCCAAGGCCCCGAAGGTGTTGTCGGCGGACAGCCGCAGGCGGCCAGCGGCCTTCCCTTTCGCCTTCTCTCGGGCCGGGTCCAGGCCTTCGGATATGTCGTGGCGTGCCCGGTCCGCCCGCTTGCGCGCCTCGGCCAGCGACACCAACGGCGGCTTGGCGCCGTAGAGACCGAAGGACAGACGGCCTTCCTTGCCCGCGATGCGGTACTTCAGACGCCAGAGCTTGGCGCCGGTGACCGATACTTCAAGGTAGAGCCCCCGGCCGTCCGAGACTCGATAGGCCCGTGGTCGCGATCGTAGGGCCTTGATGCCTATGTCTGTGAGCTTGTCGGCGATTCTGGCCATTTGGGGACATCCTTGAAATGTCCCCTGTTCTTGGGGACGTCGTGCATCTAGGACATCCCCATAACCCTGCGGCTGTAGGCGAGCAACAGCGAACGAGCGCGAACAACGTAACCAGGTGTTAACGCTAAGCTACCGAGCGGCGCGGGGACGGCAGCGAATGACCGCGAACGGTGGTGAATAAGGCGGGGTGGTGGGCGGTACTGGGCTCGAACCAGTGACCCCCGGCTTGTAAAACCGATGCTCTACCAACTGAGCTAACCGCCCGAGAAAGGAGCGGGGCCGGCGTTGTGGTGGCGCCGGCCCCGCAAGAATCAATGCGTGATGATCTCGCTGGCCTCCGTCGGCCCCGCGGGCGCGACCGGTTGCGAAGACAACTCTAGTTCCAGAGGCAGCGCGCCGATGTCGCGGCGCCGTGACAGGAGGAAAACCGTGCCGCGGCCTTCCGGCAGTACGAGGGCGTTGTCGAGAACTTCGTCCATGTGCTCGACCGGCTTGATCTCGATCGCGCGCAGGATGGTCGCCGGCAGTTCTTCGATGTCCTTGGCATTCTCGGCCGGGATCAGAACCCGCTTGATGCCCGCGCGGTGGGCGGCCATCAACTTCTCCTTCAACCCACCGATCGGCAGGACGCGGCCCCGCAACGTGATCTCGCCGGTCATCGCGGTGTCGTGACGCACCGGCAACCGCGTGAGCGCCGACACCAGCGACGTCGCCATCGTAATGCCGGCGGAAGGGCCATCCTTGGGGATCGCGCCTTCTGGAACGTGAATGTGCACGTCTATCTGCTGGTAAAAGTCGGAGCGGAAACCGAGTTCGCTGGCGCGTGAGCGCACATAGCTCATCGCCGCCTGTGCCGACTCCTGCATCACCTCGCCGAGTTGCCCGGTGATGATGAGTTTGCCCTTACCCGGCAGCACAGTGACTTCGGTGTTGAGCATTTCGCCGCCCATCTCAGTCCACGCAAGACCGGTCGTGATGCCGACCACTGCTTCGTCTTCGGCGCGGCCGTAGCGGTACCTGGGTGGGCCGAGGAACTTCTCGACCGACTTGGCCGAGATGTGCACGGGCTTCGGTTTTTCCGTGCTGGCGACCTTGACCGCGACCTTCCGGCAGATCGAAGCCAACTCGCGCTCCAGGTTACGAACGCCGGCTTCCTTGGTGTAACGGCGAATGATGAGTTGAATAGCCGCGTCCGCGAAAATGATCTGGGTTTCAGCCAGACCGTTGGCCTCGCGCTGCTTGGCTACCAGGAACCCGCGGGCGATGTCGAGCTTTTCGAGTTCCGTGTAGCCGGCGATGCGGATGATCTCCATACGGTCCTGGAGAGGTCGCGGAATGCGGTCGAGCATATTGGCGGTGGTCACGAACATCACCTTCGACAGATCGTAATCGACGTCGAGGTAGTGATCGTTGAAGGTGCCATTCTGCTCGGGATCGAGAACCTCGAGCATCGCCGAGGCCGGGTCGCCGCGGAAATCCGTCGACATCTTGTCGACTTCGTCGAGCAGGAAGACCGGATTGCCCTTGCCGGCCTTCTTGAGCCCCTGAATTATCTTGCCCGGCAGCGCGCCGATATAGGTCCGGCGGTGTCCGCGAATTTCGGCCTCGTCACGCACTCCGCCGAGAGAGACTCGCACGAACTGCCGCCCCATAGCACGGGCGATGGAACGTCCCAGAGAAGTCTTCCCTACTCCCGGAGGTCCGACCAGGCACAAGATCGGTCCCTTGACCTGCCCAACCAGCTTGGTCACCGCGAGATATTCGAGAATGCGCTCCTTGACCTTGTCGAGACCGCAGTGATCTTCGTCCAGAACGCGGCGCGCTTCCTTGATGTCGATGCGATCGTCCGAGTAGTCGCCCCAAGGCAGCGCGAGCATCCAGTCGATGTAGTTGCGCACCACCGTCGCCTCGGCCGACATGGGTGACATCATCTTGAGCTTCTTGATCTCTTTCTCGGTCTTCTCGCGGGCTTCTTCCGGCATTTTCAGTTTGCCGAGACGCTCTTCGAGTTCCTGGATCTCGTTCTTGAACTCGTCCTTTTCGCCGAGCTCTTTCTGGATCGCCCGCATCTGCTCGTTGAGGTAGTACTCTTTCTGAGTCTTCTCCATCTGCTTCTTGACGCGGGAACGGATGCGCTTCTCGACCTCGAGAATCTCCATCTCCGAACGCATGAAGCCGAGCACCTTCTCAAGGCGCTCGCCGACGTCGAAGGTCTCAAGCAGGTCCTGCTTGTCCTCGAGCTTGACCGTCAAATGGGACACGACGGTATCGGCAAGACGCGAGGCGTCGTCGATGGCACTGACCGTCATCACCATTTCGGGTGGAATCTTCTTGTTGGCCCGCACGTAGGCTTCGAATGTCGAGTTAATGCTGCGCATCAGAGCTTCGAGCTCGGGGCCCTGTCCAGCGCTCTCTTCGATAGGCTCGACCGCGACCGAGAAGAAACGATCCTCGGCGGTAAATGAGGTGACGCGCGCGCGGCTCTTGCCCTCGACAAGCACCTTCACGGTTCCGTCCGGCAAGCGCAGCAACTGAACGACGTGCCCCAACGTTCCGACGGCGTGGATATCCTCACGCGCGGGATCGTTGGTCTTGGCTTCTTTCTGAGCCGCCAGCAGGATCGAGTGGTCGCCAGCCATGGCCGCTTCGAGAGCCGCAATGGACTTCTGCCTGCCGACGAACAGCGGGACTACCATGTGCGGGAACACGATTATGTCACGCAACGGCAGCAGAGGAATAACCGGAGACTCCTCGCCCTCACCCTCGCCTGCAGCGCGCGGGTTACGGAAGATCATCGGCTCACGTTCTTTCGACATCGGGACTCCTTCACCCTCACTTCCTCTCGAACTGACCTAACCATCGGCCGCCACCGCCACTCGGTCATGCCTGCAGACGACCTGGGCCGTCCACGCAAGCCCACTCCGTCAGCTAGCTCGCGTGGCACTCGCGTAGACCACTATCGGGCTGTCCTTGCGCTCCACCACCTCTTCGGAAATCACGACTTCCTCGATCTCCGACTGGGACGGGATGTCATACATCACGTCGAGCATGATCTCTTCCATGATGGCGCGCAGACCGCGGGCTCCCGACTTACGGCGGTACGCCTCGCGAGCAATCGCGCGAAGCGCCCCTTCCGTCAGCTTCAGGCGGACGTTCTCCATCTCGAAAAGCTTCTGATACTGCTTGGTCAGCGCGTTCTTCGGCTCTTTGAGGATACGCACCAACGAATCCTCGTCAAGGTCGTGAAGCGTGGCTATCACCGGAACTCGGCCGACGAACTCCGGGATCATGCCGAACTTGAGCAGATCCTCGGTCTGGACGTCGTTGAGCACCGCACTGGTTTCAGCCTGCTTCTTGGAGCGGATGTCGGCACCGAACCCCATGCCCTTCATGCCCACGCGGCGGCGGATGATGTCATCAAGCCCGACGAAGGCACCGCCGCAGATGAACAAGATGTTGGTCGTGTCGACCTGCAGGAATTCCTGCTGGGGATGCTTGCGGCCACCCTTGGGCGGGACGCTCGCGGTCGTGCCTTCGACGATCTTGAGCAGAGCCTGCTGTACGCCTTCGCCGGATACGTCGCGGGTTATTGACGGGTTGTCGCCCTTGCGTGCGATCTTATCGATCTCGTCGATGTAGACGATGCCGCGCTGGCACTTCTCGACATCGTAGTCGGCGTTCTGCAACAGGCTCAGGATGATGTTCTCGACGTCCTCTCCGACGTAGCCGGCCTCGGTCAGACTGGTGGCGTCGGCGATCGCGAACGGGACCTGGAGAAAACGAGCCAGGGTCTGGGCCAGCAGGGTCTTGCCGGAACCGGTCGGTCCGATCAGCAGGATGTTCGATTTCTGCAATTCGACATCGCCGGTCACCATCGACGAGTCGATGCGTTTGTAGTGGTTGTGGACCGCGACGGCCAGAACCTTCTTCGCCCTCTCCTGCCCGACCACGTACTGATCGAGCACCTTTTTTATGTCGGCCGGCTTGGGAACCGAAGAAACCGCACTTATGGACTCTTCCTGGTCGCACTCCTCGTTGATGATGTCGTTGCAGAGGTCGATGCACTCGTCGCAGATGTACACCGTCGGCCCGGCAATCAGCTTGCGTACCTCCTCCTGGCCCTTGCCACAGAAGGAACACACCAGGTCCTTGGTCTTGTCGTCTCCCTGTTTGCGCATCACTCGCTCCGGACCCTCTACACCGCCGCCAGGGGCCGGCTCGAAATCACCTGATCGATGATGCCGAAAGCCTTGGCCTCTTCACCGGTCATGAAACGATCCCGGTCGGTGTCGGTCTCGATCCGGTCCAGGTTTTGCCCGGTGTGTTTGGACAAAATCACGTTCAATTCTTGGCGGATCCTCAAAATCTCTCTCGCCTGGATCTCAATGTCGGTGGCCTGACCTTGAACGCCGCCCATCGGTTGATGGATCATTATGCGGGCATGAGGCAGGGCGAAGCGCTTGCCGACGGCTCCGGCCGCCAGCAGGATCGCGCCCATGCTCGCCGCCTGTCCGATGCACAGAGTCGAAACCGGCGGGCGGATGTACTGCATCGTGTCGTAGATCGCGAGCCCTGCCGTCACCGACCCGCCGGGCGAGTTGATGTACAGAAATATGTCCTTCTCGGGATCCTCGGATTCGAGAAACAGGAGCTGGGCGGTGACAAGCGAGGCGCTGATATCGTTGACCTCAGAGGTCAGGAAAACGATCCGTTCTTTGAGAAGCCTCGAGTAGATGTCGTACGCGCGCTCACCCCGTCCGGTGGTCTCAACGACGATGGGAACCAGGTTCATGCTTACCTCTGTGGCGCGTCTGTCCGAACTGTTGTGAAGCGTATCGGGTTTATCCACGGTCGGCAACTTGGCTTTCCTCCACTTCCCGCTCTTGCACAACGGCGGATTCGAAGACGCAGCGCGCCGCTTTTTCGCGTAGCAGCGAGGTGCGCAGTTCGGCTATCGCACCGGCCTTCGAGTAGTGGCGCCTGACCTCGTCCGAGCGCTTTCCGGCCGAAGCTATCTGCCCTCTGATACGGCCTTCCAGCTCCTCCTTGGAAACCTCCAGATTCTCAACCGCCGCGATCGCGTCGAGCAGGAATCCGGCTTTGAGAGAACGCCGAGCACGAGACTCGAGAGTCGCGTGGAGTTCCGGCGACTTCTCCTCCTCCGATCCGTGAGCAATGCCGAGTTCGTGAATGTACCCGTGGATGGTTTCTTCCAGAAGGGCCCCGGGAAGGTCGAACTCATGCGCATCTACGAGGCGAGCCAGCAGCGCGTCCTGCAAGCGCCGTTCGGAGTCGCGGACCGAGCGCTGCCGCAGATCCTGTCGGATGCGTTCGCGCAAAGCCTCGAGGGTTTCGACACCCTCCAGGCCGGCCTCGGCGGCCAGACTGTCATCGGCTGGAGGCAGGACCTTGGTCTTGATCTCGCCCACGGTGACGTCGAAGCGGATGGCCCTCCCCCGCAAACTCTCGTCCCCGTGATCTTCTCCGAACTCCACGGTGATCGGCGTTCGGACCGCACGGGTCACCCCGACAAGTTGCTTCTCGAAGTCCTGCGGGAAACGGCCCGAGCCCACCTCCACGACAATACCTTCGCCGGAGGTGCCGGGAACCGGCGTTTCGCCGTCAAACCCGTGCATGTCCAGGACCACGACGTCCCCGGGTTCGACAACCGCGCGCTCCTCTTCCACCCGCAGGACAGCCATGCGATGGCGCAGGCCGTCGAGGGTTCCGTCCACGTGGTGGTCCTCAACCCTGACGACCAGTTTTTCGGCTGACAGGTCTTTGTACTGACCAAGGCGGACGTCCGGCCGGATATCGACTCCAACCTCAACGCTAAGACTGCCGTCCTCGGCGAACTCGTCGCGTATCAACCGCGGGGCAGCCACTACGTCCAGGCCGTGCTGCCGGATAGACTCGACACAGGCCTCCTCGAGGAGTTCGCCGACGACGTCGCGCTGGACCTCCTCACCGTAGGCCTGTTCGAGAAGAGCCCTGGGCGCCTTTCCCTTGCGGAAGCCCTTTAGCTGGGCGCGGGCCTGGAGCTTGCGAAAAGCGGCGTCGAAACGACCGCGGACAAGCTCGGGTGAAACCGAAATCTTGAGGGTCCGGGCCGCCGGCCCGGATTCCTCCATCGTAGAGCTGATCTCAGACATCGGGATGTAACTATCCTTTTTCGCTTGATTTCATTGAGCAAACTCAGTGGCGCCGTGGCTCGCCTTCAGCGCTCTCGACCGCCACGTAACGCCTCGCCGCCGGTCGTCGGCCGATGCTGCGACCCCGAAATTCGCGGCAGCGAGTGCGAGAGGGGGGATTCGAACCCCCAACCGCGTTAGCGGGCTAGATCCTAAGTCTAGTGCGTCTGCCAGTTTCGCCACTCTCGCCCGCCAACCGCAGGCCCTCGCCACGCAGCGCCCTTCGCGCCACTCCGCGACGACCGTCTCCGACCGTTCCATCCCCGCCGAAGATTTACAAGTTGGGTACCCGCGCAAGCCTCTCTTTGAGCAGCGGCTCCAGGAATGCGCCAAGGGCTCGGTGCCCCTCCGGAGTCAGGTGTCCATCGATCGGAAAGAAGAGCCCGGCCCCGGTGCGGCTGTGCTGCTCCGCCAAAAATGCCGTCGAATCGGCATGGTCGATCCCGAGTTCTGTCAGACGTCTGTCCATCTCGCGACCGGGCCGCGTCAGGTCGTAGCGCGAGTCGAGATCCGGCACCTTCACCTTCAAACTCGCACGGGCCTCCGGCTCGACCATCGACCGGTACGGGACGAACACCACGAAGAATGGCACTCCGAGCCCGCGCACCTGCTGCGCCATCTCGCCAAGCAGACCCGTGGCCTGGTCGTAGTCTTTGCGCGCTTCCTCCCCGAAGTCGCGCTCACATAGTCCGAGGTAGCCGTCGAAGGGCAGCCACTCGCCGTCCTTCTCCTTCGATTTGGCGCGCAGGCCGTATGCGAAGTCGTGAAGCAGTCGCAGTAACTTGATCTCACGAGGCTGCCGCACGGGATACTCGCGCACCAGGCTGCGCAGCGTGCCGTCACTGCCCCTTTCCCATTGGTCGTTCCACGCCAGATCGTTGCCGAGATAGAGCGCGTAGACGACGAAGTCGGGAGCCAGTGACTTGCCGTACTCCTTCAGTAACTGGACCTGATGGACGATCTCGTATCCGCCCGTGCCGGCATCGACGACGTCAACGCCAAGGTCTCGCTCCAGACGGTCGGCGAATATCTCCCCACGCGAAACCCCGTAACCCATCGCGAAGGAATCGCCCAAAAGCAGGATCCTCTTCCCTGTCTTGGGCCCGATCTCGTCATCACGAAACCCCATGGAATTGGTCTCGACTGCAACATCATATTCAGGACCGCTCATGCGCGTCTTGAGACTCGGAACGAGCCGGAAGCCGAGATGTTCACTGCGGATCCACGGAGAGAAGGTCGCGGCAGGGTAATCGACCAGCCTCAGCACGGCTTCCGCCATCGCCAGGCTTAGCAACGAGGCCAGCACGATGGCGGCGGCCGCAAACAGCGCAAGACGGCCCTTGGGCGAGCTCACAGCGAGATAAGCCGCACGGCTAGAACAGCGTGTAGATGAACGGGGCGGCAGCGCTGCCGCCGAAGATCACGAGTACGCCCACAAGCAGCAGCACGAGCACGATCGGCGTGATCCACCATTTCCGGTTCTGCCGCAGGTAGTCGGTGAACTCGGCGACCAGGCCACCCTGGGCGGCGTCGGCCTCCTTTTCAAACTCGCTGCGAACTCCGCTCGAACGAGGTTCTTTCCGATCCGGTCCCTTGGTGTCCGCCATCTATATAGTCTCCAAACTCAGAACTGGCGGAAGTATCGTTTCACTTCGACCTGTTCGTGCGGGTTCCAGTACGTCTTGGCACCGCGATCAAACGATCTGTGCATCGGATCCTGTCCGAACGCGCGCAGCATAAGACCGATCGGGGTGAGTACGCAGAAAAAAATGGCGCCGAGCAAGAGGTGCGAAATCGTCCAGCCGATCGGGAAGGCGGCGATCATCCAGCCGACGAAAATCGGACGCAGCGCCTGCGGCGCCAGCACCCCGAGCGTGCCGCCAACGAGCGCGGCGCCGGCAAGAATGCGCATCGCCAGCACCGATCCGTCGTGGAAGTACCCGTAGGCCGCCATACCGCCGAAGATCGTCAGACACAGCAGTCCAAACTGCCTTAGTTCGCGCCGCGTAGGGTTCCAGTTGATCTCGACCATCGCCATCCGAGTTCTCCTCAGTCGAGCTGAAACTGCGCGAGATAGGCTTCGACGTCGATAACAACGGCGTTCGGTTGTTCTTTCTTTAGCAGCACGAAGTTCTCGAGCACCAGCACGTCCATGTTGGTAGCAAGGAAACATCGATAAGCGTCCGACGGCGTGCACACGATAGGCTCGCCGCGCACATTAAAACTGGTGTTGATCAGAACTGGGCAACCCGTCTTCTGATCGAACTTCTCAATCAAAAGACGGTAGCGCCCGTGGCGGTCGGAATCGACGGTCTGCACCCTGGCCGAATAGTCGACGTGGGTGACAGCCGGAATCCTGGACCGAGGAACCTTGAGCTTGTCGATGCCCTTGAGACCCGCAGCCGCATCGTCCACCGGCAGGCGTTGACCTTCGCGTACGGGAGCGACCAGCAGCATGTAAGGACTTTCGTCGCTGCTGCGCATCTCGAAGTATTCGCCGGTGCGCTCGGCCAGTACCGAGGGTGCGAAGGGACGGAACGACTCACGAAACTTGATCTTCAGGTTCATCGTGGACTGCATCTCACGGCTGCGGGCGTCGCCGAGAATGCTGCGCCCACCGAGGGCGCGGGGGCCGAACTCCATGCGGCCCTGGAACCAGCCCACGACCTTCTCTTCGGCGAGCAGGCCCGCCACCATATCGCAAAGCGGATCGTCGCCGGGATACTCGTGATATACGGCGCCGGCCTGATCGAGGAAGCCGCGAATCTCCACGTCGGAATACCGTGGACCGAGCATGCTGCCGAACTGGCTGTCGCTCGCTCCCACGCTGCGCGGCTTGTCGAGCAACTGGTGCCACACGAACATCGCGGCTCCGAGCGCACCGCCGGCATCACCAGCCGCCGGCTGGATCCAGACGTTCTCGAACGGGCCTTCGCGCAGCACGCGACCATTGCCCACACAGTTGAGAGCCACGCCGCCGGCCAGGCACAGGTTTTTCGTGCCGGTCTCGCGGTGGACGTGACGGGCCATCCGCAGCATGACCTCTTCGGTCACCTTCTGGATCGACGCGGCGAGATCGAAATGCCTGTCGTCGATCCGGGTCTCCGCCCCGCGGGCCGGTCCGCCGAACAGAGCGTCGAATTTCTTCGACGTCATCGTCAGCCCCTGACAGTAGTTGAAGTACGACATGTCCATACGGAACGAGCCGTCTTCCTTGAGGTCGAGCAGGTTGTCCAGGATGAGGTCGACGTACTTCGGGTCGCCGTAGGGTGCCAGGCCCATCAGCTTGTATTCGCCCGAATTGACCTTGAATCCGCAGTAATAGGTGAACGCCGAATAGAGCAGGCCGAGCGAATGCGGAAAGCGCAGCTCACCGCGCAGTTCGATATGGTTGCCGCGCCCGACGCCCCAGCTCGAAGTGGCCCACTCGCCCACCCCGTCCAGCGTCATGATCGCGGCTTCCTCGAACGGCGACGGAAAGAAGGCGCTGGCGGCGTGCGACTCGTGGTGCTCGGTGAAGACGTAGCGGCCCTTGTACTGGCCGTCGAGCCCGCGCCGCAGTTCGCGCGGAAGGTAGAGCTTCTGGCGCAACCACAAAGGCATCGCGCGAACGAAGGACGGAAAACCGGCCGGCGCGAACGACAGGTAGGTCTCCAGCAGCCGCTCGAATTTCAAAAGCGGCTTGTCGTAGAACGCTACGTGGTCGATGTCGGCTACCGAGAGGCCGGCCTCGGTCAGGCAGTAGCGAATCGCGTTCCCGGGAAACCGATGGTCGTGCTTTATACGAGTGAAGCGCTCTTCCTGAGCCGCAGCGACGATCTTGCCGTCGATGACCAGGGCAGCCGCCGAGTCGTGGTAATAGGCAGAAATGCCGAGGATCGCCGTCATCTATAGACTACTCGGGGTGCTCGCGGTGACGCCGCGAGGGGTCATACAGACCTCGGGCGAGGCGCCACTATAGCGACCGAGGCGGGAACTTCCAGCGCAAGGACCTTTCACAGCAGATCCAGAACCTGCCCAGGCTCCGACACCAGCGCTGCGGCCCCGGCCTCCTCCAGTTCTTTGCGGTCGCGAAAACCCCACAACGCCCCGACCGCGAACATCCCGGCACGCGTCGCCGTCTCCATGTCCGTGCCGGTATCACCGAGGTAGAGAATCCGTCCGGCATCCACCGCGAGAAGTTCGGCAACTTCGACCGCGGCCTGGGGATCGGGCTTGCGGGGAATGCCCGAACGCTCCCCGATGACTACGCCAAAATGCCAACGGGCCAGCACCTGGGCCACCAGTGGCACCGTCATCGCGTGCGGTTTGTTTGAGAGCACCGCCATCTCGATTCCCCGCGCCCCCAACCCGTCGAGAAGTTCGGCGATCCCGGGATATGGACGGCTCCAGCGAGTCAGCCTGGCGGAGTAGAGTTCGCGCATCACCGCTACGCAGCGGGCCACGGTGTCAGGGTCGCGACGCCCCGGCGGCAACACGCGCTCGGCCAGAATGACGACCCCGTCACCGACGTAGCGCCGGTATTCCTCTATCGCGACCGCCGGCGCCGCCAACGACCCGAGAGCCGCGTTCATCGATTCAGCGATGTCACGCAGGGTATCGAGAAGGGTTCCGTCGAGGTCGAAAATTACCGCATCGTAGCGCACGAGGGAGCGGCTTATGTCCGCGCGCAGCCGCGAAGTCCAGCAACCGCAGCATCTCCGCCGGTCTGCCTCGTCAAGTCCGCAGTTCGGACTCGCGAGCCGCCGCCAGCCTCAAGCAACGCGAGCCGCCGACCCGGCTACGCAGCCACGCCGCTTTCCTGCCGGCCGCGTAGCCGCTATCTGAGAGGCCGACCGGAGTCACACTCAATGCAAGAGCCTACCGACTGCATCTTTTGCGCGATCGTCGCTGGCCGCGCGCCGGCCGCGATCGTCTACCGCGACGAGCATGTAACCGCGTTTTTAGACCTGTTCCCGGTCGTGCCCGGCCACCTGCTGATCGTTCCCAACCGCCACGCCAAGGGGCTCACCGAACTCGACGCCGACGCCGCCGCGCGGATGGTCGCCGTCGCCCAGCGTCTGGCGGCAGCGGTGCGGCGCTCACCGATGCCGTGTGAAGGTATCAACCTCTTCATGGCCGAAGGGCCGGTTGCCGGACAGACGGTGTTCCACTGCCACCTCCATGTACTGCCCCGCCACGGCAGCGACGGCTTCCATCTCGGCGGCTCTTTCCTTGAACGCCTCAATCCCGGCCGCGACGATCTCGACACCCTGGCAGCGTCGCTGCGCAGCGCCTTGGCGGCGTTGGAGTAAGTACCGCCGGAATTCGAACCTGGAGCACAACGCATGATCGAAGACATCCTGCTGATTCAGCGCCGCGACGGCGTTGCCACCGTCACACTGAACCGTCCCGCAAAGCTCAACTCACTGTCGCGCGAGTTACGCCGCGAACTGGTGCGGGTTTTCAACGAACTCGCGGCCGACGAGACGGTAGATGTCGTCATCCTCACCGGAACCGGCCGCGCGTTCTGCGCCGGCCTCGATCTGAAGGAACTCGGCGGCGAGAATGAGACGCAAGGCGTCCCTGCAAGCGACCGCGAACGCGAAGAAGTAGTTGCCGGCGCAGACGTGGTACGCGCAGTCGAAAATTTCCCCGGCCCCGTCATCGGCGCCATCAATGGCTTCGCCATCACCGGCGGGTTCGAACTCGCGCTGGCCTGCGACGTGTTGCTGGCTTCGACCCAAGCGCGCTTCGCCGACACGCACGCCCGCGTCGGAATCCTGCCGGGTTGGGGATTGAGCCAGAAGCTCTCTCGCACCATCGGGGTCTATCGAGCCAAGGAACTGTCACTGAGCGGCAACTACCTCGGTGCCGAGCAGGCGCTGGAATGGGGCCTGGTCAACCGGGTCGTCGCTCCCGAACAATTGCTCGAAACCGCACTAGCACTCGCGCACGACATGCGTTCGTGTCCGCGCGATGTCGTGCGTGCCTACAAGCGCCTGATCGACGAAGGTTACAAGACCGAACTCGGCAGAGGCCTCGAACTCGAAGGTGAGCACTCGCGCGCACACATCCGATCGGTCTCATCCGAGCAGATCCGCGCGCGCAGGAACGCGGTGCAGGAACGCGGCCGCGAGCAGAGCTGACACGGAGACGACGGACCCGAGTCCGCCCGACAAAAAAACGGCCGCAAACCTCAAGCTTGCGGCCGCCTCTTTGTTTCCGACTGACGGAAGAACCCTTTCCTAGTTGGTTACCGACTTCTTGCTGAAGACTGCCGTCACAACGCGGTCCTTCCCCATATTGAAGCTGCATGGACCGTCGCTGCCCGTACAGGCAGGCACCGCGAGCCATTCCTGGAAGCTTGAGGAGGCGTGGGGCTGAGCTTGCAGTGTCACCATCGTGCTGAGCGGGAACTCCGCGCTGCACGCCGCGCGCAACGGTCCGCAGTGAATGCCTTCAGGAATGCTGACGACGGTGCCCTTGCCGTTGCCGCTCAAGTCTACGGTCAGGACACGTACACCGCCTTTGGTGGTAACGGCGCGCTCGACCGAGAACCTGGAGTTGTCGACACAGTTGGCGGGACGGCCCTGAGCGCGCACACGATAGGTGTAGGTATGCGCGGACTGGAGCCCCCAGTCGTCCCACATTTCGACGTTGGCGGGCACCACGGCGACGTTCCGGAAACCCTCGCCCTCGGCGGCCCTCTGGATAAGAAAGCCGGTCTCGGTCTGGCTGACGTCAGCCCACGAAACTCGAGCGACCGTAAGGGCGATGAGGCGGACGTCCACCGCGATTGGAATGTTCGGCGGGGTGCGACCTACGAAGCACTGGTTGCTGTCCTCCGAGTTGCCGTCAGCGTTGTAGGCTCTCACCAAGTAGGTATAGACGGCCCCCTTCTCGACGCTGTCGGCGAACTCCTCGACGTCGGCGGCTACCGTTCCGCGTGACTCGAACTGCCGGTTGGGTTGCTGACGGCGGAGGATTTCGAATCCCGTCTCGTTGTTACTGTTGTCATGCCAGGTCAGCAGAACCTCGGTCTTTGAGATCTTGCTCCTGTGCACCTGGCTCGGACTGTCCGGCGGTGCGGCAACGGCCGCCGTAGCGACGAGCAGGAAGAAAGCGGTCAGAGCGGTAAGCGGTGCGCGTTTCATGGGCATATCGTTCTCCTGGCCAGATAAGAGTGTCGCGTTTCCCCACAAGTCGACATCGTCGCCACCGCGCCGTTGCCGACCGTCGAATAGTACCGACTACACCTGATGAAGGGTAGCGATCCAGCAGTGCCTTGGCAGCGCTGGTCGCCCGCCTTCATGGCTTTGATGCTGGATGACCGACAGCGGAACCTTCGCGCCATGCGGAAAGAGCCCTTCGACAGCGGCCGCCTCTGCGGGATGCGGAGCGCGGTGGGTTCCTGAAGCTGCGAGCCGGGGAGAGCCCATGCAGCCGGGAATCAGTGCTTTTTCTTTATCTTCTCGACGTCAGGGTGAAGGGGAAGTGTCTCGAACAAGGTTCGCGTTGCGTTAACCGCAGCCTCGTACTGGCTCGATCCGTGGGCCAGCACGGTCAACATACCGGTGAGGTTGTTGCTGGCCGAGGCGGTATCTCGCCACAGCACCCGCACGGCGTCACGATCCACCAGCAGCGCTGACAGCCGCACAGAGTACGACGCCCCCAGTTCGTCGACACTGCGGTCCATCCGTTCGACCTGCACGACCAGGAAACAGCGTGCGTCCTCGGGAGCAAGCGCGGCCAGTCCCTTGGCTTCCACGGTGTCGATGTCGATCGGCCCCGTAGGGCGCTGCCCGTAGGCATCGCTCTCCGAAACGAGGTAGCCTTTTTCGCCCATGATCCGAACAGTCGCGTCAGCGACGTTGCGGCTTATGACCACGTAATCCAGCCGCTCAGGACGTGCGTCGATGACCGGCAGCAGGAGAATCTTGTCCACTCCGGCAGACGCGAAATCCGCGTCGAGTCCAAGTGGCACGCGTGCGTTGCAACCAGCCCCGCCGACCAAGCAGACAAGGATAACCAATACAGCGGCGGTTCGTGCTCCGAGAGTTTTCACCGCGGCAAATTAATCGTCGCTCGGTCGCGCAAGCAAACCGGCTTGAAGGCGCCGCTGAGCCTGCGGGGCGTCGCGCCGGGGTCTCGCGCCAGCCCTGCTCGTTGCAGTCGGCGATCACCGGCGGATGTCGAGTTCAGCCCTCGCACACACTGCCGGTGGCAGACACGCCTGGGCTCGGGTAGAAACTCGATCATGAAATCGGCCCTGGCGCTGTGCGCCGTCCTTGCCACGTCCCTTTTGTCGTTGCCCACCGCAGCGCTTGCTCATACCGGCGGCGCCCTTGACCACTACGGCTGTCATGCCGACCGCCGCGAGGGCAACTACCACTGCCACCAGGGCAATCTGAAGGGCTACAGCTTCCCTTCCCACGATGCGATGATCGAAGCGGTCCGCACTGGGCACCTTCCAGAAAAGCCGCCTGAGAAAGAGGGATTCTTCTCGAAGTACTGGCCCTTCGGGTCAAAGAAGGACAACGACGCGCAAGCGGTCGCGCCCGCATCTGCGCAAGCGGCGGCGCCGCAGGAGTCCGAGGCACAGGCCGCGACACCCGCTCCAGCTCGAGATCCCGGCAGCAACAACGGACGCCCCGTCGAAGAACGTCTGAGAATCCTCTCGGGGCTGCGGGACATGGGCCTTATCACCAACGAGGAGTACGAGGCACGGCGCAAGGCCATCCTCGAGCAGATCTGAATACGGACCGGACCTCACCATAACGACCATGGCCGTGCTCCGATTCCCAGAGGGCTTCGTGTGGGGCACTGCCTCGGCGTCCTACCAGATAGAGGGCTCTCCCCTGGCGGACGGCGCCGGGACCAGCATCTGGCACACCTTTGCCCACCAATCCGGCACCATCACGGGCGGCGACAACGGAGACGTCGCCTGTGACCACTACCGGCGCTTCCGGCAGGACGTAGCGATAATGCGCGGCCTCGGACTCGGGGCTTACCGCTTCAGCATCGCCTGGCCGCGTCTGTTCCCATCGGGGCGCGGCGCCGTAAATACCGCCGGCCTCGCCTTCTACGATCGCCTCATCGACGCCCTGCTCGAAGTCGACATCACGCCGATGGCGACGCTCTACCACTGGGATCTGCCTCAGGCTCTCGAAGACCAGGGCGGCTGGACCTGTGCGGACATCGCAGAACGTTTCGCCGATTACTCGGACACGGCATTCGCGGCTTTCGCCGATCGCGTGCCTCTTTGGATCACCTTCAACGAACCCGCGATGTTCACCTGGCTCGGCTACGCAATTGGAGCGCACGCGCCGGGACGCAGCAATTTCGGCGAGGCGCTGCGCGCCGGACACAACGTGCTTCGCGCCCACGGACTGGCAGTTGAACGTTTCCGCCAACACGAGTCGGCGGGCAGCATCGGCATCACGGTCAGCGTACAGGCCCATATGCCGGCCGACCCTGACGATCCTCGCGACGTGAAGGCCGCAGCGCGTTCGCGCGGCTTCAACAACGAGTGGTTCGTCGACCCGATCGTTTTCGGAACTTATCCGGTCGCGATGTGCGACCAGTTCGGTGAGTCGCTACCGGACATCGACACCGCTGACCGCGCACTGTTTACGACACCTGTCGATTTCATCGGCGTCAACTACTACACGCGCACGATAGTGCGCGACGACGAAAACGGGTTTTTCAAGACCCGCACGTGTCGAGCCCCGGGCGCCTACACCGCGATGGACTGGGAAGTTTATCCGGCCGGTCTGTGGCTGGTCCTCAAGGAATTTCACGAACGTTACGGGTTGCCACTTTACGTCACGGAGAACGGCGCCGGGTTCGAAGAAGAGACGATAGGACCGCAAGGCCGTGTCGAAGACGTCGAGCGTCTGCGTTACCTGCAAAGCCACCTCGAGATGTGTCACCGCGCCATCGCCGACGGCGTAGACCTGCGCGGCTATATGTTGTGGTCGCTGATAGACAACTTCGAGTGGACTTTCGGGTTCTCCAAGCGTTTCGGCATCGTCCACTGCGACTTCCAGACCCAGGTACGTACTCCAAAACTGAGTGCGCTGTGGTACCAGCGGGTGATCGAAGAAAACGGAATCTGATCGCCTAACCAACCAGCCTATCCACGCGTCGATCTACCCCCTCGAAGAAACCGTTGAGGGCATGGAATACCAGCCACCGAAACGGCTCGGGAGGCAGACGCAGGCTGCGTCTTGCCCAAAGAGCGGCTCCCGGCCCGCTGCGGCCAGCAACGAGGTCGGCCACCATGCGGCCTGAGTACGTCGCCATCGCAATGCCGTGGCCGGCGTAGGACATCGAATAGTAGATATTGTTCGCCTTGCCGGTACGTCCAACTACCGGCAGGAAATCCAGGGCGAATCCAATGCGTCCACCCCAGGTCTGCGTGATCTCGACATCTGCAAGTTCCGGGAAACGACGTCGATATACCGCGTCCAGACGCAGCGCCACGTCGGCGTCGGCGTCCGGCAGTACCCTTCCGGCATATCCGTAGCGTACGTGCTTGGCGCCGCCGACTATGCGGTTGTCGCGCGTCAGCCGCCAGCTTTCCAGAGCTTCGTGGGCCGTGTAGAGGCCCTCGTGCCCCTGCCATCCCACGGCGGCAAGTTGCGCGGGGTTGAGCGGAGCCGTCTGCAGGAGCTGGACATACGCCGGCATCATGTAGGCCGGCAACGGCGCCGGCAGCGGCAAGCCCCGGGCGTAAGCGTTGGTGGCAATTACCAGCACGCGCCCACGGACAGAGCCTTCTTGCGTGTGGGCACAGGGCCGCTGTCCGTCCTCGACGCGCAGCACCGGCGATTCCTCGAAGATCGTCGCCCCGCAAGCCAACGCCGCGCGCCGCAGCCCGGCCACGTAAAGACCGGGATGGAGAATCCCTCCGTGAGGCTCGTGATAACCGCGCAGGAAGGACCCCGGCAGGCCGCGCGCCCGCATCGCGTCGGGTTCGAGCAACTCCCCGGGAAGACCGAAAGCCCGCGCCGCGGCAGCTGCCCTGTCGATGTTCGCAAACTGCCGTGGATGCACCGCCGCGATGACGTTGCCCACCGCTTCGTACTCACATTCGATCGCGTGAACCCGGATCAACCGCTCGACTTCGTCGATCGCGAGTTCGACCAACCCAACCAGCGAGGCCACCCGGTCGTGACCGAACAACCGCATCAAGGTCGGCAGGTCCTTGCCGATGGTCGGGGTCAGATGACCGGCGTTTCGGCCGCTCGCGCCGAATCCGCACGTACGGGCCTCTACGACCGCTACGCTCAGGCCTTCCGCCCTCAGGGCCAGCGCCGTGGAAAGCCCTGTGTAGCCACCGCCGACCACCACGGCATCCACGGCGACCTCACCACGAAGCGAAGGCCGAGCAGGTAGATTAGCCTCCAACCACGGGCTGACGGCCATCAAGGTCGCGGAACTATCGATCGCAGAACGTGTGTTCTCTGACATCAGCGTACTCAAAACCTCACAGATGGCTGAAGAAAAGGCCGGAACGAGTAACGAGAAGGCTGCAAAAAGGCTTTACGGTCGGCAACGGCAGCACGGATTCTACCTCCTGACCGACCCCCACGGCTAAGTCCAGACGACGCGGCGCCGGCCGCTCTCGTCCGGCCAACACGGGCGGTCTCGCCTGATCCAGAGACGCGGCGCGACACCTTAACTTCGTCCGGATTCCCGTGCATGGCGCTTTTTCACTTCGGGTAAACCGACTAAGGTTGGTGCGCTGCGCCACGAGCGTGGTGTGGTGAGTCCCCATTGAAAGCAAGCCGCACAAAACTGAGAGGAAGCTCCCCGTCGTCAGCTCGAAACAGCGTGACCGTGGTTCCACGATCCGGGCGTGGTGCCGCGACAGCGATTTTCGCCGGCGGTCTGGCACTGACGGTAGTCGGTTTTCTCTCGGCTCAGCAGCAGCAATCGCTTCGCATCGAAAGTGAAATTGCGCGCCGCTCCAACGGCATCGTCGCTGCCGTGCAGCGCGAACTCAGCCGCGACGTCGCGCTGCTCAAGGCGCTTTCCTCTTTTCTCGTAACAAGCCACGGAAGTACCCGAAGCAGCCTGCGCAGCTTCACCGCCGAGCTCGGCAAGAATGTCGCCGTCCACTCTCTGGATTGGGCTCCGCGCATAGGTGAAGACGGTCTCAAGGCTTTCGAAGAAGAGCAGTGGCTCGACGGATTGCCGGGCTTTCGCATCCACCGCGGCAGCGAAGCTCTACCGGCGGCGTCCGAATATTTCCCGGTCCAACTCGGATTGGCCGGCGGTGCTTCGATCGAAGGCCTCGATCTGACACCGGGGGCGGACATCTCGGGAACCGCGCTGCTGAGCACTGCGGTCGGCTACGCTCGCACGCGCCGCACCGAGGCTCTTTCCCCGCCGCTGCGCCTGCAGAGTTCCAACGGCACGACCGCGGCAGTGCTGCTCATCGAGCCCGTCTTTGCGCTGCGGTCGGCTGGCTCCGGCGCCACCCAACCGACCGAAGAGCTGCTCGGGTTCGCATCTGCGCTTCTGGAGTTTGACCCGATCCTGGACGCGGCGCTTTCCGATCTCGACCGAGCCTCGCTCACGGTAGAGCTTCGTGATGTGGCGACCTCCTCGAGCGAACGCGCTCTGGTACACCGTGACGCCATTTCCGCCGATTCAGACTCCCCGTTGCTCATTCTCTCGCATCTCATCGGTGCGGACCCGGCACGACATACGCACACGATGGACTTCGGATCCAGGCAGTGGGTTCTGGCAGTCACCGCCGGCCCGCGTTTCGTCGCCGCCTTGCTGACATGGACTCCCTGGGCCGTACTCGCCTGCGGCCTTCTAGCGAGTTCCCTGCTGGCAGCCCTGGTGCAGGCATTCGTCGTGCGATCGGCGAAGCTGGGGCAGTTGCGGCGGCTGATCGACAAAGAACGAGAGGAGAACTTCCGCGACGTAAGTAGATTGACCGAAGATCTCGAGCGCGAACGACTCGAACACAGGCGCACCGAGGACAACCTGTTCCGTGAGAAGCAGCAGTTCCGCCTGATGTTCAACACGGTACCGGCGATGGTCTGGTACAAAGACACGAAAAACCGGTTCTTGCTCGTCAACAAGTCGGCGGCCGCATCCACAGGCCACACGGTCGAGGAAATGGAGGGCCAGCCCTGCTCGCAAGTCCTGCCGAACAAGGCTTACGACCTCTACCGTGACGACCTCGAAATCATCCAGAGTGGCCGGCCCAAGCTCGGCATCGTCGAGGAACTCGATCTTCCCGGCGGCAAGTCGATCTGGACGCGCACCGACAAGCTGCCGGAGTACGACTCGATGGGACGCGTGGTCGGTCTCATGGTTTTCTCTCACGATGTCACCGAACATCGTCACACAGAGGAAGAAGTGGGTCGGCTCAAGGCCGAACTCGAGCAGCAAGTCGCGGCCCGCACGGTCGAGTTGCGCGCCGCCAACCAGGAACTCGAATCGTTCGTGTACTCGATCGTCCACGACCTGCGAGCGCCGCTTCGCACCATAGACGGGTTCAGCCAACTCATCGCTGAGGAGTCTGGAGAGCGCCTGGAAAGCGGCGGCCGCGAACACCTCGACCGAATCCGCGCCGCGAGCCAACGCATGGCGCGCCAGATCGACGATCTCCTCAAACTCACCCGTGTCAGTCGCTACGAGTTGAAGCCCGAGGCAGTGGATTTGAGCGCTCTGGCCCGCAAGGTATCCGAAGAGTTACGACGCCGGGACCCGCAACGCCAAGTCGACTTCCTGATCGAGGCGACGCCGATCGTCCACGGCGATCCAGTACTGCTGCTCAGCGCAATCGAGAACCTGCTGGAGAACGCCTGGAAGTTCACCGCCGGGACGGAGGAACCCCGCATCGAGTTCGGAGCGACTTCGACCCCCGATGGCAAAATGGCCTTCTACGTTCGCGACAATGGTGTAGGCTTCGAGATGGCCTATGCGGACAAGCTTTTCCGCGCCTTTCAGCGCCTGCACGACCGCAACGAGTTCGAGGGCTCCGGGACGGGACTCGCGACTGTCCGACTGATCCTCAGGCGGCACGGGGGAGAAGTAAGGGCCGAAGGCGTGGCCGGGAAAGGGGCAACATTTTATTTCACGCTGCCGTGACTATATTGCCGTATCGCAGAGACAAAGGGGGGACAGCCATGGCCGAGCGCATCATTCTTGTAGTAGAGGACAACCCCGACGACGCGGTGCTTACGCGGCGCGCGTTGGAAAAGAGCGGTGTCACGCACCGCGTCGAGGTGGCTCGAGACGGGCTTGAGGCACTCGACTATCTGTTCGCGTTGGGGACCCACACCGACCGCAAGTCCAGTGAAATGCCGGCCCTCATCCTGCTGGACCTCAAACTTCCGAAGGTCGATGGGCTCGAGGTGCTTCGCCGCCTTCGCGCCGACCGGCTGACCAAGCTTATCCCCGTGATCGTCCTTTCATCATCGGACGAGCCGTCCGACGTGATCGAGAGCTACAGCCTCTCCGCCAACAGCTACGTCAGGAAGCCCGTCGATTTTTCGGAGTTCACCGAGACCGTGCGCGCCTTGGCGCACTACTGGCTGCGCTTGAACGAGCCGCCCCCCTCCGAAACCGCCTGAGGTCATGCGGCATCACGCAGAATTCATCGGAGACAGGGCGTGAGCCCTCGCGTTTTTTTAAGCGCCCTGCTTCGCTGACTGCAGTACGGAAACCAGTCCCTTGGTCACGAACTCTACCGCAGTATCTACGTCGGCCCCCGGATTGAGCAGCAACGCCACCCCAATCTCGAGAACCGTCCCTCTTACAAGCGCGGTCGCAAGCTCGGCATCTATGGGCAGCAGTACCCCGCGCTCCGCAGCCTGCGCGATGTCGTTGCGGATGGCCGCGTAGACCGCTTGCAGAGATTTGCTGTCCGCCAGAAACCGAAGCATCGGCAGATTGCGCTTGAGCAGCGACACGTTGGTGCTGTCCTGCACCATCCCGGCGAACAGCCCCTTGCAGGCCATTTGCACGAACTCCCTTACCGACCCCGCGCTCTCGCGGATCGCCGCGAGCCGGGCAAGGAGTTGAGCGGCCGCACCTTCGAAAAGCTCGTCGCGCAACGCGTCCTTGTCGCGATAGTAGTTGTAGAACGTGCTCGGAGTCATGCCGGCGCGGCGGACGATGTCGCTGACGGTGGTGTTGTCGTAACCGGTTTCGGTAAACGCTTCGATCGCCGCCCGGACAAGGCGTTCGCGCTTTTCAACCCGGTTCTGGTCGTGCTTTATCGCCAAGTTAAGGTCCTCGTCACTATCCCGCGGCAGGCACAGGCCGCCACCTATCTCCGCGCCGTACTACCATCAAAAAGTCAGCATCAAAAGGGCGGCGCCAGACAACCCGCCGCGAAGCACAGCCAATCTCAGCCGCATCAAAAGAAAACCACGCACACCTTGCTTCACCCTCGGACCTGGGCGTCACCGGAACAGTATTCGCCCTGCCCGCACCATACCGCCATCGCACAACGGCCTCGGGCCAATGTCACACGGGGGTTTCGCAGAACACCAGCGGCCAAGGGACCACAGTGGCTCACATGAGACAAACACCTCACCGCCGTCGCGTACCTCGAAGACAAGGGAGGTCTCTACAGGCACATTGCGTTTGCGGCAATCAAAACCGTGGAAACGCGATCAGGTGTGTCCATGCGAAGCCGAAACCGGCCCCCGACCGTCCGGGGCAATAGTGATCGAATCTACGAACCCAGCCGTGGTCCCATCCACGTGCCGTCCAACCACGAACCGGAGGCCTGACGCCCAGTATCGCGAATTTCCTACATTCCCTCGAGCCGGACCAGGAACCGCTCGAAGCATCCGAAGTCTTCAATGACCGCGGCACCGGCATTTTCCAGGACCCGGCCCTGTTCCCCGCTGCCTATTCCTACGAAGTCCACTCCCGCCGCCCGTGCGGCGGCCAGATCCCAAAGCTGATCTCCCACGTACACGACCCGATCGAAGTCGCTTCCCTGCCGCTCGGCGCCGGCGCGCTCCAGTGCGGCGCGAAGCACCGACACTCTGGAATCTCCGTCCTCGGAAAAGCCACCCGGAAGTTCGGACTCGCCCAGTTGAATCGAAGCGTTCGCCAGTTTGAGGGCAGCCGCACGCCGCCAGTTCCCGGTAGCCAGAGCCACCATCCACTCACCGCCTTCCAGCAGCAGCGAAACCACACGGTCGGCGCCGGGTACCGGACGATAGGCTCCTGGGGTTCGCAATATCTCCCTCTCGAGCAGGTGCAGATACACCTGTTTGTGCCTGTCGAGTTCCGAGACGCTGGGCGCGCGCTGGAGCGCAATCTCGAGCGCTTCCCTGGAAATACCGGCATCGGTCGACTCGCGGTAGGCATCCAGACGGCGCGGAATCGGGCAAGTTCCGAACGCGACTTCGAGCGCAGAGAAGAAACAGCCGGTGCCGAGTCCACCTCCGAGCGTCAGCGTACCGTCGATGTCGAATATGACGAGTTTCACGGGTGCGCCGCGATACCAGGAACGCTCACGCAGTCGGCCGGACCCCACTGCGCTATGCGCGGTGCTGACACGCCGCCGACACGCAAGAACCGCCCACCTGAAACCAGACGACCGTTGTATTCAGCCAGAGCCGTAACGCTCGCCGCAAAGCCGGCGCCGACATTCGACCATGCGCCGTCCTGCCATTTGGCAATACGCGCGGAGGACACGCCGCCGATGGTTGTAAAATCGCCGCCTGCGTACACGGCGCCTCCTGCAACAGTCAACGCGAGCACGCGGCCACCGGCACCGGTCGACATCGAGTGCCACATCGTGCCGTCAAATCGCGCGACGTTGGAGAGCACCCTGCCGCTGCCCGAGGTCAGGAACTCTCCACCGGCGTAGAGCACGCCATTCGACCACGCCAAGGCCCTTACGCTACCGACGATACCGTCCCCCACTGACTGCCATTCACGGCCATCCCATCTCGCTACGCCAGGCGCCGGGCGCCCGCCTGCCTTGGCGAAATCACCACCCGCGAAGAGGTCCGAGCCGACCACGAGCAAAGCCCATACGGAGCGATCGACGCCATCACCGAGCGCGGACCAGCGCTGTCCATCCCAACGGGCGACATGCGCGGCGCCCTGACCCGACAACGACACGAAATCTCCACCTGCAAAAACACCACTGTCCTGGACGGCAAGAGCGCGCACCGAAGCATCGGCCCCTTCGCCCAGTGCCGTCCATGCGTTTCCGTCCCAAGCCGCCACGCGCCTGACCTCGACATTTGCGCTGTGGAGAAAATCGCCGGCCGCGTACAAGCGCTGGCCTCGCTCACTGCGCGCCAGCGCGAGAACACGGTCGTCGAAACCTTCACCCACCGAGGACCAACGAACACGATTCCAGAATGCGATGCGCGACGCTGCGGCGTCGCCGGCCTGCGTAAAATCTCCCGCCGCAAAAACACCGCCGGCACCTGCGGCGATCGCCGACACCACCGAACCAGCGCGCGTCGAAGTACCACCGAGCCCCGCGCCGAGCGCGTTCCACGTCTTGGTCGATGAAGGCTTCGCCGGCACACAAAGGCTTGAGCAACAGTCGTCGTCGCTCAGATTACCATCATCACAACCTTCACCTGCGTCCACATGGCCATCACCGCACCGAGGCACTGGAGACGGTGCGGTCGGCGGCAACCGTGGATTTGACTGCGCCGGCGACGCCTGCGGTTGCAGCGGAGCCGGTGGCTCCGGTTCTGTTTGCAACGCCATCGCTGGTTGCGGCTGAGGCAGCGGTGTCGGTGCTGCTTGTACTGGTTGCGGCACCAAAACCGGTGCTGGCTCTGGTGCTAGCGGAGCCGGTACCGGTACTGGTTCCGGCGGCGAAACCGCATCTCCTACAATGCCTTCGTCGTCAACCGCCGCCGACCTCGCTTCGACCGCAACCTGCGGAATAGCGGGCACTGCTGCTGGCATCGGTTCGGCTTCGGCAACAGCAGCCGCAACAGGCGCCGCCTGCTCAACGACCGGCAAGGGTTCTTCCTTCGCCGTGGCCCCCGTCGCTCCCACCGTTGCGTCCGCCACCTGAGGTGTGCGCGACTCAACAACCACCGCCACCGGGATCTCGTCGCGGCACTCGGCCGTGCAGCCGTCGCCGTCCCTGGAATTACCGTCGTCGCACTGCTCGGTGCCGGAGTTGTTCACCACGCCGTCGCCGCAGCGCTCGCGAACGCAGGCCGCGGTGCAGCCGTCGCCGTCCCTGGAATTACCGTCGTCGCACTGCTCGGCGCCGGAGTTGTTCACCACGCCGTCG
>CAITLU010000034.1 GCA_903893315.1 uncultured bacterium
AATCCCTTCTTCGACTGCACCAAAGTGATAGCTGCCGTAAGCGTAGTCTTACCGTGGTCGACGTGTCCGATCGTACCAACGTTGACGTGCGGCTTCGTGCGCTTGAATGTCTCCTTAGCCATGACTTTTTCGCTCTCCCGTATGCTCTATGCGTCTTGCGACTGCTGCCTGATGCTCGTCAGTTACTGATCTCTTCGCCCGCTCGCTCAGGAGCCGACGGCGCGTGCCGTCAGTTCCTCGGAGACCGAAGAGGGAACCGGTTCGTAGTGGTCGAACTGCATCGTGTATGTGGCTCGGCCTTGCGTGCGTGAACGCAGTTCGGTTGCGTAACCGAACATGTTCGCCAGCGGCACATTGGCCGCTACCACCTGCGCGCCCGCTCGGGCCGTCATGCTCTGTATCCGTCCGCGGCGGCTGTTGAGGTCGCCGATGACGTCTCCCATGTAGTCCTCGGGAACCACGACCTCGACGGCCATGATCGGCTCGAGCAGTACCGGTGACGCCTTACGCGTCGCTTCCTTGAAGCACATGGACGCGCAAATTTTGAACGCCATTTCCGACGAATCTACTTCGTGGTAGGAGCCGTCGAACAACCGCACCTTGCAATCGATGACCGGATATCCGGCCAATGGTCCCGCCGACAGCGCCTCTCGCAGGCCCTTCTCGACCGCGGGTATGTACTCTCGCGGAATCGTTCCGCCCTTGATGCCGTCCTCGAAAACGAAGCCCTTACCGGCCTCGAGCGGACCGACCTCGAGCCAGACCTCGGCGAACTGTCCGCGTCCTCCGGATTGCTTCGCGTAACGAAGCCGCTCCTGGACACTCTTGCGTATCGTCTCGCGGTAGGCCACCTGCGGCTTGCCTACGTTCGCGTCGACCTTGAACTCGCGCAACATGCGGTCGACGATGATTTCGAGGTGGAGTTCCCCCATCCCCGAAATGATGGTCTGCCCTGTCTCTTCGTCCTGCTTGACGCGGAACGAAGGATCTTCGTGCACGAATTTCTGAAGCGCCGCTGAAACCTTTTCCTGGTCCGCCTTGGTCTTCGGCTCGATGGCAACCGAAATGACAGGCTCGGGGAAGGTCATGCTCTCGAGCAACACGGGCGATTTCGGGTCACAAAGAGTGTCGCCGGTTATGGCGCTCTTCATGCCAACACACGCCACAATGTCTCCGGCGTATACCTCTTCGACATCCTCGCGATTGTTCGCGTGCATCTTGAGAAGACGGCCGACGCGTTCCTTGCGGTCGCGAGTCACGTTGTAGACCTGATCGCCGACTTTCGCGCTGCCGGAATAGACCCGCATGAAAACCAGTGTTCCGACGAACGGATCCGTCATGATCTTGAAAGCGAGCGCGGAGAATGGCGCGTCATCTTCGGCCGCGCGCGTCAGTTCGATTTCTTTGTGAGCCGGGTCGACACCCACCACAGGCGGAATGTCGGCGGGCGACGGCAGGTAATCGACCACCGCATCAAGCAGCGACTGGACTCCCTTATTCTTGAACGCCGAGCCGCAGATAACTGGCACCAGCTTCATCTGGGTTACCGCGACCCGCAGCGCGCTACGCAGTTCCGCCTCGCCGATCTCACGCCCCTCGAGGAACTTCTCGAGCACCGCTTCGTTGGTATCGGCGAGCGCCTCGACCAGAGCTTCGCGAGCCGCCTTGGCCTCTTCGAGCATCGACGGCGGAATCTCGTCGGTCAGGACCGTCCAGCCCAGATCCTTCGGATCCTGGCGGATGGCCTTCATCCGCATCAGATCGATGACGCCTTCGAAGGTCTCTTCTTTGCCGATCGGAAGTTGAATGGGAATCGCCGGAGCTCGCAGACGGTCACGAATCTGGGCCACGACCGCCTCGAAATTCGCACCGACTCGGTCCATCTTGTTGACGAAGGCGACGCGGGGAACATGGTAACGATCCGCCTGGCGCCACACCGTCTCCGACTGCGGCTCTACACCGCCGACCGCACAGAACACCGCGACCGCACCGTCGAGCACGCGTAGCGAGCGCTCCACCTCAATGGTGAAATCGACGTGCCCCGGAGTGTCGATGATGTTGATGCGGTAGTCCTTCCAGAAACAGGTGGTGGCGGCCGAAGTGATCGTGATGCCGCGCTCCTGCTCCTGCTCCATCCAGTCCATCGTGGCTGCGCCGTCGTGAACTTCCCCGAGCTTGTGGCTGATACCAGTGTAAAAAAGGACCCGCTCGGTCGTCGTGGTCTTGCCGGCATCAATGTGAGCCATGATGCCGATATTCCGGATTTTCGAGAGGGATACTTTACGTGCCATGAACTCAAGCCGGGCCTATGACTGCCGCCGCTCCTCCCTTACCAACGATAGTGAGCGAAGGCTTTGTTGGCCTCGGCCATGCGGTGTGTGTCTTCGCGCTTCTTCACCGAACCGCCACGATTGCCGGCGGCGTCGATGAATTCACCCGCCAACCGGTCGCGCATCGTGCGCTCGGGACGGCTTCGCGCGTTGGAAATGAGCCACCGAATCGCCAGGGCGATCTGGCGCGAGGACCGCACCTCGACCGGCACCTGGTAGGTAGCACCACCCACCCTGCGCGAGCGGACTTCCACCGCCGGCCTGACGTTATCGAGGGCGCGTTTGAAGAGTTCGAGTCCGCTTTCGCGAAGCCGCCCCTCGACGACCTCGACAGCACCGTAAAAGATGCGCTCGGCCGTGCTCTTCTTTCCGCATTCCTGCATGCAGTTGATGAATTGCGTCACGACCCGTTCGTGGAACACGGGGTCGGCGAGCAATTCGCGTCGTTTGGCTGGTCCTTTTCGAGACATTGTCGGTTCCGAGTTCTCGCTTTATCGCTGTCCTGACGAAACGCTTTTGATGCTTCCGTCGATCACTTGGGGCGCTTCGCGCCGTACTTTGATCTTCCCTGCCGTCGATCGTTCACGCCGACCGTATCAAGGGTCCCGCGCACGATGTGGTAACGAACGCCCGGCAGATCCTTAACGCGGCCGCCGCGGATGAGGACAACCGAGTGCTCCTGCAAGTTGTGCCCCACTCCCGGAATGTAGGCCGTAACTTCGATGCCGTTCGTCAAGCGAACGCGCGCCACCTTACGTAGAGCCGAGTTCGGCTTCTTAGGGGTGGACGTATACACGCGCGTACACACTCCGCGCCGCTGGGGAGATTTCTCCAGCGCTGGTGCGCCCGTTTTCAGGGCAATCTTTTGCCTGCCCTTACGGACGAGCTGATTGATTGTCGGCACAAACTCTCCTTGCGTGGTGCTCAGGACCACCGCAAAACCGCGTCATCGGGACGACCAAAGACCGCCCTCACTATGTTCAGCGTACGGTCACGTCAAACGCGCAACACGCGTCTGGTTTTCCGTTGCTTTTCATACACTTCCATTAAACGCCGTACCCGGGCCCCGGTCAGAAACGAAGCGCCTGCGTAAGATCGTCCTCAGCTTGGTCCCCAACTCCGGGTACGTCGATCTCGACACTGGTGTAACGAAGCACACCAGACCCGGCCGGAATCAGCCGCCCCATGATCACATTTTCCTTCAAGCCCCGCAGATGGTCGGTCAATCCGTGGATGGCGGCCTCGGTCAATACCTTGGTCGTCTCCTGGAAGGAGGCGGCCGAAATGAAGCTCTCCGTGGCCAGGCTCGCCTTGGTGATGCCCATCAGCATCGGCTCGGCAATGGCAGGCCGCTTCCCATCGTCTATGAGGACCCGGTTGGAATCCTCGAACTTCCACTTCTCGACCTGATCTCCCACCAGCAGGACGGAATCGCCTGGATCCTTGATCTTCACGCGGCGCAGCATCTGGCGAACGATCACCTCGATGTGCTTGTCGTTGATCCTCACGCCCTGAAGGCGGTAGATTTCCTGGACTTCGTCAACCAGGTAGGCCGCCAGTTCCTTCTCGCCCTTGACCGTCAGAATGTCATGCGGGTTGGAAGAACCGGCGTGCAGCTGCTGACCGGCGCGGATGTAGTCGCCTTCCTGCACGAGGATGTGCTTACCTTTACCGACCAGATACTCACGCGGCTCGCCAACCTCTGGGGTCAGAACGATCTTGCGTTTGCCCTTGGTGTCCTTCCCAAAGGAAACCGTGCCGTCGATCTCGGTGATAGCCGCGACTTCCTTCGGCCGACGCGCTTCAAAGAGTTCTGCAACACGCGGCAAGCCGCCCGTGATGTCCTTGGTCTTGGTGGTCTCGCGGGGAATCTTCGCCACCACGTCGCCCGGCATGACCATGGCGCCTTCCTCAACGTTGAGATAGGCGCCTTCAGGCAAGGCGTAGCGGGCCTCGCCGCCGCGAGGCCGCAACAAGGGGTTCCCCGCCGGGTCACGCAAGACGACCGCCGGACGGCTTTCCTTCGCCTGCTTCGAAGCGGTGATGACCTTCGTGGCCAATCCCGTATTCGGGTCGACGCGCTCCTCCATGGTCTCGCCGTCGACGATGTCCTCGAAGTGCGCGGTCCCGCCCACCTCGGTGATGATCGGCGTCAGGAACGGATCCCACTCGGCGATCAACTCACCAGCCTTTACCTTGTCTCCGTCGTGTTTGCGCAGACGTGCGCCGTGAACAAGCGGGTAGCGTTCACGTTCGCGCTGCTGCCCCTCTTCGAGCACGTCCACGATCGAGATTTCCGCATTGCGGTTCATCACCACGAGGTTGCCCTCGCGGTCGACGACGAATTCGACATGAACGAATTTCAGAACACCGTCGTTGCGGGGCTCAAGGGTCGTCTGCTCTGCGCGCCGGCTTGCCGTACCGCCGATGTGGAAGGTACGCATCGTGAGCTGAGTTCCAGGCTCACCGATCGACTGCGCGGCGATGACGCCGATGGCTTCACCAATGTTGACAATGTGACCTCTTGCAAGGTCACGGCCGTAGCATAGCGCGCAGACCCCGCGTCGCGCCTGACAAGTCAGCACCGAGCGGATCTTCACACGCTCTACACCGGCGTTTTCGACGACGGCGACGAGATCTTCGTCGATCTCCTTGTTCGCCGGAACCAGCACGTCTCCGGTGAAAGGATCGGTGATGTCATCCAGTGCGACGCGGCCCAGAATGCGGTCGCCTAGGCGTTCGATAACCTCGCCACCTTCGATGAGCGGCGTGATGTCGATGCCGTCGAGCGCTCCGCAGTCAGTCTCGTGAATGACGCAGTCCTGAGCGACATCGACCAGACGGCGAGTGAGGTAACCGGAGTTCGCCGTCTTGAGTGCGGTGTCGGCCAGGCCCTTGCGGGCGCCGTGGGTTGAAATGAAGTACTGCAGTACGGTGAGGCCTTCGCGGAAATTCGCCGTGATCGGCGTCTCGATGATCTCTCCCGACGGCTTCGCCATAAGGCCACGCATACCGGCAAGTTGCCGGATCTGCTGGGCGCTGCCGCGGGCGCCCGAATCCGCCATCATGAATACCGGGTTGAAACTCACCACATCGTGGCGCGTCTCTCTCACGGCCTGAGGCACGCCCGTGTCGGCGACAGTGATGGTCTCGGTCGCCATCACACGCATCATCTCATCGGCGATCCGATCGGTGACGTTGGCCCAAATGTCGACGACTTTGTTGTAACGCTCGCCGTTTGTGATGAACCCGGCCTCGTACTGTTTCTGGATTTCGCGAACGGCGTCGCCAGCCTCGTCGAGCAGCTTGGTCTTGCCGGCAGGGATCTTGAGATCCTTGATGCCGATAGAAACACCCGAGCGGGTGGCCATCGCATAACCGAGATCCTTCAGCCGGTCGGCGAGCAGCACACACTGCTTGTTGCCGCAGCGGCGATACGTCACGTCGACCAGTTCACCGAGCGCCTTCTTGTTGAGCACGCAGTTGATGTGCTTGAAGTCGACGTCCTTCGGAACCACCTCGTACACCAACACGCGGCCGACAGTGGTGTCGATCCGCTTGCCGAGATGACGAACCTTTATTGCTGCATGCAGCGCGACCACTTCCTGGTCATACGCGCAACGAACTTCTTCGAAGTTCGAAAACACTTTTCCTTCGCCTCGCGCACCGGGCCGCTGGCGGGTCATGTAGTAGAGCCCGAGAACGATATCCTGGGTCGGCACGATGATCGGCTTGCCGTGCGCCGGCGACAGGATGTTGTTGGTCGACATCATCAGGACGCGAACTTCGACCTGCGCCTCGACCGACAGCGGAACGTGCACGGCCATCTGGTCACCGTCAAAGTCGGCGTTGAAGGCAGCGCAGACCAGAGGGTGTAGTTGGATCGCCTTGCCCTCGATCAGCACCGGCTCGAAAGCCTGAATGCCGAGACGGTGAAGGGTCGGCGCACGATTGAGCATCACTGGATGCTCGCGGATCACCTCGTCGAGGATGTCCCACACTTCGGGACGCTCCGCTTCGAGCATCTTCTTGGCGCTCTTGATGGTGGTCACCAAGCCGCGCTCTTCGAGCTTCCCGTAGATGAACGGCTTGAACAGTTCGAGCGCCATCTTCTTGGGCAGCCCGCATTGGTGCAGACGCAATTCCGGACCGACGACGATGACCGAACGACCAGAGTAATCGACGCGTTTGCCGAGAAGGTTCTGACGGAAGCGTCCGGTCTTGCCCTTCAGCATGTCGCTGAGCGACTTGAGAGGCCGCTTGTTGGCACCCGTGATGGGTCTGCCGCGGCGGCCGTTGTCGAACAGAGCGTCGACCGCTTCCTGCAGCATGCGCTTCTCGTTGCGCACGATGATGTCCGGCGCGCTCAGTTCGATGAGTCGCTTGAGCCGGTTGTTACGGTTGATGACGCGACGATAAAGGTCGTTCAGATCCGAGGTCGCAAAACGTCCGCCGTCAAGAGGCACGAGTGGCCGCAGATCCGGCGGGATAACAGGAATGACTTCAAGCACCATCCACTCCGGCTTGGAACCGGAGCCCTGAAACGCCTGAAGCACCTTGATGCGCTTGATGAGCTTCTTGCGCTTCGCCTCGCTGTTGGTGCTGCCGAGATCAATACGAAGCTGCTCCGCTACATCGTCGATGTCGATGTTGGCCAGCACCTTGCGGATCGCTTCCGCTCCCATGCCCGCCTCGAAACTTCCTGGACCGTATACCTTGACCTTCTCCCGATACTCCATCTCCGAAAGGAGGTGTCCCTCTTCAAGGTCGGTCTCGCCCGGATCGATAACGATGTAGCTCTCGTAGTAGAGGATCTTCTCCAGCTGCTTCAGGCTGAGATCGACCAACGTACCAATACGGCTGGGCAGACTCTTCGTGAACCAGATATGCGCGATCGGCGTAGCCAACTCGATGTGGCCCATTCGCTCGCGGCGAACCTTGCTCTGGATGACTTCTACACCGCACTTTTCGCACACGACACCGCGGTGACGCATGCGCTTGTACTTGCCGCAGTTGCACTCGTAATCCTTGGTCGGTCCAAAGATTTTCGCGCAGAACAGCCCGTCGCGCTCTGGTTTGAAGGTCCGATAGTTGATCGTCTCCGGCTTCTTAACTTCGCCGTGCGACCACGACCTAATGACCTCAGGCGACGCGATGCCTATCCGGATCGCCTTGTAGACGCGCGGATCCTTGGGCTTGTCGAAAAGCTGAGTGAGCAAGTTCTCCATCAGGCGGCCTCCTCTTGGTTCTCGACGAGCACGATGTCGAGGGCCAGTGACTGGAGCTCTTTCATCATCACGTTAAACGATTCCGGCAGACCAGGCTCGAGCGTGTTTTCGCTCTTGACGATGGCCTCGTACATGCGGGTTCGGCCCGCGACGTCGTCCGACTTGACCGTCAGCATTTCCTGCAGCGTGTAGGCCGCTCCGTAGGCTTCCAAAGCCCAGACTTCCATTTCGCCCAGTCTCTGCCCGCCGAACTGGGCCTTGCCGCCGAGAGGCTGCTGGGTCACGAGTGAGTATGGACCAGTGGAACGCGCGTGGATCTTGTCATCCACGAGGTGGTGCAGCTTGAGCATGTACATCACGCCGACCGTGACGTGCATATCGAAGGGCTCGCCGGTCTTGCCGTCGCGCAGGTACGATTGTCCGGTTTCGGGAAGCTTCGCGAGTTCGATGAGATTGAAGATCTCTTCCTCGCTGGCGCCATCAAACACCGGAGTCGCCACGTGGACACCGCGACGGGCCTTCTCTGCCAGCTTGCACAGATCCTCCACCGCTAGGCCGTCGATGAACGACCCGGCCCCTTGTCCCTCGTAAGCACCGCGCATGAGCCGGCGCAGTTCTTCGAAGTCACGGTTCTTGGCGAGGTCGCACAGTTGCTGACCAAGGCGCTTAGCGGCCCAGCCGAGGTGGGTTTCGAGAATCTGCCCGACGTTCATTCGTGAGGGAACGCCAAGCGGGTTCAAGCAGAAATCGACAGGCGTACCGTCTTCGAGGAACGGAATGTCTTCCTCCGCCACGATTCGCGACACGACACCCTTGTTACCGTGGCGGCCGGCCATCTTGTCGCCGACTTGGAGACGTCTCTTGATGGCGACGAACACCTTCACCATCTTGATGACGCCGGGAGCGAGTTCGTCACCCGCCGACAGACGTTCGATCTTCGCGTCGAACTGACCGTTGATCGCGTGGCTCTTGGAGTTCATCGCGTCGACGATGCGCGCGAGTTCCTCCTCTATCTTTTCGTCACCGACCTTGATCTCCGCCCAGTACCGCGTACCCGCTTTGGCGATCTGCTCGAGAACTTCATGAGTCACCACCGAATCTTTCGGCAGCAGCACCTGGCGCGCGTCGTCAGTAAGACGGGTTTGCGTCGGCCGATCGCCGAGAAGTTCAAGGATGCTGGCCAGCGAATTGGTGCGGACGATGCTGGTCTCGTCTCCTCTGTCCTTGTCGAGCTTACGACGCTGCTCGAGTTCGATACGCGTAGCGCGCTCGTCCTTGGCAACTCCCTTACGCGAGAATACACGCGCGTCGATTACCGTCCCCTCAGTGCCCGGAGGCATCCGCAACGACGTATCGCGCACTTCGCCGGCCTTTTCGCCGAAAATCGCGCGTAGCAACTTTTCTTCCGGAGAAAGCTGGGTCTCGCCTTTTGGCGTGATCTTGCCGACCAAGATGTCGCCCGGCCCGACCTCCGCACCGATGCGGATGATGCCCGCCTCGTCGAGATCCTTGAGAGCTTCTTCGCCGACGTTCGGGATATCCCGCGTGATCTCTTCGGGCCCTAGCTTGGTGTCGCGTGCGACGCACTCGAATTCTTCAATGTGAACCGAAGTGAAGTAGTCTTCCTTCACCAGCCGCTCGGAAACGAGAATAGAATCTTCGAAGTTGTAACCGTTCCAGGGCATGAAGGCGACGACCACGTTGCGGCCGAGCGCGAGTTCCCCGCACTCCGTCGACGGTCCATCAGCGACGATGTCACCCGCGGCGACACGTTCACCCACCAGCACGATCGGCTTCTGGTTGATGCAGGTGTTCTGGTTCGAGCGCTGATACTTCGTGAGGTTGTAGATATCGACGCCGGGATCGTGGGCTCCGGCGGCTTTGTCCGCCTTCACCACGACGCGCTCCGAGTCGATGCTTTCGACGACACCGGCACGCCGCGCTACGCAGGTGACGCCAGAGTCGCGCGCCACGATCGCTTCCATCCCGGTACCCACCAGAGGGGCGTCGGTTCTCAACAGAGGCACGGCCTGCCGCTGCATGTTGGATCCCATCAAAGCACGGTTCGCGTCGTCGTGCTCCAGAAACGGAATCAGCGCTGCCGCCACGCTCACCAACTGAGTCGGTGACACGTCCATCATCGTGACGTGTTCGGGCGACACCATGGTCGAATCCATGGTCTGCTCGCCCTGCGGCGAAATGCCCTTCTTTCTGGCTGCAATCAGGTCGTTCGTGAAACGGCTGCCAGCATCGATCGGCGCGTTGGCCTGGGCGATGACCTGGTCTTCCTCTGCAAGCGCGGTCAGGTACTCAACTTCATCCGTCACGACCGCGCCGTTGACCTTGCGGTACGGCGTCTCGACGAACCCGAAGTTGTTGATACGGGCGAAGGTGCTCAGAGACGAAATCAAGCCGATGTTCGGACCTTCAGGAGTCTCGATCGGACAGACGCGGCCATAGTGGGTCGGATGCACGTCGCGCACGTCGAAACCGGCGCGCTCGCGTGTCAAACCGCCCGGTCCGAGGGCCGAAAGACGACGCTTGTGCGTCACTTCCGACAGCGGGTTGGTCTGGTCCATGAACTGACTGAGCTGACTCGATCCGAAGAACTCTTTGATGACCGCGCTGACCGGCTTGTAGTTGATCAACTCCTGCGGCATCAGCGTTTCAAGATCCTGCAGGCTCATGCGCTCGCGGATCGCGCGCTCCATGCGCAACAGGCCGATGCGGTACTGGTTCTCGACGAGTTCACCGACCGTGCGCACGCGGCGGTTGCCGAGATGATCGATGTCGTCGATGGAACCGACGCCGTTCTTGAGCAGGATCAGGTAATTGACGACGAGGAGAATGTCCTCGCGCCGAAGCGTTCCCTGCTCGAGCGGCAGGTCGAGTCGCAGCTTGTGGTTCAGCTTGAGACGGCCCACCGGTGACAAGTCGTACTTGTCGGCATTGAAGAACAGATCGTTGAAAAACGCCGTCGCCGTGTCGACAGTCGGCGGATCACCGGGGCGCAAACGCCGGTAGATGTCGATTATCGCATCTTCCATCCTCTCGATCTTGTCGAGAAGCAGGGTATTGCGCAGCGACGGACCACGGTTGAGTTCATCGAGGTAAACGAGACGGAAATCGTTGATCCCGCGCTCACGCATCTGATCGAAGACTTCGGCTTTGATCGTCCCATTGCACTCCACCAGTACTTCGCCGGTGTTCGGATCGACGATATCGTGTGCGGGGATGCCGCCGATGATTTCGTCGAACCCGATGGGAATCTCTTCCACCCCGGCCTCTGCCATGTCGCGCAGCGCCTTACGGGTGAACTTGCGTCCCTCCTTGATGAGGATTTCGTCACTCTGCGGGTGGCGGATCTCACGCGTCGCCTTCTGCCCTTCGAGCGTCTGCCGCTTGAAGACCTTCCAGGCCTTGCGTCCATCGATCCGGACCTCGTCGAACGGGTAAAAGTAACGCAGGAGTTCCTCGGTCGTCATCCCCAACGCGCGCAACAAAACCGTCGCCGGGAATTTACGGCGGCGGTCGATGCGCACGTACAGGATGTCCTTGGCGTCGAACTCGAAGTCGAGCCAAGAACCGCGGTACGGGATCACGCGGGCGTTGAACAGCAGCCGGCCACCGGCCGAAGTACGTCCCTGGTCATGCGCGAAAAACACTCCAGGCGAGCGGTGGAGCTGCGAGACAATCACGCGCTCCGTGCCGTTCACCATGAAAGTGCCGTTCTCGGTCATCAGCGGGAGCTCTCCGAAATAGACCTCCTGCTCTTTGATGTCCTTGAGCGTCTTGGCGTTCGTTTCCGGGTCGACGTCCCATGTCACCAGCTGCACGGTGACCTTAAGCGGCGCCGAGTACGTCATGCCGCGCTGGTGGCATTCGGCGACGTCGTACTTCGGCTCCCCGATAACGTAACTGACGAAATCCAACTGGGCAGTGCCGGTAAAATCCTTGATCGGAAACACCGACTGGAACACGCCCTGCAGACCAAGGCTTGCGCGTTGGTCCACCTTGGCGTCGGCCTGCAGGAACGCTTCGTAAGAGCGTCGCTGGATGTCAATCAAATTCGGGACATCCAAGACCTTACGAAGCTTCCCGAAGTTCCGCCGCAATCGGAAGTTGTGCGTCACTTGCGCCATTCTGACCTCACCGAGCCCTGTTGAGAGAACGCCTAATCGCCGCGTGCCGTTTCGCCGCGAACCCCGTCACTACTTGATCTGGACGGTCGCACCCTCTGCTTCGAGCTTGGCCTTCATTGCCTCGGAATCAGCCTTGTTGACCGCTTCCTTGACAGCCTTGGGAGCGCTCTCGACGAGATCCTTGGCTTCCTTCAGGCCCAGCCCCGTGAGCTCACGGACGACCTTGATGACCTGGATCTTCTTCTCTCCGGCCGCGACCAGGATGACATCGAACTCCTCCTGGACTTCCGCCGCCGCCGGCGCAGCACCAGGCGCCGCCGCCGCAACCGCCACCGGCGCCGCCGCGCTCACGCCCCATTTCTCTTCGAGCTCTTTGACGAGCTCGGCAATCTCGAGAACCGTTGCCGCCGAGAGCTTCTCGATGATCGTCTGTCTTTCTTCCGTGCTGAGACCCATTGTGTCCTCCTGAGTTCCTGTCGTTCTTCGGTCGCGCTGCAAACGCGACGGCCTGTGTCTCCGTGACGGAGACCGCTTCGTCGGCGGCGGGCTAGCTCGCCGCTTGTTCTTCCAGTTGATGTTGCCGCGCGTCGAGTACCTGGACGGCCGCCTGAGCCGGAGCCGCCAGTAGAGGAACCGCCGCCTGTGCCGCGTGGCAGGGGGCGACCTGCGGGCGCGAAAGACAAGCAGCCGAGAAAGCGCCCGGCGCGCGCCGCCGCGTGGGCCGACGAAGAGGACGAACCTCCGCCGCAGCCTCCGACGCGTCGGAGCGCACCTCCCAAGCGGCGCGCTCGGCGTGTGCGCATAGTCGAGAGTGCTTCTGAGGCTTCTCCCGCGGAAGAGGCGCTAACGCCGC
>CAITLU010000035.1 GCA_903893315.1 uncultured bacterium
CATACATCAGATCAGTAGACGATATCTTCCAGTCCTTCACCGAGAACGCCGCGGTGACCGAGTTGCGTGACGCGTGCCGGCTGCTGGAGTCGCGCATCGAGGCACTGTCGAAGGATCCGGAGAAGACCGACGTGCCGGTGGCGGCCGACCCGAAGATTGCTACCGGGCAGGACGACGTCGACGACGAGTACAACGGGAAGCACGACAGCTGACATGCCCTTCAAGTCCGAAGCCCAGAGGAAGTGGATGCTCGCCAACAAGCCTGAGATGGCGAAAGAGTGGGCGAGCGCCACTCCCGACGGGGCGAAGCTGCCCGCGCGGGTAGGGGAAAAGAAACCCCCCGCGCGCACGGGGAAGCGGCCGACGGGGTACCGCACACGATGAACCTCGCCGGCGTCGACTTCGGCAGCATGACGCGCCAGCAGAAGCTGGCGCTGAACGCGTTGCTGGACGAGAAGCTGAAGCGCACAAAGAACGCCGCGGCCGGCACGGACCTGATCGAATTCGCGCACGCCGTGTACCCGAACTACGCAGTGGGCGCTCACCACAAGATCATGGCGAAGCTCTTCAAGGAGATCGCCGACGGCAAGAAAAAGCGGGTGATCGTGAACGTCGCCCCGCGTCACGGGAAGTCGGAGCTCACGTCGTACCTGTTCCCGGCGTGGTTCTTGGGCCAGAAGCCCGACGCCAAGATCATCATGGCTACGCACACGGCGAGTCTGTCGGAGGACTTCGGCAAGCGCGTGCGCAACCTCATCGACACCCCCGAGTACCGTGAAGTGTTTCCCAGTACGCTACTGGCAGAAGACAGCAAGTCGGCGGGCGCGTGGAACACGACGGCGGGCGGGAAGTACTACGCGGTCGGCGTCGGGGGCGCGCTGGCGGGCCGCGGCGCGGACTTGCTGGTGATCGACGACCCCCACTCGGAGCAGGACGGGAAGAGCAATACCCGGACCGTGTTCGACCAAGCGTGGGGCTGGTACCAGACCGGCCCGCGGCAGCGCCTGATGTGGGGCGGAGCCATCGTGGTGGTGATGACGCGCTGGTCGCTGATGGACTTGACCGGGCGTTTGATAGCGTACCAGCAGAACAACCCGGACGCTGACCAGTGGGAGGTGATCGAGCTGCCAGCGATCCTCCCGTCGGGCAAGGCCTTGTGGCCGGAGAAGTGGCCGGTCGAGGAGCTGAAGCGGACAAAAGCGACGCTCGAGCCCCGGTACTGGAACGCCCAGTACCAGCAGAAGCCGGCCTCTGACGAGAGCGCAATAATCAAGCGCGAGTGGTGGCGGGAGTGGCCGCACGAGGAGCCGCCGAACTGCGAGTTCATCATCCAGACGTGGGACACCGCCCACGAAGCGAAAAACAGCGCCGACTATTCCGCCTGCACGACGTGGGGGATCTTCAACGAGGTCATCCAAGAAGGCGCCGACGCCGGGAAGACAAAGCCGGCGATCATCCTGCTCGACGCGTTCAAGGACAGGATGGAGTTCCCCGAGCTGAAGGAAGTCTGCCTGCGTCACTATAGAGAGTGGGAGCCGGACGCGTTCATCGTGGAGAAGAAGGCCGCCGGCGCGCCGCTGATCCAAGAGCTGCGCCAGCTTGGCATACCAGTGTCGGAGTTCAGCCCCTCGCGCGGTAACGACAAGACGGTCCGGGTCAACGCCGTGGCCGACATCTTCGCCTCCGGCCGGGTGTGGGCGCCGCAGACGCGCTGGGCGAAAGAAGTGATCGAAGAGTGCGCCACGTTCCCCGTCGGTACGCACGACGACTACGTGGACTGCATGTCGTGTGCACTGCTACGCTACCGGCAGGGCCGGTTTATAACTTTGGACACCGACCTGAAGGATGAGGTTCGGTACTTCAAACGCAGCAAGGGGTACTACTGATGACAGTCTCTTCTCCAGCGAAGCTCGCATACCAGCGCAAGTACAACGACCGGCCTGAGATGCGCCGAAGAAATGCGCTCCAGAAGCGCGCGTGGCGCGCCGCGGTCAAAGCTGGACAAATTCACCCGGGGGACGGGAAGGCGGTCGACCACGTCAAGGCGCTTGACGATGGCGGCGGCAACGAGAAGGGGAACACGCGAGTGATCTCCGCGCGCACAAACGCTGGCTGGCGAAAAGGGACGTCGAGTTATTCGCCGTCCGCCGGCAGGCTCAACAGGTAAGGACACATTATGGCAGACGTCGACAAAGCACTGTACCAAGCCCCCGCGGGGGTTGCCGCGCTTGCCGCTGGTGGCGCGCCGATAGAAGTTGAGGTGCACGTGGAGGGCGAGCTGCCCGATACGCTCGCGGAAGAGGCGGCCAAAGCCGAGTTCAGCGAGAACCTCGTAGTTGGCTTCGACCCAGCCGGCCTTCAGAAGCTGGCCACACATTTGATGGACGAGGTCAAGAACGACATCAACGCCCGGAAAGACTGGGAGAAGATGTACAGGGACGGCGTGGAGCTGCTGGGCCTGAAGATGGAGGACCGGACGGAGCCGTGGGACGGCGCGTGCGGAGTGTTCCACCCGATGCTCACCGAAGCCGTGGTGCGGTTCCAAGCCGACACCATAATGGAGACGTTTCCGGCCATGGGGCCGGCGAAGACGAAGATCATCGGCAAGGTGACGCAGGAGAAGGAAGAGTCTGCCGCGCGCGTCGCCGACGACTTGAACTGGCAGCTGACCGACAACATGGTGGAGTTCCGCCCCGAGCATGAGCGCATGCTGTGGAACTTGCCGTCCGCCGGCAGCGCGTTCAAGAAGGTGTACGAAGACCCGACGCTCGGGCGCCAGACGTCCGTGTTCGTGCCGGCTGAGGACATCATCCTGCCCTACAGCATGACCGACATGCTCACGTGCCATCGCGTGACGCACCGGATGATGAAGTCGAAGCAGGACATCCTGCGCCTGCAGGAGGCTGGTTTCTGGCACGACATCCCGCTGTCCGACCCACCCAAGATCTCGAACGAGATCAAGGACAAGAAGGACAAGGAGGTCGGGCTCACGTCGATCAACGACAACCGGTACACGGTGTACGAGTTCAACGTCGACGTGGACTTATTCGAGTACGATCCGGACAGCCCGGACGGTGACAATGAAGGGATCGCATACCCGTACGTCATTACGATCACAAATGACGGCACGGATAAGGCGCTGGCGATACGGCGTAACTGGAAGGAAGACGACGAGCACAGGCTGAAGCGCCAGCACTTCGTCAAGTACGACTACGTGCCCGGATACGGGCCGTACGGGTTCGGTCTTTTCCACCTGATCGGCGGGTACGCGAAGAGCGCCACCTCAATACTGCGGCAGCTGGTGGACGCCGGCACGCTGTCGAACCTGCCGGGCGGCCTGAAGTCGCGCGGGCTGCGCGTGAAGGGCGACGACACCCCCATCGCCCCGGGCGAGTTCCGCGACGTCGATATCGGGTCGGGAGCGATCAAGGACAGCATCATGATGCTGCCGTACAAGGAGCCGTCGCAGGTGCTGGCGGGCCTCTTGGACAAGATCGTGGCAGAGGCGAAGGGGTTCGCCACGTCGGCCGACATGAAGATCTCGGACATGAGCAACCAAGCGCCGGTAGGCTCGACGCTGGCTCTGCTCGAGCGGCAGTTGAAGGTCATGTCCGCGGTGCAGGCGCGCTTGCATTTCTCGTTCAAGCTCGAGCTCCGGCTGCTCGCAGACATCATCCGCGACAACGCCGAGGACGAGTACGCGTACGACGCGGATGCGCCGGACGGTAAGAAGGCCAAGCGCAGGGACTACGGGTTCGTCGAGATCATCCCGGTGTCAGACCCAAACTCGGCCACGATGTCCCAGCGCGTGGTGCAGTACCAAGCGGTGCTGCAGCTGTCGCAGACAGCGCCGGACATCTACGACATGCCTGAGCTGCACAAGCAGATGCTGCATGTGCTCGGCATCAAGAACATCGACAAGCTGATCCCGACGGAAGACGACCTGAAGCCGTGCGACCCGGTACAGGAGAACCAGAATATCCTCGCGGGTAAGCCGGTCAAGGCGTTCCCGTACCAAGACCACGAGTCGCACATCCAAGTGCACATGAGCGCGATGCAAGATCCGGTGATCATGCAGCTGGTGGGGCAGAACCCGAAGGCGCCGATGATCCAAGCCGCGATGATGGCGCACGTCGCGGAACACGTCGGGTACGCGTACCGCAACAAGATGTCGCAGGCCATGGGCGTACCGCTGCCTGAGTACGATGACGACGCCGACATCCCGCCGGAGCTCGAGAAACGCCTGTCGCAGATGATGGCGCAGGCCGCACCGCAGATCCTGAACCAGAGCAAGCAGATGGCAGCGCAGCAGCAGGCGCAGAAGAACGCACAGGATCCGGTGCTGCAGGCCCAGTTGCAGGACGAGGTCAACCAGAAAGCCGAGATCGACCGCAAATCCAAGCGCGACGCCGAGGACGTCCGCATCGCGGGCGAGAAACTGGCCCTCGAACGGCAGAAACTGGAGGCGGAAGGCAAGGGCCCGGGGGCTGCCCAGCAGGAATTGGCCGCCGGGCAGCAGGAATTGGCCGCCGGGCAGCAGGCTATGGCGCTGCAGGCCAACAAACAGGCCGACGAGCAGCGCCGCGCGCAGGAAAAACACGCGTTTGAGCGTCAACAACAGGCCTCACGGCTCGCTTTGGAGGCTGCGCAGAAGGCCGACGCCGAGAAACGCGCTCAGGACGCCCACGACAGGGAGCTGGCGGCCGCAGAATCCCGCCACAACGCCGAAATGCAGCGAAATGCCGAGCGCGCGAGAGACGAACGACGCCAAAAACAGGAGGCGCACGCGGCAAAACTGCGTGAGCAGGCCAAAGCAGCGAAAAAACCGGAGCATAAGAAATGATAGAGCAGCAAACAATGGAGTTTGCGCGTGTCTTGAAGGACAAAATTCGCGTTTTGATGAACGATAAGTCGGACGCGATGATTGGCGGCGGTTGTGTGGACTACGCTGCGTACAAAGAGCTGGTGGGGGTCGTTTATGGTCTGGCCCTCGCCGAACGTGAGCTCCTCGACCTACTACAAACAGCAAAAGGTGACGAAACGTGAACGCGGACGTGCGGGAAGAAGTCAAACCGGACTCGGAAGTGGCCCCGGAGGAGCGCGCCAAGCAACTACCTACGCCGGCGGGGTACAAAATCCTCTGCGCGGTGCCGCAGCTGGACATTGGTGAGAAGTTCGACGGCTCCTCGCTCTACAGGCCTGCCGTCGACACGTACCAAGAGGCGCAAGCCACTGTGGTGCTGTTCGTGGTGAAGATGGGCCCTGACGCGTACGCCGACAAAGAGCGTTACCCGAGCGGGCCGTGGTGCAAAGTGGGTGATTTCGTGATCGTGCGGCAGTACTCGGGCACGTTCGTGCGGATCCGCGGCAAAGACTTCCGTTTCCTGAACGAAGACCAGATCGAGGGGACTATTGAAGACCCCCGCGGTGTCGTTCGCGCGCAACTTACCTGAGAGGTGATGCATGGCTGCTGAAGAAGGCGACAAGTTCCAGTTCCCCGACGAAAACGGAGCGCTGGACGGCAAGAAAGACGATATGAAGCTTGAGATCTCGGTCGAGGGCGAGGACGGCGTGCACGTCGAAGTAAAAGACGACACGCCGTCGGCGGACCGCAACCAAGAGGCCTTGAAAGACTTCAAGGAGCCGACCGACGACGAAGTGGCGGCGTACAGCGAGTCCGTGCGCGCGCGGATCAAGAACATCGACCACGCCCGGCACGACGAGCGGCGCGCAAAAGAGGCTGCGCAACGTGAGCGCGACGAAGCCGCGCGTTTCGCGCGGGCTGCGCTCGAGGAGAATCAGCGCCTCAAGCAGTACGTCGAGAACGGCACGAGAGCGTTCGCGGAGACGTCCAAGGCCGGCGCGCTTGCCGAGCTTGCCATGGCGGAGTCGGAGTTCAAGGCAGCGCACGAGGCGTACGACACCGACGCGCTGCTGGCCGCCCAGAAAAAGCTCAACGCTGCGCAGATGAAACTGGCTGCCGCAGAAAATTTTCGTGCCCCCCCTTTACAAGAAGAAAGAGAGAGCGTACAACGGCATACAACGCTGCAGCAGCCCCCCGCTCCAGACGAGAAGACCGTCAGGTGGCAAGCAAGGAACCAGTGGTTCGGGGTGGACGACGAGATGACAGCTCTCGCTCTTGCAGTGCACAAAAAGCTGGTCGACACGGGCGTCGATCCCCGTACCGACGAATACTTCACGCGTCTCGACGCGCGAATGCAGGAGAAGTTTCCGGAAGTGTTCGGAACGTCTCGAAGCAATTCCGACGCCGGCCGTACGGCGCCGAAGAAACCCGCCAACGTGGTGGCTCCGGCCTCACGCACCAGCGGCGTCAAAAAAGTCACCCTTACCGCAACGCAAGTGGCGCTCGCCAAGAAGCTTGGTCTTACGACCGAGCAGTACGCGATGAGCGTCGCCCAACTGGAGCACCAGAATGGCCGATGAACGGAAGAAGCGCGAGTTCGACACACGGGAACGCGAGATGCACCCGGGGACTTCCTACGTCCCGCCGTCGACCCTGCCGGACCCCGATCCCGAGCCCGGCATGGTGTTTCGGTGGATTGCCACTGCCGTGATGGGAAAGCTCGACCCGACGAACGCGTCGAAGCGTCTGCGCGAAGGCTGGGTGCCGGTGAAAGCCGTCGACCACCCCGAACTGCAGGTGGCTGCGGACGCGAGCGGAAACGTCGAGATCGGCGGGCTCATGCTCTGCAAGATGCCCGCCGCGAAAGCCAAACAGCGCGACGCGTACTACAGAGGTCAGGCCGCGGACCAAGTGAAGTCGGTGGACAACCACTTCATGCGCAACAACGATCCACGCATGCCGTTGTTCTCGGAGAAGCGCTCGGAAACGAGTCGCGGCTTCGGCAGCGGTTCCAAGTAACCAAGGAGGTTTAAATGGCACTCACTTCCACTCCGTACGGCCTGCGCCCCATCGGAAACCGCAACGGCCAGCCGTACTCCGGCGGCACGTCGCGTGCGTACAAGGTAACGGTCGACAACTCGGCCGCAATCTACACCAACGGACTGGTCACGATTGCAGCCGGCGCGCCCAACGGCGTCGGCACCGCGCCTGCGGCCGGCACGCTGTCGACCAACTCGCCCATCGGCGTGTGCACCGGTGTCCAGTACACGGACCCGACGATGAAGTACACGCTGTTCGCCCAGTACCTGCCCGCCAACGCGATCACAGCCGGCTACACGAACATTCTGGTGTTCGTGCAGGACGACCCCGACGCGCTCTTCCAAGTGCAGGCCAACACGGCTGTCACGCAGGCGAGCATCGGCCTGAACGCCAACCTCCTGACCCTGACGGGCAGCTCCACCACGGGCTTGTCGGCGATCACCATTGGCAGCATTGCTACCACGAACACGCTGCCGATCCGCATCGTGGATCTGGTAAACGAGGCCTCGTTTCTAGGCGGCGGCCTGTCGAGCCCCGGTGACGCTTTCACGGACTGCATCGTGAAGTGGAACCTCAACACCCACGTGTGGTCGTTCACCACCGGACAATAAGGAGCTACCACCATGGCAATCTCACGTTCCCAGCTACTCAAAGAGCTCCTCCCGGGCCTCAACGCCCTGTTCGGCCTCGAGTACAAGCGCTACGGCGAAGAGTGGAAGGAGCTGTTCGAGACGGAATCGTCCGAGCGCTCGTTCGAGGAAGAAACCAAGCTCTCCGGCTTCGGTTCGGCCCCGGTGAAGTCGGAAGGTTCGGCCATCGAGTACGACCAAGCGCAGGAAGCCTTCACCGCGCGCTACACGCACGAGACCGTCGCGTTGGGCTTCTCGATCACCGAAGAGGCGCTGGAAGACAACCTCTACGACTCGCTGTCGACGCGGTACACGAAGGCGCTGGCGCGCGCGATGTCCTACACCAAGCAGGTGAAGGGCGCGTCCGTCCTGAACAACGCGTTCTCCCAGTCGTATCTGGGCGGCGACGGCGTGTCGCTCTGCGGCGTGAACAGCTCGGGCACCCGTGTCGGCCACCCGCTCGTCGGCGGCGGCGTGAACTACAACTCTCCGACGGTCGGCGTCGACCTGAACGAGACGTCGGTGGAAGCGGCCACGATCCAAATCGCTGCGTGGGTTGATGAGCGCGGCCTCCTGATCGCGGCCAAGCCCCGCAAGCTGGTCATCCCGCCCAGCTACATGTTCGTGGCAGAGCGCCTGTTCGGCTCGACCCTGCGCCCGGAATCGGCGAACAACGACGTCAACGCCCTCAAGGAGATGGGAACGGTGCCGTCGCGGACCGTGAACCACTTCCTGACCGACACCAACGCGTGGTTCCTGCTGACGGACGTTCCGAACGGCCTGAAGCACTTCAACCGCGTGTCAATGTCAACCAACATGGACGGCGACTTCGACACCGGCAACGTGCGCTACAAGGCGCGCGAGCGGTACTCGTTTGGCTGGTCCGACCCGATGGGCATCTGGGGTTCGGCCGGATCGTCGTAATCGCATGACCGGCCGGGGAGCTAGCTCCCCGGCCGTTGCACCGAACTGTGAAATTCCGAACTACTCGGCCCCACTGGGGTTCATAAGGAGCAAGAAATGCCGATCTCAAACTACCCGAACGGTTTTGCCAACGGCGTCGCGATCCGCGGGATGCCGATTCTCAGCGCGTACCCGGGCAACGTGTACTGGGCCGACTCGGCCGCGTTCAACGCGTCCAACGGCAACCCCGGCACGTTCACGCAGCCGTGTGCCACCATCGCTGGCGCGCTTGCGTACTGCACGGCCGGAAACGGTGACATCATCATGGTTCAGGCGGGCCACGTGGAGACCATCTCCACAGCCACCGCACTGGTTCTGAACAAGGCGTCTGTGGCGATCATCGGCCTTGGCACCGGCTCCAGCCGGCCCACGTTGACGTTCAGCACCGCCAATACTGCGAACATCCCGATCACTGCGGCGAACGTGTCGCTGTTCAACATCCTGTTCGTGGCGAACTTCTTGGCGATTGCGTCGGTGTTCACGGCGACCACTACGAGCACGCCGACCGACTTCGCGATCCAGAACTGCGAGTTCCGCGACGGCAGCAGCGTGCTGAACTTCGTGTCCATCGTGACCGGCAACGCCACGGCGACGAACCTCGACGGCCTGTACTTCGCCAACAACCGCATCAAGAGCTTGGGCACCACCGCGGCCACCACGGCGATCAAGCTCGGCGTCGCTGCGGACCGCATGACGATCACCGGCAACTGGGGCGTGTGGGCCATCCTCAACGACACCGCGGCTATGCTGGCAGCCGGCGCGTTCAACTGCACGGCGTTCGAGTTCTCGTACAACAACCTGAGCCGCCCGAACACCAGCACGACCACCGGCAACATGATTTCGACGTCGGGCAGCGCGTGGACCGGGCAAGCGGTCGGCAACAACATCTGGAACTTGGACGCCACGGCGGGGATCTGGATCAGTACCGGTACGGGGCTTGGGTTCAACCAGAACTTCTCGCCCATCACCGGCGCGGCGGACAAGTCCGGCCTGATCAACCCGGCTGCGGTATAACCCTGACGGGGGGTGTTCGCGCACCTCCCGTAATTTGAGGAGGCGCGCATGCGTCCGATTCAGGTCACAAAGACGTTGGTGGCTGGGGCGGTTGGGGCGGTCAGTGCGTCCCAGACCCCTGCTTCCACGACCGTGCTCGTTAACGGCACCCTCGCGTCGGGCGGTATCGCTACGTTCGCGACGCAGCAGCTGGTGGGGGTCACTTCGGCGGCCAACATTGCCGCCCGGGTGTTCACGATCAACGGCGTGGATGGGGCCGGCAACGTCATCTCCGACACGGTTACGGGCGTAAACGCCAACACCGTCAACTCGGTGCAGAACTTCAAGACCGTCACCAGCATCACGGTGGACGCCGGCACCGGTGCCGCCATGACTGTGGACACGGTCACGATTGGAGCCTCGAACCCCATTCTGCTTGACCAGCACGTTTCGCCGTTCGCTATCGGCCTCTTCGTGGTCGTGTCGGGCACGGTCAACTACACGGTGCAGTACACGGGCGACAACGTGTACCCGCAACCAGCAACAAACCTCTCGGGCGTGACGTGGACGGATCATCCGTCGCTGACGGCGCAGACCGCCACGAAAGACAGCAACGTGGCATACCCGGCCGGCGCGGTGCGGATCAAAGTCAACTCCGGTACCGGCACCGTAACTTTCATCGTACGCCAAGCTGGCGTGTGGGGGTAATAGGCGATGCGTATCGACGGAAGCTCGGACAGCCCGAATCCGCTTGCAGGCTTCATGGAAATCGCCACGGTGTTGGCGGATCCGGGCAAGCTCGCCGCGGAGTACGACAAGCTCGAGAAAGCGAAGGCGGCCGCGCAGGCGGTCGTCGACCTCGCTGGCCCGGCGCAAAGCATTCTGGATTTGCGAGACGCGGCTGCGCAGGATCGGTACGCGGCGCAGCAGGAGTTCGACGGCGCCAAGACCGCAGCAGCCGACCTGATTTCGCAAGCTCGCGAGCAGGCCGTGCAGCTTGTGGGGGGTGCTCGCGAGCACGCTGAGCAGCTGACGGCCGACGCACAGGCACTTCTCGAGCAGGCTTCAGCCGCGAACGCCGAAGCCGATGCTGCCACGCGAGAGGTTGCACTGATTCGGCGTCAGTTGGTGGACCGCGCCGCTGCGGCGCAGGCTGAGCTGAACTCGCAACTCGACGTCGCGCGCGCCGCTGAACAGGCTGCCGCGGAGAAGCAAGCTGTTCTGGACGAAAAGCTTGCTTTGATGGACGCGCTCGCGCAACACATTGTCAGCACTGTAGCGCTTACGGAGTAACTGCTTATGTCGGTTGCACCGCACTCGGGGATTATAGATTTTGGAGTGTTCGTCCCACCGACGGCGACGCTTGACGGCATCCAAGGCGAAGTCCCCGGCCCCGCGTCGCCTCCCGGCACCACGCGATATCTACGCGAGGACGGAACGTGGTCGGTTCCTCCCGGCGGCGGCGGTGGTGGCGGTTCGATAGGGAATCCGGTAGTTGGCGGGAACCCGTATTCCGTTTTGTTCGTAGACGCTGGCGGCAATCTCGCTGACAGTGTGAACTTCACGTGGGGTAGCGCGGCTGCCGGTACCGGGCTGTATGCGTTCGCTGGCACCGCTACTACGGACGTGCAAGCCCTGTCGTTGACGCAGACGTGGAACAACGCCGCGCAAGCGTTCACGGCGTTGAAGCTGAACGTGACGAACACGGCCAGCGCTTCTGGTTCGAGCCTGTTCGATCTACAGGTCGCCGGTTCGAGCAAGTTCAGGGTTGCCTACAACGGCAGCCTGATGATGGGCACGGACGGCACGGAGGACATCGGTTACGACGGTGTGACCAACGCCCGCCCTCGCACCATCTACGTGTACACGTCGATCAACGTCGGCGGCGGCGTGAACGTCACCGACCGGCTGGTGAATGTAGGCCCGCTGGGTGGTATCCGGTGGGATCCACAGGTGTCGGCGTACACGATGCTGGGTTATGTCTCTGATGGGGTGCTGAAGCTAGGTAACCCGTTCGACACCGGCAAAGACGGCGAACTGCAACTGGGCACGCTGACCGCATCGAAGATCAACGCGCCGCTCCCGATGGTGATTGACGGCTCCGACGGTGAGGACGGGTTCCCCGGCGTCCCGGGTGTCGCTGGCGCAGCAGGTGCAGCCGGAGCAGCGGGCGCAACGGGTCCGCAGGGGCCGATTGGCTTGGGGCTTGACGGCGCAGATGGCGAAGACGGCTTTCCGGGCATAAACGGCGCAGCGGGTGCCGCAGGAGCAACGGGCGCAACGGGCGCAACTGGTCCGCAGGGGCCTATCGGCTTAGGGCTTGACGGCGCAGATGGCGAAGACGGCTTCCCGGGCATAAACGGCGCAGCGGGGGCCGCAGGCGCGACTGGTCCGCAGGGGCCTATCGGCTTAGGGCTTGACGGCGCAGATGGCGAAGACGGCTTTCCGGGCATAAACGGCGCAGCAGGTGCAGCAGGCGCAACGGGTCCGCAGGGGCCGATTGGCTTGGGCCTCGACGGCACAGATGGCGAAGACGGCTTCCCGGGCATAAACGGCGCAGCGGGGGCCGCAGGTGCAGCGGGCGCGACAGGTCCGCAGGGGCCTATCGGCTTAGGGCTTGACGGCGCAGATGGCGAAGACGGATTCCCGGGCGTGAACGGCGCAGCGGGGGCCGCAGGAGCAGCGGGCGCAACGGGTCCGCAGGGGCCGATTGGCTTGGGGCTTGACGGCGCAGATGGCGAAGACGGCTTCCCGGGCATAAACGGGGCGGCGGGTGCAGCCGGTTCGACCGGCGCAACAGGCCCGCAGGGGCCGATGGGGTTCGGTATGGACGGATTAGATGGCGAGGATGGATTCTCAATCCCCGGTCCTGCGGGGGCGGCTGGCACAGGCAGCACTGCCTCCCTCGCGCTCATCGTAGCGGTTGGTCAAATGCAAACAGCGTGGTTATAAATGCCAGCGAACACTTCCCCGATCTACAGCCTTAGCGGGCGCTTCAGTTCGATTGCTGTCACGGCAGCGAACACAAGCTCGCAGGGTGGCGGCACGATTGCGACCGACATCTTCCTTGCGTTCACGCCGGGAGCCAACGGTTCGTTCGTGCGGAACGTGGTGTGGGTACTGAGCGAGTCCACCATTGCCACGGCAAGTACCGCGACGGTGGGACGCATCTTCATGTCCACGGTCGGGTCTGGAGCTACGACAAGTTCAAACACCTACTTGATCGCCGAGGTCGCACTCGTTTCGCAGACTCCAAGCAGCTCGCTTGCGGGTGTGCCGATTGTGATTCCACTGAACATCATCGTGCCGAGTGGCTACTTCCTCCTCGCCACAAACCACGCGGTCCCGGTTGCGAACACGAAGTGGAACGCGAACGTGTTTGGGGGCGACTACTGATGAACCAACCAATCGTCTTCAGCTACCCGGCGGAGGTCGCTGGGTTGCCGGGATTCCAGATCGTGGACGACGAGACGCACGAGGTTGTCGGTGTAGTTCTCGAAGACGGAGTGACGCCAGCGCCCCAGCCATGCGGGTACGTAAATGCTTGACGCCTTCGACCTCCCGCCCAACAACGGGATCATCAAGTACACGGAGTATTTGGGTTCCCACACGCAGGGCGTGTCGTGGCGCACCGAGTTCAAGCCACGTAGTGCCACGTGGTGCCACATCTACAGCGTTGGTGCCGGTGGTGGAGGTGGGGCCGGTTTTGTCGGCGCGGCGAGTGCAGCGGGCGGTGGAGCCGGTGGCGGCTCTGGAGGATCGGCGAGCGTGTTGATCCCGGCGGTGATGCTGCCAGATGTGCTGATGGTGACCGCTGGAACAGCAGGGCCGGGCGGGCAGACGAGTGGCGGGGTGGGAGGCTCTGGCGTAACGTCGTACATTACAGCCCCAGTGAACGTGGCTACTGCGCCTACGAACAATGACATCATTTTGCTTATAGCTGGAGCCGCTGGCGGTGGTGGGGGTGGCGCGACCGCGTCGGCGGTGGGTGGTACGAACGGGGCGGCTCCGACACTTAGCGGGTCGAACAGGTCGTCATTCGGAGTGTCTCAGTTCCTCGGTGGGCAATCCGGCGTCGGCGGCGGCACTGCAACTACTGCTGCCTCTGGAACCACCGTAACCTATCCCACCGCCGGCAATTTCGTTACTGCCGGCGGGGGAGGTGGTGCAATCGCTACAGCGGGTGCAGCCGGGGCAGGCGGCGGTGTCCTTGTCTCCGCATCTGTGATTCCGCTCTTCTCGCAACGTAACGGCGGCACGGGTGGTACAGGTGCCGGAAACGGCACGGCTGGTGCGCACGGCGGGCAAAGTCTTGGCGACAAGATGCGTCCGCAGTTCTTCGCCGTAGGCGGGGCGGGTGGTGGTGGGGGTGGCGCGACATCAACGGTGGGTGCCGCAGGCGGCAACGGCGGCTACGGGTGTGGTGGCGGTGGTGGCGGTGCTGTGTTCACTGGCGGTTCTGTTGGCAAGGGCGGCAACGGCGGGCCTGCGTACATTCGGATCATGTGGTTTTGAGATGCTAGACGCCTTCGACCTTCCGCCGAACAACGGAATTATTCAGCGCACCGACTATGTCGGCTCGCACGCCGACAATACGTCATGGCGCACTGAGTTCAAGCCCCGTGGTGCGAAGTTCTGCTATATCTGGGGGGTTGGCGCGGGAAGTGGTGGCGGCGCTGGGTTCGTTGGCGCGGCGAGCGCAGCGGGCGGTGGTGGAGGAGGTGGGAGTGGTGGGTGGGCGACGGCGATCTTCCCGGCGTTTATGTTGCCGGATGTTTTGTACGTTGCTGTGGCGGCTGGTGGTGCGGGTGGGCAGACGAGCGGGGCGGCTGGCATTGTCGGAGGCATCAGCTACATCACGATGTGGCCTAGCATCACAACACCCCCAGCCAACGACGTAGTGTTCGCCTTGCAGGGGGGGCAAGCAAGCGTTGGCGGCGCGGCGGCGGGCGCGGCTGGCAGTGGTAGCGGTGGCTCTGCCACTAACTTGGCTAATAGCAACGTGGTGTCGTTTGCGTGTCTACTCTCTGGCACAGGTGCCGCTGGTGGCGGTGGCGGAACGGCTACGACGGCTGGTGGTGGAACCTCCATCGCTTATCCGACTGCGGGAGGGTTTTCTTCTGGTGGTGCCGGTGGGGGCGCAATCGCTACCGCTGGGGCAGGCGGCGGAGGTGGTAGTGCCACCGGCTCTGGCTCCGCGCAGCCGTTCCTCCCGACAAACACTGGAGGCACGGGCGGTACAGGCGCGGGTAACGGCACCAACGGCACACACGGTGGGCAGAGTCTTAGCGACGGTCTGCGCCCCTTCCTCTACGCGATGGGCGGCGGCGGCGGTGGTGGGGGTGGTGCCACTTCGACGGTAGGTGCCGCAGGCGGCAACGGCAACTACGGGTGTGGTGGCGGTGGTGGCGGTGCTGTGTTCACTGGCGGTTCTGTTGGCAAGGGCGGCAACGGCGGGCCTGCGTTCATCTCGGTCATGTGGCTATGCTAGACGCATTCGACCTTCCGCCAAACAACGGCGTCATCCAGCAGACGCAATACGTCGGCTCGCACGCCACCAATACGTCATGGCGCACTGAGTTCAAGCCCCGTGGTGCGAAGTTCTGTGTGATTTTTGGCGTTGGTGCCGGTGGTGGTGGCGGCACTGGGCTCGTCAACAATTCAGGCTCAGCGGGCGGTGGCGGAGGGGGCGGGAGTGGCGGGCAAGCGTTCGTGCTTGTCCCTGCGGCTCTACTGCCGGATGTCCTCTATGTTTCGGTAGGCGCGGGTGGCGCGGGTGGGCAGACAAGCGGTAGCAGTGGGAACGCAGGCGTCGCGTCTTACATCTTGGTTGCTGGCACGAGCGCCGCTCCAGTCGCTAACGACACCCTACTCCTGTTGAACGCGGCGGGGGGCGGGAACGTTGGCGCAACCTCTGGAACGGCTGCCGCCGGAGCAGCGGCGGCGATTACTACGCTCATCACGTCAAATCTTCTTGGCTTCTATACATACAATCTGGTCGCTGGGCATGCCGGTGGTGCAGGCGGGACGGCGACCGCAGCGGGTTCAGGCTCTGCGCTGACTTTTCCGGTTACTGGCCTCTTTGTCACTGGTGGCGCGGGCGGCGGTGCGATTGCCGTAGCGGGGTCGGCTGGCAGTGGCGGGACAGTGAACGGCTCATCGTCTGGGACTCCCCTATTTTCTGCCCGCACTGGTGGCGGCGCTGGAACGGGCGCGGGAAACGGGTCGGCGGGTAGTAACGGAAGCCAAGTTATCGGCGACAACAGGCGTCCCTTCCTCTACGCGATGGGCGGCGGCGGCGGGGGTGGGGGTGGTGCCACTTCGACGGTGGGTGCCGCAGGCGGCAACGGCGGCTACGGGTGTGGTGGCGGTGGTGGCGGTGCTGTGTTCACTGGCGGTTCTGTTGGCAAGGGTGGCAACGGCGGCCCCGCGTACATCTGCATAACTTGGATTTGAGGAGAGTATGAAAAAAGAGCCGGAAATCACGTTGAAATTGTCTGTTTCGGCTGTGAACGCTATCATTCACGCTATGGGCAAGCGGCCACTTGAAGAAGTGGCGGCAGTGTGGCTTGAAGTGAAGCGGCAGAGCGAGGCGCAGTTGCAGGAAGACGCAGTGCAGGTACCGCAGGATGTTCCCGTACCCTGAAACGGGGGTCCTACTCTAAAGGAGAAGTAAATCATGGCATCGAACAAGAACTTCCGGTTTGGCCCCGTAGCGTTGACCAACACGCTCACCACGAACGTCCTGAACTCGAACATCACTTCGCTGACCGGTCCTGTCGGTTACACGCAGACGCAGCCGTACCTGCTGATCCGGCATATCCGCATCGTCAACAAGACGGCGGGCGCGGTCACGTTCTCGCTTTATCTCGGAGCCACGGGTTCGAACACGGCGGGCACCGAAGTGATCGGCACCGGCCTGTCCATCGCCGCCAACAGCGCATACGACTGGTATGGCCTGCTGCGCATGGATGCGGCGGACTTCCTCGTCGGCGGCGCGAGCGCCAACACGTCGCTCACGATTGAGGGTGAAGGCGAGATCGGGCTGGTGTGATCGTGGCCAAGCGAAAATTTGCGGAGGGTGGCGGCATCGGCAGCTACCTGAAGCAGAAGATCGGCAAAGCCAAAACGAAGCACGGCGTGGGGCTGGCGTTCCCCATGGCGAGCATGGACAAGTACGTCGGTAACCGACACGAGGGGCGTATGCGAGTCAAACGGATGGCTGACGGCGGCAGGATCTCGACGGAGGCGCCAACTGGCGCGCAGGTGCGCGGCAACAGGGATCCGAAGTGGAATCGGCTCGAGGGTACTTCGTACGGAGACGGTTCCGACGATCAAAGTGGGCGCATGACGTTTGAGCCGGTGGTCGACGGACAAATCGGCGACGCCGTCGCGAAAGGCCCGAAGAAAGGTATACGCCAGACAAATCAAGAAGAGCGCGACTTCAACAGCGCCAAGCGGCACCGTATGGCGGCCGGCGGTCTCGTAGGCAACCGGGGCGACGGAATCGCCCAGCGCGGTAAAACTCGAGCGAGAGGGTGTAAATGAAAAAGTCCGTGACAGTCCCGAAAAAGAAGCTGGTCGGCGCGCTGATGGCCGCCAAGCAGGCCGGCATGCAGCAAGGCGCGCAGGCCGCTGCGCAACAAGCCGGGCCTCCCCCCGGTGCCGGCGGCCCCCCTCCCGGCCCGCCCGGGGCTCCTCCCGGCGGCGCTCCCATGCCTCCTCCGCCCCCCGGCGCGCGCCCGCCCGGCATGAAGAAGGGCGGCTTCGTCCCGTTCTGGGCCAAGAAGAAAGGCGAGGACGGCGAGAAGCCGACCAAGAAGATGGCCAGCGGCGGCTCTGTTGGCGGCCGCGGTGACGGGTGCGCCAGCCGCGGCAAGACGCGCGGGAGGATGGTGTAAGCCATGGCCACGTCAGGCACGACCGCGTACTCGCCTAACCTCACCGAACTGGTAGAGGAGGCGTTCGAGCGCGCCGGCGACGAGTTGCGGTCGGGCTATGACATGCGCACGGCCGTGCGCAGCATGAACATCATGTTCGCGGACTGGGCCAACCGCGGTATCAACATGTGGACGATTGACTCTGGTACGGTCACGCTGGTGCAGGGCACCGCCACGTACACGCTGCCGGCGGACACTGTAGACCTGCTCGAGCAGGTGATCCGCCTGAACTCCGGGGTTACGGCAACGCAGACAGACCGCACGATCACGCGGATCAGCGTGTCCACGTACGCGTCCATTCCCAACAAGCTCACGCAGGCGTTCCCGATCCAGATTCTCGTGAACCGTGTGCAGCCGGCCCCGACCGTCACGGTGTGGCCTGTTCCGGACGGCTCGCAGACCTACACGCTCGTGTACTGGCGGCTGCGGCGCATGCAGGACGCAGGCACAGGCGTAAACACCACTGACATCCCGTTCCGTTTCATACCGGTGCTCGTCTCCGGACTTGCGTACTACTTGGCGATGAAGATCCCCGAAGCCGCGCCGCGCCTGCAGATGCTAAAGGCTGCGTACGACCAAGATTGGGAGCTGGCCGCCGGCGAAGACCGTGAGAAAGCGGCCATCCGGTTCGTGCCCCGGCGCCAGTTCATAGGGAACGGCTGACATGGCTAACCGGTTCGCATCTGGCAAGCACGCTATCGCGATATGCGATATATGCGGCTGGACGTTCAAGCGGAAAGAACTGCGCGAGCTAGTGATCAAGACCAAAAACATCAACATCTTGGTGTGTGCGCAGGACTGGTCTCCGGACCAGCCGCAGCTTCAGCTCGGCATGTACCCCGTCGACGACCCGCAAGCGCTTCGCAACCCGCGGCCGGACAGCCCGAGCTACCCGACGAGCCGGGAGCTGTGGATACAGTCTACAAGCAGCGTGTACGCCGTGGTTCAAGTGAGCCGCGGAACTGTGACCCTTACGTAAGGAGAGCGACATGAAAAAGCAGTCGAACGGCGGCACGGTGCCCGCGCAAGACACCCGCAACACCAAGTCCGGTGGCGTCAGCCCCGAAGCGCTGAAGTCCATGGGGCGTAACGCTGCGCGCGCGGCGCTCCAAAAAGGGAGCAAGAAATGAAAAAGCTCGGCGGGCTGGCCACGCGCGGCAACCGCTTCAAGGAGTCGGAGGAGACGTACGACACGGAGAAGTCCGTGTCGAGCCCGAAGGTGGGCGGCGCCACGATTCCGGGTCCGAAAAGCACGCCGCGGCGCGGAAGCGGTGCGCAGACCAAAGCGCGTTTTGCCAAAGGGCCGATGGGGTAAGCCATGGCGATGACGTATACGCAGCTGAAGACGCTCGTCCAGAACTACACCGAGAACACGGAGGCCACGTTCGTGGCCAACATCGACTCGTTTACGGACATGGCGGAGAAGCGTATATACAACGACGTAGGGCTGCCGGTCGAGCGCAAGATCGCCACCAACCTTACGACGACTATCGGCGTGGCCACCATGGCGTTGCCGACGGACTTCCTTGCGCCGTATTCGTTCTCGGTGACCAACCCCAGCACCGGCGCCGTGACGTTTCTGCTCAACAAGGATCCGGAGTTCATCAACGAGGCGTACCCGATCACGGCTACCACGGGCACGCCAGCGCACTACGCGCTGCAGCTCCAGTCGCTGGCGTCAACCACTGCGCTGCTCGGGCCGACGCCTGACGCTGCGTACGCCACGACGCTGAACTACTACTACTACCCTGCGTCCATCGTTACCGCTACGAACACGTGGCTGGGCGACAACTACCCCATGGCGCTGCTGTACGGGGTACTGCGTGAAGCGGCGGCGTACATGAAGTCGGAGCCGGACACGGTACAGGGGTACGAGGCGTCGTATCAAGAAGCCCTCGAGAGCTTGCGCCAGATGGGCGAGGGTAAAGACCGGCGCGACGCGTACCGCAGCCGCCTCACCCGGGTGCCTGTCAAATGAGCGGCTCGCTGACACTGGCGTTTTGCTCGTCGTGCAAGCGTGAGTGCTTGGCGGCGAAGCACGACTTCACGCTTACCACCGGCAGCGTGTTCAAGGCTGCGCTGTTTCGCGCGGCTGCGTCGCTCGTCGGTACGTATGGGGCTGCTACCACAAACTACTCGCAGATGCTGTCGAACGGCGATGAAGTGGCGAGCGGAGGCGGATACACGTCGGGCGGGCTCACGCTTACAAACGTGTCGCCGGTTTTATCGGGTACGGTGGCGTACGCCAGCTTCAACACTGCCACGTGGTCTGCGGCGACGTTTACGGCATCGGGGATTCTCGTCTACAACTCGTCGTACGGCAACGCGACTGTAATGGTGCTTCCGTTTGGACAGGACTGGGCGCCCAGTAGCGCCAACCTCGTCTACACGTTCCCGGCGTTCGACGCCTCCAACGCAGTCATAAGGATAGGGGGCTGAGCATGCCAACCTACAGCACGAACCTTCAGCTCACGCTACAGGCAACCGGCGAGAACTCCGGCACGTGGGGCACCGTCACGAACGGCAACTTGCAGACTGTGCTGGAGCAGGCGATTGCCGGCTACCAGACGCAGGCCATCACGGACGGCGTGGACACCACGCTGACGATCAGCAGCTCGAACGTGCCGACGTCAGCTGTCGCGCGGAACATGTTCATCGAGATGACTGGGGCCCTTACGGGGGCGCGGAACATGGTTGTGCCGACGAACAAGAAGCTCTACTTCGTCTACAACAACACGACGGGTGGGCAGGCCGTCACCGTCAAGGTTTCTGGGCAAACCGGCGTATCGGTGCCGAACGGCGCCAAGGTCTTGCTGGTGTGCAACGGCACCGACATTGTGGCGGCCACGTCATACGTGCCTTCTTTGACGCTGGGCTCAGCGCTTCCCGTTGCCAGCGGCGGCACTGGCATCACTTCTTTCGGCACTGGGGTTGCGCCGGCGCTAGGCGTGAACGTTGGGTCTGCCGGCGCGTTCGTTACGTTTAACGGCGCGGGCGGTACGCCCTCCAGCATGACTGCCACAAACTTGACCGGCACCGCGGCCGGCTTGACGGCGGGTACAGCCTCTGCCGTTGCGGTTGGCGGCATCACCGGGCTAGGGACTGGCGTAGGCGCAGCCCTTGCCTTGAACGTAGGATCTGCGGGTGCGCCCGTCACGTTCAACGGCGCAGGTGGTACG
>CAITLU010000036.1 GCA_903893315.1 uncultured bacterium
AGATCGCCGGCCTCAAACCCAAGTCGCCGGTCGAGATCGCCGGCGTCATCGTCGGACAGGTCTCCGGCATTCGGCTCGACGACACCTACCGAGCCCGCGTCGATCTCAACCTCGACAAGGATCTCAAAGTGCCGGTCGACAGTTCGGCTGCGATCGTCACCGCCGGACTGCTCGGCGACCGCTACATCCAGCTCACGCCCGGCGCCGAAGAAACCTTCCTGCAACCCGGAGAGCAGATTGCCTACACGGAGAGCGCGCTGGTAATGGAGCGCCTGATCGGCAAGTTCATGGTCAATGTCGGAGACAAGTCCGAGCCGAAAGCGGGCGAGTCCAGTGCAGGGAAGCCTTAGGAGGACGGAGATGTCACCCAAACGACGAGCGCCCGAACCAAACCGCTCCGCAGTCACGCGCCTGCTTCTCGTTTTGGTGCTGGCGCTGATGGCCCCGATCGCTTCGGCCTCGGCGCAGCAGCACTCCGACCCTCTGGAAAAGATCAACCGTCCTATCTTTCGCTTCAACGACGGAGTCGACCGCTGGGTCATGGAGCCGCTCGCGACCGGCTACGACTTCGTGATGCCTGACATGGCCCAGACCTGGGTGGACAATTTCTTCACCAACCTTCGCTTCCCCATCGTGCTCGCCAACTGCCTGTTGCAGGGCAGGCTCGACAAAGGTGCCACCAGCGTAGGACGTTTCGTCCTCAACTCGACGGTGGGCGTGGCGGGCTTCGGCGACCCCGCCACCCATTTCAGGATTCCAAAGCCCAACGAGGACTTCGGACAAACGCTCGGTAAGTGGGGACTGGAACCTGGCCCCTACCTCATGCTGCCGTTGTTCGGCCCCTCCGATCTTCGCGACACGGTCGGCTCCAGCGTCGACGGTCTGGCGCGCGTGTGGCCGTTCTTCATTGATCCTGTGGTTACAACCGCGACGACCAGTGCGCAGACGCTCAACACACGTTCGCTTTACCTGAAGGAAGTTCGCGACGCCCGCGCACGCTCCCTCGACTACTACGCGTTCGTGCGTGACGCCTACCTTCAGTACAGGCAATCGCTGATCGACGATAAGATAGGCAACGGCCACGGCCGAGAGCCTGCAGCGTCAGACGAAGACCTCTACTTCCCCACCTCCGACAAGGAATAGATCATGAAAGCGCTCATCGCTCTGACTATCGCTTTCGTACTCAGCACCACGAACACCGTCGCCGCTTCTGCGGGCAGCGAGACTCCCGAGCAGTTCGTAGAAAAAACCACGGCCGACGTTATCGCCGTGCTCGCCGACAAGAATCTCGACCACAACACCAAGACATCCCGGCTCGAATCGATGCTCGACCAGCGAAGCGACTTCGATACGATCACCAAGCTGGTGCTGGGCGCGAACTACCGGCAGTTCTCGGAAAGCCAGAAAGGCGAATTCCAGAAGGTCCTGCGCGAGTACCTCTCCGTGACGTACGGAAAGCAGATCGACCTGTACGTCGACCAGCGTATCCTCGTGACCGGTGGACGCCCCGAGGCGCGCGGCGACTACACGGTACAGACCAAACTCGTGCGCAAGACAGGGGCCGACCTCTCGGTGGACTACCGGCTGCGGCAGAAGGAGGGCCACTGGGTTCTCATCGACGTGATCGGAGAAGGGATAAGCTTGGTCGCTAACCTGCGCTCCCAGTTCCAGGAGATCATCACGCACGGCGGTCCCGATCGTCTGTTGCAGGTCCTGCGCGAGAAGAACGCCAACGGCGGCGGCGATCCCGTTCCGGTCGCGGCGCGTTGAAGGACTCCGCAAACTGATCCTGGAAGACGTCTAACCGACCATCGTAAGGCCGCCGGACACCGAAAGGACCTGGCCGGTGATATAGCCGGCGTCTTCGGAGAGGAAGAAAGCGATCGCCCCGGCGATGTCTTCGGGGCGCGCGATGCGGCCCATCGGAATCGCCCTCGTCATCGCCTCGATGATCCGCTCGCCGTTGGAGCGGTTGCGCACCGAGGCCAGCAGGTTGGTATCGGTGGGGCCGGGACACACCACGTTCACCGCGATGCCGTTGCGCGCCGTCTCGCGCGCAAGTGTCTTGACGAAACCGAGCAGGCCCGCCTTCGACGCCGCGTAGACCGCTTCACCGGTCGACCCGACTCGAGCCGCGTCGGAACTGACGCACACGATGCGGCCGCCGCCGCCTTCGACCATCTGAGGGAGCAGCGAGTGAGTGACATTGAGTGCGCCGATGAGATTGACGTCGAGGATGGCGCGCCACTCGGCCGGATCGCTGTCCTTGAACAACGACAAGCGATCGAGGCCGGCGTTGCTGACCAGACCCCACACATGGCCGAGTTCGGATACGCTGCGATCACGGGCGCTGTCCACCGAACAACGATCCGCAACGTCGCAGGCAACTCCGATTGCGCGGCCGCCGCCGGCGCGGATCTCCGAAGCGACCGCTTGTGCGCCTTCGTCGTTGACGTCCCATATCGCCACCGCGCAGCCCTCGCGGGCCACCCGCAGCGCGATCGCACGCCCGATGCCGGAAGCGCCGCCGGTTATGACAATCGTCGGATGAGTAGGCTGTTGTACGGTCTGCTCAGCTGAATTCATCGAACTAGCTCCAAAAACGAGACGACGAGTTCTCGGTTGGCCACGGAGTCACCGTAGGTGGCTTCGTCGGCTTTGACGCGTTTGAAAAAAATGTGCAGGTCGTGTTCCCAGGTGAACCCGATACCACCGTGCAACTGCACCGCATCGGCAACCACACGCGGACACGACTGGCTCGCGTATCCCTTGGCCATCGCCGCAGCCAGCCTCTTGTCGGCGGCGCCCGCGTCGGCCGCCCAGGCCGCGTAATATACCAGCGACCTGCTGTTCTCGACGTCGACCTTCATGTCGGCGCAGCGGTGCTGGATCGACTGAAAACTGGCGATGGCGCGGCCGAACTGCTCGCGCATCTTCGTGTACTCCACAGTCATCTCCAGCGCGCGCTCGGCAGCGCCTGCCATTTCGGCCGCGAGCACCACCTTGGCGACATCGATCACTGAGTCGAGCACCGCCGCGTCCATCGCCCGCTCACCGAGCAGGCGAGACGACTCGACACGCACGCCGTCCAGCGTCACGACGTCGAGCCTGCGCGTACGGTCGACGGTGGTCATCGGTTCGATCGTGAGCCCCGCGCTGCCCGTATCGACGCAGAAGAAACCGAGGCCGTCGTCCAGACGTGCGACGACCACCACCGCGTCAGCTGAACGCGCGTCGGGCACGAACAGTTTTTCGCCGGCAAGGAGGTACCGCGATCCCTCGCGCGTAGCGGTGGCCGCTATCGCATCACCGCTCCAGCGTCCCGCCCTCTCCGCGATCGCGCAGGTGACGCGGCTGGTACCGGCGGCGATCCCCGGCAACCAAGCGGCCGACTGCGTCTCCGTGGCGGTAGCGAGCAGAGCCGGCACGCCGAGGCCCACGGTGGAAACGAACGGTCCCGGCATCACTACCGCGCCGGCCGCTTCGATCACGATGGCCAGATCCAGAACACCGAGGCCGCTGCCTCCGAAGCGCTCCGGGATCGTCAGCCCGAGCCAACCGAGTTCGGAAATTCCGCGCCAGGCCTTTTCCGTGAAGCCCGTCTCGTCGTCCATCATCGCGCGGGTGAAGGTCAGCGGAAGCTCACGCGCGAGATAGTCCTGGACGGTCCGGCGCAACTGTTCCTGTTCCTCGCTGAATCCGAAATCCATACGACGATCGCCCCACCCCTGCCGTACTCGCGTCGTTGGCCGCGCTTATTTGTGTTTGTCGCTGTGTGCCGGCTTGTGTGCCGGCACCTGCGGCTTCGGCGCCGGTGCCACAGGCTTCGGCTTCGAAGCGGGCACAGACGCTTTCGCGGCCGGCTCCGGTGTCGGTTCAGCAACAGGCGTCGGCGCCGACTCTACGACGCTCGGGACTAGCGGTTGACCACCGTCGCCGCGGGCATCGAGCCCCGGGCTCGGCACCACACCTGCTGAGGCAAGCTGACGACGCACGTTCTCAAAAACCAGGTCGAGATAGTAGCGCGCGTTCAGCCCCAGCAGATAGATATCTTCCTTGCCGGATTTCTTGGCGTAGACCGCGGTGTGGGTCGGGTTGAGCTGCCCGAACGCGATCGTCGAAAGAATCTCGCCGCCCGCCTCGATCCGCACGCGTATCAGCGGTGGATTCAGTCCGTACTGACCATGCTCACCGGTATCGGCAACGACTTCGATGGGAGGCATCGAGGTCAGACTCTCGATCACCGCATCTACAATGTCGTTCGGAGACGCGACACCCACAGGCTCTGTCACCACCCAGCGCCCATCACGCTTGCGGAACTCGACCGAAAGGTCTTCACGTTCGGCACGCAGGCGGTCGATGCGCTCGGGCACCGCTTCAAGAAAAGGAAGCGTCGTGGCAACCGGGACCTGCACCGCGGGATGCAAGCGCCGAACCTCGCCTTGCAGGTACACCGCCAGCCCGATCGCGATTAGGTAATACACCAGGATGCGCGGCCAACTCACGGCCCGAACCTCCGCCATGCAGAAAGCGTGACAGCCACCAGCAGGAACAGGCCGGGTTGCACGACCACCGCTGACCAGAAGACCGACTCACCATCGCTCTGACTGATGAAAAACTGGTTCTTTCCCGACACCTGTTGCTGGGGGCGACTACTGATCAACTCGTCCTCGCGAGCCAACCAATTTACCGAATTGACCGCAAGGTCTTTGTTGCCAAGGTAGTCGATGAAGCGATTGCCGGCGAAGTCGGAATCACCGTAGGCGAGAATCCGCGTCTCCGCCCCAGGCTCGGCGCCCGGACCTGCGGGCTGAACGACCTCGACACCGACCGGCAACGGGCCATTGATGTCGCGTCCCGCCACGAAGCTGATGTCTGCGCCTTCCAGGATCCGCGGATCGTAGCTGGCCCAGCTGCGAGGTCCGGTCTTGAGCAAGGTCGCCACCCGGCGGCCGTTGATCTCGTTGCCGCGCCCCGCCACCACAGCCGCGAGCGAAAAAAGCGGCGGAGACTTCAGCGTGGAAGTGACCAGGTGCTGCCTGTTCAGATCGCCGATCGCGACCGAAAACGCCTCGCCTCCCGAAAGACGGTTGTCCATGTCGAGAACTACGTTGGCACCTACCTCGATGCCGTAAGCGCCGAGCAGGCTGACCATGCGCGGGGCTCGAAACGGATCGATGAGAGCGAGCATCTTGCCGCCACGGTCGAGCCAGCGCCCGAGCACTGCCACCTCGCCTTCGAGAAGATCGCTCTTGGGGCCAGCCACCAGCAACACGCCGGCATCAGCCGGCACCTCTCCTCCGCCGAGCAGAGTGAGGCTGTCGATCTTGTAGGACTCCATCGTCAGCGCTTCGCGCAGCTGCGAGCATCCGTCGTGACGATCGGTGTTGTCGATCGCGCATTCGCCGTGACCGGCGAGAGCGTAGACATGTTTGGATTCCTGGATCACTCGCAGGATGGCCGACATCAGCAACGCCTCGCTGGGATTGCTGAAGTCCGACCTCTTCCCTCCGCTCTCCACCACCGCGGCGCCGTAGCTGCTTACTCCGTATTGGGCAGCAAGCGCAGGGTGGCGATTCACGTCGACGACGTCGTAGGTGAGCGACGCGCACTCACGCGAGACCTGCCAGAGCAGATCCTTGATGTACAGGTTGCGCGGATCCTCGGTGCGGATGAAGGCCAGCACCTTGACCGGTTGATGGACTCTGGCCAGGACCTGCTTGGCGTGGTCGGAAAGCGTGAAGCGGTTGCCGGGGCTCAGGTCCCAGCGAACGTTGTGGACATAGGCGAGTGCCACCAGAGTCGCGAGCAGAGACGTGACGCCGACGGTGGCGATGACCACCTGCAACCACTTGCGGAAGTTGCGCGAAATCACCGCCGCCCCCTCCATTGCCGTGATTCCATCGAGCGCATCGTCGACCAGCCCATCAGCGTCATGATGGCGACGAAATAGCCGACGTCCTTCAGATCGATGACGCCGCGGCCGAACGGCTCGAAGTGATCGAAAGCGCACAACTGCGTGACGATGGCGAGAAGATCACCCGGCACCGCTGCTTCGTTCCAGCTCAGGTTCCACAGCAGCAGCACCGCGCCGTAGGTGAACATCGCGGCGATCAGCTGCGACTCCGTGAGTGAGGACAGGAAAATACCGATCGAAACCATTGCGCCGATCAGCAACAACAGGCCGAGGTAGACGCTGACGAGCGAAGAACAATCGAACGGCTCGATACGGTATATCAGCGCCGGATACAGCAGGGTCGAGCCGACTACGACCACGAACACCGCCATGCAGGCCAGGAACTTGGCGGCAAAAATCTCGAAGTCGCGCAGCGGCGTGGTGTAGAGCAGTTCGACCGTGCCCAGGTGTTTTTCTTCCGCGAAAACCCCCATCGTCACCAGCGGAATGACCGTGATGACGACGCGAACGATGTCGGAATACAGCCGTTGCCACAGATGTTCGACAATACTCTCGCCGAAACCGAAAGTGATGAACGCGTTGAGGTTAGTGTAGAAATAGTAGCCCGACAGAGCCAGGAAAACCGCGCCCACGAAGTAGACCAGAGGAGAGGCGAAAAAGCCGCGCAGTTCCTTGGTCAGCAGCGCCAGGAAGGGCCGGATCGCCGCCATCATGCGCCGCGCTCCGCACGTCCGGCACGTTCGAGGATATCGACGAAAAGATCTTCGAGGCTCATCAAGCGCGGGCTCACCTCGTGCACCGACCAGCCTCCGTCCACCAGCGTGCGGACCAGATGCGGGCGAACGGCGCCTCCGCGCGTCGAGCGCACCGCCAGCGCCAGCACCCCGCCGCGAGAACGCTCGAGGACTTCCACTTCTTCAACACCTGCCGTCGAGCGGACGGCCGCAAGGATGTCGTTCTCTGTGCCGCTGACGCGTACCAGCGTCTCGCCACGCCCCGCGGTCTTTTCCGTCAGAGCCTCCACCGAGTCTTCGGCGATCACGTGGCCCTTGTCGAGAATTATCACCCGGCTACAGGTGACACTCACCTCCGGCAGGATGTGCGTCGAGAGCAGCACCGTCGCCAAACCCGACAGGGTGCGGATCAGACTGCGGATGTCGACGATCTGGCGCGGATCCAGGCCCACGGTGGGTTCGTCGAGGATGAGCACCTGGGGTTGGTGGATGATCGCCTGCGCAATTCCGACGCGCTGACGATACCCCTTCGACAGTTTGCCGATCTGGCGCTTTGCCATCGGGGTGAGTCCGCACACTTCCATTGCATCGTCGACGGCCCCCTGCACGCGTCCCTCCACGCCGCGGACCTTGGCGATAAAGGCCAGGAAACCCTGCACAGACATATCCGGATACAGGGCCACGCGTTCGGGCAGGTAGCCGATCATCCGGCGGGCCTGACGAGGATCACTGGCGATGTCGACGCCGGCGATGCTGCAAGTACCATCGGTCGGCGCGAAAAAACCGGTCAGCATGCGCATGATCGTCGTCTTGCCGGAACCATTGGGTCCGAGCAGTCCGACAATCTCGCCGGGTTGGACGCGAAACGACACGTCGTCAACGGCACGGAAAAGACCATAGTCTTTGGTGAGGTGTTCAGCCTGGATCACGCAGTCACAGCACGATGCATCACGTCGCGAACTCCGATCATGCCGCCGCCCGCACAGGTCTACAAACGAAAGGCCGGGTCTGCACAGCACAGCCCGGCCTTTGGTCTTTCAAATCACGCGGCTCGAGGCTTACCTCGCGCCGCTTTCCTCGCGTCGAGCGACGAAAAAAACTAGCCGATCCGACGGAACCAGGTCTTGCCGCCGTCGGTGGTGTTCATGATGAAACCAAACCCGCCGATCGCCCAGCCGTTGTCCTTGTCATAGAACTCGATGTCACGAATCCAGTTCGTCACCTGGGTCCCGAAGGTGCCCTGGCCGAGTTCCTTGCCGGCAGCCGCCGACACGACCTGCCCCGATGCACCAACCACCCACACCGAACCGTCGGGAAGAAGATCGGCGGAGTAGAACGGCGCGTCGTACGCGTCGACGTTGTTAGAGACCCAGTTCCAGGTCTCGCCGCCGTCGTTGCTGCGGGCGATGCGCCCGTCCAGACCGACCGCGATGCCCTCGTTGTCATTGCGGAAGTCGATGTCGAAGAAGGTCGGGAGTTCCTGGATATCGAAGTAGTCGCCGCCTACCAGCGACGCTTCCTTCTCAGCCCAGGTCTTGCCGCCGTCAACGGTCTTGAAGATCTTGCCGAACTCTCCCACCACGAAACCCGTACTGGCGTTGAGGAAGAGCACGTCGTAGAGAACCGGATCTTCAAACGCGATCATCGAGTTCTCGTCGGCGCCTGCGTTCATCGGTGACTTCAGAGTCGAAGTCTTCCAGGTCTTGCCGCCGTCGGTGGTCTTGGTGAGCGTCGAGCGGTCACCGATCGCGACGGCGCTGTTGGCATCGATTACGCTGACCGCGAACAGCGGAGCGAGCGGACACTTGTTCGCCTGCTCCGTGGCATCGGGATCGCCGCCGGCCTGCCGGCACTCGTCGCTCAAGTAGATGTGCCCGCCCTGCTCGGTCCAGGTCTGGCCGCCGTCGATGGTCTTGAGGATCTCGGCGCCCTGACCGACCATCCAGCCGGTTTTCTTGTCGGCCGCGAAGTCGATGCTGTAGAGCGCGTTGCGAGTTCCGGTTTCGACCCGTTTCCAGCTCACGCCGGAATCTTCCGTCTTCAACAGCTTCCCGTCATATCCGCTGATCAGCGCCTGCTTGGGACCCAGCAGGGCAAGGTCATAGAAGCGGTCGGACAGGTAGACCGTCTGGGTCGCCATCGGTTCCCAGGCGGGTTCCGAGCGGCAGGCCGACAGCATTCCCAGGGCCGCCAACAGGACGGCGACACGGCGAACAGGCAGAGCGCAAAAGCGACCAGATCGGTCATCACGTTTCATGCGGAACTCCCAGCTGAATAACACTACGGTCGAAGCGGACTCTCCGAAACAAGGAGCCGCAGCGCCAAAATAGTGGCCCTGATTATCGGCCCGATCACCTCAAGTCAAGAAACGCGCGACGGTGAAACACTTAGGGCTGCACAGCGTCCCCCGGGAAGTACTGGCTGCGCTCAGCGCCTTCGACGAGCGTCTGTTGGTCGATCTTCCACTGACCGTCTTCCTTGACCAGGTCGTACAGCTCGTACTCGTCAAGACCGAGTTGGTTCAGATACTTGTCCTGGGACTTGAGGATGTTGGGAACCCGGGCGGTTCCATCGGCCTGGATCGCGGCGGGAAAGACCCGGAAACCGAAGATCTTCACCTCACCCATCTGAACTATGTACTGTTGTTCCTTGGCCCACTCTTCCTGGTTCTTGCCTGCCTTGAGGGTCTTGGAAACGTAGCCGTAGGACTCGGCGAAACGCTGACCTTGCATGGCTTTGAGGTAGTCCTCCACCACTTTGTCGGCGCTCGAACCAGTAGCCGCCGGCGCAGCGCTCGGCGCACCGGCAACCGCAGGCGCGGCGGCGTCGGGCGCTTGAGAGGCAGCGACCGCTTTGGGCACCGCGGCCGGCGCTGTCAGCGCGCCCGGCGGGGCGCCTTTAGCATCCCCGGCGGCCGCAACCGGAGAGGCGACGGCCACGAGAACAAAGAGAAACAACGCTGAAAGAAGAATGGTGAGCGTCCTGGTGCGAGTCATTCGCGCATCGTAGCAACCGACACCTCCGAGGCAACCCAAGAACCGAGCGAAGTACGCTGGGCTGGTCGCCGCATCGTGACAGCCGGCCCCGCCGGGGTCCCGATGCCGGACACTTGCCCGCACGGCAGGCACGGTTTAAGAACGGCGGATGGTTACCGCAGTTTCGAGTCCCTCTTCCGTCCTCGTCGAACGTCTCAGGCAGATTTTCGACGCCTTTGCCCGTCAAGGCGCTGCCACGGCAACGCGCACGACGCGCTATCTGTTTCGCCTTACCGGTCCCAGCGCCGGCTCGATCCTCCTCCAGGTAACACCCGAGGGCGTGACGTGGACGCCTACCGACACCGAGACCGCCGACGTCACGATAAAGCTCGACGCCGCGGATCTGGTGGCGATCGCCGACGGCAGTCTTGATGGCCGTCTGGCTCTGGCCAGCGAAAAGATCGAGATCGAGGGCGACGTAGAAGCCGCCGCCCGCATGGTCGCCGAGATCTGCCCCGAACAGGCCGAGGGCTGATTTCAGTTGCCGAACGGCAGGCCGTCGAAAACCTGCCGGATGACCTTGAGCACCACTTCCTCGTCGAAGGGCTTTGACAGGTAGAGGTCGGCCCCAGCTTCGATTGCCTTTGTTTCGTCGGACTTCTGCCCCTTGGCGGTCAGGATGATCACGTAGGTACCGAGCAGGTCGGGATCCTGACGGATCGTCCTGCAAACCTGATAGCCGTCCATTCGCGGCATCATAACGTCGAGCAGAACCACCTTGGGCCGCAGGTTGCGAATCTGCGAAAGGCCTTCGATACCGTCCGGCGCCGTGGCCACCTCGACCCCTTCGGCATCGAGAATGAACGCGATCGTCTCGCGTATGCTGGGTTCGTCGTCGACCAGCACCACGCAGCTGCGCAAGTGGGAGTTGCGGGCCGCGGTCACCATCAGGACTGCTTTCCTCCGGCTGCCCACTTCGGCGGTCTCTTTTCAAGAAATGCGGTGAAGCCCTCGGCGGCCTCGTCCGAAACCCTCAGGCGCGCGATCACTTCGGCGGTGTAGTCGAGAGCCCCGTCGATGCCGAGCCGGCACACCGTGTCGACCAGTTCCTTGGCAGCAATCAACGCGTTGGGACCGGCCTTGCGCAGGTCGTCGCTGACGCGCGCAACCGCAGCGTCGAGTTCCTCCGGAGTCGTCACTATGTCCACCAGTCCGTAGGCCAGGGCCTGGCGCGCGTCGATCGCCTCACCGGTCATAAAAAGACGCTTGGCCACCGTCGCACCCAGACGGCGGATGCAGAACGGCGAGATCACCGCCGGCACGATCCCGAGCCGTACTTCGGAAAACTGGAAACGCGTCTTTTCGGAAGCGACCACGATATCGCAAGCGGCCATCAGGCCGACGCCGCCGCCGATGGCCGGACCGTTGACGCGCGCGACTACGGGCTTCCTGCAAGCGGCCACACGGTGGAACAAAGACCCCATCCGGTGGGCATCGCTGCGATTGTCGTCGGCCCCGGCTTCACGCGCGGTGCTCATCGAACGCAGATCAGCGCCGGCGCAGAACGCCGAGCCCGCACCGGTGATAACCAACGCCCGCACAGCGGGGTCGGCGCTGTGGCTGTCGATCGCTTCGCCTATCGACTCCATCAGTTCACTTGAAAGGGCGTTGCGCACCTCGGGACGGTTGAGTATCACCCACCCCAAGCCGTCGCGCACCTCGATCTCGATCATCGTTCGGTTCCTCCTTGCCTCGCGTCACATGTCATCGGTGACGGCGCCGCGTTCTCCGTTCTTACTTGGCCGGCGCCGCAGCGGCAGCGGGTGAAGCGGCGGGCTTCGTTCCCTCACCGGCGCCCGTCGCAGCCGTCGCCCCGGCGCTCTTGGCAGCATCCGCAACAACCGAAGCCTGGTACTTCAGTTTGGCGAGCGTGGCGTAGAACTGCTGGAAGTAGAGCTGGTTCTCATAGTCAAGGTCGCGCGTGTTCACCTGCATGATCACGTACTGAGACTTGTCCGCCGCCAACATCACGTAATAGACCTCGTAGTAGTCGGCGCCGAGTTCGGGCGGGCCGTGGAGCAGGAATCTGTACGTGTAGGTGTTGTCGACTCCCGGCACCGCCGCGATCGGTGAAAGCGCCGCGAGCTGTTCCTTGACGCCCTCCGTTCGTTGCCTGCGGCCGCGTTCCGCCAGGTCTGAAGCTGCGGGCGAGCCGGCCTCCGCAGGAAGGTCGTGGACCTCCATGACGATATAGCAGCGGTTGTTGATCTTGTTCTCTTCCAGCTGCTCGGCGTACACGAGTTGGAGACTGTCGGTCGCGTTGGCGACCTGACGCCAGCCGTCGGCATCCGGTCCTTCGTAGTGGAACCGGCCCAGCGTGTAGCTCTTGGCCAGCGGGTCGAGTTGCGCCATATCCTCAGCAAGCGCGGATCCGGAACTCGTCGCGGCCGCCAGCACGATCGCGGCGGTGCACAAAACCAGGGCACGCGCCGACACCGTCAAGCCGCTCATACCTGCACTGACCATCACGCGAAACTTGGGTCTCAACATCGAAAACATTTCAGGTGGTTTCCTCCGTGGTGTTTGGGTCATGAACATCCGATGCCGCTGGTGGCCGCGTGTGCGCGATCACCGCTGCGGCAAGTGCGGCCTCGCCTTCGCCGCTGAAGACCAGCGGCCAGGTTCCGAAAATTTTGCCGGCCGCCGCACGCATCCGACCAGGCGGGCGCTGCGCCACCACCATCACCGCCGGAGCCGGCGGCGTAGCAGAATCGAAATCCTCAAGCATCGCAGTCAATGCCACCGCCTCTTCGGGCGCAGTATCGACATGGATGAGAATCGCGTCGGGTCGCTGCATAGCAAGACGAGGTGCGGCTCCTGCGACATCTGCAACCGCAGAGCAGTGAAGGCCCTGGTGCTCCAATGCGACGCAAAGACCGCAGCGCCGCGCGCTGTCGCCGTCCACGACCAGAACCAGCAACGGGCCGGCCGCGCGTTCAGCAGCACGGTTCCAGCCATCGCCCGGGCGCCGGTCCGGCTGTGCGGCCGCGTCGCGCAGCGTCGACGCAAAGGCTCCGAGGCGGTGCTCGATGGCAGCCAGGCGGCTCTCGCAGCGCTGCACAGTACCGGCAACCTGACCATCGGCATTTTCGTCGGGATCCCCGAGCTGCATTTCGAGCGTCTCGAGACGTTCGAGCCCGGCATCGAGCAGATCGGTCATCTCCTCGACGGACGCGCTCAGCACATCGAGTTTCGCAGCCAGCGCGTCGGGATCGAAAGCAGAATCCTCGTCCACGGCGCCCGCGACTTCGGCGTCATCGGCGGCGGCTTCTTCACCGGCGGCGGCCTCGCTATCGTCTTCATCGCCGGCTGCTGCCGAGCCTTGCGCGCGCAATTCGGCCAGCGCCTCACGGGCCTGCACCGCCAGCTCGGAAAGGGTTTCGTTCGAGCGCAGGCCGGCGACGACATTCGAGAGGACTTCGATCCAGGTCTCTGCGCGCTCATCTTCCACGGTATTGCTGCCCTCGGGCCGGACAGATTCAGCACAGCCCGGCGCAGGAATCCATCGCCGCAGGCTTCCCGAGGCCGCGGCCACGCGTATTGCGACGTCGCCGTGCCCGACGCTCACGACCAGCCGCTTCGCGCAGGCTTCGCGCTGCCGCCGGCAAATCAGCCACGCGCGTTCGCGACAACGCCCGCTTCAGCTTCGGGCCTGGTCTTCCAGCGACGGTGAGCCCAGTTCCACTGCTCGGGATGCTTGCGCACCACCGCTTCGATCTCGGCGGTATAGCGCTGGGTCAGCGCCGTGATAGCGTCCGCCCTCGCCTCTCCCCGCAGCCGCTGCGGCGGCTCGATCAACCTTCCCACCAGCGGAACGAGCGCATTCCCCTGCCAGACCGCGAACACCGGCAGCACCGGCGTTGCGGTCGCGAGCGACAGCCGGGCCAGGATGGTCGAGGTGCAGGCCGCCCTGCCGAACATCTCGACGAAGACTCCATGGCCGGGCCTCTGGTTCTGGTCGAGAGCCACTGCAATGGAGGTTCCGCCGGCGAGCAACCGCAGCGAATCACGCACCGACACTCCCCTTCCTATCGTGGCCATGTGGGCAGCTTGCCTCGCGCTCCTCAGGAAGCCGTCCACGTAGGGATTGCCGAAGTTGCGATGAAACACCGCCAGCGGCCCGATGCGCGCGCACCAGGTGCGAGCGAGAACCTCGAAGTTGGCGGTGTGCGCGGTCAGCACCAGCAGACCGCGATTGCGGGCTGCCGCCGCCGCCGCCACGGCGCTTGCGGCCTCTCGCCATTGCTCCTCGGGCGCCGCGTCTATCAGTGCCTGCACGTGAATGACCTCGGCGGCCAGGCGGCCCCAGTTGCAAAACGAGGCCTCGACCACTCGGGCACGGGTGCGTGCGTCCCAATGCGGAAAGGCCACCGCGAGATTGTCCGCGACCACGCGGCGATGGTGCCGGTCCACGTGTCCGACCGCGGCCCCGATGCTCTCGAGCACGCCGCGCGCCCGCTGCGCGGACAAGCCGTGCAAAAGGCCCCAGACCGCCCTCAGCGCGCCGTAGACGAAGAGGTCGCCGCAGGTCTTTGCAAGCGTCTTGACGCCGCCGCCAAGCGTTTCGATGAATTTCTCCGCTTGCCAGGAAGCCGGCGCTGGCTGAGCCCGCGCGTGCGACCGGGCCGCCGTCCTTGCCGCAGCGTCCGTCGCCGAATCGTCTTCCAATTGAGACCCTGCCACCGCCCTGCTAATTCTCACGCGCCATGGAAAAGCGCGACCAGCCCTGGATCATCCGTACCTACTCAGGCTACAGCTCGGCCGAAATCTCCAACCAGCTCTACCGGACCAACCTCGCCAAGGGACAGACCGGACTGAGCGTCGCCTTCGATCTGCCGACCCAGACCGGCTACGACGCCGACCATCCGCTCGCGCGCGGCGAGGTCGGCAAAGTCGGCGTCCCGATCGGCAGCATCGCCGACATGCAAACCCTGTTCGAAGGCATCCCCCTCGATCGCATGAACACGTCGATGACGATCAACGCCACCGGCGCGTGGCTGATGGCCCTCTACATAGCAGTGGCCGAACGTCAGGGAGTAAAGCCCGAGGTTCTGCAAGGCACCATCCAGAACGACATCATCAAGGAGTACCTGTCGCGCGGCACCTACGTCTTTCCGCCCGACCCCTCCATCCGTCTGGCCGCCGACATCATCACCTACACGGTGCGCCACATACCGAAGTGGAACCCGATCAACATCTGCAGCTACCACCTGCAGGAGGCCGGCGCGACGCCGGTCGAAGAACTCGCGTTCACGATCGCCAATGCCATCGCACTTCTGGACGCCGTGCGCGCGCGCGGCATCGAAGGCGAAGAACTCGGACAGGTCTTCGGCCGCATCTCGTTCTTCGTCAATGCGGGCATCCGTTTCCTGGAAGAGATCTGCAAACTGCGCGCCTTCACTGCAATGTGGGACGAACTCGGCGCGCAGCGATACGGTGTGTCAGATCCACGCCTGCGCCGCTTCCGCTACGGCGTGCAGGTCAACTCGCTGGGACTGACCGAGCAGCAGCCTGAAAACAACGCCATCCGCATAGCGCTCGAAATGCTCGGCGTGGTTCTCTCGCGTGACGCTCGCGCACGAGCCGTTCAGCTTCCGGCGTGGAACGAGGCTCTCGGCCTGCCGCGTCCCTGGGATCAGCAGTGGGCGCTTCGCACCCAACAGATCATGGCCTACGAGACCGACATCCTCGATTACCAGGACATCTTCAACGGATCGCCGGTGATCGCCCACAGGGTCGGCGAGTTCATCGCCGAGGCACGCACCGAACTCGCCAAGATCGAAGAGCTCGGAGGAGCGGTCGCAGCGGTCGAGTCGAGCTACATGAAGCAGCGTCTGGTCGAATCCAACGCGCGGCGGATGCGCCGGATAGAGAGCGGTGAGCAGCGGGTGGTCGGCGTCAACTGTTACCGCGAGTCGGAGCCTTCGCCGTTGACCGCCGACATCGACACCGCGATCCTCAAGATCGATCCCAAGGCCGAGGCCGAACAGGTCGAACGCCTGCGAGCATTCCGTTCTGCGCGAAACAAGGCCGAAGTCGACGCCGCGTTGCGCGGTCTGCACGATGCGGCGCTCGGCGGCGAGAACATCATGGCGGCTTCCATCCGCGCGGCCCACGCCGGCGCAACCACCGGCGAATGGTCTGACACCTTGAGGGCGATCTTCGGCGAATACCGCGCTCCTACCGGCGTTACCGGCGTCGCCGCAGCAGCCACCGACGAACTGGCAGCGCTGCGCGGCCGCGTCGCGACGCTCTGCAAGAGCATCGGCCACACGCCGCGCTTCCTGGTCGGCAAGCCGGGACTGGACGGGCACAGCAACGGCGCCGAACAGATTGCGGTGCGAGCCCGCGACGTAGGCTTCGACGTCATCTATCAGGGCATCCGCCTGACGGTGGAAGAGATCGTGGCCACCGCGCAGGAAGAAGACGTCGACGTGATCGGGCTCAGCATCCTGTCGGGTTCGCACATGTCGCTGGTGCCGGCGATGCTCGGCCAGCTTTCGGACGCGGGGATGGCGGACATTCCGTTCATCATCGGCGGCATCATTCCGGAGGACGACGCGCGCGAACTCGGCAAGATCGGAGTGGCCGGAGTCTACACGCCGAAGAACTTCGACTTGACGCGCATCATGGCCGACATCATCGACATCATCGAGAGTCGGCAGGCGCCGTAAGCGGCTTGCGCCGGCGCGCCTTGGTCACGCCGCCGTCCGAGTCACGGCCGCTCAGCACGGTCACGTCCTCGGTTCGCAGGCTTGCATCGCGCCCGCATACAAGCGCGCGGCCGCCGTGTCCGGCGCTGACACTGCCGCCGTGCAGGACGACCGACGAGGTGTCGAGCACGACCACGCCGGCGTCGCCGTTGCCCTCGATCCGCGTCGAAGAAAGTTCGGCGCTTCCACCCAGCCCGACCCGCAGGCCGTCGCCGTTGGGCGGCTTCTCGGAAAAGCCGAATCCGTCGCCGTTGGCAATAATGCGATTGTCCTTGCCGCGCAGGACTCCGCCCGAAACGCCGAGCCCCTTGTCGAAACTGCCGACGATCCAGACTCTCTCGAGTTCAGCCTGCGCGCGCCGTGTGATGCTGATGCCGTCGCGGTTGGCCACCGCAACGCTGTCGCGAATCACCGCACGCGAGTCATCGAAGACAAGCACTCCCTTGCCCTTGGTCCGGTAACCGTTCCCCATCAGCAGGCAGCGTTCGATTACGACCGGACCCGCAGCAGAGGATACGCCGATGCCGTCGTCGAGGTTGTCGATCGCGTGCACGTCTTCGATACGCACGTCGCGCGCGGCAGCGCCGCGTACCGACACACCGTCGAACATGAAACCCACGATGCGCAGGGCGCGCACGGTGATGCCGGGCCCCGCCACGACGATGCCGTCGCAGCCCTTGCGCCCATCGGCGCGGCGGCAATCCTGCGCCTGACGAATTGTCGCGCCGCCGCCGTCGAGCACGGTGCCCGGCCCCTCGATGTCTGGAAGCGCACGCTCCTGAACCAGGACGTGGCCGGCCGGAATCGCCATCTGTATGGTCACTGCCCGCCGCGCGCGCAGTTGCTCACTCTCTTCCGGATACGACGCCACGGCCGCGGCATTGGCCTCTTCGATGGCTGCCCTGAGCGAGCCTTGACCGGAATCTTCGCTTAAAGTCACGCGGATGGTGCGCGACGCAGCGGGAGGCTTCCGAGCAGGCGACCGTGACCTGCTGACGTCGGCGGCCAGCGCCGGCGTCGCAGCAGATCCGACCGCCAGCGCCGCGAGCCACACAGCGGCCCCGGCAACGACAGCGCGAAATTTCACTGCGACATGTAGATGCCGCCGTTCGGCGACAACGACTGCCCAGTGACGAAGGTCGAATCGGGCCCGGCCAGAAACAGCGCAGCAGCCGCGATTTCCTCGGCCTTTCCGAGCCGGTTAAGCGGGGTCTGCATGGCGATCAGGGCCTTTTGCTGTTCGTCCAGCGGAGTCAGCAGCGGAGTGTCGATGAAACCGGGAGCGATGGCGTTGACCAGCACTCCGTAGGATGCGGCTTCGCGCGCCATCGCACGCGAGAAAGCCAGGATGGCGCCCTTGGCCGCGGCGTAGTCGGGAGCTCCGGCCAGCGACGCCGACCCCATGATCGAGGCCATGTTGATGATGCGTCCACCTTTCCCGCGCTTTCGCATCCGCGGCAGCGCCTCACGCGTGCAGTAGAAAGTTCCGTACAGATGGATCTTCAGCATGCGATCAAACATCGCGTCGGTCAGATGATCGATGGTGTCGAGGTGTGTTTCAATGTGCCCGGTCGTCATCAACTCGGCCATCTGGGCCAGGCCCTTGGACTGGAACGCTGCCAGATACTCGGGATCGGTGTGGATGATGCCGGCGTTGTTGACCAGGATGTCGAGATCACCGAAGGCCGAGTCCATCGCCGCGAACGCTGCGCGGACCGAACTCGAATCAGCCACGTCGCAGCGCAGCGAAATGGCTCCCGGAGTGCTGATGCGACACTCGGCGGCGACCTTCTCCGCCGAATCGAGGTCGATGTCGGTGACGCAGACGCGCGCTCCCTCGGCTGCGAACAGGCGGCTGATCGCCGCCCCGAGTCCGGAACCACCACCGGTGACGAATGCTGTCTTGTCCTTGAGTTTCATCAGAATCCTTTCGCGTAGTCCCAGGTGTAGCGGCCGGTGACGGTCATCTCCAGCAACGTGGTAGAGGCCGCCGCCCCGCTGGTCATCGTCATGTAGTTCTCGCCCATCTCGAGGCCGAGATACCTGATCGCAGTGCGCCTCGCGATGGCCTGATCCAGAGGCAGTTCGCGCATGACCCCGTGGAGCACGGCACCGCGATAGGGCGGCACCCGGGTGTCGATCGTGAGCGAGACGTGGGGATTTGCCCGGATGTTGCGCGCCTTCTTCGAGGAAACGTCAACATGCACGTAGATCTTGCCGTCCTTGGCCTCAAACCAGATAGGCGAGCCCTCGGGGCGCCCGGCCGAGTCGACCGTGCACAACACGCCGATCTCCGGCGCCGCAAGCAATTGGTCGAGTTCCGTCGTGGTCAACTTGGGTGTCATCGGATCCTCCGGCGGCGGACTCTAGAAACGGGACGCACGCAAGGCAAGGCCGTGGGCGAAAGAACGCCGCGGGCCGGCCGCGCAATGACACGGGTGCGACGCGTGGTTGGCCTCTTTGCGCGCCATGGGCTAGTTTCCGCGACCTTTCGCGCCCGCGCGCCGCATCGATCGAGAAGTCGGAAATCCGGCGCGTGATCGCCGGGCCTGGATCGGGAGCGCCCGCACGAATGAACTGCCGCTTGAAAGGACGTAACTGTGAAGCGTAAACCCGTAAAACCTCTGCTGCGTGCGGTGGCCGGCACCGTCCAGCGCCTGCACCTGCGCAGCTACGAAATCTACCAGCCCGTGGTTACGGCTTCGGGCTACACGGCCAGCGCTCGCGACTGTGAACTCAGGTGGGAAGCGATCGCGCCGGTGCTCGAAGCGACCGGCGCCAGGAGCCTCGTCGATCTGGGCTGCTCGGAAGGCTACTACGTGCTGCGCGCTGCGCGCGCAGGGCTGCGCTTCTGCATCGGCGTCGACTTCGACCAGCGCCGCATCTTCACCTGCACCAACCAGCTGGTGCTGAACGACTTGCAGAACGCCGGATTCCTGATGGCGCCCGTCGACGAGTCACTCCTCGAAGGCTTGCCGAAGTTTGATGCGGTGGTCTTCCTGTCGGTGCTGCACCACATGATGTACCAGAACGGCGTCGACTACGCGGCGCGCATCCTGCGTCTGGTCGCTTCCAAGACCGGCAAGGTATGTCTGTTCGAAATGGGCCAGTCCGACGAGCACAAGGAAAGTTGGGCCGCGCAGATGCCCGACATGGGAAAGGATCCGCACGAGTGGATCACCCGCTTCGCGCTGGCCAACGGTTTTGCGCGAGTCGAGAAGATCGCTGCCGCAAGTTCGTTCGCAGGTGAAACCAAGCGTGCGCTCTTCGCCTGTTATCCCTGATATCAACGGCGGCGCAGTGCTTGCGACACGCCGGCAGCGGTCAGATTCCGCCGCTGCAAGCCGGAGTCGTCAACTGTCCGACCGCACGTCTGAGTGCGGCCAGAGCGTCGCCCGCCTTCACGTAACCGTTCCCGTCGAAGTCGCAGCGCTCGGCCGGACACATCACGTCGATACCGACGGCTTTGCGAAGCACCGCCAGCGCGTCGCTCGCCAGCACTAGATGATCTCCGTCGGCGTCACCGCACAGTGACGTCACGACCTCGACCGATCTAGCGCAGTCGAGCCGCGGATAGTTTGCGCCACCGGCGGCGTCGTGGACCATCGTCGGCGACTGCTTCATGGCGTGGAATCTCTGCGCCGCGCTGGCCTGGGGGTTGGCATCACGCAGCACGGCCGCACACGCGGCGACCATCGGCGACGCCTGCGAAGTTCCGTAATAGGTCGAGGTTCCACCGCCGAGTCCGGTCGCCGTCACGGCGGCGCCAGGCGCGAGCAGGTCGGCCAGAACACCACGGTTGCTGAAGCAGGTGATCTCGTCGGCAGCAACTCGTCCGTCATTGCAGGAGAACACTGCGGGGTCCTGCTGCGCGGCGTCCCACACCGCAGCGACACCGATCACGTCAGCGAGGCAGGCCGGCGCCGCCACGCGCGACAGGTCTCCCTCATTGCCGGTAGCAGCGACCAAGGAGGCACCGTCGTCGCGAAGCTGAGAGGCCTTGCCTGCGAAATCCACGAACGAGTCGTCACACGCGGCGGCGAAACGCGCGAAAGTCTCCAGGCTCATGTTGACCGCCGCGACGGCCGGGTAGTTCAGGTGCAGCCAGTTCAGCGCCGCGGCTATGTCGCCGGTTGTCGAAAAATACCCTTGGGCATCGAGCACCCTGACGGCGATGATTCCCGCCTCCGGAACGGCGCCCGCCGGAGCGCCGGCTCCACGCCCGGCCATGATGCCCGCGACGTTGGTGCCGTGACCGTTCTGATCCAGCGCCGCGCCGTAGCCAAGCTGCGTGGCTCTGCCGTTCGGACAGCAATTTGAAGAACAGAAGCAGGCCTCAGCGACCACCGCACCGGCAAAGCTCGGATGCGCAGCGTCGATGCCGCTGTCGATCACTGCCACGTTCAAGCCCTTGCCGGTGAAGCCCGCAGACCTCGTGTCGCTCAGATGCGCCAACGGAAGAGACTGGAGAAGCGCCGCCTTTCCGCCCGAATCGGGCAGCACGCGGCGTACCAGCGGCGCGGACGCCGCGGCCAGCGCGCTATCGACATCGACCCACGCGGCCACCGCCCGCAAACCGTCGAAGCGACCGACCACTTCGAACGACCCGGTCGTGGCCGGTCCGGTCAGATCGGCGACCAACCCGTCGATGGCGCGGCGCACCATGGCGCGGCGCAGCCTGCCGCGGCGTGCAAGGCCGGAGGCGGCCGCAATGGCGCCGGGATCCAGTTGCAGCATCACCTGCACGCGAGGCTCGCTATGCAGCGCCCTGCTCACGATCGGGTGGACGCGCGCGGCGGCGTCAAGATGAGCCAGGCGCTCGTCCGCGCCGGTCCCCGCCAAGGCCGTGCCCGCACGCAGAACAAGAGCGAGGATCAACCACCGGGAAACAACAGGCCAGCGCCGCCCCGCGCTCTTGACGGGAGGCGCCTTGACCGCCCTCATTGCAACGGAGCGTTGGCCTTGATCGGCCACGACGCGGCTTCACGCAACCACTCTGAGTCGCCGCCCTTGCGGCGCCACTCCACCCACATACCGTAGGTACCGGGTTCGGGAATCACCAGGCCGCTCACCCTTACGCGGTGCCGATCCCCGCTCGGTCTGACATCGACCAACTCCGACACGAACGCCGTCTCGGCGCCGCGGACGACGATCAGCCTGACCTCGAAGTCGACGCCGACTTCTTCGGCATCGATCTCGAAGAACGCGTGGCTGAACACTCCGAGGCGCGCCGGATAGTGCGAAGGCCGGAACTCCTCGAACAGCAGGAACAGGCTGAAGTTGTTGGTGTAGTGATCCAGCGTGGAGGCCTGGGCTACAGCGAGCATGAAACAGTGCACGACGCGCGGACTCTAGTCCATGGCGCCTGACGAGAACAACGACGGCGCCGACTCAGCACGTCGCGGCTTGCAAGAAAACGGCTTCGCCTCGACAATCCGCGCCTCTTGTTTCCGACCTTTCGTTTCCGGAGGAAAAGCCGATGTATCCCGCCACCTACGCCCGCACCACGCCCGACAAAGCCGCCTACATCATGGCCGACAGCGGCGAAGTGGTCACCTACGGTGAACTCGACCGGCGCTCCAACCGCTGTGCGCACCTGCTGTGGAACCTCGGGCTGAGACCGGGGGATTCAATCGCGATCTTCCTGGAAAACCACCCGCGCTTCCTTGAGATATGCTGGGCGGCCCAGCGCTCGGGCCTCTACTACACCGCGATCAGTTCGAGACTCACGGCCGACGAAGTCGGCTACATCGTCGGTGACTGCGGGGCCAAGGCTTTCTTCACCTCGGCTTCGAAGATCGCGGTAGCCGCGGCGGCGCTGGAGAAATGTTCACGCGTGATCGGCCGCTACCTGCTTGACGGCAAAGCCGAGGGCTTCACCTCCTACGAAGAAGCCGTCGCGCCGCTGCCGCCCGAGCCGATCGCCAACGAACGCGAAGGCGCCGACATGCTCTACAGTTCCGGCACCACCGGAGTACCAAAGGGCGTCAAGGTTCAACTTCTGGACGTTCCGGCTGGCACGCCCTCCGCGATGACGGCTTTCGTCGGTGGTCTCTACGGCGTCGACACCGAGAGCGTCTACCTGTCACCGGCGCCGCTGTACCACGCCGCTCCGCTGCGTTTCAACATGTCGGTCCACCGCCTCGGCGGCACCACCGTCATCATGGAACACTTCGACGCATTGCGTTCCCTCGAACTCATCGAAAAATACCGCGTCACACACAGCCAATGGGTACCGACCATGTTCGTGCGGATGCTGAAACTGCCAGCGGACCAGCGCCGGATCTTCGACGTTTCCAGTCTGCGCGTCGCAGTGCATGCCGCAGCGCCTTGCCCAATACCGGTCAAGGAGCAGATGATCGACTGGTGGGGGCCGATACTGTTCGAGTACTACGGCGGCACCGAGGGCAACGGAATCTGCGCGATCAACTCGCAGGACTGGCTCACACACAAGGGCTCGGTCGGACGCCCGGTGATGGGCGAGGTCCACGTCGTCGGCGATGACGGCGAGGAGCAGCCCACCGGTGAACCCGGTACGGTCTACTTCGCCTCGGCCTCACGCTTCGAGTACCACAACGATCCCGAGAAGACGCGGCAGGCCTACAACGACAAAGGCTGGAGCACTCTCGGCGACGTCGGCTACGTAGACACTGAAGGCTTTCTCTACCTGACCGACCGCAAGGCCTTCATGATCATCTCCGGCGGTGTGAACATCTATCCGCAGGAGGCGGAGAACATACTGGTCACTCACCCCAAGGTTGCCGACGTCGCAGTCTTCGGCATTCCGCACGAAGAACTCGGCGAGGAAGTCAAAGCCGTCGTGCAACCGATGGACATGAACGAAGCCGGCCCCGAACTCGAGAGTGAACTGCTCGCCTGGTGCCAGGCAAGACTCGCCAAACTGAAGTGTCCGCGCACCATCGACTTTGCCGCTGAGCTGCCGCGTCATCCTACGGGCAAGCTCTACAAGCGCCTGCTGCGTGATCGCTACTGGACCGGCAAGAGCACCAAGATCGCGTAGCAACGACAAGCTCAGGCTTCTCAACGAAGAAGGCCGGCTCCCCGTCAGGAAAGCCGGCCTTCTTCGTTGAAATTCCGCGCCGTTACCGTGCCGCCTGTTTCCAGGCGGCACGGCCGGCGCAGCAATTCACTCAGGTCACGAACCTATCTGCAACGGCATGTGAACCAGGACGCCGCTGTCGCGCAGTTCGACGCGGCCTCTGCCGCCCACCAGCGCGCCCTGCCACTGGGTGCGCGGCTCCAGGATCAATTTGCCCTTGGGACAGAAGACGGTGCCGACGCCGCTCACTTCGAGACCAAAGCGGCACTTGGCCTGGCTGTAAAGAATCACTTTTCCCGGCAGGGCGCCGCCAGCGAGCACGATCTTGCTGCGAAGGCGCATGTCGAGCTTCTTCTGCACGCGCAGCACGAAAACGCTGCCGGGGTTGCCGGCCGCGTCCAACGTCAGCGTGACGTCTCTGGCCGACAGCAGGGTCCGGAAGTCGAAAACGTTGAGGCCGCCCGGATTGGACGCCGTCAGCGTCAACGCGCCGCCCGCAGGAATCACCGTGTCTCCGAGATTCGTACCAGCCGGCAGACCGGCCAGCAGCGAGTCGCCGGCGCTGACGTCACCCTGGGCCTCGGCGCAGTCATCAACGCGCGAGTTAGTCCCCAGCGTGTCGTAGTATTTCGCAGGGAAGTCAGTCCGCGCGGCAGTGGTTCCGCCCGCGACCACGTCGGTGTCCAGACCCGGCAGCCGCACCAGACGCGGCTTGCCGCGCACCGAGCTGCCGCCGCTGATGATGTTGCCGGCCACCACCGCGTGCGAGCTGATCTGAATACCGACTCCGTTATCAAGTGTGGCGACCGCATCACCGCTGTTGGTGGTGAATTCGCCGATGCGTACCCGGCCGCCGCAGATGTCACCGGTGACGCTGGACTGGCCCCGTGTGCGCGACTGCACCTTGGTGTCTCCGACCATCACCCACCGGCACGCCGCCGGGAGCACCACGGCGTTGCCGCCGCAGGTACCTGCCGAACAGCTGTCGCCAACCGTGCACAGGTCTCCGTCGTCGCAAGAAGCCCCGTCGTCGGGGGTGCAGTGGGACGGACCCGACAAGCCCGCTCCTGGAGGTCCCAGGGTGGTCGTCGGGATCGCGTCGGCCACGCAAGCCCAGCAGGGTTCGACCGCGCACGAAGAATTACAGCCGTCACCGGCCGTCGTGTTGGCGTCGTCGCACTGTTCGCCGGGCTCTACCAGACCGTTGCCGCACGTAGAGCAGATGCCCGCTGTTTCGCAGTTGGTCCCGTCACCTTGATAGGTGCCGCCGTCCAGGCACTGAATCTGCGTCACCACCGCGCAGTTGCCGGCGACGCTCCGACTGCAGCAGGCGCCCGTTATGGGCACCGTGGTGCTCGTGGTCGTGGAAGTAGTGCTTGTGGTCGTAGAAGTCGTCGTGGCGCAGATGTCGACGCCGCCGATACAGACGCCCTGCGAACAGGTGTCATCAACCGTGCAGGCGTTACCATCGTCGCAGGCAGTGCCACTGTCAGGAGTGCATTGCGACGGACCCGACCCCGGGAACAAAGGCCCGGCAGGCGCGGTCGGCTGGCCGACAATGCAGGTCCAGCAGGCCTCGACCTTGCACGAGGCGTCGCAACCGTCACCGGCCGTCGTGTTCGCGTCGTCGCACTCTTCGCCGGATTCGATCACGCCGTTGCCGCACACCCCAGCGCAGATACCGGGAGTTTGGCAGTTGGTGTCGTCGCCCTGATAGGTGCCGTAGAAAGAGCACTGTCCCGACGGCACGACAAAGCACTCGCCGTACATGCAGCAGGCACCCGAAGCCGGCGGCGGGCAGATGTCGAGATGGGTGCACTCGCCGGTCGCGCGGATGCACGTATCCTTCGTACATGGGTTCTGGTCTTCGCACTGGGAGTCGAGTTCGCATCCGCAGATGCACTGACCGGTGCAGATCGCTGGCGACGTGCAGCCCGACGCCTGAGCCTCGGGATCGCACTGCTCGCCCTGATCGACGGTCCCGTTGCCGCACGACACCGACCCGGCGTTGAGGTCTATCAACAAGACAACCAGACCGAGGCAGTCGCTGTAGGGATCCTGTCCGTTCAGGCTCAGGGTATAGGAACCGGGGGTCGTAAAGGCCGCGCTGATGTCAAAAGTGTGAACGTCCCAGAGTGAGCCGTTGGTAGCGCGGCTGGTCCCCGCGTCGGGAACCGACTCGCCATCCCACAGACCGCCGGCATCGTTTATCGTCACACTTCCGGAAGCCGACGAGAAAACAAGAGAGTTGTCGTCAAGACCGTTCGGGTCGAAACGTTGGCCGTCCGCGCTGTGAGTCTGTGCGCTCACGAGCCCGCCCTGGAAATTGATGCCCCCCAGAACCGAGTGCCACCCCGTGTCCTCCCCCGGAAAGCCGTCAGGGGTGTTGGAATCGTTGCCGTCGAAAACGGCGAGGTCACGATTGTTGTTGGGGTTCCCGTCGTCGAACAGGACGATAAGCGAGGCCCCGTTGGCGTTGTTGCCAGGCGCTGCACTAAGACCGGTCAGGACGTAGGCTCCGTTGCCGGTCACAAGACTCTTTACGTCGGCAACGAAAGCCCGGCTCGAACCGGAACCCCAGCAGTTGGTGGTCGCGTCACCGATCGACGTGCCGCTGACTGGATTGTCATTCAAATTGATGTTCGCGTTGTCGTAAACGGAACCGGCGCCGGAATTGTTCATCCCGTGCCAGTAAAGGTAGGCCCCCGTGACCGTACCGGAAACCCCGGTAAGCGCGATGGTCCCGCTGCCGCCGCCAACCCCGCCCACAGCGGCAGAAGTCCAGTCGGTGTTGAGAAACGCGTGCTTGAAGCTTACGGGCACCGCGTGGGCTGCGGTCGCCGCAGCAAACACGCCCGTGAGTGCCAGAGAAATGATGAAACGGCGCATGGGAAAACCCCCTCCATTTGTCGTGGGTTCTTACCCCACGAGCCAAAGGCCTCCCGGTCCATCAAGCCGACCGAACAGGCGTGTGATCTATCTACTTTCCTGGTAGGTCGGGGCCGACCGCCGGGATGCGTGTGGATTGTAGTCCGGCTCTACGGATTCATGCAAGCAGGGTCTGGGCGTTCCGCGCTTGATCGACAGGAAAAAACGCAGCCCGGCAGGCATTTCCCCCACCAACGTGGAGTGCAGGCATCGCGATGGCTATCATCGATTGAGTTTGCACGAGCACGGTGCGGAGCCGGCACACCCGCCTGCGGATTGACGGCTGCGTCAAGAGCCCGCGACATCTTCGAGAGCGAAGCCCCAGTCGGCCAGAATCGCCTCTTCGTCGGCAGAGTCCCGGGCTTTCTTGAAACGTGCCGCCGAGCGGCCCTTCACTCGCCGCTCGCAAGCGGCCCAGTCGCGGTGTCTGGCCGGGACGCCATCGACAACGCTCAAGTACGAGTATGCGGCCTTTTTCGACGCCGCCCCCGAACGCTCAGACGACTTGCGCCTGCTCGAAGATGTCACAGGTTCTTCGCCCGTCGTGGCATCGAGGTCGATGACATAGGACGCGCACGGACCTTCGTAGAGCACGACCGCCGTGCCGGCGGCGAACCCCGACGCGATGGCATCGGCCCTTTCGTTACCCGCGATACCGACGTGGCCGCGCACGTAGCGCCACTGCACCTTGGGGCCGGCGAGCGCGGTGTGGCCGAGAGCTTGCGCAAGAGCTTCCCACAGGTCGCGATTGGCGACGTCCGAACCGTCGGCAGTCTTCCAACCGCGCCTCTTCCACGACGCCATCCACTGCGTCACTCCACGGATCAGATAGGTAGAGTCCGTCAAGATGGCGACGTCGAGCGCTTCACCTCCGGCGCCGCTGCCGAGCCAGTTCAGCGCCTGGAGAGCCGCCGTCATCTCCATCCTGTTATTGGTGGTGTGGCCGCCGAAGCCGCCGAGTTCGCGCACCGCCGCGCGCGCGATGCGAATCACCGCGCCCCAGCCACCCGGTCCCGGATTACCTTTGGCGGCACCGTCGGTGAAGACGACGACCTCGAGCGGCCCGCTCAAACTTCGTCCCACTCACGCTCGGGTTCCAGCAGCAGATCCAGCGCTCCCAGACTGACGCCGTGATACACGCTGAGTCGAACCACATCAGCTACCCGATCCATCACGCAAGTGGAGAGCAGGATCTCCTCACCGACCACGCGGCCGCGGCCGAGCAGTCCGTATTCGTAGACCTCGCGCACCCACTCGACCTCGCAGGCGTAACATTCGGCGATCGCCGCAAGGCTCAAGTAGCCCTCACCTTCGATGATGACGCGCAGATGCTTCACGACCCTTCTCCCTCGCGGCCACCACCCGTCACGTTGTCGCCCGCTTCCTCGGCAATCTCGTGCAGCAGTTCCAGCTGTCGCGCGTTCAGTTCGGGAATCGCTATCCTCACCACCGCGTAGAAGTCACCGCGGGCGCCGCGGCCGTCGTCGAAACCCTTTGCGCGCAGACGCAACCGGGTGCCGGCCCTGGTAGCCGGCGCCACGTTGAGAGCCACCGAACCATCGACGGTCTTGATGACCACCCTGGCACCGAAGACGGCTTGCCACGGAGAAAGCTCGAGGTCCGCTTCGACGTCTCGGCCGACCAGACGGTACACGTCGTCCGACACCAGCCTCAGCGTGACGAAAAGATCCCCGTCCTCGCCGCCGCCCTGAGCCGCCTCGCCGAGACCACGCAGACGCAGCGTCATGCCGTCGGTCAACTTTGCCGGGATCGCCAGATCGATGGTGCGCCGATCGTGGAGACGGCCCACGCCCACGCACTCCGGACACACGTGCTCTCCGGAAAAACCGACGCCGCCGCAGCGGCTGCAGGCCTTGGTGCCGGGAACCTCGAACCGCGACTTGCCGCCCGCCAGCGCCACACCGACAGGAAGCGCAAGTTCGGCGCGCACGTCGCCGCCGCGATGTTCGAAGCGCCCATGACGCGCGCGCTGCGCACCCTGCGAGCGGCGCATCTCGTCCCCGAACAACGACTCGAAGAATTCAGAGAACCCGCCTTGTCCGAACGAGCGCTCGAACTCCTCGCGGGTCATGTGCTGCTCGCCCGGCGGCGCCTGGAAGTCCTGCCCCTGGCGCCAGTCGGCGCCGAAACGGTCGTAGCGCGAACGCTTCTCCGGGTCCGAGATCACCTCGTAGGCCTCGGCTATGCGCTTGAATTGCTGCTCGGCCTGGTCGCGTTCGGCGGCCGGATGACGGTCCGGGTGCCACTTCAGCGCGAGCTTTCGGTAGGCCTTCTTGACCTCATCCCCGCCAGCGTCGCGAGCGACCCCGAGCACCGAGTAGTAGTCCTGGAATTCCACGTTACGACCCCGCCACCCCGTATCACCAAAAAACTCAAACGCCCAGTCTGCTCGACAGGTCCGGGTCCAGGGCGCGCAGCAACACGGCCGCACTCGAGTCGGATAACGCCGCTGTCGCCTCGCTCACGAACCGCTCCGGTCCGCCGCTATTTCTTCAAGTTCACGGCCCGCCGTCTCGGGGACCATCAACATCAGGAAGACCGGCCCGAGCAGCGCGCACCCGGCCATCGCACTGACCGCACTGCCGTGACTTCCGAAAGCAACGTAAAGCAGCCCCTCGCAGCCCAGGCCGGCGGCGATCCCGAGCGTGGCCACCGCACTGCGGACCCCCGAAGCAGTGGAACGATGCGAAGTCGCGAACAGTTCGCCGCCGAGCGCTGCAAACAGGACGTCGATCCCGAACTGAGTGAAGATGACGCCGACCCAGGCCAGCGGAACGATCGGGCCGACACCTCGATAGAAGGCCACTGCCGCGACCGTGTTGACGACGATGGCCGCCGACAGCACGCGGCGGCGGCCGAAGTGATCGCTGGCGCGGCCGCACAGTACGCCGCCGCCGATAGCCAGTATTCCACCCACCAGAAACAAGACGCTGACCTGCGCCGGCGAATAGCCGCGCTCAGCCTGCAGGAACTTTGACTGGAACTGCACGATGGTGCCGCCGGCGATCGCCACCGGAAACAGTGCCGCCGTCAGCGCGACGACGCGCCGCGGGTAACGTGCGATCAATTCGCGCATCGGATCGAGCCATGCCGCCTGCAGCGGCCCGCACTGTTGTTGATGCACGGCGAAACGACGGGTTTCGCCCAGAGCTCGGCGCATCCAAGGAAACAGCAGCAGAGGCAGGACACCGAGGAAATACAGAGCCCTCCATCCGTACGGAAGAAAGTCCACGGTCGCGAACACCGCCGCGGATATTCCGTGCCCGAGACCGCCGAAGGCCATCAGCATTCCGATCCCCCACCCTCGCGCTCCCGCATCGAGTTCTTCGGTTATCACTACGACCGCGAGCATCTCCTGAGCGTACATGAACAGTCGAGCGACGAACTGCAGTACGATGAAATCGGCGGCACCACGGCAGAATGCAGTAAGAAACGTGCACGCACTGAATCCGATGACGGTCACCAGCAAGAGCCGGCGGCGGCCGACCCGATCCGCGAACATGGTAAGCGCCAGGGCCGGCAACACTCCGAGCCGCACGATGCCGGCAAGCAGACCGACCTGGGTTTCGGGAACCCCCAAGCCGGCCTGGATCTGCGGCAGCGCTACGTTGAGAACGCCGATGTCGTAGGAATTGAACAGAAAGGCGACGCCGAGAGCGCCGAGCATCTGCCAGTGATTGGAAGTAACGCACGCCGGAGGCGGGGCATAAAAGAACAGCCACGCCCACCAGGGCCGGCGCGCTTTCACGCTACGGCCTCATCCGCCTGCGCGCCGACATCACCGGCAATCACGTTCCCGCAAAGAGCACCACGCGTCGATTTCGCGCTCACGGCGTTGCGACGATCGTATCGCGTCGCCCACCGGCCGCGCCGATTCAGCAGGTCACCGCGCCCTTCGAAGCGCACGACACAAGCTTGGCGTACTTGGCCATCACGCCGGTGGTGTAGCGCGGCGCCGGAGCTTTCCAGGACGCACGGCGGCGGGCGAGTTCGGCCTCGTCCACATTGATCTGCAGCAGCGCGACTTCAGCGTCGATCGTGATGCTGTCGCCCTCGTTGACCAGCGCCAACGGACCACCGACCTGCGCCTCTGGCGCGACGTGGCCGACCACCAGCCCGTAGGTGCCGCCCGAAAAGCGTCCGTCGGTTATCAGCCCGACGCTGTCGCCGAGCCCCTTGCCGATGATCGCGCTGGTCGGAGACAACATCTCGCGCATGCCCGGGCCGCCTTTGGGTCCCTCGTAGCGAATCACCAGCACATCACCCGGTTTGATGCGGTCGTTCAAGATGGCGCGCATCGCGTTCTCCTCGGAATCGAATACCCGCGCCGGTCCGGTGATCTTGATGCTCTTCAGGCCGCTGATCTTGGCAACCGCGCCGTCGGGCGCGAGATTGCCGCGCAGCACCGCCAGATGCCCCTGGCGATACATCGGACGATCGAAAGGACGCACGACCTCTTGTCCCTGCGGCGGAGCCCCCGACACCGAAGCGAGGTTCTCGGCAATCGTCTTGCCGGTGATCGTCAGACAATCGCCGTGAAGCAACCCATGCTCGAGCAACATCTTCATGATCAGCGGAATGCCGCCGACGCGGTGCAGATCAGTCGCCACATAACGTCCCGAAGGTTTGAGGTCGGCCAGCACCGGCACGCGCAGCCGCATGCGCTCAAAGTCATCCAGTTCGAGGTCGACCTCGGCCGCATGTGCGATCGCCAGCAGGTGCAGCACCGCGTTGGTAGATCCGCCGACCGCGAACGTGACCGCGATCGCGTTTTCGAAGGCCTTCTTCGTCAGAATCTTGCGAGGCGTCAGGTTGCTGCGTACCAGATCGACGAGAGTCAGCCCGCTGCGGTAGGCGCTTTCGGCTTTCTCCTGATCCTCTGCTGCCATCGTCGATGAGTACGGAAGGCTCATGCCGAGCGCTTCGAAGGCGCTGCTCATGGTATTGGCGGTGTACATGCCGCCGCACGCGCCCTTGCCGGGAATCGCCAGCCGCTCGATCTGGGACAAGTCATCGTGCGAGATGCGACCGGCTCCGTACTCGCCGACCGCCTCGAATACGCTGACGACGGTGAGGTCTTTGCCGGCGTAATGCCCGGGTTTGATGGTGCCTCCGTAGACAAACACCGACGGGATATCCAGACGCGCCATCGCGATCATCGCACCGGGCATGTTCTTGTCGCAGCCGCCGATGGCGAGCAATCCATCCATCAACTGCCCGCGGCACACGGTTTCGATCGAATCGGCGATCACCTCGCGGCTGATCAGCGAGCACTTCATGCCTTCGGTGCCCATCGAAATCCCGTCGCTGATCGTGATCGTGCCGAACGTCTGCGGCATACCTCCCGCCTCGCTCATCCCGCGCGCCGCTTCCGCAGCCAGCTCGGCGATGCCCGAGTTGCACGGAGTGATGTCGCTGTGGGCGCTGGCCAGCGCGAGGATGGGTTTGCCGAAATCACGATCGCCGAACCCGACGGCACGCATCATAGCGCGGTTGGGCGCACGTTCGTCGCCGTCGGTGAGCAGGTAGCTGTGGCGGTTCAGGCCTTGGGTCGTTTTGGTATCGGACATGGTGACAATACTCCCGAAATCAAAGTTTCATTCTACAGCACATCGGATGCGGCGAACGCTGACGCGGCAATCGCAGCCCTCGTCCTTTCATCAGTCATTGACCCCGGCTCCCTGCGCCCGCTCGAAGCGCAAAACTTCGTCGACCGGCCTGGTCGATGCAGTCTCGGTCGTCGTCGACGTCTCCGCCACTGCTCGAAAATACGAAGTCGACGCCGTCGGCGCCGGACAGTGGAGAACGATCGGCTGTCCGACCGCGAACCGCAGAATACTGAGCGCATCGCTCGCGGTTATCCTGGCGTCGTCATTGACGTCGCACAAAGCGGGATCGCACTGCATCGAACCGACCGCGGAGCGCAGCGTGAGCAACGCGTCGGAAGCCTGGATCACCCCATTCCCGTTGGCGTCTCCGCACAGCACTACCGGCAGCGTGGTGGTGGTGACAGCACACCCCGGCAGCCCGCTGGGCCGCTCGACGCAGCCGCCAGCGAGACTGCACGAGTTGATCGTACACTCGTCGCCATCCTGGCAAGCCCCGTCATCGGCAACGTGGTCGCAGGTTTTTGTGATCTCGTTACAGATATCGGTCGTGCAATCGTTGGCGTCGAAGCACAGCGGGTTGGCCGGATAGCCGCCGGTGGTCTGGGCAACGCAGGCCTCGATCTGGCACTCCTGACTGCAGCCGTCGCCGCCGACACTGTTGCCGTCGTCGCAGGTCTCGGTCGCATCGACTTCGGCGTTACCGCATACCGGACAGCCCGCCAAGGTCTGATCGAGTTGCAGAGCCGCAGCCGGCGTGACCGAGCCAAGAACCACGGGAGGCTTGGCCGCCGAACGGTAGACCAGAGTGTTGCTGCCGCTCACTTTGACGCTCACCGCACTGCCGTCCAGCAACTTCATGCTCTCCCGCGAGAGCAGCCGGTTGGAACCATTCACGGTGTTGTTGTTGACGTCGGCGGAAGACTCCAGAGTCAGCCTGCAGGCCTGGAAATCCACCGTTCCGCTCTGTTTGAGCGCCGTGACGCTCGCGCTCACCGCAGCGTCGCCGCCACTTGTCACGGACAGACTGCCGGCAGTTCCTCCGTTGATGCGCGCGCCGATCAGAAAAGATCCACCGAGCGCGATCGGGCCCGCCGAAGTGGCGACGATGTAGCCGCCGTTGCCTCCGTCGACTTCAACGTCGGTGGTCGCGGCCGTCACCAGAGAAGCGCGGCCGCCGAGCGTCACGGAACCGCCATCCGCGTCGTTACCGTCGGCGTTGGAATGAAAAACGCCGGCCACTGTCACCGCACCGTCGGCGTCGAGCGTAATGTCGCCGCCGTAGCCCTCGGGAATCGCGCCGTCGCTCAGCATATGGACGTAGCGCGCGACGCTGATGTCACGAGCGGCATAGAGCGAGATCTCACCGCCATCACCGGCAGAGGCCGGAATCTCGTCGTTCTTGTGACCGAGGACTCGCAAGATGGTGGGATAATTGGAAGAGGTCCCGTCGATGGAAATGTCGCGGCCCGCACTCAGGTCGATGTAGCCGCCATAACCGGCGCCGGACACCGAACTTGCGTTTATCTCCGCCGAAACCGCGAGATCACGGCCGGCATCGGCCGTCACCGACCCGCCGTCGCCGTCGCCGCCGGAGACGTCGAGCACGGCGCTCGACGAGACGTCACCAGCCGCGGTGAGGTCGATCTCACCGCCGAAGGCATATCCGCCTCCACCGGCTTTGATCGGCGCTCCCACGCTCAGCGAACCCGCACCCGATTGCAGGACGACCGAGCCGCCATCCGACCAGGCTCCGGTTCCCGAAACGTCAATGGTGGCGTTGACCGCAAAATCACCGGCAGCAGTCATCTCCACGTAGGCGGCTGAGTCTGCCTTGCCGTCCACCACCGCGTTGATCGCGAGGGTACCTGCGCCGACGCTGCAAGTGCCGAGGTCGCAGTCGGCGTTGCTCGCACAGACAACCGAAGCGTCGCGCACACAGGTCAAAAACCCCGAGCAGGCGCCGAGTTCGCATTCCTCGATGCTCAGACAAGCCCGCAGCGGCGCGGCCGAGCAGCCGCGACGGGCATTGATGGTGACGACCGCGCCGCTTGCACCGCTAGCGGCGCCGATGCCGTTGCCGCCAAGAATCACCGGACCGGCCAGCACGGTCGCGCGACGGTCGAGAAAATCGAACTCCCCCGATCCGCTCACCACCACGGTGCGCAGCCCGAAGTCGAGCACACTGCCGGCCACCATCTCGACACGGCCGGTGACGTTGCACGGGTCGGCTGTCGGCGCACAGACGTCGGCGGCGCTGTCGGCGACGATGTCCGCAACTGCCGCGGCCAAAACCGGGCTGCACAGATGCGCCACGAGTACGGCCACGCACAAGAAACCGGCTCGCGGCAAGAGCTAGCCCCGCTCCGTTTCGCCGACAGCAGTTCGACCCGCGACCGTACCCGCAGCCTCGGTGGTCTGGATGACTTCGTGGATCTCAAGCACGCTCGGGCCGGCAAACATTTCAGCGGGCGGGCGGCTCGAATGCGCTATGCGGAAACTTTCACTGCGGGTCCAGGCCCAGAAGGCGTCTTCTGAATCCCAATAGGTCTGCACCAGATAGTAGCCCTGCTCGGTGCTCTCCACCCAGCCACCTGCAGCGTGGTCGAAGCGGCGCTGCAGCGGCTTGAGGATGAGATTCTTGACGAAGCCCGGCGAGCTGTCGATCAGGTGCGCACGCCGCCGGAAGCGATCTTCGAATTCGGCTTCATGGCCCTTGGAGACGGGAATGCGGTTGGTTACTACAATCATTGAAAAATCCTGAGACCAATCATCGGTAAAACAAAGTCATTGCCGCATCACCCCGGCGCCGCACAGCACTGCGCCAACGTGAGACAGCCGAAATACATCACCCGGCCAGGCGGCCTCTGCGTGCTCAAGCCGCCAGCGCGACAGACGCGGAGGGTAGTCAGGACCAGCGACCGGAACAACGTTCCCGCGGCGGTGCGGGAAACGATACTGCAATCACGATCCCGTTCGAGCCGCTCCTCGCCCTCCCCCCTTCTTCTCTCAGCGTCGATGCTGCTCGAATGCGCCCAAGCCGCGTTGGCGCTCCGGCCCCCACAGAGCGGAAGGTGCGAGTAACGGCGCCAAAGAGGGCGATCCTAGAATGCTCCCGGCGAGCGGACAACCATCCGCGGCCCTGATCTGCGCGCGCGTCGATGGACTCGTCCGCCCTTCGCCAGCATGATCCGCCGCCGATGCCAGCGCGCTCTGATCACGAGAACACGGATGTGCCGGTGCTGGACACGATGGCGCGGCCGCTGCGCGACCTTCGCATCTCGGTCACCGACCGGTGCAACTTCCGCTGTCCTTACTGCATGCCCGCCGAACTCTACGGCGAGCGCCACGAATTCCTCCCAAAATCGCGGATTCTCGACTTCGAAGAGATTCAGAGACTGGCGCGACTTTTCGTCGAGGGCGGCGCGACCAAGATCCGCCTGACCGGCGGCGAGCCGCTGCTGCGCGCGGATCTGCCCCTGCTGGTGGGATTGCTCGCGCGCATCGACGGAGTCGCCGACCTTACCTTGACGACCAACGGCGTGATGCTCGCCGAACAAGCCGAGGCTCTGGCCGCAGCCGGCCTGCGACGCGTGACGGTCAGTCTCGACAGTCTCGACGAGGCGGTGTTCGCTGCGATGAGCGGCGGCAAGAGCCGTCCGGCCGCAATTCTGGAAGGCATCGCAGCCGCCGAACGCGCCGGCCTGCTCCCGATCAAGATCAACTGCGTGGTTGAGCGCGGCGTCAACGATCACACCATCGTGGATCTCGCGCGCTTCTTCCGTGGCAGCGGCCGCATCGTGCGCTTCATCGAGTACATGGACGTCGGCACGCTCAACCGCTGGGACTCCGCCGACGTGGTCAGCGCCAGGGAAATCGTCGATCGCATAGATGCCGCGTTCCCGCTGGAAGCTGCCGGATCAAACTATCGCGGCGAGGTTGCGCGGCGCTACAGATACCGCGACGGCGGCGGCGAGATCGGCATCATCGCATCCGTGACCCAGCCTTTCTGCGGCGACTGCACGCGCGCGCGACTGACCACCGACGGCCACTTCGTAACCTGCCTGTTCGCGTCGCAGGGAACCGACATGCAGACCCCGCTGCGCGCTGGTGCGAGCGACGACGAACTGCGCGCCTTGTTGCACGCAACCTGGCGCGCTCGCCGGGATCGTTATTCGGAAGAGCGCGCCGAACGCACCGACCGGCGCGACAAGTTGCAGATGTACCGCCTCGGCGGCTGACCGCCGCCGGCAACGCTCACTTGCCCGTAGACTGCCCCGACTCGGCGGCACTGGGCCGCTCGCGGCAACAGCGCGCACCCACACTTCCCGACTTGAGGCCCCTGTCGTTGCCCGAACAGCGATCGCTGCAGCCGGCGAAGAACTCGATCGGTTCGTTGCTCATGTAAGCGGCGCCGCGAAACTTGCAGTAGTCGCCTTTGCAATCCGACATCCACTCGCTGACGTTGCCGCCGATGTCGAAGAGTCCGACCAGCCCGCCCTCACAACCCGGCATGCTCGCCACCGCAACCGTGGCCTTGCCCACCGGCGAGGGATTCTCGTAGGAACCGGCGTTGCAGGCTTCGCGGCGGAACTCACCTCCGTACGGGAAAGCGCGCCCGTCGGTGCCACGGCACGCCGCCAGCCATTCGACCGAACTGCAGAGCCTGCCGCCGAGATAACCGCAGACCCTGGCGGCACCGTCGTGGCTGATGCAGTTGATCGGGTGATCCGCCTTCAAAGGATCGGCGGCGTCGCAGCGCGAATCAGCATCGTCCCGCGTACAGTTGCCGGCCTTCACGCAAGCCAGGAACTCCGCAACCGTCACCTCGGTGGCCATGATGTCGAAGGGCTGGTCGGGATGGGGAACCCAGGTCGGAATTGACGCGGAGACCTCTCCGGAGGCAACGGCCTCGCCCGCCCACGGCGCGAGCCCCGGCGCGGCAGGCGCCAGAGCCGCGCACAGCAACAAGAAACCGCAGGCGCGGAGGATGCTGACTTTCTTCATGACCAACTGCTCTTCCTTTGAATCGGAACCCAGGACAGTACAATGCCGACACCATGGATCTGCTCAAATGGATTCGCCGGGCCAAGCGGACCGGCGATGCTTCGACGCCAGCGCCCGCGGGCCGGGATCACGCCGATGGCCGGCATGAACCGGCCCAGGGCCCTGGGCCGGAGAGTTCCGACGCCGCTGCTCCCGTCACCGTAGTCCCGAGCAGCGCCCAGCCGAGCGGCGACGAAGCGCAACACGAGACGGCCGCGGACGCGTCAGAGCCAGGCGACGCGTCCGCACTGCCTCACCACGAGCCGGTCGCTGCGCACTCCGAGACCGGCGAAGAAACATTGATCCGCCGCGTCTTGGCGGCGCCTTCTCTGGGCCAGGCGCGTGACGCTCTCGACGAGATTCGCAGCGGCACCGGCCTGACGGCGGTGATACTCGGAACCGCGGATCACGAGATCGGCCGTTTCGCGTTGCGCCGCCTTACCGATCCGGAGCATCTCGCCGCAGTCGCAGAGAGGGCTCACGAACGCGCGATCGGCCTGCTCGCCCTCGCTCGGATCAGCGACTTCGATTTGTTGGCCGGCATCGCGCTGAAGGCCCGCGACGCTGTGGTCGCCAAGAGCGCGGTCAAGCGCATCCCCGACCCATCGACGCTGGCCCGCATTGCCCGCTCCGAAGCCGATCCGTTGGTGTGCCGCGTCGCCGTCAAGGAACTTCACGACGAAAGATTGCTCGCCGACGTGGCCGCCGTGGCCTCCCACGCGGAGGTAAGAAGAGCCGCTGCCGAGCGCGTGCACGAGCAAGGTCTGCTCGCGGGATTGGTCGGTGCGCAGGTTGCCGACGAGGTTCGTGCGGTTTCCCTCAGCAGTCTGTCTGACCCGGCGGCGCTGGCCATGGTCGCTGCACACGACACCGACGCAGGTCTGCGGCTGGCGGCGCTGGCACGCATCGAAGATCAGGACGCACTGGCCCAGGTGGCGCGCACTTCTATGTATCGTGATTCGCGCGCTGCGGCCGCTGCACGGATCGACGTTGCTGCGGTGCTCGTAGAACTCGCCACACGCGACCCCGAGGCCTCAGTCCGCAGGATCGCTGCGCACAGACTGCGCGCTCAAGAGTCTTTTGCGGCCGTTGTCACCGAAGGACTTTTTGCCGATACGCGTGCTCACGCCGCCAGCCGCCTGCACGACGCGCAGAGCCTGGACCTGCTCGCCCTCCAGGACCGCGACTGGCAGGTGCGCGCGAGTGCGGCGCGCAAGCTGCGCAACCAGGGCCTGCTGAGCGCCTTGCTGCGCCGCGACCAAGCCTGGCAGGTGCGCGAAGCGGCGGCAGGTCGCGTTCGTGACGAAATCGCGCTGGCCCAGGCCGTACGCGACGACGCGGCGTGGCAGGTGCGCCGCGCTGCGGTCACTGTCAGCCGCGACCAGATCCTGCTCGGTAAGTCGGCGCGTTGGGACAAGGCGTGGCAGGTACGAAAAGCCGCCGTGGCCAGACTCGACAACGCGACCGACCCCGGCGGCGCAACCTCGAGCAGCGCGGCGGTGCTGGCCAACCGCGCCAAGAACGACGAGGACTGGGGCGTGCGGCGCGAGGCAGTTCAGCGCCTGCTCGATCAGGAACTCCTTGCCAACCGCGCACGCTGGGATGCTGCGGCCGCGGTCCGTGCCGCCGCCGTGGCAAGACTGGAATCGGCCGGGCTCGTCGAAGTCATCGCCGCCGAAGACTCCGATCCATCGGTACGCGAAGAAGCCGCGCGACGACTGAGGACGCTGCGGCCCGACAATCACGCCGACGCCGCTTCCTGCGACCAAGACTGAAGCCCTCCTCACACGCCACACCGCGAAAGCCCTTACGACAAAAGGCCGACCCCGTCTGGGATCGGCCTTTTGTTCTGTACCACACAACAACCCGCATCCGGCCGCTGGGCCGGACGCGGTCGTCAAAGAGAGCCTAGCGGCCCGCCGAGATGATGGCGCTCAATTCGAACACGCCCTCGACCGTGCCTTCCTTCTCGCCGACGTTGATGTACCAGCCCTGCTCACCCGGGAAACGGCTGCTCGGCAACGAGCAGTACGTGGCGTGCTCAAGCTGTACATCGATCATCGTGATCGAGGGGTAGAAGCGCCGCTCGTGAGCGCTGGTGTAGGTCGCGTCTTCACGTGGCTTCTTCGAAATCTTGAACTGGTTGAGCCACATCTTCCATAGTTCGCCGGCGCGATCGTAGATGTCGCTGTAGATGATGAAATAGCTTTCCTTGTCGAGATACATCACGCGCTTGGAGTACGCGTACTGGGGCAGCTTGGAGATACCCTCGATGATGTATGCCTCACGCGGCTCCCAGGTGTCGGCGTGCATAAAGTCGCCGGATGGCTCTCCCCACACCACCGGAACGTGTTGGGCGTGGAGGGGGCCGAGCACAGACTTCTCGCCGAGGAACTTCCATTCCATCCAGGCGGTGTTACCCGCGTAACCGCCGTAGCTGTCCTGGTCGGTGTCCTGTCCGAACAGTGCGTCCGAACGCTGGGCCGACGACAGACGACGGACACGACGAAGCTGGGGCAGATACAGCCAGCTGTCGTCTTGACGGGTCTGGTCTAGATAGCGGTTGAAGGTAAAACCTGTTCCCTTCAGATCGAACGGTTCGATCATCGGATACATCGTTTCCTTGAAACGCACGGAGTCACGATTCGGATCCAACCTCGGCTTCGGGTCGACCTCAAGACGGCCGGTGAAGTAGAGACGGCGGAAGTGGTCGATCAGGAAGTGACGTTCGACCTTGACCGGCGAACCGTTGCTGCCCACCGCGCCGGTGTCACAGTCAAAGTTTCGCAAATCCATGTCGTCGGTTTCGATCGCCCCATCGTAGTTGAACATGTGCTTGACGGCCTTGTTAGGGTCGTCGGCGGCAATGGTCGGGAACGGCAGGCCGGCCACGTAGTTTTCGAGATGAAGTCCGTCGGCAGCCAGTTTGACCTGTCCAGAGTACTGCTCGGTCGCGTCGCGAACCGGCTTGGGATGCTCGATCTTGCCGTACTCGCCGACCCTGACCTTAACGCCGCGATCGATAGACCACAGCATGGCCGGCCCGAAAAAGTTCTTATACTTTTCAACGTTACTGCGGTCGATCACCGTGCCGGCCGGCGGATTCTGCTCGGCAAAGGCCGGCGCGGCCATACCCGAGATAAGCAAAGCAAAGGCAAGAAAAGCTGTGGGAGTCGCTTTCATGCGAGATCCTCCTCCTCCTAAAGAATTTGAAAGCCTGGTCCTGTCTTCTAAACGCGCAGGTACAGCCCTTCCCCCGGGCCCCACCGGAACTGCGGAAATGGCGCCCACGCGCGGTCGCTTGTTCAAATTATGACTGAACAGCAAGACGGGTCCAGCGATTCGCCGGCTTGGTTGCCAGAACCGGGACACTGTCCCCCGGACCGGTACCGGCCGCGGCGCTGCAGAGCGGTCGCACTCGCGCCGCCGAGATGGCCCAAGAGCCGACCGCGAGGATCAGCCACGAGCCTGCTCAAGAGACAAAACCAAACTGGAAGGAAGTTGGGTGCGGGGGGAGGATTTGAACCTCCGACCTGCGGGTTATGAGCCCGCCGAGCTACCAGACTGCTCCACCCCGCGGGGCGTTGCTATGACGCACCCGCGGCGGAGTCAAGTTAGTCGCCGAGTCTGTCTGTCAGACCGACGGCCTTGCAAAGGTTAGCAAGCTCTACCGTGAGCAGACGCCGCGCATCGCCGCCTGGCAGATCGCCCAGTCCCAGCGGACCTATCGCAGCTCGGCTAAGCTTCTCCACGTAACTGCCGACAGCCTCGAACATGCGTCGCACCTGCTGATTGCGGCCTTCTCGCAGGCGTACTTCGATCCACGCCCCGCGAGCCGGAGTGTGACGCGCAGCAGCCTGACGCGCAGCCCTGCGATCGACTCCCACCACGGCATTCGGCGCACGCCCTGCTCCGCTCACTTCGCCCTTGCGCATGCGGCGCACGAAAGCCGGCGCGCTGCGACGGCCGTCACGAAGGCGCACACCTTCACGAAGACGTTCGATGTCTTCGACCGAAGGCGCCGGGCTGACCTTCACCAGATAGGTCTTCTCCAGATGAAAGCGCGGATGCATCAGACGTTCGGCGAGTTCGCCGTCGTTGGTCAGCAGGAGCAGGCCGGAAGTGTGGAAGTCGAGGCGGCCGACCGGAAACAGGCCGTGACCGCCGAGCGCAAGAATGACGTCTCCGACGCAGAAACGCTTTTGCGGATCGCGCATCGTCGTCACGCATCCCACCGGCTTGTGGTAGAGCCAGTACTCGGGGCGAAGTCGCTCACTCACCAGACGCCCGCCCACCTTGACGTGATCGCGTCCCGCGACCGCACGGGCACCGAGTTCGGTCACCACACGGCCGTTGACCGTCACTTCTCCGGCTTCGATGATACGCTCGGCCTCGCGTCGCGAGGCCACCCCAGCCCTTGCCAGCAGCAACTGCAGCCGAATGCCCTCCGCAGGCGGGCCGACCTTGGCAGTTGCTCGCCCCTTCGTCGTCTTCGATCTGGCGCCCGCGGCGCCAGCGCTAGCTTTCGGGGTCGTCGCCCTGGTCGCCGTGCTGCGCGGCGGCGACGGCTTGGTCGCCGAGACCTTGGCTTTCTGCAACGGCTTGGTCGCCGTGCTGCGCGGCGACGATGGCTTGTTCGCCGAGACTTTGGTCTTCAGCGGAGCCTTGACCGCGCTGCTCGCCTTCTTGCCGTCCGTAGTCTTGCGTGTCTTGGAGCTCCTGGTCGGGCCCGCCGCTTTGTGTTCCATCATCGTCCTCCAGCGGCAAAATCCGCGCTTTCTCGCTCTCGGTAAATCCGCCCTGATCCGACATGCGCTCGAAGTCACTGCCGAGTTCCGGCAGGGTCGGCATATCGCGCAGGCTGCGCAATCCGAAGAGTTCGAGAAACTCCTTGGTGGTGGCGTAGACCAGAGGCCGTCCGGGAACGTCCTTACGGCCCATCACCTTTACGAGCCTTCGCTCGACAAGAGACTCGAGCACCCCACCACAATCGACGCCGCGTACCGTCTCTATCTCAGACCTGGTGACGGGCTGCCGGTAGGCCACGATGGCGACCGTCTCGGTAGCCGCTCGCGTGAGACGCTGAGGCCTTTCGCGAAACAACTTACGCACGTAACGCTGATGTTCGGGAGCCGTGCGCAGCTGCCATCCGCCGGCGACCTCGATCAGGCGAATCCCGCGGGTAAGCAGTTCGGTCGACAGATCGGCCAGGGCCGTCTTCACTTCCTCGATCGTCGAGCCTTCGACGAATTCCACGATCTTGTTGGCCGCGAGCGGATCAGCTGCGGCGAACAGCAGGGCCTCAACCAGTGGAGAAAGGCGGTCTAGAGGCCACAGTCCCTGCTCAGCCGAATTGTCCAGGTCTTCGGCCCCGTCCACACTCTTTTCCTGGAGATCGTCGACGCCTTCGACGGCGGTGATGTCTTTGGTTTGCTGCTCTTCGCTCACGATCGTTCGACCACCGTAGCCCCGTCATCCCCATTTTCGTCATCGCCGCGATCGGTTGCTTCATCGGCTGAGCCGTCGGCGCTCGCCGGACCGTACATCTCGGTGAGGTCGGCAATGGTGTCGTCTATGTCCTGGCTGAGCAAGCGAAGATGGATCCGGCCGCAGCGTCCCTCCTGCTCCGCAGCAATGACGCCGAGCTTGATCATCTCCAGCAGCCCCAGGAACGTGGAGATGATCAGACCACGCGGCACGTCATCGGGAAACAGCTCGGTGAACTCGAGAGAGCCCGACGTCCTGAGACGCTGTACCATCGAGCGCACGGCGTCGGCGACGCTGTACTCCTCGCCTTCTACGAAGTGAGGACGGCGGGCAGCGGCCCTCACCAGCACGCGGCGCAGGGCTTCGAAGAGATCGGCTAGTTCCAGACGGCGAAGCGCCGGCGGCTCCTCCGCGGGTCCCTCGGGCGGAGTGGGCTGGCGGCGAAACACGTCCCGGTCCAGGAGCATGCGGTCGCGCAGTTCCTCGGCGGCCTCGCGGTAGCGCTGGTACTCGGCGAGTTGCCGCACCAGATCGGCAACCCCTTCGTCTTCCTCTTCGTCGTCCTCTTCCTCGCGCGGCAACAGCAGCCGCGACTTCATGTACATCAGCGACGCGGCCATCACGAGGTATTCCCCGGCCACGTCCAGACTCAGTTCCTCGAACATACCGATGTAAGCGAGGTACTGATCGGTGATCTCGGCGATCGGAAGGTTGTAGATGTCGAGTTCGTTGGTACGGACGAGATGCAGGAGCAGGTCCAGGGGACCTTCGAAAGCGCCGAGCCTTACCGTATAGGCAGGAGTGCTCACAGAAGGCCCATCGCCCCGCGTACTTCTCCCATCGTCGTCTCGGCAACCGCGGCTGCCTGCTTGCGACCTTCGGCCAGCACCTCTTCGGTGATACCGCGGCGCAGCGTGAGTTCGCGACGTCTCTCCTGGATCGGAGCGAGTTCGTCCTGAACCCGGCGGATCATCACCTTCTTGCAGTCGACGCAGCCTATCGAAGCAGTACGGCAGCCCTGCGTCACCTCAGCCCTCTCCTGCTCGGTGCAGTAGATTTCGTGGAGACGAAACGCCGGACAGTCCTTGGGATCTCCGGGGTCGCTGCGACGCTGGCGGCGCGGATCGGTCACCATCCGTACCAGCTTCGTATGGACCGCGTCCGCATCGTCGGTCAGCGCCACGGCGTTGCCGTAGCTCTTGCTCATCTTGCGTCCATCGGTGCCCGGCACGCGGGCGGCTTCGACCACCATGCCGGTCGGCTCGGGAAACACCGGCCCGTAGAAGCGATTGAAACGCCGCGCGACCTCGCGCGTGAGTTCGACGTGGGGAAGTTGATCCTCACCCACGGGAACGCGCGCGGCCTTGTAGAGAAGGATGTCGGCCGACTGCAGCAGCGGATAACCGAGAAAACCGTAGGTGGACAGGTCACGCCCCTGGAGCTGGTCCTGCTGTTCCTTGTAACTGGGAACCCGCTCCAGCCACGGCACCGGAATGATCATGGAGAACAACAGGTGGAGTTCCGCGTGCTCGGGCACCTGTGACTGACGAAACAACACCGAGACGTCCGGATCCAGGCCTACCGCCAGCCAATCCAGAATCATCGCCCTGGTATTCTCGGCGATGCCGCCGGGTTCGGCGTAATCGGTCGTCAGCGCATGCCAGTCGGCGACGAAGAAGAAGCAGCGTGCCGTCTTCTGAAGCTGCACCCAGTTTTTCAGCGCACCGTTGAGGTGGCCGAGGTGCAGCGCTCCCGTGGGACGCGTTCCCGAAACCACGATACCGCTCGAGCGGCTCTCGTCACTTGTCTGTTGGTTGTTCGACATCGCTCTCAAAATATCCGTACGACGGTGGTAATCAGGCGCAGCACCAGATGCATCATCGGGTTCAGTACCACGCCGAGCACGTTGGTCCACAGCAGCGCGATGACGATGAAAAAACCGTAGGGCTCGAGTTGGGCCAGAGCCGCAGCCGGCGCCCGCGGCAGCAGTCCCACCGCCACGCGCCCGCCGTCCAGAGGCGGGATCGGCAGCATGTTGAAGACCGCCAGTACGACGTTGATCTGAACGCTGCGCTGACACATCAGAAGGAGCGGCTCCGCAATCCGGAAACCTCCGGCCGCCTGCGCGCCGTGCTCGACACGCCCGACCATGCTCATCGCCACCGCGCTCACCAGCGCCAGCAGCAGATTCATCAGCGGTCCGGCCGCCGCGACCCACACCATGTCGCGCATCGGATTGCGCAGACGATGGAAGGATACCGGCACCGGGTTAGCCCACCCGAACATCGGCGCGCCGCTCCACAGCAGCATCAGCGGCAACACGACGGTGCCGATCGGGTCGATGTGGGCCAGCGGATTGAGAGTCAGACGCCCGGCGCGCTCGGCCGTGTCATCCCCGAGACGGTTGGCCACGAAGCCGTGCGCCCACTCGTGGAAAACCACGGCAACCAGAAGAGGCAGCGCCCAAAGGGCCGCCAGAGAAGGGTCGAAGTTCATCGATAACGCGGCGAGCCGGGTGGCTCAGGGCAGCAATACCAGCGCACCAGCCGGTGGGCAACCCAGCCTATCTGCGCATCAGTGCGGGGTTTCTCTCGAAAGTCTCATGCTCGCACGCGGATGGTGGAGACGGTGCACCTCACTGAGCCGTCCGGCGGCGACGTGCGTGTAGATCTGCGTGGTGGTGATGTCGGCATGCCCGAGCAGCAGTTGCACCGAGCGCAGATCGGCGCCGCCTTCGAGAAGATGGGTCGCGAACGAGTGGCGCAGGACGTGCGGCGAGACCCGCGGCAGGCCGGCCGCATCGGCGAGTCCACGCAGCCGCTTCCAGAACCCCTGACGGCTCAGCCGCCGTCCATCACGGCTGAGGAACACCGTCCTGGCACGTCCAAAGGGATCGAGGGCGGGACGACCTCGATCCAGGTACTCGCGCAGTGCCTCCTGGGCAGGACGCCCGACCGGCACCGCTCTTTCCTTTGAGCCCTTACCCACCACCGTAAGATAGCCTTGCTCCAGGTGCAGTTCGGCGGCAGTCAGGCTCACCAATTCCGACACCCGCAGACCGCAGCCGTAGAGCAGTTCGAGCATCGCCCGGTCGCGTAGGATCAGCGGTTCGTCGCCGGCCGAGCCGGCCAGCAAACCTTCGATCTCCGCGGTGTCCAATTGCTTGGGAATCGGCCTGCGCCGCCGGCCAGTGCGCAGGTCGCGCACCGGACTCGATTCGAGTCTTCCCTCGCGCACCAGGAACATGAAGAAACCGCGCACCGCAGACAGGGTTCTGGCACGCGAAGATGGGGCCATGCCGCGCTCTTCGAGAACTTCGAGAAAGGCAATCATGTCCCCACGCTCGACATCCTCTGGCCGACGGCGCTGCCGATCGCCCATCACCTCGAGCAACAGGCGCAGATCTCGGCCGTAGGCCTCGAGCGAATTGCGGGCCAGGCCTTTTTCCGCGGCGAGGTGGTCGAGATAGCTGTCTACCTCGGTCCCGAGCAGCACGCCCCGCGAGTGCTCGCCGCCGCGCTCCGCACCCACGGACGTCAATCTCGTCGACCTTCGTTTCAAAAAACGACCTCGGCCACGGCTGTCGCCGGCCTGGCAACACCGTCGTCGGTCGCGATCGCGCTGACGATCGACGCGCGCACCCGGTCGAGAACAGCGGCATCCTCAACCTTACGACGCCGTGAATCTGTGACGTAAAAGACATCCAGCACTTCGTTCAGATGGGTGGAGATCTTGGCCATGTGGATATCGAGGCCCAGCTTCACCATCTCGTTGACGATCAGGAAAAGCAGCGCCGGCCGGTCGCCGGCATAGACATCGACCACCGTGAACTCGCGCGACAGCGCGTTGTCGACTTCGACGCGAGCGTAAGCACGGCGCGATGCCTTGTCGCCGATACGACGAGTGCGACTCGTGAGCACCGACCGGACCAGTTCCTCGATGTCGACACTGGCGGCGAAAACCGACTCGAGAGTAGCCGTGACATGCTCCCACAGCTGTGCAAGCGCGCCCTCGCTTTCACTCGCGACGTATTCGATGCGGAAAACGTCTATCGCCCAACCGCTCGAAGACGTGACGAGCCTGGCGCTCAGGATGTTGAGGCCGTGTGAGGAAAGCGCGCCGACCATGTCGCGGAACAGGCCGATGCGATCCTGGGCGCAGATGGTGAATTCGCTGAAGCCGCGTTCGGGAAAATGTTCGACCCCGTGGCGGAACATGGACGAACCCACCGACTCGAACAGTCGCCAGTGGTCGATGATCTTTTCGTCGGGGTTTCCGAGAAAATACGAAGTCGGAAGCGTATCGAGAAACAGTCCAAGTCTGGCGCGTTCCGCCTCCCCCGCTGCCCGGTCGAGCAGACGGCGACGTGTGCGCTCGGCACGGCTCTGCATGTCGGCCTGAGCGACCAGCCCCTTGTCGAACACCTCCACCGCACTGCGATAGAACTCAGCCAGCAGATGGTCTTTCCAACTGTTCCATATCTGCGGGCCGACGGCGCGCATGTCGGCGAACGTCAGCAGGTACAGCAGCGTGAGATTCTCGGCGGTGCCTACCTGGCCGACGAAGTCCAGGACCAGATCCGGATCCTCGATGTCGCGGGTCTGGGCCAGCATCGACATCGACAGGTGATTGCGGACCAGGAATTCGAGAGTCGCGCGGTCGTCCTCGTGCATCCGCAAGCGGTCGGCAATGCCGCGAACCATCACCGCGCCACGCTCGTCGTGGTCGCCGCCGTAGCCCTTGCCGAGATCGTGAAAGAGCATCGCAAGGAACAGCAACTCGGGACGATCGCAGTCGCGCATCGTCTGGGTCAGGAAAGGGCTCGAGTCCTGGTGTTCGCCGTCGCGCAGCGCTTCGAGTTCGCGAATGCCGACCAGAGAGTGCTCGTCTACCGTGTACACATGGTAGTAGTCATGCTGAACCATGCAGAAAAGCCGCCCGAACTCCGGGATCAGGCGGCCGAGCACTCCGAGACGATTCATCTGCGCGAGGGCTTCGTAGACTCCCTCCTTTGCCCGCAGGATTTCGAACAGCAACTGCACCGCCGGCTCCGACTGCGCCACCTCGGAGGTGAGAAGCTCGGCCTTCTGCCGTACCAGATCGCGGGCCCGCGCCGAGAGGCGGACGTCCTGGCGCTGGCAGTCGCGAAATACCGCAATCAGGTTGACCGGCGCCGCTTCGATCGCACGCTCATCGATGACCAGCCGGTCGCTGACGATGCTGATGCCGCTGCGAATCGTGCGCTGTCTCACCAGGCGATCGAGCAGACCGGTACGTTCGGGCGGAGCGAGCAGTCGATCGACGATGTCGCCCGTCGTGCGCGCCATTACCGCGGCGTGCTGGTAGTAGGCGCGGATGAACATGTCACCGGCGGTATTGTTCCCCGCCGGCTCATACCCCAAGCGTTCGCCGATGGCCTGCTGACGCTCGAAGGTAAGCTGCTCGGCCTTGCCCTGACTTATGAAGTGCAGCGCGCTGCGCGTGCGGAACAGGAACTCACGAGCCGCGGCAAGTTCCTCATACTCACGAACGGTAACGATGTCCTGCTCGCGCAGACCTTCCAGATCGGCAACGTCGCGCTTCACACGCGCGATCCACAGCGCCGTATTGAAGTCGCGCAGCCCACCCTGCCCTTCTTTGATGTTGGGCTCGAGGATGAATACCGAGCCGCCGTTCTTCTCGATCCGCGACTTGCTCTCGGCGAGCTTGGCGACGGTGAATCCATCGACTTCGGTTTCGCGCAGTTTGCGCCGCACCGCAGTCTCGAACTCGCCGGCCAACTCGGGGCTGCCGCACAGATAGCGGCCGTCGAGCAGTGAGGTCTTTATCGTCAGGTCACCGGCCGCAAGCGCCACGCACTCGGCCGAACTGCGCACCGCATGCCCCACCTGAAGACGCGCGTCCCACAGCGTGTAGAGCAACGACTCGGTGATCGTCTCCACGAACGGAGTCACGCCGCCGGAATGCAAGACCAGAAGATCAACGTCGGAATACGGGCACTGCTCGCGACGTCCGTAGCCGCCGAGCGCAAACACCGCGCAGTGCTGGCGCGTGCGGGCGTAGCGTCTGGCATAGCGTTCGATCGAGGCATCGAACAGAAAGCGGATGAGGTGGTCGAGACTGGCGGCCAGCCGCGTCACCGTATCGATACCACTGGCGCCGGCCCAGTGCGCCGCTTCGAGTTCTTCGCGAACCGCGGTGACGTACTTGAGCGCCACGTCGGACAGTCGGCCGCCGACACTGCCGGGGGCCGGCAGCAACATTGCCGCGGCGGCGCCCGAGTCGAGTTCTGCCACCGCTCAGGCCCTCACGTCAGAGCGCGCCAGGCCTGGCCTGGCCGGCCAGATACCGCTGTATACCCTTAAAAATGCCTTCGGCGACCTGCTCGCGGTAGACGGAGGAATGAATACGCAGACCTTCTTCACGGTGAGTCAGGAACGCAGCCTCGACCAGCACACTGGGAACGTCGATGTCTTCAAGCACGAAGAACCTTCCATCCTTGACGCCGAGATCGCGTACCGCGTCATAGCGCATCCCCAGATTGCGTACCAATTCACCCTGGATGTTGCGCGCCAAACGCTTGGAGTCGACCTGCAGGAGCGAAGGAAGCGCCGCGCTCGAAACACTGGCCGCTCGCACTCCGGCACCGTGAGCGCCGGCGTGTCTGCCGTTCTCTTCGCGCACCAACCGGCGCGTTGCCCGATCGGCGGCGCGGCGCGACTCGCTCGGCGAACCGGAATGGTAGTAAGTCTCGATCCCGCTGGCAGCCGCGTTGACGCTGGCGTTGGCATGGATGGACACGAAGAGTTCCGCACCCCAGCGCGTCGCCAGTGCCCTGCGCTCGGGAAGTGAAACGAACACATCCTCGCTGCGCGTCATCAACACTTCGACGCCCAGCCTGCGGCGCAGGCGCTCGGCGACGCGGCGGGAAAGATCCAATACGATGTCCTTCTCCCACTCCCCGTGCTGGGCCGGGGCGCCGGGATCCTTACCGCCGTGGCCGGGGTCGAGCACGATCAGGCGCCGGCTGGTGACTGCGCCGCGCGAAGGCGGCGAGGCCTTGGCGGCGCGCCGCTGCTGCTCCGCCAGCGCCGGGAGCGGGGGCATCGAAGGAGGCCCGGCCCCGCCGCTTGTGCGCCCACCAGGCGCCGCGCCGGTGGAACGCGCCACGACCACGGGGCGCGCGGCAGCAGTTTCACGCGCTGACACGTCACTGCGGCGCTTGTCGGATCCTGCACCGCCGACGACATCGGTAAACCGGACCCGAAGCCGCGCCGGGTTTTCGAGCGTCTGCACGCTCGTCTCCACCTTCCTGGCCAGGTCGAACAGCAAGCGTACCGAACCGGAGGTGCCGTCACCGACGACGACGACACCGCGTACACGCGGGTCTTCGACGGGAAGAACCCGCGTCGTGCGCTCACCGAGACTCGCACCGTCTATTTCGACGACGAAAAGCAGACCGTCGCGGCGTGATTCACTGCGCCCGTGTACCGGCGCGGTGGCGTCGCATTCGACCACGACCTCGGTCACAGCCGCGTCGCTGCTGCTGTGCAGCGAACGCACAACCGCAGCTTCACAGACCGAAGCTGGTACCGAAAGAAAAAGGTAGCTCCCTAGAATGAAGGCCGGGAGCGCAGGCCTTTGTGCCACTCGCACGTCCACCACCTCCTCACTCTCCTGCGCCGGGCTGCGATTATTGCGCGGACTTGGCTTCCTCCACAAGGCGCGCGAGCAGATTGAGAGCCTCGAGCGGACTCAGCGAGTCCACGTCGATGGCAGCCAGACGCTCGGAAATCGCATCGCCGCTCCCTTCGTGGACCGCAGCAGACTGCGACACGGGCCGAAAAAGACTTAGTTGCCCGCTACTTGCGCCGCCGATCCCCTCGCCGCTCTCGAAACGCGCGAGAATCGTCCGAGCTTTTTCGATCACCTCGTCGGGAATCCCGGCCAGCCTCGCAACCTCGATGCCGTAACTGCCGCTGGTCGGCCCGGGGGCGATTCGGTACAGGAACAGAACGCTGCCTTTGTAGCGCCGCACGGCCACCGAGAAATTCTCGACCCCGTCGTGCTCGCCCTCGAGCGCTGCCAGTTCGTGATAGTGGGTCGCGAACAGCGTCTTCACGCGCGCCTTGAGCATCGCTTCGGCCACTGCCCAGGCGATCGAGATACCGTCGAAGGTCGAAGTGCCGCGACCGATTTCGTCGAGCACGACCAGACTGCGTTCGCTCATGCCGCGCAGGATCGCCGCTGTCTCCGACATCTCCACCATGAACGTCGATTGTCCGGCGGCAAGGTTGTCGCTCGCGCCGATGCGCGTGAAGATACGATCCACCAGTGGCACCCGCGCCGATGTCGCCGGTACGAACGAACCGCAATGCGCGAGCAGCACCAGCAGTGCCACCTGCCGCAGGTAGGTGGACTTGCCGGCCATGTTCGGGCCGGTGATCACCATCAGCAGACGGCTCTCTTCTCCAAGACGGCAATCGTTCGGGACGAAGGAGGAACCGAGTCTGGCCTCGACCACCGGGTGGCGGGCACCGACGATGTCGAGTTCACTGCCGTCGTGGATCTCGGGCCTGACGTAGCCGCGCTGATGCGCGGTCTCGGCCAAACCCGCCACCGCATCGATCGCGGCTGCCGCTGCGGCACTGCGCCCGAGGCTCGGCTGCCACGGCACGAGCTGCGCCGCCAGTTCTTCGAAGAGGTGCATCTCGAGAACGGCCAGACGCTCTTCGGCGCCGAGCACCTCATTCTCGCGCACCTTCAGCTCGGGCGTGATGTAACGCTCGGCATTGGCCACCGTCTGCTTGCGCGTGTACGACATCGGCACCATGTGCTGATTGCTGCGCGTGATCTCGATGTAGTAACCGAACACCTTGTTGAAGCCGACCTTGAGCGAGCCGATGCCGGTGCGGGTGCGCTCTTCGGCTTCGAACGCCGCTATCCACCCCTTGCCGTCGCGACTGATCGCGCGCAGCCGGTCTACTTCGGCACTGAACCCTTCACGAATGACCGCGCCCTTCCTGAGCACCGCAGGCGGCTCGTCCACCAACGTACGCAGGATGAGCTCGCGTATGGCTGGTAGCTCGTCGAGTTGCGCCGCGTACGGCGACAAAGCCGCCGCCATGTCATCGCGTCGATCGCGAAGCCGAGTGCGCAGCGCCGCCACAGCCGCGAGCGCATCGGCCAGACGCAGAACGTCGCGCGGCCCCGCAGTACCGGCGCCGAGCCGTCCCAGCAGCCTCTCGAGATCGCCGATCCGGCGCAGCGACTCGCGCACGTCAGCACGCAGTTCGTAGTCCTCGACCAGGGTTTCTACCGCGTCCAGGCGCCTGCCGATGGCCGCAGCATCCCTGAGCGGCCGCAGCAGCCACGCTCTCAGCAGACGTTTGCCCATGCCGGTACTGCAGCGGTCCAGCACCGTCACCAGCGCGCCTCGCGTAGTGCCGTCGTAGGATTCGAGGAGTTCGAGATTACGCCGCGTGGCCGCGTCCAGATGCAGATAGGCGCCGGTGTCGTAGGCCTCGGGCGCGCGCAAGTGGGCGATGCGCCCTCCTTGCGTCGCCGCAACGTATGCAACCAGCAGGGCGTGCGCCGCGGCTCCCGCGGTCTGGTCCGCCGCGAACCGCTCGGCAGAAGCATCCGCCCGCGAGTCGCCACGAGAGTTGCGCACGCTCGCAAACGCCGAAGTCTCGCCGACCAGGCAGCGCGGCAGCACGCGCCGCAGGCCTTCGACGAACTCCGGCCCGCTGCCGGTCGGCACCACGATCTCGCTCGGAGCCGCAGCTTCGAGTTCTTCGTGCAGATCCTCGAGCGCACGCACCTCGGTGGTGCGAAGCTCGCCGGTAGAGAAGTCCGTCAGCGCCAGACCGAAGCCCTCGGCCCGAACGACCACGGCCGCAAGATAATTGGACCGCTCGGGAGCCAGGCTCTCTTCGTCTAGATTGGTACCGGGAGAGACCACCCGGGTCACCTCGCGTCGCACGATCGTTGCGCCGGCACCGGGAAGTTCGATCTGCTCGCAGATCGCGACCTTGTACCCCGCCTCCAACAGCCGCGCGACGTAGGGCCGCACCGCGTGATACGGGAACCCGCACATCGGAATCGGGAACTCGTCGTTGCGATTGCGCGACGTCAGCGTCAGTCCGAGAAGCTCGGAAGCCTTCTCCGCGTCCTCGAAGAACATCTCGTAGAAGTCTCCCATGCGGAAGAAAACCAGAGCGTCGGCGTGGGTGCGCTTGACGTCAAGGTACTGCTGCATCGCCGGCGTGAGCTTGACGCCCTTGTAGCTGGTCACCGGTGCTTGGCTGCTATTTTCCACAGGCATTTTCAGAGTCCGTTCCCGCTCACACGAATCTAGTACGGTGCCCGACGTGGTCCACCAGCAAAAAGCGCCCGAGATTCTCTGGCGTGGTGTAAAATGCGCGCCCCTTGTTGATCGCGGTCAACTGCTGGACGAAACCGCGCAGCGATGGGCTGTCGTCGAGCATGAAGGTATTGATGCGGATGCCGCGTCTGGTCACGTCACGCACTTGCTTCAAAGTCTCGACGGTCGCGTGCGAGGTCAACCCGCCGATCGTCATCGGCCATTCGCAGTAAAGCTGCCCGCCGTTGAAATAGGCGGTCGGCTGACCGTCGGAGATCACCAGCATCTGCTGTGTCGCAGCTGGATGCCGCGCCAGCAGAGCGGCGCCGAGGCGCAGGCCGTCTTGAAGATTGGTGAACGGATCGCAGGTGTTCCAGGTGACTTCGGCGAGATCGGCGGATTTCAGCTCCACCGCCTTGGTGTAGAAACCGACCAGCCCGAAATAGTCTCGCGGGAAGCGCGTGCGCATCAGCGTTTCCATCGCCAAGGCGACCTTCTTGGCGGCGGCAAAGCGTCCCTCCCAGCTCATGGACCAGCTCATGTCGAGCAGCAGCACCGTCGAGGTCCGCGTGCTGCGCCCGCTCTCTCTCACCTGAATGTCGCCGGACGCAAGCCGCACCGCCGCTGCGCCGCGTTTCGCGTGCTCGCCCTCGTGCCCATCTACAGGCCGGTGCGCGGCATCGCGCAGCAGCGCCGCGCGCAACGTGGCCCCGATGTCTATGTGGAGAGGATCACCGAACACGTATGGACGTGAGTGCTCGGTCAGTGTCTCGCCGGCTCCTGCTCGGTGCGTATCGTGGCGACCGGATGAGTCGGCGCGCAGATCGGCGAGGATCTCGCGCAACGCGATCTGTCCGAAGCGGCGGGCTCCCTTCGGCGTCAGCACGGCGCGATCGCCCTTGCGGATGATGGTGCCGGCCTCGACCAGCGCCGGCATCACCCGCCCCAGGCGCTCGACGGCGTCGGCGAAGTCGCGGCCTAGAAGCCGCACCAGAGTTCCGGCGTCGACGCAGCCGAAATCGCGCTCGCGAAGTACGCGTTCTGCCTCGCGCAGGGACTCCAGACGATCGAGCAGTTCCAGCGTCTCCTCGAACCCGAGGCTTTGGGGACCGTGAAACTGTTCGCGGAAACGCCGCTGGAAGCGATCGACGCGACGTATGTCGTCGCCGCGTTTCGCAAGACCGTCGTAGGCCCGTCGCGCAGCTTCGCCCGCGAAACTCCATCGCGAGAGCTGTTCGAGAGCCTCTTCCAACACACGCGGGAGTCGTCCCAGTTCGTTCTTGCGTTCGCGTCGCGACGCCGAGGCCGGCTCACTCGCAATCGCCTCCGCCTCCATCGCAACCATCTCGCCGAATCGGCTCCAGGGTTCCTCCAGCGAGCGCTCGAGGTTGAACGCGTCGTAGAGGCCGGCGATCTCCTGTTGCACCTGGCGCAAGAGTTCATCGACACCGCGCAACTTCGCACCTTCCGCGTCGGATCCTTCGCGCAGCAGACGGTCGAGCGCTTCGTCGACGTTGTCGTTGCGCGCCAGATATTGCGCGAGATCGTCGAACAGCGCGCCGGAGTCCAGCCGCACGCGTTGAGTCCCGTCCCAGATGGTGTAGAGCGTGAGCACGGTCGGCGTCAGGCCGCGTAAGAGAGGCGTCCTCCGTCCCTGTGGCGGTTGAGCTTCTCGAGAAGATGCAGGCCTTCGAAAACGAACTCTACGGCGCACGCCACCAGACCCGGACTATCAAAAGTCCCGAGTTTCTCGACCAGCGTGCGAAGTCCCGGGATCGACACAAGTCCCTCCTGATAATCGCTCGCCGGCATCGTGTCGGACACAGCAAACCCCCAGCTTTTCCCCATGTTTTCGAGGACCGGTAGCAGATCCGCCGACGACAAGCGTGCGTCGAAGGAACCGCGCACAGCAACCGACAGCAGGCGCTCGATCACGGCCTTCTCTCTCGCCGGCTCCATGCCGTACTCGAGTTCGAGCTTGCCGTTCGTCGATGCGAACAGGGCATGCAGATCGCTGATGCGCGGAACGATTTCGTTCTCGCCGCAACGCACGGCTCGCTTCTCCGCGTTGGCCAGCAATGTTTCGTAATTGTTGATCGTGACCCGCACACTGACGCCGGACGCCTGGTTCACCTCCGGAGCCTTGCGTGCTTCCATCGTAAAGCGGGCAACCAGCTCTTTCATGAAGTCAGGCACCAGCACCGGCCGGCCCTCGCGCAACTCGACTCCGGCTTCCTGCTCCATTACCGCGATCTCATCGGCGATGGTGCGCGGATAGTGGGTACGAATCTGCACGTCGAATCGATCTTTGAGCGGCGTGACGATGCGGCCGCGGCTGGTGTAGTCCTCCGGATTGGCGGTAGCCACCACCAGAACGTCGAGAGGCAGACGGATCTTGTAGCCCTTGATCTGCAGATCGCGTTCTTCCATCACGTTGAAAAGTCCGACCTGCACCTTTTCCGTGAGGTCGGGCAGCTCGTTGATCGCGAAGATTCCGCGATTGGTACGGGCGAGCAGGCCGAAATGGATCGCTTCCTCGTCGGAAAGGTAGCGGCCTTCGGCAATCTTGATCGGATCGATCTCGCCGATCAGGTCGGCGATGGTAACGTCAGGAGTCGCCAGCTTTTCACCGTAACGAGCGTGTCGATCTATCCAGACTACCGGCAGGTCACCGCCCTGCGCCGCGGCGCGCCGCCGACAAACCGCACACACTGGCGAGAACGGATCGTCGTGGATCTCGCAACCCTCTACCGCCGGCACCGCCTCGTCGAGAAGGCCCACCAGAGCGCGGATCAGCCGGCTCTTGGCCTGACCGCGCTCGCCGAGAAGCACCATGTGGTGCCCCGCCAGTACGGCGTTCTCGATCTCCGGCAGAACCGTTTCGTCGTAACCGAGCAGTCCCGCGAACAGTTCCCGTGTGCCGTGCTCGGCAGCCAACAGGCGCAGGAGGTTGGTGCGCATCTCTTCGCGGACACTGCTCGGGCGATAACCGCCGGCCTTCAACTCGGCCAGGGTCACGGCGCGCTTCATGAATCCGCGCGCCGAAGCTCGCTCGCACCACCGTCGGCGCCCGGGTGCCGATGCTGCTCCGCTGCAAGCGCGCGGCGCTCGGCCTGCTCGGCACGCTCGCGCTCGAAGGTCAGTTCGGCGCGTACCTGAGTAAGCGCCTGCTGCGCACTCCGCCCCGCATCCGCCGCGGCAGCGAGTTCACCGCTGCGGCTTTCGGCAGCGACCCGCGCGGCTTCCAGCTCGGCGTGAAGCCTGCCCAGGTCAGCGGTCAACTTGTCGTTGCGCTTGTGCTGGCGACGCACCGCCAGACGCAGCTTGAGGTGTTCGACGAATGTTCCGGTTCCGGCCACCAGCGTCCCAGCCACCAGTGCGGCAAGCAGCAGCAACGCAAGCGGCGCTTCGAACTGAGCGCCCTCGGGACGTGGCAGGAAGCGAAAGGCCGGCAGGTATACCAGAACGACCGGCGTCATGTTGGCGCTGGCCAGAACGATCCCGCCGACCAACGCGATGGTGTAGGCAACCGTACGCAGAATCTTCACTGGGCCTCCTCAAACAACGGCAGCAGACGCTCGTAGGTGTTCTCGAGGTGCTCGGGCATGACGCGCGTATCGGCAAGCATCGGCATGAAGTTGGTGTCCCCCTCCCAGCGCGGAACCACGTGCCAGTGCAGGTGATCTGCGATCCCCGCCCCGGCGCTGCGGCCGAGATTCATTCCGATGTTGAAGCCGGCAGGCGAAAAAGCCTTGCCGAGAACCCTGACCGCGCGTTGCAGTTCCAACTGTACAGCCGCCGCCGGCGCAGTGGCGAGGGACGTGAAGTCGGCGGTATGGACCCGCGGAGCGATCAGCAGATGCGCGCTGGAGTAGGGGTACAGGTTCATCAGCACGCACGCGTGCTCGGTGACTCTAAGCACCAAGTGATGCCGCCGCTCGGCGGCGGTATCGAGACGCGGCTTGTCGCAAAAAATGCAGCCCGCGCCGGGCGCGGGCTTTTCGATGTAGGCGAGGCGCCACGGCGCCCAAAGGACTCGCACGTGCGCGAAGAACCTCGAACTAGATCTGCGACGAGTCGCTCTCGTCCTGTTCCAGGTCGTAGCCGAGATCTACGCGCTGCTTGAGTTCCTTGCCGACCTTGAAGAACGGCACTCGCTTGGATGCCACCGCGACAAGGTCGCCGGTCTTAGGGTTGCGCCCTTCCCGAGCCAGACGCTGCTTGACTACGAAACTGCCGAAACCGCGGATCTCTATTCGATCTCCGCGACACAGCGCTTCGGTCATGCTCTCGAATACCGAGTTGACGATCACCTCGGCGTCCCTGCGCGAATACGCGGGATACAGCCGGACAATCTCATCAATCAGGTCTCGCTTGGTCATAGCGGCGTTGCCCTCCGACCGGCGTTGGCTATTGCCGAATTACTCGCCGCTTCCGCGACGGGCGAGTTTTTCTTGGATCATGTCACCAAGGGTAACGCTACCCCCTCGACCACCGCCCGTCTCCGCCGACATGTAGGCGCGCATTTCTTCTTTCTCGGCCGACTGCATCAGCGACCGGATGCTGAGAGAGATGCGTCTTTCCCGGGTGTCTACCTGGGTGACCTCGGCCTCGATCTCCTGGCCCGGCTGGAACAACTCGCGGGGGTTCTCCACCCTCTCGCGGCCGAGTTGGGAAACGTGGACGAGCCCTTCGACCCCTTCCTCGATCTCGACGAAAACGCCGAAGTCGGCGATGTTCGTCACCTTACCGTGAATCCGCACACCCACCGGGTAGCGATCCTGCATACGGCGCCACGGATCTTCGGCGAGTTGCTTGAGACCGAGCGAGAGCCGCTCGTTGGGAATGTCGATACCGAGCACCAGACACTCGAGTTCGTCGCCCTTCTTGGCGATCTCGGAGGGATGGTGAACTTTCTTGGTCCAGTGCATGTCCGAAATGTGGACGAGACCGTCGATGCCTTCCTTGACGTTCACGAAGACACCGAAGTCGGTCACGCTCGTGACCTTGCCGCTGACGCGAGTACCCACGGGGTGCTCGATCGGGAGCATCTCCCAAGGATTCGGGGTCACCTGCTTGAGGCCGAGCGAAATGCGGCGGTTCTCCGGATCCAGAGCGATCACTACCACGTCGACTTCGTCACCTACCGAGAGCACCTGCGAAGGATGCGTCACCCGCTTGGTCCACGACATTTCGGAAACGTGCACCAACCCTTCGATGCCGTCTTCGATCTCGATGAACGCACCGTAATCGGTAAGGCTCACGACCTTGCCATGCACGCGGTTGCCGGGGAAGAGACGGTCGGCGACTGTCACCCAGGGATCGTCGAACAACTGCTTGAGGCCGAGCGAAATGCGGTGTGAAGATGCGTCGTACTTCAAGACGACGACGCGCAGCACGTCACCCGGCTTGACCACTTTGGAAGGATGACTGATGCGCCCCCACGACATGTCCGTGACGTGAAGCAGACCGTCGATGCCGCCAAGGTCGACGAACGCGCCGTAATCGGTGACGTTCTTGACGACGCCTTCGAGGATGACGCCGGCTTCGAGAATCTTGAGTGTTTCGCCGCGCGCAACCTCCTGCTCTTTCTCGAGCAGGGCCTTGCGGGAGACAACCACGTTGCCGCGCGCACGATTGTACTTGAGGACGGTGAACGGTGCCGTCTCACCTATGTAGCGATCCAGGCTGCGGGTCGGACGCGTGTCGACGTGCGAACCTGGAAGGAATGCGAATACTCCGACATCGACCTTGAGACCGCCCTTGACGCGACCGACAACGGTTCCCTGAACCGTGCCGCCGGATTGGTAGGCGTCTTCGATGGTCTTCCAAACTATGTTTTGCCGAGCTCGCTGGTAGGACAGCCGGAAGTCTCCGCCGTCGCCGCCGCTCGATTCGACCAGAACTTCGATTTCCTGGCCTTCCTTGATCGTCATCGCGCCGTCGCGATCCTGAAACTCGTAAGCGGGAATGACCCCTTCCGACTTGTAGCCGATGTCTACGGTAACGACGTCATTGGAAATGGATACGACGTGGCCTTTGACGATCTCGCCGGCCTGAATGGGCCGTACCGATGCCTCGAACATATCCGAGAAGCTCTCCGACGCTTCGTCGCGATGAGTTACCTCATGCTCAACCTTCTCCTGTTGCATCAAATGAAAAATCCTCCGTGGTGTGACGCCCGAACGGGCAGGGGCAGGTCATAACGCGCTGCGGCTGCGAACTCAAGAGAAGGTAAGGATTTCCGCCTACTTCGCGACGCGCCCTCTGGCGGTGGCCTCCGCCACTATTCGCGCCACCACCTGATCCAGACCTGAATGTGTGGTGTCGATCACCACCGCATCCGAAGCTGCGGCCAGAGGCGCGACCTTGCGCGTGCTGTCGCGCAGGTCCCTTTCGGCCATCTCGGCCTTAACTTTGCCCAGCGAAGCTGACTCGGCATCGGTCGTTCGCGTTTCGACCAGTTCGGCGCTGCGGCGCCTGGCTCGCTCGTCTGGATCGGCGTCGAGGTAGATTTTGAGATCGGCTCCCGGGAAAACGACAGTGCCGATGTCGCGCCCCTCCACCACCGTCCCCGGGAACCTCACGGCACCGCGCTGCCAGGCCAGCAGAGCGCTGCGCACGGAAGGACAGGCGGAACTCCTGGAGGCAGCCTGACTCACCTCGGGAGCGCGGATTGCCTCGGAGACGTCGCGACCGTTGAGCAGGAAACTGCGTCCGTCGGCCGTGGGCTCGACGCTCAGCGTTGATATCAGCGCAGCCATCGCCGCGTCGTCGTCGGGAACGACTCCGGCCTCGACCGCCGCCAGCGCGACGCAGCGGTAGAGCGCTCCCGAATCGAGGTAGGAGAAACCGAGCACCCGCGCCACGCGCTGGGATGTGGTGGACTTGCCGGCCCCGGCGGGTCCGTCGATCGCCAGGATGAAGATGTCGGACGCGCTCTCGATCACGCGCCGAGCCTCGCGAGAACATCAAAGAATTCCGGGAAGGAAACCGCCACGGACTCGGCATCATCGACGGTCACGCCTTCGACGCAGGCCAAAGCCGCCACCGCTGCCGACATCGCGATACGGTGATCTCCATGAGTGAGGACGCTGGCGCCTCCGCGCGGAACTCCGCCGTGAACGCAAAAACCATCATCGAACACGTCGACGCGAATCCCCATCGCACCGAGCAGTGCCGCTGTGGCCGCGATGCGATCGCTCTCCTTGACGCGCAGTTCCGCTGCGCCGCGCACCACCGACATGCCATCGGCAAAGGCCGCCGCAACCGCGAGCAACGGCAACTCGTCGATCGTCGCCGGAACCTCGTCGGCCGCAACTTCAAAGGCGCGCAGGCGCGAAAACCGCGCGGTAATGGTTCCCACCTCTTCGCCTCCGACCAGCGCGTCGACGCTGCATTGGATGTCCGCGCCCATTCGCCGCAGCACGTGCAGGAAACCCAGTCGCGTGGGGTTCAGCAGCACTCCGTCGATGGTCACTTCGGAACCAGGAACGATGGCGGCCGCCACCAGCAGGAAGGCCGCCGAGGAAGGGTCGCCGGGGACCAGCACATCGACACAGGCAAGAGCGGCCGGACCGCTGACTTCGACCCGGCAGCCGCCGGCGCCGTGGCCGTCCGCCCCTCCAACTATCAGGTCGACGCCCATGGCCCTGAGTAATCTCTCGGTGTGATCGCGGCTGGAGGCGGGCTCGACCACGGCCGTGGTCCCCTGCCCCTGCAACCCTGCCAGGATCACCGCGCTCTTCACTTGAGCGCTGGCCACCGCCAGAGCGACCTCGGCCCCGGTCAACAAACCGCCGCGGATACGCACAGGCGCGTGCCCTTCGGTCGTCTCGATCAGCGCCCCGAGCCGGGCCAGCGGCTCGGCCACCCTCCTCATCGGGCGCCGCGACAGCGAAGCGTCCCCGACCAAGGTGGCGTCGAGCCCCTGCTGACCGGCCAGCAGTCCGCACAGCAACCGCATCGTGGTCCCCGAATTCTCGCAGTCGATACGGCCCGGGCTCCGATCGAAGACCAGGTCGCGGCCACGCACCCGCACGCTGTCGAGTCCCAGACGCTCGATGCCGGCACCCAGGCCCGCCATCGCCGCCATCGTCGATGCCACATCACGGCCACTCGGAAGTCCGCGCACCAGTGCCTCGCCCTGACCGGCAGCGTTGAACATCACCGCGCGGTGCGCGATCGACTTGTCGCCCGGAACGCTGACGCGCCCGCGCAGCGGGCCCGCCGCCGGCAAGACAGTTCGCTCACTCACGGTGCCACCTCTTTTCGCAGGCGGCGCGCCGCATCGATCAGCGAACGCAACGCGACTTCGTCGCTGCGGTCGACGGCCTGACGCAACTTCGTCCACAACACCGCAAAGTCGTCGATGGCCGACAACAACGCCACGCGGTTGAGCCCTGCGATGTCGGTCCACATGTCGGGGTCGCTGGCAGCCAGACGCGTGGTGTCGCGAAAGCCCGAGGCCGCCAACTCTACGATGCGTTCACGCGCCGGCGCTGCATCGGCGGCAGCCGAAAGTACATACGCGACCATCTGCGGAAGATGACTGGAGGTCGCCAGGGCTTCGTCGTGCTCGGCCGCGCTCATCTCGAGCACGTGCGCATCGAGGTCAAGCCACAGTGAACGCATTCGCTCACGGAGCCGCGCCGAAGTGACGTGGCACGGCGTCAGCACCACACGCGCACCGCGAAACAGTTCGATGTCGGCCGCGCCTGCGCCGCTCTCGGCCTTCCCAGCAAGCGGATGAGCGCCGAGGAAACGGCCCGCCAGACCAAGCCTCCGCGCTTCAGCGACGATAGGCCCCTTGACGCTGCCGACGTCGGTGATCACGCACGACGCCGAAACAGCGGCCGCGACCTCGGCCAATTGTTCGAGCGCGGTACGCACCGGAGTGGCCAGCACCACTAGGTCGGCATCTGCGCAAGCCGCCGCAAGGTCGCTGGTAGCAGCGTCGAGAAAACCGCGAGATTTTGCCGTTTCCAGATTGCCCTGCGAACGTCCGACTCCGGTAACTCGCTCGAACAAGCCGCGGGCCTTGCCCGCGCCGGCGAGCGAAGCCCCGAGAAGTCCCGCACCGACCACCACGCAGTGCCGCCACGTCTCGCTCTTGTGCTCACTCATCCGTGCATCTCCGAAACAACGACCTTCAGCGCCGCGATGGCGCGCTCGTCTTCGGCCTCGGTGCCGAAGGTGATGCGCACGTGCTCGGTAAAACCGTAGGCATCCATAGGACGCACGATCACTCCGAGTTGCAGCAGCGCTTCGGTGACGGTCTTGCCGCTTCCCACTTCGACCAGCACGAAGTTGGCGTGGCTCGGCACGAAGTCCAGACCGAGTTCCGCGCAGGCCTCGCTCCAACGCCGGCGACTGGCGCGCACACGCTGACGCGAAGCCTCCATGTGCGCATCGTCGTCAAGAGCGGCGGCGGCGGCCACCTGCGCAAGCAGGCTGACGTTGAAAGGCTGACGCAGCCGCGCCAGCCCGTCCATCACTGCCGCAGAACCCACTCCGTAGCCGATGCGAAGACCGGCCAGTCCGTAGATTTTCGAGAACGTACGCGCGACTACCAGCCCCGGGTGACGATCGAGAAAGTCGATACCGCACGGATACTCGGGATCTTCGACGTATTCGCAATACGCTTCGTCGAGCACCACGCAGACGTCTTCGGGAACCAGTGCGAGAAAACGCTCCCACTCGCGACGGCGAAAGATCGTCCCGGTGGGATTGTTCGGGTTGGCCAGGAACACCACACGCGTGCGCGGCGTCAGCCGTGCAGCGATCGCCTCCAGGTCGTGCTCGAAACCGCGCGGCGGAGCCTTCACCGGCGTAGCTCCTGCCGCGATCGAAACCAGCGGATACACCAGGAAGGCATCGCTCGAGAACAACACTTCGTCGCCGGGACCGGCGAAAAGACGGCACGACAGTTCGAGGATCTCGTTGGAGCCGTTGCCGAAAACGATGCGGGCAGGTTCGACGCCGAGTCTGGCCGCGAGTTTCTCGGCCAGCACCACCGCACCACCGTCGGGATAGCGATGAATACCCGGCAGCGCGCGGAGCAGAGCCTCGAGCGCGCGCGGTGACGGACCGAGAGGATTTTCGTTGGAGGCGACTTTGATCGAGCCGTGAATGCCGAGCTCGCGCTCCACCTCTTCGATCGGACGACCGGGCTTGTAGGGCTGGAGCGAACGAATGCGCTCGGGAATACGGGGACCGGCCACCGCGGCTAGTTAGCGGGAACGCCGCGGAATGGCCACATGGACCGGCTGCCTACAGCGCCATCGGATAGGAACCGAGCACCTTCACCGACAGCGCTATTCGCCGCAGCGAGTCCAGGGCCTTGGCCACCGGCGCGTCGCAGACGTGTCCGCTGACGTCGACGAAGAAGCGGTACTCCCACGAGCGTCCCACCAGCGGTCGTGACTCGATCATCGAGAGGTTGACGCGATTGCGCGAGAACTGCCGGATGATGCGCTCCAGAATCCCGACCTCGTCCTTGACGGTGACGACCAGCGAGGTTCGATCGCGACCGCTCGGCTTGGTCCTCTGGTCGGGACCGATGACGAGAAAACGGGTGACGTTGGCGGCGTTGTCCTGAATCGAGCGCGCCACCACTTCGAGACCGTACAGGCGTGCGGCAAGACCACTGCCGACCGCCGCGGTCCCCTTCTGGCTCGCCGCCAGTTTGGCGGCCGCCGTCGTACTGGCCGTCGCCAACAGTTCCACGCCGGGAAAGTTCTCGGCCAGGTAGCGTTTGCACTGTCCCAGCGGCTGCGGATGCGAGGCGATGCGCCGCACCTTGGCGCGGTCGGCGTCCTTGGCCATCAAGCAGTGGTCTATCTTCAGAACCGATTCCGCCAGAATCGTCGCGGTCGTACCCGCCAACGCGTCGAGCGTCGGCGTGACCGCGCCTTCGGTGGTGTTCTCTACCGGCACCACACCGAACGCGGCGCGCGAAGTCTCGACGGCGGTGAAGATTTCCGGAATAGAGTCGCAGGAATCAAAGCGGGCGTTGCTGCCGAACTGACGCACCGCCGCCTCGTGAGAATAGGTTCCGGGAGGGCCGAGGAAAGCCACTTCTATCGGAGACTGGATGGCGCGGCAGGCAGAGATGATCTCACGAAAGATCGAATCGACCGCCTCGTCGCGCAGCGGACCGGGATTGGCGCTGCGCATCGCAGCCAGCACCTGCTTCTCGCGGGCGACGTCGAGTACCCCGTGCTGGTCGGCCGCCTTGGCCTCACCTATGGCCTTGGCAAGCCGCGCCCGCCTGGCAACCAGATCGAGAACGCGCCGATCGACGTCGTCGATGGCGCTGCGAAGGTCGGTCAGGCTCTTCTTCTTCTTCAAAGCCAAGTCGTGATCCTCTACCGTCGCCGTTCCTGCGGCTGCGCAAGCCCGGCTATTCGCGCTGCGGCGGCCAGGCAGCGCCGCCTACCTGCGGCCCACGGCGTGGCGCGCAGGTGAAATTCTCAGGAAAAGAACGCCCTGGCAAGGCGCAGCCCCGCCTCGGCGTCACCGCGCGCAATCTTTACGGTGTCGGCCTGACCGCGCAGCCAGGTGCGTTGGCGTTTGGCGTACTGAACCGTGGCGCGTCCGATCGCCTCGGCCAGCCCCTTAAGCGGCAAGGAGCCGGCGATGCAGAGCCCGGCTTCGCGATAACCGATGGCATCGAAGGCTCGCGTGCTCGGCGCGTAGCCGCGTGCGTAAAGCGACGCGAGTTCCTCGACCAGTCCCGCGGCTACCATCGCACGACTTCGAGCCTCGATGCGCTCGCACAGTTCTTCGCGAGCGACCTCGACCTCGAGCGTCAGCGTGATGAAGGGTCTCTCCGAGAGTCCGTGTTCAGCCAGCCACGCCGACAGCGGCCGGCCGGTGGACTCGAATACTTCAAGGGCGCGCACCAGCCGCATCCGATCGTTGACGTGAATGCGCAACGCCGACGGTGGGTCCACGCCCGCGAGCCTGGCGTGCAAAGCGCCGGGCGTCGCGACCTCCTCCTGCTGGAGCCGGCCGCGCAACGCGGGATCGGCCGGCGGTCCGGCGAACAGTCCGCGCTCGAGGCTTCGCAGGTAGAGGCCGGTGCCGCCGCAGACGATGGCGCGGCGACCGCGGCCCTGGATGTCGGCCAGAGCCGACAGCGCGTCCCTGCGCCACGCCGCGACGTCGTAGTCGGCGTCCGGATCGACGACGTCAATCAGATGATGCGCAACGCGGGCGCGAAGCTCCGGCTCCGGCTTGGCCGTGCCCACATCCATGCAGCGATACACCTGACGCGAGTCGGCGCCGACGATCTCAGCGCCCACTGCCTCGGCCAGCGCCGCCGCCAACTCACTCTTGCCCGAAGCCGTAGGACCGGCGACGACCAGTACGTGAGATGGAAGGATTGCAACGGGCATGATGAATCACACGAACTTACGGCGGCAGTTCAGACGGCAGCGACCAATACTCAGCGGCCGAACATGCGCTCGAGTTGCGAGCGCGTCAGCGTACGAGCCACGGGGCGGCCATGCGGACAGGTTGCGGCGAACGGGACGGTGGCGGTCTCGAGCAGCAACGCGCGCGCAGCCGCGTTGTCGAGAGGCTTGCCCACTCGCAGCGCCGAGTGACACGCGACGGTGGCAAGAACTTTCTCGGCGAGTCTGTGCGCCGCCAGCGCCCTTCCGCTCGAAACCAGATCGGCGACCAACGCTTCGACCAAGGTGGACAGCGAGGCCGCGGCCGCCATCGTCGGCATCGCGCGCACGACTATTTCTTCTTCGCCGAAGGTGTCGATCTCCCAGCCAAGCGACACCAGCTCTTCACGGGCGCGCTCGCAGGCTTCGACTCCCGCGGCACCGACGCGCACGGGAAGCGGCAGCAGCAACGACTGCGAAGCGATCGAGCGTTCGGCCCACGCCGCCATCAAACGCTCAAACAGGATGCGCTCGTGGGCAGCGTGCTGATCGACCAGCACCAACTCTCCGTCCCCTTCGCAGATGAGATAGCCGTCGAACACCTGGCCGATGACATCGAGGCTTCCGAGAACGCCGCGCGCGCAACCGTCGCCGAGATCGAGATCGCTCTGCAGCGCCGCGTCGCTCACTCCGAGCAGGGGCTGCTGCACAGACGTGCTGGGAAGATATCCAGGAATCACCGAATCTCGCGCTTCGTCACCGGCCGCCGTAACCTGCGCAGCGCGCCCGGCCGCCTGCCCCGACAATGGCGTCGCCGCGAAATGCTGTCCGGACGCTGATCCGAACGCGGGAGGCACAACGGCGCGACGCCGCGATGCTTCGTCGGCGTCCAGACCCCAGCGGCCCAGCGGACTGGCCGAGCGGCGCAGACAGTCGCGCACGGCCTCGGCCACGAAGCGGCGCACGTTGTCGGGCTCGGCAAAACGCACTTCGAGCTTGGCCGGATGAACATTGACATCGACAGATCCGCCGTCGCACTCAAGGAACAGGACCGCGGCCGGAAAGCGTCCTTTAAGCAGATACGTTTCGTAGCCTTCCAGCACCGAGCGGAACAGCAGGCGGTCCTTGACCCAGCGCCGCCCGAGAAACATCGCCATGCGCCGCGCCGAACCGTAGGCCGTGCCCGCGCTGCTGACGAAGCCGCCAAGGTGAAGGTTGCCGAATCTGGCGTCGACTTCGACGAGCGTAGCCGCCACTTCGCGGCCGAGAATCTGACGCATCCGCGCGGCGGCGCCGGCCACCGGTGCCACGTCGATCACGCTGCGGCCATTTTGTAACAACGTGAAATGGACATCCGGACGCGCCAGCGCGAAGTGGCGCACGGCCTCGGTAACGAAGCCTGCCTCGGTCGCCGCCGTCTTCAGGAACTTGCGCCGCGCCGGCACCGCGCCGAACAGATCGCGCACGTCGACCGTGGTGCCCCTGCGCGCCGCCGCCGCGCTGCGCTCGGCCACTCGCCCTGCCCTGACCAGGACGCGCGAGCCGGCCTGAGCCGCTTCGGTCGCGGTCAGCATCTCGATTTCGCTGGCTGCCGCGATGCTCGACAGAGCTTCGCCGCGAAAACCGAAAGTCCCTACTCGTTCGAGGTCGTCCAGACGACGGATCTTGCTGGTAGCGTGGCGAGTAAGCGCAAGCTCGATCTGATCGGCGGCGATGCCGGCGCCGTCATCCGTGACCAGAATCCGCGTCACGCCCCGGTCTTCGTATTCGACGCGCACGTGGCCTGCACCCGCGTCGAGCGAGTTCTCAACCAACTCCTTGACCACCGAGGCCGGCCTCTCGACCACCTCACCGGCTGCGATGCCGGCAATGACACTTTCGTCGAGAAGGGCGATGCGGGCCAGATGCGCAGCTTCGGTCAAGATCGACTCAGCCCAGCACGAGATCGTCGCGCTTGCGGGCCAGCATGGCGCGCACCCGCTCGGCATCGGCCGCGTATCCGTTGCGGCCGGCCATGCCGTAAGTAAGAAGCTTGCCCGCTTCCACGCCGGGCTGGTCGAGAGGGTCGATGCCGAGCAGGGCCCCCATCACCAGCGTCTGCACCTCGAACAGGTGGAAGAGGTGACCGATCGACGCCGCATCGCAGCGGCTGAGAGTGAGCACGCTGGTGGGACGCCCCGATTCGGCCAGCGCCAGTTCCGTGGCCCGCTGCTCCATGTTCAGAAGGTCGCCCAGGCGCAGCCCGCCAAGATAGGAAATTTCTTCCTTGTCACCGTAAGCCGCCGGAATTGTTAACTCACCATCGTGGGCCTCGACGCGCACGAAGGTCACGACCTTGTCGCGGGGCCCTTCCACGTAGAGCTGCACCTGCGAGTGCTGGTCGGTAGCGCCGAGGGCACGCACCGGAGTCTGGCCGGTCTCGACGAGCGAGCCGTCCAAAGCGTGGGCCTTGCCGAGACTCTCAGCCCACAGCTGCGCATACCACTCGGCCAGCCTCAGCAGCCCGTCGCTGTAGGGCATCAGCACGTGGATGCCGCAGCCCCTCTCACGAAGCGCCAGGAACAGCAGTCCCGCGTGCAGGGCGGCGGGGTTCTCGCGCGGATCGGCCACGCAGCAGAGCGTATCGGCGTGGCGGGCACCGGCGCACAGAGCCTCAATATCGACGCCGCCGGCCGCCAGCGGCAGCAGACCGACCGAACTCAGGACCGAGAAACGCCCTCCGACTCCCGCCGGCACCGGCAGCGAGCGAAATCCCTCGGCCTTGGCCAGGGCCCGCAAAGGTCCGCTTACCGGATCGGTGGTGACCACGATGTGGCGGGCCCAGCGCGCGGCTCCTACCGACGGGTGGGCCATCAGCTTCTCGCGGGCGATCAGGAACTGCGCCAGGGTCTCGGCCGTGCCTCCCGATTTGGAGATGACGTTGAAGGCGGTGCGCGAAAGGTCCACTCCAGCCGTACCGTCAAGCAGGCGCGAGAACGAGGCCGGGTCGATGTTGTCGGCCACGATCACGCGCATGCCGCCCGCCAGCGAAGCCGCCGGGACACCTTCCAGCACCGCTTTGGTGCCAAGCGCCGAGCCGCCGATGCCGAGCACGACGAGCGTGTCGAACTCGGCACGAAGCTCCGACGCCAGCGCGTTACAGGCCGCGATCGCGGCGCTGTCGTAGGGCAGATCGTAGAAAGGAAGCGCCCCCGACCGCCGTTTCGCGTCCAGATCGGCGACCGCGGCCGACAGGCGCGGCACGACGCCATCGAGGTCGTGCCCGTCGAACCCGTAGCTGCCGATCATGTGGGAGAAGAAACCGTTGACGTCCAAACGCACAGAGCGTGCTGTAGAAGACATGGCCGCCGAATAACATCCGGCCCGCGCCGGTGCCAATCGGTATGGTGCGTGCGGGCTGACTGACGCCGCCGCCGTCCCCTCATACTTGCGACATGGGGCCGCGGCGTTTGCCCGTCCGGCGGGTGCGTGTTACCTAGCGCGACGGTTCTGGCCGATCTCTATCGCTTTGGAGGACTCCCCAAGTGGCTCGTGTCTGTGATCTGTGCGGAAAACGCCGCGGCATCGGTAACACAGTGTCGCACGCCAACAACAGGACGAAGCGGACCTGGGAAGTGAACATCCAGAAAGTCCACGCCAAGGTGGGCGCGACCAGCACCACCCTCAAGGTCTGCACGCGCTGCATCCGCAGCGGCAAGGTCATCAAAGCAGCCTGACCGTTTGCGGCCTCGCCATCGAGGCCGCTCTGCTGCATCGGGCGCGTTGCGCCCGCTTCTAACCATCCGGGTGCGGTGAGCCTGCGTTCGCCGCCGCGCCACCCTCACATCCCGCGACTCGCCAACAGGCCACGCTCTGTTCACCCCTGCGCAGCGAACAGGTCGATTTCCACCAGAGCCCCCTTGGGCAGCGCCGACACCTGCACGGTAGCCCGGGCCGGGTACGGCTCGGCGAAAGTCTCCGTAAAAACAGCGTTGAGTTTTGGAAAGTCGCCGAGATCGGTGACGTAGACGGTGACCTTGACCGCGTCGGCCAGCGTCATCCCGCTCGTCTCGACGACAGCACGCAGGTTGGCGAGCACACGACGGGCCTGTTCCTCGAAACCGCCGGGTACCAACTCACCGGTGGAAGGATCCAGCCCTATCTGCCCCGAACAATACAGGGTGCGGCCGCCTTTCGGCCCGATGTCCAACTGCACCGCCTGCGAATAAGGCCCGATGGCGCGAGGTGCGCCAGCGCTTTGAACCACGCTCTTGCTCACGTTGCTGTCTCCTGCGATCGCTGATCGTCACCCGAGGTCCGCACGCAATTCCCCCTGTTCATCCGAACAGCCGCCTCACGTCCTTGACTCCGGCCACGCGCCTGAGATTGCGCGTGACGCGGGCAAGGTCGTCGGCGTTGCCGAGCGTGACCTCAAAAAGATTATTGGCTTTGTTTCCCACCGTGCGCACCGAAGCCCGTTCGATGTTGACCCCAGCCGACGCGAAAGCCTGACTCATGTTGGCGAGCAGGCCGGGCCGATCGCGCGAAACGACTTCGAGCTTGACGTGACGCGGCGCCGCAGCGCCACGTTGCCAGGTGACCGTTACGATGCGCTCTCTCTCGCCTTCGTCGAGCCGCGGACAGTCCTTGGCGTGAACGGTGACGCCGCGCCCCCGCGTCAGGAATCCTACGATCTCTTCTCCGGGCAACGGTTCGCAGCACTTGCCGAAGCGCACCATGGCCTCGTCGATGTCCTCGGCCATCACCAGAGGCCGCGGCTGGCGCCCGAGCAAACCGAAGAGGCGCGTGAAACGTCCGCGCGGCCGTTCGCTGTCGAAGTTTTCGTCGGGCAGCAGGAACTCGAGCACCTGACGGCTCGTGATGCGGCCGTAACCGACCGCTTCGAGGAAAGCATCCTCGTCGCGCCGGACAAAGTGCGCGAACAGTTCAGTCGCGCGGCCGTCACTCTTGAGTTGCGCCATGTCGAGATCGAAACGCGCAAGATCGCGTTCGACGAGTTCACGGCCGAGCGCGATGGCACGCTTACGATCCTCCTGGCGGATGTAGGCGAGAATGCGTGCGCGTGCCCGCGGCGAGCGCACGAACTTCAGCCAATCGCGCGTCGGACGCGCGTCGTCGGTAGTGACGACCTCTACCGTATCGCCCTGCTGCAACACGTAGCGAAGAGGTACCAGGCGGCTGTTCACACGGGCACCGGCAGCGCGGTGCCCGACGGCCGAGTGGATACGGTAGGCGAAATCGAGAACCGTATCGCCCTTGCGAAAAGTCATGGTCTGACCTTTCGGCGTGAACACGTAGACATCTTCGCCGAACAGATCCTCCTTGATCGAGGAAAGGAACTCCTGCGGATCGTCGAGGGTCTGCTGCCACTCCAGTATCTGCCGCAACCACTGGAAGCGTTCTTTCTCCGCGTCCGCCGAATCGCCGCTGGCTTTGTAGCGCCAGTGGGCGGCGACGCCGTACTCGGCAACGCGGTGCATCTCGTGGGTACGAAACTGCACTTCGAGACGCTCGCCGTAGGGACCGATCACGGTAGTGTGCAGTGACTGATAGCCGTTGGCCTTGGGCAGCGCGAGGTAGTCGCGGAAACGGCCCGGCACCGGCCTCCAGTACATGTGGACGATGCCGAAGGCTTCGTAACATTCCCGGTCGCTGTCGAGCAGGCAACGAAATGCCACGACGTCGTAGATGTCGGCGATTCGCAGTCCCTGCCCGGAGATCTTGCGCCAGATCGAGTAGGCACTCTTGGTGCGACCGCTGACCGACGCAGTGATCCCGCCCGCTTCCAGACGCTTGCACAGCAAGCCGGTGATCTCCTTGATGTGCCCTTCGCGTTCGAGCCGCTGCAACGACAAGCGCTGGCGGATGTCCTCGTATTCGGTCGGGTGCAAGGTGCGGAACGAGATGTCCTCGAATTCGTGCCTCAGCCAGTTGATGCCGAGGCGGCTCGCCAGGGGCGCGTAAAGTTCGAGCGTCTCTTCGGCGATGCGGCGCTGTTTTTCGGGCGCGAGGTGCTGAAGCGTGCGGATGTTGTGTGTGCGGTCGGCCATCTTGACCAGCAGCACGCGCAAATCCTTGGCGCTGGCCACCAGCATCTTGCGGACGTTCTCGGCCTGGGCGTTCTCGTAGGGTGTCGACTCCAGACGGCTGATCTTGGTGACACCGTCGACCAGCACGGCCACTTCGGAACCGAACTGGCTCTCGATGTCTTCGAGAGTGACGCTGGTGTCTTCGACCACGTCGTGAAGCAAGCCGGTGACTACCGCCGGTACGTCCAGACGCATTTCAACGATGATCGCGGCCACGGCCACTGGATGGGTCACGTAGGCTTCGCCCGAAGCGCGCTTCTGCCCCTGATGCACGCGCGAAGAAAACTGGAAGGCCTGGGCTACCAGCGCGGTGTCGGCGCCGGGGTCGTACTCCTTGATCCGAGCGATCAGCTCACCGACTGTCACGGTTCGGTCTCGAAGCGCCGCACGAAAGCGGCAAGTACGTCCTGTCTCATGCGTGCCACGCGGCGGCGTTCGCCGCGCACGATGGCCTCGAACTCGGCAGCCGCAGCCGCCCGATCGACGTTGACGATCAAGAAGTCGTAGTCCGGAGCCGAGGCGATCTCACGGCACGCGTTCTGCAACCGGCGACTCACGGTCGCGTCGTCGTCGGTACCACGGCCGCGAAGACGCCCGGCGAGAGTGGCCCGGTCGGGAGGCAGCAGGAAAACCGAAACCGCATCGGGGAACAGTTCCTTGATCTTGCGCGCGCCCTGGACGTCGATGTCGAGCAGAATGTCGCGGCCTTCGGCCACCGCACGCTCGAGCGGCTGCCGGGGAGTTCCATAACGGTGCGCGTGAACTTCGGCCCATTCCGCCAGATCACCGGCAGCGAGCATCGCGTCGAAGCGTTCGCGATCGACGAAACGGTAGTCGACGCCGTCGATCTCCTCTCCGCGCGGGGCGCGGGTAGTGTACGACACCGACAGTTCGAGATCCTCGAATACGCGCAACACCGCGTCCGACAGCGTCGTCTTGCCGGCACCCGAAGGGCCCGAAACGATGAAGAGAATACCGCGTCTGGCGATGGTGGCCACGGTGCTCAGCGACTACTCGACATTCTGTATCTGTTCGCGAAGCTTCTCGAGTTCGGCCTTGCCGTCGACGACTAGGTTAGTGACGTCGAGATCGGAAGCTTTGGACCCGATGGTGTTCAATTCGCGGTTGACCTCCTGAAGCACGAAGTCGACCCGCTTGGCGAGCGGTTCAGTGCTGCGCAACAATCCCTCGAGCGCGCCGAGATGACTGTCGAGTCTGACCAGTTCTTCGGTAACATCGCTGCGATCAGCGAGAACCGCGGCCTCCTGAACGATGCGCGTGGGATCCAGGGTGGCGCCGCCGAGAAGTTCGGCGAGACGTTTCTGCAGGCGCGCCTGCAGTCGCGGCACCACTGCCGCAGCGGCCGCCTTGAGGGCCTTGGTGACAGCGCGCAGACGCTTCAGGCGCGCCTGCATGTCGCGCTTCAGGAAAGCCCCTTCGCGCTCACGCTCCTTGGCGTGCGCGGCCAGTGCCGCCTCGAGCAAGCGCTGCACTTCGGCCGCCTCTTTCGCCACGTCGGCGAGCGACTCCACCGACGCGAATACGTCGCTACGCGTCGCGAACAACGCCAGGTCGATCTCACCCGACAGTCCGAACTCGCGCTGAAGCTGCTTCCAGGCCTTGACGTAGCCGGCCGCTACTTCTTTTTGCAACGCCACGCCGGCGCTGCGCGGCGGCGCAACGCGACCGACGTAGACCTCGACGCGTCCCCTCTCGATCGCGCCCGAGATCGTGCGGCGCCACAGCGACTCGTGAGCACCGTACTCGCGCGGAGCGTTGATCTTGAGATCCAGAAAGCGCTGGTTGACCGAACGCACCTCGACAGTCAGTCGACACTGTCCCATGTGCCCGGAGGCCGCCCCGTAACCGGTCATGCTTCGCATCAGGTCGTCATCCTATCGCGCGTAGCCGCGCTCGATCCAGCGCTTGTCTTCCTGCGGCAGCGCCAGGCCGCGTTGAGCGGAGAGTTTCCTCAGTGAGCGCCACAAGCGGTCGCGGCCGCTCTGGCCCAGTCGATGGTTGTTCGGCGGCGTCAGCACCGCACGATCGAAGTCGATGATCGCAACGCGACCCTGAGCGTCGACCAGCAGATTGTAGCCGTTCAGATCGACATGGTAGACGCCGGCCGCGTGCAGATCGCGAATCGCCGAGCCGGCCTCGAGCAGGAGACTGCTGCGCTGGGCATCGTCGGCCGCGGCCAGCACGTCGATGAAAGCGCGCGCACCGTCGATCGCGGACGTGACGATCCAGCCACGGTAGAAAGGCCCGGTTTCCTCGGTCGCCACCGCGTGGACGATCGGAACCCGGCAGCCCGCCGCGCGCGCCTGCTCGGTCGCCATCAATTCGCGAATCGGCCGCGGCGGACGCAGCAAATACAGGTCACGCACCAGGTGGCGCATCGCGCCGCCGCGCAGGTAGTGACGCACGTAGACTACCTTGCCGCCGCGCAGCGCAACACGCCGCGTGCCGCCGCGCCCCGATGACACTTCTTCGCCGACCAGGGTGCGAGCGCGAGCGCTTTCCAACAGGGCCACCATCTCGGCCAGTTCGAGCCTGGCGGCGACCACGCGCCAGCGCCCGCGATCAAGATCGACGTAGCCTTCCGGGAGTCGAACGAGCAGCAAGACGGTCCCGGTCAGGAACGGGGACTGGGTTGGAGTGGTTGAGCCTGGTCGACGAGCATCTCCGGAATGTCATCCACCACGGCGAAGCGTATTTTGCAGCGCGGACAGTCGAGCCCGTCGAGCGTTGGCGTGGGCCGCAAGTCGCCTTTGCAGGCCGGGCACACGAGCACTTCGAGCAGTTCCTTGCTGATGGTCATGCACTATTCCTTGGCGCCGGCGCCGTGGCCTGACGACGACTGGGCACCCGAAGAAGCGGCTTCGCGTTCTGCTTCGGCCACTTGCCAGGCGGCCTGACGACGCAGGCCTTCGGCCAGCGAAACCCGAGGACGAAAGCCGATACCTTCGCGTGCACGGCTCATGTCGGCCGCGGTGTGGCGCACGTCTCCACGCTGCATCTCGCGGCGATCGACCTTCGGTTCCTTGCCGAGAATCTCGCCTATCGTCGCGATCACCTGATTGACCGTCGTGCGGCTGCCGCCGCCGATATTGAGCACCGCACCGGCCAGCGAAGATTCGGCGGCGGCGATGTTGGCACGCACGATGTCGGCGACGAAAGTGAAGTCACGCGACTGCTCACCGTCGCCGTACAGGACGATAGAACGGCCATCGTACACAGCGCGGATGAAACGGTTGAAAGCCATGTCGGGGCGCTGGCGAGGACCGTAGACGGTGAAGTACCTCAGCGCCACCGTCGGCAGTCCGAAGTTCTTGTAGTAAAGCCACACAAGATGCTCGGCCGCCAGCTTGCTCACGCCGTAGGGAGAGACGGGTTTGGGCACGCTGGTCTCGCGCATAGGCAGGTCGTCGGTATCGCCGTAGACCGACGACGAGGACGCGTAGACGAGCTTGCGGATCGGTTGCTTGCGGCAGGCCTCGAGAAGACGCTGGGTAGCGTAGATGTTGCTGTCGCTGTAGATGCGGAACTCGTCTCCCCAGCTCGAACGCACACCGGCCTGCGCGGCCTGATGGAACACGTAATCGACCCCTTCGACGAGAGAGTCGAGATCGGCGGTGACCAGACTGGCTTCGACGAAGCGGAAGCTGTCACTGCGGCGCAGGCCTTCCAGATTGCGCTCCTTGAGAGCGCGCGGGTAGTAATCGAGAAAACAGTCGATGCCGACCACTTCATGGCCGGCGGCGACCAGCGCCTCGCACAGCGTCGAGCCGATGAAACCGGCCGCGCCCGTCACCAATGCCTTCATTCCGCGTTTCTCACTGTCATCACCACGCTGCCGGTCCTCCGAAAGACGGCGGATGATGCGTGGCACCGCGCTTCCGGTCAAACCGGGCAATGCGCTCGAGCAAGGCATCCCCGCCTTCGACCTCGGCCTCGACGCGCAACGCACTCAACCAACCTGCGCCGCCGGCTAGAACCGCGAGCTTGACCATGTCCTTCTCAGTGGTCACCACCATATCGACGCGCGCGGCGAGATCCTCGATACGGCGCCAGTCACGCGCCTCGTAGGCATGGTGGTCACGAAAGAACATGGTCTCCACCACTACCGCGCCGGCCTCTTCCAGTGTCGCCATGAAGCGCCACGGTTGCGCGATGCCGGCCACCGCTGCGACCCGCCGCCCGGCAAGAACCGACAGATCCGCGAGGCCCGCAATCTGCGGCGACGCACAAGCCCCCGATGCACCCGACGGGCCGCCAGCTGTCTGCTGCCACGCCACGGCACCGGCGCGGCTGCTGACGAGGCCGGTTGCCCTGAGCCGCATCGACAGCATTGCGCCCGCGGGCGGACCAGACGCGCCGCTCGGCACTGCCCGCGGCGCCTCGGCGCTGGTCGAGGCCGCTTGCCCGCTTGTGCGCGGCGCGGTGGTTACCACGACATCGGCCCGCGCCAGCGCCGAGGGTCGCTCACGCAGCGGCCCGGCAGGAAGCAGCCGAAGCTCGGCTTCCGCGCCGCCGACCAGCACGATGTCGAGATCGCGCAACAGGCGCCGGTGCTGAAAACCGTCATCGAGTACGAAGATGTCGGGGTCGCAGTGCTGCCGCGCCAGACGCGCAGCGGCCGCGCGATCGGCCGCAACGGCAACCGGCACACCGCTGCGGGCAACGATCAGCACAGCCTCGTCACCGGCATCGGCCACCACCTGGGCCGACCCAAGCGCGTCCGCCGAAGTAAGCAGCAGCGGACTTCGAGCGGTGCCGCCGTAGCCGCGGGTGAGAACGCAAGGCCGGTAGCCGAGGTCACGCAAGCGGCTGACCAGCCACAGCACGAAGGGCGTCTTGCCCGCGCCGCCCACGCTCAGGGCGCCGACGCTGACCACCGCAGCCCCGAGATCCACCGACTTCAGCAGACCGTGGTCGTACAGCGCGCACCGCAGAGCAGCGGCGGCGCCGAACACGCCCGCAAAAGGCGACAGAAGAGCCCGGCCAACCCTCGCGCCGCGGCTGTGGCCGTACCACAGGTCCTCGATCACCGCGGCACCCCGCGCCCCGCAGCGCTAATCGACGCCGCCAGAACCGCGGTCGTGCGGGCCAGGGCGCCGCGCCTCGACTCAAGTGCCGCGTGGGCGCGGGTCGCCGCCAGACGGGCCGCGGCTCCGTGGTCGGCCAGGTCACAACCCCAAGCAGCCGCAAGGTCAGCGGCGTCTCCTACGACGGTGATCGCCGCGGCCGCGCTCAGCAGTTCAACCTGTTCGGAAACATTGTCCAGATAAGGGCCCGTGATTACGCGTAAATGTTCGTCTACAACCTCCAGCAGATTGTGCCCTCCAGGGCCACGGCTGAGGCTGCCGCCGACAAAGGCCGCCGCCGCCCCGGCCAGCGTATCGCGCAAGAGGCCGATCCGGTCGACCACCAGCACGTCCCAGTCCTGCTCGCGGCCCCGGCCGCATAGCGATGGGTCGGCGGCGCCGGCAAGTGCGGCCTCACCTTGCGATCCGGCCGCGTTGCACGCCGATGAGACAGTAGGGCACGGCGCCCCCCCACACTCGAGTTCGCTCCAGCGCAGCACGGCCAGAGGGTGACCGGAGGCCGCGGCCGCGACCCTGCCGCTGCGCTCGGGATGACGCGGAACCAGGGCCAGGCGCAGACCCGGCACCTGCCCGCGGAGTTTCAGGAACGCATCAATTGCCACTTCGTCTTCGCCCTCGTGGGTCGAGGCCGCAACCAGCAAAGGCCTCGTGTGATCGACCGCGATCAGCGGCTTTCGCCTGTTCTCTCGGTGACTTGTCAGATCGAACTTGATGTCACCGGTGACTGTAACAACACCGCCCGGTACACCGAGTGCGGTCAGACGCTCGGCCGAAAGCGCATCGCGTGCACAGACCGCCGCCAGGCCTGCGAAGCCCGGCGCGAACAGTGACCGCACCCACCGATAACGGGGCAGGCTCGCCTCGGAGATTCTGGCGTTGGCAACCGCGGTGGCGACACCGGCACCGGCCAGTTCCGCCAGCAGGGTCGGCCACAGTTCGGTCTCGATCGAGACATAGAGCAACAGCCGCCCGGAGGTGATGATCGGCCTTAACACGCCGGCTGTATCTATCGGGAAATAATGAACATCAGTGAGGCCCGCAGCCACCGCAGTAAGGACTCCGGCAGGAGTCTGGCAGGTGACGACAAAAGCCGTGGCCGGCCCGTCTTTCAAGGCCGCAGCAAGAGCGCCCACAAGCGCAGCCGCGATCCTGGCTTCACCCACCGACGCTGCGTGCACCCAGACCCAGTCGCCGTCGGGCGCCCCGCCCTGCCAGCGCCCAAGCCTTTCATTGATGCGCAAACGCCGCTGCGGATTCGCGGCCAGCGTCGGCAATGCCGCCGACAACCTCAACCCAGCCGCGACCGTCACGCCCAGTGCGCGGTAGAGCACCCTCAGAGAAGCGGCCTTCACGCCTCTTCCACCACCTCGCGGCCGGCCAGACGGTCGGCCGCGGCCGTGACGCGACGCAGACGAAGTTCGAGCTCCGCCCTCAAGCCCTCGCGCAAGCGGCCGCGTTCCAAAGCCGAGCGGCCCCCGCCCGACCGCTCCGGCAGCGGTCGCACAGGATCCCCCACCACGAACACCACGCGCGCGCCGGGACGCGGCAGCATCATGCGATCCCAGGTGTGAAGCCGGAAGGCTCTCGAGCAGCTCACGGCCACCGGAAACACCGGAGCCCTGGTCTGCAGGGCCAACTCGGCCACGCCCGCCTTGGCCACGCCGGCGGGGCCGCGCGGACCGTCGGGAACCAGCGCCAGATCACGGCCGCGGCGAAACGCGCGCAGCAGACCCAGCGCACCGACCACGGCACCGCGACTCGATGAGCCGCGCACGCTTTCGATACCGAAATGCGCCAGCACCCGCGTGATGATCTCTCCGTCTCGATGGGTGCTGTTCATGATCGAAACACCGGGGCCCGCGTAGAAGAACGGAACCATGATCGAGCGCCCGTGCCAGAACACCATCAACACCCGCTGGTCGCTCTTCCAACAACTTTCGAGTTCGGCGCCGCCGTGGATTTCGACGGTCACCGTCGCACGCAGCAGGCGCAGCGTCGCCAACGCCAGCAACGACGCTACGGCGATCTCCAGCCGTGCCATCGCCTCGAAGCGGCGCAGGCCCCTGGCCGCGCGGGCGTCGACATCACCTGACGGACCGGTCCTGCCAGCGCCGGGCGCGGCGTTTCCCTGCACGCTCCGAGCGTTCTTCGACGCCGGCTCAGATCCGTGCGGTCCGGCCGCCATTGGATGGTTCCTCTCGAAGCTGAGTTTCGTAGAGCCGCTTGTAGAGCGACGCGCGGGCGAAAAGTTCTTCGTGAGTGCCCTGCTCGACCACGCGCCCATCATCGATCACCACGATGCGATCGGCGCGGCGCACCGTCGACAAGCGATGCGCGACCACGAGCGTCGTGCGTCCCGCCATCAGACGTTCGACCGCGACCTGGACGAGTCGCTCGGACTCCGAATCCAGCGCACTGGTGGCTTCGTCGAGAATCAGGATGGGCGCATCCTTGAGCAGCGCTCGCGCGATGGCGAGTCTCTGACGCTGGCCGCCCGAAAGCTGCACACCCATCTCTCCGACCTCGGTTTCGTAGCCCGACGCCAGCCTGGCGATGAACTCGTGGGCATTGGCCGCACGCGCCGCAGCCTCAACCTGCGAGTCGCTGGTGTCGGGACGTCCATAGGCGATGTTGGCGCGAACCGTATCGTTGAAAAGGAAAGTCTGCTGGGTGACCACCGCGATGACGGCGCGCAGCGACGACAGACTGATCTCCCGTATGTCGACACCATCAAGCGTGATGCGGCCGCTGCTCACGTCATAGAAGCGCGGGATCAAGTCGGCGATGGTGCTCTTGCCTCCGCCGCTCGGTCCCACCAGCGCCACCACTTCGCCGGCGCGAATTTCCAGATCCACGTCGTGCAGCACCGCGTCGCTCGCATAAGAAAAACCCACACGCTCGAAGCGCAGAGCATCGCGCAGAGGGCCGGCTTCGAGATGCCCGCCGCTTTCCTCCGGTTGATCGAGAAGAGCGAACACTCTTTCGGCGGCGCCGAGCCCCGCCTGCACGGTGTTGTTGGTGCGTGTGATCTTCTTGAACGGCTCGTAGAGCAGAGCCAGCGAAGTCATGAAGGCCAGAAAGCCGCCGCTGGTGCGCTCGCCAGCGAAGACCGACTCGCCGCCGTACCAGAGCACGGCGGCGATGCCGCACGCCGACAGCACTTCGGTCATCGGCGCAGTGAACGCACCGATGCGCGCGGCTTTCATGTGCAGCTTGCGCAGACGTTTGTTCTCGCCCTCGAAACGCCGCGATTCGTAACCGGCCATGCCGAAGGCCTTGACCACGCGGTTACCCTGGATCGTCTCCTGGAACAGAGCCGACAGCCCGCCGAGAGTGTCAAGACCGCGGTGACTGAGCGCTCGCATCTTGCGCGACAACCCTTGCAGCGGAAACACCACCAGCGGCAACACGACGAACGCGATGACCGCAAGCACGGTATCGAGCCAGAACGCTACCACGATCAGCACGATCACCGTGGTTGCATCGCGAATCATCGCCGCCGCACCGTCGGTCAGGGCCTGACGCACCAGCAACACGTCACCGGTGACCCGCGAGACGATCCCGGCAGAAGCCGTCCTGTCGAAGAAGGCGACCGGCAGCGACTGCACCTTCTCCTGCAAACGGCAGCGTAAATCGTACACGATGCGCTCCCCGACCCACTCGCCGAGAAACTCCTGACCGAAGTTCACGGCTGCGCGGACGACGAAGGTGACGACTATGAGTCCCGGCAGCAGCCCCAGCATTTCGCGGTTTCGCGACGCGAAGATGTCGTCGACCAGACGTTTGACCAGCCACGGAACCGCGCCGGCCGTACCGCTGTAGACGACCATGCACAGAAGCGCGCCGACGAAGTGAGGCCAGATGTAAGGCCGCAGATAGGCGAGTATGCGTCGGCTCGTCGAGACGCCTGTCACCGCATCGTCCCCAACGCCAGAGCGGCCGCACGCGCGGCGGAGCCGGGCCTGAGCAGCAGGCTCGCGACTTCGCCCAAAGCCGTGACGGTTCGCTGCCGGTAATCCTGCTCACCCAGAAAGCGCGCGACCTCAGCGGCCATGCGCTGCGCGCTGGCCTGGTGCTGCACCAGTTCCGGAACCGCTTCGCGTCCGAGCAGCAGGTTCGGCATTGCGATGAAGGGAACCTTCACCAGACGGCGCACGAGCGCGTAGCTCATTGACGACATTCGATAGACCACCACCATCGGGCAACCAAGCAGCGCGCACTCTACAGTGGCGGTCCCCGAAGTGACCAGCGCCACGTCGCTTGCGCCAACCAGATTGTAGGTGTCGTCCCTGGCAACCACGACGTTCTTTCCAGCCGCTCCTCGCGGCGCCGCCTGGCTCACGATGCCAGCCACCAGCCCGTCGGGCAGCGAGGCTGCTTCGGCCACCGCCACCTGAACGTTCCCGGGAATCAGCGCCGCGGCTTCGAGCATCACCGGAAGCAGGATCTCTATTTCGCGACGACGGCTGCCGGGCAGCAACACGAGCACGGGGAGATCGCCGCTCAAGCCGTAACGCGCCCTGGTTTCGTCGCGCGAACGAGACGCCCGCACGTCTTCAGCGAGCGGGTTGCCGACGAAGTGCGCATCGATGCCGCGGCCGCGATAGAGATAGGCTTCGAACGGGAACAGCACGACCATCCGGTCGACGTTGCGTGCGATGGTGCGAATGCGACCGCGGCGCCACGCCCATACCTGCGGGCTGACGTAGTAGAATACCGGCACACCCGCGCGGCGCGCCGAGCGACACAGCGGCAGGTTGAAATCGGGAAAGTCGATCGGAATGAAAAGGTCGGGCCGCGTCGGCCCGCGCAGTTGCCCACGGACCCGCGCCAGCAGCGCAAGTGCGCGGCCGAGGCCTCGCCCCAGTTCAGCGAACCCCATCACGCCCAGTTCGGCTATATCGACGAAGGTATCGACGCCGGCCCGGCGCATCAACGGTCCGCCAACACCGTAGAGCCGCAGAGTAGGATCCTCACGCATCAGCGCGGCGGCCAGCCGGGCTCCCTGGACGTCACCTGAAGCTTCACCGGCCACCATCAACACACGGCGGCCGCGACCACCATCGTTGGCCGGAGCGCCGTTCACGCCCGCGCCGCTTCCTCGCGCATGACGCGGCACACGCGGTCGGCGATCGTCAACGCGGTCAGAGCCTCACGTCCGCTCACCGCCACTCCGCGCTGGCCGCGCACTGCGGCGACGAAGGCTTCGATCTCGTCGCGCAGAGGATCGGCGGCGTCGAAGGTACGGTCTTCAATCGAGATCGAATCCATCGGCGACGCGGGATCGATTCGGCCCGAGCCGTCCTTGCGCCGCAGCACACGCACGCTGCGCGCATCGAAGTCTACGGCAACATAGGCGTCTTCCTGAAAGATGCGCATGCGACGTTCACGCTTGAGCGAAACACGGCTGGCCGTTACGTTGGCGATGCAGCCGCCCTCGAAACGAAGGCGCGCGTTGGCGATGTCGGCGTGATCGCTCAGCACCGGTACCCCAACCGCTTCGACGCTCACCAACGGTTTTCCGACCAGGAAAGCTATCAGGTCGAGGTCGTGGATCATGACATCCAAGACCACGTCGGTGTCACCGCCGCGGCCCGCGAACGGAGACAGACGGTGGCACTCGATGAAGCGCGGGTGCCCGAGCATGCGCCGCAGATCTTCGAACGCGGGATTGAAACGTTCGAGGTGTCCCACCGCGACGAGTAGCCCGGCCTTTTCGGCGCTGTCGCAGATTTCCTCGCCTTCTCGCGCGCACGAAGCCAGGGGCTTCTCGATCAACAGATGAACGCCGGCGGCAAGTACCGCCATCGCCGCCGCGTGGTGGGCGGCTGTAGGCACCGCAACGCTGGCGATGTCGGCCTCGGCGAGCGCCTCATCCAAACTGGCAGCCGCGCGACAGCCGCACGCCTGTGCGACGGCACGCGCACGCGACGGGTCGACGTCATAGACTGCGGTCAGGCGCACGCCGTCCATTGCCGCATACTTCTCGGCGTGCAGAGTTCCCAGATGACCGGTGCCGATCACGGCCGCGCGCAGCGACTCACTCATCCGACAGGCCCGCCACCACGCCGCTGGCGCTGCAGCCGACAATGCTGATGCCGTAACGTTCGGCCAGTTCAAAGGAGCGATCGGCGTCGAGCACCAGGGTGCGCCCGGCTTCGATCGCCAGCACGCCGGCACGTGCGGTCGCCATCGTTTCGATGGTGGCTGGCCCCACCGCGGGAAGATCGAAGCGCAGGTCCTGCCCCTGTTTGGCCGCCTTGACCAGCACCGCGCCGCCGCGCCCCAGACGGGCCGCGCGTCGCAGTGTCTCGTCGGTGCCCTCGATCGCCTCGATCGCCAGCACCACGCCACGCTCGACCACCACGGTCTGACCGACGTCCAACGCACCGAGAGCACCGAGCACGCGGCAGCCGAGCTGAATGTCTTCGAGTGCCTGGCGTGACGGCACAGGACCGGCCATACGCCCCGGCTTGGCCAGCAAACGCTCCAGGAACAGAGTCGACGGCACCACGCTGATGTTCTCACCCTCAAGTTCTGCGGCGAGCGCACGCAAGATGGCGTCGTCTCCGAGTCCCGCCACGCGGCTCAGGAAAAGCAGACCGCGAAAATCGGGGCGCAGCGACGTCAGCGAACGAACCTTGTTGATGCCGCCGGCCATCACCGCACAGTCGACGCCGGCCCGGCGAAAGCTGCGGATGATCTTGCCGAGCTGCCCGACTCTCACCCAGACGATGGAATCGACTTCGTCTTCGAGGGCCGCGTCGGTCTCACCACGATGCGCCACCGCCGCGATCACACAGCCGCGCGCACGAGCCTCACGCGCGAACATCAACGGGAAGCTGCCGTTACCGGCCAGCAGGCCGATAGTCCGGCCACGAACGTCGGCGCCCGCTTCGAACCAGGAAGCGGCGTTGCCTTGCAGCGCTGATTCGCCGGCCCCGGACTGCGGCTCGAACGCGTCGGCCTGATCCTGCGCGACCGCTTGCTCGTCGCTGCCTTGTGCCGCGGCCGCCGTGCCTTCGGCCCTGCGCTTCACCGGCATATTCCCCGCTGGGACCCCTCGATGAAATGCACCAGGCGAATCACTTCCGCACTGTCTGCAAATTCACTGCGCAAACGGCCGAGCGCCTCCGTCAACTTGAGACCGCCTTGAAAGAGCAGGCGGTAGGCGCTGCGCAGATCCTTGATGGTCTCTTCCGCGAATCCGCGGCGGCGCAGGCCGATCAGGTTGAGACCGTGAAGACCGGCACGGTCACCGGCAGCCATGCAGTACGGAGGCACGTCGAGCGCCACCATCGCACCGCCGCCGAGAATCACCGACTCGCCGATGCGCACGAACTGGTGGATCGCCACCAGGCCGCCGACAATCGCCCAATCTTCGATCGTGACGTGTCCCGCCAGCGTCGCCGCGTTGGCCATCACGACGTTGTCGCCGATCGTACAATCATGCGCCACGTGTGAGTACGCCATGAACATGCAGCGGTGACCGATGCGCGTGACGCCGCCGCCGTGCTCGGTGGCGCGGTTGACCGTCACGAACTCGCGGATGACGTTGTCGTCGCCTATTTCGAGCCTGGTCGGCCCGCCGGCGTATTTCAGATCCTGGGGCGCGGTTCCGATCGAAGCCTGCCCGACCAGGCGGCAGCGCCGTCCGATGCGGGTGTGCCCGTCGATGACGACGTGGGGACCGACCTCGGTACCGGCACCGATCTCCACGTCCGGCCCGACGATCGAATAGGGGCCGACGACGACTTCGTCGCCGAGGCGCGCGCCTTCGGCGACGATCGCGGTCGGATGAATACGAACGGGCAAACCAGATCTCCCTTACCCGGCGCCCTCGTCAGGCCTACTGGGCTTTGTCCGCCAGCGCGATGATCTCGCTGGTGACGTCACCCTTGTTCGAAATGTACAGCGCCTGGCCCGCGTCGAGGATCAGGTCGTAGCCGCCGTCCTTGGCGAACTTCTCGATCACCGCGCGCATCTTGCGGTTGATCTCGCCCATCACTTCGGACTCGACCTTGGTCAACTCGCGCTGGTAGTCTTCCTTCATGCGCTTGGCGTCGCGCATCTGGCGCTCGTACTCGTCCGACAACTTCTTCTTTTCGTCGTCGTTCAGGACCGTCATCTTCTTGTCGATGTCGGCCTCCAGTTTCTTGACCGACTGCAGTTTGGCGTCGAGTGCCTTCTGGGCGTCCTCGAGGCGTTTCTTGAGCTTGCCCTGGGCATCCTTGCCGGCCTTGCTCTCCGCCATCAACTGCGGAGTGACGATATAACCGATCTTGAGGTTGTCGGCCGCGGCCGCCGCTGCCGATCCGAGCAGACAAATCGCGAACAGAACTGGGAAAATCTTTTTCATCGAAGGTTCCTCTCGAAAGTAAGAAGTCAGTGTCGCCTGGCCAATGGTCGAATGTCGATAGCGAAAATCAGAACGGAGTGCCGAAAGAAAACAGCACGAGGCTCTTGCGGTCGCCTGGCTGCGAATTGATAGGTAATCCGATTTCGATGCGCAGCGGTCCGAACGGCGACAGCCAACGCATGCCGACTCCGGCCGCGTAGCGGAAATCGCCCAGCGCGATGCCCTGCTGCCTGCTGAAGCCGTTGCCGGCATCGAAGAACAGCACCCCCTTCACACCGGCGTCGGGAATGATGGGGAAAATCAGTTCGTTGTTGAAGATCAACTGGCTGCTGCCGCCGATCTCCTGTGAATCGCAGGTCACGCCGTCGGTCTCGCAGAAGTCTTCGCGGGGTCCGAGCGAACGCGCCGTGAACCCGCGGATGGTATTGATGCCGCCGGGGAAATAGCGTTCGGCAAGAGGCAACTCAGCACCGGTGCGCCCGGCGTCTCCTATGCCGTATCCGAAGGTACCATTGAACGAATAGACCAGCTTGCGACCGGCTTCGCTCGTGTAGATCGGCCAGTACCAGCGCGACGTCACGTCGACCTTCCAGAAGTCCGTTTCTCCGCCGAATCCGGCGAACTCCGCGGAAACGGAGTTGAGCGAACCTTCGCTAGGATCGAAGGGCTGGTCGACCGTATTGCGCACGATGGAAGGCCGCAGGCTGCTGGTCAGCCTCGTGCCCTCCTCCAGCTTGACGCTCGCGGGCGCCGTGCGGCCGATACCGGAGATGATCGTGTTTTCGATCCGATACTCGATCCCCGCACGAATTTCGTCGAGGGACATACCAAGCAAGTTGCGCAGGCCGAGTTCCCACAGCGGGTAGCTGGCGCGCAGAGAAATGCCGGTACCGCCGCGTTCGAAATCGGAGAACTTGTAATTCCAGTTGAACGCATCGACGCCGAGCGACAGGGGAATATCGAAAGCCCAGGGCTCGGTGAAGGCGAGACGGAAGTTCTGGCTGCGTGCTCCGAAGTCGATGTTGGCAGTCGCGGTCTGGGCGCGCCCGAAGAGGTTGCGTTCGGTGATGCGGGCGTTGGCGAGCAGCGAATCCTGCGAACTGAATCCGGCACCGGCCGAGAAGGTGCCGGTACGGCCTTCCTTGACGTCAACCAGGAGGTTTACCTGATCGGCCTGGTCCGTGCGGGTGCTGGTGACGTCCACTTCGTCGAAAAGGCCGGTACGCTTGACCCGTTCCTTACTTTCGCGCAGTCCCTTGCCCGAAAAACGCTCGCCTTCCTGTATGCGCATTTCGCGGCGCACGACGTAGTCGCGGGTCTTGTCGTTGCCCTTGATCTCGATGCGATCGACGTTGACCACCGGTCCGCTCTTCATCTTGAAACGCACATCGACGGTTTTCTCGTCAGAGTTGACCGGGGTCTCCGGCACCACCTCGGCGAACGCGAAGCCGAGGTTTCCGTAGGCCTCCGTGAGGCCGAAGATAGCCTCGCGCAAACGGCTGGGGCGGAAGAGCTTTCCATGCTCGAGCCTGGATGCCTTGACCAGTTCGTCCTGCTCCATCAGCACTTCGCCCTCGAACTCGATCTTGCCGACCCGGTAACGGTCGCCTTCCTCGATGCGAACGGTAACGATCAAGTTGTCGCCCTCGCGGGTGACTTCCGGATCGTCGACGCGCACCTGGATGTAGCCTTCGTCGTAGTAGAACGAGGTCAGGCGCTCGACGTCGGTCTTGAGTTCCTCCTGCTTGAGGATGCCGGCGCCGCTGATCCACGAAAACATCCACTTGCGGCGCGTCGTCATCACGCCGCGAAGCTTGCGCTTGCCGAAAGCCTTGACGCCTTCGAACCGAATGTCTTTGACGAGAACCTTGTTGCCTTCGACGATGTGGTAATTGACGGTCGCGAGGCCTTCCTCGTCGACGTCGAGCGTGTAGTCTATCTCCGCGTCCGGGTAGCCTTCACCAGCGTAGGTTTTTTTGGCCTCGCGGACACCGTCCCAGGCCTTTTGCGGATCGAATACGGTGCGGGGACGCACGCCGACCACAGCCTCGAGATCCTTGACGTCGACGTTGTCGTTCCCTTTGAAGACAATGGCGGCGATGTAGGGCCGCTCGGTGACGTGATACATCAGCGCCACCCCGCCCGGCGCCGCCTCTGTGGTCACCCACACGGTTTCGAAGAAACCCATGCGGTAGACGGCCTTGATGTCGGCGTCGACAACGGAATCCTGCAACGCCACGCCGCTCTTCTGCGAAAGATGGATACGGATCGCGGACTCTTCGACACGACGCTGGCCGGCCACTCGTACTTCGACGACCAACGGAGCAGCGGCTTCCTTGGCCGCTTCCTTGACCGTTCCCCCGGCTGGCTCCTTGGCCGTTTCCTTGGCCGGCTCCTTGCCCCTTGCCTGCGCTTTGCCCTGAGCCAGTCTCGGCGTCAGCGCCTGCGCCTGAACGGGCAGAGCCGCCAGCGCCACGACCAAGGCCGCAACTGCCAACCGTAGTGGCCTCGGCGTTTTCACGACAGCCTTACCTCCTTCAACACGCCACCTTCCATTCGCATAGTCCGGTCGAGCAGTCCCGCCAGAGCGTGGTTGTGCGTTGCTATGACCAACGCAGCACCAGACTCGCGTTGTACCTCTCGCAGCAGCCGATGCACTTCATCGGCGGTGGCCGGATCGAGATTCCCCGTGGGCTCGTCGGCAAGAACCACGGACGGTCGCGATGCCAGAGCCCGCGCCACCGCTACCCTTTGTTGCTCACCGCCCGAAAGTTCGCCGGGACGATGCCGCGAGCGGTCGCGCAGTCCCACCCGCTCAAGCAGTTCTTCAGCCCGGAGCCTGGCCTTGGCCCGCGAATGTCCGCCTACGAGTAACGGCATCATGATGTTTTCGCAGGCATCGAAGTCTCCGAGCAGATGGTGGAACTGAAACACGAACCCGACCGCCTTGGAACGCAGCGCCGCCAGTTCCCTCGGCGCGAGCGCGTAAATATCCTGGCCGGCGACGTGCACGGTGCCGCCATCGGGGCGGTCCAAGCCTCCAAGCAGATGCAAAAGCGTACTCTTGCCAACCCCCGACTCTCCGATCACGGCCACCGACTCGCCTTTGTGCACACTGAGTGACAGGCCGTGGACCACATTGATGATTCGCTCGCCGTCGTCGTAGCGCCTTTCGAGCCCGCGTGCCTGCACGGCGGGCATCTGTGCAACGCCGTCACTCATAGCGCAGCACGTCGACCGGAACGACCCGCGCAGCTTTCCAGGCCGGGAACAGGCAGGCCCCGAAGCAGATGACCATTGAAGCCGCCATGACCATCAGGAAGTTCGACGCCTCTATCCTCACCGGCAGGGTGTTCACGTAGAAGACCCCCGGAGGCAGGTCGATGAAGTGGTAGCGCTGCAGGGCCATGCAGCCGAGCAACCCGACCAGAGCCCCGCCGAAAGTCCCTACCCCGCCGATCAGCAACCCCTTCAACACGAACACCCTGGCGATGCTCGAGTCGGTTGCCCCCATGGTCTTCAGCACCGCGATGTCGCGCCGTTTCTCCATCACCACCATGTACAGGGTCGAAACGATGGTGAAGGCGGCGACCAGGATGATCAGCAGCAGGATCAGGAAGTAGGCGGTCTTCTCGAGTTTGAGGGCCGCGAATACGTTGCGGTGGGCGTCGGTCCAACTCTCCACCCAATACGGCATGCCGATGCTCTCGTTGAGCGCGGCCGCGACCGCCGGAGCCTGGTACGGGTCCGCAAGCCTGGCTTCGATTCCGGTGGCGATCGGACCGACACCGAACAACGCGCGGGCGTCGTCTATCGACATGAAGACCAGCGCAGAGTCGTATTCGAGCATCCCCGAATTATAGAGAGTCTCGACGACGAAGCGGCGGCTGCGCGGCATCGCTCCCATCGGGCTGGCAGAAAAGCGCGGCGACATGAGACGGATGACGTCGCCCTTCTCGACCAGAAGTTTGTCGGCCAGTTCGCGCCCGATCATGATGCCGGGGAGCTGGCTGCCTTCGACGTCGAACCTCTTGCCGATGTCGGTCAGCGACCCCTCGGTCACGTAGTCCTTGATCCCGATGAGGCTGCTCGGAACACCGGGATCGACACCGCGCGCGAAGACACCGATCAGATAGTCCCCGGAGGACACCAGCATCTGCGACTGAACCACGGCCGCGGCATCGAGCACGCGCGCGTCGGCGCGCACCGCCGCGACGATGTCGTCGGGTTTGTCGATCAGTCCGTTGCCGATCTTCTTGCTGACTCGCAGGTGGGGATGCAGTCCGAGGATGCGCGAACGCAGATCCTGCTCGAAACCGGTCATGATCGACAGCGCGATGGTCAGCACCATCACCCCGAGCAGGACCCCAAGCGTCGATATCAACGTGATGACCGAAACGAAAGATTCACTGCGACGAGAGCGCAGATACCTGAGGCCGACGAACAATTCCCAAGACATCGCTTGATTGCCGCCGACCCGGAGCGGGCCCTACTTGGCGCGGCCCTCGGGCCGCAGGTGTGGGAACAGGATCACATCACGGATCGATGCAGAGTTGGTGAGCAGCATGACCAGACGGTCGATGCCGATGCCTTCGCCGGCCGTCGGCGGCAAACCCACCTCCAACGCCCGCACGTAATCTTCGTCGAGTTGCTGAGCCTCCTCGTCGCCGGCCTCGCGGCGGCGCAGCTGCTCGATGAAACGCTCGTGCTGGTCTTCCGGATCGTTGAGTTCCGAAAAGCCGTTGGCGATCTCGCGGCCTGCTACGTACAGTTCGAAGCGATCGACGAAACGCGGATCGGCGTCGTTGCGCCGCGCGAGCGGCGAAATTTCCAAAGGGAACCCGGTGACAAAGGTCGGCTGCACCAGCTTCGCCTCACAGGTGGCCTCAAATACGTCGGCGAGCAGACCAAGTCCGGGCTGACGCTTGGCGGGATCGATTCCGAGGCGGTCGGCGATCGCGTCCAGCGCGCTGCGCTCCAGCACCTCGCTGTGGGACAGACCGTGGGCTTCGGCAACGGCGTCGGCCATGTCGAGGCGCGCGAACGGCGGCGTGAAATCGAGTTCGCCCTCGCCGTACGGCACCTTCGCCGCGCCCGCGACAGCGACCGCCAGCGAAGAAAGAAGACGTTCGGTCAGAGCCATCAGGTCTTCGTAGGTGGCCCAGGCCTGGTAGAACTCGCACATCGTGAACTCGGGATTGTGCTGCAACGAGATGCCCTCGTTGCGGAACATGCGACCGAGTTCGAAGACGCGCTCGAAACCGCCGACCACCAGTCTCTTCAGATACAGTTCCGGCGCCACTCGCAGATACAGATCCATGGACAGCGCGTTGTGGTGCGTGATGAAGGGCTTGGCCGTCGCGCCGCCGGCGATCGGCTGCATCAGCGGGGTTTCCACTTCGAGGAAACCCTCGTCGCCGAGGAAGCGACGTATCCCTGACACGATCGCGGCGCGTCGGCGGAAGGTCTCGCGCACGTCTTCGTTGACGATCAGGTCGACGTAGCGCTGACGGTAGCGGGCCTCCTTGTCGATCAGCCCGTGCCATTTCTCGGGCAGCGGTCGCAGCGCCTTGACGAGCAGGCGCAGCGATACCAGACGCAGGGTCAGTTCGCCGGTGCGGGTACGGAACAGCGAACCTTCGGCGCCGACCACGTCCCCGACGTCCAGACGCCCCAGTGCCGCGTAGGCCTCGGGACCGAGTTCGCCGGCGCGGGCGAAAAGTTGCAGGTTGCCGCTCGAATCACGCAGAGAAAGGAAGAGACTCTTGCCGAAGTCACGGATCGCCACCACGCGGCCGCCCAATCGGTAGCGCCCGCTCTTCGCCTCGACCGCCGCGCCATCGAGTTCGCCGAACTCGGACACCAGGCCAGCACAGCACGCATCGGGCTTGAAATCGTTGGGAAAAGCCTGGCCTGCGCCGCGCAGTTCGGCGAGTTTTGCACGGCGCACGCGCACGTGTTCGCGCTCACCAGCGGCGTTCGGCTCGACCGGCGCGGGCTCGGCCGGCCCCTTTGGGCTCTTCTGAGACATGGTTCGAGCGCGCCTGCCGTTACTTGGAGAAAGGCGCGGCGGGCGCGCGGACCTTAACCCGCCCGTTCCAGGCAGTCAACTCGACAAGCTGCGCAAGTCCGCGCAAAACTTGAACTTCTACTTTGATTTCCCTACCCTCCGCGTGGTGTTGCGGGGAGCCGTACTGAGAAGGGTCAGCCGAGTTGCGCATTACGCGTTGATTGCCGTTGCGGCGTGGGCCGCCGCGGTGGTGGTCGTGAAAGCCTCGACCATCGACTTTCACCCTGCGGTCGAGGTGGCACAGACGCTGCCTGAAACGCCCGGCCCGACCGAAGCGACCTCGCGGCGGCGCGACGACGAGTCTCGGATCCTCAAGCGCAACCTGTTCGGTGCGGCGCCGATCGAGGACGACGAGGAAGCGGCTGCGGCCTCGGCTCCGGCCGAACTCCGCCTGCGCGGTGTGGCGGTTTCCGAGCACGGTTCCTTCGCGCTCTTCGAGAACACCGCGACCTCGCAGCAAAACGTATTCGCCGTCGGCGACACGGTCTTTGACGGACCGCGCCTGCTGGAGGTGGACCAGACCGGCGCCGTGGTCACCTTCAAGAACAAGAAACAGCGTTACGATCTCGCAGAAGAGCACAGCGCGGCTCCCGCCGCCGAGGGCAAGAAGGCAGGTAAGGCAGGCGGGAAGGAAAAGGCCGGTCACGGCGACAAGGCCAGCGGGGTTCGCAAGACCGGCGAATCGTCGTACCTTGTGGACCGGCGCGAAGTCGACTACGCGGTTTCCAATTTGAACGAAGTGATCACCCAGGTCCGCGCCATGCCCGTCCTCAAGGACGGGCGCAGTATCGGCTTCAAGCTCTTCAACATACGCGGCGGTTCGATTTTCGAGAAGATCGGCCTGCACGACGGCGATATCGTCCAGAAGGTCAACGACAACGACCTGTCCGACCCGTCACGCGCCATAGGACTCCTGGAGGAAGTGCAATCAATGAGCCAGATTCGTGTGAACTTCCTGCGCAGCGGCAAGCCGCACAGCAACACCTACACGGTTCAGTGATGCGCGCACACCCCTGCACCTTCCGCCGCCCCGCCGGGCGGCGCTTCGTGGTCGCGCTGACCCTGTGCATCGGACTCTGCCCGGCCTCGCTGCCGACCGCGCGCGCGCAGGAGTTGCCGGTACCCGCAGACAAATCGCAGTTCATCATGAACTTCGAAGACGTCGAGCTCACCGCCTTCGTCAAGTTCATCAGCAAGGTCACCTCTCGCAATTTCGTCTTCGGCGACAAGGTCACCGGCAACGTGTCGGTGGTCTCGCCGACACCGGTCAGCCCCGAAGAAGCCTACGTGCTGTTCCAGTCCGTGCTCGCCACGCAGGGCCTCACCACCATCGACGAAGGCATGGTCACGCGCATCGTGCCGGTCAAGGAAGCGCGCACTTCGGGCGCCGCCGTGCTTTCTGCCAACGATCTTTCCGCCGGTTTCGCGACCAGGCTGCTGCCGCTTCGTTACGTCAACGCCGCCGACGTTGCGCGCGTGCTCGCGCCCCAGATTTCCAAGGACGGCTCGATCGTTCCCTACGAAGGCACCAACACGGTCATAGTCAGCGATACCGCCGCCAACCTCTCGCGCATCGCGCAGATGGTCGAGGTGATGGACATCCCCGGCCACGAGGAAGTCGTCTCGGTGGTGCACCTGAAGCACGCCGATGCGGTCCGCACTGCCGACCAGATCGTCGAAATCCTGCTCGGCGACCAGCGCTCCGGCGGCGGCGGTGGTGGACGCCGCAAGGGAGCGGAAAAGGAAAAATCGTCGGCCGCCTCGGGCAGCCCCAACCTCGGCTTCAAGATCACGCCCGACGAACGCACCAACTCGCTGATCATCATGGCTCCGGCCGCCGAACTGCGCCGCATTCACGCGCTGGCCGAAAGTCTCGACGTACAACTCGACCCCGGCGAGGAACGGGTCCACGTCTACTACGCCAAGAACGCCGACGCAGAATCACTCGTCGAGGTCGTCTCGGGCATGCTGCTCGGCAGCAAATCCAAGAACCGCCGCGATAATAAGCCGAACGACAAGCCGCACGAGAACTCCAGTTCGTCGTCCGCGCCGCTGTCACTGCCCGGCACTTCGTCGTCAGCACCACCGTCGGCTTCCGACGAGAACCTGTCGATCACCGCCGACCCCGCTACCAACGCCGTCATCGTCGATGCTCCCACGCAGCAGTGGAGCGTGATCCTTGGACTGCTGCAGAAGCTCGACATCTCGCGGCCGCAGGTATTCATCGAAGGCGTCATCATCGAGGCGTCCGCCAACACATCCAAGGCTCTCGGCTTCGATCTGCAGGCAGTGATCGACACCGGTAAGGGCGCCATCCTGGCGCGCTCCAACCTCGGTTCGATCAACAACTTCTTCGCCAATCCTCTTTCACTGGCCGGTCTGGTAGCGGCCGCGGCCAGCGACAAGACGGTGATGCTGCCGGACGGTACTCAGGTGCCCGCCAACGTCGCTCTGTTCCAGGCCTTGCAGACCGCCACCGACGTCGAAGTGCTGTCGGCCCCCACGCTGCTGACTCTCGACAACCAGGAAGCCGAGATCATCGTCGGTCAGAACATTCCGTTCATTACCGGCCAGACCTCGAGCCTGACCAACACCAGCAACGTGTTCACTCAGATCGAACGCAAGGACGTAGGCATCAAGCTGCGCATCAGGCCTCAGGTGGCCGAAGGCGACGTGGTCGTCCTCGACGTCCAGGAAGAAGTCTCCGCTCTGGTTGCCAACAATCTGCTGGACAAGAACATCGCCCAGGTCGGGCCTACCACCACGATCCGATCGGCGACCACCAGCGTCAGCGTCAAGGACGGCCGTACGATCGTCATCGGCGGCCTGATGAGCACGCGAACCATCGGCGGCGAATCCAAGGTGCCGTTGCTCGGCGACATTCCGTGGCTCGGCCGGCTGTTCCGCTACAACCGCAAGGACGGAGAGAAGGTCAACCTGATCGTATTCCTGACGCCGCACGTGATCCGCACGCCGACCGACCTCGACAGGATCAGCGACAAGCGCCGCGACAACTTCCGCGCCGGCCTGCAAAACACGTCGGCACCGCTGCCCGGTGATCCATCTCCTTCAGAGGAACCGCTGCGCACCAGCGCGGGTAACACGCCCGCAGCCGTTCCCGTGTCGCTTCCTGTCGCTCCTTCCGCAGGCAGCGCTGTTGTGCGGCCGCGACCTGCGGCTGCTGCACCGTCGACGAAGAAAAACACGACGACCCGCCTGGTACCTGCGCCCGCGCCGGTGGCTGCGCTGCCGCCGGCCGCTCGCGTCGCAGCGCCGCCTTCGGCCGGCACTCACGAACCCGCTGTCGCCGGCGGCGCTACCGCGCCAGAAGAGAGCACCGATCGGCACGCCGCGGCCGACAAGAACAACCGCGTATCCCCGCTCAATCGCGACGGCCGCGACCACGCGGCGTTCTGACCAGGACGTGAGCGCGATCTCCCCCGCCCCTCTCGACCGCGCGCTTGCCGCCGCCGGTGTTGCCGCCGAGCACGTCGAGGCAGCGCGGCGCAAGGCCGGCGTTGACGGCGACCTCGGAGCCCAACTCGAAGCTCTGGCCGGTCTTCCTCAGCGCAGCTTCGCCGAACTGCAAGCCAGGTCGCTCGGGTTGCCGTTCTCCGACAGCGTCGATGCCGACCGCATCGACCCGCAATTGCTCACACGCGTCTCGATGCAGCAGTGCCGGCGCGGCCGCATGCTGCCTCTCGCGCTGGAACCCGGGCGTCTGGTGGTTGCAACCGCCGACCCGTTTCGTGTCGGACCGCTCGACGACCTGCGCGCACTGTTCGGCGTCGAGATAGACCCTATAGTGGTGCCGGCGCCGGTCCTCACCGACGCCATCCACCGCAGCTTCGACCGCGCTGCCGACGTCGCCAGCAGCCTGGTCGACGACATGGAAGGCGAAGGTTCGCTTGCAGCCCGCGCCGCCGAACTGAACGAGGCCCCTGACCTTCTCGAATCCGAAGACGCCGCGCCGGTGATCCGCCTGGTCAACTCGGTGATCTTTCAAGCCGCCAAGGACGGCGCTTCCGACATCCACATCGAACCGTTCGAACGCACCACGTCGATCCGCTTCCGCATCGACGGAATGCTCATCGAGATGCTGGCGCCGCCGCGGCGCATCCACGCCGCGCTGGTATCGCGCATCAAGGTCATGGCGTCGATGAACATCGCCGAAAAGAGGTTGCCTCAGGACGGCGGCATCCGGACGCGTGTGGCGGGACGCGAGATAGACATCCGTGTCTCGACGGTGCCGACCGCGTTCGGCGAGCGCGTCGTGATGCGACTGCTCGATCGCAGCAGCACGTTGTTCGGACTCGAAGAACTCGGCTTGTCCACCGCCAACATCGTGACGCTGCGACGCCTGATCAGACAGAGCCACGGCATCGTGCTGGTCACCGGGCCGACCGGCAGCGGTAAGACGACCACGCTTTACGCCGCCCTGTCCGAGATCAACTCGCCAGAGAAGAACATCATCACGATCGAGGATCCGATCGAATACCAGCTTCGCGGCATCGGCCAGATACAGGTCAACCCCAAGATCGACCTCACGTTCGCAAGCGGTCTGCGCTCGGTGCTGCGCCAGGATCCAGACGTCATCATGGTCGGCGAGATCCGCGACGTGGAAACCGCGCGCATCGCGATTCAGGCGGCGCTGACCGGCCACCTGGTATTCAGCACCCTGCACACCAACGACTCGTTCAGCGCTTTCACGCGCCTGCTCGACATGGGAATCGAACCGTTCCTCGTTTCTTCTTCGGTGATCGGGATTCTCGCGCAGCGCCTGGTGCGCAAGCTGTGTCCTTCGTGCAGTCTGACCGCCGATCCTCGCGATCCGACCCTGCTCGAACTCGGTATCGCCAGAGATCCCGGCGCGGCGCGCACGGCCGGACCGGGCTGCGAGAACTGCCGGTCGAGCGGCTACCACGGGCGGCTGGCGATATCGGAACTTCTCGTCACCGACGATGTCGTACGCGGCGGGGTCATGGAACGTGCCGACGCCGCCACCATGCGTGAGCGTGCCATCACCCGCGGCATGCGCGCCATACGCAGCGACGGCGCAGACAAAGTGCGCGCCGGTCTAACTTCGGCTGCCGAGATCCTGCGCGTCACCAGCGAAGACGGCGAGTAGACTGGAACAGCCGCGATGCCGTCGTTTCGTTACACTGGCGTTGCCGACTCTGGTCGCAATGTCAGCGGCTTCATAGAAGCCGACAACCCCAGGACCGCGCGCGCGCAACTGCGCGAGCGCGGCATTTTCGCTTCATCGCTGCGTGAGCAGGAAGCTGCGGTACGCGGCGGGCGCGCGCTCCAGCGCAACGTGCGTCCAGCCGAACTCGCCCGCACTCTAAGGCAACTCGCAATGCTGCTGCGTGCCGGCGTGCCGCTGGACGAAGCGGTGGACACGCTGCGCCGCCAGCGCGTCACACCGTTGCTCACACAGGCCTTGGAATCCGTGCGCGTTCAGATTCGTGAAGGCAGCACGCTGGCGGCAGCGATGGCCAGGCACCCGGCGGCTTTCTCTTCGATCTACATCGGCATGGTCGAGGCCGGTGAATCCAGCGGAGCCTTGGACGCCGTCCTCGAGCGCGTAGCGAATCACGCCGAAGGTCAGGCGCGTCTGCGGGCGAAGGCGTGGACGGCGATGCTCTACCCGGCGATCATGTCGGTGGTCGGCAGCGGCATAGTGCTGTTCCTGCTCGCATACGTGGTGCCACAGGTGACGCGCGTCTTCGTCGAGGCCAAGCAACAGCTACCGCTGCCGACGCGCATGCTGATGGCGATCGGCAATTTTCTCGGCAGCTACGGCCTGCTGCTGGCGGCGGCGGTGGTCGCGGCCCTGCTGATGCTGCGCTCGGCGCTTTCGGGCGAAGAAGCCAAGCGGCGGCTCGAGCGTGTGCTTTTTGCGGTGCCGCGCCTCGGGGAAATGATGCGCGACATCGCGGTGGCGCGCTTCGCGCAGACCCTGGCCACGATGGTGGCGGGAGGACTGCCGCTGGTCGAGGCCTTGCGTATCGGGCGCACTTCGTGCGGAAGCGTCCTGGTTTCGGACGCGCTGACCCGCGCCGAGACCGCGGTGTTTGAAGGCGCGTCGCTGGCCGCGTGTCTCGGCGAGAGTCCACTGTTCGATCCGATGGTGGTAGACATGATCGCCGTCGGAGAGCGCAGCGGCGATCTGGAAAGCATGCTCAACCACGCTTCCGCCGCGATCGAAGAACAGGTGCGTCAGCGCATCGAAACCATGGCCGGACTGCTGGAACCGGTGATGATCCTGCTGATGGCCGGGGTCGTCCTGTTCGTCATTCTCGCCATCCTGCTGCCGGTTTTTGAGATGAACCAACTGGTTCGATAGGATTGCCACCATCGTGAAACACCCACACGCGAACCCTCGACACACGCGATCCCAGGCCGGATTCACCCTCATCGAAATCCTGGTCGTCGTGATGATTCTCGGCCTGCTCATTTCGCTCGCGGCGCCGCGCCTGATCGGCCGCACGGACGACGCCAAAGTGGTCAAGGCCAAGGCCGACATTTCCGCGATCGAGCAGGCTCTAAACCTCTACAAACTCGACTCCGGCAACTACCCGACTTCAGAGCAGGGACTCGAAGCGCTGGTGGAGGAACCGACACGCGGAGACATCCCGCGCAACTGGCGCGAGGACGGCTACCTCGAACGCGTTCCCCAGGATCCCTGGAACAACGACTTTCTGTTCGCCAGCGACGGTCGCACCTACGTGCTCAGGAGCCTCGGCGCCGACGGCAAGGAAGGCGGCGACGGCTACAATCAGGACATTGACTCCCGCGAATTCTGACAGTTCTTCGAAGATGCGCCTGCGCACCACCAGCGGCTTCACGTTGATGGAGCTGGCGCTGGTGCTGCTCATCACCAGCATCATGCTGACCCTGGTGCTGCCGCGACTGCCGCGCATCGGTGCCGCACAGCTCGACTCCAGCGCGGATCGGCTGGCTACGATCGTGACCTACCTGGCCGACGAATCTTCGCTGCGTGGACGCATCTACCGGCTCACCATCGATCTCGACGAAAACGCCTGGGAGGTCGAAACACAAAGGCCTTGGGAGGCAGCCGGTGCGGACACGCAGGGCACGCCGGGCAATGAACTTCGGGAGGAGTGGGATGCCTACGGTCGCAGCGGACATCTGCCTGACGGCGTATCGTTCGACACTTTCACCGACGGCGACGGCGAACAGAGCAGCGGCCGTCGCTCGATATGGTTTCTTCCCGAGGGCGCGCCCGAAGACGTGAGCCTTGCGCTGGGCGAATACGGCGGCAGGCATGTCGAGGTGTTCTTCGATGCCGGTGCCGGCCGCGCCCGCGTGCTGCCGCAGGTAACCACGCGGTGAAGCTGCGGCCGAGTTCGCGAGCCGACGCACGGCGCGGCTTCACGTTGCTGGAAGTCCTGATCGCGGTGACCATACTCGGCGTCGCGGTGGTTTCTTTGCTCGGCCTGCAAGCGCGCAACATCCGGCTTGTCGCTGAAGCGCAGGACATCACCGTCGCGGGAGCGCTGGCCTCGCAGTTGATCGCGGCCTCGCACGTGGACCCGCTGCTCGCCGAAGGAGAGAGCCGCGGAACTTTCAGCGACAACCCTTCCGACGTCGACGACCAACGCGTTTTTTACGCGGGCACCGGCGCCGAACGCTTTGCGTGGAGCCGCGAGGTGCTGCCCACCGCCCTGCCCAGCCTGCTGCAGGTTCGCATCAAAGTTCACGCGCAAGGCGAGAATGACGAACTGGCCGAACTGTGGACCGCAGTCAGGAGACCGGCTACGTGAGAGCCGATCACACACGCGTACAAGCAGGCCTTACCCTGCTCGAACTGCTGGTGGCACTCGCGATCTTTTCGATCGTCGGCAGCGCGATCTACTCGACGTTCACCACTACCTTGAGCGGCCGTGAGCGTGCCATGCGACGCGCCCAGGCCTACTCCGCGGCGCGCGGAGTTCTCGATCGCATCGAAAGCGACCTGCGCGCCAGCCTCGACGTCGCCATCAAGGGCACCCTGTTACCGCGCTTCCTGGCACCGGGAAACGGAAGCGGTCTTGCTGCCGGACGCCGTCCGGCTTTTGGCGACGAACAGCCATTGCTTGAACTCACCACGCTCAGCGCGCGCGGCGTCACCGCCCCCGAAGGCTACGTAGCCATCGACGATCTGGCTGCCAAGAGCGTCGATCGCGGGGACCAGGCCCACGTTCTGTGGCGCTTCGAGGACTCGGACCGGAGTTTCACGCACGGCTCCGAGTCCGGTTCCGAACTGGTTCGCTACGAGGTGAAACCTCCCCGTAACGAAACTCTCGACCTGACCCGCGCACCGCGCCAGGTGATCGCCGAACACGTCGCAGTGCGATTCGAGTTCTACGCAGACGGACAGTGGGGCGACGTATGGGATTCGGTAGCTTCGGGACCTCAGCACGATCTGGCGCCGTCCCTGGTCAGAACCACGGTGGAACTCGATGCCGGCGATGAAGAACCGATAGTCCTGGTGTCTTCGACGGTGCTCGCGGTAGGCACCGACAAACGCAGCGCGCTGCGGCTCGGACTCGAGCCCACGAACGACGGCACGCCGGGCGAGAAGAGCAATGGCAAGAGGAAGTGACGATCACGAGGCCGGGGCCGCGATCAACGTCAGCGTCCCCGCTCGATCCAGCGACTGCTGCGTGCAGTCAGTTCAAAGTGGCCAAGAGGCAACGCGGGCGCGGTTTCCGGGCGCGCGGGCGTACCGCAAAGTGCGTCGTCTCCACCGGGACTCGCGCCCGACGCCGCGGGACCGGCCTCTTCAAGGGCGGGCCGAAGGTGAGCGCGGCGTGGCGCTGTTGCTGGCCTTGCTGACGATGGTGCTGCTCACCATCGTGGTGGTGGAGTTCACGTTCTCCACCCAGGTCGAGTACCGCCGCGCCCAGGGCTGGCTGGCGGCGCGGCGCGCGGCACTGATAGCCGAAGCCGGCATCGACCTCGCCGGTGAAGTGCTTGCCGAAGATTTCCGCACCGGCAACACCGACGCGCTCACCGACATCTGGGCCAACGAGTTGCCTCCCATCGACACCGGCAACGGACGGCTGCTCGTGCGCATTGAAGACGAACAGGGTCGCTTCAACCTCAACCGGCTGTCGGCGGGCCCCACTTCGGTGGACGCTCGCCGCCTGCAACTGCTACTGGCGAGCCTCCAACTCGACACCAGCCTGGTAGCGCCCTTGGCGGACTGGCTCGACCGCAACCAGGATACCAACTCCGATGCCGGCGCCGAAGACGCCTATTACTCCACGCTGTTGCCGCCTTACACGGCGCGTAACGGCCCCTTGCAGAGTTTCGCCGAACTGGCCCTGGTGCGCGGCTTCACGCCGGCGGTGCTCGCCAAGCTCAGGCCGCTGACCACGGTGCTGCCCGACAACGCGCTCAAGGTGAACGTGAACACCGCGCCGCCCGCCGTGCTGCAAGCGCTGGATGAGAGGCTGGCCGACCAATTCCTGGTCCAGCGCCTGGTCGAGCGGCGCAAGACCTCGCCCTTCACCAGCATCGCCTCCTTGCGTGCGGTCGATGGCATGCAGGTGTTCAGCGAGAACGAACTAGACCGCCTTCTCACGTTCTCGAGCAGTTTTTTCCGCGTGCGCTCGACCGGCGACGCCGGCGGCGTGCTTCAATCGGTGGAAGCACTGGTGTATCGCCTCAACGGCAAGATACAGATACTGTACTTGCTCGCGCGGCGGGGACCGAACATCGTCGGAGCGGATCAGTCCGCCCCGGTCCTCATCGACGACACCGGACGACTCGGAGCCAAGCGCCTGTGAGCAGCAAGACACTCATCGTCCAGGTGAGCCGCCGACGTGCCGTCGGCGGTGTGGCGCTGTCGAGCATCGGTTCGCTGCGCGTGGCCGAAATTTTCGAGCATCCGATCTCGAAAGAGAGCAAGGACGCGGGGCTTCTGGCCGGCGGGCCTTGGGATCGAATCGTCGCCGGCCTGCCCGCCGAAGCGGTGGCTTACCGTATCCTCGAACTGCCTTTCCACGACCGGCGCCGCATCGGCCAGGCCGTCGGCCCCGCCCTCGAAGAACACGTGCCGCTTTCGCTCGACGATGGTCCGTTGGCCTGGGACCACGCCGGCCCCACACACTCCGGGCGCGTACTGGCGGGCCTCGCCACCGGTGACGCGATCGAAGCCGTGGTGAGCGACCTCGCCGCCGTCGCCGGCGCCGCCACACGCTTGATCTGGACGCCGACCGCGATCGTCGCCGCCTACCGCAAGGCGGTCGGGACCGATGCGCGCTTCGTCGCCGTCGATCTGAGCCACGAGGGTGCCGTCATCGCCGCCGTCTCGGTCACCGGCCTCGACTCCCTGCGCATCCTGGCGCCTTGCGCCGACGAGTTGTTGGTTCGCAACGTGGTGTGGTCACTGCGCACGCTCGCGTCGGAAGCTGCGCGCATCGTCATCGGCGGCCACCTTGCCGCGCGTCTGCGCCCCGCTGTCGAAAGAGCGCTGAGCGACCTCAAGTTCGAGGCACTGCCCACCTCTTCTCCGGTCGAAGGATTCGAAGGGCGCGACTGGCGCGACAGCACCGCGCTGGTCGGATTGGTATTGGCGGCGGCTGGTGAAGCCGCGCCGCCGCTGCTCGACTTCACTCCGGCCGGAGCCGGACTGCTGAGTCTTTCGGGATTCGCGGACCTGGCAGGAATGTCGGGGCTGGCCGAACTCAGCCAAGATCTCAAGCCCGCGCTGCGCTGGGGCGCGGTCGCCGCGCTGCTCGCCTGCGTCTCGATCGGAATCGACTACGCCCAGTTGCTGACCCAGCGCAGCGTTCTCGCTGCCCGTGCCGACCAACTGTACGCGGCCGCGATGCCCGATCACAGCGGCGGCACCGCGCGTCGCTTGAAAATGGAAATGCGTCTTCGCGAACTCACCGGCCGCGCCGAAACCGCCGGCACCGGAGGCGGAGGAATCACTTCGCTGCACCTGCTCGCGACCCTGTCACAGGCGGTGCCCAAGAACATCGACGTGGAACTGGATCAGTTCGAATACACTCCGCCCGCGGCCAAGGTGACGGGACGTTCGGGCTCGTTCGAGTCTGTAACCAAGCTGCAAGAAGCCCTGCGCCGCGAAGGCGGCTTCGCGACGGTCGAGGTCAAGGACGTGCACGCAGCCGTAAGCGGAGGCGGCGTCGAGTTCGTTCTTGCGCTGACGACGGGAGCCAAAACCCAATGAGACGCCTCTTCGATCAAGCCGCAGCGCTGCTCGCGCGGCTCAGCCCACGCGAACAAAGGCTGGTGAGCATCTTCACGGTGCTGCTCATGATCGCGCTGCTGTGGTCGGGGCTAGTCTCCCCTCTTCTGGCCGGACGCGGCCGCATCAGCGCCGAAATCGCCGGACTCAATGGCGACCTCGCCGCGCTCGGCGACCTCGGCAAGAAGATCCACACAGCCGAAGGCAACCTTGCCGGCGCAGCCAAGACCGCGGAGGGCGACAAGGGTTTCTCGCTACTCGCTTTCGTCGACAAGGCGGCCACGGCCTCGCTGCGGCGCGAATCGGTCGCGTCGATGAGTCCGGGACATCGTCAACTCGATGGCGGCCGCGAGGAAAGCACGGTCGAACTCAAGCTGTCTTCGGTCACACTGCCGGAAGTAGTCGCGCTGCTGCGTGACGTAGAGAGCGGCAAAGCTCCGGTGTACGTCAAGCAACTGAGCATCAAGAAGCGCTACGAAGACGCTTCCCAGTTCGACGTCACGTTGATCACCGCAGCCGTGACGCGAACCTGACCGGGACCAGACGATGCGACGGCTGCTCCTGTTCGCTCTGCTCGTCGTCGTATTCATCCTGCTCACCGCTCCGCTGGAACGCTACCTGACGCCGTTGCTCGGCGGCCCGCTCGCCCGGCTCGGCCTGACGCTCGAAATGAAGACCCTGAGGCTGGCACCGCCGGCCGGCATCAAAGGCACCGCCCTGAGGCTCAGCGCCGACAACTTCTCGCTGGAACTCGACTCGCTCTACGTCGGGATACTGCGCTCATTCGAAGCCCGCGGCTGCGACGGCGCACGCATCGACGGCACGATGACCTCTGACAGCGTCGCTCTGGAAGTGTCGTCGCTGACGCCATCGCGTTGCATCAAGGTCGGGCGCCTGACTTTGGAAGGAACATTCGACGGTGCGGCCTCGATCACCGGCGTCTCGCTCCTGCACGGAGTGTTCGGCGACAAGACCGAGGCTCACGTCGCGTTGCACACCAAGGGCGGCACCGTGGGCGGATATTGGCCGGGAAACGGGCCGAGTCCGGCCGCCGACATCCCGCTCGGTGAGTGGGACTTTCAGGAAGCCGAGTTCGACGCCGCGTACCGCAACGGCAAGCTCGAAGTCAAAGAAGGTAAAGCCCACACCGACGGAGTCGTTTGGGAACTGCTCGGCGCTTCACTGCTGGCCGACCGCGGCGACGCCCGCGAAGTGCGCATCGACTTTCGGGCGCGCATCGAAGAAGACACACCGCGCGCCAAGGCGCTGATCGGCTTGATGCCGAAAGCCAGCGAAGGCGCCGGCGGCTGGCGTCACTTCCGTGTGATCGGCCCGCTGACGTCGATGAAACTCATCGGACTGCAGTAGTCAGGTACTCGCGGATCTTGCGCACCAGCGCCACGTTGTGGGAGTGGCCGGTCTTGCGTGCGTGGATGTCGCCGCGAACGGGCGCACCCAGAAGGTAGAAATCCCCGAGGATGTCGAGGATTTTGTGCCGTGCGAGTTCCTCGGGAAAACGCAGTTCGGTATTGACGATACCCTGCTCGCCGATGAGTATGAAATTGCCGAGCTGACCACCCTGCCCCAGGCCCGCGCTCTCCAGAGCGCGTATTTCTTCCACGAAACCGAAGGTGCGCGCAGGGGCGATCTCGCGCTTGAAATCTCCGGCTTCGCGCATCTCGAATACGTAGGTCTGATCGCCCACCGGTGCCGGATACGAGAGTTCGTACGTAATCCGCAGTCCGTCGTAGGGCTTGATCGAAAGAAACTGGTCGGGCCCCGCATCAATGCGCAGTTCTTCACGCACGCAGATCGCGGCGATCGTACCTCGCTGCTCTTCGACTCCCGCCTGTTCCACCAGATCGCACAGTTCCACCGCGGAGCCGTCCAGGATCGGCACTTCACCTTCGACCTTCACCAGCAGGTTGGTGATGCCGTAGGCGTGCAACGTCGCCATCAGGTGCTCAACCGTGCGCACTGCCAGTCCTTTCTTGAAGAGCGTGGTCGCGTAGCCGGTCGAATCGACGTTGGCAACATCGGCTTCGACTTCTCCGCCACCCGATACGCTGCCGAAACGGATGCCGCTTCCGGGCGGAAGAGGATGCAGGATGATGCCGGTGCGAACACCGCTGTGCAGGCCGAGGCCGGCACCGACCACCGAGCGCGCGACCGTGCGTTCCCGCACTCGAGGGCCGCTGGTACGACGTGGCCGGTGCGGCGCAGTGCCCTCTCCAGCGTCGTCGCTCACGGCCTCCCCTGCTTCGGCGTCGTCGTCCCCGATCTCCTCGCCGCCGCGCACGCGCTTGAAGGCCCTTGCGACGGCAGCGAGCAGGCCGTCGATCGTAAAAGGCTTCTCTATGAAGTCCACGGCACCGAGCTTGGTGGCACGCACCGCGGTCTCGATATTGCCGTGCCCCGAGATCACCACCACTGGCAGATGCGAATGCTCCGCGCGCAGCTGTTCGAGCACCTGGATGCCGTCCATGCCGGGAAGCCAGACGTCGAGCAACACGAGATCCGGCTTGTCTTTTCGCGCCGAGGCTATCGCTTCGGGACCGTCGGCCGCGAACACCACGCGAAACCCCTCGTCCCGCAGTACTGCGCCGACCGTTTCTCGAACACCGGCGTCGTCATCGACTATGAGAATGCGTTGCGGCACCGGATCAGACCTCACACCCGATGCTGGACGGCACCGGCAGGAAACTCAATCGCGAAGCGAGTACCGCGTGGTTCGTTGGCCCTCACGCGCAGGTAGGCGTGATGATCGGCGGCCATCGAAGCGACGATGGCGAGGCCGAGGCCCGTGCCTTCGGTCTTGGTAGAAAAGTATGGCTCGAAGATCCGCGCACGAAGCTCGCGCGGAATACCGGGACCAGTGTCGCTAACTTCCAGTATCACTCGCGAAAGTACTTCGTCGTGACGCGTTGCCACCGTGATCGCACGCGGCGGTCCCTGGACCTGGGCGATGGCCGCCACCGCATTGTCCAGAAGGTTGACGAGCGAGCGCTTGACCGAATCCCGGTGCAGAATAACCCGCGGCAGATCGTCGGTCTTGTCGAACGTGATGTCGATATCGGGACGAGCCTGACGAAACAGCGGCACCGTCTCTTCAACCAAGGCATTGAGATCCTGGAGTTGCTTGTCACCGCTGGCCTGACGCGCGAATTGGGAGAACTCGTTGACCAAGCGCTTGAGGCCGTCGACTTCGGTGACGATGGTGGCAACACACTCGCGCACCAGCGCCGCGTCGTTGTCGCTGAGCTGACCGACCAGACGCCGACCCAGGCGCTGGGCCGAAAGCTGAATGGGAGTCAGCGGATTCTTGATCTCGTGGGCGATGCGGCGGGCGACCTCGCGCCACGCCTCCATGCGCTGAATCTCGCGAATCTGCGAAACGTCTTCGAAGAACAGCACCGAGCCGGTCGTGGGGCCGCGCCCTCGCCGCAGATTGGTTGCGGTCACCAGCAACGTGCGGTTGTCTTCGGGCCGTCGCACGTTGACGCCGCTGCCGGCAACCTGGCGTCCTGCGATCACGTCTTTGAGCAGCGCGACGACTTCGGGATAACCTGCCTCTTCGAATACATCTTCGGCGCCGCGCCCGACGATGCCGTCCTCTTTGAGTGCGAGCAACGCCAGCGCCGCCGGGTTGGCGGTGCCGACACGCCCCTCGGCATCGAGCGACACCACACCCGCGTCGATGTTGGCCAGAACGTTTTCGATATAGACGCGCCGCTCTTCGAGCGCGTCACGGCCACGTTTGAGTTCGGCCGTCATGGCGTTGAAGGAACGCACCAGCGTGCCAACTTCGTCACCACCTTCCTCGGGCAGCGCGACGTCCAGACGACCGCCCGCGACTTCGCGCGTGGCGGCAGCCAGGCGCCCGATCGGTTCGGTGATGCCGCGGGCCAGATAGAGGCCCAGCCAGGTGGCGGAGAACACCACCACCACAGAGGCGAGCATCATCGTGATCAGATAGAGATTCTTGAGCGGTTGCTTGCTGAGCTTCATGCGGCGAAACTCGCGAAAGGAGTCGAGGATCTCGGCACTCCAGGCGCGCGGGCTCTCCGGCACCACATAGTCGACAATCACCGCTCCTACGACGCGACCTCCGACGCCGGTGATCGCGGCAGCTCCGCGAATGATGTCGGTACTGCCCTGACTCTCTACTCTCGTCGCGTCCTCTTTGCGCCCGGCAGCCGCCACCAGCGCTACATCGTCGGCATCTCTGGCGACATTGCTGGCGGATTCACCTCTGTACAGCGCGACCAGAAGCTTGCCGTCGGGGCCGATAATCTCGACAGTGCCGAGCGAGTAGATGTCCTGCTCTTCGGCCACGACCGCGCGCAACGCTCTCTCGTTTGCCGGCTGCAGAAGCTTGCCTTTGTCTATCTCGGCGGCCACTGCGCGGGCATGGGCCACGGCGCTGTCGGCGGCGCTCTGGTAGTAGGTGCGGGCCAGACGGTAAGCACCGCTGAGTGAATCTTCGACCTGACGGCCGAGCCAGTCGTCGATGCCGTTGCTGACGAATTCGAACGAAACCATCACCATCACGATCGCCGGCAGCAGTGCGATCGTTACGAAAGCGAGCACCAGGCGAGAACGCAGGTGACTTCCCATGATGCCGCGGCGTCGTTCCAGGACCAGTCGCAGCAGATTGCGCACGACCAGGAATACGACGAGCAGCAGCAGGACGATGTTGAGGTTGATGAGGAGAACCGACAGGACATTGCCGGTGGCGCTGCGCGCACCGGGGCGGCCTACTTCCCACAGCGCGAAAGCAACCACCGCCAGACCGGCCGCCAGGACGATCGACATCTCGCGCCGCCGACGCCGCGTCTCGAGGGAATTGCGTGAGTCCTGCGCGCCAGGAGGCGCAGAGGAATCGTGCTGTTCCTGCGGCCGCCGGGACGTGCTCCCGGTCTTGCGACTATGCCACCACACCCTCGACAACCTCAGTCGAACAGCGTGGGCTGCTCGCGGCCGGGCCGCAGGCCGAGGTGCTCGTAAGCCCTCGCAGTGGCCACCCGGCCGCGCGCGGTTTTTTGCAGGAAGCCGCAGCGAATGAGGTAAGGCTCGTAGACTTCCTCGAGACTGGCAGCATCTTCGCCGAGCGCAGCCGCCAGCGTCTCTATCCCTACCGGACCGCCTTCGAATTTTTCGAGCAGTACGCTAAGGAAGCGCCTGTCCATCGTGTCGAAGCCGGCGCGGTCGACACCGAGCAGTTCCAAACCGTCATCGGCAACTTGACCGGTGATGCGCCCCGACGCCTTGACCTCCGCATAGTCACGCAGACGCCGCAGCAGACGGTTGGCCACTCGCGGCGTTCCGCGTGAACGCTGGGCAATGCGCAGCGCCGCGCCTTCGTCAATGACAACGCCGAGACGGCGCGCCGAGCGGTTGACGATCTCCGCCAACTCCTCGTCGCTGTAGAACTCGAGTTGAAAAGTGTTGCCGAAGCGCGAGCGCAGCGGAGCGCTGAGCATCCCTGCACGCGTAGTTGCCCCGACCAGCGTGAAGCGCGCCAGCGACAGCGAGATCGAACGCGCCGACGGCCCCTCACCGATCACCAGATCGATGCGGAAGTCTTCCATCGCCGGATACAGGATCTCTTCGATGGCCTTTCCCAAACGGTGGATCTCGTCGATGAAAAGCACGTCGCCGCGTTCGAGCGAGGTGAGAATCGCGGCGAGATCTCCCGCCTTCTCGATCACCGGACCACTGGTCGGGTGCAGACGTCCGCCCATGCTGCGCGCCACGATGTAGGCGAGCGACGTCTTGCCCAGACCTGGAGGACCGATCAGCAGCAGGTGGTCGAGTGTCTCGCCGCGCGCCTTGGCGGCACGAATAGAGATGTCGAGATTGCGACGGACCTGAACCTGACCGACGTAATCATCGAGCGTCTCCGGCCTGAGGCTGACGTCGGCGCTGCCGTCGTCGCCCTGAGCGGACGGCAACGTTGCGTCGGACGCATCCGCGACGGCCGACCGCTGCAGCACCTGCGACGCGGCCTTGGAAATGTCTTCTTTGCGCGTCATCTAAACCAATCCTGGCAGCACCGGCGGCTCAGCTTCTGACGGAGGCAGAGGGCGAAGCCATCGCGAGCAGGGCACGGCGGATGAGACTTTCCAGGGTCGCATCCTCGGCGCCCCGCACGCTGCGCAGCGCCTTTTCCGCTTCACCGCGCTTGTAGCCGAGCCCGAGCAGGGCCGACACCGCGTCCTCTTCCATTCCGTGCTCGCCCGGCAGTGCCGCCTCTTCGCTGTCGGACCCGAGCTTGCCGCGCAGCTCCATCACCAGCCGCTCTGCAGTCTTGCGGCCTACGCCGGGAATGGCGACCAGCCTTGCGATGTCGGAGACGGCAACGGCTTTGGCCAGTTCGGCGGGCGCGATTCCCGACAGCAGGGCCAGCGCCAGTCGCGGACCGATTCCCGTCACACTGCGCAACAGGTTGAATGCAGCCTTTTCTTCACGACCGCTGAACGCGAACAGTTCCAAAGCATTCTCGCGCAGGTTGGTGACGATGAAGAGATCGACGCGCTCGCCTTGCGGTGGCAGCGCGTAGAACGTCTGCAGCGAGATGAGGGCCTGATAGCCGACACCGCCAACGTCCAGCAGCACTTCGCCAGGCAGCTTCTCGGCAAGCACACCACGCAGACGTCCGATCATACGCGCACCGCCCTCCAGCTTCGTGCCCGGATGCGCGATGCGGCGCGCGGGCCGAGTCCCTCACCGAGCCTGGCCTGGACCTTGGCTTCGAAGCTCCCCGAAAGCCCGTGGCAGAGCGCTGCCGCCAACGCATCCGCGGTATCCGTGTCGGGCAGTTCGACCAGGCCGAGCAGGCGCTGGACGGCCAGCTGCACCTGTTGCTTGTCCGCACGGCCGTACCCGACCACAGACTTCTTGACCATCATCGGAGTGTACTCGCTGAGGCGAAGACCGCGCGCTGCAGCAGCCGCCATCGCCACCCCGCGGGCCTCACCCAGACGGAAGGCACTCTGGACGTTGCGAGCGACGAAGTTGCGCTCGAGACTGAGTTCGTCGGGACTGTGCTCGTCCATGACTTCGAGCAAGGAACTGTAGATGAAAGCGAGTCTCAGCGAGATGTCGCGACGACCCGACGCGGCCGCATCGATGGCACCCGAGCAGACGTGCACCAGGCGCGGCCCCTGGCAGTCGATGACGCCCCATCCGCAAGTGACTGTGCCCGGATCGACGCCTAGGACCCTCACTCCGGTATCACGCTGAGAGGCGGCTCAGCTCCTCGTCGTCTATTTCGAAGTTGGCGGAAACACGCTGCACGTCGTCGTGGTCCTCCAGCGCCTCGAGCAGCCGCAAGGCGCGGCCGGCGTCGGAGCCCGCCAGTTGCACGGTGTTCTGCGGAACCAAACTGATTTCGGCCGCGATCACCTTGAAACCCGCGGCCTCCAGCCTGGCACGGGTTTCCTCAAGACTCTCGACCGGCGTCGTCACCAGGAAACCGTCTTCTTCGGCCGCCACGTCGGAGGCTCCGGCCTCCAGTGCCACCTCGAAGATCTGATCTTCGGCGACCCCTTCGGCGGCCAGACGCACCTGGCCAACGCGATCGAACATCCATTTGACGCAGTTGGACTCACCCAGGTTGCCGCCGTTCTTACTGAAGATGTTGCGCAGGTCGGCAACCGTCCGGTTGCGGTTGTCAGTCAGCGCTTCGAGGATCACAGCCATGCCAGCGGGACCGTAGCCCTCGTAGGTGACCTCCTGATACATCTCGCCATCGGTCGCGCCGGCGCCCTTTTTGATAGCCCTGTCGATATTATCGTTGGGCATGCTCTGAGCCTTGGCGGCAGCTATGGCAGTGCGAAGTCGTGGATTGGCGCCTGAATCACCGCCGCCCATACGGGCGGCCACAGAAATCTCCTTGATGAGTTTCGTGAATATTTTCCCACGCTTGGCGTCCTTTGCCGCCTTCTTGTGCTTGATGGAACTCCACTTGGAATGGCCCGACATACCCCTGACCTTTGACCGAATTTTTGCTTCGATACCACAGGCCCCGGGGGGAGTAAACGAAACATGATGCTTGCACACGGCCTGCAGATAGGCTTCTCTGTGCCGGTCGCCGCAACCCGAACGGGTCCGGAGGCTGGGTAAAGGGTGGTGCCGCTGGTGGCGCTGCGGACCGAAAGACGTCGAACCGCGAAGAACTGCGATGGATCGCGCCTGAGGACACAGAAGCTTGCTTAACCGACTCCTCTCTCTAGCGGCACTTGCCGCGCTCACGGCTCTGACGACGGCAGGGTGTGCCGCGTCGACATACGCCCTCAATCCTTCCATGGTCTCGGGCGCTTCTCTTCCAGACATTGCTGCAACTGGTTCCGGGCGTCCACAATCGACGGACGACCAGACAGTCCTTACCCAGGAAGGTCGCTGCTCCTGGTACGGCCCGCGTTTCCACGGCGGCCGCACATCGAGCGGCGAAAAATTCGATCAGAAAGCCTTCACCGCCGCCCACCGCAGCCTTCCCTTCGGAGCCCAGGTAGAGATCACCGAACTCGACACCGGAAAGAAAGTCAGGGTTCGGATCAACGACCGGGGGCCCTTCACGCAGCAGCGTGTCATCGACGTCTCCTATGCCGCCGCCTGTTCGCTCGGCATCGTCGGCCGCGGAGTGGCCAACGTGGCACTGCGTCTCGTCGACGATAAGAAAGCGACCTGGCCGGGACCGATCTACGCTTTGCAGGTGGCGAGCTTCACGAGCAAAGACCAGGCCGAGACCTTCGTGGCCGCGCTGACACCCGCGCAAAAAGCCACCGCCGTCTATTACATCAAGGCGCCGGAGCCCACGGCGCGCGGCTATCGTGTGCGCTTCGGCCCCTTCACGGAGCAAGACATGGCCAAGGTCGTAGCTGCTCAGCTCAAGCGGCGTGGCCTGAGTTCCGACGTAATCGCCGAAGACTTCGGACACGGCAGCGTCGTCGCCGACAACAACACGCCCGAGCCTTCTATCAAGCGCGGATCTTCGCTGCACTGACGCCGCGATCCGCTTCCGCGCTCCGCTCGCGACACTCTCCTCTTTTTCTTTGTTTCACTCGCTTCAGGCGACTACGCCGCAAGCGGCCAGCAGCCACGCCAGGTAGTCGGCATCGCTTTCGGTCGCGTCGATGCCGACGATTTCCGGACATTCGTAGGCGTGAAGTTCGCGAATACGCCGCCGTAGCGTGGGCCACAGCGAGGCCTCGGTCTTGATGACCAGAAGCACTTCGCCCTCGCTCACCACAGCCTCGCGCCAACGATAGGTCGATTGCACCGGCACGCGGCTTACGCAGGCGGCCAGTCTCTCCTCGACAAGTATGCGCGCCATCGCTTGCGCGCTCCCCTCTTCGCCGACCGTGCACAAGACCACCAGCAAGCGCTGCTTGCGCGACTGCGAGGCAGAGCGCTTCGCAATCCGCCCTGCGCGCCTTGCTTTCGGGTCAGTGGCATCTTCATCGGCCATCAGCGTCTCCGTGCTACGAAGGCTCGGTCACCCTTGATGCGTCTTCCTTCGCGCTCCGCTCCCGCGCGTCGCGCAGTTCCGCTGCCGCTTCTTTGCGACCGCGCCGCGTCCACGACGCAAGCAGCGCTTCATAAGCCGGAGGTGAACCTGCCTCGGCGGCCGCCGCAGGCGGTCGCCCGAGCGCAACGCGAAGCCGCACCGCCGCGCGGCCGAGCAGACGGCCCGAGGACACCGGCGAGATCAGCCCCGCACGACACAGCGCCGTCCTGGCCAGTTCCAGATGCTCGCGACGCAGGCCGCGATCGCGACGCACCGTCGCTTCGAAACTGCGCGTGAGTCCGACCGGATCGAGTTCACAGTCGCGCGCCACGGAGATCACTCCATCCGCATCCAGATCGCCCATCGCGTGCAGCAAGAGTGCACTCTCAAAGTAATTGTCGAACCACAGCAGACGCCGACCGAAGGCCGCGAGTTCCTGATCCGAACGTGGCCGCGCGCGCAGGATGCAGATCAAGCGCACACGACGCGGCCTCAGTCCGCGTGTCACCGCGTCCAGGATCGACTCCAGGTAATCGTCGTCGATGCCCGCCTGTTCCAGCAGCGCCTGAAGCCTGTCGCGGTCGATGCGTCCCGCAACTACGTCGGCGTAGAGCGAATAGATGAAGGGGTCAGACTCCCAATCATCGCCGAACAGCAATTCGTCGGCGCCGCCTTCGGTCACCTGCGCGCTGCGCAGCAGTTCGGACAACTTGTAGCCGATCTGCTCTCGCAACATATCGAAACGCCCGCGCACGAGATGGCGCATCTGATCCTTGAAGCGGATCTCGTCGTACTCGATGCCGTCCATGTGCAGCTTGCCGCGAATCGCCTGACCGATCTGAGGCGGCGAAGCCGACATGAAACACACCGAAACACGGCGCTCGCGACGCTCGGCAGACCGGCGCAGCGCTTTGACAAGAGCGATCACACCGGGAACCGCGCGCTTGTCCTCTGCCCGTTCGAACGGGATGCGAAGAAGACCGCGCAGAGATTCGAAATCCGAGACCAGGTAGGTCTTGTCGAGATCCCAGCGAAAAACCGTGAGCTTCTTCACGGTTGCCATCCTTCACGCCGCAACCGCGCGAGCAGTTCGACTGTACGCGGGCAGCACGCAGAGGTGTCGCTCTCTAGACGCCTATTCAAGGAAGCAAGACTTGCGGCATCATCCACATCACTCCAGAGCGGAACAAGCGAGTACACAATCCCCTCCTCGCTCAGTCTGGTTGTGGTTGCACCGAACACGCCCGAGCCGCCCCATGGTACGTCGATGCTGAACAAACATGGAACGCGACGACGTGCGGCAACCAGATAGTAACCGCCGTCATCGCAAGGACCGAGCACGACCTCGGGTTCGGCTTCGCCTCTGCCCGGGGCGAGCATCTGAAATGATGACGTCACATAGCGTGGCGGAAGATCCGGCAGATCGCCTCCGACCAGAGCCACTGCCTCCGCCTCTTCGAGTCCCGCTTCCATCACCCTTTGCATACGCCGGCCCAGATCGCCGTGCCCCTGCTCCAGACACGCCACACCTGACCTCCTGGCCAAATCCGCCAGACGCGGTCCGCCCGCTCCGGGGCTTGCCGCCAGCCTGACTTCAAAGAGCCCGCCGGCACCCGCGGCAACCAAAGTCTCGAGCATGTCGCCCAGGAAGGCCTCGACCAGATCGGCGGCCTGCGCAGGTCTGAGCGGCGGACACAGACGCGTCTTTACGCGACCGGGCTCAGGCTCCTTGGCGAAAATGTAAAGGATGCCGAGTGGCATCGGCAGATTTTTCTCACGAGCCCAGCAGAGCGGCAACCGCCCGCGCGACAACCCGAGTGCCTGATCAGCCAGAAGCACGCACTGAAGCTCCTGCGCGCGTTGACTTCGAACGCCCCTCTTGCCACTCTCCGGGACTTTCGAGGAATTCGACCATGTCCTATGCGGTGATTCGAAGCGGCGGAAAGCAGTACAGAGTGAGCCCCGGCTCACGCCTGACGATAGAGAAACTCGTGGGCGACCCGGGTCAGAACGTTGAGTTCCGTGAAGTTCTCCTTCTTGGAGACGGCGGCAGCGTTCAGATCGGTGCGCCTCTGATCGAGGGTGCGTCGGTCAAGGCCGTCATCGTCGAGCAGGATCGCGGCCCACGCATCCTGGTCTTCAAGAAGAAACGGCGAAAAGGTTATCGGCGTCGCCGCGGCCATCGCCAGTACGAAACAACAGTCCAGATCACTTCCGTCGACTGACGACTGACCTCGGAGACGATTCATGGCGCACAAGAAAGGTCAAGGAAGCAGCCGTAACGGTCGCGACAGCCGCGGGCAGCGCCGTGGCGTGAAGAAGTACGGCGGTCAGACGGTCGTGGCCGGGAACATCCTGGTCCGCCAGCTCGGCACCCGCATCCATCCGGGAGCAGGCGTCGGAATGGGCCGCGACTATACCCTGTTCGCCCTCAACAACGGCGTGGTCAAGTACGAACCTTTCGGTAAGGATCGCACTCGAGTCTGCGTCCTGCCGGCCTGATCCCCCTGTGAATTTCGTCGACGAAGCGCGCTTGCGCGTCGTCGCCGGTGACGGGGGCGACGGTTGCGCAGCATTCCTTCGCGAAGCCTACAGACCAAAAGGCGGACCCTCCGGCGGTGACGGCGGCAACGGCGGCAGCGTCTACGCCATCGCTGACGAAGGCGAGAACACGCTGCTCGATCTGCGTTCCAAGCGCGCGGTCAAGGCCGAGCGCGGCGAAGACGGGCGCGGCAAGCACCAGCACGGCAAGAAGGGCTCTGACGTTTATCTGCGGGTCCCGATAGGAACGATCTTCGTCGACGACGAAACCGGCGAGACGGTCGCGGACGTGACGCAGCACGCGCAGATTGCTCTGCTGGCCGCCGGCGGTTTCGGTGGGCGCGGCAATGCTCGCTTCGCCACGGCGACTCATCAGGCGCCGCGGCGTGCGGATCCCGGCACTCCGGGAGTTCAGCGTGAAGTGCGCCTCGAACTGCGCCTGCTGGCCGACGCCGGGCTGGTCGGGTTGCCCAATGCCGGCAAGTCGAGCCTGTTGGCGCGTGTCAGCGCGGCACGTCCAAAGATCGCCGACTATCCGTTCACTACGCTGGCGCCGGTGCTCGGCGTGGTGCGCTGGGCCAACGAAAAGACCTTCGTGCTCGCCGACATCCCCGGCCTCATCGAGGGTGCTCACGAAGGACACGGTCTCGGTGACCGCTTCCTGCGTCACGTCGAGCGTACGGCGGTATTGGTACACCTCCTCGACGCCTCTGCGTGCACTGCACAGCAGGCGGCCGAAGACTTCGACACCGTACAGCACGAGATCCACGCTTACGGCGAAGATCTGGACGAGCGACCGCTGCTGGTAATCGCCAGCAAGATGGATCTGCCCAGCGCGGTGGAACAACTTCCCGAGCTTCGTCGTTTCATGGGCGAACGGGGCCACGAAGTGCACGCAATCTCTGCGGCAACCGGCGAAGGATGCCGCGAACTGATGCGCGCCGTCGGTCACCTGGTCGATCAACGGCGCGCAAGGGCTGCCCTGCTGCGCGAGGCGCAGCAACCCCCGGGCTCCAATGCATGAAGAACACAAGAGAGCTATTCTTGAGCGTACGCGACGCATAGTCGTCAAACTCGGCAGTTCGATCCTGACCACTGCCTCAGGTGTCAACCAGGAGCAGGTCGGTCGCCTCAGCGCCGAGTTGGCGCGCCTGGTCGACGAAGGCTTCCAGATCGTGGTCGTCACCTCCGGCGCGCGCGCTGCCGGCCTCTCGCGTCTCGGACTTACGCGCCTGCCCAAGAACATCGCCGAGCAACAGGCCGCAGCCGCTATCGGACAAATCCGCCTGATGGCGTTCTACGAGCGTTTTTTTTCGGACTTCCACAAACACGTGGGCCAGGTGCTGCTCACCGCCGCCGACCTGCAAGACCGCACACGCTACCTCAACGCCAAGCGGACCTTCGAGCATCTGCTCAGGCACGGCATCGTGCCGATCGTCAACGAGAACGACTCAGTGGCCATCGACGAACTGAAATTCGGTGACAACGATCGCCTTTCCGCGTTGGTAGCCGGCCTCGTCGATGCCGACCTGCTGGTGATGCTCTCTGACGTCGACGGACTCTACGCCAACGATCCCAGACTCGGCCAAGCCCCGTTGATCGAGGAGGTCGACGACATCGACGCGTTCCTCGAAACCGGAATCGCCGGCGGCGCGGGGTCGGGCGTCGGAACCGGCGGCATGAAGAGCAAGTTGCTGGCCGCACGCAGCGCCGCACACCGCGGCATCCCCTCTATCGTTGCCAGCGGCACCAGGCCCGGAACCCTTGCCCGCGTCGTCAATCCCAACGATCACACGGGGACGCTGTTCCTGCCCCGCGAAGTAACCATCCCCGGCCGCAAGCACTGGATCGCATATGGTCTTGCGCTGCGCGGAACGCTGGTGCTCGACTCCGGCGCTGCCAATGCCCTCACAAGCAAAGGCGGAAGCCTGCTGGCCGCCGGCATCACCGAGGTACGCGGACAATTCACGCGCGGCGACGCGGTGCGCTGCCTCGCCCCTTCGGGAGATGAAATCGCCCGCGGTCTGGTTGCCTACGACTCCGGCGAATGCGCCAAACTGCGCGGTCAGGCCAGCGCGAAGATCCAGGAACTGCTCGGCTATCACGTCGGCGACGAGATCATCCACAGAGACGACCTCGTGCTGCTCGCCGACGCTGCGGTTCAACCTGCGGCCGCCGACACCGCACTGACGCAGGACGCCGCGACAGGACACGAAAGCGACGGTCGGCGCGGCGACGAGGAGGAGTTGTGACCATGATCACGACAGCGCCGGATCATTCTGACGAAGGCGGCGACATCGAGCGCGAAGTCGCCAGCATCTGCCGGCGCGCCCGCGCGGCGTCGCGCCGCCTCGCCCAAGTCAGCGACCAGCAACGCAGCGACGCTTTGCGGCGCATCGCCGAACGCATCCGAGGCGAAGCCGACGCGATCGTGAGTGCCAACGTCGTAGACGTCGAAGCGGGCCGCGCCGCCGGACTCAGTGCGGCTCTGGTCGATCGGCTGACGCTTACCCCCGAGCGCATCGAAGCGATGGCTGCCGGCATCGTCGCCGTGGCCGCCCTGCCCGACCCTCTGCAAGGTTCGATCAGGGAGTGGACCACCGACAGGGGCCTCGAGATTCGCCAGATTCGCATTCCGATCGGCGTGGTCGGAATCATCTACGAATCGCGTCCCAACGTAACTGCCGACGCCGCGGCGCTGTGCCTCAAATCCGGCAACGCAGCGCTGCTCAAGGGCGGCAAGGAAGCGATCCGTTCCAACTCCGCCATCGCCGACCTCATCATTGCCGAAATAGCCGCTGCGGGCCTGCCTGCCGATTCGGTGCAACTGCTGCGCTCCACCGACCGTCGCGCCACGGAAGCGATGCTGCGCCAGGACGCGACCATCGACGTCATCATTCCGCGCGGAGGCCCCAGCCTGGTACGCGCCATCGCCGAGCACTCGCGCGTGCCCGTCATCCGTCACTACGAAGGCATCTGCCACACCTACGTCGACGCCGGAGCCGATCTTTCGATGGCGGCCGACATCGCCTTCAACGCCAAGGTTCAGCGCCCCGGCGTCTGCAACGCGATGGAGAACCTGCTCGTCCACGCCGACGTCGCACGAGCGTTCCTGAAAGTGCTGGCGCCGCGTCTTCAGGAGGCCGGTGTGGAACTGCGCGGCTGCGAGCGCGCTCGCGCAATTCTTCCCGGCATCAACAAAGCCAGCGACGAAGACTGGCGTACCGAATACCTCGACCTAATTCTGGCAATCAAGGTCGTCGATTCCATCGATGAGGCAATAGACTTCATCAACGAGAACGGCTCGGGTCACTCCGACAGCATCGTGACGCGCTCGCGCGAGCGTGCCGATCGCTTCCTTCGCGAGGTGGACTCGGCCACCGTCTACGAAAACGCCTCGACGCGCTTCACTGACGGCTTCGAGTTCGGCTTCGGTGCCGAGGTCGGGATATCTACCAACCGCATCCACGCCAGAGGTCCGATGGGCCTGCGCGAACTGACCACTTACAAGTACGTGGTGCGCGGCCAGGGACATGTGCGCTGATTCGTTGCGACTCGGGATCCTCGGCGGGACCTTCGATCCCGTCCATCTGGGACATCTGGCCAGCGCCCGCGAAGTGGCCGCGGCCTTCGATCTAGACACGGTGTTGATGCTGCTTTCGGCCCGCCCACCGCACAAGACCCAGACCGCGCAGGCTCCCGCCGCGCAACGCCTGGAGATGCTCAGACTCGCCGTTCAAGGCGATCCCGTGCTGCAAGCGTGTGACATGGAGATGCGCCGCGAAGGCGCGTCCTACACCGTCGACACGCTGCGCGAACTGAGCACCGCATACCCCGGAGCGGAACTCTTCCTGATCCTCGGCGCCGATGCCTACGCCGAGATCGACACCTGGAGTCGCCCGCAGGAACTGCCGCAACTGTGCAACATCATCGTCACCAGCCGGCCCGGCCGCGCATCCGACACAGCACCACCTCTTCCACCCGTTGCTGCTCGCAACCAGAGTCGCTATGATCCTCGCGTTGGTTGTCATCTGCACGAGAGCGGCCACGTGATCGTCGGCCACCGCATCCACGGAATCGAAGCCTCGGCTTCCGACGTACGGCGACGCGTAGCTCTCGGCCTCCGCATCGAAGATCTGACCGGGCCGGCGGTGGCCCGCTACATCCACGAGCAACATCTCTACGGAGCCCGCACCAATTGAACGACGCATCGCGTGAACTTGCCGTGGCCGCGGCCGACCTTGCAGCGGATCGCAAAGCTCTCGACATCGTCGTCCTGGATCTGGAGATCCACTCTTCGATTGCCGACGCCTTCGTCATCTGCAGCGGGCGCTCGCACATACAGGTCGAGGCCATCGTACAGCGTGTTCGTGAGGGACTCGCCGAGCGCCACGGTATCGGTCCAATCTCAGTCGAGGGTCTGGAGAACGCCCGCTGGGCTTTGATCGACTACGGCTCGATCGTGGTCCACGTCTTCCAGCCCGGGGTCCGCGAAATCTACGATCTCGAGCGTCTCTGGAACCAGGTTCCGCGTTGGAACTACGAAGATGGGGCGGATAAACACATTGCACTGGCGTGATTTGCGGGCCCGGAGCAGCCGGGAACCGCGCCTCGCGCCACCTGGCACCTGACAATGCTGCGCCGAACATTGAGCTTTCTTCTTGCCGTGGTGCTGATCGCTGCGGTGGCCTGCCTCGTCTACTTCAACGCCCAGCCAACCACCCTCAAACTCGCTCCCGGCTACGAGTACACGATGCCGCTGGCGTGGCTCATCGTCGGCGCAGTGGGCTGCGGCGCGCTGCTGGTGTTCATCGTACTGCTGGCGCGCGAGGGACGCTGGGCCCTTCGCCAGTGGCGCATCCAACGCGCGCGCCGCGCCACCGAGCGCGCCACCACGCTGAAGGCCGAAGCCAGAGGCCTGGTGCTGGCCGGCCAATGCGGCAAGGCCCGAGTACTGCTCTCCCAAGCCTTGAAACACGGCGGATCTGTAGCCGGAGACGTGGTCGATCACGCCGAAACCTACATCGCCGAAGCCCGCTTCGAAGACGCGCGCCGCGTCCTCGAAGACGGTCTCGCCGATTTCGGCAGCGACCCACTGCTGCTGCACGGACTCGCACGCTGCTGCCGCGCACTGGGCGACAACACCGCCGCTGCCAGTGCCCTCGAGCGCGCCGTAGTCACCTTCCCGGCCAGCGTGGTGCTCTACCGGATGCTGCGGGACGCACTGGTGGACACATCGTCCTGGAAGCGCGCCGAAGAAGTGCAGCAACGGCTCGTCGATCTTCGCCCGAGTGACGACGCCGAACGCCAGCGCCTGGTGGAGATCCGCATGCACGCCATCGAGCGCTGCGAAGGCTCCGATCGCGAAACCGGTCTGCGCTCGGTGGTCGCCCTTGATCCGGACTTCACTCCCGCGGTCGTCGAAAGGGCCAAGCTGTTCGTTTCACAGGGGTACAGGCGCGCTGCGCTTCGGCTCTTGCTGAAGAGCGCCAAGCGCCGCCCGACCGCGCTCGTCCTGACCGCTCTCGACGACATGCTCGAACAGACCGATACCACGCGGCTGCTCAAGATCTACGCAAAATTGCGCGCCCGCTTCCCGCGCGACGGCGAACTGACGTTGCACTACGCGCGTCTGATGATTCGCATGGGGCGCGACGACGATGGCGAGCGGGCACTTCGCCTCATCGACGACTCCGGCCGCGAAGGAATCGTCGCGGACAGCCTGCGCGCACTTATCCTGCAAAGACACTCGCTGCCTGACCAGGCTGCCGAGACCCTGCGAGCGGCCTTGGACAAAGCACTCGGCGAAAAGACTACGTAACGTCGTTCTTCAACGCAGCAAGAGCATACACAACGCCAGTTCATCCAGAGCTTTGGAGACGATGTGTTCCGGCCTGCTCACGACGATCGGAGTGTAGGTAGCCGCCGCGCGATAGAAGAGATCGGGTGCGGCCGGTACGACGCCGTACTTGCGCAACGACAGCAGCGCGTGGATTTCGGCGATCGGCACCGCCTCCGGCAGTGTCGCGCGTGAAACGATGACGGTACCCACCGGAGCCTCGATGCGCCAGCTTCTCAGGAGATCGAGCGTCACACGCGCCGCTGTAACCGCCGATGGCTCGCGGTCGAGTACCAGCGCGACGATGTCGGCAGCGCGCAACGCTTCGCGGTTGGAATCGACGGCGCTCGACGGCAGGTCCAGCAGCACCAGATCGGTACCGGCAGCCGCGGCCTCGACGATGGCCGTCGCCTGACCAGCGGCGAGCGTGCTGAAGTGCTCTACGTCCTGGGGCGCGGCCAGCACTCGAAGGCCGCTCGGGTGCAGCGCGAGGTTGTGTTCCAACACATCGAAGTCGACGGGAATCGAGGTGGCGTCGAGAAGATGCCCGAGATCCCCGAGCGGCGCGATGTTGAGCAGCCGCGTCAGTCCGCCGTAATCCCCGCGCAGTTCGATCGCGGTTACACGCAGCCCACGGCTGGCCAGCACCACGGCCACATTGGCAACCACGCTGGTGGTCCCAACCCCGCCCTTGGCACCGATGAACGCGACAACGCGAGCCCGCTTGACGTGTGGTGAAGTCTCCACGCCGCGAGGTTCGCGCGGAAGCGCCTCGTGGCGCTCGATCGCATAACGGATGGTGCGCTCGAGTTCACCGGCACGCAGCTCACCCTTCACGAGATAGCCGGCAGCACCCAGCTTCATGGCCTCGACATCCACGTCTTCCGTGCCCTGTCCGGTCAGAATGATCACGGGGCCCAGACGGCCTTCTTCTAGATCGCCGGCCAGAAGGTCGAGTCCGGTTTTCTCACCGAGCCGGTAATCAACCAGGAAAACGTCGTATTGGCGGGCGCGAATCTCGCGAACCGCATCTTCGTAGGTGCGCGCCCATACCAGGTCGAAGGATCTGCCCTTGGCCGCGCCAAGCAGGTCACGCGTGAAGACGAAATCGTCTTCGTCGTCCTCAACTAGGAGAATACTTATGGTGCCGGGAGTCATCGAATCTGCCTTGTAAGCCGAGCCGTGATAACCATGCCCATTATGGAGTCTGCGACTACAGTCAACCTCCGCAGACACTCGTGGCTTCAAACCGCCCTGCCTTTAAGGACGGCGGTTCAGCCGCGCGCGTATGTACGATCCAGATACGCGCAGATTTCGGCCGACTCGAACATGCTCGCGCCGGTGTTCTGATCAGCCAGGTAAGGCACCATCATCCTCCCCGAATGCGCCACGAAGGCATCGCGGCTGGGACTGCCCTTGGCAACATTGTGCAACAAATACGGCAATTCCAGTTCACACAACCGCTCGCGCACTAGGCGACAGAATGGCGAGGCCTCAAAACTCCACAGTTCCAACGGCAGTTGCGGCGTCCTGACGCCTGAATGCGACCTGCGACCCGACCCCAATCGCGCCAGCGACGCCAGCGCAGAAGAAACATCGGTGACTACGGGCACAGAAAGAGCCCATGGCACGGACCCGTCTCCATAGGTCCCGAAGAGATAACGCACGATTTCGCCGGACTCGAGCATCTCCTTGCCTGTGTTCGGATCGATCAGAAAAGGGAATTGCGCCTTGCCGCTGCGCGCGGCCGCAGCCGGGCGAAAGCGTGTTCCCGCTTGCGGGCAAGGGTAGATCATCGCGTCAAGGTCGAGCACGCTCATGGCTTCGCGGACCTTGCGGCAATAAGGACAGGCCTCGAACTCGTATAATTCGAGCGGCTTCTTCGGACGCGCACCCAAGACGGTTACGGTCATCCCGGCACCGGCTCTGACAATGCTGGCAAGAAACGAAGTAGCGATGTCGTAAGATCTCATGGCAGGTCCCTCCGAATCCCAGTAGCACGATCACCCGGCAGACGCGCGGCGTTCGGCGCGGATGTTTCCCCGAAGAAATCGCCGAGTGCAGCGAGTGAGGCAAGATCGTGAACATCGCGGCGCTGCTCAGGAACCGAGACGAATGCCACGTCGGCAGGTAGCGCATCCTCGAAGGCCTCGCGCCGCACGGCCTCCGCGGCCGCCTGCACGCGTGCACTCTCCAGCGTGCTTTCCAGCCACGCGCTGACCTCTGCGTCGACCCCTGCCACGCCCAACGTCGCAACTATCCTGCCGAGCGCGGCAGCAGTCATCGCTTCGTCGTCCAACCCCGGCGCCGCTGCGTGCACGCGGTTCATCACCACTCCCTTCAGCGGCATGCCGAGAGCCCGCATGCTTGCGGCCAATCCATCGGCATCTTCCAACACCTGTTCGTCGGGACCGGACACCAACACGAACGCGGTATCGGGACTATGCAGCAGAGATTTCACCTTACGGCTGCGCGCCGTGATGCCGTCGATCAACTGTTCGATCGCGACAAAGAAGTCGGCGATCTGCGCCAGCGCCTGGAGCCCGGTAGCCTCTTCGATACGCTCGAAGATGAAACGCACGCTCCTGCTGGCGGTCTTCCAGACCGACCACCCTGCCGACATCGTGGGCCGTACCAGCCACGCCATGGTCGTGTGGTCGAAAAAATCTTCCAGACGCTGCGGCGCTTCGAGGAACTCGAGAGCGTGACCGGTCGGCGGCGTGTCGAGTACGATCAGATCAAAAGCGCCGGTCTCGTCGATGCGGCACAACTCTTCGATTGCCATGTATTCGGTCGAGCCGGCGAAAGAGCGCGACAGGCGTTGATAGAACTCGTTGGCCAGCAAGGTGTCGCGCACTTCATGGTTCGGCGCGTGGCGGGCGATGAACTCGTCCCACGCACTTTTCTGATCGAGCATCCCGGCCGACAGCGTTCCGCCCAAGCGCTGACCTGCAACTGCGAGATGCTCGACGCCGACGCGCTCGCCGCCTGCTCGCAGCGTATTCAGTCCGAGCGACTGCGCCAGGCGGCGCGCCGGGTCGATGGTCAGCACCATCACCCGCCGGCCCGCAATCGCGCCGCGCAGCGCGATCGTCGCCGCGATGGTTGTCTTGCCGACTCCGCCACTGCCCACGCAGACGACGATGCGGCATCCATCGACGAGATCGACCAGCGTCACGATTTCTTCCTGGCGGCCGAGTCCTGGCGGCCAGCGTCGAAAACGCGCGCCATCTCTTCGACCTCGGCAAGCCCGAACTCCTCACGCACCAGCAGCGGCACGCGCAGTGGCTCGATGCCGGTTTCCGCCCGGATACGAGTCAGGCCCTGCTCCTGAATGCGTTGCCAACCGAGAGCAGTCTCAGCCGCGCCGAGCAGCGCGGCCTTGACGGGTTCATCTCCGGGTTCGGTTTGAATGCCAGCCAGCTTGCCAAGAGCGTCGGCAACACCGGCCGGAGCCACAGGCCTGCAGCGGTTGACGATCAGGTCGCCAAGGGCGAGGGCCAGTGGATCTCGAAGCTGCGCCACGATGCCGGCCGCCTCGGTGAGCGGCATCTCTTCGGGCGTGGCAACCACGTGAACGCAAGTCGTCTCCGCATCCTTCAACAAGGCTTCGACGCGCAGCGATTCGCGATGCACCAGCCCGCTCTGAAACGTCGCCGCGGCAGCCGACGGCATCTGCAAATACTGAAGACTGTGGCCGGAAGCACCGGCATCGACGAAGATGCGCTCCCACTGCGGCGAACCGTCGGCGCGAATTTTCTGCGATTCGTACCAGATCTTGCCGATCGCCATCAACTCCTTGAGGCCCGGCGCCGCAGCGACGAATACCCTGTACAGACGGGTGGAAAACACGGACCTCAGCAGACGCTTGATCGGCACCACCAGCGACAGGTATTCGGCCAGCGCCGATTCTCCCTCGATCCACATCAGGCTCAGTCCGGGCCTGACCTCTACAGCTTCGTTACCGGCCGCCGCGGTCACGTCGAACAGGCGCGCGACACCGCCCGGCGCCGCAAGCTCGATCATCAAGGTGCGCCGCCCCTGCCCAGCCGATGACAGCGCGAGTGCGGCGGTCAGCGTGGATTTGCCCACGCCCCCTTTGCCGACGATGAACTGAAGCCGCCGATCGATCACAACGCCCGGCAGGGTGCACCCGAGGCGCGCCGTTGGCAATCATCGACCGCACTGCTGCGGCGTCTGCCCCGCATCACGCCACAGCGTTTCGCGCGTCGCGGCAGGCGAGCGTCTTTGCGGACGCACTACATACGCATTCTTCTGATTGTGCTCATCAAAACGCTGCTGGAGAGTGGCCTTCGCGTCACTTCTGCGGCAGGATTGCCGACGTTGAATCCATCACCGCCGACCCGTGCCCGACGATCTTCGTTGCTTGCCGCCCTGTGCGTCACGGTCACCGTGGCCTGCGGCTGCAAGGCCGATCCGGCCACCAGGCAACAGCCCAGCTCCCCTGCCCCTGCTCCGCGCGTGGTAGTGCTCGGAATCGACGCCGGCACCTGGGACCTGCTCGACGGGTTCATTGCGCGCGGCCTTCTGCCCAATCTGGCTAAGCTTCGCAGCGAGGGCGCGTCGGGGAAACTTCAGTCGAGCGAGGCCAGCAGTTCGCCGGTGATCTGGACTTCGATCGCGACCGGCAAGACCCCGGAGAAACACGGCATCACCTGGTTCGTGCGTTTTCCGGATGGTCCGGGCAAACCGCGCGCCGTCGATCGCACGCAGCGCACCAGCCGCACGCTGTGGAACATACTTGGTGACAAAGGCCTGGATGTGGCGGTGGTGGGCTGGTACGTCACGTGGCCGGCCGAGCAGGTCAACGGACGTCTGGTGAGCGACATCGCCCACTACGGCGACATCGACGGCGAGTCATTTCCTCCCTACTGCCTCAGTACCCTCGCTCCGGTGGCCGAAAGTGAAGCGGTTGCTGCGATGCCGGCGTTCATGGACTTCGTCTACGATCCTGCGCGCGCCACCGCGGGCGAAGCCGCCCAGCCCTCGCTCGACTTCCTGGTCTACGATCGCTTCGTTCGCTCCTACTCGCGGGACCTATTCTACGTTCGCGCCACGGAGGCTCTGCTCAACGACGGACCTCTGCCCGAAGTCCTGTTCCTGTATCTTCGCGGCACCGACGACGTGCAGCACGGTTTCTGGAAGTTCATGGACCCCAAGCCCTTCGGCGACGTTCCGCCCGACCAGGTCGAGAAGTTCGGCAAGGTGATAGAACGGTACTGGAGCTGGATCGACGCTCGCGTCGGAGAAATCCTCGCCCATTACAAAGAACCGCCGCTGGTGCTGGTAATGTCGGATCACGGAGCCGGGCCGGCCGTGGGCAGCGCGGCCGTCACCGAGCACAGGTACCTGCACCTGTCGGGCGCGCACCGCAGCCAGGGAATCCTTCTCGCCAGCGGCCCCGGCGTCAGGAAGGGAGCGGTGATCGAAGGCGCTTCGGTCTACGACGTTGCCCCCACCCTTCTTCACTACCTTGGCTATGCCGTGGGCGACGATATGGACGGGCACGCGCTGACCGGCTTCTTCGAACCGGCCATCGCCGAGCGCCCCGTCGAACATGTCGCGACCTACGAAACCGCTGCGGCCCCGCCGCCCGGATCCTCCGCCACGGCGGCTCCGCGGCCCGGCGCGGCCGTCGACCAGAAACAGCTCGAACACCTGCGTTCCCTCGGCTACATCGAATGATGTCCAACTGTGCAGAGCGCACAGGTGGAACGTCCAGCCCATCGCCGCTAGCCTAGCAGGATGCTGACCCCCAAGAGCACACGGTCCAGTAGCGCGCCGCCCTCGGCAACCGTCCCGCCGCGGCCTCACGCCAACATCGCCGGCGCATCCCGTAGCTTGCCGATGCTCGCCGCGCTGGCTTGCCTGCTGTGGGCTTGCGGAGCCCCGGCGATCAGGCCGGAAACCGAACTCTTCCGCGAGGGCTCTCTGGCCTTCGAAGAGGAGAGCTACAGTTCCGCGATCGAAGACTACAAGGTCATGCTCGAACAGTACCCATTCTCGGACAAGGCGGAGATCGCAAGCCTCAACATTGCACACGCCTACTTCCTGACGGGGCAGTTCAGCAAGGCCGTTGAGGCCTTCAACGATTTCGAACGTCTCTACCCGGTAAGTCCGCTGCTCCCCTTCGTCGGCTACACAGTCGGCATGTGTTACCTCGAACAGAGCAACACCAGCGATCGTGACAGTTCAGCCTCTGAGGCGGCGCTGCGTCAGTTCGAAAAACTCGCCCGTCAGTTTCCCTCGTCGCTGTGGGCCGACCTCGCCAAACACCGGGCCGAGCAGGCGCGCGAAAACCTAGGCAGCCACGAACTCTTCGTCGGAGACTACTATCGCGTGCGAGAACGCCGGACAGCAGCCGCTGGCCGCTTTCGCTTCGTGATCCGGAAATATCCGACCACTCAGGCGGCAACCAGGGCCGAACAGCGTCTCGCGGTTGCGCCGGCTACGGAACAGGCGCCGAAGTAACGCCGTACGAAGTTCGACGTGGCAGGCGACACGTCACGAATCGCACGGGATTCGGGGGCCGCGCCAGCGCACGTTGTTCGCTCAAACGAGCAGGCGCCTACGAAGGCCTGTCAGCGTCTCCTGCCCGACTCCGATCGTTTCCAGGTAATCGTCGATCGAACCCCAGACTTCGTCGATACCGGCGAGCAGGTCACGCATGCGCTGCGGAGGGCTGCCGCAAAGATACATGATGGCCGCCGGATCGAAACCTTCCGCTTCAAGAGTCTCACGATAAAGCCTGACGATAGGATCCAGGTAGCGCTCCGACACCGCGTAATCCTCGATGATCAGTTCGTCTGCAGCACCAAGGGTCCGTAACAGCACCGCCGCCAACACGCCAGTGCGATCCTTGCCTCCGGTGCAGTGGAAAACGGTGCCGCACGCACCAGCCCCGGCAATCTGTTCCAACACCGCGCGGATTACCGCGCCGCCTTCGCGCAGCATCTCAAGATAACGGTCCTGGAGGTTGATACTCGTCCAGTCAATGGTCGGATCACCAGCGCGCAAGGCCACCTGCACCAAAGGCACATGACGATGGCGATCGGCCGCGGCAGCGAACTCGCCGATTCCGTCGGTGGCCAGTTCGGCGCTGCTGCGAAGGTCGAAGACCCTGGTGATCCCGAGACTCGTCAAGAGAGCCGAATCAGCGGCGGTAAGACGACTGAGGCGATCGGCACGGAACACGCGGCGCCCCACCACTCTCCTGCCGTCCGCTGTAACAAGACCGCCCAGATCGCGGAAATTATGCGCCCCTTCGAGCAAAATGCGCTGACTCGTCATCGGCTGAGTGTTCCACGGGAAGCCCACCAAGAAAACGCGACTGCGACGCGTAATACGGCAGCGCGAAGCCTCGACAGTGCGGCCTTGCCCCGCCCCGCGGACCGCGCCTGCGGGCTGTGCCGGGGGAATATTTTGACAGCGATACGCTGCGTCGTTATAAACGCCGCAACCTTATTCAGAGTGGCGGAGGGACCGGGCCCTGCGATGCCACAGCAACCGATCAGCCGCAAGGCGGGTGCAGGTGCTAAGTCCCACACTTCGAGAGCGTTCGAGGTGGAAGATAAGGTCGAGACTGAGCCCAAGTGCTTCGCCTCTTCCTTACTCCCGAGGAAGAGGCTTTTTTGTATTCAGACAATCACCACGGCGATCCAGCAAGCGTCCTGCTCATCGGAGCGGGTGCGCTCGGCTGCGCGGCGGCGCGCACGCTGGCAGCTGCCGCACGGGGGATCGGCGCGGGCCTCGGCCTTACGCTGGTGGACTCGGATCGCGTCGAAGTATCCAACCTGCAGCGCCAGGTGCTCTACCGAGACTCGGACATCGGCCGCCTCAAGGTCGAAGCTGCTGCCGAGCGCCTGAGGGCCGACTTCGACTTCACGGCCGCGGCGAAGGCGCTGCATCTGGACGCGGCCAACGGGCCGGCGCTGATGGCCGCCCACGACATCGTCATCGACGGTACCGACGATCCGCAGACCAAGTTTCTGCTCAGCCGTCTTTGCGTCGAGGCCGGCGTGCCCCTGGTCCACGGCGGCGTCGTGCGCACCGGTGGGCAATGGATGCTGATCGAGCCGCGCGTCTCTGCGTGTCTGGCCTGTGTCTTTCCCGAGGTTCCCCCATCGGGAAACGAAGGCTGCGCTGCCCTCGGCATACTGGCGCCGGTGGCCGGCGTAGTCGGCTCGATGCAGGCCATCACGGCCCTGCGGCGCCTGTTCCAGCCCGCACGTGCACGAGCGGGGCGACTCTACATTTACGAACTCGGAGGCGTGCGTCTGCGTCACGTAGACTTCCCGCCGAATCCCCAATGCCATTGCGGCACGCGTGATGATCGCAGCGTCGATCGCGCGCAATCCGCCCAATCGTTTCCGAGGAGGCAAGCATCATGAGCTTTACCACTGGTCTGAAGTGCCGCGAGTGCGGAGAGTCCTACGGCTGGAAACCCCTTCACGTCTGCGAGATGTGTTTCGGGCCTCTCGAAATCGGCTATGACTACGATGCGATCGCCAGCGTCTTGTCGCACCGGATCATCGAGTCGCGCCCGCGCAATCTGTGGCGTTACAAGGAACTGCTCCCCGTCAGCGGCGAGCCGCGCATCGGCCTGTACTCTGGCTTCACCCCGCTGGTCAAAGCCGATCGTCTCGCCGCAGCGCTCGGGGTGGAAGAACTCTGGGTAAAGGATGATTCCTGCAATCACCCGACCTTCTCGTATAAAGACCGCGTGGTATCGGTGGCGATTTCGGCGGCGATCGAATTCGGCTTCGACACGGTTTCCTGCGCGTCGACCGGCAACCTCGCCAATTCGGTATCGGCTCACGCTGCGCGCGCGGGACTGCGCTGCTTCATCTTCATTCCCGACAACCTCGAGCGCGGCAAGGTGATAGGTTCGACCGTCTACGAGCCGACCGCGGTGGCGATTTCGGGCAACTACGACGACGTCAACCGTCTGTGCACCGAGATCGCCGACAAGTACGGGTGGGCCTTCGTCAACATCAACCTGAGGCCCTTCTACACCGAGGGAGCCAAGACCTACGGGTTCGAAGTGGCCGAGCAGCTCGGCTGGAAGCTGCCCCAGCACATCGTCGTCCCGACCGCCGGCGGTACCATCCTGCCGAAGGTGGCCCAGGCCTTCGAGGAACTGGTCCGGGTCGGGCTGGTCAAAGACACGCCTTGGAAGATCTATACAGCTCAGGCCGCCGGTTGCGCTCCGGTGGTCAACGCGCTGCACCGCGGCGCCGACCTGATCGAGCCGGTAAAGCCCAACACGATCGCCAAATCGATCGCGATCGGGAACCCGGCCGACGGCTACTACGTACTGGGCGCGGTGCGCGATTCTGGCGGCTGGGGCGAAGCGGCCACCGACCAGGAGATCGTCGAAGGCATTCGCTTGCTCGCGCGGACCGAGGGAATCTTCACTGAACCGGCCGGTGGGACGACCGTGGCAGTCACCAAGAAGCTGATCGAACAGGGACGCATCCCGCGCAACGAATCAATCGTCATCAGTGTAACCGGCAATGGCTACAAGACGCTGGAAGCGGTGACCGACGCGGTGCCCGTACCTTTCAATATCGGCGCGCGCCTGGAAGAGTTCGACGCGCTCTACCAATCGTTGGAGCAACGCTGACGGGTTGCGGCATCGGCCCGACAAACTGATCCGCGGCGGGCCCGCCCGCCGCAAATATCAACGACGACAAAGACAAGGAGGAACATGAACATGGCTGCACGAGTGAGAATCCCTACCCCGCTTCGCAAGTACACAGGTGGCAAAGACGCGGTTTCAGCCGAGGGGACTACGATCGCCGCGATCCTCGACGACCTCGAAAAGAACTGCCCGGGATTGCGCGAACGTATCTGCGAGGCCGACGGTTCGATCCGCCGCTTCGTCAATCTCTACGTCAACGGTGACGACATCCGTTTTCTGGACAACACAGGCTCACCGGTCAAAGACGGCGACGAGATCTCCATCGTCCCGGCGATCGCAGGAGGTGCGTCGGCGTGACCGGCGCGTCCACGGCAGACAGACCTCGGCTGGCAACGACGGCCGAGGCTCTGCGCATCGTCGATCTGATCGGCAACACGCCGATGGTCGAACTGCGCTGTCTGCGCGAAAGCATCGCGCCGGGTGTCACGATCTACGGCAAGGTCGAAGGCTTCAATCCCGGCGGTTCCGTCAAAGCCCGCTCAGCATGGAACCTGGTGCGCCGCGGCCTGGAAAGCGAGCAGTTGCGACCGGGCAAGACCATCCTCGAATCCACGTCCGGCAATACCGGCATCGCGCTGGCGATGATCGGCGCTGCACTCGGCTACCCGGTAAAGCTCGTCATGCCGGAGAACGTTTCGCGTGAGCGCAAGCGGGTCTTGCAGGCCTACAACGCAGAGACCGTCTATTCGAGCCCGATGGAAGGCTCTGACGGCGCCATCATTCTGTGCCGCGAGATACTCGCGCAAGACCCGGAGCGTTACTTCAAACCGGACCAGTACAACAGCGAGTACAATTCGGAAGCCCACTACCTGACGACAGGCCCGGAAATCTGGAAACAGACAGGCGGACGCGTCACGCATCTTGTTGCGACCATCGGCACCAGCGGCACGGTGATGGGCACGGGGCGTTTTCTCAAGGAACAGAGCCACGACGTTCAGGTGGTCGCGATCGAACCGAGCGATTCCTTCCACGGCATCGAAGGCCTCAAGCACATGGCCAGTTCGATCGTGCCCGGCATATGGCATCCCGAGCAAGTAGACCGTGTGGTCGGAGTCGATACCGAAGACGCCTACGACATGGTCTACAACCTGGCAGCCAAAGACGGACTGCTGCTCGGCCAATCCTCGGGAGCAGCGGTGGTCGGAGCCCTCGAAGTGGCGCGCGATCTGACCAGCGGCGTCATCGTCGTAATCCTCTGTGATTTCGGAGACCGCTACCTTTCAACCAACCTCTGGCTCGGCTGGCGCGACCGTCACCAACTGGCAGCCAACAAATAGGATCAACCCATGGCGATCGAACGCTTCTATCTCACCTACAACCAGGACCGCATCAAGGAGCCCATCATCTACCTGGTGGGCCAGAAATTCCGCGTCGTGACCAACATCCGCGCGGCCTCCGTCTCCGATCACATCGGGATCGTCGCCCTCGAACTGGATGGCGAACAAGAAGAGATCAACTCTGCCGTGAAGTGGATCGCAGGACAGGGCGTCAAGGTGGAACCGATCGAGAAGAACGTGATCGAGTAGCACGCGGATGTCACCAAGCGATGACGAAATAGAGCGGTACGCGCGCCAGATCATCGTTCCCGGCATCGGCGTACAGGGACAGGAACGGCTGCTCGGCGCTCATGTACTGGTGGTCGGTGCCGCAAGAGGCGTCGCGCAGGCTTCGCTCTATCTGCGAGCGGCCGGAGTCAACGTCGTAAATGACCCCGCCGACCTCGCGGCGTGTTCGCCGGCGCCGAGCGCTGTCGTCGTCGCAGGAGCCGATTGCCTTTCGCCGGCCATACACCGCCTGCTCATCTCCTGCGGACTGCCGCTTTGCTGGTACGTCCTGGAGCAAGGAGGCTTCACCAGCGGGTGTCATCCGCAGGCGCCCATGCCGCACGCAGCCGCGTCGTCGCACGCGGACGCCATCCACGAGGCGTTGCACGACGCCGCGGCGTGCGACGCCGCGGCCGTCGCCTGCGCGTTCATCGTCGGACTGGCAAGCTTCCCAGGCCCGTTTCAATGCAACCTCGATTAGGTAACGATAGCACCGCTTGCCGAGGCGCCTCGACGAGCAAGACCAGGCTCAGGTGAAACGATTGTGAGATTCCTGCTGATCTGCCTGGGCGGCGCTGTCGGAACCGGAGCGCGCTACCTGCTGTCGGGCTGGGCCTTGCAGATTTTCGGTACTTCGTTTCCGTTCGGAACTTTGGCCGTCAATACGATCGGTTCATTCCTTCTCGCGGCCATAATGTACCTCGGCATCGAGGCGACGATGATCTCGCCCACACTGCGTCTGGTGCTCACCACCGGCATCATGGGCGGCTTCACCACGTACTCCACTTTCAGCTACGAAACGATGAAGTACCTGCAAGACGGAGCATGGGTTATGGCAATCGCCAATATCGCCATCACCGTGATCGGCTGCCTCGCGGCCTGCCTTTCCGGCTGGGCCGCCGCACATTGGCTGGTCGGCACCTGACTAATGCCGACGAGGAGCATCTCATGCGCGTACTGAGCGGCGAACAGGTTCTGGTCAGGATTTTCACCGGCGAATCCGCCAAGTGGCACCACGAACCTCTGCACCTGGCCCTGCTCGCGAGGCTGCGCAAGGAAGGGTTCGCGGGAGCCACCGTATTCCATGGCATAGCGGGCTTCGGCGCTCGCAGCGTGCTGCACACAACGCACCTGCTGCGCCTGTCGGAGGACCTGCCAATCGTCATCGAGGTCGTCGACACCGCGGAGCACGTCGAGAGGCTGACCTTGATCCTCGATGAAATGGTCACTGAAGGCCTGGTCACGATGGAGAAGGTTCGGGTCCTCAAGTACGCCGCCGGCACCCGCCCTCTCGACCCACTGGCCGACAAGCGATAGCCGTCTCGCGCAGGCAAGAGCCAAGACGCGAGAAGATGGCACGCCAACTCGAGCGAGCCGCGTTCGACGCCGCAGACGGACGCTCCTGGGCGAGGTGACTAGCGGGGAATGGGAGCGAGCGCGAGTTCGTAACCGAACACCTCGCTGAGCAGGAACCACATCGCAGCGAGCGCCGCCATCATCGCGGCGAAGGCCACCACCGCAACGCCCGACAAGGCGACCAGCGCGGCGACACCGACGGCAGCGAGCAGAGGCGCGAACACCGGCCAGCGGTTGTAGGGATCCACCGGCGAGAAAAAGGAGGAAAGGCCGCCGCGCGGCATTTCCTGCTCGGCGCCACCCACCTTCTCGAACACTCCGTCGAGACCACGGCGAAGCTCACGCATCATTTCTTCGAAGTCACTGGCCATCGGCAATACTCCCGCTGTCTCAATCGTGGTTGGTCGGAGCCAGGGTGTTCAGCGACGGCGCCGGAACCACCGACGGCAGCACGCGATGCGACGGCACCGGAGTAAGCGGCGCCTGCGGTCGGCACGACGGAGCAGCCACTGCCGCGGCGGCGTGGGGCGGCGCGGCGCCTTCGGGACGCGCCGAGGTGCCGTCACCATCCGTTTGAGCCGATGCATCGCGTCTACCCGTCGAGGACCTGGGTCCCTCGGCCAACGCCTTGGTGCCGATCGTGATGATCAGCGTGCCATGTTCATCACGCGGCCCGCCTATCAAAACCACAGAATGCGGTTCGATCTTGACATCGGTGTTGATCACCGGACGGTTGTTCTCGTTGAGCAGGATGTGGATACGAAGGTGATCGCGCGTGTGTTCACGCGTCGTGATGTTCAGAAAGCGGCCGTTGGGAAGTTCGACGCCGCACTGGTCTCCACTGCCGCGCAGCGTGCGCGTCTCGGTAGAAATCAGACGATAGCTCTTGAAGTGCAGCGGTCTCAGTTCGTTACGAATGTCGTCGAGTCGCGCGTCGAAACTCTTACGGTCACCCGAATTGGACGCCATCACGGCGGAAATGTTGATCGTCGTCCTGGGTTCGGCAGCCGCCGAGCCGGCGGCCAGCGAGACGGCGATCGCAGCCGCGGCGGCGATCCTCAAACTTCCAATCATTTTTCGTAACCGGCAGTCTGCACAGTAGGCCCGGAATCCCGACTCTGAACCCATATGACGCGAGCCTGGGTACGCGGCTGCACCCAGGTAGAAACCGTGTGGCCCTCGCCCGGCTCCAGAGCATCAACCAGCGCCGGCACGGGCAGCAATGGCCTCCAGCCTGCATCGTTGGAAGGCGCCTCAGTCTGGAACGACACCTGTTTCACCCACGGAGAAGAGTCCAGGTGAGCAGAGGTCGTCGTGTTCGTCGCTATCCGTTCCAGTTCGAGTGGAGCTGTTCCTGGAGTCAGCAGCAGGATTGAAGCCGCGGCAGCAACCGCCGAGGCACCGGCCACGGTGGCGAAACGCCGAACGGAGGAAAAACGCCCGAGCTTGGCGACCGGCCGCGCGGCGCGAGCCTTGCGACGATCAGCCCTGCTGGAAGCGCCGCTGCGCTCCGCCCCGAGTTCGCGCTCGTACTGCGCCTGCCGCGAGGCTCCGCGCTGAGGCACGGGAACGTCTTTGTGCGAGTCGGCATCCAAGGCACTGGTCACCGCGGCGAGGATGCTTGAAACGTCAACGGCCGTAGCAATCTCTGCTACGGCCGTCGAAAGAAGGATTCTCGACTGCTGCCAACGAGCCACCGCCCGGTCACAAGCCCGACACGACTCTATGTGCATTCGCGCCGCCGCCGCGCTCGCAGGATCGAGAACGCCGTCGACGTAAGGATCGAACGCTTTGTCGAATTCGCTACAGGTCATCTCAGATGCAACTCCCACTCAGGCAGACTCCGCCTAGAGCATCTCATGAAGACGCGTTTGAAGTTTCTTGCGTGCGTAGTGGAGACGGCTCATGACGGTCCCCATCGAGCACTGGAGGACTTCACTGATCTCCTCGTACGACAGGCCGTCTATCTCGCGCAAAATTATGACGGCGCGGTGATCGGGGGTCAAACTTTCGACCGCCTCGAAGATCTTCTCTCCGAGTTCACGACTGCGAATGCGTTCAAAAGGATTGACGCCGAGGTGGGCCGAGCCATCGCCCACCGAATCTTCGTCACGACCGACACCTTCATCGAACTCAACCAACGGTCGCCTGGTATCACGCCTCTGGTAGTCGATGGCCAGGTTCATAGCGATCCGGTACACCCATGTGTAGAAGGACGAATCACCCTTGAAGTTTTCGAGGTTGCGAAAGACCCGGATGAAGGTTTCCTGGAGGATCTCGCGGGCGTCTTCGGGGTTTCGTACCATGCCGACCAGAACGCCGAGCAGGCGGCGCTGGTAGCGCTCGAGTAGTTGTTCGACAGCTCCGCGATCGCCTTCGCGGGCGCGATCGACCAGTTCGCCATCAGTAGGCTCCAACCGCCGTTCTCCATGGTCCTGCGGCATAGACGCCAACGCCCGCCTACTATTCGAGGCCGGGCTCAATAAGTCCGGTTTCGGTCAGAGTTTTTTCAAGCCTAAGCGTGAGCCGCGGCCCAACTGCGGCCGCTGCCCACGTCAACCACGATGGGCACAAGCAGGTCGGCCGCTCGCTCCATGGTCCCGGCAACCAGCCGCGACGTTTCTTCGAGTTGCGTGACAGGGCACTCCAGTAACAACTCATCGTGAATCTGTAAAACCACGCGGGCTCCGAGTCGGCCCGTGGCAAGCTCGGCAGCCAGGTCCACCATGGCCCTCTTGATGATGTCGGCCGCGCTGCCCTGGATCGGCGTGTTCGTCGCCACGCGTTCGGCCAACTGCCTGCGGCCCCCGTGTTCGCTGGTGATGTCGGGCAGGTAGCGGCGCCTCCCCAGCAACGTGGCCACGAATCCGTGAACCCGCGCGTGATCGAGCATCCTGGCATAAAAGCGCTTTACCCCGGGATACTTGGCAAAGTAACGTTCGATGTATTCTTCAGCCTGGGTACGGCCGATCCCGAGCTCGCGTGACAGACGCACCGGCCCCATCCCGTAGATGATCCCGAAGTTCACGACCTTGGCGTCGCGCCGCATCGAAGGCGTGACCGCCTCAGGCTCGACGCCGAACAGTTCGGCCGAGGTGGCCCGATGGATGTCGAGCCCCTCACGGAAGGCTTCGATCAAATTCTCATCCGCGGAGAGATGGGCGAGAACGCGCAGTTCGATCTGGTTGTAGTCTGCCGAGATCAGCAGACTCCCGGGCGGAGCAATGAAGGCAGCACGGATCAGGGCTCCCTCGGCGGTGCGAATGGGAATGTTCTGGAGATTCGGATCGCTCGACGACAATCGCCCGGTGGCGGTGACGGTCTGGTTCAGCCGCGTGTGGACGCGCCCCGTCTCGTCCACCAGACGCGGTAGAGAGTCCGCATAGGTCGACTTGAGCTTGGCCATGCCCCGGTATTCCAGGATCAGAGCCGGCAGCGGGTGCTGGTCAGCCAGGCCTTCGAGAGATTCGCTGTCGGTGGAGGGACCGGACTTGGTCGTTTTGAGCCCCTTGGTGGGCAGACCCAGCTTGTTGAAGAGCACCTCGCGCAGCTGGATTGGAGAAAGGATGTTGAAGGGGCCGCCGGCCGCTTCGTAAATGCGGTCTACCAGGGCGTTCATGCGCCCTTCCAGGCTCGCCGAGATCACCCCCAGCTTGTCGCTGTCGAGCAGAATGCCGTGGGCCTCCATCGCTGCAAGGATCTCGATCAACGGATGCTCGAGGTCGCGGTAGAGCCTTATCTGTTCGCGGACCTCGAGTTGGGCCATGAGCATCTCGGACCCGCGACCTATCTGCTCCAGAGCTGCGCTGCCATGGGAGGGATCGGCGGGTGCCTCGCCGAGAAAGCGCCTGCATATGTCTTCGAGGGAGTGGTCACCGGCCGAGGCGTCGCACAGATAGGAAGCCACCGAAAGATCGAAGCCGTCGCTTCCGGTTTTCGCGCCAAGCTCCCGACAGAGCGTCTTCAAGTCGTGCCCGACCAGGCTGGCGCCGCGTGCCGCCAGCGAAGTCAGAGCGGCAGCCGCAGCGTCCTTCCCGCTGACCGTTGCGGTGGACTTGCCGTCGCCGAGTGAAACCGTCCACCCGTCCAACGCGTCATCGGCATACGCTACAAAGAGACGGCCGGGCCCCAGATCACGCCAAGCGACCAGCGACGACTCCGGCGCCGCTGGAGTCGCCGAAGCGCCAGCCCGCGAAGCGGGAGCCGGCATCCCGCGAAGAGGAAGACGGCCCTGCGCAGGGCCGAGCGCGTCGAGGTCCCCACGGTTGGCAGGCCGAAGCACTTGCGCGCCTGTGGGTTTGGCGACTCCGTGCTCGTGCAGGACCAGCCCCGACTCCTTTGCCAGTGCCTTCATGCGCGGCACCAGGCGTGACATCTCCAACTCATCGGCCAGGCTCTGCAGTTCGTCGGTCGCCAGCGCACCGAGCAGCAGATCGGTGGGCTCGACCTGGACCGGCACGTCGCGACGTACCAGTGCGAGCACGCGGCACAGACGCGCCGCATCGGCCCCCTCCTCCACCTTCCTGCGTACCGAAGCAGCCCCGCGAATCGGTAATCTTTCGATCTCTTCCGGACGCGAGAGCATCGCCTCGATGGTTCCGAAGTGGGCGATCAGAGCACTTGCCGTCTTGGGGCCGATGCCCCTGACGCCAGGAATGTTGTCGGACGAGTCGCCCATCAGGCCGAGGACATCGGGCACGGCTTCGGGATCTACCCCGAACTTTTCAAACACCTCTTTCCTGCCCACCGTCAGGTCACGCATCGGATCCAGCAACGAGACGTGATCTGTCACGCACTGCATGAGATCCTTGTCGCCGGTGACGAGCACTACTTCGAACCCCTCGGCCTCGTAGCGCTGGGCCAGGGTGGCCAGGATATCGTCGGCTTCGAACCCTTCACGGTCCAGCACCGGAATCTCCAGAGCCGCGATCAGACGACGTACGTAGGGAAACTGCGCCCTGAGTTCGGGGTCGGGTTCCAAACGGTTGGCCTTGTAGTCCGGGAAAAGTTCGCGTCGGAAGGTCGCACGGGAGGTATCGAAGCAGGCCCCGAGGTAGCGAGGCCTGCTCTCGCGAATGAGCTTCTCAAGCATCGCCGAAACGCCGTGCACGGCATTGGTGGGCAGTCCCGCCGAAGTATTGAGAGGCGGCAGCGCGTGATACGCGCGAAAGATGAAAAAGCTGATATCCAGAAGATAGACGACGCGTTCAGAGCCCTTGGTCACCGCCTAACCGTCGAGCAGTAGCGGCCCCGATGCAAGTCCAGGCCGTGCCCGCAGTCCACGCACCTACGCACTTGCCGCCTGCCAACAGCACTTCGCACATGAACCCAGTAGGCGAGACGCAGCCGACGCACCACTGTTTGTCGATGCCGCGCCCGGCCGTGTGGTGCAGCCCGGTTCGGCTGTGATATCTTGCGCGGCTACCGAGCAGCGGCACCATGGCACATGGTGCCACCGTGGCCTCGTTTATTGACGGAGTTGCCGACGATGAGTTTTTCACTGGGAGTTTCGACCATGAACACAAGAACGGTGCGGCTGTCTGCAACCGCCGCCCTGCTGCTCTTCGTCTGTCGCGGCGAGGCCGCTGCGTACTGCGGGTTCACCGACATCTCGGGAGGCACATCCCACACCTGCGGAGTTACCATGGAAAGTCTCGTGTTGTGTTGGGGCGACAACACCGCCGGGCAACTCGACGCGCCTGCCGACACCTTCACGAAGGTGACGGCCGGCGCTTTCCATAACTGCGGACTTCACGGCGACGGCACGGTGACCTGCTGGGGCGACGACAGTTCGGCCCAGTTGACTGCACCATCCGGTATCTTCACGGCGATCAGCGCCGGCGCCTACCATACGTGCGGGCTTCGCGAAGACGGCACCATCGAGTGCTGGGGCGACTACTCCTACGGTCAGACCACGCCGCCTTCCGGGCAGTTCACGGCGGTTGCCGCCGGCGACTATCACAACTGCGCGATCCGACCCGACGCGACAGTCGAGTGCTGGGGCGACGATACCTGGGGCGAGTCGACCCCGCTCGCCGGCACCTTCACCTCTGTCTCGGGAGGCGGGATGCACACCTGCGGGCTTCGCACATCAGGTACCGTAGAGTGCTGGGGAGACGACTACCTGGGACAGTCGTCACCGCCCGCCGGAGCCTTTGCACAGATCAGCGCCGGCGAGGAGAACACCTGCGGGCTTCGTGAGAACGGGACCGTCGAGTGCTGGGGATACGAAGGCGTAATTCCGATTCCCACAGGCAGGTTCGTGTCTGTTTCCGCGGGCGACTACCACAACTGCGGAATCCGGCCCAGCGGCTTTGCCGAATGTTGGGGCTACAACCCGGCCGGCCAGGCGACGGTTCCGGCGCCCGACATATGTTCGGTCTGCGGCGACGGCGTCGCGGAAGTTCTCGAGCAGTGCGACGATAGCAACACGTCGTCTGGCGACGGCTGTTCGGCAACCTGCATGCTGGAGTACTGCGGCGACGCGATAACCAACAACGTCACCGAAGAGTGCGACGACGGCAACACCGACAATACCGACGGCTGCACGAACACCTGCACCATGGCCACATGCGGCGACGGCATCCTCCACGACTCAGTCGAACAGTGCGACGACGGCAACACGTCATCGGGCGACGGCTGTTCGGCGACCTGCGTGATCGAGTACTGCGGCGACGGCGTAGTCAACAACTCCGGCACCGAAGAGTGCGACGACGGGAACCAGGACTCGAACGACGGATGCAGCACGCAATGTGCGGCCGACTGCAACTCGGAGCCACTGCCGGGCTGCCGGGCTGCGGCTGTTTCGAGCCTGGTCGTCAGGAACGACGCCAAGAACATCAACGACGTCGTGAAGTGGAAGTGGAACAAGGGCGCGGCCAGCACCCTCGCGGAGCTTTCCGACCCGACCAGCACCAGCGCCTACAAGCTGTGCTTGTATCCCGAAGCGGCGGGGACGGTCTCACTCGGTGACCAGATCATACTGCCCTCCGGTCCTCCCTGGCAGGCGACCGGCACCAAGGGCTACCGCTACCACGACCCCATGACCTCGCTCGACGGCGTAGCGACCGTCGAGATCGTTGCCGGCGTGCAGGGCCGTGCCAGAGTTTATTTCAAGGGGAAGGGTGTCAATCTTGCCGACACCTTGCTGCCGGCAACCTCCTACACCATCCAACTCGTGGACAGCCAGACCGGCATCTGCTGGGAATCAGTCTTCGCCGACGGCGCACGCAGCCCGACGCTCTTCAAAGGCAACTCGGTCCACTGATGCAGATGTGGGCCGCGAAGAGGTGCCGAAGCTCTTATTGCGCTTGAAACGACCAAGGCTCGAATAGAGCGGCGTTGACACCCGTCTTAGCCGTGTTTAGATGGCCGCGCCTTAAGCGCGGACCATGCTTCGCACGCCAAAGCGGCGGGCCGGATGGACCAAACAAAGAATGATTGAAGTCAAGAACCTGACCAAGACCTACGGCTCCATCACAGCCGTCGACAACGTTTCCTTCCAGGTGGCCACCGGCCAGGCGGCCGGATTTCTAGGTCCAAACGGAGCCGGCAAGACCACGACCATGCGCATCATCACCGGCTTCATGCCGGCGACGGCCGGCACGGTGAAGGTGGACGGATTCGACGTCTTCGAAGATTCCTTCGAGGTCAGGAAACGCATCGGCTACCTGCCCGAAACGCCGCCCCTGTACCTGGAAATGACGGTGCGCAGCTACCTGCGCCACGTCGGCAAGCTCAAGGCGATCGCGCGCGCCGCGGTGGCCGGGGCTGCCGACCGTGTGATCGAGGAGTGCGGTTTGGAGCAGGTCGCCGGCCGCCTGTGCGGACACCTGTCGAAGGGATACCGCCAGAGGGTAGGCCTCGCCCAGGCCCTGATCCACGAACCCGCGGTGCTCATCCTCGACGAACCCACCATCGGACTGGACCCCGCTCAGATCATCGAAATTCGCGCGCTGATCCGCCGTCTGACAACGGAGCGCACGGTCATCTTGTCGACCCACATCCTGCCCGAGGTTCAGCAGATCTGCGCCAAGGTCGTGATTATCAACGCCGGGCACATCGCGCTCGAAGCCGACATCGCCGAACTGGTGCGCGAGCGCAGTCTCGAAGAAGAGTATCTGCGTCACGTCAGCGGCGAAGCCAATCCGGCGCTCGCCAGAGCGGGCGCCGCGGCAGCCGGCTTAGAAGGAGGCGCTGCCCATGCGTAACGTCCTGGCCATCGCCTGGCGCGACATCCGTTCGGTCTTCGTCTCGCCCATCGCCTACGTCGTGCTGACCGGCTTCACGCTGCTGTCGGGTTGGTTCTTCTTCAACATGCTCGGCCAGTTCAACCGTCTGGTAGCGCAATACTCGATGCTCCAGGGCATGGACACCACCTGGCTGAACCTGAACGACGCGGTCATCACTCCACTGCTCGGCAATCTGCTCGTGGTCTTGTTGATCGTGATCCCGATGATCACGATGCGCAGCTTCGCCGAAGAAAAGAGTTCTTCCACCTTCGAACTGCTCTTCACCTCACCGGTGAGAGTCGGTGAGATGGTGCTCGGCAAGTATCTGGCCAGTGCTTTCCTGGTCACCGCGATGATCGCCATCTCGCTGGTATTTCCCGCGATCCTGTTCATCTACGGCAATCCCGAGCTTGGCATCACGGCGGCGGGCTTTCTCGGGCTTTATCTGACCGCGCTGGCCTTCGTGGCAGCCGGTAACTTCACCTCGGCGCTGACCTCCAATCAGATCATAGCCACCATCAGCGCGATGGTGATCCTGCTGCTGCTGTTCGTGATCGGCTGGCCGGCCGAAGGCGCCGGAGAACCGATCAAGTCGATCCTGGTCTACTTGTCGGTGACCGAGCACTTCCAAAGCATGCTCAAAGGCGTACTCGACACCCGCGACCTGGTCTACTTCGCCAGCGTGACGATAGTGTTCCTGTTCCTGACCCACCGTGCGGTGGAATCGGCCCGCTGGAAATAGGGAGAATAACAGTGGGCAATCGCGCACCGATTCTCGGCATTGCAGGTCTTGTCTTCCTGGCCTTCGGCCTGATCGAACACTGGATGACCAGGCTGCCCCAGCAGGGGCTGTTCACCATGGGCTGGTTCGCGCTGCTGCACGGCAGCGCCGGCCTGGTCTGCATTCTCTGGTACTTCGCATCGGGTTCCGGATCTTTGACCGAGTTCCTGCGCCGCCGCTCGACCCGCTACGGTACCAACGCGGTCGTCTACTCGATCATCTTCGTGGTCGTGGTAACGATGCTGAACTTCATCGGCACGCGTTACAGCAAGCGCTGGGATCTGTCGGCAGCAAGCGTCAACAGCCTTACCGACGCGACCAAACAGGTGCTCGACAAGCTCGACGGCGAAGTGCAGATCCTGGCCTTCGTCGGTCCTCAGGACAAAGCCTTTGTCCGCGAGGTCTCGGAGATCTACGCCAGCTACAGCACCAAGGTGAAGTGGCAGATCGTCGACCCCCAGGTCAGTCCCGAACTGGCCCAGAAGGAACTGATCGCGACCATCCCTACCCTCAAGATCAAGCAGGCCGACCGTTCGACTACCGTCGCCAAGATAGACGAGGAGTCGATCACCAACGGCATCCACAAGGTCGTCACCACCAAGCAGAAGAAGATCTATTTCGTGCAGGGACACGGCGAACCCGACCTTGCGCAGAAAGAGTCTCCCTCCGGCATGGGCCTGTTCGTCGACACGCTCATTAACCAGAACTACGAAGTGAAGGGGCTGTTCGCGACCGACGCCGGGCCGATTCCCGACGACGCCGCGGTCGTGGTTCTCACCACCGGAGACCGCAGCCACTTCCCCGCCGAACTGACCAAGGTGAAGGAGTTCGCCAGGAAGGGCGGCAGCGTACTCATACTGCTCGAGCCACAGCGCGACCCGGAACTGGCAGGCCTGGCGGGCGAACTCGGCGCCAAAGTCGGCAACGACGTCATCCTCGACCAGCAGGTGCGCCTCTTCGAAGGCGTCACGCTCGGCATGGATGCGATCGTGGCCCAGTACGGCGACCACCCCTCGGTGAAAGCCATGACCGAACGCACGCTGTTCTCGGTGACGCGATCGGTCGCTGCCCCCGAAAAGCCACCGGCCGGCGTGACCGTTGCACCGCTGGCCATGACCTCGGAAACCAGTTGGGCCGAGACCGACGTCGATCGCGTGTTCAACAAAGGTGAAGCGGAGATGAAGAGCGGCGAAGACATCGCCGGCCCAGTCTCGATTGCCGTTGCCGGTACCGACAAGGCGACCGTGCTCGGCGGCACCGACGACAAGAGTTTCAAGTTCGCCGTATTCGGAGACACCAGTTTCCTGACCAACCAGTACCTGCGCCAGCTCTACAATGATGCGCTCGGTCAGAGCGTCATAGGCTGGCTCGCCGGTGATGAAGAGCTGATCTCGATCGCACCACGAGTCGTTCGCGCTTCGCGCGCTTTCCTCGGAGAGGCCCAGGCACGCAGCGTATTCTATCTTTCGGTGCTGGTGCTGCCCGAACTCATTCTGCTCGCCGGCATTGCCGTGTGGTGGCGCCGGTCCTCGCTGTGAGCGGAACTGGCGCGAGTACTCAGACCGCGGTCACCGCAAGCATGCAGACGAGGTTTTCCTGGTGAGCTTCCTTCGAACGTCGCTGATCGCGGCTCTCGCACTCGTGATCGGCCTCTACATCTACTTCTTCGAAGTCCCGAAGATGGAAACCGAGGCCAAAGGCGACCGCATCGTCGATGTCGACGCCGCGCAGCTCGGGCACATAAAACTCACCTACCCCGACGCCAAGCCTGTCGAATTGGCCAGACGGGACGGCGGCTGGCGGCTGCTCGCGCCGGTCGATGCGCCGGCGGATTCCAACGCGGTCGATCAGTTCGTCACGGCGCTGCGCGACGCGGTCGTCGAACGGCGCATTCCAAAGAGCGAAGCCGGGACACCGGCCAGCTACGGTCTCGACAGCGCCACCGGGACGCGCGCGCGGCTGGAACTGACGCTCACCGGCGGCAAGACTCTGCCCGCCATCGTTGTCGGCGACACCACTCCCGTCGATTTTCACGCCTTCGTGCGTATTGAAGGAAACGACGAGGTCCTGGTCACGCCCCTGCTCTTCCACACCTCAGTCAGGAAAGCCGGATTCGACTTCCGCACCAAAGCACTGCTGCACGTGGATCCGCAAGCCGTCACCAGACTCACCGTCGAAAAAGCCGGCGTCGCGATGCAGCTCGAAAGGAAGGGTGACGACTGGGCTCTGCTCGCACCGATGGCCGACCGCGCCGACACGGAAGCGGCGCGCGCTCTGGTCAGTGCGCTCCCGACCATGGAAGCCATCGCGTACTTCGACGGTCCTGAAGTCAATCGGGCAGGATTCGGTCTGGATAGACCGTCAGTGAGCGTAACGGCCGAGATTGCCGGCGGCGCGGCCGTCGCCTTCAATCTCGGAGCCGCCGACGAACAGGCACCGGCCGGTTCCTACTTCGAACGCAGACAAGACGGACAGGTGGCCAAGGTTGCCGCCTGGGTGGCGACGTCCTACGGCGTCAACGTCAACGAGGTGCGTGATCGCAAACTCGTCCGCTGCAAGGCCGACGACGTGGTGAAGATGGCGTACACTCACGACGGCGAGACGTTCACACTCATACGGGCCAGCGCAGGCAAACCTTGGAACATGGAACCGGCCGGCGACGGCACGGTGGTCCAGCGCATAACCGACAACACGCTTCGAAGCCTCATCGACCTGACCGGCGACAAATTGGTCGGCGATGCCGCCGACGCCGCTGCCCGCGCGACCTACGCTCTGGACAAACCGCTTGCCCGCGTCGAGCTGTCGACCACGAGCGGACTCTGCGCAGGGATCACCGCCGGCAGCACACAGCCAGGTGCCGCGGCTCCCGTCTTCTACCTGCAGAGCGACGATCGCAGCGCGGTGCTGACCGCGTCGGCTTCGCAGATGTCACGTCTGTCGCTGAAGAGAGCGGAGTTCGTCGAAATAAAGCCCGAGACAGCAAAGTAACGCTCGGGACGCAGTTCACCGGCCGGGCGCTCGCTCACTTCGAGCGCAGCACGGATCAACCTTCGAGCACACCAAGCATCACGTCCATCTGCTCGTCAGTGCCGATGCTCGCACGCATCCCGTCGCGGAGCCCATCGGTATCGAAGTACCGCACCAGCACCCCAGCCGCGCGCAGACGATCGTAAACCGTCCTGCCGCCGCCGACGCGCGCGCAATCTACCCACACGAAGTTGGCGTGCGAATCCTCGACGCCAAAGCCGGCCGCGCGAAGCCGCGCCGTGACACGAACCCTGGTTGCCCGCACGCGCGCAACGTTGCTCTGCATCCACGCGTAGTCGTCGAGCGCGGCCACACCGGCGGCTATAGCCAGACGCGAGACGTTGTACGAATCCTTCACCTTGAGCAGTTCGCCGATGAAATCCGCGTGGCCAAACGCCAGACCGAGCCTCAGTCCGGCCAGCGAAAACGACTTGGAAAAGCTGCGCGTCACCACCATGTTCGGATGATCGGCGAGGATCGACAACGCGCTGCTTGCAGCGAAATCACCGTAGGCCTCATCGACCACGACCACACCTTCGGCATCGCGCGCGAACGCCGCAACGGCGTCCAGAGGCACCGCGCGCCCGGTCGGCGAATTGGGAGTGCAGACGAACGTCACCCGCGCCCGCGCCGCAGCCAGCGCCGATGGAATCGCCGTCCCGTCCGCCGCGACTTCGATTACGCGCGCGCCCACGGAATCGGCCAGCGTGCGATAGAGCGAATAGGTCGGCACGCTGTAGGCGACCGCTTCGCCATCGAGTACGCACCCGCGGAGTATCATCGCGAGCAGTTCATCGGAGCCGTTGCCGACCAGCACCTGCTCCGGAGCAACGCCGTAAACCGCTCCGGCTTTGACTCTCAGCGCGTCGGCGTTCGGCGATGGGTAGAGCTGCAGACGGTGCGCCTCGTCGGCGATCGCCTGTACGACCAGCGGCGAACAAGGATAGGGATTCTCGTTGGTGTTGAGCTTGATCAGGCGCCCGCCCACGGGCTGCTCACCCGGAGTGTAGCCGTGCATCGCGGCCACTCTCGCAGACACCAGTGCGCTGCCCCGCGCCACCTCAGCGTCCTCCCGCTCGACGCGGCATCGGCATCGGCATCTGCGGAACACCGCCCGGCCCGCGCCCGGTTCGCTGATCCTGCTGGTCCTGCTGCTGCTGCGCGTGCTCTTCCTTGATCTCCTCGCCCAGATCTTTCGAGCGTTTGGTGATGTCCTCGCGCAGCGGGTCACCTGCCGGCAGGAGAGTCATCGAATGACGGAAGTGGACCATCGCCTGCGAAGGATCGCCCAGCATCTGGCTCGAACGTCCCTGCCAGTAGTACGCGGCTCCTTCCTTGCCGGTCTTGGCCAGTGCACGGCTGAGCGATTGCACCACCTGCACGCGGTAGGCTTCCAAGTGCACGGAGCGATCGAGTTTGATCGCCGCATCGCCGTAACGCCCTTCCTGATAGTCAATGTCACCGAGATCGGAGAGCACGTCCCAATCGTCCGGCGACTTGGCCAGCGCACGGCCAAGGCGAAGCCTGGCTTCGTCGAGTTGCCCGCGACGAAACGCGGTGCGTCCCAGTTCACGGTCGACGTTGCGGCCGGCCTGCTCGGCCTGGCGCAGGTACTGATCGGCAAGTTCGTAGTCTTCGCCGTGGGTCATCAGCACGCCGAGCAATTCGAGGGCCTCGGGCCGCTGCGCGGGCGTAGCGTTGGCAAGAGCGCGTTCGTACTCCGGCACGCACTGCTCGCGGCTCTGGGCGTAGCCGCGCGCAATGGCCTGGGCGCGGTGCAGCCGGTCGCTGCCGGGAACCGCCTTCGCTTTCCACTCGGCCTTTCCGAGCACCGCCTCCATGCTCGTAAGCCGCTCGCCGGTCAGCGGGTGCGACATGAAGTAGGCGGGCATCTGCGTCGGGTTGATCTGCTGCTCGGCGTAAAGCTTGCGCAGTATCTGCGCGATGGCCGAAGGGTCGTAGCCGGCGCTGCGTGCGTAGCCGATCCCCAGGTAGTCGGCCTCGCGTTCGAAATCGCGCTGGTAACTGAGTTGCGCGGCCTGACCAGCGGCCAGAGCGCCGATCGCAAGAGCCGGGTTGATGATGCCGAGAAAGATCCCGAGCAGCGAGGCATAGCTGGCTGCCGCTCCCTTCTCCTGCTGCCTTACGACGTGGTGAGCTGCGGCGTGTGCGATTTCGTGGCCCACCACGCCGGCAAGCTGGTCTTCGGTATCCGAGCGCGCAATCAGCCCGGCGTTGACGAAAAGCTTTCCTCCGGGCACCGCAAACGCGTTGATCTCGTCATCGCGCACCACGAAGAACTCATAGTCGAACGGCTGCGGTCCGACAGCCTTGACCAGACGGTTGCCGACGTCGCTCACGAAACCCGCCAACTCGTAGTCGTGAATCAGCGGCATGTGCGGCAGTGCTTTGGCGAGGAATTCGTCGCCGAGCTTTTTTTCCTCGGCTACCTGAGCCACCGCGGACGACACCAGGGCCGGTGGTGCCACCATCAGCGCCGTCAGTACGATTGCAAGCAGCCGGCGCATCCCTTCCTTCAGGCCGCGCGCTTCAAAGACGCGCGGCAACGTCGAGTGCGTAGTACGTGATGATGAAGTCGGCACCGGCGCGGCGAATCGAGAGCAGAGTTTCGTCGACGACGCGCCTCTCGTCGATCCACCCGGCTCTGGCCGCCGCCTTGATCATCGAGTATTCGCCGCTGACTTGGTAGGCCGCCAGCGGACACTCGAAGGTCTCCCTGGCGCGACGCACGATGTCGAGATAAGGCAGCGCGGGCTTGACCATCACGATGTCGGCGCCTTCCTCGAGATCCAACGCGATCTCCCGCATTGCTTCACCGGCGTTGCCGGGATCCATCTGGTAGGAGCGGCGGTCGCCGAACTGAGGCGCCGACTCGGCCGCTTCGCGAAAGGGACCGTAGAAACCCGAGCAGTACTTGGCCGCGTAGGACATGATCGCGGTATCCTCGAAACCTTCTTCGTCCAACGTGAGACGGATGGCGCCCACGCGCCCGTCCATCATGTCGGACGGAGCGACGATGTCGGCGCCGGCACGAGCGTGCGAGAGCGCTTCGTCGGCGAGAAGTTCGAGGGTGGCGTCGTTGACGACGTGCTCTCCGTCCAGAACGCCGCAATGGCCGTGGTCGGTGTACTCGCACAGACACACGTCGGTGATGACGAGAAGATCTGGGGCGGTCTTCTTGATCGCCCTTACGAGGCTCTGCACCGGACCGTCATCGAGCACCGCATCGCTGCCGCATGCGTCTTTGCGCTCCGGAATGCCGAACAACAGCACGCCGGGAATACCTAGGTCGCGGGCCCTTACCGCGGTGTCGAGGGCACGGTCTACCGACTGCTGAAAGACGCCGGGCATCGAACCGACTTCACGCTCGACTCCGTGACCGGGCACGGCGAACAGAGGAAGCACGAGATCATCCCGGGAAAGGCGCGTCTCGCGCACCAGCCGCCGCATGGTTTCATTGCGACGCAGGCGCCGCATTCGCTGCTGTGGATATGGCACGCGCGGATGCTAGGCGACGGGGTGCCGATTTGCAAAATAGGTCTGGATCGCCTCGGTCAGTGCCGGGATCGTGTACTCGGCCGGCATCACGTCGGTGCCGATTCCGAGCGCGGTCAGGGCGTCGGCGGTGATCGGCCCGATGGCGGCAACCGCCTTGCCGCGCAGCACCTCGCACGCCCTGCCCTCACACAGCAAGTCGAAGTTCTTCACGGTGCTGGCGCTGGTGAAAGTGATCATGTCGAAGTCGTGCGGCACTGGCATCGGTGCATCCGCTCCGTCCTGCCCGGCTTGCGCCGCTGAACGCGAAGCGTCGTCGGGCACCGCAGCATCGCCCGGCAACGGCCGGGGCAGGACGGTGCGGTAGAACGCCACGACATCGACCGTGGCGCCGCGCTCGCGCAGAGTCTCGGGCAAAACCTCTCTGGCCACTTCTGCGCGCGCCAGCAGGATGCGCTTGCCGCTCACCTCACCGAGCACTTCGAGCAACGCCTCTGCGCGGTACTCCTTGGGCTGGGCAGCGACGCGCAAACCTCGGTATTCGACCGCCTGACGGGTCGCGGGACCGATCGCCGCCAGCGACACACCGGCCAGATCGCGAAGATCGCGGCGTGCCCCTAGCCACTGGCCGAAGAACGCCTCGACGCCGTTGGTGCTGGTGAAGACGATCCAGTCGTAGGATCCCGCTCTCTCCATGACTTCGACCGCAACTTCGTTTTCGCGGATCTCGATGGTCGGGAATTCGATAACCCAGGCCCCTGCTTCTTCGAGTCTGGAAGCGAACGCCGCGGCTTGATGGCGCGACCGTGTCACCACGATGCGGCGGCCGAACAACGGCAGGCGTTCAAACCACGACAGTTCGGTCGACAGACCGGCAACCGCACCGACAACGAGAATCACCGGCGGACGCCCCAGCTTCGACTTCGCCTTCTCATCAATGTCGGCCAGCGTCCCGACGACGCTCTGCTGCCGCGCAAGAGTTCCCCAGCGTATGGCGGCCGCCGGCGTTGTCGATGCCAGGCCTCCCTCCACCAGTTTTCGAGCGATCTCGCCCATGCGCGTCATCGCCATCAGGAACACCAGCGTGCCGCCGGCGCGGGCGAGCATCTCCCAATCCAGGTCGTAGCCGTCTCGAACCGCGCCCGGCTGCCCCGTCACGAACGTGACCATCGAGGAGTGCTCACGATGGGTCAGCGGAATGCCGGCGTAGGCCGGCACCGCGATCGCGGCGGTCACTCCCGGCACCACTTCGAAGTCGATGCCTGCTCGACGACACGCTTCGGCTTCCTCACCGCCGCGGCCGAAGATGAACGGATCGCCGCCCTTCAGGCGGACGACCGTCTTTCCCTCACGCGCCAGCCGAACGATCGACGCTTCGATCTCGTCTTGCGAAGCGCTCTGGCGCCCCTGACGTTTGCCGACCAGGACCCTGGCGGCAGCGGACGGCGCGAAGTCGAGAATGCGCGGATTGGCCAGAGCATCGTAGAGCACCACGTCGGCGCGACCGAGCACTTCCTTGCCCCGCAACGTCAGCAGCCCCGGATCTCCGGGCCCCGCTCCGACCAGGTAGACGCGACCGCTCACCTGCCATTCCTGTCGGCGCGGCCGTTCATGTCAGACGTCGCGTCCGTGTGACTTGCCGTCACCCGCGCTGACCTCGGCGGCTTCGAGGAACTCTCCGCCGCCGCGCTCCAGAAATGCGCGACCCAGCGAAGTACCCAAAGCCGCGGCTTGCGCAACGGGGCCGCGAATTTCGTCGCGCATGATCCGTTTGCCGTCGGCGGTCAGCAGCACGCCGACCAGCCGCACTTCACCTTGCGCACCGTCCACCACCGCGTACGCCGCCAGCGGAAGATGACAGCCGCCGCCGAACACGCGTGCGAAAGCGCGTTCGGCTTCCACCGCGGCGCTCGTTGCAGCGTGATCGACCTCGCGAATCGCCGCTGCCGCAGCGCCGTCGCCCTCGCGTACCGTGATCGCCACTGCCCCCTGCCCCGCAGCCGGAACGAACACGAAAGGATCGAGCATCACGCCGTGAGCGGGCGAAAGCGTCAGACCGAGGCGTGCCAACCCGGCCGCGGCCAGGAAGGTCGCGTCGCAATCGCCTTCGACGAGTTTGCGCAGGCGCGTCTCGATGTTGCCGCGCAGCAGTTTGGTTGTGGCCGCCGGTTTCATCGACAGCAACTGCGATGCACGACGCAGGCTGGTCGTCCCGAGCACGACCTCGTCGCCGAGTTCCGCCAACTCGCGACCGTCGCGGGTCACCAACACGTCGCGCGGATCCTCTCGCTGCAGGACCGCCGCAATGATCGTGCCCGCGGCGAGTTCCGACGGCACGTCCTTGAGTGAGTGCACGGCGCAGTCGATGCGGCCTTCGAGCAGAGCCTCGTCCAGTTCCTTGATGAAGAGTCCCTTGCCGCCGGCCTCGCGCAGCGGCCGATCAAGGATACGGTCACCAGTCGTCGTCACCTCGACGATCTCGTAAGACAGACCGCTCACGCGCGCAGCCAGCGTTTCCATCGTCTGGCCTGTCTGTGTCAGTGCCAGCGCGCTGCGGCGCGTACCTACCCTCAGTTTCATGTGTCGTCCCCGAGCCTGAACAGGCGGCGCACCGCGCTCAGCAACCGTGACTCTTCGGTTGGTGAACCCTCACCCTTGAGTACCGCGGTCGGATGATGAAGCAGTTTGTTGACGATCGCCCGGGTCATCTGATGGATTCGCTCACGATCTTCCTCGGAAATGGCCTGCATCTTGGCGAGGGTCTTTTCCACTTCGCCCCGACGGATCGAATCCGCGTACTCGCGCAGCTCAACGATTGTCGGAACTACCTGAAGTTTCTCGAACCACTGCCAGAACTGATCGACTTCGGCTTCGACGATGGTCTCAGCACGCACGGCTTCGCGACGACGCTCGCCAAGATTGTCTTCAACAACCGCGGCAAGATCGTCGATGTCGTAGAGATAGGCACCGTCGAGTTGATTTATCGCCGGGTCGAAGTTGCGCGGCACCGCGAGGTCGATGAAAAACATCGGCCGGCCGCGTCTCTCACGCAGCACTTCACGCACATCTTCAGCATCCAGCAGTTGCCCTCCACCGGCAGAGCCGACAACGAGATCGGCCAACGGCAGATACTGGCGAAAGCGTTCGAGCGGAAGCGCCGTCGCCGACAATTCACGCGCCAAATCGACGGCGGTCTCGAAAGTACGGTTGGCGACCATGATCTGACCGACGTTGGCCGCCATGAAGTGGCGCGCCGCGGTCTCTCCTGTGTCGCCCGCTCCGAGCAACATCACCACACGCCCATCCAGAGTTTCGAAAATGCGACTGGCGAGATCTACCGCGGTCGCCGCCACCGACACGGATCGCGAGGCAATACCGGTTTCAGTACGCACCCGCTTCGCTACCGAGAAGCTCTTGTGGAAGACGCGCACCAGCACCGGTCCTGCCGCTTCGAGCGAGGACGACACTTCGAACTGCTGCTTCATCTGGCCGAGGATCTGCGGCTCGCCGACGATCATCGAGTCGAGGCTCGAAGCGACGCGAAAAACGTGGCGCACGGCCTCACGTCCCTGCATCGCGAAGAGCAACCCGTCACCATCGTGTGCGCCGATCCCCGAAAGCTCGACCATCAAACGCGTCAGCGCCTGTCTGGGATCGTGACCGGCCTTGCTGCACGTCACGACTTCGATACGGTTGCAGGTGCTCAGCAGCACGGCCTCGTCCACGCCGCAGTCGGCAACGAGACGACGCAGGAAAGCCTCGGCATCGGCAGCGGCCGCAGCCAGACGCTCACGCACCTCTACCGGTGCGGTGTGATGGCTCAGCCCGACCACTGTCAGTTCGCGACTCATTGCCAGTTTCCGTGCGAGACCGGTGCCGGCCTGCCTCGACCAGTTCCAGTCGACATTCAGCCTGCCAACCCGAGTCCGTGGCGGGTTCCGAGCCTCAGGAGGTTCACCGCCACATACGACGTCAACAACAACGAGAACGCGACAATGGTCCATCTTGCAGCACGCCGGCCGTGAAGACCGCCGAGCAGGCGCAGTTGCAGCAATCCCGCGTACAGTAGCCACGTCAGAGCCGCGAGGATCTCACGCGGCTCGCCGGTCCAGAAATGGCCAGTCGAATTGGCCGACCAGACTCCACCGCTGACGATGCCGAGAGTCAGAAGCGGAAAGCCCCACATCAGGAACCCGGCGCTCAGACGATCGAGCTTTTCCAACGGAGGCAGGCGACGGATGAGACCTGCCGTGTGACGCGACTTGATCAGGTTCTCCTGCAGCAGGTAGACGGCGCTGACCGCAAAGGCCAGTGCGAAAACCGCGTTGCCAAGAAACGCGAGCGTGACGTGAACGGGAAGCCAGGGGCTGCGCAAAGCCTGCGGAACCGCGACGTCGTCACCGCGCACGATCGCATCGAGCGTCACCGCCAGGAACGCCAACGGGCTGACCAGCGCGCCTACCACCGCCAAACTCAAGCGTGCCTGCAGGCCCAGATATATTCCGACCACGAGCCAGGCGAAGAACGAGAAACCGCCGGCGAACGTCGCCACCGGCAACACGCCCGCAGAAACCACGTCGCGAACAATGTCCAGCGTGTGGATTCCGAAACCTAAGGCCAGCAGCCACGGAGCCAGACGCGCTCCGGGAGCCTCGCGCCGCGAGAAACTCGCGCCGTAGCACAGACTCGCCCCGATGTAGCAGGCGGAGGCAACAAACAGCATCAAGGTATGCGTATGCACGGATCAACCTCGTGGGCCGCCTCGGCCACAGTCACCTCGCCCAACAGCGAAGCGAGCAGCGTATCGGCCTCGTCTTCAGCGCCGCGCCCGAGAAGCCGGATCCAACCGGCATCGAGTAGACGGCGGACCGCTGCGGCGCGCTCCGAAGGCGTCGCATAGCTCAGACGCAGACGCGAACGCACCGCTGCAAGCCGACGTACGGCCTCTCCGTACTCGTCGCCGATCGCGGCCGCGATGATGTCACGGACGTGCGCGCCGAGTACCGGACTCGCGCCGCCGCAGGAAACCGCCACGCACAGTTCCTGGCGGCGAAGCACGGCTGCGGACATGAAATCGCCGTCATCGCCGTCATCGGCCCGGCACAGCAACGCACCCGCACTGCGGGCGTCGGCCGCGACGCGGCTCTGGACATCGGCCTGGTCGGTACACGCGAACACCAGCATGGCTCCTTCGCAGTCGCCGCCGCGAAACGGCCTGCGCACGAGCGCTATCGACATAAAGCGAGCGTGGAGTTCGAGCAGGGCGGCCGAGGGCGTCGGTTCGACGACGATCACTTCCCCTCCGGCTTCAGCCAACGCCGCCGCGCGACCACAACCGACACAGCCGCCACCAACAACAAGGCAGCGCCGACCATCCACCTTCAAAAACGCCGGGAATCCGAACACGGGCCGGAACCCTAGCACGCAACAGCGGCGTTTCCGAAGTCAGACCGGGCTGTTAGAGCGGAACCCTGAGAGTTTGCCCAACCTGGACCTTGTGTGAGTCGCGAATCCCGTTGAGACGCTTGATCTCGTCGATTGAGGTTCCGTACTTCTGGGCAATGCTAGACAGCGACTGGCCCCGCTGAACACGATGCGAGGCGAAACTCAGCTTGGCGCTCCCGGCCGCGGCCGCAGCCACGACCGACGAACCGCGGGCCGGAACCTTGACGCTGGAGCCTGCCTTGAGAGTGCCGGCCAGGCCCGGATTCATCCTCTTCAATGTTTCCACCGACGTGCCCTGAGCTTGGGCAACGCTCGACAGTGAGTCGCCGTTCCTCACCTTGTAGCCCGCCGCCACCGGCGCCGCCGACACGATGGCGGTGCCGCTGGTGCGCACCTTGATCGCCTGCCCGTATTGCAGGTCGCGCGAATCGGAGATTCCGTTGAGGGCCTTGAGATCATCGACCGAGGTCTTGTACATCGACGCTATCTGCGAGAGCGTCTGCCCGCGGCCGACCTTGTGCGTGGCGGTCAGCACGGCGTCCGACTCGGCATTTCGAGATGTTTCCGCCTTCGCGACCACCGCTGCCGCGGGCACCGCGGCAACCGCGGTCTTGGCCGCAGTCTCGGCGGCCTGAACCGCCGCAGCAGCAACTGCGCCCGAGGCCTTTTCAACTTCGGCGACGGCCCTCGCCGTCGGCTTGAGCGCGGCGGCCGAAGCCAGGACCGTCGGCCCTGCTTCAGCACTGCCCGCCGCACCGGGAACCTTGAGCAACTGACCGGGCCGCACGGTCTTGGATTTGCCCAGCGCGTTCATCTTCTGCAGCGCCGAGACCGAAGTCCCGTAGCGGCTCGCAATCTGCGAGAGAGTCTGACCGCGGGCCACGCGGTGGCTGCGCGGTCCGGAGATCACCGCACCACTGCGGTCAGCACCGGAGCCGGAACCCGAAGCCTGCGCGAGAACGACATCACCGGAATGGCCCGCCCTGGCGTAGGCAGACGCAAAGCCGTCCTTCATGCCCTTCGGCAAGTTGAGCCGATAACCAGCCGGCACACGCTTGCTACCGCGCACGACGCTGTCTCGAAGCGCCGGATTGAGCGCCTCGAGCTGGTCGACGGTGGTACCGGAGGCCTTGGCAAGATCGCGAAGCGAAGCGCTGGCCTCGAGCGCGAATTCGTCGGGACGGTAGGCCTCTACCTTGATCGGTCCGCAGATCTCCTCGGCGCGGCCCACCGCGTCGCTGGCAGCAAGGAACTCCGCGTAGAAATTGCGCGAAGCAAAACCGAAGGTCTTGCCCTTGTAATGACGGGCGATGACACCGAAATGCGTGGTGCCCATCGTCTTGACCGCATTGGCCACCCCGCCGAGCCCGTGATTGTAGGACGTGATCGCGAGCGGCCAGGATCCGAGCGTGTCGTAACTCTTGCGCAGCATCTGCGCGGCCGCTTCGGTCGCGCGCAGCGGATCGCGGCGGTCGTCGAAGCTGTCGTTCACGTCGAGATACAGACGGCCGGTGCCGGGCATGAACTGCCAGATTCCGGCAGCGCCGACCGACGAGTCGGCGCCGATCTGATAGCCCGATTCAACCAGCGGCAGGGCCACCAGTTCTTCCGGCACCTGCTGGCTGCGCATGATCTCTCTCATCATCGGCAGGTAGGTGTAGGCCCGCTGCATGGCGCTGCAGAACTTGTCGCCGAGGCCTCGTTGGGAGCGGATCTGGGCGGCCAGCGTGGTAGCGTACTCGGGCTCGTGACCGATGCGGGCGATGGCCCTGACGATGCGGTGCTCTTCTTCCGTGTGCGACTGTCCGGAGCCGATGCGCTCGAGCATGGCCTCGAGACGTTCGCCCTCGGCCTTGCGGCGGGCACGTATGGCGTCTTCCTGCTGTTTTTGCGGAAGGGCTCGGACGATGTCGTCGATCGACAGCACCGAGTACACGAGGTCGAGGTGCTCGACGTCGTGGAAAACGATCTGGTTACTGGTCCACTTGGTGAAGGAATCGCGCCAGAAGGCGACATTCGGCTCCAACTCTTTGTACCGCGGAAAATGGGTACTGCCCGCCGAGGCCGCTCCGGCCACGGCCCCCGAAAGAAGGATCCCCACCACCACTGCTACCGCTACCCCGACCCGTCCCGACATCCCGCACCTCCTGAATCCGCAGAGCCGACATGGTAGCAGGCGGGTGGCCCCGCTTCTATTCAGAAAGGCTCATTTTACTCAATGGTTGGAACGTTTTGTCAGATGTGCGGCGCGGACCTCGGCCGCGCCTCTGGCGGCGTGCGTGACGGTTGCCGCGTTGTCGTACGGCTGCGATGCCCGCAGCGCTTCACAATCGGGCTTTGCCACCACGTTGACTGTCGGCATGGAGGCCGCGCCGGGTTCGCTCGACCCTCGTCTGGCCGCGGACGCCGGAGCCTCGCGCATCTGTGCGCTGCTGCATTGCTCGCTGGTCGAACCCGACGCAGAGGGCGGATATTCTCCGTCGCTGGCAGCGAGCTGGCAGCGAGAGGCCGACGGAAGCTGGCTGTTTCGCCTGAGGTCCGACGTGTTGTTCCACGACGGCCGGCCGGTGACCGCCAACGACGTGGTGGCCACCTACCGCTCGGTACTCGAGAGCACGGTCGCGTCGCCCAAGCGCGCCGCACTGGCGGCGGTCAAGAGCATCGAAGCGCAAGGTCCCGACCTCGTGCGCTTCACGCTCAGCGAGGAAAACCCGACCTTACTCGACGCCGCCACTCTCGGCATTCTTCCGGCCGAGCAGACCGTCGGTGCGCTCGACGCAAACACGCAGACCGGGTGCGGCCCCTACCGCATCGCCCGCCAGGGTCGCGACGGCGAAGTGCAACTGACGGCCTTCGAACGCTGGTTCGGCGGCAGACCGACTCTGGCCGCAATCACTTTTCGCGTCGTGCCGGACGCAACGATGCGCGTGCTAGAACTTCGCTCCGGCAGCCTCGATCTCGTGGAGAACGCGCTCGAACCCGATGCCGTCGCCTACCTTGCCGAACACGAACCCCGCGTGCACGTCGTCACCGGACCCTACGATGCCGTTCAGTACCTCGGCTTCAACCATCGCCACCCGATCCTGCGCGACCTGCGCGTTCGCCGTGCAATAGCCTACGCGATAGATCGCGAGGCCATCGTCGCCAATCTGCTGCGTGGGCAGGCCGTCATCGCCAGCGGGATGCTGCCGCCGCATCACTGGGCATTCGACGGCAACCTGCGGCGTTACGGCTACGATCCGGCACGTGCGCGCCGACTGCTCGATCGTGCGGGATTCATCGATCCCGACGCTGATGGCCCGCAGGTGCGCTTTCACCTGCGCTACAAGACCAGCACCGTGGAACTACGCCGCCGCATCGCCGAAGTGTTCGCCGCGCAGCTCGCCGACGTCGGCATCGCCATCGACATCGAGAGCAACGAATGGGGCACCTTCTTCGCCGACATCAGGCGCGGCGATTTCGATCTCTATTCCCTGGCCTGGATCGGCATCCGCGATCCGGATCTCATGCGCGTGGCTTTCGATTCCAGGATGGTGCCGCCGGCCGGAGCCAACCGCGGCTTCTACGCAGACGCGCGCGTCGATGAAGTGAGCGAGAGGGCACGAAGAACTCCGGATGTGCACCGGCGCAAACAACTCTACGCCAGACTCCAGCGCCGCAGCGCGGCGCGTCTTCCCTACGTGTTTCTGTGGTGGCCCCGCAACGTGACGGTGCTGTCCAGACGCGTCGAAGGATTCACCCCTGCTGCGTCCGGTGACCTCACCGGACTCGCGTTCGCCCACCTGAACGCCGAACCTTGAACTCGAGTATCGTCGACGTCAGCAACTGACGCAGCTCACGGCGCGCTCCGAGGCCGCGAACATCTCTGCTTCATGTTCAGGGGGCTTACGAAACCGGACCGACACGGGGTTCAGGTCGCGAATGGAACCGGTTCGACGCTGTCGACGAGTTCGCGAGGGTCCACAAGATCGGCGAGCGTGGCCGCGCCAAGAGCATGGCGGCGCGACGACTGGAGCGCTTCTAGAAGACCGTCCAGACTCGCGCCCATTGCCGTTTCGGCGTCCGCGCGGCCGCTCCCGGGGCTTTCGTCCCTGGCGACTTCGACAACCCGCTGCAGCGTGATGCTGCCCGGCGCCGACGACAGGAAACAATACGCCTGATCGTCTCCGCCCATGTGCACGAGACCGGCTTTCGAAAGCCTCACCACCGCCTCCGTCACCTCCCGCACCGGCCCGTTCAAGATGTGCGACAACTGGTCGATGGTAGGCGCGGCGCGCCGCACACGCGCCGCCTCGGCGAGTTCGCACACCAGCGCCAGCGCCAGCCTCTCGCGCGCTGCTGTACCGGAGATGAGAACCTCGCGTTCGCGCCTGAGCGCGGCGAAGTTCTGCACCACCGCCGACAGCTCGGCGCCGGCCAGTACGATGAACCAGCTCGTCGTCATCCACAGCATCAGCGCAGGCAACTGCGCCAGCGTTCCGTAGATCGCGTTGTAGTTGTGCATGCCGAACTGGAAGGTGAGATACGCACTCTGCGCCATCTGCCAGGCGATTCCCGCTGCCACTCCGGCAATCACCGCCGAACGCAGCCTGACTTCGGCGTTGGGCATGAAAGCGTACAGGAACGTTAACACACCGCAGACCACACCGTACGGAATCAGTCCGGCAACCGCACTGAGTATCACTCCTGCACCGCCGAGCCCCTGCAACCAACCCAGGTACGAACTGGTGCGTACGGCCGCGGTCAGACTGGCGGCGAGCGCGAGCAGCAACGGAGCGACGACGAGCAATGCCAGCGAATCAGCCGAGCGACGCACAAGTCCTCGAGGGCGGGGATTGCCCCAGATTGCGTCGAGCGAAATCTCCACCTGCCGCATCACCGACAGTGCCGACCCGACCAGGAAGAGGCCGCCGATGAGTCCGAGACCCGTGATGCTGGTATGATCGATGTACGAAACGATGGTCGCGACGGCTTCGGGTGAGAGCAAGGTAAGACGCTCTAGAAGGATGGGTTCGAGGCGTTCTCCACTCCATCCCGACGCGCTCAGCAACGCGAAAGAAACGGCGAACACCGGAACCAGGGACATGAGGCTGGCATACGCGAGAGCGCAGGCGTGCAGCGCGCAGGCGTCATCGCGAAAGCCATGCGCAGCCAGCCACGCCACCCTCGCGGCATATTGCAGGGCCGAGCGCCGCGACGAGCAGTCGGCGGGGAGTTCGCCCCACACCAGTTGCCGGATCGTGGACGCAAGGCCGGCGCGCAGTTCCAATATGGACGTCATCTTGCCGACGGTTAAGCCGCGACCGCGCCGCTTTGGCAACCCGACCCGTGCGCCTGAGTCCACGCCGACGGACGGGGAACAACCACGGCACGACGCCGAGCGCGGACAGCGCGGCGGCATCAACGGCAAAGTCAGGCGGCGCCGTTGCAGGCGGCGCTTGCGCCCGCACGTCACGCAGGGTTCTTGCGCTACGGCGGCCGCGGGACGATACCCATGAACATGCGCACCTACCTGATGCAGCGCCTGGCGTTCCTCATCCCGACTGTGCTCGGCGTGGCTACGCTGGTGTTCGCGATCCTGCACGCGGTCCCCGGTGATCCGGTCGACGTATTGCTCGGCGAGAGCGCGGCCGCGGTCGATCGCCAGGAGATGCGCTCACGCCTCGGGCTGGACCGGCCTCTGCTGGTTCAATACGCGCACTCCATGGCAGCGGCCGCGCAGGGGGATCTGGGCCGCTCGGTCCGCAGCGATCGACCGGTAGCCTCTCTCATCGCCGAACGTTTGCCCGCAACCCTGGCGCTCGGCGCGGCGGCAACCGCCGCGGCGCTGGCTTTGGGACTGCCGCTCGGCGCGCTCGCGGCCGCCCGCAAGGGAAGCGGCGCCGATCACTTCGCGCTCGGAGCGAGCCTCGCCGCAGTGGCAATTCCCGGGTTCTGTCTCGGTCCCGCTCTGGTGCTGCTCTTTTCCGTGACGCTGCGCTGGCTCCCTGTAGCCGGCGCCGGCTCGCCGGCACATCTGCTCCTTCCAGCACTCACTCTCGGCGCCGGCATGAGCGGAGTGCTGGTGCGCATGACACGCAGCGCACTGCTGGAAACGCTCTCGGAGGACTACGTTCGCACCGCTCGCGCCAAGGGTCTCAGCGAAAGCGCCACACTGGTGCGTCACGCACTGCCCAACGCGCTGACCCCGGTGCTGTCGGTAGTGGGACTGCAACTTGGCGCGGTACTGGGCGGATCGGTGATTACCGAAACCATCTTCGCGTGGCCCGGGCTCGGCCGCCTGCTGGTCGAAGCGATACAGGCCCGCGACTATCCGCTTGTGCAAGGTACCGTGCTGGTGATCGCGGTCGTGTACGTTCTCGTCAATCTGGCTACCGACATCGCCTACGTAGCCGTCAATCCGAAGATGCGTGATGAAGCACTTCGTTGAATCCAGGCGCCTCGCGCTGATCGCCGGTATGCTGGTGATCGCCGCGCTCGTCGTCGCGGCGCTGGCAGCGGCGTGGCTCGCGCCCGATTCGCCGACGCACATGCGACTGGCCGAGGGGCTCTTCGCGCCGAGCCCTTCGCACCCGTTCGGACAAGACAAGCTCGGCCGCGACGTACTTTCCCGCATTCTCTACGGCGCGCGGGTTTCGCTGCTGGTTTCGCTCGCGACGGTCCTGCTCTCCGTCGGCATCGGCGTGATCGTCGGCGCACTGGCCGGATTCATCGGCGGCACGGTCGACTTCGTGTTGATGCGACTCGTGGATGTCCTGCTTGCCTTTCCGGGTCTCCTGCTCGCGATCGCGCTTGCTGCGGCTCTCGGGCCCGGCCTTGCAAACGTGGTTCTCGCGCTCACCGTCATCGGATGGACCGGTTACGCACGCCTGATCCGCGCCGAAGTGATCGCGCTGCGTTCGCGCGAACACGTCGAAGCGGCTGTCGCTCTCGGCGCTACCTCACGACGCGTGCTCTGCGTGCACGTCCTGCCGCTGACCCTGGCGCCGCTGCTGGTGCAGGCTTCACTGGGAATGGCGAGCGCGGTAGTTGCGGAAGCGAGCCTCAGTTTCCTCGGGCTCGGCGTGCAGCCGCCTGCGCCTTCGTGGGGCTCGATGCTCGCTGAGGGACGCTCGTTCATGATCGAAGCTCCTCACCTGGTCGCGGCGCCCGGCATCGCGATCACCCTGGTGGTGCTCGGCCTCAACCTTCTCGGCGACGGACTTCGCGATCTCCTCGACGTGCACTCGCGCTAAAGGTCCATCGAAGCTCGAACGCGGCGCCTCAGCGCTGACAGTGCGGACAGTAGAAGCTCGACCTTTGTCCGATGACGACGGCTTTGATCGGCGTGCGGCAGGTGGTGCAAGGCTGTCCTTCGCGGTCGTAGACGCGGTGGCGATATTGGTAGCCGCCGCGCTGTCCGATACCGTCGAGAAAATCGGAAATCGACGACCCGCGGTGTTCGATCGCATCGGCGATGATTTCCCGCGTGGCGCTCACGACAGCGGCGCAATCCCCGAAAGTCAGACGTGCCATGCTGCGTCGCGGCCTCAGGCCGCAGCGGAACAGGATCTCGTTGACGTAGATGTTGCCAAGACCCGCGACCACGCGCTGATCCATCAGCACATCCTTGATCGCGCGGCTGGTGCGGCGGCGAAAAGCCGCCAGATACCCGGGCGTAAATTCCCTCTCGTCGAGCGGCTCCGGCCCCATCGTGGCCAGCAACCTGCTGGTGGCCGGGTCATCGACGACAGAAAGACCGAAACGTCGCGGGTCGTGGAACAGCAGCGCGTCGCCGCCCACAAAACGCGCTACCAGATGATCGTGGAGGCCCTCTCCCGCCTCGACTCCACCAGTGAAGCGCAAGCGCCCGCTCATGCCCATGTGGAAGAACCAGCCGCGGTCGTCGTCCAGAACGAACCACAGATACTTGCCACGGCGCCCGCTGCCGACGATGCGGCGCCCTTCGACGCCGCGCCGAAGTTCCTCTCCGAGCGGAAGACGCAGGCGCGGCGTGCGCAGATCGAGCGTCGCTACGGTGCGGCCGACGACGAGAGGTTCAAGCGAACGCCTGATCGTCTCGACTTCGGGAAGTTCCGGCACCTCAGCTCCCGCTGCCGGCGTGATCGGCCGCGCCGTGCTCGGCACCACTACGGAGCTTCTCGTCTTCGGCCACGATCGCACGCGACAGAGCCGCGAACGCTTCTCCCGGCAGTTCTTCGGGTCTGGCTGTCGTAAGTACCGCGGCCGCGCTGAATACTCTCAGGCAAGCCGCCTCACCGCCCTCACCGAAACGCGCGACCAGCCAGCGCCCGAGACTGTTGCGCAGCATCTTGCGCCGCATCGAGAACGCCTGGTAGACCATCTCGCGAAACAGCGTCTCGTCGCCGACATCGAAACGCGGCGCCGGCAGCTGACGCAGGCGCACCATCTGCGATTCGACTTTCGGCCGCGGCCTGAACGCACGCGGCGCCAGCACCATGCCGCGTTCGACGTCGGCCGTCATCTGCGTCAGCACGCTGAGAGAACCATAGGTCTTGCCGCCAGGTTTCGCGGCCAACCTTTCTACGACTTCGCGCTGCAGCATCACCACGATGTCGGCCGTGAACCCTCGGCGCGCCAGCAACGACGCGACGATCGCGGTGCCGCTCTCGTACGGAAGATTGGCTACCACGTGGACGCCGGCATCGATCAACGACGGCAGGTCAAGTCGCAACGCATCGCCCTCGATGACCGTGACGCGACCGTCGTCGACGAAACACACACGCTGGATCGCGGCGAGTTCGGGATCTACTTCGACCAGCCACAGCCTGGCCGCGCGCGCGGCCAGCAGATGCGTCAACGCACCGCGGCCCGGACCTATCTCCAACACCGGCGCGCCGTCGATGGCGGCCCAAGCGACGATACGCTCGGCAGCCTGTTTATCGACCAGGAAGTTCTGGCCCCAACGGGCTCTAGGCGCCACTGTTCTTATCGGCCTGCGGACGCAGCGGCGTCCACGCCAGCATCGCGCCTGGGTCCGAGCGGCAAGCGCGAGCATACCGTGAGGTCATCACCGCCGAGGCCGTGCTCAAGTCGCAGCAAGGCCGCGTAGGCGATCATCGCGCCGTTGTCGGTACACAGGCTCATCGGCGGAAACACCACTTTACCGGACAACTTGGACATGCGCTCACGCAGACGGCTGTTGGCGGACACGCCGCCGGCCACCGCCACACGCGGGACGTCGAGCAATTCCATCGCCGCTTGCGCGCGCGCCACCAGTACATCGACGATTGCCTCCTGGAACGACGCGCAGACATCTTCTACGGTGAAATCGCGACCGCGCTTGGAAAGGAAATCCCACAGCGACGTCTTCAATCCGGAGAACGACAACGCCAGCGGGTCGGCCTTGACGCGACCGCGCGGAAACGCGATGGCCCGGCGGTCCCCTTTCCTGGCCAGTTCGTCGACGATGCGGCCTCCGGGATAGCCGAGTCCCAGCATCTTGGCGCCCTTGTCGAAGGCCTCGCCGGCCGAATCGTCGCGCGTGGCTGCCACTTCGAGGTAGTCGCCTATGCCGCGCACCAGATAGATCGCACTGTGGCCGCCCGACACCAGCATCGCGAGAAACGGCATATCGAGCTCGGCATGCAGCAACGGTGAAAGCGCGTGTCCTTCGAGATGGTTGATGCCAAGCAGAGGCCGGCCGCTGCGCAGCGCCAGACCCTGAGCAGCGGCCACGCCGACGAGCAAGGAACCGACCAGTCCCGGTCCGCGCGTAACCGCGATGGCGTCGATGTCGTTGATCGTCACCGAAGCCTCACCAAGAGCGCGCCGGATCACGTCCGAGATCGTCTCGAGGTGGCGCCGCGCCGCAAGCTCCGGCACCACTCCGCCGTAAGGCGCGTGCAAAGCATCTTGCGAAGCCAGGATGTTGGACATCACGCGGCGTCCCTCGACCACCGCCGCGGAAGTATCGTCACACGAAGTTTCGATGCCGAGAATACGCATGTGTCAGCCCGTCGGCGGCGGGCGGCTCGCACTAGCGCCGGGACCGCTCGCGCGAATCGAACGCGCCAGTCCTTCGACTTCGCCGCGCACCCCTTTGTCGGCCGGTAGATAACGCCGCGCACTGCCGATGAACCCGGTCGCTCTGTCCGGACGGCCTTCGACGTGATGCACGTAAGCTAGGAAAAGATACGCGTAGCCGTTGCCTGCGTACATCGACAGCGCACGCTCGAGCAGTTCCAGGGCACCGTCCATGGACCCCTTGTCGATCAGTTCTGGAGCCTTGGCACTCATGCGCAGACTCGCAAGCTCGGCACCGAGGTTGCCGACGGCCCGCTCGTGCAGGATCGCGGCACGGCGGACGATCTCCGCACCAAGCATGCGCCGCGTGTTCGCGAACGCTTCCCAATCCGCCGTCGCCGCAAAGCCGCCGCTTTCATCGGCGCGCTTGACCGCACGCCGGTCGGGCGCTTGGTCGCGCGGCCTGCCGCTGCTGTCACCCGGTGCGGGGATATTGCTTCGTACGACATTCTTCCCGGGCGCCGGGATATCACTTCGGGTGACGCTTTCGTCCGAAGCCGCGCTCTCGCCTGTGATTGGCGCGGAGACAATGGCCGGCGCTGGACTCTCGACGTGAACGCCGCCGCCGAACGAGCACCCGTGAACCGGCATCAGCAGTGCGACAAGAACTGCAACCGGCAACGCGTGGCGCAAGCTCAAGCCTCGCGACCGCTGCGCGGCCGCTTCGGAAAACTCCTGACGCAAGACAGGCGCGTCACTGGCGAGCACGGGCGCGCAGCGAGAAGGCACGCCGGAGCGAACCGGCCGCGACCAACGCCGTACATGTGCCTTCCTGAACAGACTGTTAATGCCAGACGCCGCCATGCTCGCGACAGTACTCGGTGGGCTGCTCACCTTCCAGGAAAGCCTCGCGTACCTGCTTGGGACAATCAGGACGCGCGATTTCGCCGGTCTTCTTGTCGACATCCACGATCTGTATTCCGGGCGGAATGTCGAAGCTGGTGTGCGGATGGTCGGCCAGAGCCTGACGCATGAAATCGGTCCATATCGGCAGCGCCGCTTCCGAACCCGCACGATCCATGCTCGCGGCTTCATCGAAGCCAACCCACACGGCAACCAGCAGGTCCGGCGTGAACCCGACGAACCACGCGTCCTTGTAATCGTTCGATGTCCCGGTCTTGCCGGCGGCCGGATGCTTGAAACCCTTGCGGCGCGCAGTGGCACCGGTGCCGCGCTCCATCACACCTTCCAGCAGATGCGTGACGAGATAGGCATCGGCTGCGGGAACCACGCGGCGAATTTCGACATCCTCACCTTCAACCGGCTGACCGTCGCTGGAAACGACGCGGCGTACCGACGAAGGAGTCGCGCGTATGCCGCCCGCCGCCAGAACGCTGAACACCTTGGCCATGTCGAGCAGGGGAACCGCCTGGCCACCGAGCACGATGCTCGGGTAGACGCCGAGATCGGAAGTCATCCCCAGACGCACGGCAAGATCGCGAATCGGCTTCACGCCGACGTCGCGGGCGATCGAGGCGGTCGCCGAGTTGAGCGAATGTTCGAGGGCCTCGCGCAAGGTCACCGGTCCGTAGAACTCGCCTTCGTAATTACGCGGCGACCAGACCTGCCCCTTCCACTCCCACTGGATGCGCTCGTCGATCACCGTCGTCGTCGGTTTGAAATGCCGCGCGCCGACGTGTTCGCTGCCCAGAGCCGCGAGCATCACTATGGGCTTGAACGTCGAGCCCGGTTGGCGGCGCATGTCGATGGCACGATTGAACTCGCCCGTGCCGTAGTCGCGTCCGCCCACCATTGCGCGCACCTTGCCGGTGCGCGGTTCGATCGCAATCAGCGCGGCCTGCAGCGGCTGCCCCGCTTTGGCGACCGCATCGGCGATGTCGTTCTCCATCTCGCGCACGTTGTCGGCGACGACCCTGTCGGCGATCGCCTGCATCTCCGGATCGAGCGTCGTGAACACCCGAGCGCCCTCGCTCTCTAGCACGCTGCGCGGGTAGCGCCTGCCGAGTTCGCGAGTGACGTAGTCGACGAAATACGGCGCGCGCATACCGCCGAGGTCGGAATCTGAGGTCTGTATCGGTTCTTGAAGGGCGGTCTCGTAGCGGTCTTTATCGATGTCGCCCTGTTCGAAAAGTTCGGCAAGCACAAGGTCGCGGCGCGACCGGGCGCGCTCGGGATGCTGCCGGGGCGAGTAGAAACTCGGAGCGCTGACGATACCGGCAAGCGTGGCAATCTGCCCCAGCGAAAGATCGCTGATGTCACGCCCGAAGTAGAAGCGGGCCGCCTCGCCCATCCCGTAGATCGCACGCGATCCACTGTGGCCGAGCCAGGTGCCGTTCAGATAGTCCTCCAGGAGATCCCGCTTCGGGAAACGCTGCCCGGCAACCAACGCCGTCGCAGCTTCGCGCATCTTGATACCTGCCGGACGCTGGTCGGCCGGTAACAAGTTGCCGATGGATTGCCGGGGCAGCGTCGCGCCGCCCTGCCCGACCTCGCCCGAAGCCACGTCCATGGCCAACGCACGAGCGAGCCAGCCGGCACCGGTGCCATCGTCGTGCAAGAAGCGCCGGTCCTCCATCGCGAGCACCGCGCGTACCAGCAGCGGCGGGAACTCGTCCAGACGCAACACCTGTCGGTCTTCGACCGGACGCGTGGCCACGCCCGAAATCAACGCTGGTTCGAGACTGACGTCTTCGACTTCGTCGCCGTCGGCGACTTCGATGATCTTGATGACGCGGCCGAGGTCGTCGAGATCCATGCGCAGTTTGCGGCCGGGTTCTCCGACTGACGGGTACTGAAACGCGTGCAGCCACAGTTCCAGCGTGTGCGGCTGCTTGGTGAATCGATAGGCGCCTCGACGCGAAGGAGAATCTCCGACGCGCTGGTAGTCGAGCCTTTCGAGCCTCGCACGAAAGGAGTCGGTATCTACACGCAGCCCGGGGAAGATCGAAAAACTGTCGCTGAAGATCTTCGCGGAAACCGGCCGGCTCCCGCCGCTGCCCTTCGCCAGCAGCGGCACTTCCATGTCCGCGTAAGCCGGGCCGACGCGCAGCAGACCGCAAGCCAGCGTCAGAGCCAGTACCGACAGCGACGCAGACAAAGCCGGGCGGGCGAGCGATAACGCCCGCCCGCCGCGCAACGAAGGCTCGGTCACCTACCCTGCCCTCTTTGACCGTGCCCGCCTGGTGCTTCCTCGCTGCCCTCGGAGTGCCCGCTTCCGGGTTTGATGACACGGAACAGAGTCTGGTCACCGCGACGTACCAGAACCAGCACACTCTGATCCTTCGTGCCCTCTTCGAGCATGGAGCGGAACTTCTCCGCGTTTTCCACCGAACGGTTTCCTACCATCTGTATGAGATCACCGGGTTGCAACCCGGCGGTCTCGGCCGGCGACCCTTTGGTCACCGAGGTGACGACCACGCCCTTGGCATCTTTGTCGAGGCCGAGTTCACCGGCCATTTCCGGCGCGATGTCCTGCACCGTGAGGCCCAGCGTGCGCGCCTGCACCGGACGCCCGCTGCCGCCTTCGTCCGCCAGCTTTGCGACACCGACGGTGAATGTCTTCTGCCCGCCCTCACGAACGACGACAACTTCGACTTCTTTGCCGACCTGAGTTCCGGCAACGATGGTCGGCAAATCGGCCGACTTGCCTACGTCCACTCCGTCGAACTTCACGATTACGTCACCGACTACCAGACCCGCTTTCGCAGCCGGGCTGTCGGGGAAAACCTCGGCAACCAAAGCTCCCTTGGCCTCGGCCAGCCCCAGTGATCCGGCGATGTCCTTGTCGACAGGCTGAATCTTCACACCGAGCCAGCCGCGCGTGACGTGACCTTCAGTGCGAAGCTGGGGCACGACGTTGCGCGCCATGTTGATCGGAATGGCGAACCCGATGCCGATATTGCCGCCGCCGTTCGAAAAGATGGCGGCGTTGATTCCGACCACCTGCCCCGAGAGATTGACGAGAGGTCCGCCGGAATTACCCGGATTGATCGCAGCATCGGTCTGGATGAAGTCGTCGTAGGGATTGCGGCGGTTGATCTGTCGGCCCTTGGCCGAAACGATACCGGCGGTAACGGTATGGTCGAGGGCGAAAGGATTGCCGATCGCGACTACCCACTCTCCGACTTTCAGTGCGTCTGAGTCTCCGAGAGAAACCGGCACGAGATTGTCGGCGCCCTTGATGCGGATCACGGCAAGATCGGTCTTGGCATCCGCACCGATGACCTCGGCTTCGAACTCACGTTCATCGTTGAGACGCACCACGATCTTGCTCGCGTCCTCGACCACGTGCGCGTTGGTGATGATGTAACCATCCTTGTCGAATACGAAGCCCGACCCGAGACTGCGGCGCGGACCACGCGAATACGGATCCACCGGATCGCCGAAGCCACGGTGAGGCGAGAGTTCGCTCTTGTCTTCGGATTCGGTGGAGATGTTCACCACCGCCGGAGCCAACGCCTGTACCAAGCGACTGAAGTCGGGGAGACCGGCAACCAGCGGTTGACCAGGTTCAGCCGGTGGGAGCGATACCGGAAGAGCGGCAGGCTGCTGCTCCACCACTGCATCCGCCGCCGCGGCCGCTGCCTGCGGCGCGTCTGCGCGACTGCCGCTCTCGTGGCGCATGGCAGCCGTTACACCCACGCCGATGACGGCGCCGAATACGAGGCCCAGCGCCAGTAGCGAACGTGTCGACTTCATTCAGGCTGACTCCCTTGCTCCGCCTTGGCGTGAGTTTCACGCACGAAGCGCATCCGAAGGTCGTAGAGGACGTCTTCGATCAGACGAGCCTCGTCCTCGGCGAGATTGCCCACGGTCTTTCGCTGGAACATCGAAAGGATGTCTATGATCACCGACGCCTCGCCCATGTTGGGCTCCACTCGCTGCCCCGATGGCGCAGGCATCGCGCCCATGAACACCAGAGCCTGGGTGGCCAATCCGACGACGAAACTCGAAAATGAAAGCTCGCGTTTGCGGCCCTCGCCCGCACCCGCTTGAGCGGTATCTCCGCAACCGCAGGCCCCGCCACTGTCGCAGGCTCCGGCGCTGTCACACTGCCCGTCGCAGTCGCAGGCCCCGCCTTTGTCACACTGCCCGTCGCAGTCGCAGGCCCCGGCGCCGTCAGACGGTCCGGCACTGTCAGCCGGTCCGGAGCAGCCGCACGACCCGGTGCCGTCGCACTGCTCGTCGCCTTCACGAGGCTCGCCCCCCGCATCGAACCTTCTCCGGTCTTCAACCTTGAACGCCGCTTTATCCTCTTCGTTTGCCATTTCTTCCTTCCTGACCGTCGCTCACCCAAGTTCGCTGTCCTCGAGGAGGATTGTATCCGTAATCCTTCGAGTCCCTATCAGAATCACTCTCAAGCTTCACACGACGCAGAGCACAGGCGCGTTGACTCGCACTCGGGCGGTTCCTATCATCCGCCGGCGCGGCGCTCCGCTGCGCACGCTCCGTATGCCATTTCCCGGTCAGATCGCGTCCAACACCCTCGAACTGATCGGCAACACACCGATCCTCGCGTTTCGCAGACTCGCGGCCGCGGGCAGCGCCAAAGTCTTCGGCAAGCTCGAAGCCCAAAATCCCGGTGGCAGCGTCAAGGACCGGATCTGCCTGGCGATGGTGGAGGCAGCCGAGCGGGACGGACGGCTGAAGCCCGGAGGCACGATCCTCGAACCCACCAGCGGGAACACCGGTATCGGTCTGGCCATGGTAGCCGCCGCTCGCGGCTATCGGCTGATCCTGACCATGCCCGACACGATGAGTGAGGAGCGCCGGAGTCTGCTGCGCGCCTACGGCGCCGAACTGATCCTGACCCACGACGGCACCGGAATGCAGGCCGCCATCGCCCGTGCCGAAGAAATCCTCTCCGAGCACCCCGACTATTTCATGCCCGGACAGTTCAACAATCCGGCCAACCCCGAAGCGCATCGCACCACTACTGCACAGGAATTGCTCGAGCAGTGCCCTCGCATTGACGCCTTCGTGGCCGGCGTCGGAACCGGAGGAACCATCTCGGGAGTCGGCTCAGTCCTGAAGCGTGAGCGCCCGGGCGCAGAGATCGTGGCGGTGGAACCGGTCGGCTCGGCGGTACTGTCAGGGCGCAGTCCTGGACGCCACGCCATCCAGGGGATCGGCCCCGGCTTCGTAGCTGGCAACCTCGACCGCCGCGTCATCGACCGCGTAGTGACCGTCAGCGACCACGACGCGATCGCGACTACGCGCCGACTCGCGGCCGAAGAGGGCATCCTGGTGGGCATCTCCTCGGGGGCCGCAGCTTTTGCAGCGCTGCAAGTGGCGCGGCTTCTGCCCCCAGAAGCGATCGTGGTCTGCGTGCTGTGCGACAGCGGTGAGCGCTACCTTACCAGCGGCCTGTTCGAGAGCTGCGGACTGTGACCCTCCCGCCACCGCGTGCCGACGATGCCCAGGAAACCGTACTCAAGCCCCTCCACGAAAAACTCGCCGGCCTGATCGGTGTTGAACACGTGGTGTGCGGTATCGACGAACTCGACACTCCGGGCTACGCGGAGAATCCCGCGCGCCGCCGCACGCGGCGCGAACTTCTCGCTGCCGCTTTTGAGGATGTGTAATTCGCCGGAGAACTGCTGAGCCCGGGCAGCCTCAACGACGCGTTGGACACGACTCGCGTCGCAGCATTTCCCTCACCGCAAGAAGGTCGGCCTCGACCGTCACCTTGAAGTTAGGGCCGGCGCTCTCGACCAGTTCGATGCGCTGTCCGAGCGCTTCGACCAGCGACGCGTCATCGGTTCCGTGAATGTGCTCGGCTTCCGCCGTGGCGTGTGCTCGTTCGAGCAATTCGCGGCGAAAAGCCTGCGGAGTCTCGACCAGCCACAGACGGGCACGGTCAAGCGCGCGGGTCCTCTCTCCTTCCTCGATACGCACGCTGTCGATGGGACGCGACGCCGCGGTGGCGGCGCCGCAGCGCGACGCAACCGCGATGACTTCGCGAAGCGTGGCCGCCGGAACTAGTGGCCGCGCCCCGTCGTGTACACACACGATGTCGGCGTCGCCCACCAGTGCCGTCAAGCCTTCGTGCACCGATTGCTGGCGAGTGGCGCCGCCGACGCGGACCACACAGAGCCCGAGCCCGGCTGGTGCATCCGCCAACGCAGCCTCGCATGCCGACAACGCCTCGTCGGGAACCAGCACGACGGTTTCGACGAAAGTGAAGGCCGCGGCCAGTCGTTCCAACGTGCGCCGCAGCAGGGACACGCCGACGACGTCGACCAGAGCCTTGGGCTCGGTGTAACCGAGACGGCTACCGCTTCCGGCAGCGGGGACCAGCAGCGCAACACGCATGACTGCGTAAATAGAGACGTGCCGGCAACAAACGCAAAAGGCCGGGGGTGCGGCTGCGCCCCCGGCCTCTTGTTACACAGTGAGTGTGTGGTGTTTTCAGAGCCCCGAATCAGTGTCCGAAGATGGTCTTGAGCTCTTCCATGATGTTTTCCTCGGTGTTGGCCTTGGCGATCGCCAACTCCTTGACGAGGAGGTTACGGGCGGTGTCGAGCATCTTGCGCTCGCCGAATGAAAGTTCCTTGTCGCCCTTGAGCATGAACAGATCGCGAAGCACTTCCGCAATCTCGAGAACCGACCCAGTCTTGATCTTTTCGGTGTACTCCCGGTAACGCCGGTTCCAAGTGGCCTGATCTACCGTCACCCGCTTCTCGCGCAGCACCTTGTAGACCTTGTTGACCATGTCCTTGCCGATTACGCGGCGCAGACCCACAGACTTGGACTTGGCGGTGGGAATCAGGATCTTCATGTCGGAGTCGATGATGCGCAGGCTGTAGAACATCGCCTGAGCGCCCGAGATCGTCCGCGACTCCACGTCCTCGATAACACCCACGCCATGAGCAGGATAGACGACTTTATCTCCGACTTTATACTCCAAGTTTAAACCTCCCAGGTAAGAGCAGGAAAAAGCCCGGCGAAGTGTAACGCCCACCTCCCACAGGGTCAAACCCGCAACGGCGTCACAATCAACAACCCGCGCCACGGATGGCGGACTCTGAGCAGAGCTCAGCCTCCGATACGAAAAGACGATTCTGTCATCCGATGAAAGGACAGCGGTACGCGTCGCGTTCCGGAAAGCCGACGCGATCAGACAGGCCTGCGGGCGCAGCCGATGATGTCCTGAACCCGCGACTCCCCGAGCCCCGCGAGCACTTTTGCCAATTCTTCGGCAATGCGAACCGGCGCAGCGGGATCGTACAGCGAAGCCGTCCCGACCTGACATGCTGAGGCACCGGCCATAAGAAACTCAGCGGCATCACGGCCGCTGCTGATGCCGCCGGCCCCGACCACGGGAATCGCCACCGCGCCGACCGCTTGCCAGACCATGTACACAGCAACCGGTCTGATGGCCGGCCCCGAAAGTCCGCCGCTGCCGTTGGCCAGAGCCGGACGCCGTTTCTCAACGTCGATGACCATCCCTCGCACGGTGTTCATCACCGTCAGAGCATCGGCTCCGGCGGCCTCGGCAGCCCTCGCAATCTCAGTGATATCAGTGACATTGGGTGACAACTTCACCCACAAACGCTGCTTCGTTCGCGCGCGCACTGCCGTCACCACCGCGGCTGTCACTCCCGCGTCGGCCGCCAGCACCCCACCCCATTCGTGCTTGTGCGGACAGGAAAGGTTGAGTTCGAGAACGTCGATTCCCTCGATCCCCTCTAGCCTCTCGACGATGCGAACGAAGTCCTCGGTGGTGTTGCCCCAGCAGTTGATGATGATCCTGGGCCCGTGGGCCGCAATGCTCCGCAGCTTCGGCAGCTTGTCGCGAAGAAACACCTCGGCTCCGACGTTCTGCAGACCGATGGCGTTGAGCATCCCGCCGGGTGTTTCCACCATGCGCGGCGCCGGGTGCCCGACCGACGGCTCGGCAGACAACCCCTTCACAGAGATTCCTCCGAGTCGCGACCAATCCACCAGACCGTCGTATTCGAGTCCGTACCCGTAGGTTCCCGAAGCCGCCACGATCGGCGTCGTAAGTTCCAGGTCGCCTATGCGCGCACTCAGGTCGATCAACGTCGTCGCCCCGCCTCGCTACCAGCGCAGCAAAGCCGCGCCCCAGGTAAACCCCGACCCGAAAGCGCTCAGGCACACCAGATCGTTGTCATGAATGCGCCCGGCAGCGAGAGTCTCTGCGAGAAGAATGGGAATCGTCGCGGCCGTGGTGTTGCCGTAGCGCTCGATGTTGTTGGCCATCCGATCGTCGCTTATGCCGAGCCCCATCGCGACCAGTTGGTTGATGCGCAGATTGGCCTGGTGAGGCAGCAGCATACGGATGTCGTCTTTGCCTGCGCCTATTGCCGCGAGCGCTTCTTCGATGCACTCGCCCATGCGCGTGACCGCATGGCGAAACACGAAACGGCCGTCCATCTGCGGCCAGCCGGAGATGTCATCAGGAGTCCAGTCGAGCGCGAGCCTGGGCTTGCTCAGAGAGGCTGGTCCAAGCAGGCATAGTTTCTGCGCGTGCGCGCCTTCGCTGTGCAGGTTGATCGTCAGCAGTCCTCTGTTGTCATCGGGCGAAGGACCCACCACCACCGCACCGGCGCCGTCGCCGAACAGCACCGTGACGTGGCGGCTGCGGTCAGCGTACTCGATACCTGTCGAGTGTACTTCGCTGCCGATCACCAGCACATGCCGGGCGCCGCCAGTGCGAACGTACTGATCCGCAACGGAGAGCATGTACAGGAAACTCGAGCACTGGTTGCGCACATCGAAGGCCAGGATACCGCCGAGACCAAGACGCTGCTGAATGAACGAGGAATTGCCCGGAAAGTCGATGTCCGAACTCAGCGTGGCGCAGATCAGCAGGTCGATGTCAGCCGGCGTCAGGCCGGCCGCGGCTATAGCCTGCCGCGCGGCACGCTCGGCCAGCGCCGAGCTCCCGTTGCCGTCGTCCACGTAATGTCGTTCGCGAATTCCGCTGCGCTGGATGATCCACTCGTCGCTGGTACTGAGCACCGACGAAAGGTCGTCATTGCGGACCACCGTACGCGGAACTTCAAAGCCGGCTCCAAGAATGTGCGAACGTTTCGGCAACTCCATCACGTTCTCCATCACCGTTGCCTCAAGATCGCGGCCCCCCACGAGACTCCCGCTCCGCTCGTCAGCATCGCTACAGTTTCACCTGACAGTACTGAGCCGGACGCCACGGCGCGCGACAACAGCACGGGCAGCGACGCACCTCCCGAGTACAACAGGTCCGAAGTAACCACGCGCCCCGCACGTTCGCCTATGGCGACACCGAGTTCTCGCTCCACGTCCGGATCGACGTGCGCGACAAGCGCGACGTCGACATTGCGACAGCCCGCTTTGGCGAGAGCCTCTTCGAACACTTGAGGAACGCGGGTCAACGCGATTTCACGAAGCGCGGCGAAGTCGGCGGTCGGAAAATGCTTGCCCGCTGCAACCGCGGCCACCGGAAGTCGGTTGCGCAAGGCCAGTTCGGGTCCTTCGAAATGACGGCTGGCCGGATACTCGCAGCAATAATCGGAAACGCGAGAACCGTCGGTGTGCACGGCAATTCCAAGGATGTTCCCCTGCTGCTCGCCTCTCTCCACCAGCGCCACCGCTGCGGCATCGCCCATTGCGCAGGTAAGCCCGGGGCTTCTACCGTCGCGGGCATTGACGTGTGATGGCGTGTCGGCGGCGGCCACCAGTACGCGCCGGTAGGTGCCGGTGGTCACGAAACGGCGAGCGACGTCGAGCGCGACCAGAAAGCCAGTGCACTGCGAGCGGACATCGAGACTGCCTACGGTGCGACAACCGAGCGCGTCCTGAAGCAGACAGCCCGAGCCCGGGAAGAACATATCGGGAGTGTTGGTGGCGAACACGACGAAGTCTATGTCGGCGGCATCAAGACCGCGCGCGGTCAGCAAGCGCTTCGCTGCCCGAGTCGCTAACGCCGTCGGTCCTTCGCCATCGGGACTTTCCAGGCGGGTCCGGCCCCTGGAGTAGCGCTGCACTTCCTGCTCGGGAAGTCCGCACAAACCGGCGAGTTCGCCATCGCTGACGACGACAGATGGGAGTTCGGCTTCGACGCCGCACACAGAAACAGAGTTCACGCGCTTACACGTCCAGATGCTGTATCGCCCTTCGACACGACTACCTCGAGTACCCTGTCACAATAGCGATAACCGAGCCCTGCGAGTTTGCCCGCCAACGCAATCGAGGTGTTGAAGTCGGGAGGGAAAGCCGCCGAGACTCCGCACAGCGCGCGCATATCATCCTCGACCACGTGGCCGCGGATGGTCAGTCCCGGCCCCCGCAACGTCACCTCGAAATCGTACTCCGGCATTTCGTCACCGATTCCGAGCCGTGCCTTGGCCGCCGAAGGCGGAACCTTACGCGGCAACTCCAAGCGAATGTAGTAGCCGCCTTGGAGTTCGTCGACGCGATACACTTCTCCGTAACGCCGCCTGCGCTCGCTTTTGGACTCGAACGCAGTGGAGGTAAAACCGTCGAACCCGGGAGATCCGTTGCCGCGTACCCTGACACCGCCGAAGTGTCCGGCCAGGCGCGCGAGCAGCGAAAGAGGCTTTGGCGATGAACCGCAAACCGCATCCTTCAACTTCTCGAAGTCGGCGGAGCAGGAAACCGTACGGCGCGGCGGCGGTGCCGCAGCGGCTGGAGAGGCAGCGGCAGCAGACGCGGCAACAGCGACAGCGACCGGTTTCGCTGCAGCGGCGGTCACAGGTGAAGCCACGGCGGCCGCCGGCTTCACGGCGACAGCAGCAGGCGCGGCGACAGCAGCAGCCTCGGCAACTGGCGCGGCCGCGGTCGACGAAACCTGGGTTGCAGGAATCAGTGCGGCAATCACCCGGTCGATAGCCGGAGCGGCAGCAGGTACAGATTCGATCGCGGATGTCGTGACGACAGACGCGACCGCGGCCGGCGCGGCTTCAACCACAGGCACCGGCGTTTGCACAGACGAAGGCTCGGTTCCTTCGCTCTTGCTGAAGCGCGACGGCACCTTAACGCCAAACTCCTTGTCCGGATGCAGGACCTTGGCCCTCGCGATCAGCACGGCTTCGCTCTCGGGACACGCTGGATCCGGGATGCAGCAGTCCACCGGGCACGCAGCTGCACAAGCCTCGCGATCGAAGAAGCCGACACACTCCGTACACTTCTGCGCAACGATGTAATAGAAATCGTCAGACAGGGCGCCGTGCTTGCCGCCCTGCCACTCGTACTCGACAGCACCGGCGTAGATCGCGACGTTGGGACACTCCGGCTCGCACGCCCCGCAGTTGATGCATTCTTCGGTGATCTTGGTTGTCATCGAACGTGATCCCTTCGCAAGTCTGATAGCCGACCGCGACGTCGCAACTTACCGGACAGTCCCCCGCACTGTTCGGCCAACGCTACTGCTTCGGAAAGTCGAGCGGAATCGGTCCGCCGTTAGGAGACGGCACCGGCGCTCTCGTCGAAACCTTCGGTGCAGGAGCCTCGTTGCCGGCACCCGGATCGACTTCCAGAATCAACGTGTGGGGAGCCGGGTCGGTAGGATTACTCTTGTCGACCTCTTGCAGCACGTTGTCGACACGGCGGCGGAACTGATCGGTGACGGCCTCCGCCTCTTCGCGATCGCGCACGACGTAAGGGGTGATCAGGATGATCAACTCGGTGCGCCGTCGCTGCGTTGAATCGCCACCGAACAGACGCCCGAGAACCGGAACGTCCATGAGATAAGGAACGCCGGTACGATCTTCGGTCATGGTATCCGAGATGATGCCGCCGATGACGATGGTCTCGCCGCTGTTTACCACCACCGTGGTCTGGGCCTCGCGGGTGGTGAACGTAGGCGATTGAATGGTGGCACTCTGCTTCTGCGAAGCGATCTCGCTTACTTCCTGCGACAGTTCGAGATTGACCAAGCCCTCGGAATTCACCTGCGGAAGCACGCTGATGATGATGCCGGTATCGCGGTACTGCACACTCTGCAGAATCTGCGTCGTCGAATTGGTCTGTACGGTGCTGTTGGACTGGCTCGTCAGAATCGGGACTTCCTGGCCTACCAGAATGCGCGCTTCCTTGTTGTCGCTCGTCATCAGGTGCGGACGCGAAAGAACCTTGATCTTGCCGCGACTGGCCTGCGCATCGATGACGCCTTTGTAGATCTCGACTCCGTTTCGATAGTTGCTGAAGGTGCCAAGAATGCCGCCGGCACCGATCGAACCGATCGCGCGCAATTCGTGTCCAAAGAGGTCGAAGTAGCTGCCGCCCTGGTCTCCGGTGCCGACCTTGGTGTCGGCATTGGACGGATTGAGCGACTGCAGGATGCTCAGGGAATCGCTTTCTCCAAGGGTCACCTCGGCGATCATCGCTTCGATCAGCACCTGGCGCGGCACCACGTCGAGGTCGCGAAGAACCGTCTTGATGGTCTGGTAGTCGCGTGGTGTCGCAAGGATAACGAGCGAGTTGGTGACTTCATCTTCGACGACGCGAACTTCCTGCTCGAACAGATCGTTCTGGCTATCGGGGCCGCCGAGCACCACTCCGCCGCTGCCGCTGCCACCACCGCCGCCACCGCCGCTGCGCGTACGGCTACGGCCGTTGCTACCGCCGCCGCGGTTGCTGCCGCGGCTGTTGCTGCCGCCGCCGAGCCCTCCTCCTCCTCCTCCACCGCCGAGTCCGCCTCCTCCTCCGCCACCGAGTCCGCCGCCACCGCCGCCGCCGAGACTGCCCGCGGTGCCGACACCGCCGCTGTCACCGGCCCCCATACTGCCGCCGACGCGAGAACTGCTGCTGCGCCGGTTGGAGGACGAGGACCCGGAAGACGCTCTGGACATGCCGCCGCCCAACCCGAGGCCGGCCTCGGCCGCGTCTCCGGAACGCCCGCGCTGTGAACTTCCCGACCTCGAGCCTCCGCCGCCCTCGCCGTAGACGTCGCTCAACACACCGGCCAAGTCCGCCGCCTTCGAGTTCTCGACCCGGTACACGTGAACCTGCCGGCGCCCGCCCGCTTCTGACTCGACGTCGAGCACCCCGATCCAGTACTCGACCGCCATCACCACCGCCCTGTCCTGTGCGACCACCGCGATGGCTCCAAGACGCGAGAGTGGAATCAGGAAAGCGCTGCTTCCGGTTTCGGCTGAGTGGTAGGCCTCCAGAATAGACTGCAACTCAGAAGCCAGGTCTTCGAGCACCGCATGCTCGACCTTGAAAACCTTCGCGTTCAGTTCGGCAAAGGTGTTGGTGTCGAAAGTACCGATGAGTCCAGTCAGGCGATCGGCATTGGCGGCAATGTCGGTGACGATGAGAAGGTTAGAGCGCGCGAAAGCGATGACGTCGCCGCCTGGGGAGACAAAGGGCGCCAGCGTCTGTGCCATCTGTTCAGCACCGACGTGAAACACCTTGACGATGTTCATGACGAAGTGGTTCTCGTCAGCCAGCGCACGGCCGGCTCCGAGAATCTTGGTCTTGCCCTCTTCCGCAGGCACGATCGAGTAGAGATCGCCGGTCTTGATCGCCGCAAATCCGTTGTTGCGCAGCAGTTGGTGGAAGATCGGGAACAGGTCGTCGCGTGAAAGTTTACCCGAGGTGCGCACCGTCACCTGGCCCTGGACGCGAGGATCAACCCAGTAGTTGATGTTCATCGCCGCCGCGAGGCTGTAGATGACCTCACGGATGTCGGCGTTCTCAAAGTTGAGGACGATAGAATCGTCGACTCCACTGCTCGCCCCGGCGGGCGGCGACCCGGCAGGCAGAGTCGGCTCGGACTGCGCGGCATCACTCGGCGCAATGACCGCGTCGGGGTCAGCGTGCTCGGCGCCGAGAGCGGCCCCCACCCCACCCAGCAGGACAACAAGGCCTGCCGACACCAGCGCCCGCACCCAGCCGCTTCGCCCGTTTCGCCTCGTCGTTATTGCCATGTCTCCTCGTCCACCGCTGTTGGGTCCAAGTTACTTCGCCAGGCGGCGACTCTTCGTCGGCTTTTCTAGCGCGTTTTCGCCGCTTCTCGAAGCTTGCGCAGGGCATCCAGGCGCGCTTGCACAGGATCCGGCGCTGCCGCGCCACCGGCCTGCCCCTGCGCACCGGCCTGCCCGGGGACCGGTCGATTACCGCGAATCGCGGCGTTGCGCTGTGAAATGGCCTGAGCCCGTTCCCGCGCGCTCATCGCTTTCGAGTCCGCCGCAGCATTGGCCTCCCCTGCAGGCGCAACGCCGGGACGCTGGGACGCGGCAGCACGGTTGCCCGGAATGGCTGGCCTTCCCGGCGCAGCACCGGCTCCGTGAGCGGGAGGCGCTCCCGGTGCGGGAGCGGCGCCGCCACCTTCCACGTGCAAGTCCAGACGGAATTGCTGTCCCGTCGAACCCAGCAACACCACGGAACTCGGCCCGATCTCTCCCACTTCGTAGTCGCCGAACATGTCGCCACGCCGCAGCGACCGCTGGTCAGGACTCACGGTCGTATCCGACATGATCGCCACCGGTTCACCGAGCAACAGGATTCCGCTGACCTTGACGTTGGTGGGCGGAGGAAGAGGCGGCGCTTCGACGATCCCGGAGACGTCGATGTCTGCGGGGTGAACACCACGTTCGGCCTCAAAAAGATCCGCACTTACGATGGCGTCGGTGGTGGCCGCGTCGGGTTTGGCCCTGAGCCTGGCCGACGGCAGCGGAGTAAGCGCGGGTAGATCGGGAAGGTCGCCGAAACTCGGCAACTCGGTACGCACGACGTCGACTACGCGCAGCCCCAGTCCGACGACCAGCGCCAGTTGAAGCAACGCCAGTGCCTGCAACAAGCGCTTCACGTCGCTTGCCTCATGAAGGTCTTGACCTCGAGGCTGACGGTGAGCGGCGGCGGTGTCGTCGCGGGATCCGGAACGGTGCGCGACGTGGGCGTGGTCGGCCGCCTGACCGTACCAAGCTTGCGGTTTACTTCGAGGTGGGCGACCACGAGGTCTTTCTCGTTGCCTTCGATCGACGACAACAACCGCGCTACACCTTCAAGACTGCCACTGAGCGTGAGCCGAACTCCGACGCGCCGGAAACCGTCGACATCTTCTTCTTTGAGAAGCTGCGAACTGAGAACGTTGAGCCCGGCATCCGTAGCGAGCGTACCGATCAGCCCCTGCAACTCGGCGCCGACCTGAGTCGTCGTTGCGCCGCTGGTCAGTCTGTCCTGATCGGCCTGGAATCGCGCCTCGATCTCGGCGCCCTGCTGATCGGTAGCTTTGGATCGTGCCAGGATACGCCGGTAGTTTTCGATTTTCGCGACCTGGACCCATTGGGCATCGGCGCTGGCCGACTCGACCTCGCTTTCGCCTCCGAAGATGCCGTAGCGAAATATCACTATGGCGGCGATCGCGAGCGCTGACACCAGCAGAGTCCGCTCTCTTGTGGAAAGCGCCTTCCAGCGATCGAGCGGGTTCATTCCTCGACCTTCATGCGCAGGCTGAAGCGCTCCTGATCGGCCAGGTACTTGGTCGTCGGTGCGGTGAAATCAACACTGGCGAAATATGGAGAGGCCTCGAGAATCGCGATCAGGTCGCTGGCCTTGTTGGCGATCCCGTCGACTTCTATGCGGTCTTCGCGAAAGCGGAATGTAGTCAGGTAGGCAGTGGACGGCACCAGATCGGTGATCGCCTTCATGTATGTGAGCACACGGCTACGGCTCTTCTTCTCCAGGCGCGCTACCTTCTCCAGGGTTTCCTGGTTCTTGTCCTGCCTGCGCAGGGCCTGTTCGACCATCGGCTCGATCCGCTCCACCTCACCGACCAACGCGGCATCGATAGCGAGGTTCTTGGCAGCCATGGTCGCGACCAATATGAGGGACATCACAATCATCGCACCGGACAGAGCCAGTTCCCGAAGACCAAGACCGGTCGAGGCCTGAACCATCGCCTCCGGCAGCAGGTTGATCGGAACTTTCGACTCGCCGAGTTGCCCGAGGGCCGCCCCGACCGCGACGATCTCGGACTCGGTGGGACTGCAGCCGATCGGGAAGAAATCAGCCCCGACCAGTTCAGCCAGCGTCACCTCTCCTGACTCAACGGGCGTATGACTTGCGCGCACAGGCGCTTCACCGCTGCACTCGGGAAGCGCCGTCTCCATCTCCCTGGCGATCGCTTCGGCCCGCGAGAGGGCGCGCGGATCGAGATGACGGCTGGAGGCCAGCACGCCGGCGGCCACGAGCGTAAGGTATTCGCGTGTCCCGACGCGGGTAAGCAGCGCTGCCAGAGGATGGCCGGAGAAGGCAACGTAATCGGACAGAGCCAACGGCTCGGCGGTGACCGCGGACAGGGGCAGGCCGGCCTCCGCTGCCAGTGCGGCGGCTTCTTCCACCGCGAGGCGAGGAGCGGCGACGACGGTCACGGCTACCCGCTCCCCCACCGTGCCGACCGGTCGCACCAGATGACTCCAGTACAGCGCGTCGGCCGGTACCGGGATGAGCCTGTCGAGCTCGTAGCCAACCACCGAACCGGCGTTGGCAGCTGCCGACGCCGGGATAGGAAGAGTCCCGAGAAAAGTTACCGACCGGTCCACCGCGATGCTGATTCGGGTGGGCTCTACCCCGTTGTCCGCGACCCAGCGGCGCAGGAAACTGGCGGCTTCGGCCAGGTGGGCCTCCGCCGGGCCTCCCAGACGCGTCGAGGCCAGGGCCACCACACGCACGGAGTTCAGACGCTTGCGGACGTGCGCCACCGACACCACGTCACCACGCAGTGCTATCCCCAGGCCATCGGCAAAGTCAGCCTTGACGATGCCGCGAAAAAAACTCTTTATCTCCACTCGCAGCGCTCAGCCCGCAGGCACTTCTTCCTCTCCGGAGGTCCCGGCCATGCCGGCGTGATCGGATTCGGAAGCGAGGATCGAATCATACCACCTGTAGACCCGCAACCCGCCTCCTCCCGAATCCATGTGTACGACCGCGCCGACGTGCGCCAGTTCGGTGCGTTCGTCGTCGGCGAGCACCCGTGCTTCGATCGTCATGTCGACTGGCGTCTTGGGCTCGCCGCCGATCGGTGAACCGGCCAGCAGAGCGCTGAGATCATCGGGAGTCTGAGCACCGCTACGGCGCTGTCGCGCGAGTTCCTCCGCGTCGTTGCGCCCCATACCTAACAGGGCCTGCATCACTGCCGGGGTGGCCGAGGCCGGGTTCACCTTCTTCTGGCCGTTGAAAACCGAAAAAATCTGACCGAGCCCAGGATATTCCTCGTTGCCGTAGAACAACTCGCGATCCACCCCGCGCACCAGCAGTAACTCTTCGACCGTGTCGAAGTCGCCGTTCTTGGCACGATACGGGCGCGGAAGACTTTCGTAGTAGTCGCTCTCCGCGCCGTTCACGCCGTGCAGATCGTCCGGGTCACGCCAGTCCACAATCGAATCGGTTATCGTGTCGACAACGTCGCCGGACAATTGCAGGTTCGTCAAAAGCAGTCGCAACGTGGAATCGTCGACCGCATTCAGACCAATTTTCCCGCCCTCGTCCAGCACCCGTACCTGGTAGGCCTTGCCGTTGAATTCGGCCTTGACCCACTGCCCGTCACCCTGGGCGAGCGAGCGGACCGGATCGAGGTTCTGATCGTCCTCGGCCTTTTCGATCTGCTCGGCCTGTTCGCGGTTCGCCCGCAAGGCAAGAATCGCTTCGCTGATGCCCGCCATGGCCAGATAGCGCGCCACCGTCCCCTCCTTGAAGTTACGGGTACTGGCGGCTTCGTCGCGCATCGCGCGCGCGAACTCGGCCGCCAATACCGCCAGCATCGCGAACGTCCAGACCACCAGAAGCAGGGCGACCCCGCGCTGGCCGCGGTGGCGCTCAGTCTTCGTCGTCGTCGTCCTCGTCTTCTTCGTCGTCATCATCGTCGTCGTCGTCGTCGTCGAAATCATCGTCGTCGTCGAGATCGTCGTCGTCGAGATCATCGTCGTCGAGGTCGTCATCGAGATCGTCGTCTTCCTCGACCTCGTCGCCATCCTCGGCCTTTTTGTCCTTGCCCGGGCCGGCGGCCGCACACAGAAGCGACCAGTCTGCGCGGTATCTCGCTGCCGCCGCCGCGAGTTCTTCGTTCACCATCACGCTTTTCAAGACTCTTTCACTCGATTCCATCTGAACTCCTCTCCTGCTTCGTAGCCAATCATCACATCACACCACGGCCGACCGCGGCCTTCACGGCTCCTCGGTCGTGGTGGTCGTTTCCTGCCCTGGTGGCGGCTTGGGCTTGAACCTGCCGCCACGCTTGACGCCCTTGAAATCTCCTGCAACGTCAGAGATCTGATTGAACGTGCCCACCAGGACCGGAGCCTCCTGGTACCAGGACGGCCCGGCCGCCACCGAAGGAGCCACCTCTATTCGCACTACTGCCGGCAGCTGATCGTTCTCCGCAGCATCCCAGACGTCCAGCCACTCCTCGGTGTCGTCAACTTCGCGCCGGTAGCTCAACTTGAGCGAGTCAACGTCGAACAGCAACGTCGCCTCGGCACCCGCGGAAGGTCCTTCGTCCTTGCCCCGTCCATTGCCGCCGCGGTAGGCCTCGTAAGCCGGAGTCTCCGACATCTTGAGCGTGCCATCCTCGAACCAGTAACGAACGATCGCCATCCCGCTGGCGTCGGGCCTCTGCGGCGCCGACGTAACGAACTCGATCTGCTCGGAGTCCCCGAAAAAATACGGCTGAGGCTCCGACCCATCCTTGTCGCTGCCGAGCCCTTCCTGATTCGGCCTCGGCAACGAAATAGGCACCACCGAGGCAATCTGCCTGCTCATCAATTCGGTCGCCACCCTGAAGCGCCGTGATTGCTCGGTCACACGCTCGCCGGAACTCGCCGAACGCGCGCCGAGTACCAGGACGCCGTAGATTGCAAGACACACCAGACTGAAAACGGCCATCGCCACCACCAGTTCCAGCAGCGTGAATCCGGCGCCGCCGGCCCTCGCGCGGCTCGCACGCGGTGCTTCACCAAACACTCTCACGAAGGCTTCTCACCGATGCGGGCGCTCTGTATGACAACGCTCTTCTCGCCGTGGGTGCCGAGCCAGCGCACCTCTGCCGAAAGTTGCCACAGGCCGAGTTCTCCTCCGGCATCGCGAAGCTTGTCCTTGCCCTGCTCTTCGAGTCCGAGAAGTTGCCGATCGATCGGCCGCGCCTCCAACGTCCAACTGAACTTTCCTTCGCTTCCGTTGCTCGTCTCCTCTTTCAGGAGAGATTTCCACATCACTCGATCAACCAGTGAACGCGCGAGCACCAGGGCTTTTGTCTGATTGTCGACTTCGCCGGCCAGTTTCATGCTGCCTGTGAATAGTTCGAGCGCGCCGACTATGCCGACTCCCATCACCGCCACCGCGACGGTCACTTCCAGCAGGGTGAAGCCGCGCCTGCGGCGCCCGCGGACCGACGTGGGCGTTCGCGGATGGCGAGCCGCCAGGTAACGCGACCAGATCAAGAGTTGCCCTCGATGCGCACGCGGCCGATCAACGGGTCGAACACCAGGACGAATTGCTGGGAACCAGAGGCGGTATCGAAGCGGATCGTCACGCTGCCGCCGGACGAAGCGCCGGTCGGATAGAACTCGAACACAATCTGATCGTCTCCGTCTCCGTCGCGGCCCCCCTTGATGTCGCCGAACTGGGCGAAGTCAGGCAGTGCAAAGCTGCTAGCGGCGCCTTCGACACCGAAGCGCCCATCTCGCTCCGAAATGACCAGACCGACTGGTCTGCGGGTTGTCACCGCGCGCGACGACGCCGCGCGCGCGACGCTGATGAACTCGCGCACCGTGCGACGCACCGCGCTCTGGCGCCATCCCGACACGACCGACGGCATCGTCAGCGCGGAAATCACGCCGATGATGACGACGACGACGATGAGTTCGAGAAGCGTGAAGCCGCTGCGACTACGCCGCTCAGTCGAGATTCGAGATATCAGCGCCGTCTCCATCGCCGCCCGGGCGTCCGTCGGCACCGTAGGAGAAAATCTCGTAGTCCCCGCCACCCTTCTGCGGTCCGCGATAGAGGTAGTCGTGGTTCCACGGATCCTTGGGAAGTTTCTTCATGTACGGACCGTCCCACATGTCCATACCCGAAGGTGACTCCAGCAAAGCGTAGAGTCCCTCCTGGGAGTTCGGATAGCGGCCCGTGTCCAGAGCCAGAGCATCGAGCGCAGTGGCCAGATTGGTGATCTGTACCTTGGCGGTCTTGACGCGGGCCTTGGCCGCCTGGCCGAAGAAGTTGGGCGCCACCAGCGCGGCCAGCAATCCGAGGATCACCATCACGACCAGCAGTTCGATCATCGTGAAACCGGCGCGCCGATCACGGCGGCGGCGTTCGTCTCTGTTGCAATCCACTGTTCTCAAACCTCCTCGGTCAGTAGACGCCGACGCGCCCCAGCCCTTCACTCTCAGCCCGCAAATGAATCGTGCTGCCGCGGCCCGGCCCTGTGCACGAAATCCTTCACCGACGTTCACACGACCATCTGATTGACGCTGAATACCGCCGACATCATCGCCCAGACGATGAAGCCGACGACCACACCCATGACCACCAGCACCAGCGGCCCCATCAGCGACATGACGCGCGCCACCGCATTGCTGACCTCGCGGTCGTAATGCTCGCTGACCACCAGCAACATATCGTCAAGACGGCCTGTTTCCTCGCCCACGCCCACCATCTGCAGCGCCAGCGGCGGAAAGACGCCGGACCTTTCCAACGGTCCAGACAAACCCTTGCCCTCGCTGACGTCGCGCTGCACCCCGGCCAGCGCCTGCGAAATGACGACGTTGGCAACCACCGAGCGAACGATCTCGAGAGCCTGGATCAGCGGCACGCCGCTCTTGAGCATGGTGCCGAGCGTGCGCGCAAAACGCGAGACCTGCAGTTTGCGCGTCAGATCGCCGAAAATCGGCGCAGCCAGCGAGAAGCGATCGAAGCGCCGCCTGCCCGCCTCGGTGGCGAGCCAGCGACGCATTCCTACGTACAGGCCGTAGCCGATGATCGCCATCACCCACCAATAGCTCTTGATGAAATTGCTCGCGCCCATCACCAGCCGCGTCGAAGTCGGCATGGCGGCGCCGAGATCTGCGAAGATCGACGCGAAGCGCGGCAGCACTACGGTGAGCATGATGGTGATGGCGGCACCCGCGGTCAGCGACAGAACGAGCGGATAGACCATCGCCGACTTGATCTCGTCGCGGGTCTTCTCGGTGCGCTCCAGGTATTCGGCGAGACGCTCGAGCACCGTCTCGACGACACCGCCGGCCTCACCGGCGCGGATCATGTTGACGTAGATCGGCGGAAAAACTTTCGGGTACTCACCAAGGGCCTGCGACAGCGAGCGGCCCTCCTGCACACGTCCGAGCACCTGACGCACGATGCCTTCGAGTGTGGCGTTCTCGGTAAGCGAGGACAGGCTGGCCAGACTGCGGTCGAGCGGCATTCCGGCCTTGAGCAAAGTGGCCAACTCGCCGGTGAAGAGCATCAGGTCGCGGCCCTTCACCTTGCGTGCCCTCTTCCAGGGCGGCGTGAAGGAGAGCGAAAAGCGGCTCGACGCGGCGGCCTGCGCGGCGCCAGCCCGCACCGTCAGCGGGATCAGGCCCTGGCCACGCAGCGAAGCCACCACGGCGGCCTCGCCCGAAGCCTCCACGGTCCCTTCGACGATGCGTCCTTCACGGGTGGTCGCCCGGTACGAGTACGATGTCATGGCTGCCGGTCCGTCATTTCACTTGTCACTTATCACTGCCGCGCGTTCGCGCCACGGCGCCGCCGTTCCCGGGGCGCGCGTCATGGACGAACGCGTCCGCTAACAACTTCAACCACTTCACGCCACTGCTCTAAAAAACCTGCCGTGCAGTCCGCAACGTTCGTATCCAGAACCACGGTCGCGCCCCCGCCAGAACCGCCGCGATGCGAGCGAGCCAGCATCTCCGACAAAGCCACGCTCAAAGCAGCAACGTCGCCGCCCGTTACCCGCCTGGCGTTAGGAGCCTGCTCCGCCAAAGCACCGACATCGCTGATCAGGCACGGCACGCCCAGCGCGCTCGCGAGCGGCAGGATGCCGCTCTGGGAAGCCCCGACGTAGGGCAGCACGAGAACTCCGGCGATGCTCACCAAGCGCACGAGTTCACTATCGTCAACGTATCGATTCAATAAAACAATCGACGGATCAGCGTTCACCGACGCAAGCACCCGGCGCCGGGCACTGCCGCGCAGGTAGCACTCACCGACCAAGGCCAGCCGCGCCGCATCGCCGGCGCCTCGAGGCCTCCGTTTCCAGGCCTCCAGCAAGACCTCAACCCCCTTGTACGACCTCAGATGTCCTGCCATCAGCACCAGCGGTGCGCCCACTGCCAATCCAAGACGCGCCGCCGCCCAGGCCCGGCTCGCCTGCCATTGCGCGCCGAGATCCGCGGCGACAGCGCCGACATCTATCAGCGGCGGCAAGGCCACGGTCTCGACCCGAGCCCGGGGCAGCAAAGAGAGCACCTGGTCGGCCACCACGCGGCTGTGACAGACAATCAGCCCCGCACGCCCGAGAGTCATTCTGGCCAGAGCGCGCGCCAGCGGGAACCTCTCGTGGGGCAACAGGTTGTGACACACAATCGTGACCGAGGTGCGGGGCCGCGTTCCAAGCAACCAGGCCAGGGCCGGCGCGGCAACCGGATGCCACCACTGCGCGACCACCCTGGCCGGATCCAGCCGCGCCAGAAGAGCCGCCGCTCGCCGCCAGCTGCGCGGATCCAAGGTGTCGAGCACGGCTTCAACACGCACCGGCATCTTCAGGTCCGCCGCCTGCGCCGCGACGCCGCGAGCATCTGGATTACTTGCCACTGCCTGCGCAGCGTTCTCACGCTGCGGCACCGATGAATAATGAAGCGGTGAAGTTCCGGGAAAGCCGAAGCTCGGATACAGGCGTGAGTACGAAATTACCTGAGGACAGGATCCGTCGCGCAGCAGCGCTTCGACCAGACGCGCGCTGTGCGCCGCGATGCCGCCCCGCAGCGGCGCGATCGGCCCCACCAGCGCAAGGCGGCTGTTCACTGCACGGTCTCGGCGGCATCGCCGCGGCGCTCGTCGAGTTCACGAAGTCTGGCGCGCACTTCGACATCGAAGGGCGCAGCGGCAAGGTGGGCCGTGAGAATTTCGCGGGCACGCCCAACGTCTCCCGCGGCGACCGCGAACTCGGCGCGCGCCAGCAGCGGCCAGTTGCGCTCACGATCCACACGCTGTGCCGCATCGAGACAGTAGTCAGCGACCCCGTCCAATCGCGCGCGGTGAGCGACATAGGCCAGCAAAGTCCAGCCGTCGGCGTAGTACGGATCAAGACCGCGTGCGCGCAGCGCGTGCCACAGCGCCAGACCTGTGTCACCGCTGCGATAGCGCGCCCACGCCGCGCAACCGTGAGCCCACGCACTGTGCGAATCGGCGCGCATTGCGCCAGCGAAGTCGTCGATGCCGGCCGCCGTGCGACCAGCCGCATCGTCGTTGAATCCGAGATCTATCCAGGCCTGCACCAGCGACGGTTCGCGCTGCGTCGCCTCCACCAGCAACGCGCGCGCGGCTTCGCGGCGGCCATCGTGCGCGGCGCGGTGGGCCAGCGACATGAACGCCCGGCCGCTGCCTGGATGCTCGAAGGCGAGCCGTTGCAGAGCGGCACCGTCGGGCTCGACGATGTCGAGCACCGGCTCCTCGTGCGCAGGCCACTGTCCGGTGCAGGAAGACGGATCCCCCAGCAGTTGAACATCGCGCAGCGAAACCGGATTGCCGAGCAGCGAACGTACGTGCAACGTCACGCGCGAACGCGGAGTCGAAGCGTCGAGTTCCAGATCCAGCGGCTGGTCGTGAACCGCCTGCGCGCGCAGACGACGATCGTCGATCGCCAATTCGAAAGCCTCGCGGCGCGGCCGCGGAGCGTACGCAATCACACGCACCGCCTTGACCATGCACGAGACTCCGATGTCGAGCGTGATCACGACCTCGGCGGGTACGTCTTCCCACGGCTCAGGACCTCCGGTCCAGATCGGCTGCGGGACCGGCGCAAGAAGCTGAGGAGGCGGCTGGTATCCGACCAGTGAGCCGGGCGACGAAGCCACCGACGCGAGCACGGCGCCGAAACCGGATGCCGCCGGCAAAGGCAAGGCCGGGCGCGGCGCAGGCTGCGCGCCGAGCACGCACAACCACGGCGGCAACGCCACGTCATTGGTTTGCGCAGCGCACCCCTGCGCACTGCCTGCGGAACTCGACGGTGCCAACGAAACGCGATCGCGCTCTGACTGCTCGTCGGCATCACTTGCCGCAACATCATCGCGCGCGGCGACGAACCAATCGCGATTCTCCAGCACCACGCGCCAACGCTCACCAAGGCCCGCGTCGACACCTTCGCGAGTGCTGCTCCAGTACACGTCCTGCGCATCGGCGGCGCTCGCCGCCAGCAACGACTCGGCGCCGAAGCGGCGAATCCAGCGATCTTCACTCCCGCTCGCGACCAGGCGCCGAGGCAGTACCGCCCAACGCGCACCGTAACGCACGGCGATGAGGTCTCGCTGCGCCGCGCTCGCGGCAGCGCTGAAGAATTGCGCGCGGTCGCGCAGCCGTTTGTAGGCGCGCCTTTCGTCGAGCGCGAACACCAGAGTTCCACGCTCCGTGAAAGCCACCACCGGCTTGCCCGCCAGAGCCGGAACCAGTTCGGCAAAACCCGGCGGCGCCAGAACCGCAGCGTCGGTCCGGTAATCGCCGGCAAGGAAACTGTAGACCGCAAGCGAATTTCCACGCGGAGCGTGCGAGACCGGCCCCGGATGCTCGGCCATGTCACGGCGCATACGATCGGCAGCGGCGTTCCACCCCAGCGCCAGTGCGACACAAGCAAGAAACAGCGATGCCACGCGTGCCGGCCTTTTGCGCCGAGCCTGCCCTGCACAACCCGCCGCCGCGTGCACAGACACGCCCTCACCTATTGCCATGCCGATCAACACCGCCACCGGCACCAGCCAGCCGATGCGATAGAGCATCCACGGCACCCACAGACGCCCGGCAAAAGCGGCCAGCCCGGGCGTGAACAGCAACGCTGTCGGCACCACAGTCAGCACCAACAGGATGCGCGCCTCCAGGCGCCGGCGCCTGGTCCAGAGCAGTACCAGAGCCGGAAGCGCCAGCAGCGCGATCGGCGCGAAAACCGCGCCGGGATGAACGATCCACAGCGGTGACACGCGCTCGACGTTTTCGAGCACCCTGCCGTCCCAGCCCGCGCCCGCACCGAGAATGCGGCCGAGCGCCAGGTGTGCACGCACCACCGGATTGTCCACCTGACTAAGCGAGATGCCTTCAGCTCCAAATGCGCCTGTCAGCCACAGCGCCTGAGCGAGCGGGTACAAGGCCGGCAGCGCCAGCGCAGCGGCGAATCCGAAGCCGTCTCGCGACAGCAGCCACGCCGCCGTGCGCTTGCCGTGTTTCGCCGCGACGACGAGCAACGCGGCAAACGCAGCCATCGAGTAGACGAGGCTGTGAACCGACACGGTCGCGACCGCGACCAGAGCCAAAGCCCCGAAACGACTTCGCGTGCGGGCCGGCCTGCGCACCGCATCTACGACCACCGCCAGCATGACCGGAGCCAACGCGAACGCGGCGACCAGCTTGTCCTGATAGGCGCGCGCGAAAAACGGAATAGCCTCACTACCCCACAGCCACGCCGGTACGACCAGGATCGTCGCGATAGTCCTCGCGTCGCCGCGCCCGAACAACGAACGCGCCAGCGCCGCCACTGCCGACACTACCGCCGCACACACGACCACCGCCAAAGGTCCGGCCTGGAGTCGCCACAGATCGTCGGCGCGGCCGATGCCGACGATGGCCTGGAGGGTCAGCCACGCGCTCCACAAGAAGCGCGGATGATACCCGCCGCTGCCGAGAAAAGGTTCTTCGAACGAAAAGCGTCCGTGGGCGATCCACGAACGAACGAAAGCGAGATCCCACCAGTCGTCGACGTTACCGCCGCCGTAACGCAGCAGGGCCGGCAACAATACCGACAGTGCCAGAGCGAACGCCGCCCATTCGCCCAAATCACGGCGCGCCCGGCCGCCCGTCTGCAACGCGACGCCGTCTGCTCGCGGCGTCGCAAGTCCCGCGCGCATACGCCACAGCTCAGCGATCGCTACCACCACGAACAACGAGCCCAGCACGATCGCCGCCGCGCCGAGCGGCGCACGAAGAATGTACAGTGGCGCGGCCGCCGCCGTCAGCAGCGCCAGCGACAAAGCCATCTCGAAGGCAAGACGTCCCGGGCCGTCGCACACGCTTACGTCCGCTTCGCGAAAACGACGCGCCAGCACAGCGCCGGGTGTCCACAACAAAGCGGCCGGCAGCAACGCCGCAGGCAGCCACGGCCACATCCCGGCCAGCGCCGCCGCGCCGAGCAGCAGAAGCAAGACGGGCGGACCCAGTCGCGCAAGTCGCATAGTGATGTTCAGTTGAGATAGCCGAGATCGCGCAGACGCTCGAGCACTTCGGCCTCTTCGTCTGCCGAATAATCACGGCGTGCAGCGCCGCCCTGCGCGCCGTCATCCTGCTCCGGTGCGGCGCGACGCCGGACCGGATGAGCAGCCGCAAAACCCGGCTCGAGCATCTCTTCGAGCACGCGGCCGTCCATGTCGTCGGGAACTTCCTGTCCGAGAAGGTGAAGAACCGTGGGCGCAAGATCGACGATGCTCGGAGACAGCACGCTCGCACCGCGACGGATGTCGGGACCGCAGGCCGCCAGCACACCATTGTCGCGATGCATGCCGGAATAACGGTAGGTCTGATCCCAGATACGGCTCGAACCAAAATCGGAGAGCCCATAGAAGATGTCGGCGTCGTCCCAGGGAAGCAGGATCAGATCGGGAGCCTCCTCGAAGCGCGGACCGTGGTAGACCTCCTCGCGCCGGATGACGCGCGATACCAGCGGACGTCCGAGTTCGGGATCGCGATAGGCAAGCACCGCCGCGGCGATTTCATCGCGGGCGCGTTCGTACTCGGCCCCCGGCTCTATGGTTCCGCGCGGCTCCCTGCCCTTCACGTTGAGGAACAGAGAACCGTAGTGGCGGCCGTAGGAATAGGCCTGAGTGCGCTCCCAGTCGACGTTGAGAAATGACAGGAAGAAACGTTTGAGCACTGAGTCCATCGAGTAGACGTTTTTGTACTCGGCGTGCTTGGCGAGTCCGAGCTTGTCCGCAAGACGGTGCACGTTGCGCAGCGTCAGACCGCGGCGCAGGGCGAAAGCCTTCAGGCGCGTCGGCAGATCGCTGTCCAGCTTCATGTAGCCGAGCTCAAGCAACAGATTGTTGAGAACCACGAAGCGCGAGGCGCGGCCCATGCCGTGATCCGACATCAGCACTACGTTGGTACCATCCCCGGCCTTGGCGATCAGCCGCGCGATGTCGGCGTCGAGGCGCTGGAAGTAGCGCAGCACCGGCGCCGTCAGTCCGGCCCCGTCGCGCGTATCGCCGCTGCGCCAGGGATGACCGGGATCGAGGTAATGCCACAGCTGGTGCAGCACGCGGTCGACGTCGAAGTAGACCGTCATGAAGAAATCCCAGTCGTCGCGCTCCATCAGATAGAGCGAAGTGCGCGTGAGCAGATCGAGCAGCTCGTCGCTGGCGCGAAAGAAGCCGGCAGCGCCGCGTTCACTGAAGGTTTCGGCCGGATATATCCGGTAGTCGCCGACGCGAGTGCGAAGTTCCTCCCCCAGATCTCCCGGGTAGGTGTAGTCGGTCGCGAAGTAGGGAGTCATCCAGCCGCTGATGAAGACACCGTTAACTTTTTCGACCGGATACGAAATCGGAAGGTTGACCACGCCCACCTTAAGACCGGCGTCGCTCAGCAATCTCCACAGGCTGGCACCGCTGCGCATGCCGGTGTTGACCGGAGGAAAGACGTAACCGCCGGGACGCCGGTACAGGAAGTCGTAGATGCCGGTCTTGCCGGGATTCTTGCCGGTAGCGAAAGAAGACCAGGCGGGACCCGAAGTGGGCGGCATCGTCGAGCCCAGCATCGTGGCGCTGCCCTCGGTGAACAGACGCTGCAAGGTCGGCAGGTGGCCGGCTTCGGCCCACTGCCGCAGCAGCGGGAACGGGGCGCCGTCCAACCCGATCACGAGAACTCGCTTGCGCGTAGACATCGAAGGACTTCTTACCAGCGCCGGCCGTTGCTGCGAAGGCGCGCGCGTGCCGCCGAGCCCACACGCCGCAGCGTCCAGCGCAAACCGCGGCGAAAAAGTTCCCACAGAGGAAGTTCCTTGACGTAGGCCTCGAGCAGTTCGGTGCTGACCTCGGGTCTCGACAGCAGGCCCAACCGCACCAAACGCTCGACGCCGTGATCGCCTGCCCGGGCCGGTGCCTGGCACCACCAACACAGCGCGCGTGCGGTAACGTCGAAGCCGAGTTCGCTCGACGCCGCCTCTCGCGCCCGTCGACCGCAGGCACGCACCAAGGTCGGCTCGGCGGCGAGTTCGCGGATCCGCCCGGCCAGCGCCGCGGCGTCCGCGATCGGAACCTGCCAGGCAAGACCGCGGCGCACCAACTCGGCGCCGGCTTCGCTGAGCGCCGTGGTCACACACGCAACGCCGTTGGCCTGCCATTCGGCCACCCGGTTCTCGGCTCCCAGCCGGCGCTCGTAGAGCGGCTTCTCGATATTCAGACCGAGGTCGCTGGCTGCGTACAGGAAGGGTAGTTCGCGCGACGCCACCCAGCCAAGCAGATGCACACGGGCGCGCACCGAGACACTCCGCGAGTTCGAGTCAGCCGCCTGCAGCCCGCGCATGAACCTGCCGAAACTTTCTTCGTCGTGTCCCGGGATGCTGCCGCCGCTGATCAGCAGATGCAGGTCAGGATCATCCTGCAGAGCGGCGCCGATGCCGACCGCCGCTGTATCGACATCACACCAGGTATTGAAACCTCCCGACCACAGCAGCACGAAGGCTTCATCGGGAAGCCCAAGACGCAGCCTCGCTTCAGCGCGCGAGGGGCCGTCGGTTACCGCCTCGGCCGCGCACGGAACCACCGCAACCAATTCTTCGCCCGCCGTGCCTGCCGACAGACGTCCGGCAATTCCCAGTTGGCCGATCAACGCGTGCGACTGCGCGACCGACACCGCCGAAAATCTGTCGGCACCTTCGAGCACCGGACGCAGCAGGGTCCAGAAGTGCACCAAGCTCCAGTCGCTATCGTTGTTGGCAGCCTTGGCCTGAGCCTCGCACAGCAGATCGCCGAAGACGTCCGCCCACAGCGGAACGTCCAGCCCCAGACGCAGTGCAAGCGCAGCCGCGTAAACAGTCACTCCGACCACCGCGTCGGGCGCGAAAGCCTCGATGCGCCGCAGCAGCGGATTGTCGGACCGATGCTGTGGACTTGTTTTCGCGGCGATCGCGGCCATGGCGCGCTCGTCGACGAACAGCGTCTCGACACCATCGGGAGCGCCCGCCGGCGCGGGTCCGAGGCGCACTTCGTCGGCCGCCGTGCACACACACACAGCCAACACCCGAACGCCGGCCCGCGACAGCGCATGGGCAAAGTGCGCAGCGCGCAGCCCCGGGCCGCCGTGACGGTGCGACGCGACGTAGGCCGGCACACCCATCGACACCAGCAGGACGCGGCTCATGGCCGCGGCGCCTCGCGCCGGCCCAGGCTGAGCAACCGCGGCAACCGTGCATAGGCGCCGAGCACCGGCGCGATGTCGTGCCAGCGCCGCAGGCGCAGCAGCCACGCCACCTCGGCTCGCAGCCACGCCGCGCCGCGGCCGCGGCCAAGCAGATGGCGCGCGACGAAACGCAGGCGGCTGCGGTGATAGCGCTGCAAGTAAAGTCGCGACGCCGGTCCCGCCGAAGATCCAGCCTCCAGGTGCCGGGCGCGGCTCTGCGGCACGTAGACCACGCGCATTCCGGCAGCGCGCACGCGCACGCAGAAGTCCACCTCTTCGAAATAGGCCGGGAAATAGCCTTCATCGAAAGGACCCGCACTCACCCACGTATCCATTCGCAGCGCGATCAAGGCACCGCAGACGTAGTCGACATCGCAGGTCTCGGTGAAAGCATCCGCAGCGCGCTCGCCGCGGCCGCGGTGAGCGGTCAGACCGTTGGCGGCCACTACTCCCCCGGCGTGCTGAAGCGTGATTCCGTCATCGTCGAAGAGCCGCGCTCCGACCACGCCGATCCCGTGGTCGCAGGTCAGCGCGCTCACCAGCGGCGCGAGCCAATCCGGATCCACCACGCAGTCCTGATTTACCAACGCAACGATGTCACAGCCGGACGCGGCCGCCGCGATGCCGCGGTTGGCACCGCCTGCAAAGCCGAAATTGCGGTCCAGTTCGAGCACCGTTACTCGCCCGCCGTAAGCGGCCTCGGCCGCCCGCGCCACGTCACCTCCGCCGTTGTCGACCACCAACACCTGCAGCGCGGGATAGTGCGTCGCCAGCAGCGCACGCAGACAAGCGTCGATCCAGGCCTCACCCCTGTAGGCGACGACGACGGCCGTGACGCGAATCGCTCCGCTCGCAGCCGCCACGGCGCGGCGGCCGTCATGCCGCACTTGCGACGTGGTCAGCGACGCTCCGCCGGAGGTCATTGCGTAGCCCCCGCGCGGCGATAACGCGCGACGATCTCGGCCGGCTCACCTTCGGCGACCACACGGCCGGCTTCGAGCCACAGCACACGATCGGCTTCGCGCTCTACAAGGAACAGATCGTGACTGACCAGTACGATTGCTGTGCCCCGGGCGCGCAGTTCGGCAATGCGAACAGAGCAGCGAGCGCGAAACGCTTCGTCGCCGACCGCCAGGACTTCATCGACCAGCAGCACGTCGGGCGCGCAGGCGGTGGCTACCGCAAAACCGAGACGCGCGATCATTCCGGACGAGTAGTTCTTGACCGCGACGTCCATCGAATCATCGAGGCCGCTGAAGGCCACGATCGAAGCGTAGGCATCGCGCAACTGCCGGCGGCGCCGCCCGAGCAACACACCGAACAGGAAGACGTTCTCGCGTCCGGTCAGTTCGGGATCGAAGCCGGCGCCGAGTTCGAGCAGCGGCGCCACGCAGCCCCGGATCGTGACCGCACCGTCACTTGGCGGAACGATTCCGGCAAGCGCGCGCAGCAGCGTGGTCTTGCCGGCGCCGTTGGCACCGATCACTGCGAGCAGCCCGCCTCTGTCCACCCGCAGATCGACCGCCGAGAGCGCCTTGAACCACTGCGCCGCAAGCACGCGGCCGTGTACGCTCTCGACAAAGTACTCGCGCAGCGAACGAATGCGATGACGTTCGCGCCGCAGACACACGCTCAGGCCAAAGGCCTGCACGGCGGGTACACCGTTGTCGGCCGCCACTGCTGCGTCGACCGGCACCGCCGAGGGTACAGCCACGGCCGCAACTTCCGAGGTGGCAGAAAGTTCACTCACAGGTACAGGTAAAAGCGCCGCGATAGACGCCGAAACAATAACGCCGCCGCGACCGCGGCCACCGCCGCAGCTGCCGTAGTAAGCCCGAGCAGCGACAGATCGGGGCAACGGCCCGCCCACAGAGCGTCGCGCAGCGGCGCCAGCAGCCATACCATCGGATTGAGGCTCAACAACGCGCCCCAGCGCTCCGGAACGATGGAAGCCGGATACATCACCGGGGTAGCGTAGAAGCCGAGCATCAAGATGCCTTCGGCGAAGTAGCGCACGTCGTGGAAGAACACGCACACACCAGACAGCACCAACGCGAGCGCAGCCGTGAACAGGCCGAGCGGGATCAGCGCCACCAATGCTACCGGGATCAGCCACGGCGACACGAAACCGCACACAGCGCCGACCGTCGCCAACAGCGCGAGCGAGAGCAGCAGGTGAACCAGATTGGCCGCGACCACCGCGAGCGGGAACAGCGCCGGCGGCGCCGCGACCCGCCGCATGATCGGCGCGGCGCTGAGCAGGCTGTCCATCGCCTGCACCAGCGTCAGCGAAAAAAATCCCCAGACGAAAACGCCGACGATGACGTAGACCGGATAGCGCTCGATCGACGGGAAGACCCGCGCGAACACCGCCGTCAGCACCGCCATCGCCATCAACGGTTGCAGCAGACTCCACGCGAATCCGAGCGACGAACGCCGGTAGCGCACCGCCAGTGCGCGCGCGACCAGAACGTGGAGTCCATCCAGCGTCACCATCGGCGCCGCACTGCCGCTCCATCCGCTGCCGCTCGCGCCCGGCATCACTCAGCAATCCCCATTCAACGGCCGATCGCTGCGCGCAAGGGCTCTGGCGCCGTCGGCAAAACCGACCGTCCACGCCGCGATACCGATCGCGTACAGAGGCAGCAACGCCAACAGAACAAACAGTTCGAAAGCGGACGAACGAGCGAACCAGAGCACGGCCCGCGCCACTCGTGCCGGTGCCAGCAGCGGCACCAGCCACGGTCGATGCACGAAAGCGACGCCCTGCATCCCGGTGAGACTGCGAGCAACCGCGGCGGTTCGCCCAAGACGGCGCTGATGCGCGAGCATCTCTCCGAATCCGTCGGGATGGACGTGGTGAGTCTCGACCGCGTCGCTGAGCACGATTCTTTCGCCGAGGCTTCGCAACCGATGGGCGAAAACCAGATCCTCGCCGGGCCACAGATCGGGAAAGCCTCCCGCGCGATCAAACGCAGCGGCGCGGCACAGCATCGTCGTCGACGGCGGAAGCCAGGCAGCCGGCGCCGCCAGGCGGCCCTCGGCTTCCTTGAACTCGAGCGCATGCCTGAGCCACGCCACCACACCGCCGCCGCGGCGTCTCACCCTTGCTGCCACCGCCGCAGCCGAGCGACGCTCCAACTCGGCTGCCAGCGCAGCCGCACCGCCGCGCTCCAGCACACAGTCAGCGTCGACGAACAGCAGCAGTTCGGCGCTGTCCGCTGCCCGCCGGCCGAGATTGCGCGCGGCGCCGGCGCTGATCGGCGACGGCGCAGTCACCACTTCGACCTCCGGCCAGCGTCGAGCGAGCGCGACGGTCGGATCTCCGACAGAAGTCACCACTATGACTCGTTGGATGAAATCGCGGTTGCCTTCGAGCAAGGCGTCAAGCGTCGCCGCCAGTGTGTGCTCGGCACGGCGGGCGGGCACGACGGCGATGCAGGACACGGCGCGGCTACACTCTGGCTACTGATCTTGGGTCACGCGCAGGACTTCGCCTATCGTCGTGACACCGTCGGCGACCTTCCAGAAACCGTCGTTGCGCAGAGTCCGCATACCGCTCGCGGCAGCCTCCTCCTTGATGCGGTCGGCAGTGGCGCGGCCGACGACCAACTTGCGCAGAGCGTCGTCGCAGCGCAGCAGTTCGTAGATACCGCTGCGGCCGTAGTAGCCGGTGCCGGCGCAGTTGGCACAACCGACGGCTTCGTAGAACTCCACCGGAGCGCTGGTAGCGCGCGCTCCGAGCGAGCGCAGGAACTCAGGCGGCGCCTTGGTTGCCAACCGGCAGTGCGTGCACACGCGGCGCACCAGGCGCTGGGCCATCACGCCGAGCAATGACGACGCCAGCAGGTAGTCCTCAACGCCCATGTCGAGAAGACGCGAAACGGCGCCGGCCGCGTCATTGGTGTGCAGGGTCGAAAACACCAGGTGGCCGGTAAGCGCCGCTTGAATGGCTATTTCCGCGGTCTCCGAATCACGGATCTCGCCGATCATGATGACGTCTGGATCCTGACGGACGATGGAGCGCAGACCGTTGGCGAAGGTCAGTCCGATCTGGGCTTTGACGTGGATCTGGTTGACTCCGCGAAGCTGGTACTCGACCGGGTCTTCGATGGTGATGATCTTGAGTTCCGGCGAATTGATCTTATCGAGAGCGCCGTACAGCGTCGTAGTCTTGCCGGAACCGGTCGGACCGGTGACCAGCACCAGACCGTGGGGCTGCGCGATCATGTGCGAGAATGTTTCGAGCGTGTCCTTGGGCATCCCCAGACGCATCAGGTCGACGACGACGCTGGAGCGATCGAGAATACGAAGCACCACGCTCTCGCCGTAAAGGGTCGGCAAACTCGACACGCGCAGGTCGATCTCGCGGCCGACCAGACGCAGCTTGATGCGGCCGTCCTGCGGCAGACGGCGCTCGGCGATATTGAGCTTGGCCATCAGCTTGATGCGCGAAATGATCGCCGCGGTCAGGTTGCGCGGCGGCGGATCCTGGTCGTGCAGCACTCCGTCGATGCGGTAGCGCACGCGCAGTTCGTTCTCGAAAGGCTCGACGTGGATGTCGGAGGAACGCTGCTCGACAGCCCGCGACAACATCTGATTGACGAGGCGGATGACCGGCGCCTCGCTGGCCATGTCGCGCAGGTGCTCGACGTCCTCTTCGTCCTCGGTCAGGACCTCGATGCCACGTTCGGCGGCGTCGCCTTCGGCGCCGCCTTCGAGTGCGCCGTAGAGAGCCTCAAAGCGCTCAGTCAGATCGCGAGGCCGCATCAGCACGGGTTCGACGCCGAGCCCCGTTACCTGTTCGACCACGTCGATCACCGCGCGGTCGCCGGGATCGGCCATCGCCAGCCGCAGCGAACCGTTGGTCCTCTCCAGCGGCAGGATGCGCGCCGAGCGCATGTACTCCACGGTGAGGTGCTCGACGTTAGGCGGCTCTTCGGGCAGGTCGCTGCTGCGCACCAGCGCGACCTTGTGGTAGCGGGCCAGGATCGGCAGCAGGTCATCTTCGGACAGGAAGCCGAGTTCCACCAGCATGCGCTCGATGCGCTCGCCCTTTTCGGCCGAGAAGCGCCGCACCTTGCGCAGATCGTCGACCGAAACCTTGCCCGAGGTCAGCAACACCTCGTCGAGTCCACTCGAAAGCGCCGGCGGCGCGGCCGCGACCGCAGCCGCTGCGTCCGGCACCTTGGGAAGTTCGATCGTCTGCTGCGTGGCCATCTCTTTCCTCTGTCGCTCGGGTCAACCGCGTGGTCGGTTCGTCCCGCCGGGGCTGCTATGGCTGCCGCCGGCAACCGGTATCAGCGGCGTAGCCTGCCCCTTGCGCGAGCCTCGCTCAACCGGCGCCGTGCTCGAACGGCACTCATCAAGCCCGCTTTCGATCGCCTGACGCAGCCCCAGCAGGTCGCCGCCGATGAATACAGCCTGCAGCAGCGCGCCTCCAGCGAGTTCGAACGGGTCGGGCCGATCCTCGCGGATCGGCAGCGGCGCGACTTCGAAACGGCCGCAAGTAAAATTAAAAAGATGGGCGCCGCCGTCCTTGAAGTGCACGAAGCCCTTGGCCCTCCACACCGCAGCAGGCAACCCCGCCACGAAGGCCTCGAAACGCGTCCGGTCCAGCGGCTGGTCGCTGCTGACGGAAAAGGTCTCGACTCGATCCTCGCTCAGATGTGCCGAAGCCGCGGCGACCGGCTTGACGATACCCTGGCTGTCGCGCCTACCGCGCACCGAGGTCGCGAGCAGCACGTTGTCTGCAACCACACCGTGATCGGCCGCCAGCAGCACCGCGCGCGGCGCCAGGCGCCGCAGCTTCGCCTCCAGCTTCGACCGCGCCCGCGAGTCCACCAGATCCAATTTGCTGACCACCAGGAAATCGGCCGCCTCGATCTGTCGCCTCACCGCCCGACTGATCCTCCAGGCCCGCGTCCACGACAGCGCGTCGACCACCGTGATGACCGCATCCAGGCCGAGACCGCAGCGCTGTACGCGCTCGATGGTAGGCGCCGGATCGGCAACGCCGGTGGTCTCGATCACGATCAGAGTCGGATCCAGGCGGCGCTGGAGTTCGTCGATGGCAAAATCGAAACGATACTCGTCGATGCTGCAACATATGCAGCCGTCGGCCAGTTCGACCACGTTTTCGAGAAAATCGAAGCCGGTCAGGACGCGCCCGTCGATGCCGATCTCGCCGAGTTCGTTGACGATGACGGCGATGCGCTCACGCGCCGGAGCGGTCGCGAGCAGACTCCGCAGCAACGTGGTCTTGCCGCTGCCGAGAAAGCCGGTGACGATATCGACCGCAACGCGGGGTCGCATCATCGACTATGGTCCGTCGAATGTGTGAAAATGCGGCCCGCCGTCACTGCGTCTTTTCCGGTGCGCGACCGTAGCGATCTTCGAGACGCACCACGTCGTCGAGTTCGGGGGTAGAAGCCTCGAGCAGCTCGACATCTTCAGTCGCCTCGAAACGGTGGCGCAGACCGCAGCGGATGTGAAAGACCGAACCCGGCCCCAGTTCAATCACGCTCGCAGGACCGTCATCCTCCGAATAGTGCAGGCGCAGCGTACCGCTCAGTACGTAGATCGTCTCGTCCTTTTGCCGGTGGAACTGGTAGCTCAACGCCTGGCCGGCGTTGATCTTGAGCAGCTTGCCTACGTAGCGATCGGTGTGGGCCCAGATCAATTCGTAGCCCCACGGCTTCTCCACCCGTCGAGGCTCGCTTGCAGCAGATGCCGAAGGTCCCTGCGTGACCGGGTCTGACATCCGACTCGACTTCGCCGCCTTGGGTTCCACGCTTGTCATCTTGAAGTCATTCCGCTGCCCGGGCCCTTACGACGTAGCTCAGAGACCGAACCCGCGCCCCCTCACAGGCCTCGCCACTCAGCGACGGCAGGAAAGCGCCGCATCCCGGCAGCCGAGTCGCGAAACGATGCGCGGGGGCAGTACCCCGACGCCCGACGCGACACAAGTAACCGAAGCACAGAACGGTAGAAACCCGGGCGTGCCGAGACCTCGGACCCGCGCAGGACGAGGCGTGGCGTGGCGGCGCGGGTCGTCACCGTGAGAACCGGCGAGCAAGCCGCTGATTTCGCGCAGGCGCGGCTATTCACGGGCCGATCCTGCGCCGTGCAAATCGCACGCTCGGTACGACCCTCGACTTGTGACGAACTGGTGCGGATGATGAGTTGGCCACGGCCCCACGACCGCAGCGACGTATAATAGACGCCGGGAGATCCACCGTGTTCAAGAAAACCCTGATCCGCGGCGGCCGCGTGCTCACGATGACACCCGGCTTTACCGAAGCTGTGGCCGACGTCCTTGTCGACGGCGATCTTATAGCCGAGGTTGCTCCGTCCATTGTCTGCCCAGACGCCGAGGTTATCGACGCGGGTGGCCGTATCGTGCTTCCGGGCTTTGTCGATACCCATCGCCATACCTGGCAGACGCAGCTGCGCACAGTGGCTACCGACTGGAGCCTCTTCGACTACTTCGCGCGTATGCGGCTGATCTACTCGGCCTTCTACGACCCGGACGACGTATTTCTGGGCAATCACGTCGGCGCGCTGGAGGCGCTCAGCGCCGGCATCACGACGCTGGTGGATCACTGCCACATCCTTCACACGCCCGAGCACACCGACGAGGCCATACGCGGCCTCGAGCAGGCCGGCATCCGCGCGGTGTTCTGCTACGGCCTTTTCGAAAGCCCCGACTACCGCTGCGACGCGCGCCGGTCGTCACTTGCGGCCGGATGGCGCCGCGACGACGCACGCCGCGTGCGCCGTGACTTGCTGCCGTCCAAAGACGCGCTGGTTACGATGGGCTTTGCGCCGGCCGAGATCGACGCGAATTCTTACGAGGTTAACGTCGACGAGATACGCTTCGCGAGAGAACTCGAAGCGCAGCGCATCTCCTGCCACGTATCGATGGGTGCCTACGATTCCGGGCAGCGCTTCGTAGAGCGCCTTGGCCGCGACGGGCTGCTCGCTGAAGACCTTCTCTTCGTGCACGGCTCGGCGCTCACTGACGACGAGCTTCGCCGCATGGCCGACTCGGGCGCCGCCGTGTCGGCGACGCCCGAGACAGAGATGCAGATGGGTATGGGCTTTCCTGTAGCTCTGCGCGCCCGCGACGCGGGCGTGCGAAGCTCGCTCGGCATAGACATCGTCTCAAACTACTCGGGCGACATGTTCGCGCAGATGCGGCTTGCCTTGCAGGCCTCTCGTGCGCTCGACAACGCCCAATACCAGAAGCGCGACCGCGCGCCGCGCCGCATTGCGAGAAAGGCCCGCGATGTACTCGAACTCGCCACCCGCGACGGCGCCCAGGCCGCCGGTCTCGGCGATCGCATCGGCACCATCGAAGCTGGCCGCCAGGCCGATCTGGTGCTTATCCGCACCGATTCCATCCACATGACGCCGGCCATCGACACTGTTGGCGCAGTGGTCCTGAACGCGAACCCGAGCGACGTCGAGAGCGTGTTCGTCGCGGGCCGCTGCGTGAAGAAGGACGGCAGGCTCGTCGGCGTGGACTGGCCGGGCCTGTCGCGAAGGCTCGTCGCGTCGAGCCTTCGCATCGTCGAGGGCATGCGTTCAACGCCGGTCGCGTCGATCGAGGAAATGGCGGCCCAGATGATGCCGCGCCTCGAGTAGGCTGGTACCACACCTGAACGCTTCTGGGCGGGAACCGCAGACCGAACGCAATCGGTCGCACACAGGCGGCGGGGTCGCGACCGCGGCGCCGCTGAGATCACTCGGCTCGGCGGCCTGCTTCTCAGCGCCTCGCCGTCACCATCCGGCTCTCCAGAATCCTAGATCCTGATAACCCACGTCGTCGAGAGCCGGAGAGGTACGCGCGATGGCCCCGCTGCCGAAGCCGCCGAGACCGGACAGTTCAACATTGATGCGCACCTGAAACTCTTTCGGATTGACACGTTCGACGACACCGAAACCGACCGACCAGCACTGGCAGGCGGAGGAGAAGGTCAGGCCCGCTCCCTTTTCGACGAAGGTCGAGCTGATGAAATCGTAGCGGCCCTTGAGACCGAGCGAAATCCTCGGCGTCAAGCCCAGGCGCGCGAGCACTTCGGTGGACTCTAGGATATCGACTGTATCGTTGCGCACGTAGCGAAAAGCAGCGGCCACCTGATTTGAAGGGCCGGGTAGAAAGCGCAGTGAACCGGCATCCCACGAAATAGACGCGTTTGCTCCTCGGACTTCCGAAGCCCCAACGTTCCACGAAGTCAACGTGCGCAGCGCCAGGCCTTCAACTGGTTGCACGAACGCCGACACGTCTATGTCTGACAAGTGGTCATCGACGACCGGGCGGCTGACGTTATAGCTCTGCGAAAGCGATATGCGGCCGAGTTCGAAAGGACCCCGATTGCCCTCGCGGCCGTCGCGCCGTCGAAGCAGGAAACGCGAGTCCACGCCATAGCTCGCGACGTCACGTCCGTCGATCGCGTCGATACCGTCATAGAGCGGCAGGACGCCGGAGAGGCTCTGGCCCAGGTAGTGAAATGCCACGAACGGTTCGAGCGAGTGGTACACGCCCGACCACTGCTCCGAACCGAGCGCATAATCGCGCGCCAACTTGGTGCGCGTATCAAAGCCGCCCTCGAAGATTCCCCTGGTCGGCAACTGGTCAAAGTGCTCGGAGCTTCCGTCCTGCGCCACGAGGTCGCGTTGGTTCATGGCGTACGCGCTGGCACGCCCGCGTACCCACACTTTCGACACCAGGCGTTCGCTCATGACCAGCGGAAGTCCGGCCGTCGTAGCGACATCGAGACGTTCTCCGTCGGCGCCCTCCTGACGCATGAAAGACGCCAGACTGGAATCGACGCTGAGAACGAAGGGGCCCATAGCCCCGTCGCTGCGGACCCAGGCGCCGAGCGGTTTCTGCACGGTGTAGTCACGCGAATCGACCAGATTCTGGTACCCGACAATCTCGACACCGCCGCTGGTGAACCCGTTCTCCGCGACGAACCCGATCCGCGAAGTGGTGTAGCGACGCGAGCGCCTCAACTCGCGTGCGATGGCATCGCCGACGAACGAGTCGACTTCACGAAGAAAGAGATCGTCGCTGACCAACTGAATGTCCGCATAGGCGGTGAGGTGGTCGAGACGCTCGCGATGGGTAACGTCTATCGCTCCGCGGTTTTGCGGAATGTCCGAACCGATGAAAAGCGGCGAGTCGATTTCCTTATTCGCATTCCCGCGCAGCGCTTCGTTGTAAAAGGACGCGTCGATGCGCCCCGAGCGACGACTCGACGGCGCGTAGCGATACTCGGCGTCGAGTCCCAGACGCGCAGAGGTCTCGACCACGCCGGTCAGAGTCAGGTCCTGCTGCTTGTCTATGTTCCAGAACCACGGCTGGGCATAGAGAAAGCCGCGGCGGCTCGAAGAACCAAGTGAAGGCGCGAGCAGCCCGCTCTGCCTGCTCTGCTTGGTCGGAAACATCAGGTAGGGCACGTACAGCACGGGTACGCCGCGAACTTCCAGGCGGCCTTGAGAAAGCCTGGCGTAATCGTCGAGGCGAAGATCGAGCTGCTTGCCGCGCAGTTCCCAGTCCGGCGAACTGCCCTGTTCGGCGTCACACGTGGTGAAGTACCCGTCCTCGAGATGCAGCCGGCGGCCTTCGAGTTTTTCGAGACGCGCGCCGCCGAAACGACCCGGTTCGTTTTTCAGACGCAGGTCGACGTTGTCGAACACGCCGGTCTCGTCATCGACGTCAATGCGGATCGAATCGGCTGTCCCGACGATCTCGTCCGAGTCGTAGGTGACGCCGCCGCTGCCCTCGATCGTACGCTCGTGCTCATCGACGCCGAGGCTGCCGGCGCTAAGACGCGTCGAATTCCACTCGACGACAACGTTGCCGCGCGCGTTCACGCGCTTGGTATCCTTGTCGACTTCGAGGGAGTCGGCTTCGACCACGATCGGGCTCTTGGCTCCGGGCGACTGCGCGGAAGCAGCGCTCTGGTCATCAGGCGCGGCGGCCTCCTCGGCGTCGGAAAGCACACGCGAGGCAGCAGCCGGCGAGTCGTCGCCGTGCCCCAGGCCCTGGGCCGCCGAAGGCCACACCGCAATCGTCAGCATCACGGCCGCGACAACAGCGGCCAGCGCGCCGGCTTCAGTCCGAGAGATCCTGTTCGAGGATGGTTCCACCCGCCGTCCTGTATAGGTGGCCGAGCAGAAAGATGGAACCGGCGACGACGACACTGCCGCCGTTTGCGGCCAGGCGGCGAGCCATGTCCAGCGCGGACTGCGGCGAATCGGCCACCGACACCGAGGCTGGGACACGCCCCGAGGCTCTGGAATCGCAGCCGCCGCCGGACTCCAAATCAGCGACAAAACGCTCGGGGCTCTCGGCCCTCGCCATCGGCAACCGGGCAAATACCACGGCGTCGAAGCGCGGCAGCAGCAGGCGCAGAATCGCCGGCCAGTCCTTGTCGGCCATCGCGCCAAAAACCAGCACACGCGGGTGACCACGCAAGGCCGGGCGCGACTCGCGCAACGCATCCAGAGTGGCGGCAAGCGCCTCGGCAGCATGGGGATTGTGGGCAGCGTCGAGGATCACCGGCGGCGTACCTTCAATGACTTCAAAGCGGCCGGGCCACCTGGCTTCAACGATGGCGAGGTCGCGGGCTTCGCGAGCCACCGGCAACTCGTCGGCCAGCGCATCGACCGCCGCCGCCGCCACCGCGGCATTGCGCAACTGGTGGTCACCGAGCAACGTGCAGCCGCGTCGCTGCGCTTCTACGACCGCCGCCAGGTCGAAGAAGTCCCGCCCGAAATGCAGCCAGCGAGCGCCCTGCCCTTTGACGCGCTCGGCGACGACGGCTTCGGCCGCGACCGCCAGCGGCCCGCTTACCAGCGTCGCGCCTTGTGCGATGATTCCAGCTTTTTCGAACGCGATTTCCTCGAGTGTGTTGCCGAGAAATTCGGTGTGGTCGATGCCGACCGAAGTCAGCACCGCGACCTTGGCGCCAACTACATTGGTCGCGTCCAGACGCCCGCCAAGTCCGGTTTCGATCACCGCAACGTCGACGTGGCGAGCGCGGAACTCGAGAAAAGCCGCCAGGGTAGCGATCTCGAAAAAGGTAAGTTCCTGGCCCGCCGCTTCCATCGCCGAGCGTACCGCGACGACATGCTCGACCACCGCAGACGCGGCGATCGGCACCGAGCCGGTGCGGATCCTTTCGCGAAACGAAAGCAGGTGCGGAGATGTGTAAAGACCGGTCAGATAGCCGCCGCGTCGCAGCGCCGACTCGATCATGGCCGCCGTCGAACCTTTGCCGTTGGTGCCGGCAACGTGCACGCAGCGCAACGCGAGTTGCGGATCGCCAAGACGCGAGAGAACCGGCGTGAGTCGTTCGAGACGAAAGTCCATCCCGCGCCTGGCCTCGAGCCGGTACATCCACGCGAGCGTGTCTTGATAGGCGTTGGTCAAGACTTGGTGACGTCGTCGATTCCGCGGCGCAGTTCCGCGACGAAGCCGCGCGCGGCCGCTACCGCGCCGGCCGGTCCGGCCTCGAAGACGCGGCGCACCAGTGCGGAGCCGACAATAACGAGGTCCGCGTAGCGAGCCACCGCAGCGGCCTGCTCGGCCGACGAGATTCCGAAACCGACGCCGATAGGCAGTCCGGTCACGGCGCGCGCCTGCATCACAAGCTGCTCGATGCCGGCCGCCGGCGCCGACGCGCGTGCACCGGTCACACCGGTAACCGACACCATGTAAACGAATCCGCTTGCCACTTCGGCCACCGCACGCATGCGTGCTTCGTTGCTGGTGGGCGCGAGCAGGAAGATGCGGTCGAGATCGTGTCTGCGGCAAGCGGCAACCAGGTCCGCGGCTTCCTCAGGCGGCAGGTCGCTGCTGAGCACGGCGTCGGCGCCGGCACTCCTGGCGTCACGCGCGAGATTTTCGTCGCCGTAACGCAAGAACGGGTTGTAGTAGCCGAACAGCACCAGCGGCACGTCAGTGCGCGCCCGCAGCCAGGTCACCATCTCGAGCACGCGCGGCAGCGACGATCCGGCCTTCAGCGCTCGCTGGCTGGACTCCTGTATGACCGGCCCGTCGGCGATCGGATCGGAGAACGGAACACCAAGTTCGATGATGTCGGCACCGGCCTCGGCCACCGCCAGCACCGCGTCGCGGCTGGTAGCGAGATCCGGATCTCCGACCGAAAGAAACGGTACCAGCCCGGCGCGGCCCTCGGCACGCAGGCGCGACATGGTCGCGGCGATACGAGTGGCCATCTACATTTCCTCCCCGAGGTACGCGGCCACCGCCGGCATGTCTTTGTCTCCGCGCCCCGACAAGTTCACCAGGATGATCTGGTCGCGTTTCATATCGGGCGCGACCTGCATCGCGTAAGCGACCGCGTGCGAACTTTCCAGCGCGCAGATCACGCCCTCGGTCTGCGAAAGCAGTTGCAGCGCGTGTACCGCTTCGTCATCGGTCACGGCGGCGTAGCGCGCGCGTCCGGTATCGTGCAACCAGGCGTGTTCGGGTCCGACACCGGGATAATCGAGCCCCGGAGCTATGGAGTGCGCTTCCTGGATCTGACCGAGTTCGTCCTGCAACAGGTAGGTCTTCTTGCCGTGCAGCACGCCGACGCGGCCACGAGTTATCGAAGCCGAATGTGCGCCGCAGTCGAGACCGCGTCCCGCGGCTTCCACGCCCACCATGGCCACAGCTTCGTCGCCGATGAACGGATGAAAAAGCCCCATCGCGTTGCTGCCGCCGCCCACGCAAGCGACCAGTACGTCGGGGAGCTTGCCGCGTACGGCGAGCATCTGCGTGCGCGCCTCGCGCCCTATCACCGACTGGAAATCACGCACCATCTGCGGATACGGATGCGGTCCCATCGTCGAACCGATCAGGTAGTACGTATCGCGTATGGTGCCCACCCACTCACGCATCGCATCGTTGATCGAATCTTTCAGAGTGCGGCTGCCGCTCTCGACCGTACGCACCTTGGCACCGAGCAGGCGCATGCGAAAAACGTTGAGGGCCTGGCGGCGCACATCTTCCGCGCCCATGAACACTTCGCATTCCATGCCGAGCAACGCGCAGACCGTGGCCGTGGCCACCCCGTGCTGTCCGGCGCCGGTCTCGGCGATGATGCGGGTCTTGCCCATGCGCTTGGCGAGCAGGCCCTGGCCGAGTCCGTTGTTGATCTTGTGCGCCCCGGTGTGACACAGGTCTTCGCGCTTTAGCCATATCTGGGCGCCGCCGATGCGCTCGGACAGACGCGAGGCGTGATAGAGCAAGGTCGGACGCCCGGTGTACGCGGCGTGAAGCTCGGCAAGCTCGCGGTTGAACTGCGCGTCATTGCTCCAGTGCTCGTAAGCCTGCTGGAGTTCGAGCAAGGCTGGCATCAACGTTTCCGGAACGTAACGACCGCCGAACTCTCCGAAATGGCCTCTAGCGTCGGGCAGATCGTGCATTGCCGATGAACTCCTGAATCAACCTGGCGTCTTTGATGCCTGCGGCGACCTCGACTCCGCCAGCGGTATCGACACCGAATGGTGCGAGGAGCGCGACGATAGCGGAGACATTCTCCGGAGTCAGACCGCCGGCGACGATCGCCTGCGAAACATCCAACCCCTCCACGACCGCAGCGTCGAAGACACGACCGCTGCCGCCTCCGGCGGGATTGTCGAGCAGCACACGATAGCCCGCTAGTCCGACGTTCCCAGTCGGCACCGAAGAGCCGCGCGCTGACGCACACGCGGCTGCATGGGCACCGGCCTGCGCGAGCGCTTCTGCGACCACGACGCGCGAGGCGGCGCCTACCGCTCGAATCACCGGCAACGCCCAGCCTTCCGCAGCACCCGCCGTTTCACCGCCGTGAAGCTGCACGCCGCCAAGGCCGACCTCGGCCGCGATCGTCTCGATTTCTGCTCGCGCGGCGCCGACGAAAACACCATAAACGAGGTGGTGCGGTCCCAGCGCCGCAACGATCTCTCGGGCCTTGTGCACCGGACAGTAGCGCCGGCTTCGACTCCAGAAGTTGATGCCGATGGCATCGGCGCCGCCGTCGAAAGCCGCGCGTGCGTCTTCGAGCCGGGTGACGCCGCAGATCTTGATCCACACGCTCACGGTTGGTCGTCGAGGAAGAAGCGCAGTGCTTGTCCCGGATCGGGTTGCTTGATGAGGCTCTCGCCTATCAGAAACGCGTCGACACCGACCGCTTCCATCTGCCCGAGTTCGTGAGGGTGACGATAGCCGCTCTCCGAAACCAGCGTCACGTCGTCGGGAACGAGGCCCGTCAGCCGCAGCGTAGTGGTCAGAGACGTCTCGAAGGTGCGCAGGTTGCGGTTGTTGATACCCACCATGCAAGCGCCGCTCGCCAGAGCCCGGTGCAGTTCCGTTTCGTCATGCACTTCCACCAGGACGTCGAGGCTTTCACCGTGGGCGACGGCTGCGAGGCCTGCGAGTTCAGCGTCGGTAAGCGCCGCGACGATCAGCAAAATGCAGTCGGCTCCATGCGCGCGTGCCTCGACGATCTGGTATTCGTCGACGATGAAATCCTTGCGCAGCAGCGGAATGCGAGTCACCGCGCGCACCGCCTCCAGATCGGCCAGACGGCCTTGAAAGAACGGAGTGTCGGTCAGCACCGACAGACAGCGTGCTCCCGCGCTTTGATACTGAGTAGCGTGCACTGCGGCGTCGAAATCGACGCGGATCACGCCCTTTGATGGTGAGGCTTTCTTGATCTCGGCGATGATTGCGCGACCGCCTTCAACCAGACGCGCCTGGAAACCGCGCCGCGGCTCGACGTAGAGAGGACGCGCGTGCAGGTCGTCCAGCGACACGACCGCCTTGGCCGCCGCAACTTCGGCGCGTTTGGAAGAGAGGATCCGCTCGAGGATCACGCGGCGTTTCCTGCGCGATCGACCGCGGCCGCGTGGCTCTCGCGTATGTAGACTTCGAGCAGGCCGAGCGCGAGCCGCGCACCAAGCACGTCGCGTGCTTTGTCTACGCCCGCACCGAGGGACGGCGCGAGACCTGCGACGTAGATCGCTGCGCCCGCATTCAGAGCCACAGCATCACTGCGCGGGCCTTCGACACCGCCCAGCACCTCGCGAAGGTACCTCGCGTTTTCGAGCGCGTCGCCGCCGCCGAGATCCTGGGTCTTGCACCGCGCGATTCCGAAATCTTCCGGCTCGACGTCGTACTGGAGAAGTTCTCCGTCGCGCAGTTCCACCACCGAGGTCGCGGCCGCCGGCGTGATTTCGTCGCTACCGTCAGCGCCGTGCACCACCATCACGCGCTCGCTGCCGAGCACGCGCAGAGCCTCGGCCACCGGCACCAGCCACCGACGCGCGAACAGGCCGACCACCTGCCGGGTAACGCCGGCGGGATTGCACAGAGGACCGGTCAGATTAAGCAGCGTGCGAAACCCGAGTTCGCGGCGCAACGGCCCCACCTGGCGCAGAGCCGGGTGGTAGGTCGGCGCGAACAAAAAGGCGAAGCCGCAGCGATCCAGACAGTGGACGGCCCCGTGCGCGGAAAGGTCGAGATTGACGCCGAGGGCCTCGAGCACGTCGGCCGCTCCCACCTTGCCAGAGGCCGCGCGGTTGCCGTGTTTGGCAACCTTGGCTCCGGCCGCCGCGGCGACGAAACCGGCGGCGGTCGAAACATTGAACGTCCCCAGACCATCACCGCCGGTTCCGCAGGTGTCGATCAGCGGCCCCGGATAACTGACACGCAGGCAGCGCTCGCGCAGCACATGGACGGTGGCGATCAGTTCCTCGACGGTCTCGCCCTTGGCCGCGAGGGCAGCCAGAAAGGCTCCGGTCTGCGCGGCGGTGGCCTGGCCATTGATCACCCGAGTGATCGCGGCTTCCATCTCGACTCTCGACAGATCAAGGCCTTGCACGAGTCTGGCTAGAACTTCCTTCACAGTCGGGACCTCAACCGCGCTCGATTTCAGCGGCGCGTTCGAGAGCCGCCATCATCGCTGCCGCCTTGGCCTCGCACTCGGCCTGCTCGCGCATCGGCACCGAATCGGCAACGATCCCCGCACCGGCCTGGAGATGCACCTTCCCGTCCTTGATCAAGACGGTTCGAATGGCGATACAAGTATCCAGATTGCCAAGGAAATCGATATAGCCCACGGCGCCTCCGTAGACCCCTCTGCGGGTCTTCTCGACTTCCTCGATGATCTGCATCGCGCGGACCTTCGGAGCGCCAGTGAGGGTCCCGGCGGGGAAAGTGGCGCGGAAGGCATCGAAGCGGTCCCTGCCCCCGGCGAGCGTTCCGGAAACGTGGGAGACGATGTGGTGGACGTGTGAGTAGCGCTCGACCAAGAAGCGCTCATCGACAGTGACCGAACCTGTCTCGGCGACTCGGCCGATGTCGTTGCGGCCGAGGTCCACCAGCATGATGTGCTCGGCCTGCTCCTTGGGATCGGCCAACATCTTGGCGACCAGAGCCTCGTCTTCTTCGTCGGTGGCGCCGCGACGGATGGTACCGGCAATGGGCCTGACCGCCACCTTGCGTCCCTCCACCTTCACCATCACCTCGGGGGAGGCCCCTGCGACCACCTCGTCACCCAGATCGAGGTAGAACATGTACGGAGACGGATTGATGGTGCGCAGCGCGCGATAGATCGAGAACGGGTGGGTACCGAGCGGCGCGCTGAAGCGCTGCGACGGAACGACCTGGAATACGTCACCCGCCTTGATGTACTCGAGGCAGCGCTCGACACCTGCGCAGTACTCGCTCGGTGTGAAATTCGACTTCGGTTTTTGCGGTGCTGCGGCGAGCGCGACCGGCAGCGGCGCGGCGGCAGAACGCAGTCTGGCCACCGTGGCCTCCACCGAAGCTACCGCGCGCTCGTAGGCGAGAGCCGCATCATCACCTTTCGCCAACACCGCCAGGCTCACCACTTTCATGGTGTGCGTGACGTTGTCGAAGAGAACGAAATTGTCGGCGATAAGCCCGGCGATGTCGGCGACGCCGAGGTCGTCGACAGTGTCGTTGGGGAGCCTCTCGATCGCACGAACGACGTCGTAGGCAAGATAACCGACGAAGCCTCCGGCGAAACGCGAAAGTCCGTCGACGCGAGCCTGATGAAACGGAGCCAGCACGTCGCGTAACGTATCGATGGGATCGCCGCGCAGTTCCTCGCGCGAACCGTCGCGCCCGGTGACCACAGTGACGCCACCGCGAGAACGCAGGGTCATCAACGGATCGGTGCCGAGTACGCTGTAGCGGCCCCAGCGGTCGCCGCCTTCGACGCTCTCGAGCAGGAAGCCCTGGCCGCCGCGGTGCAGTTTCAGAAACGCCGACACCGGAGTGTCGAGGTCAGCGGCTACCTCGCGGTAGACCGGAATAGTGTCCGCCTGGGCGGCGAGACGGCGAAAGCCTTCGAGATCGGGAACCACGCTCATTGCTTGCTCTATTGCCGGAATCGATCGCTCTGTGCGCCGCTGTATTTAACGCGCAGCATCGGCCGACGCGGACGCTCGTTTATTGCTCTACTTGCTGGAGATACCAGCGCACCGGCCTTGCGCAACCGCGCGCGGGCGCGAAGGTACCCTACTCGGTGCTGACGAAGGCCTGTTCAAGCCCCAGTTCACGTCGGCAGCGGTCGGCTGTCGTGCTCGCCTCTCCGAAAGCTCCGTAGCGCCCCACCCTTACCCGGTACCACGAGGTCTGACCGTCGCTGACACGCTTGATGTAGGCTCCACCGTAACCGCGCGCTGCGAGTTTTTTGACCAGCGCCTCCGCATCGGCCTGCTTGCGGGTAGCCAGTACCTGCACCGTGTAGCCGCCCGCGGCCTTCTTCTTCTCCTCTTCCAGCTTGGCGTTCTTGGCAGCCTTCGCGTCCGCAGCCTTGGTGTCGGCCGCGGCGGCGGCCGCGGTCTCCTTCGACACGGCCTTCTCGTCCCGGGTATCGTCGCTGGGCTCCTTGTCCTTGCGTCGCGACTTTGCGTCGCTCGCAACGACCGGCTGCACTACCGCGTTGTCGTCCGCAAAGGGGCCCCACGGCTGGCCGTCGACGCTCGCGTCCGCATTGTCATCGGCGGACGGCGCCAGCCCCGCCGCTTCGGCCGTAGCCGGGCCGCGCGTCTCGCCCTTCATGTCGGAACCGCCCTCACGCCCCGCCGCCGACTTGAGGTCCGTGACGGCCTCGGCCCCGCGCGCAGGCCCCTTGGCGTCAGCCTTGACGTGTGCGCCGGCCTTGGCCGCGCCGCCAACTGCCGGCAGATCCGCCTTGTCGCCTGGCGAAGCTTGCGTCGCCGCCGCACCCGCAAGACGCGAATACTTGGAAAAGTCGTCTACCGGAATGCGCGCCACGCGTTCATCGTGAGGGACGTGCGCCGCCGCATTCTTGTTGCCCACATAGAAGCCGAGAAAAAACACCAGCGCAGAGCAGAACAGATAACAGGCCGCCAGCAGAGAAATCTGCACCCCTGTCAACTGGAACTGTCGTCTGTCGCGTCTCGTTCCCATGCCCGCTCGATCCGCCTCCGCTCCGATTCGTCTCAACGAGCGCGCCGTAGTTCGTCACACGAGCGCCGCACCCCCCCGTGCCGCCTACCGCGGACACATCGCGAGGCAGGAAACGACTCCTGTCCGCGCGAGGCGCCATGTTAGCATCACGCAAGCCCGCGTGCCGCGTCCGCCGAGGCAACCGATCGATCTTTTCGCGTCACATCCGCTCTGGCGCGCCTACGCCCACCAGTGCCAGAGCCCGGCCTATGACCTGGCCGACCGCACGGACGAGCAACAATCTCGCCCCCGTGGTCGCGACGTCGCCGCTGACACAGCGATGCCGGGCGTAGTAACGGTGAAAATCCCCGGCGACCTTCTGGGCGTAGACCACTACCCGGTGTGGCTCGAGCGATTCGGCCGCACCCTCGACGATCTCGGGAAACTCCGCGAGAAGCCGGACCAGTGCGAGTTCTTCGGGCTGCCCAAGCGCCGCCATCACCGCCGACGAGGGGACCGGAGCCTCGATGCCCTTCTCCGCCGCCTGCCGGAAGATTCCGGCTATGCGGGTGTAGGCGTACTGAATGTAGAAGACAGGATTCTCGGCCGTCTGACGTCGCGCCAGTTCGAGATCAAAGTCCAGATGCGCGTCCGACTTGCGCGACAGGAAGAAGAAGCGCGCAAGATCACAGCCGACTTCGTCGAGTACGTCACGCAACGTGACGAACTCGCCGGTACGTTTTCCCATGCGCACAGGCGCGCCGTCTCGCGACAAGCTAACCATCTGCACCAGCACTACGCGCAGCCGCTCCGGCTCCATACCGAGCGCCGCTATCGACGCGCGCATGCGGCCGATGTAACCGTGGTGATCGGCGCCCCACACGTCGATGATGCGGTCGTAGCCGGCCAACAATTTTTCGCGATGGTAACAGATGTCGCTCGCGAAATAGGTCAGTCCACCGTCGCTCTTCACCACGGCGCGATCTTTGTCGTCCCCGAAAGCGCTGCTACGCATGAAGCGCGCGCCGTCGTTGACGTAAAGGTGCCCACGTTGCTCGAGCTCTTCGAGAGCAGCTTCGACGCGGCCACTGCGTTGCAGATCCCGCTCGCTGGTAAATCGGTCGAACCGCACGCCGAAAGCCGCAAGGTCGCTGCGGATCACGTCGAGCAGTTTGTCGGCTGCCTCGCGCCCGAGCGCCTCGACCGCATCCTTGCGCTCGACTCCGACCCAGCGCTGGCCGTCTCGCTCCAGCACTTCGCGCGCCAGGTCAGTGACGTATTCAGCCGGGTAACCGTTCTCCGGAAACGGTTCGTCGATACCGCAGAGCACCAGGTAGCGGGCGAGTACCGACGAACCGAGCGTCTCGATCTGCCCGCCGGCGTCGTTGATGTAGTACTCCCTGTCGACGCCGTATCCCGCCGCTTCGAGAACGCGCGCGATAGCATCACCGGTAGCCGCGCCGCGACCGTGGCCGATGTGCAGCGGGCCGGTAGGATTGGCGGAACAGAACTCCACCTGCACGCGCTTGCCGGCCCCGACAAGACTCGTCCCGTAACCGTCGCCTGCAGCGAGTATTTCGAGCAGACGCTCGCGCCAGGCCTCCGCGGCGAACGTCACGTTCAGGAAGCCGCCTCCGGCCACCTCGACGCGAGCCAAGCGGCCGCCGGCGTCTCCGAGCCGCCTCTGCAGGATCGCCGCAATCACTTGCGGGCCTTTGCGCTCGACACGGGCCAGAGTCATCGCGACGTTGCTCGCGAGATCTCCGTGCCCTTCTTCACGCGGCACCTCGACGACAAAGGAGGGAATCTCGTTACTTGAGAGTTCCCCGCCCTGCCGAGCACCGGCCAACGCTTCCAGCAGCAGGCCCCGCAGACGACTCTTCATGCGTGACAGCCCCCGACGTCAGTCCCGGAAAAGCCCATACGCAGCGTCAGCCGTACGATGTACGCTCGCATGCAGCGTACATATCGCCCTTTGGCTACTCGGAGTTCGAGCCAGCGCTCGCCAGAGCCGAGTCCGCTTTGCATCCCGACCTTCTGAACGGCCTGCACAGAGGGCTTTTCGGCGAAATGCTAGGACTCGGCCTTCTGAGCGGCCGGTGCCGGCACGGCTCTATCCGTGAGTTCGATGATCGACATCGGAGCCGCATCGCCGTGGCGCTGCGCGACCTTGATGATGCGAGTGTACCCGCCAGCACGATTCACGAAGCGCGGAGCAACCTCACTGAAGAGCTTGAATACCGCTTCGTCGGTTCGCACATACGCGCGGGCGCGACGGCGTGCCGCAATGGTCTGCTTCTTGCCGAGAGTGATCATACGATCAACCCATCGACGCAGTTCCTTCGCTTTCGCGTCGGTGGTCTGAATCCGTTCGTTCATGATGAGCGAGGTCACCATGTTGCGCAGCATCGCCTTGCGGTGCGACGAGGAGCGTCCGAGCTTGCGGCCCGACTTGAGATGTCTCATGCCCTAAAACCTACTACTGTCTTGTTCGAGCCGCATACGATCGAGCGTCTCGCGGTCCGGGAAGTTGGGAATACGCATGCCGAGCGAAAGGCCGAACTCCGTGAGAAGTTCCTTGATTTCCAGCAGCGACTTGCGACCGAAATTCTTCGTCTTGAGCATCTCCCCTTCGCTGCGCTGGACGAGTTCGCCGACATATTTGATGTCGGCATTCTGCAGGCAGTTGGCAGAGCGCACGGACAGGTCGAGTTCATCTACGCAGCGCGTGAGGTGCTCGTTGATCTGCTCGGAAGCAGGCTCGGCCTTCGTCTCCTCGGCTTCAAGCGCCTCGGCGTCGAAGTTCACGAAGACCTGGAGTTGGTCCTGTAAAATGCGCGCGGCCACCGCAAGAGCGTCGTCCGGCCTGACGCTTCCGTCCGTAAAAATCTCGAAGGTGAGCTTGTCGTAGTCGGTGCGCTGACCAACTCGGGCACTGCTCACGACGAAGTTGACCTTGCGAATCGGGGAGAACACCGAGTCCAGCGTGATGGTACCCACCGGTGCGTCGTCCTCTCGGTTACGGTCGGCCGTCACATATCCACTGCCGCGCTTGGCAGTGAGGACCATGTGCACAGCTCCGTCCGGGCCGAGCGTAACGACGTGCTGCTCAGGGTTGAGCACCTCGACGTTGGGACCGAAGTCAATATCCCCGGCCTTCAGTTCGCGGGGGCCTTTGGCTTCGAGCACGCCTTCATGTCGTTGCCCCTCATGGATGCGCAGTCGCACTTCCTTGAGGTTGAGCACGATGTCGGTGACGTCTTCGGTCACGCCGTCGATCGTCGAAAACTCGTGCAGCACTCCGTCGATCCTGACAGCGCTGATTGCGGCGCCCTTGAGCGACGACAGAAGGATGCGGCGCAAAGAATTGCCGATCGTCGTTCCAAAACCGCGCTCGAACGGGTCGAGTTCCAAACGGCCGTAAGTGTCGTTCAGCTCGCGAATCTCGAGCTTGGGGCGGATCAGATCCTTCCAATTGTCCAACATAACTGTGAATGCCTCCGTCACTTGCCGCCGACTGCTGTCGCTCGCATCACTTCGAGTAGAGTTCGACGACCAGGCGCTCGTTGATCGGCATCGCCAGCTCGCTACGAAGCGGAAGCCGCTTCACCTTCCCGGTGAACGCTGCACCGTCCAGTTCGAGCCACTCGGGGACCCCGCGTCGCTGCGATATCTCTACCGCACGCTTGAAAACGTCCTTGGTTCGGCTGCTCTCACGGACCGTAATCTCATCACCCGGCCGTACCAGGTAAGACGGGATGTCCACCCGCTGTCCGTTGACCGCAAAGTGCCGGTGTCGGATCAACTGACGAGCTTCCGAACGCGAAGTTGCCATGCCGAGGCGGTACACCATGTTGTCCAGACGACGCTCGAGGAAATTGAGCAGCGCCTCGCCTGTGATGTCCTTGGAGTTCTCGGCCATCTCGAAATAGCGCCGGAACTGCTTCTCGAGCAGGCCGTACATACGCCGCAGGCGCTGCTTCTCGCGCAACTGCACCGCGTACTCGGAGACCTTGCGCCGCCGGCCCTGACCATGCTGACCGGGCGGATAGTTGCGCCGCTCGATGGCGCACTTGTCGGTATAGCAGCGCTCTCCCTTGAGAAAGAGCTTGACGCCTTCGCGGCGACAGAGCCTGCAAACAGGATCGGTATAACGTGCCATGCTTCCTCTCTACCTTCGTGAGAACCGCCGCTCCGACGCCGTCTCCGCGAAACATTCGCGGACCGGGCCGAACGTGCCGCGGCTCTTCAGACGCGTCGCTTCTTGGGCGGCCGACATCCGTTATGCGGAATCGGCGTCACGTCCTTGATCGTAATTACCTGAAGTCCAGCCGCACCCAGTGCCCGGACCGCCGACTCACGTCCGGCGCCCGGCCCCTTGATCAGCACGGTCACGGAACGCATCCCGGCATCTACCGCGATACGCCCTGCCCTCTCGCCGGCTTGCTGGGCGGCAAACGGTGTGCCCTTGCGCGACCCCTTGAAGCCCGCCTGGCCGGCGCTCGCCCACGAGACCACGTTTCCCTGCGGATCCGTCAGAGTCACCATGGTGTTGTTGAACGTCGCCTGTATGTGCGCCACGCCTTCCGGCGGAACGCGCCTGGCCTTCTTTCGCCGCGTGGACGCAGCAGCGGTCTGTCTAGTCGCCATCGAATCGCTCTCCCTTTTCCATCACAGCCCGAGCCAAGGGCCTACTTCTTCGTGGCCTTCTTCTTGCCGGCAATCGCAACGCGCGGTCCCTTACGGGTTCGCGCGTTGGTGTGCGTCCGTTGGCCTCGTACCGGAAGCCCCTTGCGATGGCGTAGGCCCCGGTAACAACCGAGATCCATCAGCCGTTTGATACTCATCGCGACCTCGCGCCTCAGATCGCCCTCGACCTTGAAACCCTGGTCGATGACGCCGCGTATCGCGTTGATCTCGGCATCCGTGAGTTCGTCACTCTTCTTGCCGGGATCCACGCGGGCGGCCGCCAGGATCTTCAAGGCGCTATTGCGCCCAATGCCGTAGATATACGTGATCGCGATTTCCATGCGCTTGTTGCGCGGAAGATCGACTCCTGCGATTCGGGCCATGACCCTGCCTCTCCTACTCTCTTGCCTGATCCCTGGTTCGGACTGCCGCCGACCCGGCTTAGCCTTGACGCTGTTTGTGCCGCGGGTTCTTACAGACCACGCGTACCTTGTTCTGGCGCTTGACCACCTTGCAATCCCGACACATGCGCTTGACTGATGCCCTGACTTTCATGACTCTTCTCGCCTCAAATCCTGGTCAGAATCTCGGGGCCCTTCTTCGTGATGGCCACCGTGTGCTCGAAATGTGCCGACCGCCGCCCGTCCGAAGTCCGCGCGGTCCAGCCGTCTGCGTCTACCCGCACCGCAGCAGTTCCCGCGTTCACCATCGGCTCGATCGCGAGCACCATACCGACGGCGAGGGTCCTGCCCCGGCCTCTCTTGCCGAAATTCGGCACCTGCGGGTCCTCGTGAAGGGCGCGGCCTATGCCGTGTCCCACGAAGTCCCGGACAACCGAGAACCCTGCCGCCTCGACCGCATCCTGTACGGCAGCGCCAACGTCCCCGAGACGCTCGCCCTCGCAAGCGCGGGCAATCCCTTCGTACATGCTACGCTCTGTGACTTCGAGCAGACGCCTGGACTCGTCGTCGAGGTCGTTTCCCACCGTCACCGTAACAGCCGCGTCCGCGAAAAACCCATCAACCTCTACACCGAAGTCGAGACCGAGAATGTCGCCCTCTTGCAGTTCTCTACGGTCAGACGGAATGCCGTGCACGATTTCGTCGTTGACCGAGGCACAAAGCACCGCCGGAAAAACCGCGTCTCCGACTCGGTAGTTCTTGAACGCCGATCGGGCACCCAGCCGCGCGATCAACCTCTCGGCCTCACGATCGAGTTCCGCCGTAGTCACCCCGGGGCGCACCTTGGCGCGCAGGGACGCCAGGATCTCGCCGGTGATCCGTGCCGGGCGCCGCATGCGCTCGATCTCAGCGTTGGTCTTCAATTCAATCATTACGAACAGCAAGCGCCGCAAAAACGCGCTTCGAAACCTCAGCCGGGGCGGCCTCGCCATCGACACGACGGAGCAGGCCCATACCTTGATAGAAATCCATCAGCGGCTCAGTCCGCTTCCGGTACACCTCGAGACGCTCACGTACCGTGTCTTCACGGTCGTCGTCGCGGGTGTAGATTTCTGCACCGCAAGCGTCACAGCGCCCTTCAACCTTCGGCGGGTTCCAACTCACATGATAGAGGTGACCACAACCGCGGCAGGTACGCCGTCCGCCGAGCCTGGCGACGAGAGCCGGCTCGGACACTTCAATCGCGACGACGCGATCAAGCCCCTCTCCGACCAAACCGCCATCGAGTTTCTCCGCCTGCTCGCGATTGCGCGGAAAACCGTCGAGCACGAAGCCGGCCTTGCAGTCCTGCTGCGCAACCCTCTCCTTTATCAGCCCGATCACGAGTTCATCGGGAACCAACTGCCCACGGTCCATGTAGTCTTTGGCCGCGCGGCCGAGTTCGTTGCCCGACTGCACCGCCTGGCGCAACAGATCGCCGGAAGAGATGTGAGGGATCGCCAAGTCCTTGCAGACTATCTCTCCCTGTGTCCCCTTCCCGCAACCCGGTGGTCCCAGCAGCGCAATACGCATGCGCCTACCTTCTCCCCCGCAGCTTCCCCTTCTTCAGGAACCCATCGTAGCTGCGCTGGATCAGATGCGACTGCATCTGCGAAACCGTATCAATGGCGACTCCGACGACAATCAGAAGCGCGGTTCCGCCGAAAAAGAACGGGACGTTGAACTGTGAGATCAGGATCGTCGGCAGAACACAGATCGCCGCGACATACACCGCTCCGCCGAGCGTAAGCCGCGTCAAGATATGATCTAGATAGTCGGCGGTCCGTTTGCCCGGACGTATACCCGGCACGAAACCGCCAGCCTTCTGCAGATTCTCGGCAACGTTGTTCGGGTCGAAAGTAACAGCCGTATAGAAGTACGCGAAGAAGATGATCGCGGCCACGTACACGACGTTGTAGTAGAAGCCGCCCGGCGCCAACATGCTCGCGGCGTGCTGAAACGCGGGCACCTGAATGAACTGCGCAATCGTGCTCGGGAAGATCAGCAGCGAAGACGCGAATATCGGCGGAATCACTCCGGCCATGTTGATTTTCAGCGGCAGGTGCGTGGCCTGAGCGCTCATGAGGCGCCGCCCCACGACCCGTTTGGCGTACTGCACCGGGATCCGTCGCTGCCCTCGCTCGACGAAAATGATCGCCCCCACGGTAACGACCATCACCGCCGCAAGAAGCAGGAGAACGAGGACGCCGAGTTCTCCCTGGCGCACGAACTCCACCACCGTAGCCACAGCCGAAGGAATGTTGGAAACGATCCCGGCGAAGATGATCAGACTGATGCCGTTGCCGATGCCGCGCTCCGTAATCTGCTCACCGAGCCACATGATGAACACCGTACCTGAGGTCAGGGTGATCATCGTAAGGAGACGAAACGACCAACCCGCGGCGTAAACGATAGAGCCGCCGCCGGGCGCCTGGATCTGCTCGAGTCCCAGAGAAATGAAGAAGCCCTGAACCAAGGCCAGCAACACCGTTCCGTAACGTGTGTACTGAGTTATACGGCGCCGCCCCTGCTCGCCTTCCTTGGAGAGGCGCTCCAGATACGGAACCACCATCGTCATCAGTTGGAGAATGATCGAAGCCGAAATGTACGGCATGATCCCGAGCGCGAATATGGAGAAACGCTGCAGTGCGCCGCCGGAAAACAGGTTCACCATGCCGAACACAGTGCCTGAGGCCTGATGGAAGTACTCACTCAGCGCATCACCGTTGATGCCCGGAGTAGGAACCGCCACACCGACGCGATGCACCGCCAGCATCATCAGCGTGAAACCGATGCGGCGCCTCAGTTCCGGCACGCGCGGGAGGTTTTGGAAACCCGCGACCACTTAGTCCTCTCCGCCCTCGGCGGTCTCCCCGAGAACCTCGGCACGACCACCGGCCTTCTCTATCGCTTCGCGAGCCGACTTCGAGAACGCGTCCACGCGGACGGTCAGGGCGTGCTCAAGCTTGCCCTGCCCCAGGATCTTGATCGGGAGTGCCCGATTGGCGAGACCGTGCTCGCGAAGTGTTTCGGGATCGACGAGGGCGCCGGCTTCAAAACGCTCAGCGAGCGTACCGACGTTGACGACCTGGAACTCTACCCGCGTCGGATTGGTAAATCCGAACTTCGGAAGACGACGCGCCAGAGGCATCTGGCCGCCTTCGAAACCGGGCGCATTGTTTCCACCCGAACGGGCCAAGGCACCCTTGTGGCCCTTGCCAGAAGTCTTACCGAGTCCGGATCCGGGTCCGCGGCCTAAACGTTTGCGCGCCTGACGCGAGCCGGGATTGGGCTTCATCGAATCGAGTTGCATCGTACTTCTAGCCTTCCACCTTCACGAGGTGGCTCACTTTGCCGATCATCCCTCGCACGGGTGCGGTTGAGCGCAGCACTACCGTACGACCAAGCCGCAACAGGCCAAGTCCCCGTAGCGTGGCCCTCTGCCTTTCGGTGCAGCCGTGGTAGCTGCTGACCAACGTCACCTTGACCATGTTTTCGGAAGCCGACACGGGTAATTCTCCTGAGAAGCGCGCATTGCGCTTCAGTACATGATCTCGCGCAATTCTTTGCCGCGCCGCGCCGCGATGGTGGCGGGGTGATCGAGTTGGGCCAACGCGGCCATAGTCGCCTTGACCATGTTGTGGGGATTGTGCGACCCCAGGCACTTGGTCAGCACGTTCTGGATTCCGGCCATCTCGACAACGGCGCGAATGCCGCCGCCGGCTATCACTCCGGTACCTGCTCCAGCGGGTCGCAGGAACACACGTCCGGCTCCGAAGTCGCCCTCGACTTGGTACGGGATGGTGCCGGTATCCAGTGGAACGGTGACCATTCCCTTACGGGCACGCTCGACGGCTTTGCGTATCGCTTCAGGCACTTCCTTGGCCTTGCCGACGCCATAGCCTACTCGGCCGGCGCCGTCGCCGACGACGACCAGTGCGCTGAAACTGAAGCGCCGGCCGCCTTTGACGACCTTTGCCACGCGGTTGATGTGGACGACCCGCTCCTTGAGATCACTCTCCGGAGCTTGACCATGTTGTGAATCACGTCGCGCCAATGCAGCAGTCTCCTTCGCCTTGGCTAGAACACGAGGCCCGCTTCGCGGGCAGCCTCGGCGACCGCCCTGACGCGGCCGTGGTACTTGTAACCGGCACGGTCGAATACGACCTGGCCGATGGAAAGTTGTTTACAACGCTCGGCAATTTCTTTGCCGAGATCTTGTGCCGCCTGCATCGTGCCTGTAGTTTTGCCGGCGCCAAGAGTGGAAGCCGCCGCTAGGGTGCGTCCGCTCTGGTCCGAAATCACCTGCACGTAGAGGTAACGGTTCGACCGGAAAACGGCCATACGCGGACGCTGGTCGGTTCCAATGACCTTCCTGCGTACTCGCGCGTGCCTGCTTTCGCGGCCTGTTCTTCGGTCCTGTGAAGTTGCCATCTATACTTGCCCGTCTCTCGCTCGTGGTTCTCGCCTGCAGAGGCGCAGATCAGGAAGCTCCCGCTTTTCCGGCCTTACGCCTTACGGTTTCGTTCCCGTAGCGCACGCCCTTGCCCTTGTACGGCTCCGGCGGTCGCAGTTTGCGAATACCGGCTGCCACCTCACCGAGAACCTGACGGTCGGAGGCCGTCAGCGTAATCGAGGTCTGTTTTTCCACGCTCGCCTTCACCCCGGCAGGAAGCTGGTAGACGATAGGGTGCGAGTATCCGAGCGTGAGATGAACATCAGTGCCTCGGACGTCCGCACGGTAACCGACCCCGGTAATCTCGAGGGTGCGCGTGAAGCCTTTGGCCGCACCGGCCAAAGCGTTAGAAACCATACGCCGGATCAGGCCCTGCCTGGAACGTTCGTGACTGCCTTCACCTGTGCGGGTAACCAGCACCTCACCCGGGCTGACCACCACCGGCGCCGCAGGGTCCATCACGACATACAGTTCACCCGCCGGCCCTTTGGCGACCATCTTTCCGTCAGCGAGCGTAACGGTCACGCCCTGCGGAACTTTCAGAGGAACTTTCCCGAGTCGCGACACTTTACCAGACCTCGCAGAGAACTTCTCCGCCGACCTTGCGGCGGCGCGCCTCGCGATCGGGCATCAGCCCGAGCGGCGTGCTCAGGACACTGACACCGAGACCACCCCGCACTCGCGGCGCCATCTCGGCCGAAGTGTAGCGTCGCAAGCCCGGACGGCTGACCCGGCGCACACCCGTGATCGCCGGTTGCCCGGAATCACTGTAACGCAGGTAGATCGTCAGGGCCTTCGAAGCCCCTTCTCCCGCAACCTGAAAATCACGAAGATATCCCTCGTCACGCAGCACGCCGGTGACGCTTTCCTTCAGCCGCGACCATGGCACATCTACGTGATCACGGCGCGCGTGGCACCCGTTACGGATGCGCGTGAGGAGATCGGCGATCGGATCGGTCATCATATGAAAGCCCCTCCTACCAACTCGCCTTGACGATGCCGGGTATGACCCCCTCAAGCGCCAACTTACGAAGACAAATGCGACACAACTTGAACCGCCGGTACACGCTGCGCGGCCGCCCGCATTGCAAACAACGCGTATAGCCACGCGAGCGGAACTTCGGCTTGCGCTGCGACTTGACGATGAGACTGGTCTTGGCCACTTGCCTCTTACCCCTGCGAAGCCGCCGCGGGCTGACGGAACGGCATACCGAGCGCCGTGAGTAGCGCACGACCGTGAGTGTCGGTCTGCGCCGTCGTCACGATGGTCACCGTCAGTCCGTGGATCTTGTCGACCTTATCGAGGTCGATCTCCGGAAAAATGATTTGTTCGCGCAGCCCCAGGCTGTAGTTCCCTCGGCCGTCGAAGCCCTTGGGTGCCAGCCCGCGAAAGTCGCGCACTCGCGGCAGCGAAACCGAGATGAGCCGCTCGAGGAACTCGTACATCCGTTCGCGCCGCAGCGTCACCGCGACGCCGATCGGTAGCCCCTCGCGCAACTTGAAGTTCGAGATCGCCTTGCGTGCCCGCGTGACCACGGGCCGTTGGCCGGTGATCTTTGCGAGCTCTTCGACGGTGCTGTCGATCAGCTTGGGATTCTGCACCGCGTCGCCCATCCCGACGTTGATCACGACCTTGCTGAGACGCGGAACAGCCATCACCGAAGTGAGGCCGAACTGCTTCTGCAAGTCCGAGCGGATCTCGGTCTCGTAGCGTAGCTGAAGCGTCGGTTTCTCCGTAGCCATCTTGCTGAACCCTACCTTCCTTGCCCTGTTGCCATCGTTGCCGTCACGCGCCTTTCCCCAGCCTTCAACGCGCGTCGACGACTTGGCCGCTAACGCGCGCTACGCGCACATGACGTCCATTGTCGAGAGCTTTACGACCGACGCGAGTCGGCTTGTTGGTACTCGGGCACAGAAGCATCACGTTGGAAATGTGGATCGGCGTCTCCTTCTCGATGATGCCGCCAGGATTCTGCCCTTGCGGTTTACGATGACGCTTGACGACGGCGATGCGCTCGACGATGACCTTATGGTCTTCGTGCAGAAGGCTCACCACCTTTCCGGTCTTTCCCTTGTCGCGTCCCGTGATCACGATCACGGTGTCGCCCTTCTTGATATTCGGCTTCGCCATGGCGCTTACAGAACCTCCGGGGCGAGCGAGATGATCTTCATGAACTTCTTGGCGCGCAGTTCGCGTGCAACCGGTCCAAAGATGCGCGTTCCGATCGGTTCGCCCTGGCTGTCGAGAACCACGGCCGAGTTGGTGTCGAAACGGATATACGAACCGTCCGCCCGACGCGTTTCCTTCTTAGTGCGCACGATAACGGCCTTGACCACGTCGCCGCGCGCGACCTTGCCGCCCGCGTTGGCTTCCTTGACACTGCCGACGATCACGTCACCGATGCGCGCATAACGGCGCTTGGTACCACCGAGCACGCGAATGCAGAGAATCCGGCGAGCTCCCGAATTGTCCGCAACGTCGACGACGGATTCCTGGATAATCATCCCAATTCCCCTACAGGATCGACGATCGCGACCGTCTTGATCGCCTTCTCGACGATGCTGCGCAGACGCCAACGCTTGTGACGGCTGAGCGGCCGCGCCTCGGCGATGATCACTCTATCGCCGGTTTCACACTCGTTGCGCTCGTCGTGAACCATGTATTTTTGGTTGCGGACGAGGGTCTTGTGGTACTTGCTGTGCCGCACTCTGCGCGCGACCGAAACCACCGCCGTCTTGTCCATCTTGTTGCTGACGACGATCCCCTCGCGGATCTTGATGCTTGGCCGCTTCTCGGCTGCGCCGTCGCTCATGCCTTTGCTCCTCTGTCGGCGCTGGCGCGCTCGTTCTTCACGGTAAGCACACGAGCCAGGTCACGACGCGCATCCACCAGCTCGGTGGGCTTGTCGAGACGGCGTGCGTTGCGCTTCAAGGTCAGGCGCACGATCTTCTCGCGCAACGCGTCCTCGCGCTTGGCAAGTTCCACAGGCGTACACTTACGAACGTCACTAGGCTGCATGGTGAACGTCCCCTCTCATGCAGAATCGGGTTGAGATCGGCAGCTTGTGCGCTGCCAACCGCATGGCCTCCTTGGCCAGTACGGGCTCAACCCCTTCCATCTCAAAAAGCATTCTCCCAGGTTGCACAGGACAGACCCACGCTTCGGGAGCGCCCTTGCCCTTGCCCATACGTACCTCGGCGGGCTTCTTCGAAATCGGTAGATCCGGAAAGATGCGAATCCAGACGCGCCCGCCGCGCTTGACGTGGCGGGTGATCGCGATACGCGCGGCTTCGATCTGGCGAGCCGTCAGGCGCCCCCAGTCGGTAGCCATCAAACCGTAGTCGCCGAATGACAGGGTGTTGCCCGTATGGGCAAGCCCGCGCTCGCGTCCCTTCATCTTCTGGGACTTTCGAAATTTAGTCTTTTTGGGCTGCAGCATCTTCCGTTACATCCCGGCGCCGGACTTCCGCTCTTCCTGAAGCTTCGCCCCGCCCTCACCCTTGTAAACCCACACTTTGACGCCGATCACACCGAATGTCGTACGTGCTTCGGCCAGACCGTACTGAACTTCGGCACGCAGCGTGTGCAGGGGAACTCGGCCCTCTCGGTACCACTCGGTGCGGGCGATTTCGTGACCGCCCAAACGGCCGCCGCACTGCACGCGGATACCCTGGGCGCCCATCCGCATGGCACGCGACACGGATTCTTTCATCGCGCGGCGAAACATCACACGCCGCTCCAGTTGCAGCGCGATATTCTCAGCTACGAGCATCGCGTCGAGGTCCGGCCTGCGGATCTCGTGGATCTCGACGAAGCTGTCCTTTCCAGCCAGACGCACGATGTCCTGCTTGAGCTTGTCGATCTCCGCGCCTTTCTTTCCGATGATAATCCCGGGCCGCGCCGTGTGGATATGCACCCGCACGTTCTTCGCGGCACGCTCGATTTCGATGCGCGCAACACCGGCATGCGAGAGACGCTTCTTGAGAAACTTGCGAATCGCCAGGTCCTGTTGAAGCAGATCGGCATAGCCGCGACCCGCAAACCAACGCGCGTCCCACGTTTCGCTAACGCCCAGGCGGAAGCCCTTCGGATGTGTCTTCTGTCCCACGATTGCTTCCCTGCCCGTCCTAGTTGCCGCCGCGGGCGTCGAGCACCACGGTAATATGACTCGTACGCTTTCGGATGGCCGTGGCGCGGCCTTGTGCGCGCGGCATGAACCGACCGGCGACCGGTCCCGGATCCACCGTGATCGCCTTTACATACAGTGAGTCGACATCGACGTTCGTCCCGGCCTCGGCATTCGCGACCGCCGACCGCAACGTCTTCGCAACGATGCCGGCCGCCTTCTTGGTCGTAAAATCGAGCACCGCCAACGCATCTTCGACACCGCGTCCGCGTATCATGTCAGCAACGAGCCGACACTTCTGCGGAGTAATCTGTACGTAGCGAGAAATCGCTTTCGTCTCCATCACGGCCGTCTACTTCCTCTTCACTTCGGTCTTGCGCGAGCCCGAGTGTGCTTGGAACGTCCGCGTCGGAGCGAACTCACCAAGTTTGTGGCCTACCATGTTCTCGGTCATGTAGATCGGCAGAAAACGCCGACCGTTATGCACCGACAGCGTGTACCCGATCATCTCGGGAACGATAGTCGAGCGCCGCGACCACGTCTTGATCGGTCGTCGATCTTCCACGTTCTGCGCCATGACCTTCTTTATCAGGTGGGCGTCCACGAAGGGGCCCTTCTTGATTGACCTCGGCAACTGACGACCTCCCCTGCTCTACTTCTTCTTCCGCCGCGCAACGATGTACTTATCGGTGCGCGGGTTACTGCGCGTACGCGCACCCTTGGTCGGTTTTCCCCACGGCGTCTGCGGGTGGTTGCCCTTGGCGCGCCCCTCGCCGCCGCCGTGCGGGTGATCGACCGGATTCATTGCGATTCCTCTCGTCTGCGGGCGCACGCCTTTCCAACGCGACCGTCCCGCCTTGCCGATAGAAACCTTCTCATGCTGCGGATTGCCCACCTGACCGACGGTCGCCCGGCAATCCTTGCGGACATTCCGTAGCTCACCCGAAGGAAGCCTGAGCAGCGCGAACTCACCCTCTTTGGCAACCAGTTGCGCGCCGCAGCCGGCGCTGCGCGCGATCTTGCCGCCGGCGCCCGGCTTGAGTTCTATCGCGTGCACCGTCGTTCCGACCGGGATGCGCTCAAGCGGCAGGCTGTTGCCCGGCTTGATGTCCGAGTCAGGCCCCGACGTGATGTTGTCGCCGACCTTGGATCCCTGCGGAGCCACGATGTAGCGCTTCTCTCCGTCCGCGTAGACCAAGAGTGCGATACGTGCCGAGCGGTTCGGATCGTACTCGATCGAATCCACACGGCCGGGAATCGCATCCTTCGTGCGCCGGAAATCTATCAGCCGGTAACGTCGCTTGTGGCCGCCGCCGCGATGCCGCGACGTTATGCGTCCGTTGGTATTACGACCGCCGCTCTTCTTGATCGGCTCGAGCAGCGACTTCTCCGGTGCCCGGCGCGTAACCTCCTCGAAATCGAGGCCGGTCTGAAAGCGCCGACCTGGCGAGGTCGGTTTGAAGGTTTTTAGTCCCACCGTCCCAGCTCCCTAAATCTTTTCGAGCAGGTCGGCGGCCTGCCCTTTGGCCAACGTCACGTAGGCCTTCTTCCACTTCGGCTTGCTGCCGACAATACGCCCTACGCGCTTGCTCTTGCCCATGTAATTGACCGTTCGAACGGCCGAAACTTTCACGTCGAACAATTTTTCTACGGCCATCCGAATCTGATCTTTGTTGGCGCGAGGATCGACTTTGAAGATCACCTGGCCGGACTCAGCAACCAGCGTGCCCTTCTCAGTGATGAGAGGCGCCTTGAGAACTTCGATAACCCCACTCATCGCGTCAAACGCTCCTCGATCGCCGCCAGGGCGTCTTTGGTGACCAGCAGGTTCTTGTGGCGCAGAATATCGTAAACGTTGAGGCCTTCGACCGACTGGACAAGGACTCGCGGCAGGTTGCGGCCCGCCACTTCGACGCTGCGATCACGGTCCTTGGTGACGACCAGTACACCCGGACGCACACCGAGAGAATCGAGAATCGCGGCCATAAGCTTGGTCTTAGGCTGGTCAAGGGTCAACGAATCGACAACCTTGAGTTCGCCGTCACGCGCCTTCTGGGCAAGCGCACTCGCCAACGCCCCTCGACGCGAAGACCGCGGAAGTCGGTAATCATAATCGCGAGGATGTGGTCCAAATACGACCGCACCGCCGCGCCATACCGGCGAACGACTCGAACCGGCGCGAGCACGCCCTGTTCCTTTTTGCTTCCACGGCTTTTTGCCGCCGCCGCGGACGAAAGCGCGCGTCTTCGTCGACGCCGTTCCGCTTCGACGCGAAGCAAGTTGAGCGAGTACCTGGTCGAACAGCAGGCTGTCGTTGACCCGTGTCTCGAAGACCGCGGGCAACGTCACGCTGCCGACTTCTTGGTTCGCGCGATTGACGACTACAGTTTCCATCGTCTCCCTCACGCGCCTTGCGCGGCCGGTCGCCGCACTGTCTTTCGCTTCACCGACGGATGCACCAGAACCTGATCGCCGGTAGCGCCGGGCACCGCGCCCCGAATCAGAATCAGATTTTCGTCCGGACGCACTTCGACGACCGCGAGGTTCTGGGTGGTACGACGAGCCTGGCCCATATGCCCGTCCATGCGCTTTCCTTTGAAAATGCGTCCCGGGTACGAGCGGCAACCCACCGACCCTGGTCCACGGAACGACTCATGGGTACCGTGCGTAGCCTTGTGGCCGCTGAAGTGATGGCGCTTCATCACGCCCTGGAAACCCTTTCCCTTGCTGGTGCCGGTGACATCTACTGAATCGCCGACGCGGAAGAGCGCGTCGAGTTTCACGTCCTGTCCAACCTGGTACTCGCTGGGCTCCGTCAGCCTGAACTCGAGCAGTGTCGCAAAATTCGCGCGTCCGGCCTTTGCCATGTGTCCGCGAACCGCTTTCGTCAGGTTCTTTTCTCGACGCTGGCCGAACCCGATCTGGAGGGCGTCGTAACCATCACGGTCACGCGTACGCACCTGCACCACAGTACAAGGACCAGCTTCGATGACGGTTACCGGTACAAAAGTACCGCCCGCCTCAAAGCGCTGGGTCATTCCTAGTTTCTTACCAATCAAGCCGAGCATGACACTACCTTCGGACCTCGCCGCTAGTGCAGCTTGATTTCGACATCGACACCCGCCGGCAAATCAAGCTTGCCAAGCGAATCGATCGTCTGTTGCGTCGGTTCGAGAATGTCCAGGAGCCGCTTATGAGTGCGGATCTCGAACTGCTCCCGCGACTTCTTGTCTACGTGAGGAGATCTGTTAACCGTGAAGCGTTCGATGCGAGTCGGCATCGGAACGGGGCCGGCCACGCGGCCCCCGGTGCGCCGCACCGCATCCACGATCTCGCGGACTGACTGATCCAGCACGCGGTTGTCGTAGGCCTTAAGGCGTATGCGTATGCGTTCACTCATCATCGGAGATGCTCCGGACCTGTATAACAATCACCATGCTACTCGACGATCTTGCTGACCACGCCGGCGCCGACCGTGCGGCCGCCCTCGCGGATGGCGAAACGCAGGCCTTCTTCCATCGCGATCGGCATGATCAGTGCCACTTGTAACTGGACCGTGTCACCCGGCATCACCATCTC
>CAITLU010000037.1 GCA_903893315.1 uncultured bacterium
GAGGCCGGCGATCTGGTCGAAGGTGGCGAAAACGGCAAGCCCTCCGGTTCCTTTGTAGCGCAGGCCTCCGAGCGAAAAAGACAGGTACGACAAAGCGATCAATCCTGCCAGCACGAAGAGGCCGACGAAAAAATCGCGGGTGGGTGAGGCGTTCATCGGGCTTACACTCCCCATAGCGCAGTGATGAAATAGTCGAAGATCAGTACCGAGACCGAGCCGATGACCACCGTCGACGTCGTTGCGGCGCTGACTCCGGCAGAGGTCGGCGCGGCGGTATAGCCCCGATAGGTGGAGATCAGGCCTACCAGCGTGCCGAAGATCACGGATTTGATGATGCTGCCGGCCACGTCGTCGCGGAAGTCTACCGCATTTTCGAGACTGGAGAGAAAGGTTCCGCTGTCGATTCCCATGAGATCGACACCGACTACGTAGCCGCCCGCGATGCCGGTGACGATGAACAGGGCGGACAGCAGCGGCATCGACACCACCATCGCCCAGGCCTTCGGTCGAATCACGTAGTCGACAGGATCGACGGCCATCATGCGCAGGCCGTCCAGTTGTTCGGTAGCCTTCATGGCGCCGATCTCGGCCGTAATCGCCGATCCGGCGCGGCCCGTGGTCAGCAACGCGGTCAGCACCGGGCCCATCTCGCGGATCAGGCTGAGCCCGACCACTGCGCCGAGGGAATTCTCCGCGCCGAAACGTACCAGGGTGGTGTAGCCTTGCAGGCCGAGCACCATTCCGACCGCCATCCCCGAGATGCCGATTATCAGGATCGACAGCACGCCTGTCTTGAATACTTCGTCGACGAACTCGCGAATGCGCAGCGGGGGACGCATCGTCACCGTCACGATGTGGCCGGTGAACTCGGCCAGACGTCCGAGTTCCTCGACCATCCTGCCCACGCGGCGGCCGAGTCTGCGTATCAGCCGCGCCATCCTCAAGCGCCGCCCCGCCGTTGCGGCTTGTGCTCGCCGGCCTCGAAGTCCTGGGTGTGGGCCAGTATCTGGTCGGAGGTGTCCGTGTCTTCGGTAAGGAAACGCCGCACGCGCACGTCTTCGCTGTCGCGCAGCGTCGATGGAACACCTTGGACGACGCAGCCCGGCAGCAGCAGCACGACGTGGTCGGCCATGCGCATCGTCGAAGGAATATGATGTGAGACCACGATCATCGTCATTCCCAGGGTGCGGTTGATGCGCACCAGCAACGCTTCGATGAGCTTGGTCGACAGCGGATCGAGGCCTGAGAACGGTTCGTCGACCAGCAGGATTTCGGGATCCTGCATCAACGCGCGGGCCAGAGCCACACGCTTGACCATGCCGCCGGACAATTCGCGCGGCATCAGGTCATCGACGTCCTGGAGGCCGACCGCGAAGAGGCGCTCGTGGACCCGGGCCTGGATCTCCTCGCGCGACAGATGACTGTGCTCACGCAGAGGAAAGGCCAGGTTCTCCAGCACCGACAGGGAATCGAGGAGAGCTCCGTTCTGGAACATCATGCCGAGACGGCGCCGCACCTGGTAGAGCTGAGACTCCTTGAGGCTGGTGATGTCGCGCTGGCCGACCAGGACGCGCCCGGCCTGGGCTCGCAGCAGCCCGCCGATCAGCTTGAGTATGGTGCTCTTGCCGCTGCCGCTGCCGCCCAGAACCACGGAAATCGCACCGGTGGGGAAGGCGCAGCTCACGCCACGCAGCACCGGACGGTTGCCGTACGCCATTTCGACGCGGTCGAGGCGGACGTGCGCGTCGGAGTCTGGGATAGGTTGGGAATTCACTGGAGCGGCAGCCTTCAAGGCCTTAACTCTAAACACGTTTCGAGTCGAATCTGTGCGCTGCACGGGGCTCGCGGCCAATTGTCATTGAGCCGCGAGGCCGTTAAGAAGGACCTCCGGTACGCTTGGCGCCCAAGGCCAGGGCCGGTCCTCGGAGCCAATCCTTATGTCGCAGAACATCGAGTCGCTGTTGGTCGAGACGCGTCTGTTCGAGCCCGCGCCGGATTTTTCCGCCTCGGCTCACATCAAGAGCCGCGCTGAGTACGACGAAGTGCGGCGCGCGGCGCTGGCTGATCCGGAGGCCTTCTGGGCCGGGGTGGCTCGCGAACTCGAGTGGTCGCGTCCCTGGGATCGCGTTCTGGAGTGGAAGCCGCCTTTTGCCAAGTGGTTTGTCGGGGCGACCACGAATCTCAGCGTCAATTGTCTCGACCGTCATCTTGGCGGACCGCGCCGGACCAAGCCCGCAATTATCTGGGAAGGAGAGCCGGGCGAGACGCGCACCTTGACCTACGAAGACCTGCATCGTGAGGTCTGCCGTTTTGCTGGCGCGCTGCGCGGGCTCGGTGTCGGCCTCGGTGATCGCGTCGCGATCTACATGCCGATGGTTCCGGAACTTCCGATCGCGATGCTCGCCTGTGCCCGCATCGGCGCCACCCATTCCGTGGTGTTCGGAGGGTTCTCGGCCGAAGCGTTGCGCGAACGCTGCAATGATTCCGGAGTGAAGGTCGTCGTAACCGCGGACGGTGGTTATCGGCGCGGCGGCGTGCTTGCTCTGAAGGCCATAGTGGACGAGGCCGTTGTCCACTGTCCGAGCGTCGAACGCGTGGTCGTGCTGCGCCGTGCTGGCAACGAAGTCGAGTGGATGCCAGCGCGCGACGTGTGGTGGCACGACGCGGTCGAAACTTCTCAGCCGGTCGTGGAAGCGGTCGCTCTGGATGCCGAGCACCCTCTGTTCATTCTCTACACGTCGGGTACCACCGGGAAACCCAAGGGCGTGGTGCACACTACCGGCGGTTACATGGTGCACACCTACCTGACCGCGAAGTGGGTGTTCGACCTCAAGGACGACGACGTCTACTGGTGCACCGCCGACTGCGGCTGGGTTACCGGCCACAGCTACCTGGTCTATGGCCCGCTCGCCAACGGTGCCACTACCGTGATGTACGAAGGAGTGCCGAACTGGCCGGCGCCGGATCGTTTGTGGTCCATCATCGCCAGGTATGGTGTGACGATTCTTTATACCGCACCCACTGCCATCCGCTCGTTCATGCGTTGGGGCGACGAGCATCCTGCGCGCCACGATCTTTCGAGCCTGCGCCTGCTCGGTACGGTTGGGGAGCCGATCAACCCTGAAGCGTGGATGTGGTACCGCGACGTCATCGGAGCAGGACGCTGCCCGATCGTCGATACGTGGTGGCAGACCGAAACCGGCGGCATCATGATCACGCCGCTGCCGGGCGCGGTGGCTACCAAACCCGGGTCGTGCACGATTCCCTTTCCCGGAATGGACATCGACGTGGTCGATGCCGAAGGGCGTTCTTGTGGTCCCGACCAGGGCGGCTTTCTCGTCATCCGGCGGCCGTGGCCGGGAATGATGCGCACCATCTACGGTGATCCCGAGCGCTACGCCGAAACTTACTGGGGACGTTACGGTGACATGTACTTCGCCGGCGACGGTGCGCGTCGTGACGCCGACGGCTACTTCTGGGTCATGGGACGCATCGACGACGTGATGAACGTTTCGGGACATCGCATCGGCACCATGGAAGTCGAGAGCGCATTGGTAAGCCATCCGGCGGTGACCGAAGCGGCAGTGGTGGGGCGCCCGGATTCGATCAAGGGTGAGGCGATAGCCGCGTTCGTGACACTCGGTCCCGGCCACAGCGCCAGCAAGGAACTCGAGACAGCGTTGAGAAACCATGTCGCCAGGGAGATCGGTGCTTTCGCCAAGCCCGACGACATCCGCTTCACGCAATCTCTTCCCAAGACGCGCAGCGGCAAGATCATGCGCCGTTTGCTGCGCGACGTGGCGGCCGGACGCGAGAGTGCCGGCGACACCACGACGCTCGAAGACGCGTCGGTGCTGGCCAAACTGCGCGAGGGTGACGAATAGTGGCACTGGTTCTCTACAACACCCGCTCCAGATGCGAAGAGACTTTCCAGCCGCTGGTTCCAGGCAGGATCTCCATCTACGTCTGCGGCATAACCGTCTACGACCGTTGCCACGTCGGCCACGCCCGTTCTCTGGTGTTCTTCGACACGGTGGTTCGCTACCTGCGCTGGCGCGGCTACGAAGTGGAGTTCGTTCGCAACATCACCGACATCGACGACAAGATAATCAACCGGGCACGTGAGCGTGCAGAACCGTGGAAGGACCTGGCCGATCGCTTCATCGCCGCGATGCATCGCGATGTCGAGGCGCTAGGTTGTCTGAGGCCGGACATCGAGCCGCGTGCTACCGATCATATCGGCGAGATGATCGAATTGATCGCGACGCTGGAGCGCCGCGGCCTTGCCTACAAAGTTGGCGATGGAGACGTCTACTTCGCGGTGACTGACTTCCCTCCCTACGGCGGGCTCTCGGGCCGCAATCTCGAGGAAATGCAGGCTGGCGCGCGCGTCGACATCGACGAGCGCAAACGCAGCCCGATGGACTTCGCGTTGTGGAAGTCCGCCAAACCAGATGAACCCTGGTGGCCGAGTCCTTGGGGGAACGGGCGCCCCGGCTGGCACCTTGAATGCTCGGCGATGAGCATGAAGTACCTCGGGCGCGTATTCGACATTCACGGGGGTGGTGAAGACCTGATCTTTCCGCACCACGAGAACGAACTCGCTCAATCTTGCGGTGCCTACGACACCGACTTCGTCCGTTACTGGATCCATCACGCCTTCGTGCGCATCGACCAGGAGAAGATGTCGAAATCACTCGGCAACGCCTTCGCGATCGAAGACGTGCTGAAGGAAGTCGAAGCCGAAGGCCTGCGTCTGCACCTGCTCTCGGTCCATTACCGCAGCCCTCTCGACTTCAGTGCCGCGGGCATTGCCGAGTCGACCAGGGCTCTGGTGCGCGCGTACGAGACCCTTGCTCGCGCCGATGAGGCGGGAGTCGCCGCCCGCGAGTATGGCTGGGAGTCTCCCGAAGCGGCGCCGTTGGTCGAGGCGATGGACGCCGACTTCAATACTTCGCGAGCGGTCGGGATTCTTTTCGAATCGCTGCGGGAGGCCAATCGTGCGCTTGACGCCGGTGACGCAGGCCGCGCCGCCGAAGCTGTCGCCGTGATGCGTGCCGTGGGGCGCGGACTCGGGTTGCTGCTGCGCTCGCCGTCGGAGTTCCTCGGCAGCTACAACGCTCGCGGGGCCAGCCAGGCCGGATTGGCAGCGGCCGATATCGAACGACTGATCGTCGCCCGCCGTGAGGCGAGGTCTGCCAAGGATTTCCGTCGTGCCGACGAACTGCGCGCCGAGTTGCTGGGGCAGGGGATCGTGCTCGAAGACGGTCCGGCGGGCACGACCTGGAGACGAGCCTGAGGGAGTCGCGCGCGGAATCGGACGGTTCAGGACGCCTAAACTATTTTTGGGTACACCGGCGAGTTGGGCCTGAGCGGCGCGGGTGCTATGTACACGCGACCTTGCATGACCACTTCGGGGTCTCACTAAGGAGGTAGAGGTACGCACATGTCCAGAAGGATCCTGCTGACAGCGGCGATTGTCGTGATGGCCGCCGCCGGTTGTACCAAGTCTGAGGAAGCCAAGCCTGCGGCGACTCCGTCCGCGGTCGAGGCTCCAAAGGCCGCTCCGAGCGTTGCTCCGGGCCAGGCTGGTAAACTTGCGGCACCGGCGGTGAAGCCGGCCGAGCCCGCCAAACCGGCGGCGCCTGCCGCCAAGCCCGCCGAGCCTGCCAAGCCGGCCGATGGCAAGAAGGCCGAGCACGGCAAGTCTTCGGGGAAGCCCGGCGAGCCCAAACCCGGTCCCGACAGCGAAAAGACCTGACGAGGCGACTTCTGCCTCCAGCGAATGAGAAGACCGGCCGCCGCGAGTTACTCCGGCGGCCCGGTCTGTTCTCGGGCGCGTTTTCCCACCTCCACTGTTTCTTCAAGTACGGTGTTCAGCTTTCTTCGTTTCCCCGGTTTCGGCCGCGGTCGGCGTGGCCCCGTCGTTCACGGTGGTTGGCTGCGGTTTGATGTCGGTGCGGGTGTTCGTGGCCGCCTTCGTGCGGCGCGTGTTTCCTGAATCAACTGCACGTTCACGCTAAGGTCCCGGTGCGATGACAACGATTCTCCACGCCGACATGGACGCGTTCTACGCGTCGGTGGAACAACGTGACGATCCGGCGCTGCGCGGCCGGCCGGTCATCGTCGGCGGTCTCGGCAAGCGTGGGGTGGTTTGCGCGGCTTCCTACGAGGCGCGACGCTTCGGCGTGCGCTCGGCGCTGCCCATCTCCCAAGCCAGGCGACTGTGCCCGAAAGCTGTTTTCCTTTCTCCGCGCATGTCGCAGTACGCACGCGTTTCAGCCGAGGTGCGTGAAATTTTCTATCGCTTCACGCCGCTGGTCGAGCCGCTGTCTCTCGACGAAGCATATCTGGATTGTTCCGGCAGTCTGCGTCTGTTCGGCAGCGCGCGTGCGATTGCCGAAGCGATTCGCGCCGCGATCCGCAGCGAATTGTCACTGCCGGTTTCGGTCGGCGCGGGCAGCGGCAAGCTGGTCGCGAAGATCGCGTCGGCGCGCGCCAAACCCGACGGACTGTTGCTGATCGACGAACACGAGACCGACGCGTTCCTGCGACCGTTGCCGGTCGCGGAAATATGGGGCGTCGGACCCGTCACGGAAAGGCGTCTGCACGAGTTCGGCATCGCCACCATCGGCCAGCTGGCAGATTACGATTCGGCCCGCTTGGAGCGCTCGTTGGGTTCGTGGGCGACGCTGCTGCAAGGGCTGGCGCGCGGTGAAGACCTGCGCAGTGTCGAGGCCGACCGCGGCCGCAAGTCATACGGTGAAGAGAACACTTTCCCCGACGACGCCGTCGATGGTGAACTGATCGATGCAATGCTGCTCGCCCATGCCGAAACCGTGGCCAGGCGGCTTCGGCACGACGGGCGCAAGGCCCGCACCATCACCATCAAGTGGAGAACTTCGGGTTCGGCGGCGCAGTGGCGGCTTTCTACGCGTTCGCACACCCTCGTCGATGCCAGCGATGACGGGGTGGTGATCGCGAGGGTGGCGGCGCAACTGTGGCGCGCCGAGCCCGAGCATCCGCCGGTCCGTCTGCTCGGGGTGCAGGTCACCAATCTGGACGGCGACCGGCCGGTTCAACTCGGGCTCTTCCGCTGCCAAGAAGAAATCAGGAACGAGGCCCTCAACAAGGCTCTCGATCAGATCGTCGCGCGTTTCGGTGCCGACGCGGTTCGGCGCGGCAATACTCCCCAAGGCTGATTCCCGTACGAATTTTTCAGGGTGTGATGCCGTCGTCAATTGCCTCGGCGGCAGACCCCCCGTAGTTTCGCGTCCTGCGCGCCCGTAGCTCAGCTGGATAGAGCACCGGGCTTCGAACCCGTCGGTCGCCTGTTCGAATCAGGCCGGGCGCGCCAGCTTTTTGGTTGCCGTACCGCACGTGGGCAGCGAGCGGCCAGCCAGCGACCGGAACGGCGCGGAGTTGGCCCCGACGGTGGCCTTATTCACGGCAGTGACAGGCAGGCCGCGCAGGTTCTGCGCAGATCCCGCGTCGCTGCGCAGACTCTCTATTCCTTTGCCTCGCCAAATCCGCTATCAAGCGCGGGCTCTTCAGGGCTGTAGCGGCGCGTTGCGCGGCTGGCCCTGCGATGGACGACGAGACTGGGAGGATCCAAAGCGGTGAAAGGCTTTACTAAAGTTCGACCGGCCGGTGCCGGAAGGCAGGGGAGTGGACTGATGGGCTGGAGAAACGCGGCCCTCGCGGCAGCGGCAACACTTGCACTGGCGGCGATCACTGCGCGCCCCGCAGCGGCCGAAGTTCCGCCAACCGGTACCGTGGTCAATCGGAGCAACATCGACCGCTACATCGACGTGCTGTCGCCGTCGATCAAGGGGTTGATAGAGCGCGGGGCGGTGATCAAGGTTTCCGAGCACAAGAAAGTCGGCCTTGCGCCGCCTTTCGTGGCGGCCACCGAAAAGTACGCCGGACAGGTCCAGATCTCGCCTGATTCTACTCACCTAATGAACCATGTGGCCGGGCTTCCGTTCCTGGAAGTGAAGTCTGACGATCCTCAAGCCGGCGCCAAGCACATGTTCAACTTCAACTCGGCGATCGCGGTCGACGACCTCGATCTGCGTAACTTCGACTGCGACACCGGGGCTCTGGGCAGCGCCGGCAATCCGATCAAGATGGAGCGCCACTTCCTGATCGATCACATGCGCCGCCTCTACTTCCGCGAGCGTACGCTGGTCGATCCGAAGCCGGAGATGCCCAACCGCGACAACGCGCGTTACAAGGAAGCCATGTATCCGATGATCGAACCTTTCGATCTGAAGGGGACGGGTTTTACCTCCAACCGCTACATCGATCACACCAAGCAGGACGATAGCTGGCTGTATCTGCCGCAACTGCGGCGCGTGCGGCGTCTGTCGTCGGCGCAGCGCTCGGACGCGTTGTTCGGCCAGGACACCGACCAGGACAGCTATGCCGGGTATGCCGGCAACGTCGGCTGGTTCACGTGGAAGTTCCTCGGCGAGAAGACCATGCTCGGCTCCTTTCACGCCGACAAGATTCCGGTCGAATGGCAGCCGCCGTCCGGCGATTTCCTTCACGCCAGCGCATGGGAGCCGCGCGAAGTGTGGGTTGTCGAAGGGGCGTCAAAGGTGCCGCAGTACGCTTACTCCAAACGCGTCATCTATCTCGACCGTGAGAGTTACCGCATTCTGTACAGTGACATCTACGACCAGGCCGGAGAGCTGTGGAAGGTGTGGGTCAACAACTTCATGTATGCCCACCGGCCGTTCGAAGGGGCGAAGTACGGATTCGACTACGACGTCAGCTACAACCCGTCGATCAGCATGGTCGACATGCAACTCGAGCACGCGACGATCTGCGCGATGCCGAGTGCGCGTTTCCCTGGTGAGCAGGGCTGGTACATCAACCTCGGTGACAAGGAAGGAACCAGCGAGAGCTACTTCGAACTGTCCGCGATCATCGCCGCAGGACGTTGAGCTGGTGGTCTGAGCGCGGGCGGTCAGAACCCGTCCGCGCTCAGCTCCTGGGCTGCTGCGTGAGGCGTCCGATCAGGGATACCAGCAGCGATTTGGGCAACAGGCTGGTCAGCGCCGCGGTCACGCGGTTTTGCAGGCCGGGGATGCAGAGCGTGCGTCCGGCGGCGTGGGCGGCCAGCGACTCGCGCGCGACGTCGTCGGCGGTCTGCCACACGAAACCCGGCATCGATGTGGCGTCGTAGTCGGCGCGGCTCTGGAACTCGGTGCGGGTAAAACCCGGACACACCACCGTTACGGTTACCCCGTGTCCCTTGGTCTCTTCATTGAGAGCCAGACTGAAATTTACCACGTAGGCCTTGGTTGCCGCGTAGACCGAGAAGTACGGTGTGGGCAGGAGAGCCGCCGTCGAGGCGATGTTGACGATGCCGCCGCGGCGCGAGGGCTTCATCGTCGCCAGCGCCGCGTGTGTCAGACGCGTCAGTGCCACTACGTTGCAGCCTACCTGCCCGAGTGAGCGCTCCAGCGGCAGATCAGCGAAGCTTCCGGTGACGCCGTAGCCGGCGTTGTTTATCAGCAGGTCGATGCGCACGTCGTCGCGAAGGCGCTGCTCGACCAGCGCAAGTTCTTTGGGTTGTTCAAGGTCCGCAACCAGCACATCGACGCTGCGACCGTGGCGCTCGCGCAGGGTGGTCGCGAGTTGTTCCAGACGCTCGCGATTACGCGCCACCAGGATCAGGTCGGTGCCGCGCGCGGCGAGAATCTCGGCGAACGACTTGCCGATTCCGGAAGAGGCTCCGGTGACCATGGCGAGAGTTGGGGCGGCGCTTTTTGACATGGAACGGCCTCCTTCGTCGAATGAGTCGCTGCTTTGTATCGTCCGGCGCGCGCGCTTTCGAACCGCGCAGCGGAAAAGTCCTGCGAATGGCGCTTGTCAGGGGGCACGCGTGCTTTTCAGCCGTGGTCGACCAGTCGCGCGGCGGCTGGTCTTTCGGGTTCCCGCGGTTGGAGGGCGCTCTGTCGGGCACGTATGCGGCTCGTCTCTTGGCGTGGCCGCGAAACGGGAATAGATGCTGGACGATGGTGACCGCGCACATGCGCAGCGACGTGAGGCCTGCGGCTTCGGGAGATCTCGAGGGGCTGATCGATGTCCTGCAACGGGCCTTTGCCGCTGACCCGGTGCATATGTGGATGTTTCCCGACGCGGCGACCCGCGTCCTGCGTCAGCGCCGGCTTTTCCGCCGCGTCCTGGCGATATACGCCCGCAACGGTGCGATCTGGACCACGGATGGTATCGACGGCGCCGCGATTTGGGAGCCGCCGCGCGAGGGCAGTCCAGCGGTTTCCCAGTTCCTCGACTTCGTACTCAGCCTCGTGCCGGTGTTCGGGCGCCGGGCCCTTACCGTCGCGCGCGGCATCGCGCCGCTGGCCTCGCTGCGTCCGCGGGAACCACACTGGTATCTGGCGATTCTCGGCAGCGAGCCGAAGCGTCAGCGATGCGGAGTCGGGAGCGCGCTGCTGGCGCCTGTTCTCAAGCACTGCGACAGCGAAGGAGCGCCTGCGTACCTTGAGGCATCGCGCCCGGAAAACGTAGGGTACTACGAGCGCCACGGTTTTGAATTGGTCGCGTCGTACACGTTGCCGAACGGTCCGAGCGTCTACCGAATGGTGCGAGAGCCGCGTTGAGATGACGTGGCGCGTCGCGCAGACGCCAGAGACCAAGCTGCACGTCGTGCGCGGCCTGTGCTGCAATAGCTGCGGCGCCGCGCCTTGACCCATTGAGTCTTACGCTGGTCCAGGACAATTGTGCGCGACGCTTACTGCGAAGACTTTTCTTACCACGGAGGTTCCATGCACTACGGCCTGACGTTCTTTCCCACCGAGTACTCGATTTCTCCGGCGGCGCTGGCACGCGCCGCCGAAGAGCGCGGCTTCGAATCGCTGTGGGTCGCCGAACACTCGCACATCCCGGCCTGTAGAACTTCGCCCTGGCCCGGCGGCGCCGAGCTTCCGCAGATGTACTACGATGTGCTCGATCCTTTCGTGGCTCTGGCCAGTGCCGCGTCGGTTACATCGCGCATCCGTCTCGGTACCGGCGTGTGTCTGCTCACCCAGCGCGATCCCATTCAGACTGCCAAGGCGGTGGCCTCTCTGGATGTGCTTTCGAAGGGCCGTTTCATGTTTGGCATCGGCGGCGGCTGGAACCTCGAAGAAATGCGCAACCACGGTACCGATCCGTCTACCCGCTGGAAGAGGCTTCGCGAGAGTGTCGAGGCCATGAAGTTGCTGTGGACCCAGGAGAAGGCTGAGTATCACGGCGAGTTGATCGACTTCGATCCTGTCATCGTTTCGCCCAAGCCGGTTCACAAACCGTATCCGCCGGTGCACGTGGGCGGGGCGATGCCGCACGCCCTGCGCCGTGCGGTGCGTTACGGTGACGGTTGGATTCCGCTCCAAGGCCGTGGTCCCGACGATGTCGCGGCGTTGATGCCGGCGGTGCGGAGCGCACTGGCAGAGGTCGGGCGCGACGTCGAGGGTTTTGAAGTTTCCGTCTACGGTTGCAGTCCCAAACCTGAACGCCTGGCCGCACTGCGCGATGCTGGCGTGACCCGCGCGCTGTTCTTCGTTCCGTCGGCCACTGAAGATGTCGTGCTGCCGCTTCTGGACGATTACGCGAAAGTTGCGGGCAGCGTGGAATGAGGGTCGGCGGCGCTGATGACGTTCAGCGCGCGCGGATCCAGTAGCGGGGATGGTCGGCGGCGGCGAGTCCGTTTCCGGTGAGGCGGCACCAGGCCGGGATGTCTTCGGGGGCTGCGGGGTCGAGGGAGACGAGCAGCAGGACCGCTCCGGTGGGCAGTCTGCCAAGACGGCTGCGAAGTTCGAGGATGAGTTCCCCGCACGCAATCGTGCCGGCGTTCCACTCGGCACTCGCGGCTGTGTGTGCGCGCTCTTGTTCGGCGCCGCACAGGGGCAGCGGCGTGTTCTCGGAACCCGCATTTCCCTGAGGCAGGGCAGAGGGCGTTGGCGGCGCGGCGAACTTGTCGCTCCACAGACACGGCGGCCGCACGTCCATGGAAAAACCTTCGCGGCGGCTGGCCTCGCGCCAACCTTGCAGGAAGCAGTCGCGTCCGTGGACGTAGCGCCAGGTGCGGTCGCGAAGCTGGGCGGCATCGAGTCCCATGTCGACAGCAACGCAGGTCAGGCAGCGCGGCGAAGCCTTGTATCCGCACACCAGACTGATCATCGCTTCGTGACCGCACAGGACGGCTGCGCACGAAGCGCACGCGGCACCCGCAGCGTGGTCGAGTTCGGCCAGCACCGCGCGGGCGCGCGCGTCTTCGCCGAGGCTCTCCAACTGGTCTTCGAAGGTGCTCACAGGCGGTAGCGCGTTTTGAGGATCTCGGCCGCGCGCACGATGACCGTGAGCTTCTGCTCGGCGAGTTCGGCGGTGACGATCGGATTGTCTGCGAAAGTGGCAAAGCCGCAGTCGGGGTTCAGAAGCACTCGCTCGGGTCCGAACAGCGCGATGGCGCGTTCAGCACGGGCAAGCACTTCGTCGACGGACTCCACGCGTTGCTCCTTCTGGTTGATGACGCCGACTCCGATACGCACGTCACTCGGAAGCGCGGCCAGCACTTCGAGTTCTCCGGCCCGAGGTGTGCAAAGTTCCAGAAACAGGGTTCCGACCGCGATCGCACTGAGTACCGGCAGCAGCGGACGATAGTCGCCGGCCAGCGCGACGTTCTCGTCAGGAGTCCAGTTGCCGCGACACATGTGCAGGGCCAGACGTTCGCGCGGCAGACCCTCGACGACTGCACTCAGCAGATCGCGTGCGAAGGCGAGTTCTTCGTCGACCGGACGTTTTGCACCGAGGGCTCCGCACATGAAGGTGCGGCCGCCGGCGCCCGAAGCGCCGTACACGACTTCGCTCAGCACCGGCTCGTCGAGCTGTACGATGGAGACTCCTGCGGCGAGCAGAAAATGCAGTTCTTCACGCAGCACGCGCACGATGTCGACGGCGAGGTCTTCGCGGCGGGCGTAGGCGCGATCGGAGATGCACTCCATCCACATAGTTCGCGTAAGCAGGTAGGGACCGGGCAGCGCAACCTTGATCGCGGCGCTCGGTGCCAGCGAGTGTGCGAACTCGAACTCGTGCACGGCCAGCGGCCGTCTGCGTCCGAGCGGACCGAACACCGCGGGGTGGCGAATCTCGGCGGCGGGAACGTCCAGTGCTCTCAACTCGCGCTCGAATTCCTCGGCGTCGTCGACGTACGCAAGCAGGTCAGTGATCGGTATGAGCTGGCAGTTGTCGAGCAGCGCGCCGACGAAGCTGGCGTAATTGTCGCGGCGCTGCTCGCCGTCAGTGATCACATCCGCACCGGCACGTTGCTGCGCGGCGACGGCCAGACGCACGGCGTCGTCTGCGGCGGCCTCGAATTCCGTTTCGGACATGCGTCCTTGCATGCGTTCGTGCAGAGCGCGCAGCAGCCAGCGCGGACGCGGCCAACTCCCGATGCCGGCCACTGCCAATGCTTCAAGCGGCGGAGCCGGTGATGGCGGCGGAAGTGAAGATGGAATGACCACGCTCGCGATCGCCTGCGTGATCGGTGCCTGTTGCTTGTGTTTGTGTGTCGCGGCGGAACCTGCGGCAACTGCGTCGATGGCGCTCGCCGCTGGAGTCGCAAGCGAAGTTTCTGTCGCGACGTCGCTGCCCGGGAACGTCCCTTTGCTGACCAGGAAACGCAGGCGAGAGCCTTCGCGCGTCGTTGCAAGCAACTGGTTCCCCGTCAGTCGACACCACGACGGCAGGTCTTCGACCACCGAACTCTCTGTAGAAAAAATTTCCAGCAGCTCTCCTGCGGCGAGCGGGTCGATGTGTCGACGGATGAGCAGCAGGAGGCCGTTGCCGCAGTCGAGGTCGCCTCCGTCGAAAGAAGCGGTGGGCCGTCCAAAGGAAAGCGGGGAGTCGGACATCGGGTCGGTTCCAGAGCCAGGCGCTCGAATGTCTTGGAGACGCCTAGGGCTTCAGTACGAAATGCAGGGCGAGCCGGAGGCGAGAAACTCGACCAGTTTGGCACCGCCGACGATCTTGGCTCCAGCCACGAGCTTCGTTTCGTCGAGACCGCGTTTCTTGAAGCACGGCGAACAGACATAGATGGTACCGCCTGCGCCGGCGAAAGAGGCCATCAGGTCGGTGAGCGGCGCGAAGCCTTCCTCGCGGATGTCGTCAGCGGCGCCTTGCACCGCCAGACGTACACCTTCGGTGCTGAGAAAGACCACGGTTTCCTGATCGGAGCCTACCGCGGCGTTGGCGACAACGAAGGCGACCGTGGCTCTGTCCGGGTCGGCCGCCGCTTGGGTGAGAGAAACGCAGAATTTTCCGGGCATCGATCGTTCTCCTATGCGTGGATGAGTGCAGACGAACTCGGCCCGCGCCGCGTCGGCGCCGAATCCTGCGCCGGGCAGGACGCCCGCGCAAGGTCGCCTCTGTTGGTTGACGGCGCTCCACGTTCGGTGTGCGCAGTCCGCTGCCGCAGTGGGCGCCGGCGCGATGGCGATGAACATGGCGGCGACGTCTGCGCGAGCAGGCAGCACGGCGCTTTCCGGCGCTTGCCTTGTTGCAAGGTCTTGCCATTCTTCCGGCGATTTTGTGGGGCGCGGATCAAACCGCACAGCCGATCCAAGGAGGATCTCTCATGCGTGAAGCCGTCATTGTCGATGCGATACGGACGCCGCTCGGACGCGGCAAGAAGAACGGGGCTTTGGCGGGCTGGCACGCCGTCGATCTGGCGGCCGAGCCGATTCGCGCTCTGGTCCAACGGACCGGCCTCGACCCGGCGCTTATCGAAGACGTCATCATGGGATGCGTCAGCCAGGTAGGCGAGCAAGGTCTGAACATCGGCCGCAACGCCGCGCTTGCAGCGGGACTTCCCGAAACCGTGTGCGGAACCACGGTTGATCGCCAGTGCGGCTCGAGCCAGCAGGCCCTGCATTTCGCCGCGCAAGGCGTGATGGCGGGCGCTTACGACTGTGTGATCGCGGCCGGGGTCGAGTCCATGAGCCGGTTGCCGATGGGCAGCTCGGTGGCTGTTGGCGGCGTGCCGTTCGGACCGAAGATGACCGAGCGTTACGTCGCGGCCAACCTCTACGGGCGCGGCGGTCTGGTCAACCAGGGCCTGTCCGCGGAAGAGGTGTGCCGGAAGTGGCAGTTGACGCGCGAGCAACTCGATGCGTTCTCGGCGGCTTCCCACAAGCGTGCAGCTGCGGCTACAGAGAACGGATGGTTCAAGAACGAGATCCTTCCGATCGAGCGCCGCAACGACGACGGCGGTGTCGACGTCATTGCCGCTGACGAGGGCATTCGCGCCGAAAGCACGATCGAAAAACTCGCGTCGCTGAAGCCGGCGTTCGAGGAGACCGGCATGATCACGGCCGGGAACTCGAGCCAGATCACCGACGGAGCGGCGGCGGTGCTGGTGATGGAGCGCAAGCGTGCCGAAGAACTCGGACTCAGGCCGCGTGCGCGTTTCCACGCTTTCGCTCTCGGGGCCTGCGACCCGGTCATCATGCTGAGTGCGCCGATTCCGGCCACGGCCAACGTACTCAAACGTGCCGGCATGAAGATTTCCGACATCGACGCGGTCGAGATCAACGAAGCCTTCGCTCCGGTCGTGCTTGCCTGGGCCAAGGAGTTCGGCGTCGACCTGTCCAAGGTCAACCCCAACGGCGGTGCGATCGCACTTGGCCATCCGCTCGGCTGCAGCGGTGCGCGACTGATGACGACGCTGCTGAACTACTTGGAGCGCAGCGGCGGCCGTTTCGGTCTGCAGACGATGTGCGAAGGCGGCGGCATGGCCAACGCCACGATCATCGAGCGCCTCGGGTAGCGGCTACTGCGACAAGCGGCGCGCGAGTCGGTAGTCGGCGAGAGTCGACGCCCGTCCGTGCGTCGCTTTGTCCGTCCGTCGCTATGCGGCCATCCCCGCGGTGGTGTTGATTCCCGGCGACGCGATGCCGGAGCGTTCTCGCTGCTTGTGTCAGCCGAAGCGTCCTTCGATGTAGTCGGCGGTGCGCTTGTCGTGAGGCGCGATGAAGATGTCTTCGGTGCGGCGGTGTTCTACGATCTCGCCGAGCAGCATGAATACGCATTCGTCGCTGATGCGGCGCGCCTGGGCCATGTTGTGCGTGACCACTACGATGGTGTAGGGGCCGGCCAACGTGCGCATCAGTTCTTCGACTGCCTCGGTGGCGTTGGGGTCGAGAGTCGAGCACGGCTCGTCCATCAGGATCACGGACGGTTTGAGTGGCAGCAGGCGCGCGATGCAGAGCTTTTGTTGTTGCTCCAGTTGCAGGTGGGTGGCGCGCTCGCCGAGGCGATCCTTGAGGTCGTCCCACAGTTGCACGGCGCGCAGCGCTGATTCGAGTTCGCAACCTTCCGTCTCGCGATTGCGCTGCTTCGAAGCGGTATGCAGACGAAATCCGTACAGCACGTTGTCGCGCACCGAAATCGGCAGCGGGTTGGGGCGTTGGAAGACCATGCCGACGCTCTTGCGCAATTCGATCAGGTCGACATCGGGGTCGTAGATGTTGCGCGCGTGGATCATGACCTCGCCCGAGGTCGTGACGTTGTCGTAGCGCTCGTTGATGCGGTTGAAGCAGCGCAGCAGCGTAGATTTGCCGCAGCCCGACGGTCCGATGAGGCCGGTAATCAGTCCCCGCCGTACCGTCAGGTCGATGCCGTGCAAGGCTTCGTGCGGGCCGTAAGAGAGGCGCAGAGCCCGCGTGACGATGACCGGCTGGGTTTCGCTGCCTGGTGCTTGCATCAGCCGAACAGTCCCTGGACGTACTGGAACGTACGTACGTCGGCAGTCTGACGCGAGAAGATGGTTTCGGTGGAATCCACCTCGACCAGACGTCCGCCGAGAAACAGCGCGGTACGATCGCCGAGCCTGCGGGCCTGCAGCACCAGGTTGGTTATCAGGATGATGGTCATGCGCTGTTTGAGCTCTTTGATGACCTCTTCGATCTTCATGGTCGTGACCGGGTCGACCGCGATCGAAAATTCGTCGAGACACAATATCTCAGGCTCAAGCGACAAGGCGCGTGCGATTGTCAGACGCTGCTGCTGACCGCCCGAAAGACGGGTGCCGAGATCGCCGAGGCGATCCTTGACCTCGTCAAAGAGTGCGGCCTGGCAAAGGCAGCGCTCGACCAGTTCGGCCAGTTTCTTCTTGTCGCGCATGCCGCCCATACGCGGCGCGAAGGCAACGTTGTCGAAGATCGACATCGGCAGTCCGACCGGTAGCGGGAATACGACACCGATGCGGCGGCGGATTTCGCTTGGATCGCGGAAATCGCGGACATCACGGCCGTCGATACGGATCGAGCCTTCGACTTTCATGCCGGGAATCATGTCCGACATGCGGTTGATGCAGTTCAGCAGCGAGGTCTTGCCGGCTCCGGCGGGCCCGATGATGGCCAGGATCTCGCCTTCGTGGACGTCGAGCGAGACGTCCTCGAGTACGACTCGGTCGCCGTAGGACGCGCGCAGGCCGCGGATCTCTATTTTGCTGACGTTACTCACCATCTTCTACGCGAGCGCAGATAGCTGCGCAGCAGGATCGACGTCAGGTTTACGCTCATCACCAGCCCGACCAGAACCAATGCGGTCGCGTATGGAAGGGCCTCGGGTACTCCCGGTACCTGTGTGGAGAGCGTGAACAGGTGCATCGAAAGAGCCATGCACTGGTCGTTCACCGATTGGGGCAGGAAAGGCAGGTAAAAAGCCGCTCCGGTGAACATCACAGGAGCGGTCTCGCCTGCTGCGCGCGAGACTTGAAGGATGACGCCCGTGAGAATCCCCTGGATCGAGTTGGGCAGCACGACGTAGCGGATGGTCTGCCAGCGCGACGCTCCCAATACCCAGCAGGCCTGGCGAAACGACATCGGGACCGCGGCCAACGCTTCCTTGGTACTGGCGATGATGACCGGCAACGTCATGATCGCCAGTGTCAGCGAAGCCGACAGGATGCTGGTGCCGAGGTGCAGGAACAGCACGAACGCGCCGACTCCGAACAGCGCGTGGACGATGCTCGGCACACCAGCGAGGTTCACGATGGCAAGGTTGACGATGCGGGTTCCCCAGTGGTCTCCGGCGTATTCGTTCAGGTAGATCGCCGCCAGCACACCGATCGGCGCGGCTATCGCCAGTGAGACGCCGACCAGCCACAGGGTGCCGACGATGGCCGGAAAGATTCCACCCGCCGTCATTCCGGCGGCTGGAGAGCTCAGCAGGAAATCCAGCGTCAGTGCCGGCGCCCCGTGCTTGACGAGCAAAGCGAGGATGGCGAGCAGAGGCAGAACGAGCAGCGCCGTGACGATGCCGAGAAGCGCGCGCACGATGCTTTCGCGGCGCCGGTTCGTCCGCGTCACGTCGGTGGTGGAAAAGGGCAGGGCTGCGTTCATCGCTGCTCACCGCGAACACCGCGTACGATCAGGTCGGCACTGAGGTTGACGACGAAGGTCAGCGCGAACAGCAGGATGCCGATGGTGAACAGGGCCTGGTAGTGATCGCTTCCGCGCGCGGTTTCGCCGAGTTCCGACGCGATGGTCGCGGTCAGCGTGCGTACCGAGTCGAGCGGGCTGTGCGGAATCTGCACGGCGTGACCTGTGGCCATCAGTACCGCGATGGTTTCGCCGATCGCACGCCCGACGCCGAGCAGCACCGCCGCCAGCAGGCCGCTGCGTGCTGCCGGCAGCAAGACGTGCACGACGGTCTGCCAGCGGGTCGCCCCCATCGCCATCGAGGCCTCGCGATACGAATCCGGCACGGCCTTGATCGCATCTTCACCGATCGAGACGATGATCGGCACGCTCATCAGCCCGAGCAGGATGCCGCCGTTCAGGACGTTGAGTCCGATCGGCGCGTCGAACATGGCGATGATCAGCGGATTCATGATCACCAGTCCGATGAAACCCCATACCACCGACGGAATCGCCGCCAGCAGTTCGATGACGACCTTGAGGACTTCCTTGGTGCGACCGTCGGTGAACTCGGAAACGAAGACCGCCGCGCCGAGTCCGAACGGAACCGCGATCAGCATCGCCAGTCCGGTCACGCTGAACGTGCCGAGTGTCAGCGCCATGGTTCCGTAACGCTTGTTCGAAACCGAAGTCGGCACCCACTCCGGACTCAGCAGGAATTCGCGGATGTCGAGGCGATGGATGATGAAGTCGCTGCCCGACAGCAACACGAACAGGAAGATGGAAAACACGAAAAAAATGGCGCTGAATCCGCAAATGCGGATCACCGCCTCGATGACACGTTCGGCGGCGACGGCGGTGCGGCTTCGACCCAGGTCGTGTGTGCCACCCGCGTGTTCGCGGTCGCTTCCCATGGAGAGTCCGGGCTCAGTTCACCGGGACGAAGCCGGTATCGGCAACGATCTTCTGGCCTGCCGGTGAGACAATCCAGTCGAGGTAGCCTTTGATGTCACCCTCGGGCTCGCCGAGCGTGAGCATGTACAGCCAACGCGACAGCGCGTACTCACCCGACTTGGCGCTGGCCGGCGTCGGCGCGATGCACGGAGACGACGCGTCTTTGGCCAGGCACAGCACCTTGACGTCACTGGTTATGTATCCCATGCCGCTGTAGCCGATGGCGCACGGCGTCTTGCCGACCAGATCGACGACGTCCTTGCTGCCCTGCATGTCGCGCGAGCCGAGCTTGAAATCCTTTCCCTTGCCGAGCACGGCGTCGCGAAAGAACTCGTAGGTGCCGGAGTTTGATTGGCGGCTGACGCGGATGATCTTCTGGTCGGCGCAGCCTGGCACCTCGATTCCGAGCGATGTCCACGACTGGCAGGTTCCGTCCTCGGCGTAGATGCAGGCCAGATCGGCGAGTTTGATCTTCTCCAGCGGGTTGGCCTTGCTGACGTACACGACGATGGCATCGCGGGCGACGCGGTGCTCGGTCGCGTCCTTGCCGCTGTGCGCTCGGACCTGCTCTTTTTCCTCGGCGTGCATCTCACGGCTGGCGTTGGCGATGTCGACGGTGCCGTTGATCAACGCGGCGATCCCGGTGCCGCTGCCGCCGCCGCTGACCGCGATCGCCACCGCGGGTTTCACCGCGCGGTAGTTCTCGGCCCAGGCCTGGGCGAGGTTGACGAGGGTGTCGGATCCCTTGTTTTGGATCAGGACGCGGGAGGAGTCGCCGCCCGAACAAGCCCACGCGACGGACAGAGCGCCGAGCAGCGCCGCGCCCATCGCCCCTCTGTTCATCCAGTTCATGCTGTTCTCCTACTTCGAGGTTCCCAGAGCCGAGACCGTACCGTGCAGGCTCTGGATCAGCGCGGTCGTGCGCTCCAGGAGTTCGTCGAAGAGGGCGGCGTAGGCCTTCGCCTGCGTTTCCTCAACCCCGAGCCCACGGCTGGGGTCATCTATGTCCCACTCAACCACAACGGTGCGGAAGCCGAAGGTGCGCGTGGCAAGAGCGCGCGCGGCTTCCCGGTCGACGGCGACCACGACGCGGTACTTTTCGAGACTGCCGACGGCGTCGATCGTCATCGGAACCTGGCCCGCGACGTTGATGCCGCGTCTTGCCATGAACTCGACCACTCCGGGATTGGGTGAGCCGGGGCCGGTGGTCGCTGCTGCGAATGCGAACTGGCTGCCGCCGAGCGTCGAACCGACCGCTTCGGCGATCTCGGCCAGACATGAAGAACCCGACGATACAAAGAGGATGCTCGCGTCGCCCTTGGAGCGATGTTTCACCACTTCGCCCGTGAGCATGTAGAAGACTTCCTCGCAGATGTTGACGGCCTGGTCGGCTACCCGCTCATAACGGTTGGCTACCGAAAGCAGCGAGAACAGGCGCGAGAGATCGTCGGAACCGACCGGGATTTCGGCCTCGAGTTTCTTGTAGATCTGTTGGTGGATGCGGTTGGCCTTGGCGTCCAATTCGATGGTGCGTCTGGCCAGCGCGACGTCGCCGTCGAGGAAGGAGCGGACAGCCTGGCGGGTCATCTCCACCGCGACCGCGGCCAGTTGTTCGAAGTCGCGGAAGTCGAAGCCCTTGTCGCCGTGGCTCAGCAGAATCGCCTGACGGTTGATGCTCTCGGCATAGTCGCCGACCCGTTCCAGCACGCTGACGATCTTGGCAACCGAGTGGACGAAGCGCAGGTGCGTGGCTACCGGTATGTGCCGCACGATGAACTCGACACACATCGCGTCAACCATGCTTTCGAGGTCGTCGACCCGCGAGTCGCGCAGGATGGCGCTGTAGGCGAGCTTGGTGTCTCCGGTGGTCAGAGACCTGACGGAATCTTCCAGGCCGCGCAGTGCCAGGTCGGCCATTTCGCGCACTTTATCGCGGATAAGGTCGATATCGTGCTGGAGTTTTTCTTCCAGGTGCGAAGCCACGCCGCGGATCCTTCGTCCGGCGGGGACAGAGCAGGGAAACAGCCGCCGGGACGCGTTCGTGTAACCATCGACCTTGAGCAAAGCAAGCCGCCCTTGGGCACAGCGGGCCCGGTGTCGGCGCACCTTAGCCCCTTGCAGCCGGCCGCACAGCCACAAGTTCCACCCACTGGGCGCGAGGAGAGGCTCTAAGAGCTTCAGTCCTCGACGATCGACAAGGCCTGGCGTGGGCAGCGGCGCACCGCCTCGCCGACGCGGGCCCTGTCCGTTTCGGGCAGATGCTCCTGCATGATGTGCAGGACGTCGTTGTCGTCCACCTTGAAGATGTCGGGAGCGAGCCGCATGCAGACCGCGTTGGCTTCGCACAGGTTGTTATCGACCACCACTTTCATAGTGGCCCGACTCTACCTTCGTCGGTCCTCACGGTTAAGCGGTGCAGTGCTTTCTTGGTTTCGGCATCGCAGTCGACCTAGACTCGCGCGCGCCGGACGCGCAGGTCGACGCGAACTGGGGCAAGACAGGATGGCGGAGCGCAAAGAACGGGGAACGGCGGATTCCGAGGATCGTACGAAGAGCCTCTACTTCGGGGCCGCCTCGATGCCTGCAGACGGGGCCTGGGCCCAGAAGCGGCGCCTGGCGTCGGCCATGCGGCGCATCATCGATCGGCTGGTGATGAGCGAGGCGCCGCAGGATCAACTGTCGCGGGCTGCCGACGTTGCCGAGCGTTTCGCGGAGAGCCTCGGTGAGCATCGGCAGCGGCAGCGGCTGTGGGGGTTTGCCGAGGCGTCCAACGCTGGCGACGTCGGGGCTTTCTTCGATCAGAGCCCGATGATCGGACTGTCAAACCCTTTGGCGCCGCCTCTTCGGCTCGAGGTCCGCGACGGAACAATCCACGGTGAAGTGGTGTTCGGGTCCGCGTACGAGGGACCGCCGGGGCATGTCCACGGCGGCTTCGTGGCGGCGGCCTTCGACGAAGTGCTCGGCTTTGCACAGTCGCTCAGCGGCAATCCTGGAATGACGGGCTCGTTGACGATTCGTTACCGGCGTCCCACGCCGCTGCACAGAGCGCTTCGTTTTCGGGCGACGGTCGATCGTATAGATGGGCGTAAGATCTATACTTCGGGCAAGTTGCTGGTGGATGAGGTAGTGACCGCCGAAGCCGAAGGTCTGTTCATTTCTGTGGATGCCGCGAAGTTCCAGGCTCTGATCGAAGCGAGCCGGAAGGAGTCTTAGATCATTGTCGACTGCCGCACATACCGAGGCGAAGAGCACCCGTGAGCGCATTCTCGACGCTGCCGAGCACCTTTTTGCGGAAAAGGGCCTGGCCGGGACTGCGGTGCGCGACATCGCGACCGGCGTCGGCCTGAATGCCGCCAGTCTCTACAACCATTTTGCCGGCAAGGAAGTGCTCTACGAGGCCGTTCTGGAGCGCGGGCTCAGGCCGATTCTCGAACTTGTTTCGGAACTGGTCAGCGAAGAAGCCACCTCGGACTCAGACGAGAGGGCGCTTGATCGTTTGGTGCTGCATCTGGCGCGGCATCCGAATCTGGCCAAGCTCATTCAGTACGAGGCCCTGGCCGGAGGAGAGCGCCTGGCCCGCATCGGCGGACGCTGGCTCGAGCCCATCTACGTGCGCGGAATCGAGGCGCTCAACAAAAGCAAGGCCGAGGAGCGCTGGACTCCCGAGGAACTGCCTCTGTTGCTGATCGCCTTCCAGAACCTGGTACTCGGGTATTTCGCGATGGCGCCGTTGATGCACCAGGCCTTCGGTGTGGATCCGACATGCGAGGAAGGCTTGCAGCGTCAGATGGCTTTCCTGCACAAGGTCATGCGTCTGCTGGTTCCCCCGCGAGACGCCGCCTGACAGCAGCGGCCTGCGGTCGGTGCGTGAGCCGGCGGCGCATCAGGGCGCGTTCTTCTTGCGGCTACGCTCCGGCTACGGCATGGAGACCGGCGTGCAAACTATCGACCCGAGCGTTTTCGTGGCGGCGAGCGCCGCTTTGTACGGCAAGGTGAGCATCGGCAAGGGCTCTTCTGTGTGGCCCAACGCGGTGGTGCGCAGCGAATGCCAGGAGGTGAGCATCGGACGCCTGAGCAACCTCCAGGATTTCGTGATGATCCACGTCGGTTACGACAATCCGACCATCATCGGTGACTTCTGTTCGATCACCCACCACGCCACCGTTCACGGGGCCAGGGTCGGCAACCACTGCCTGGTGGGGATCGGCGCGGTGCTGATGGACGGTGTGGTGATAGGCGAGGGCTCGATCGTGGCCGGAGGTGCTGTGGTCACGGAGGGCTCGGTCTTCGGGCCCGATTCGATCATCGCCGGGATTCCCGCCAAGGCCATTCGCAGGCGTGAGTCGGCCCGCGACAACCGCCTCAACGCATGGGTCTACTGGCGCAACGCTCAGGCCTACATGCGAGGCGAACACCGGTCATGGGACGGTCCCGAGTTCGCGCAGTGGAAGGCCGCGAAGTGGGCCGAGATCCAGAGCGACGCAGATCTTCAGGCTCTGACGGATATCTGAATCTCTGACCGCGAAGCCCGCGCCATCGCACCCGACAGCCGTCAGCCGAAAAACGTGACGCCTCGCGTTTCGAACCCGCAACGCGCGAGCGGTTCAGGGAAAGACGATGACAGCCGAACCCGGCGTCGTTTTCTTGCCCTCGGCATTCTCTGTCCACACGTCGACTTCGACGACTTTCTCGCCTCCGTCGGTCGACTTCTTCTTCACCACGCCACGACAGACGAACTCGTTGTTCGGCAGATCCATGCCTTTGTACTGGCACGAAATCTTGCGGATGCGGCCGGCATGGCCGACCCAGTTCGAAACCAATTCACCGAGCGAGGCGTACTTGAAACGCCCGTGCACGATGATCGAACCGATCTGCTTGGCCTGGGGAAAATTGTAGTCGTGGTGGAGGGGATTGAAGTCGCCGCCGCCGGCCGAGTATTTGATCAGCGTCTGCAGGGTAGGGGTCTTGCGCAACTCGGGTAGAGCGTCGCCTTCCTTGATGTCGTCGAAGCGCAGCATCGGTGGTTCTCCCTCTCCCTTGCTCAGTAGTAGATGACCTGGGCGCGCTGTTTGGCGACCAGCTTGCCGGTGGATTTGTTGGTGTAGGTGGTGTCGGCGGTCATGATCAGCATCTTGCCGATCGAAGCGCTGGCGCCGACTTTCATGTCGATGAGCTGCTGCACCGCGACCAGGTTGTCACCGGCACAGATGGTCTCGAACACTTCAGTCTCGGTGCCGCCGTCGAGGATTCCCTTGAGGCCGTGATCGACGCTCGGCAGACCTTCGCTGGGTCCGCTGAAAGTGTCACTGCAACGCCCGGGAAGGAATACCGCCGTACCGAGGTAGGTCGGCGGCGCGGGAAGGCTGCGGTAGCCGGCCTTCTTTGCGGCCTCCACGTCGAAGTAGACCGGGTCGGTGTAGCCGACGCCGCGGGCGAACATGCGCACGCTGGTGGTGGTCACCTCGTAGTCCCAGGGCGGGGACTGTTTGCCGATCTGCGCCTTCATGTCAGCGGTGAGCTCGAATTGCTCGGCCATCGTGTTCTCCTCGTTTGCGGCTGGAAACCTGGATCCGCGCGGTTCTTACCGGCGCGGGCGCGGCATTCAACCAGCGCCGCGCATGCATCGCAACGGCGCCGTGGGCATTGGCATCGCGCGTCCGTCGCCAGTGTCGGCCTCGGCGCTCGCTTTGGACCGCGGCCCGTGTAATTGCAAGATCGTGCACCGCGCCGTTGCGGGCACCAATTCGTCTTGGAAGGAGGCTGCCATGGGCAGGAAAGTGTTCGTCGTCGGGGTTGGTATGACCAAGTTCGAGAAGCCCGGATCCAAAGCCTGGGACTACCCGGACATGGCCAAGGAGTCGGGGACCAAAGCGCTGGCCGATGCCGGCGTGAGTTTCGACAAGATAGAGCAGGTAGCGGTGGGCTATTGCTACGGTGACTCGACGTGCGGGCAGCGCGCGGTCTACGAGCTCGGCATCACCGGCGTGCCGATCTACAACGTCAACAACAACTGTTCGACGGGTTCCACGGCGCTCTTCATGGCCAAGCAGTTCATCGAAGGCGGCCTGGTCGAGTGTGCGATGGCGATCGGCTTCGAGAAGATGGAGAAAGGGTCGCTGGGCGTGAAGTACCAGGACCGCACCAATCCGATGGACAAGCACTTCTCGGAGATGGTGTCGCTGCGTGGACTCGCCAACGCGCCCGGTGCGCCGCAGTTCTTCGGCAACGCCGGTATCGAGCACATGGAGCGCTACGGCACGAGCAAGGAGTCGTTCGCGCGTATCGGCTTGAAGAATCACAAGCACTCGGTGAACAACCCGTACTCGCAGTTCCGTGACGAGTACTCACTCGAAGACATCCTGAACTCGCCGACCGTCTACGGTCCGCTCACCAAGCTTCAGTGCTGCCCGACCTCGGACGGCAGCGGTGCGGCGATTCTCGCCAGCGAAGACTTCGTGAAGAAGCACGGCTTGGAGAAGAATGCGGTCGAGATCATCGGACAGGCGATGGCAACCGACTTGCCGTCTTCGTTCGAAGAGCATTCCTGCATCAAGCTGATCGGTGCCGACATGAGCCGCAGCGCGGCCGAGAAAGTCTACAAGCAGTCGGGCCTCGGCCCTGACGACATCGACGTCATCGAACTGCACGACTGTTTCTCGACCAACGAACTCATCACCTACGAAGCTCTCGGCCTGTGTTCAGAAGGCAAGGGCGGCGAGTTGATCGACTCCGGTGCCGTGACTTACGGCGGCAAGTGGGTGGTCAATCCTTCCGGAGGCTTGATCTCCAAAGGCCATCCGCTCGGAGCCACAGGTCTTGCTCAGTGTGCCGAGATCAACTGGCAGCTTCGCGGCCTGGCCGAGAAGCGTCAGGTGGCCGGCGCCAAGGTCGGACTTCAGCACAACCTCGGTCTGGGCGGCGCGGCCGTCGTGACCATGTACCGCAAGGACTGACCGGGGTTCTGGCATTCGAGGCGCGGGAGAATGCGGCGTAGATGTCGCATCCTCCCGCGCCGTACTTTTTGCGCTTCACTGCGGCGCGCGCAGCCGACGCCTCTAGAAATAAGCCTCTATCGCTGGTGCACCAGCGGCAGGCCCGCTACCGGGCTTCGCATCTTCAGAACATAGTCGACCGCGATGCTGCCGATGTAGAGATCGCGCATGTCGGCGCCTCCCCAGCTGACGTTGGTCGGATGGTTCATCAACGTGCCGGTGGGATCCTCGAGCATCGTGACCACGCTGCCGCTCGGGGTGATGGCGACGATCTTGTTCGCCGTCACCAGCGTGACCCACAGATTGCCTTCGACATCGAAACCGCAGCCGTCCGTGAGGCCGAGAGTCTGCATGAGTTCGGCAGGCGGAAGTTCGGCGGCGCTGGCTCCGGTTGGAATCGAGGCGCCGAGCTTGGGGCCGTATGGCTCGGCCTTGCCGAGGCTTCCATCGGCGCCGATGGCGAAGCGGACGACGTTGCAGCCGGTGGTCTGACACACGTACAGGTGCGACTCGTCGGCATCCATCGCGATGCCGTTGGCGAACATCAGGCCGTCGGCGAGCCGCCGCGCGCTGCCGTCGGTTTCGATGCGGAACACGAAGCCGTCGGAACGTCCGTCCAAGGCCGCTTCCCAGGGGCTGGCAGAGGTGGAGTTGGTGCACCAGATGCGGCCCTGGCTGTCGATCAGTGGATAGTTGGAGGCGGTCAGTCGCACGCCTTCGACTTCGCTGCACAGCACTTCGACGTGCCCGGTTTCGACGTCAAGTCTTTGCACCGGTCCATCGAAGAAATTCGCGATCAGTATGCGCCCCGCGCGGTCCATGTTGATGCCGTTGGGTGCGCCGCCGGCCTTGCCCACTCGTCTCAGGCTTCCGTCGGGGAGTATCTCGGCGCAGGCGCTGGCCTGGTCGGAAGCCCACACGCGGCCGTCCGCGCCGACCACGACATCTTCGGGGCGCTGCAAGCCGAGACCGAACCTGGTGACGTCGGAAAGAGAGATCGGTGACAATGACATCGGGAACTCCTTTGCGCGTGTCGGCGCCGAGGGTACAAAGACGTGAGTCCCGGTGGTGATGCAAGCAACGCAGCAACAGGTCCCGACCAGGATCGTGGTTCTCGACGGCGCCACGCTCAATCCGGGATATAGCGCCGGGCAAAGCTGCGGTGACAATCCGTGGGATGAAATAGCGGCACTTGGAGAACTGTCGGTCCATGATCGCACTCCGGCCGCGTGCGTGCTGGAGCGGGCGGCTGGCGCCGCGGTGTTGCTGGTCAACAAGACACGACTGGAGGCAGCGGTCATTCGCGCGCTTCCGCAACTTCGTCTGATCGCGGTCACGGCCACCGGGACCGACGTTGTTGACGTACAGGCAGCGGCGGATTGCGGCGTCGTGGTCTGCAACGTCGCGCAGTACGCGAGCGATTCGGTCGCGCAGCACGTATTCGCGTTGCTGCTCGAGATCACCAACGCGGTAGGCGAACACTCCCGGTCGGTGAGGGAAGGTCGCTGGCAGCGCAGCCCCGACTTCTGCTACTGGATACGGCCGACAATCGAACTGGCCGGCAAGACACTGGGGCTCGTCGGCCACGGCCGCATCGGCGCTCGCGTGGGTGAGATCGGCCACGCGCTGGGGATGGACGTCATGGCCTCGAGTCTGAGCCGCTCGCGTCCGGCACTCTATCCGTCTTTCCGATGGGAAAGCGTTGAGCAGGTTTTTGCCGAGGCCGACGTCGTGAGTCTGCACTGCCCGCTGACGCGCGAGAATGCAGGGTTCGTCGGCGCCGCGCTGCTCGCTTCGATGAAGCCGCACAGCATCCTGATCAACACTTCGCGAGGCGCTCTCGTGGACGAGCACGCCTTGGCCGGAGCGCTCGCGTGCGGCAGGCCGGCGGCAGCGGCCCTCGACGTTCTGTCGGTGGAGCCGCCGATCGATGACAACCCGTTGCTGGCGGCGCCCGAGGCCGTGATCACGCCGCACATGGCCTGGTCGACCCTGGCCGCGAGGCGGCGTTTGATGCGCGAGAGTGCGGCCAACGTTGCGGCGTTTCTGGCAGGCAGGCCTCGGAATGTAGTGACGTCCGCTGAGCGCATTGGCGTGACGACCGCGAACGGCCGATAACGACAACCCGACAGACAACACGGACCACGGAGCGTGAAAACGATGGCAGACAAGACCCCCAAGAAGACTTCCAAAAAGATCGCCAAGAAGAGTTCCGAGAAGGGCTCCAAGCCGCCCAAGACCTACAGCGCGTTCGTCAAGGATTTTCCCAAGCTCGGCCAGGCCTGGGATCTGATGCGCGAAGAAGAAGAGCAAGGGCCGTTCGATCGTCGTACCGTGCGCCTCCTGAAACTGGCCATCGCGGTTGGCGCGGGAAAAGAAGGCGCTGTCCACTCGTGCGTGCGCAAGGCCAGTGAGGCAGGTTGCACGCCTGCGGAGTTGCGGCACGTGGCTGCGTTGGCGGCGAGCACCGTCGGTCTGCCGCCGGCCGTGGCCACCTACTCCTGGATTGTAGAGCGCCTGGGTTCCTGAGGTTCGGCGAGGCTGCTGCGGTGTTCACTGCGGTATTCGTGGTGAACACCGCATTGGCACGCTGAAGTCGCGCGACAGCTATATATCGCGGTTGCGTCAGCGGTTGCGCCCGTGTGGCCGCTGTCAGTCTCTTTCGCGGACGCCGAGGGTGTGACGGAAGCTGTCGCGGATCTCGTCGATGTGAGCGGTGAGATTCGCTGGCGTCCACGAGGTCGTCTGGACCGGCGCAAGAACGCTGACTTCGACGCTCGCCGGTCGCACTACCATCGCGTGCTTGGGCAGCGCGTCGAGTGCGTTGTGGATCACGATGGGGACAACCGGAACGCGCGCCGCCATGGCGATGCGAAAGGCCCCTTTTTTGAAAGGTCCCAGGCGAGGGCCGAGGCTGCGTGTTCCTTCGGGGGCTATCGCGATCGAGAGCCCTTGCTGGAGGGCGCTGACGGCGGGTTGCAGAGCCTTGATCGCCTCGCTGCGATTCAGCCGATCGATGAAGATGGTACCAGCCAGCCCGAAGAGCGAGCCGAGAACCGGGTAGCTGCGTACCTCCTGCTTGCTGATGCCGACGAAGTCACGCCGCAGCAGTTTGCAGATCAGCATCGCATCGACCGCGCTCTGGTGGTTGAAGACAAATACGGCGGGGCGCTGGGACCACAGGTTCTCTTCACCGTGCACCGTTACCTGCACACCGGCCAGCGCGGTACCGAGTTCTCCCCAGGTGGTGGCCATCAGGTTGGTGGCGTGACGCAGGTCGCCGTCGAGCAGGCCCGCGGGCAACGCCATCATGAAGGACGGAACCAGACTGCCGATCGCCAGCGAAGTGCGCACAATGTCGGTAACGCTCGGCACGCCGCGGCTTGTGAAGTTTCGTACCGGCCACACTCTCTTGGCGGCGATCGACTGCAGACGCGCGCTCGGATTGATAGGCCGCGGGTTGCCAACGGCGAGGAGCAGCGCCAGGTCTTCGTCGCTGTCGGTGTAGAAATAGCTGCTGTCGAGTTCGATGCCGCGCTGGCGCGCGAAGCCGACGGCAGCATCGGCCTTGCCCTTGCCGTAACAGGCCGGGCCGGCGATGCGGCCGGTAAGTTTGCCGTCGGCGACTTCGAGGCGGGTGGCGAATACGTGTTCGATGCCGAGTTCCCTGGCCACCGGCATCACCTGGAAGTAAGTGGCCGACGATACGACGGCCAGCGTGTGGCCTTTGGCCCTGTGTGCTTCGACCAGTGCCCGCGCTTCCGGGTAGATGTTGCCGGCCAGGCTTTGGCCGAAGATGCGCTCGGCGATTTCTTCGAACTCGGCCTCGCTGAGTCCCCTGACCATCGCTAGGCTCTCAGCGACGAACGCCGAAAAATTCTTGCGGCCCATCTGGAAAGCCAGCGCGGAAGCCGCCGCTGCGGCGACGTCGACAAGCTGAGCGCGGCCGCCGGTCAGCCACTCGCGCATGAAAGATGCGGCTGAAAAACCCGCGATCAGCGTACGGTCGAGATCGAAAAAAGCGCCGATCCCGGGACCGCCTGGTCCTTCGTCGATCTCCCTCGTGAGCAGCTCGTGGTCTTCCATGGCCGGGCGTGCGACTGTAGCACGAAGCCGCCCACGTTGCGTTGCGCCCCGCCGTTGCTCTACAAGTCTAGGTCGTGAGCCCGTCGAAACAGACCGAGGTGCCGATGCCGATCGTTCCCGACAAAGATCCCTCGACCGAGCCCGCCTGGCCCGCCGCGATCGCCGAGAGGCCGGGGGAGCGGGTGATCTTCCTGGTGGATGCCGCCAGTGCTCTGGAGAAGAGGCATATTGAGGACTGGCTGCAACGCCGCCGGCCGCTCGATCAGGAAGCATCGCGCTTCGAAGTCGTGGCGATTCCGAGTTCGCGGGGGAGGCGTGGCCGAAGAGGGCGGCGTCCGTTGCTCGGCGGCCTGGAATCGGCGATCGCGGCGGGCGGCGATCCGTTGATGGTTCCGCTGCGCGTGGCGTGGTTCGCGGCCAAGACCGAGGGACTTCGCACGATGCGTGCTCTGGACATCGTGACGATGACTGATCCTCGCGACCCGGGCCGCTTGCGCCAGCACTACATCCTGAGGCTCCACCCGGATCGCTGCCGGATCGTGGTCGGAGAGCCCGCTAGTCTCGGCGATCTTCGTCGCCGCTGGAACTCGGCCGGCGGCGACGATGTCGGAGAGACGACGGGACTGGCCGACTTCATCGCGCGCCAGGCTGCGCTGGCACTGGAACGCGCCGAGAGGAGGCTGCGCGGCGCGCGCTACAAAGTTCCGCGCCTGGTCGAAGAGGACATCTTGAGCCGTCCGGCTTTTCGCGGAGGAGTGGCGCGGCTGGCGCGTGAACTCGGCGCCGACCAGACCAAGGTCGCCACCGAAGCGGCCGGTTATCTGCGTGAGATCGCCGCCACCCACGACACTTTCGTCATCGACATCCTGGCCTACGTCATTCGGATGCTTTACACGCGCGGCTACGGCGAAAACATCCACTACGACAAAGCCAGGCTCGAACAGATCTACAGTCTTGCCCAGCGCCATCCCGTGGTGTTTCTTCCCACGCACAAATCGAATCTCGACCACCTGGTGCTGCAGTACGCGCTGTACGAGAACGGCCATCCGCCGAACCACACTGCCGGCGGCATCAACATGAACTTCTTTCCCGTCGGTCCGCTGGTGCGGCGCGCGGGGGTGTTCTTCATACGGCGCAGTTTCAAGGACAACGAAACGTACAAGTTCGTGATGCGTCACTACATCGACTACCTGATCGAAAAGCGTTTTTCGCTCGAGTGGTACCTCGAGGGCGGACGTTCGCGCTCGGGCAAGATGCTGCCGCCCCAGTTCGGTATGCTTGCCTATGTGGTGGACGCGTGGCGCCGCGGCAAGAGCGAGGACGTGGTGCTGCTGCCCGTGTCGATTGCTTATGACCAGATACAGGACGTAGGTGAATACGTCGCCGAGCAGCACGGCCGCGCCAAGGAGAGCGAGAGTTTTGGCTGGTTTCTTCGCGTGGTGCGGCGTCTGCGACGTCGTTACGGCGACATCTACATCAAGTTCGGTGAACCCCTGTCGCTGCGCGAGACGCTACCCGCGCGGGTCGCCGGTCAAGAGGTGGATGAAGCGGATGTCGACGTACGCAGTCTGGACCTTCAGAAACTGGCGTTCGAAGTGTGCGTACGTATCAACCGCGCCACGCCGATAACGCCGACCTCGCTGGTGACGTTGGCCATGCTCGGTGTCGGTGACCGCGCCGTCACGGTCGAAGAGGTGGGCGCGAGGCTGCAGAACATCGTCAGGTACGTCGAGAAACGTCACCTGCCGGTGACGGAGCCTCTCGACCTCGGCGCCTCGGAATCGGTGCGCCGGGTGCTCGATCATCTGGTCGAAAACGATATCGTTTCGTGTTTTGCCGAAGGTCCGGAAGCGGTCTACATGATCAGGTCGGATGAGTATCTGACCGCCGCATACTATCGCAACACGGTGATCCACTTCTTCGTCGGCGGCGCGATCGCCGAGCTGGCGGTAGTGGCAGCCGCCGAGGCTCAGGGTGATTGCGACCGTCTCGAGGTCTTCTGGGCCCAGGCTCTGGCGCTGCGCGATCTGCTCAAGTTCGAATTCTTCTTTCCCGAGCGAAGCGCGTTCGTGGCCGAGGTCGGAGCGGAAATGGCTCTCCACGACGAGGCCTGGCAGAACAGGATCCGCGCCGGCGGTAAGGAGATCGAAGCCTTGCTGCTGGAGATAAAGCCTTTCAACGCCCACCGGGTGCTGCGGCCGTTCCTGGAGGCATACCGCGTCGTGGGCGATCTGCTGGCGCGTCGCGATCCTGCCGACAAGCTCGACGATGCACGTTTTCTCACACAGTGCCTGGCGCTCGGCAGGCAGTACCAGCTGCAACGCCGCATCGTGCGGGCGGAGTCGGTTTCCAAGGTGCTGTTCCAGACGGCGCTTCGTCTGGCCGCGAATCGCGGGCTGCTCGATGCCGGCCCGGGCGGCCAGGTGACGGACCTCGTGGAAAAACGAAAGGCCTTCGCTGCCGAGCTGGGCACGGCGATCCGACGCATCGATGCCATCGAGGCGCTGGCTATCGGCCGTGCAACGGGTCTGCTGGGTCGCCGCTCGGTTTGACCGCGCGGGGTTGCATCATTCAGCGTTGGGGAACAGCGGGTATCAAGATCGCGGCGGCGTCGCTCATCTGGTCGATCACCTGACCGGAACTCATCAGCCCGCCGCCCCACGCGATCAGACAGGAAAACCACACGTGCTGAAGCAGCACCGCAACGGTCCTGTGGTCGGCTCTTGTCGTCACGCCGGCTTCGACCGTGCCCTTCGTCCCGTGGCTGCTGTGCATTGCGGTCAGGATTACGTCGGTGACGCGATTGTGGAAGGCCGCGATTTTTCCCGCCAGTTCGTGATTGCCCGACGCGGCAGCCCTGAGGATGGCGCGCGACAGGCGGGGGCGGCGCATCAGGCCCCTGGTCGCGGTGCGGAAGAACTCAGCGACGCGTTCACCGGCGGTGGCGCCCTGCGTGGGTCTGGCCTGTATTATGGATTCGAGCCGCTCGACCTCGGATGTCAGCGCCGCGACCAGAAGGTCTTCCTTGCTGCGGAAGTGACGGTAGAGGGTGCCGAGGGCGACGCCGGCTTCAGCGGCGACATCGCGCAAGCGCACCGCCTCGAAGCCGCCTTTTTCCGCCAACTCGATCGCCGTATCGACGATGCGCTGCGCCCGTACGTCCACCGCCGCCTTAGAACAGGTGGCCTCCCTTGAAGCCAGCATCCTCGGCGTTGTTGCCCGCCGTGCGCTTGGACCGTGGCTGTGCCGACGCGCCTGTACGATTAGCGAGAGGCTTGACTGGCCGCCCCAGGCCGACAAGAAGCAACGGGAGCCGTTTCCTGACGGCACGACATGGGAACCAAGAGCGAAGACAGCGGTGAAGGTGCCGGAGGTTGCTTTGGCTGCGGAAGCACCAACCTGCGTGGCTTGAAGCTCGCGTTCAAGCGGCGTGACAACTGCGTGGTGGCCGAGACTCGTCTGGACGCGACCCTGGCCGGCTACGACGGCCTGGTTCACGGCGGCATCGTCGCGACGCTTCTCGACGAAGCGATGGGATGGGCACTGCTCGAACTCGCCAAGCGTTTCGGCGTGACGCGGTCCCTCAACGTTCAATACCGACGACCGGTGGCCGTGGGGCGTGCTCTTGAGATCAGCGCCCACATCGTCGACGGCACCGAGAACGGACCTTTGTGGATCGAGGCATCGGTGAAGGACTCGCGAGGAAGGTTGCTGGCCTCTGCGATGGGCGAATGGGTCCTGGTGCGAGAGAGTCGCGTGCGTGGGCGTGTCGAGGCCCGGCAAGCGTCCGGTGCCGGTGAGGAAGTTTCGTGACCGCCAAGTCGAAGGACAAGCAGTCCGGCCAGTCGCAAGACAAGCCGGCGGGCCGTGCGCTGCTCTTTCTCGGCGAATCTTCGTTGGTCGATCCCATCGTCGAGCAGGCCATCGCGCGTGTACTTCCAGGGGAGGCCAGGTCTCTCAATCTCGAAGTGTTCCGCCATGGCGAGCGTCCTCTCGACGACGCCCTTGCGGCGCTTCGTCAGGTCGGGATGTTCGCCGTCGAACGTTGCGTGTGGATCCGCGGCGGCGCGCCGCGCCAGAAGGCCAAGGCCGGATCGAAGGCCGAAGCCAAGGGCAAAGTCGAAGATGCGGAGGATGACGAGGCGGAAGTGGAGAGCCGCTCGGGCGACTTCCAGGACGATCTCTTCGCTCTTCTTGAAGCCGGGCTGCCGCCGGTAACCACGCTGCTGGTGTCGGCTCCGTCGCTGGATGCGCGCGGCCGCGCCTACAAGTGGTTCGCCAAGAACGGCGAGATTCACGATCTGCGAGTCGAAGTCGCACGCGGCGGACGTCCGGATGCCGACCGCACCCGGCATATCGTCGAGGAGAGGCTGCGCGGGGCCGGGATATGCGACTTCGAGCGGGGTGCGATCGACGAGATCGTCAGTCGTGCGGGCAACAACTTCGGCGAGCTACTTCAGGAGATCGATCGGGTTTGCCTCGGGCTCGGCGAGACGACGCGCCTGGGCGTTGCCGAGGTACGTTCTTCGATGCGGGACCTGGCTTCGACCTGGGTGTTCGATCTCACCGACGCCCTCGGAGCGCGCAGGTTGGGCAAGGCCGAGGGCTTGCTGGAAAGATTGCTGGGGGAGGGCGAAGTGCCACAGCGACTCGTGGCTTTGCTGGGCACCCACGTCGCCAGTCTGATCGAGGCCAGGGCGATGGTCGCGTTGCTGCCGCGCGGCGCTCTTTCGATGCAGGGACAGGATTTCCTGCGTGGGCCGCTGTCGTCCCTGCCCGAGGCGTTCCGCCGACGTTATTCGGGCTGGCGCGGCTACTTTCTGATCAAGGCGGCGGCCAACTTCTCGATCGCCGAACTCGGCGCCATTCACCGCGAGATCCTCGTGCTGGACCTGGCGCTCAAGGGTTCGAGGACTTCACCGCTACTGCTGTTTTCCAGTTTCCTGCACCGCGTTTGTCCGGCCTGAGCCGAAGCAAGATGGATGTTCGCCCGGTGTCATTGGCCCGGGTCCGTTGAAAACCGGTCGCCGTGTGGTAGCTTGTTGCGCTGGCACGCTTCGCGCGGGGCGAAGCGGCGTGGCTGTGGAGGTGTGGTGGATGGACGTGGCGGCGTACGGCCTGTCTCGCAATCCTTTCGAACGTAATTCCGAGCTCGATGAGGCCTGCCTGCCGAATCCTTTGGCGGTGCAGTTGTCCGAGTTGCAGGCCGGACTACGCTCGCCTCAGGGCGTCAGCGTGCTCGTCGGCGAGCGCGGCTCGGGCAAGTCTCTGCTGGCGAAGATCTTCGCACGGCGTCTGGCGGGTCATGCACGCGCAGCCCTGAGCACGGCGCCTGGTCCCGCTCTGGCGGACGTTCTCGCGGAATGTCTTGCGCAACTCGGCGGTGAAGATGTCGAGACGCGTGACGAAAGCCGGCTGCTTCACGAGTTGGGCATTCTCGTCCAACGCCGGGCCCGTGCGGGTTCGGTCACCGCGCTGGTGATCGATGATGCGCAGAGACTCTCACCTCAGGTTTTGGCCGGGCTCAGCCGCCTGTTTCCGGAAGACCACGAAGAGCCGCTTCACTTGCACCTCTTCCTTATCGGTCGACCCGAATTGCTTGATCGAATGAACGGCAGCGCCGATCGGCTGCTGCTTGAACACCTGCTGCAGATCTGCCGGATCGAGCCGCTCGGTCTGCGCGACTCGGTTCGTTATCTCGAACGCCGGCTGGCCGCGTGTGGCGGGGAGTTGGTGCAACTGTTCGAGGCCGAAGCGATCGATGAGATCGTCGCGCAGGCCAACGGCCGTCTGCTGTCCCTGGAAGCGCTGGCTACGGGTGCTCTCGAGAACGCCGCGCGCAGCGGCGCGGTGCGCGTGACGACGGCGCATGTGGAGAAGGCGCCGCCCGCTTCGTGCAAAGAGGAGGAACCGATGGCACTCAAACAGCAACCCCTTCGTTTCGAGATCGCCCAGGAGACATTTCGCGACGATGCGATCGAGTGGGGTGACAAGGAGACCGAGGATCGTTGGATTGCCGGAGACGAGTCCGGCGCCGATGAACCGGGACTCTCGTGGGATACTAGCGAGGACGAAGAATACCAATCAATGCCGACCGATGATGTGCGACCGGCTCTGGCCTCACGGCCGGTTCCGCGTCGCGGGCTGGTCGGCATGCTCGTCTTGACCGCTGCGGTATTCATCGGCCTGACCTGGGCCGCCAACCGCTTGCCTGGTGCATCCACCGATCGGCCGAGCGGTCGTGACGCGCTGCTGCTGGCGCAGCCTGTGGCTTCGCAGCCTCGCGAGATCTTGCGCCTTGCTGAATCGACCGCAGGGGCGGATGCGGCTGCACACGTTCTTGCCCGGAGTAATGGGGTGGCCGCTGCGGCAGTCGGCGATGGCGCCGGCGCGGAAGAAGTTGATGAAGTGGCGCCGGAAGAACTGGATCGACCGGCCCGGCCGGCCGTGAGGAACTCAGCCGAAGACGTCGCTGACATCGGTGAGGATCCTGCGGATCACGCGCCGGTCGCTTCCGCGGTAGCGAAGGTCGTGGCAGTCAAGGCCGCGCAGGCGCCAGTTGCCAAAGCTCAAGCCCGGCCCACCGTTGTTGATGCGAACTCTCCTGTTTCCCGTCCCGCGCGTGTGCAGGTCGCATCGATGCAGATGCCCAAGCTCCCACAGCGAGCCGAGCGTGTTTCCGCCAAGCCTTCTGCAGCTTCGGTTTACACCGTTCAGGTCGGCGCCTTTCGCGCCCGCGTCAACGCCCAGGATTTGATCTCCAAGCTGGGGCCGCGCCTGCGCACCGCGCGCATCATCAACGAAGGAGGGTTCTACCGCGTGGTCAGCGGCTCCTTCGAGAGCAAAGGCGCTGCGGTCGCGCACGAAGGCAGTCTGCGGCGTGCAGGACTGACCACCTACGTGCGCACCGCGATCTTCTGAGACCGGGCCTCGCGATTAACACGGCCACCGCGCTCGATGCGTCCGGTGTTGCTGTGTTGAGCGCTTCGTCAGGCGTGCAGCGTACGAATTACTTCCTGCCACCAATCGTCGTCGGTGCCGGGAATGAAGGGAAGATAAAGCGCCACGCGCTGCACGCGTCCTTCGAATCGTTTCTTGAGCAGGCCTGGAATTTCGTCGCGGCGTCCGATTACCGAAAAGGCTTCGAGAACGTCGTCGGTGACGAGTTCGGCCATGTCGCTCCAGGCGCCTTTTTGCGAACACTCGTGCAGTTTAGGGCCCAGGTCTCCCCAGCCGTGCGCTTCGAGGACGGCGCGGTAGGTACGCGTCGATGCGTAGAACGCGATCTGCTGGCGCACTGCTGAGGCCGCTCCTTCGCGCTCCTCGTCGCTCTTTCCCATCACGACGAAACACGGTGCCGCCAGCGTCACCGCCGAAGCCTCGCGGCCGACGTTGGCAGCGCCCTCGGCGATGAGAGGGACGATCACCTCGTCGATGTACTTGGTGCTGTTCAGAGGATGCAGGTGGAAGCCGTCGCATAGCTCGCCGGCCAGCCGGCACATGTATTCGTTGACGCCGGAGATGAAGATCGGCGGTCGCGGTGCGCTGATCGGACCCGGATCGAAAAATGGGGTCATCAGGCTGAACTGATAGTACTTGCCGGTGTATGCCAGACGCTTGCCTTCCTGCCAGCAGGTCCAGATCGCGTGAAGCGACTCTATGAGTTCTCTCAGCCTGGGCCCCGGAGAGACCCACGGCACGCTGAAGCGTTTCTCGTTGTGGCCTTTGACCTGGGTGCCGAGGCCGAGAAGAAAACGTCCGCTCGAGAAGTTCTGCAGATCCCACGCGGTATGTGCGGTGATCATCGGACTGCGCGGAAAGGCCACCGCGATCGAGGTTCCTAGCTCGATCGCTTCGGTGTGTTCCGCGGCGATCATCAAGGGCAGGAAGGGATCGTGTGAGGTCTCGGCTGTCATCAGGCCGTCGAACCCCAGGCGCTCGGCGGCGCGCGCCGTTTCCGCCACCTTGGCGATCGAAGCACCGAGCAGAATCGTATCGAGTTTGAGCATGGCTGGCCTCCTTGCCCGCCTGAAGTAGGCGAGGGGCGATGCGGATGGTAGCCGCCGGGACGGATTTGGCCTCCTCTGTACAGACCTGTCCGGTCGGAAGCCCATCAGGAGACAACTTGATGGGCCCGAGCCTGCGGCCGGGGAAAGGCTGAAAACGAGTGTTTATGCGGCCCGTGGGCGAGGCAGTTGAGTTCCCCGAGTCAGGCAGCGCCGGTGGCATGGCGATTGCGGTGATCCGCTTGCCCGGGCTCAGGTGCCACGGTGCACACAAGAGAGGATTTCGACGTGATCATCGACGACCAGAGCTTCATCGACATGGCATTCCATCTGCGCCACGCGTCCGAGGATCTGCTGACAGCGGCCCAGCGGCTCTCGCGTCTTTGTGACCCCAAGCTGCCGATGGGCGGCGACCGCAGCGAAATCGTCCAGGCTCTCGACTCGCTGGTGGCCATGAACCGTGAGTTCGTCGCAGTCGAGCACGTCATTCGCGCGGTGTGGGACGCCAATCACGGCGGCCCCGAACTGTCTCACTGAAATCGGGTTGGAGGAGGCGCCGCGCGCCAGCACTTTCGGCGGCGTTTTGAGTCCTGACTAGAGTTGGCGATCAACGAGATCGCAGACGAGCGCGCGGATATTGTCGCGGAAGCTGGAGGCGGGCAGGCGATCGATGATCGCGGCCGCCGCCGTGGCATGGGCGACTGCGGCCTCGCGCACGCGCGTCGCTATGCCGCCTTCCTTCAGAGCGGCCAGCGCCTCTTCTATCGCCGCTGCACCGCAGTCTTCTTCGAGGAATGCACGCCGGACAGCGGGAAGCGTCAGTCCCCACACCACGGTCAGGGACGGGTTACCGTCGATCAGGTCGGCGCCGACGCGCTTGCCGGTCTTGGCGGGGTCACCCTCGATGTCGAGCACGTCGTCGATCATCTGGAACGCGATGCCGATCTCGCGGCCGCAACGTTCCATCTCGTCCACATCGGCGGCCGGCATCTTGGCGAGGTAGGCCGCGATGCGGGTTCCGACCGCGAACAGCGACGCGGTCTTGCGTGCGATGATCTCGAAGTAGTCCTGTTCGGTCACTGCCGTGTTACGTCTGAAACGTCCCTGAAGGATCTCGCCTTCAGTCAGTTGCACGCAGGCATCGGCCGCCCAGCGTACGATGTTCTCCTCGAAGCGCCCGCAGACCTGGAAGGCCCTCGAAAACAGAAAGTCGCCTGTGACCAAGGTGTCGGCGATGCCGAAGCGTACAGGGGCAGCGTCTTTGCCGCGGCGCACGTCGCTGGAATCGATGATGTCGTCGTGCAGCAGCGTGGCGGTATGGATGAGTTCGAGAGAGACCGACAGGTCGACCATGTCGGTAACGTCGACGCCCCCGCAGGCTCGGAAAACGAGCAGCGCCACCGCTGGGCGAACCCTCTTGCCGCCGGCATTGATGAGGTAGTCAGCGATCTCAGTCAGTCGCGGTTCACGCGCGCGGATGACCTCCGCAATGCGCTTCTCTACGAGCGCCAGATCACCTTCGATCAGGCGCAGCGGAGCGGTCGCTCGCTGGGAGCGGGAAGAGGAATCCTGGCTCACTGAGGGCTTTCTCAATCACATCTTCCGGGGAAACCGAAACGGGCGGGATGACGCGCTGGCAAAGGAACCCGTCGAAACTTTACACCTGCGAGTGCCTGTGAGACATTCCGAAAAATTCCCCCGGTCCAGTAGGAGACTCGTGGTATGGCCACGCTGATTACAGAAGAATGCATCAACTGCGGAGCTTGCGAGCCCGAGTGCCCGAACACCGCCATCTACGAGGGCGGCGTCCAATACGAAGCCACCGACGGCAGCACGCACGATGCCCTCTCTGACGACGTTTACTACATCGTCCCGGAAAAGTGCACGGAGTGCGTGGGCTTCTTTGAGCAGGAGCAGTGCGCCGCGGTTTGCCCGGTGGACTGTTGCATCCCGAACCCGGACATCCCCGAGACTGAAGCAGTCCTGCTCGAACGCGCCAAGCAATTCCACCCCGACGCGCAGATCCCCGATCCGCCTCCGTCGCGTTTTCGCCGCTAAGGCGTCGGCGCAAGCCTGAGGTCCATGGATAGACGAGTCCGGCGAACCATCCAGCTTGTCGCCGGGGTGGCTCTTTCCGGCCTCTTTCTTTGGCTTGCGCTGAAGGGTGAGGATTGGGGCGCCATAAGGGCAGAGATAGCGCGGGCCGACCTGCGTTGGATCGCGCTGACCTTGCCGCTGGGGACGTATGTGCTGTACGCCCGCTGCCAGCGCTGGCGCATTCTGCTCGAGCGCTCACACGGCCGCAGCATCGCGATGGAGCCGATCTTTTCGGCCTCGGCCATCGGCTTCATGGCCAATATGCTGCTGCCGTTCCGAGTGGGAGAGATCGCGAGGCCTTACCTCGTCGCTCGCAATACGGGCCTGTCACTGACGACCACCTTTGCAACCGTGGTCGTGGAGAGGGTTCTCGATCTGATGGCGCTGGCGGTTTTCGGCATCGGCATAGTGATGCTGGCCGACGTCCCTCCGCTCGTCGTGCAGGGGGCCAAGATCGTGGCCCTGCTGACCGCGATTGCGTTCGGTGGCGCCTACTTCGTCACCGTGCAGCGGCGGCGTGTTCTGCCGGTACTCGACCTGCTGTGGGCGAAGGTTCCGGTCATCGGTCCCGTGGTGCTGCGTCTCGAGCACGAGTTCGTCGACGGCATGGCAGCGATTTCGGATCCGGCAACGCTGCTTCGAACTATTCTCTGGTCGTTCTACATCTGGTTCGTCATTGCGGTAGGTTTCGCGGTCGGCTTCCGCGCGCTCGGGATCGATGTCCCGTTCATCGGCGGCGGCATCACGGTTACGACAGTGGTGGCGCTGGCCGTGTCGGTGCCGTCAGCGCCAGCTTTCGTCGGACAGTTCGAGTACGGCTGCAAGCTCGCGCTTGAACAGGTCTACGCAGTGAATGGGGCCGTGGCGATCAGTTACACGCTTCTCATGCACACTGCCCAGTTCGTTACGCAGATTCTGCTCGGACTAGTCTTCCTGGTGCGCGAGGGCCTCAGCCTCGGTGACCTCAGTCATCTCGACGAGAAGGTGAAGGAGCCGTAGTGAAGCACATCTTTTCAGGTAAACGGGTGCTGCTGTGTGTGGGAGGCGGCATCGCCGCCTACAAGACTGCCGAAGTAGTTCGCCGCCTGGGCGCTTGCGGTGCCGACGTGCAGGTGGCGATGACGCCGGCTGCGTGCGAGTTCATCACGCCGCTGACACTTCAGACCCTGTCGCATCACCGGGTCGCGGTCGATCTGTTCAGCAGCACCGACGAAGCTACCATCGGGCACATCTCCATTGCCGAGTCGGCCGATGTGGTGCTGGTCGCACCGGCCACTGCCGACTTGATCGCTCGCATGGCTCACGGGCTGGCCAACGATATCGTGACGACCGCACTGCTGGCCACGCGCGCTCCTGTCGTCGTCGCTCCGGCGATGAACAGCCACATGCTGGCGCATCCGGCAACCGTGAGGAATCTCGAAATACTGACCGGATTCGGCCATCGCCTCGTAGCCAGCGACAGCGGCGAACTTGCTTGCGGCTACGAAGGACCGGGACGCCTTCCTGATCCAGATGCACTGTTGGCCGAAGTCGCTGCGGCTCTTTGTGCCAAGGATCTTGGCGGAGTGCGCGTGCTGGTCTCGGCCGGTCCGACGCGAGAAGCACTCGATCCGGTTCGTTACCTCAGCAACCGCTCGAGCGGCCGCATGGGCTACGCAGTGGCCGCGGCCGCTTGGCGTCGCGGAGCGGAGGTCACCTTGGTCAGCGGGCCGACCGCGTTGGCGAGGCCGCGCGGCGTCACGTGTGTGGACGTCAACTCCGCTGCCGAGATGAAAGAGGCGCTGGAGTCCCGCACGGGCGCGAGCGAAATCGTCGTCATGGTCGCGGCGGTCGCGGACTATCGGCCAACGGCTCGGGCCTCGAGCAAGATAAAGAAGAGTGCGGGAGCGGGATTGACGCTGGTGCTCGAAGAGAACGACGACATCCTGGCGGCGCTCGCTAAAATTGCCGGGCCGCGGGTGGTGGTAGGTTTCGCGGCCGAGACCGACGACGTGGTTAGGCACGCCCGCGACAAAATGGTCCGCAAGGGCCTCGACCTGATCGTCGCCAACGACGTGACGAAGCCCGGAGCAGGGTTCGATACCGAGACGAACGCGGCCGTGCTGCTGGGCGCTGACGGTAATCAGGAAGAGACAGGCTTGATTACCAAGGATGAACTCGCCGACCGCATCCTCGATCGTGCGATCGCGTTGCGCGGCCGAAGCTAGCGACTGGCACGCCGCTGAGCGGGCGTACGCTCGCGCAGGAACGGACCTAGCTTTGAGGGGGAGACAGGTGGTCGGGCGGCAGTTCCTCGAGTCCCATCTGCTCGGCGATTTCGGCTTCGAGCGCCGGATCCAGGCGTCGCGCTCTCTTCAGTGCACGCAGGCGTCGACGTAACGCGATTGCCCGCAGCAAAACTTCTTCGCCGGTCGGATCGTAGTCCTGTGTGTAGGATTGGCGCTGCTCGCTCAATAGATCGACCGCCGCCGCGATGCATGCCGCGTTGTAGCGTGCGAGAGTGTCGTCGCTCAGTTCGTAGCGGGAACGCGCGCTTACTCTCTTGACGAAAGCCTGCCAGCGATCCAGACGCGAGACGGCGAGCAGAGAATCGAAGATCCGCTTGTTGGTCTTGAAGGAGAGCAGGGTGCGTGTGACGACCCGCTCAACCAGTGCGTCGCAGTCAGTGAACGAGCGCGTCAGCAGCTTCTCGCCGAGTTCGCGCCGACTTGGCTGTTGGAGTGCGTCGGCGCGGGCTTCCCAGTAGGCGTGGCCGAGCGCGGGGGAAGCGAATGAGCGCAGCAGACTGCTCGGGACGAAGTGGTTGTGCGACAGGATATCTGCCGCAAGGTGGGTCATGTAACCCCAGGCGAACGCCTTCTCCCGGTCGCTGTCGGCTTCATCGACGAAACGCCATGCCACCGGCCAGCGATGGCAGTGTCCCGCCAGGTCGCCGCTGTACGACTTGGCCTGGATGATGTCGGCACCGATGCAGCCGTAGAGATAACAGGACTGGTTGGCGGCAAGAACTGCACGAACCGCATCCGGCAGGTCGGCGAGGCTGGCCAGCACACCGCTTCCGTGTACGATATGCGTGATCGGCCCCCACGCCAGCGCGTTGTCTGGAAACAGAAAGACGATCGCAGCGGTCAGGACGAGCAGCAGCATCGGACGACCGACATTACAGCGGGCCACGACACGGAACAATGGAACGGGATGCTCGGAAACTTGTGCGTGCCTACCTGGAGCGGGAGATCGCTCTGGGCCTCGATGAGTTGCCGCGAGTGACGGGCGCGGGGTCGGCGACCGGCCCTGGCCGTGCTGCCGGAGTCGTGCGGCCGGCGGCTTCGAGTGACGCCGCGGTAGTTCCCGAGCAGTCGGCGGCACCGTCTTACGCATCCGCGGCCCGGCCTCTGGTTGCCGCGCCTTCGGCGCTTTCGGATCTGCTTGTCGAGCCGGCGATCCGTGGCGCCGCGTCACTCGGAGAACTGCGCGACGTGCTCGGAGATTGCCGACGCTGCAAACTATGCAGTGGACGCAAGAACATCGTTTTCGGCGTCGGCAATCCGAACGCGGAAGTGATGTTTGTCGGCGAAGGCCCCGGAGAAGACGAGGACCTGCAAGGCGAACCATTCGTCGGTAAAGCCGGAGCGCTGCTAGATAAGATAATCACCGGCGGTATGGGACTGAGCCGCGAGGCGGTCTACATCGCCAACGTCGTCAAGTGCCGTCCGCCGGGCAACCGCAATCCCGAGCCGGATGAAATCGTGGCCTGTGAGCCATTCCTGCGGCGCCAGATCGAGTTGGTGGCCCCGAAGGTCATCGTGTCATTGGGAGCTTTTGCCACTCAGGCTTTGCTCCGTGACCGGACGCCGATCTCACAGCGGCGGGGACGCTGGCACCAACTCGACGGTTTCGGTGCAGACGGCAGCGTTGCGTTGATGCCGACCTTCCATCCCGCCTATCTACTGCGTACTCCGGGCGACAAGCGGCTGGTCTGGGAAGACATCAAGTTGGTGATGGCCAGACTCGGCCTCGCGGTTCCGGGGCGGGGTTCGTGATCTTGGATCCCATGCACTGGCCTGGGCGCCGAAGCGATGGCTGCGCACTTCGGGTCGCGCCGCCTTGGCGCAGTCGTAGCTCTCGCGCTCGGTCCGTTGTTGCGGTACACCCCGGGGCTCCGCGCCGGCTTGGTTGTGCTCAGATCGCGCGACGCCGCGCGACGATGTACTTGCAGTGACGATGGACGTTCCAAGACAAGACGACTTCACGGGCGACAACGTCCCCGTGAAGGTCAATGCGGCACCGTCCTTTCGTGGTGTGGAGCCGAGCAGGACGGTCCTCGACGTCGAGAACCATCCGTATGTTACCCGGACGACTCTACGCAGCACCGGCGGCCGGCCGGCTCGCTGACACCTTCTCGTGGAATCCACCAAACACTTCAGCCCCGACAGCGAGGCCGGCCTTCTCGACTACCGGTTGCCGCCGGAACTGATCGCTCAGACTCCAGCGCCCGTGCGTGACGAGTCCCGGCTGATGATTGTTGACCGGGCTTCCGGGGATCTTCACCATGCGCGTTTCGGTGATCTTGCGGCCTGGCTCCCGCCGGGCGCGTTGCTGGTCGCCAACGATTCGAAGGTCATCCCGGCGCGTCTTCACGGCCGCAAGATCGGCAGCGGCGGCGCCGTCGAGGCCCTGCTGCTCGGCGTCGGCGATGGAACGGACACGCGCGCCCTGGCCCTTACGCGTTCGAGCAAAGGGCTGCGGGCGGGGCAGTCTCTCGCGTTCGCGCAAGGCATCACGGCTGTCGTTGACGGGGTTGTGGAGCAAGGCCGCTGCGTGCTGGACTTCGCGCCGCATACGGTCGCACGGGTGCTCGCCCTCATCGGGGAACTCCCGCTCCCGCCCTACATTCACAGACCCGACGGACCGAGCCCGCAGGACGTCGAGCGCTACCAGACGGTGTACGCGCGCAGCCCCGGTTCGGTGGCCGCCCCGACGGCCGGTCTGCACTTCACCCGAGATCTATTGGAACGCTTGCAAAGTCACGGATTTGAATTCACAAAGGTGACACTTCACGTTGGCCCCGGCACGTTCATCCCGGTGCGGGGCAGTCTAAGCCATCACCACATGGAAGAAGAGCATTTCGAGATCGGGCAGGAGGCTGCCGAGAAGATCCGCGGCGCTCGCGGGGACGGCATACCTGTGGTGGCCGTCGGCACCACGGCCGTCAGGGCTCTGGAGGGATCGCTGCAGGACCGGACCTGCGGCGAGGCCATAGCCCAGGCAGGGGTTGGACGTACATCACTGTTCATCCAGCCCGGATATCGCTTCCAACTTGTCGACGGCCTGGTGACCAACTTCCACCTGCCGGGCTCCACGCTGCTGGCCCTCGTCATGGCGTTGGCTGGCGAGGGACTGGTCCGCCGGGCTTACGAGACGGCGGTCGCTGAACGCTATCGTTTCTACAGCTTTGGCGATGCGATGCTGATCCGATGAGTGCGCTTCAATTCGATGTCGGCTCCAGGGTCCGTGGGGGCGGGCGCTTGGGAACGCTGAGGTTGCCCCACGGAGTCGTGGAAACGCCAGCCTTCATGCCGGTCGGCACCTACGGCACGGTCAAGGGGCTTACTCCGCGGCAGCTTCGAGGTGCCGGTGTGCAGATGGTCCTCGCCAACGCCTACCACCTTGCGCTGCGGCCTGGAGTCGAAACGGTGGCCCGTCTCGGTGGCATCCACCGTTTCATGGGCTGGGACGGACCGATCCTGACCGACAGCGGCGGCTTCCAGGTTTTCAGTCTCGCTGATCACGTGAAGGTGGATGAGGAAGGGGCCTTATTTCGTTCACATATAGACGGCGCCAAGATGCTCCTGACTCCGGAGGTTGTGGTGGATCTGGAGATGCGCCTTGGGGTCGATATCGGCATGGCTTTCGACGTCTGCGTCGCCGAGCCAGGGGATCGTCGGGCAGCGGCCGACGGCGCCGCGCGCACGCTGCGCTGGACCCGGCGGACCCGGGCGGTGCTGCGCGAGGAGTCGCCCACCTCGATCTTCGCCATCCAGCAGGGCGGCCTGTTCGAGGACTTGAGACGCGAGAACGCCGAGGCCTTGATCGAACTCGACTTCCCCGGCTACGCGGTCGGCGGCCTGTCGGTGGGCGAGGGGCGCGAAGACACGATGCGTGTGGCGGAGGCCGCCGTTGCGATGCTGCCCGATGCCAAGCCCCGATACATGATGGGCATGGGCACTCCGCTGGACCTCGTCGACCTGTGCGGCTGGGGCTACGACCTTTTCGACTGCGTGCTTCCGAGCAGAAATGGCCGCAACGGCAGCCTGTTTACCGCGACCGGAACCCTGTCGATCCGCAACGCCCGCCACGCTGATTTCGACGGGCCGCTGGAGGAGGGCTGCGACTGCGAAGCTTGCATCGGTTTTTCGCGCGGTTACCTTCACCACCTCGCCAAGCGGGGAGAGATGCTCGGCGCCGTCCTGTGCAGCTTGCACAACGTACGTTTCTATCAGCGGCTGATGAGTGAGATTCGCGCGGCGCTTGCCGCAGACCGGTACGATGCGTTTCGGCGGGATTTTCGGGCCCGCTACCAAGAAGGTTCTGGAGGTTCGGATGGATAGCGCGATGATTTCACCAATATTGGCTCAAGCCCTGCCGCCGGGGCTTGTCCAGCTTGCGCCGATGATACTGATCCTCGGTGTCTTCTATTTCCTGTTGGTGAGGCCACAGCAGCAGCAGGCCAAGGCCCATGACGAGTTCGTCCGCGGCCTCAAGCGCGGCGATGTCGTTCTCACCGCCAGTGGGCTATACGGGCGGATCGTCGATGTACGTGAGTCGGACGTAACCTTGGAGATCGCCTCCAACGTCCGTGTTCGATACGAGCGTTCGAAGATTTCGGCTGCGTCCCCGGTGGGCGCGGCGATCAAGGAGGGCTGATAGTGGATAGGGGTATGTCCTGGCGAGTCTCGGCGATTGTCGGACCGTTGCTGGTCGCGCTCGTCGTGCTGATGCCGAATTTCGTGAGCGAGTTGCCGGATTGGTGGAAGTCAGTGTTCCCGACCCAGCCGGTTTCGCTGGGCTTGGACCTGCGCGGTGGCATCCACCTCGTTCTGGAGGTCCAGTCGGACAAGGCAGTGGAAAACTCGATCGACATGACGATCGAGCAGCTTCGTCGCGAGGCGAGAGAAAAGGAGATCGCCACACGCGACTGGAAGCGTGACGGAATGGACGCTCTTTCGTTCGCCGTTGTCGGTGACGCAAAGCGTGGCGAGATGGAGAAACTGGTCTCCGATACTTATCCCAACCTCCAGCCGCTTCCCGGCTCCGGCTCCGACGGTCGTCTCCAGTACCATCTGGCCAAGCAGGAAGTGGAGGGTATCAAGAGCCTTGCGATCGAGCAGGCTTTGGAGACGGTGCGCAATCGCATCGACGAGTTCGGCGTGGCCGAGCCGACCATCCAACGTACTGGGACGGATGGCATCCTCGTGCAGCTTCCGGGAATCCAGGATGCCGAACGTGCCAAGAGGCTGATCGGCCGCACCGCGCAGCTGAGATTTCAATTGGTGGCCAACGATCCTAACGCGCCCGGAGTGCAGAAACTTTCGGGCAGCGAAGTCGATCCGGTTACCAAGCGGCCGAGTGCGACCACTTATAACGTGGAACCGACGGTTCTGATGACCGGCGAGGTCATCTCCGACGCGCGTCATCGCCCCGGCCAGATGGGCGAGGCGCCCTATGTTGCGATCACGCTGAATACGCAGGGTGCCAGCGTCTTCGACCGCATCACCGCCGACAGTGTCGGGCGGCGCATGGCGATCGTGCTGGACGGCAAGGTGCAGAGCGCGCCTGTCATACGTGAGAGGATCGGCGGCGGTCGCGCCGTGATCACCGGCAACTTCACTCTTGACGAGGCCCGTGACCTGGCCATCGTGCTACGCGCCGGTGCCTTGCCGGCGCCGGTAGTCGTCGCCGAAGAACGTACAGTAGGCCCGTCGCTCGGACGTGACTCGATAACCGCCGGTACGCAGTCGTTCCTACTCGGTGGAATCGTCGTCATGCTCTTCATGGGCACTTACTACCGTGCGGCCGGCCTGATCGCCGACGTTGCGATGATCTTCAACGTCGTGCTGATCGTCGCATCGATGGTTCTGTTCCACGGTACGCTGACCCTGCCCGGCATTGCCGGCATCGTGCTGACGATGGGCATGGCGGTTGACGCCAACGTACTGATCAACGAGCGTATCCGCGAGGAACTGAGGGGAGGAAAGACCGCCCATGCTGCCCTGGACGCGGGTTACAGCAAGGCTCTTCCTGCCATTCTCGACTCCAACATCACGACGTTCCTGTCGGGTATAATCCTGTTTCAGTTCGGATCCGGGCCGGTCAAGGGCTTTGCCGTGACGCTTTGCATCGGAATCGTCATGACCATCTACACCGCGGTCTACGTTTCGCGCGTGCTTCACGACCTCGTCGTGGGAACCAAGCCCGCAGCACGTCTGAGCATCTGAGGAACGGCCATGTTCGAACTGATCAAACCGAATACCAACATCGACTTCTTCAAGTTGCGTCCATACGCCTTTTCGCTGTCGGGTTTCCTGACGGTGGTGGGAATCGTGGCGCTGATCTACCGCGGCGGTCCCAATTACGGCATCGACTTCGCCGGCGGCATCATGCTTCACGTTGCCGTCGATCCGAGCGTGAGCATCTCCGATGTACGCGGCGCGGTCGACAAACTGGGGCTCGGCGATCGCGGGGCCTCGGTTCAGGAGTTCGGCAACCAGCCGGGCGAATACCTGCTGCGCGTGGCTACGGCCGACGACAAGCTCGCCGGTGGAGAAGCCGAGTCGATCAAGAAGTCACTTGCAGGTGCGTTCGCCGACAAGAATTTCCGCGACCTGCGCACGGAGGTGGTCGGTCCACGGGTCGGAAAGGACCTGCGTGAGAGGGCGGTGCTTTCGGTTCTCTTTGCGACGCTGATGATGGGCATCTACATCGCGTTCCGCTTCGACATGCGCTTCGGCATCGGCGCAGCGGTGGCTCTCTTCCACGACGTGATGGTAGCCGTCAGCGCGTTGGCGATCTTCAACATGGAGGTCGACCTGACCATCGTGGCGGCGCTGCTGACCATCGTGGGGTACTCGGTCAACGACACGGTGATCGTCTCGGACCGAATCCGCGAGAACCAGCACCGCTACCAAAAGGAGGGTATAAGGACCCTGATCAACCGCAGCATCAACGAGACGCTGTCTCGCACCATCCTGACCAGTTCTACAACCCTGATGGTGTGCGCGGCGCTCTACATGTTCGGCGGCGGCGTCATTCACGGGTTCGCGTTTACGCTCCTGGTCGGCATCGTTACCGGCACCTACTCGTCGATCTTCATCGCCAGCCCTATCGTCGAGATGTGGAAGGGCGGTGGAACGACTCTCGGCGCCGATAAGGCGAAGGCCTGAGCCGTGGACCGGAGGCGGAAAGTTTCTGCAGTCCGGCACCTCCGTCGGGTTGAGACGGGACGGGCGGACGTATAAGCAGACGACTGCGCGGCATTGTATAGGTCGCGTGGGCACTGATATGGAACAAGGCACCACTTTGAATCAGGGGCGCCGCAAAGAACTGCCGCATCGCAGTCGGATATATTCCGACCTGGCAGGGCTGTACGACCACGTCTTCACGCGGGTCTTCGCCGAGCGTATCGACCGCGTCGTCAAGGGGCTGTCGATTCCGGCCGAGGCCAAGGTCCTGGAGGTTGGCATCGGGACCGGCCTTTCGCTCGATGCCTACCCTCGCCAGTGCCGGGTGATCGGGATCGACCTGTCCCGGGACATGCTCGACCGCTGCGAGGACAAGATGGATCCGGCGCAGCACGAGCACATCGAACTTCGCCAGATGGACGCTCTCCACCTGGAGTTCCCCGACGAGAGCTTCGACTATGTGACGGCCTTTCACGTCATCACGGTGGTTCCGGAGCCCAAGAAGATGCTCGCCGAAATGGTCCGGGTCTGTAAGCCCGGCGGCAAGATCGTCATCATCAATCATTTTTCGAGCGAAAGGGCGCTGATCCGCTTCGTCGTCGACGGAGTCGACCCCATTACCCGCTATCTCGGCTGGAGCACCAGGCTGAGGCTCCACGACGTCCTGGATTCGGGAGTGCTGGTCCTGGAGAAGCGCTACAAGACTTCTCCGTGGTCCCTGTTCACCATCGTCGAAGCACGCAAGGCGACGACCGGCGACCGCTGACCGGCCTCTGCCCACCACCGATCCGGGCGGCCCATCGCCTGGGCAACATCAGCCGAGGGCGATCATTCTTTCCAGCGAGGCGCGGGCGCGGGCGCATATGTCGCGGTCCAGCAACACTTCGTCCTTGCCCTCGATGAGCGCGTCGCGAGTTCCGGCAAGCGTGATCATCTTCATGTAGTGGCACAGCTGGCAGGCTTTGTAGAAACGCTTCTCTGGCACTTCCATCAGCAGACGGTCGGACAGGCCGCACTCCGTTACTACCAGAAATTCGGCAGCGTCGGTGTCGCGCGCGTAGCTGATCATGCCGCTGGTGCTCAGTACCGCGTCGGCCTCTGCCAGCACGTCCGCTCTGCACTCCGGGTGGGCGACGACGCGGATTCCCGGGTGGCTCTGACGCACCTTGCGTATGACATCGGGACGGATCTGGTGGTGGACGTAACAGTCCCCGTCCCAGGCGATGATGTTCTTGCGGGTATTACTCGCGACGTAGGCCGCAAGGTTGCGGTCGGGCACGAACAGGATGTTGTCCGAGTCGACGGCGTTGACGATCTTGACCGCATTTGAAGAGGTGCAGCACACGTCGGTGACGGCCTTGACGGCCGCGCTCGTGTTGACGTAGCTGACCACGACGAGGTCGGGGAATACTTTGCGCAGTTCGTCCCGGCGGGCTACCAGAGCGTCGGCATCGACGCTGTCGGCCAGGGAGCAGCCTGCACGGGCGTCGGGAATCAGCACGCGCTTGTCGGGAGACAGGATCTTGGCGGTTTCGGCCATGAAATGAACGCCGCACAGCACGACGGTGTCACCGGCGACATCGCGGCCGCGGCGCGCCAGTTCGAGGGAATCACCGACAAAGTCGGCGACCTCGAAAATCTCGGGGCGTTGATAGTTGTGCGCGAGAATGACCGCGTTCTTTTCGCGCTTGAGAACGGAGATTTCAGCGACCAGTTCTTCGATGTGTTCGCAGCTCTCTTCGGAGTAGACGGACTCCTGGCCAAGGGTGCGAAAGCGGTCGAACAATTCGCCTGTCTGCTTGTTGCGGACGGTGCTCATGTGCGTGCCGCAATGTGACCTCTGACCGGCGCGGGGTCAATTGAGATCGTCTCAGCGAGTTCGTGCCAGCGCTGCGCCTGCGGCGCGCCTGACCGGCGGCGTCGGATCGTGCGTTTCGGCGCGCAGCAGACTTCGTGCGGCTTGTTCGCCGCCTAGTTCGCCCAGCGCCCACGCCGCGTGCGTACGGACCAGAGGCTCGTCGTGTTCCGCGAGCGCGCGCTCCAATGGTGCGACTGCGGCCTGATTCGCGCTATTGCCGAGAGCGACAGCGGCGTTTCGCGCCAGGCCTCGGCGCTTGGGGCGCGCCAGCGCCGTGCCCGAATAGGTAGCGTGGAATTCGTCCTCTCCCATGCTGAGCAGGCCGACCAGCGAGGGACGCGCCGCGGCCGGTGTCACTGGTGGACTCTCGACATCGTTCCACGGGCACACGTCCTGGCAGTCATCACAGCCGAACACCCAGTTGCCGATCCGCGAGCGCAGCTCCGACGGTATCGGACCGCGTAGTTCGATGGTGAGGTAGGAGACGCAAGAACGCGCGTCGATGGTGGGACCTCGGTCGAGAGCACCGGTGGGGCAGGCGCTCACGCAACTGCGACAAGTGCCGCAGCGATCGGCGACAGGTTCCGTGTCTGCGGGAATCGGCAGGTCCGTCAGAAGACAGCCGAGTAGAGAAGTCGATCCGAAGTCAGGGTGCAGCAGCATGGTGTTGTAGCCGTACCAGCCGAGTCCGGCCCTGCGTGCCAGGTGCCGCTCCACCAGCGGCCCGCCGTCGACGTGGACTTGGGTCGCGCGACTTCCGCAGTAGCGCACGAAAGCCGCGAGCCGTTCGAGTTTTTCGGCCAGATGCAGGTGGTAATCCTCGCCGAGCGCGTACGCGGCGACGCGTCCGGTGAGGCGCTCGCGCCAGTCGGGATCGGGCGCGGCGCCGATACCCCGGTATTTCCACGCGACCACGATCACCGAGGCGGCCGCGGCCATGAAGCGGCGCGGTGAAGTACGGCGCTCGATGTCGCGTTCCATGTAGTCCATCAGACCGTGTCGATTCTCGGCGATCCACTTGCCGAGCAGAGGACCGCAGTCGAGATCTTCGGCACCGGTGAAGCCGCACGCTGAGAAACCCAGTTCCAGGGCGCGAGCGCGGATCGCATCGCGCAGCCTGACGCCCTCGCTGCCGGCCTCGCGAGAACCGTTGCGCGGCGCCTCTGGGGTGCTACTGTCCACGCCGACGATAATGCCCACAAACAGTTTCACATCACAGAGCCAGCCTCTCGTGTGGCTTGCCGCGAAAGCCGTGGAGAAGGTTCTGGTTGCGAGGTCAGGCAATCCCAGCGCCGCTCGCGGTGGTTGCGGCCGCAGCGCGTCGCTGGCTGCGCAGCGGGTCTGACGGCCGCAACGAGGTTTCTGGTCTTGGCTGTTCCTCGCATCGCTGTTTATCTTTCCCGTCACGGTTACGGACACCTCGTGCGTGCTGCGGCCGTGCTTGAGCGTCTGGTAGAACGCATGCCGGTTCGGCTGACCGTCGTGGCACCGCAGCCTCGGGATCTGTGGCCGCTACGTCTGAGATCCGTCAGCGAGTGGATCGCGACGTCCTGCGATGTCGGCGTAGAGCAAAGCGACGACGTTACCGTCGATATCGCGGCCACCGGCGACGCATTGGAGCGTTGGCTGGCGCGGCTGCCCGACATCGTCGCTCGCGAAACATTGCGCCTGCGGCGCGGTTTCGATCTGGTGCTCGGCGACGTTCCGCCGCCGGTATTCGAGGCTGCCGCTGCTGCCGGTGTTGAGTCGGTCGCGCTGGCCAATTTCTCGTGGGACTGGATCTACCGGCAACTTGGCTTCGAGGCCGCCGCCGTCGCCAGTGAGGCGATGTACGCGAGGGCCGGATTGTTGCTTGAAACCACACCGTCGGCACCGATGGATGCTTTCGTGCGGCGGCAAGCGCTGGGCCTTGTGACGCGGAAGCCGCCCGGCCTGCGAGACAGGACACGGGCGCTGCTCGGTGCCGGCGATCGCGAGAGTGTGGTGCTCGTCGCGCTGCGGGCCGACTCGGCCTCGCTGCTGCGGTTTCCCGCGCCGATGCGCCACGTGCGTTACCTGCTGCCGTCGGGTTGGCCAGGCGATGGCGAGCGAGCCGACGTCAGATGTGAGTCGACCTTGGATTTTCTCGAACTGCTCGAAGCCGCCGATGTCGTAGTGGGCAAGCCAGGGTACGGATTGATCGGTGACGTCGCGGCGAGCGCGACGCGCCTGCTCTACTTGTCACGTCCGGGCTTCCCTGAGAACGAGGTTCTCGAAGCGTGGCTGGCGCAGCGCGCCGGCACTCGTCGTGTTTCGCGCGAGGCCTTGCACTGCGGTGGCTGGTCGCAGGACCTCTGCGCACTGTTGGGCGAACCTGGGCCATCCGCGGTCGATCTGTCTGCGGTTGATCATGCAGCCGACGTCCTGTTCGACCGACTCGCTTCTTGTTGAAGAAGCGGCTGCGAGGTCGACTGTGACCTTCGACGGCGTTAGCGTAGGCGGCATGGAAGAAAGCGAAAAGCGGCGCAGCGGCGCCGATACGACTCCCGGCGCGCTCGCGACAGGCGTTTTCGTGACCGCACTGGCACTGTGGGTGGGCAGCGCTGCTTTCTACTCGGGAGTCGTGCTGCCGGTCCTCTTCATCAACCTGGCGGCAACGGAAGCCGGTGCGATAGCGGCCCTGGTGTTCCCCTGGTACTTCCGGGTCGGCTGTGTGCTCGGAGTCATCGTGACGGCTGCGGCTTGGCGGTTGGCGCGCGGGGCCGGCAGGTGGTGGCAACTGGCGACCGCCGTGCTTGCCGCCATGACCGCATCCCAACTGTATTCGACGCTGGTAGTGTTCCCCGAAGTCGCGCTTCTTCGCGGCAACCGAGATCAGCTCGAACGCTTTGCGGCTTTGCATCAGTTGTCGGTACATCTGAACGCCGTCGTGCTGGTTGGTGGCATCTTGATATTGTGCGGCAGCGGACTGCTGCTGAGTCGTCGTGAACGTCCGGCCTGAAGCGATCGTTTTCGATCTCTTCGGTACGCTGGTCTTCTTCGATGACAAGCGGCTTCCGCGCGTTCAGGTCGATGGCCGCAGCGTCGTGATGACGGTACCAGGGCTGCAACGGATCCTGGCCGAGTACGCCCCGGGCGTAGAGAGCGATCGTTTCCTGGTCTGCCTGCGGCAGGTCGGAGTCGAACTGCTCGAATACAAGCGCCGCATGGGTATCGAGATTCCGACGGCGGTGCGCTTTGAGCGAGCGTTGGAACGCTTCGGTATCGTCGGGGCCGCCGCCGTCAGCGCCGCCGACGAGATGGCCTCGGCGCACATGGACAGTCTGGCCGCCGCGGTCGTGGTTCCACCGGGCCGACGCGGACTGCTCGGGCGTCTGGCTGCGAGCTACAGGCTGGCCCTCGTCTCCAACTTCGATCACGGCCCGACCGCACGAAGCGTGCTGGCGCGGGCGGGTCTCGACGTTCACCTGGAATCGATCGTGATCTCGGCTGAGGAGGGTGTGCGCAAACCGGCTGCGTCTATTTTTCACCGCGCTTGTGAAGGACTGGCTGTTGCCCCGTCGCGTTGCCTGTACGTGGGTGACACGTTTGCGGAAGACGTCGAAGGTGCGGCCGGTGCCGGACTCGGCTGCGTGTGGGTGACGCTGCAGAGTGAAGTGCCGTTGCCGGCTCTGGCCGGACTCGCCGATGTTGATGAACTGCCGGAGTGGCTCGAAGCGCGTTTCAGCGCGCCAGGCGGCGCGCTGTAGTCAGGAAGCCGGTGTGTGCGACCATGCGGTGGTCGGGGCGCACGCTCTGCCCCTCGATGTGCCAACTGCGTTCGAGAACTTCGAACGACTCCGCCAGGCCGAGCGCACTCGAGGCCTGGACGGCATCGTGAAACGCTTTCATCTGTAACACGGTCGGTGTGTAGACGACGACGATGCCGCCGTCTCTCAGCGCTTCCTCGACTCGCGGTGTAACTGACACCGCATCGGGAACGTCGACGATGATGCGATCGACATCGGTTTCATCGAACCCTTCGCGGGCGTCGCGTATCTTGATCGTCCACTGCGGCGTGTCGCCTTCGTGGGCGCGCAGGTTGGCTGTGGCTTCGGCGGCGAAGTCCTCGCGTATTTCGTAGCTCACCAAGCGGCCGCTGGCGCCTACCGCACGAGCCAGCGCCATTGTCAGCGCGCCGCAGCCGACTCCGATTTCGAGCACGGTCTGGCCGGGACGGATGTCGCCGCGGGTCAGGATAAGACCGACGTCCTTGGCGAAAATCGGTTCGGCCGGGCGTTCGAGCAGCGGAATCAGTTCGGCGTATGAAGGTCGCAGGATGACGAACTGTTCGTCCTCGCCGATGCCGACGAGTGAGCCTTCGGCCCGGCCGATCAACTGGTCGCAGGCCAGAACCGATGCACGGATGGTCAGCCGGTGTCCACAACGCAGCCGCTTGAGGTGGCGGCGTCCTCGGCGGTCGACGAGAATCACTGTTTCACCATCTAGAAGGCAGGAGGCGGGGGATATGAGTGAGGACATCGCGGCTGCCTTGTCCCATACTCGCGAGGGTTGCAAGGGAGGGTCTCCCTTGACTGCTCAACGCGGCGCCAGTAGCTTCCCGGGTTCGCGAAGCGGTGGCGCTCCATGCGTCGGCCGCTGGACGACAATCCAGAGCGGGCCCGGTCCGCAGCTACGAGAGAGCAATGGGAGCCAAGAAAGCCAAAACCGCACAAAAAGCCACGCCGATGCAAAAGGCGAGCTGTCCCGACTGCGGTGCTGAAGCCAAAGTTGTGTTGTTCGCCGGGTTCGGCGAACGCGGCCTGTTTTGGGTCTGCGACAAGAACTGCGGCTACAAGCAACGCACCCGCTAAGAGCGGGCGAGGGAATCAATGGGACGAGCGAAGAAGAAGGGCGCGCCGGCCTCCGGTGAGTTCAGTCTCTTTGACGAGTCCGATTCCGTCGATTCAGACGTTGAGGAGGACCTGCCGAAAGACGAAGCGGGTCGCGCTAAGATCAAGCAGCAGTACGTCGAACTGCTGGGGATCCGCGTCCAGAAGCTGGCGGGGCGCATCCTGAACCGCGAACGCATCAACAAGACGGTCGAAGGCGTCTATTTCATCTGTGCGCAGTGCAAACGCGTGTGTCACAACCTCGATGAAGGACTGCTCGAAGACGCGGACAACGCCAAGAACCTCTGCACGGTCTGCAGCAAGGGCGGCGACGGGTCCAAGAGCGTGCGCAAACCGACTGTAAAGAAAGCTGCCAGTGTCCCGGTTCCCGAACTGCCCGAGGATGAGCCGCAACCTGCTTCAAAGTCTGCCAAGCCTGATAAGGCCGACAAGGCTGATAAGCTGGAGAAGCTCGAAAAGGCTCAAAAGGCTGAGAAACCCGTGAAGGGTGGAAAGTCAGACAAGACCGCAAAGCCTGCCAGTCCCGTCAAGAAGCCGGTCAAGAAATAACGCCGTCGTTGTCCGTGTGTCCCCGCTGTCGCGCAGACTCTCGGTCGCGCGAAGTCGAGACTGCGTTGGCGCGGCGCCGCAATGCCGCGTACGCGCCGACGAAATCGGCCGGCGCGGCTGCCGAAACGTCGATCAGGCCGGGGATCGTTATGCGAGCGGCGTGCAGCAACTGACCACTGCGAGTTCCGGACGGGGCGGGGCGCCCACCGTACAGCGAATCTCCTAGCAGTGCGTGGCCGATCATGGCCAGGTGGGCTCGAATCTGATGGGTTACCCCGGTTCTCATCGAGGCCAGCACGAGGGTCCAGTCCTGTGCGCCGTCCAGAGGTTCGACGAAGGTTCGTGCCGCCAGCGCGAAGTCGTAAGGGCCGGCGGCGACCATGTGCCGCGCGCGCCGCGTCAGGGGCTGTTCAATTGTGCATTGCTCGCTCAGTCGGCCGTCCACCAACGCGAGGTAGAACTTGCGTGACTGCCCGGTCGCGAAGGCCTCGCGCAGCATGAGGTAGCTCTGCCTGTTTCGCGCCACCAGCAGCACTCCGGAGGTGTCGCGATCGAGGCGGTGAGCGATTCCCGCCTCCTCCGGTCGCTCGCCGATTTGTGCCTGCGAGCCGATGATCGACTCGACGAAATCGGCAGCCGTGGGCTTGTTGCGGCCCTGGTGGGAGTGGACTGCCGCCGGTTTGAAGACAGCCAGGAGAGTCGGGCTTTCGAGCAGTACGCGCATCGGCTCCGGCGCTGTCGGTGAAAGTTCGCCGGGTGCGACCGCCTCTATCTCATCTTCAAGCGTGACGTCGATGCGTTGTCCGATGCGCACCAATTCGGCGGCCTGGACACGCCAGCCGTCCACACGCACGAAACCGAGGCTGAGCCACGATCTGGCACGGCGGCGACCGCAGCCCGTGGCGTCTGCCAGCAGACGGTCAACGCGCACTCCGTCAACGGTTGCGCAGAAACTGAACGTCGCATCATTCGGAGCTTTTGAAGACGGCACGGGCCGACGTTAGTGAGACTTGTCCGGCCAGGCAACACGGACGGCTTGCTTTTGGCTTCTTAGGACATGAGGATTCACTGGCTGTGCGCCGTCGATCAGAGTCAGGAGTCGTTGCCAAGGAACGTCGTTTTGCGGTCATCATGGCCGGGGGCGTTGGCAGCCGCTTCTGGCCCTGGAGTCGCGAGCTTCGTCCAAAGCAACTGCTGGCGTTGGCGGGGCGTCGTTCCATGGTGGCCGAGACGGTGGCGAGGCTTCGCGGCGTTGTCCGGCCGGAAAACATCCTGGTCGTCACCAACCGGCGTCTGGTCGGCGCTATGGCCAGGGATCTCCCCGAACTACCGCGCGGTTCGATTCTCGGTGAACCGGCCGGCCGCAATACCGCGCCGTGCATAGGCTGGGCGACCCTCGAGGTTCTGCACCGGCGTCCCGACGCGGTAATGGCCGTGCTGCCCGCCGACCATGTGATTGCTCCGCGCGCGAAGTTTCACAGTGATCTACTCGCCGGTTTCGCGGTGGCGGACCGCGCCGGGCAGTTGGTCACCTTCGGCATACGCCCCACTGAGCCGGCCACCGGGTACGGATATATCCGCGCCGGCCGTGTTCTTGCCGGTCACGGCGAGGCCCGCAGGGTGGGCGGGTTCGTGGAGAAGCCGACCCTGGCGTTGGCCAAGCGCTACGTCGACAGCGGCAGATACTATTGGAACAGCGGAATGTTCGTGTGGCGGGCCGACGTGCTGTGGACCGAACTGGGTGAGCACCTGCCGGGTCTGGCCCGGGCTCTGAAGGGCATGGAGCGCGCCCGCAAGTCAGGGGTGCGCGCGCAGATTCCGCGCAAGGATCTCGATCGCGTGTATCCGCGCCTAGAGTCGATCTCGATTGACTACGGCGTGCTTGAACGCAGCCGCAGCGTCGCGATGCTGCCGGCAACTTTTTCGTGGTCGGATATCGGAAGTTGGGATGCGACGGCGGCGTTGTGGCCCGCCGATGAAGCTGGCAACGCTTCGAGAGATCCGCTGCTGGCCATCGACAGCGCGGGCAATGTGGTGGCGACGCGCGGCAAGCGCGTGGCGCTGTTGGGCGTGAACGACCTCGTGGTCGTCGATGCCGGGGATGTTCTTCTGGTGTGTCCGCGCGCCCGCTGTCAGGACGTGCGGCGCATCGTCAGCCGGCTCGGCGAGCGCGGATGGAGGGAACTTCTGTGATCGCTCAGGCGCCTTCCGGCGGGCTTACGCCTCCACACTTTTCGGCGATGCGCACTCGGATGTCGCGAGTAGCCGAATTTTTCGGTCGCCGTCTCTTTGCCCACGCCGTAGTCAACGAGAGACTGGTCGAAAAGATTCGCGAACTCTCCAGCCGTGGAACCGTCATCTACGTACTGCGGAGCAACTCCTTCGTCGACTACTTCATGGTGAACTACGTCCTGAGACGCGAAGGCCTGTCGCTGCCGGTCTTCGCCAACGGCGTCTCGTCGGTGGCGCTCGCGCCGTTGCCCGAAGTACTGCGCGCCGTACGCGACGTGCTGGCAAGAAAGCTGGGGCGGGGCGCTCCGGTAGCGACCGATCACGATCTTTGCGCACGGGCGGTGGCCGCTGGACAACCGGTGCTGATCTTCATGCGCGGCCCGCGTGGGCGTCGGGGGCCGGCCGCCGGTGAAGAAACTACGGCTGGCCGCGTCGGTGCCGACTATCTACGCGAGATCCTGGCCGGAGCGCGTGATGACGGACGCGAACGTTTCATCGTGCCGCTTGCGCCGTTTCGCGGCCACACCTTCCGCCGTCGCGAGGCCGGCGTGTCGGCCCTCGTCTATAACGTCCACGAAACTCCGAGTGAGTGGCGAAAGCTGCTGACCTACTGGTTCTACGCCAAGGATCTCTTCCTGACGGTAGGAACCGAGGTCTGTGTAGGCGACTTCGTGCGGCGCTACGGTAGCGACGGCGAGGATCGGCTTGTACGGCGTCTGACGCGCGCAATACAGATTTTTCTGCACCGTGAAGAACGGGTGGTGATGGGACCGGCCATCCTTCCGCGCAAGAGGATGAAGACGCTCATCCTCGAAGACGACGAGACACGCAGTTTCATCGCCAAACTCGCGGTCGAGAGTGGCGTGGACGAGGCCAAGCTTCGCAAACAGGCCGAAGGAATCTTCGAGGAGATGGCGGCGCGGTTCAACGGCAGGGTTTTCGCTGCGGTTGCCTGGCTGTTCAAGAAGATCTGGGGTCGCATGTTTCAGGGGCTCGAACCGATCGGCTTCGACAAGGTCATCGAGAAGGTCAAGAACCACCCGATCGTTCTGGTGCCGTGTCACCGCAGTCACTTCGACTATCTGATCTTGTCGTATCTCTTCTACCTCCACTTCGTGAGCCCGCCGCACATAGCTGCCGGGATCAACATGTCGTTCTGGCCGATGTCGCCAATATTCCGCGCCAGCGGAGCGTATTTCATCCGCCGCAGTTTCGGCGATGACGAGCTCTACAAGTACGTGTTCCGCCGTTATCTGCAGTTCCTGATACGCGAGGGCTATTCGCAGGAATTCTTCATCGAAGGCGGGCGCAGCCGTACCGGCAAGATCATGACTCCGAAACTGGGCATGCTGGCCGGAATCGTCGGTGCCTACGCTTCAGGAGTGCGGCGCGAACTGTATCTGGTGCCGGTGTCGATTCACTACGGCCGCATTGTCGAGGAAGACGCCTACCAGGCGGAGTTGGGCGGAGCTGAGAAGGAACCGGAGAGTTTCGCCGCCCTGATGCGGGCACGCCGGTTTCTCAAGCAGAAGTACGGCACCATCTATATTTCGTTTGCCGATCCGATTTCGCTCGGGGACGAACTGGGCGAGCGGAAACAGCGCTTCGTCGAGAAAGCCGGCGATCCGGAGGTCGAGGAGGAGAAACGGCGTTTCATCCAGCGTCTCGGTTTTCGCATCCTGCGCGACGTCAACGCCGCTGCCGTGGCGGGCGCGACCTCGATATCCGCCACCGTGCTTCTCGGGGCGCCGAAGTGGGGCTTTCGTTACCGGGACTTCCGCGAGCGGGCCAACGCGCTGGGCGAGTTGACGCGCTTTCTCGGCATCGTCCCCACCGGTTCTCTCGCACGCAACGCCGGCAACTTTCGCGAGAGCATCTCGTTCCTTGGAACCAACGGGCTGATCGAGGTTCTGCAAAGGGGTCGCGAAGAGGTGCTGGTGGTGAAGCAGGGTCGGCGGCTGGCGCTGGACTTCTACAAGAACAACCTCATCCACGCTTTCCTGGTGCCTTCACTGCTGACGTCGTGTCTGCGCGAGGGCATCGCGGTATCGGGCTTGAGCGAACGGATCTGGTGGTGGCTGGATTTGTTCCGCTACGAGTTTCCGCTTCCGGTACGCAAAGAACTGGCTGGCACCATAGAGCGCCTGCTCGGGTATTATCGCCAGGTCGGAGCTTTGTCTGGTGACGAACTGGTTGAATCGCACCCGCTGGTGGCGGCAACGCTGAACGTTCTGCAGAATTTCCGCGAGGCCTACTACATCACGGCGTTGGCGATCAACGGGCAACTCGGACCCGACGGAATGACGCAAAAAGCGCTGGTCGAGGACGTGCGCCGTCACTACAAGACGAGTCTGCTGCTCGGAGAGGTGTCCAAACCCGAGGGGTCCTCCGACGCTATCTTCCGCGACGCCTTGAGCCGCTATGCCGAACTCGGATTCATCCGGACGGAACAACGGGGACGTGCCGGCAGGGAACGCTGGGTGCAGCGCGGCGATTCGTGGGCGAAGCTGGAAGAATTCGTAATGGAACTCGATGAGAGCCTGCGTGTCCACACCGAAGCGGCGCGCAGGTGAAGCTGACTAGGAGCGACTATCGTGACTGAAACCGACCTGCGTGAAAGACTGACGGCGGCCATGCGGAGCAAGGACGCGATGAAGCTGCGCGCCCTTCGAGCCGTCGTGGCGGCGATCAAGAACAAGGCGATCGAGTTGCGCGGCCCGGTCCCTGAGCGCGAGATCACCGCCCTCATCCAGCGTGAAGTTAAGCAGTGCCGCGAAACCCTCGACTTCGCCCGCAAGGCGGAGCGCGTCGACCAGGTCACCGAGCACGAGCAACTGCTCGCGGTCCTCGAGGACCTGCTTCCCGCCGGGATGAGCGATGCCGAACTGCGCGAGGCCATCCTTGCCATCGTCGCCGAAAGCGGCGCCACCGGCATCGGTCCGGTGATGAAGACGCTGGGTGATCGCTACGCAGGTCGCTACGACGGCAAGACCGCCAGCGCTCTCGCGCGCGAGGTCCTGGCAGGATGAGCGGCGGCGGCCGCGGGCGGAGGTTTTGACACCAGTGCTGCTTGTCCCTACTCTCCGGACGTTCCGACCATGAAGAAATTACCCATCATCGAGCGGCTGCAGGCCGAGTTGCTGACGCTTCGGCGTGAACTCAACATCGAGTTGCCCAAGATCATCGAGGAAGCGCGGGCCCACGGCGACCTGAAGGAAAACGCCGAGTATCATGCTGCCAAGGAAAAGCAGGGCGTGGTCAGTGCTCGCGTCGGCGCGCTGGAAAACCGCTTGTTCGACCTCTCCCGCTACACGATTTCCTCGATCCCCCGCGGCGTGGTCGGCTACGGCAGCATAGTCGAGATGGAAGACTCCGAGAGCGGGGACACGGTCAAGTACCAGGTGGTGTTCGCCGAAGAAGTGGACATGGCTTCGGGCAAGATCTCCCTGACGTCGCCGGTCGGACAGGCGCTGCTGAAGCGCAAGGAAGGGGACGAGGTGACGATACAGCTCCCCAACGCCCGTAAGCGCTATCAGATCCTTTCCGTTGTCACGATCCACGAACGAGGCGAACTCTAGTATTTTGGCGGATGGCCTCGTGCCTCCGCAGGCCCCTTCCTTCCCTCCCTGGCTCCCGGCGCCGGCCGGCAGGGGCGAGCCGGCGCGACCTGAGGACGAGTCCCGCCTTGCGGCGGGAGTACCCCTGTGGTACTCCCGCGCCTTGTCGGGGCAGTTGAGGAGGTGGGCCCGGTGCCCGCCTCTTTTAGTTTGGAGCTTTTCTCTCGCTGCCCCGGCCTTGTCCGAGGGTGGAAGTGGGAACGAACGGCTCTAAGATCAGGGCGATCGCGGAGCCGATCGCCGCCGAACGCGGACTCGAGGTGCTCGACGTCGAAGTGACGGCGAGTGGCTCGAGCCAGCTTGTATGTCTTTTCCTGGACACCGCGGACGGGTCCGGTCTGGTCAGCATCGACGACTGTACGGCGGTGAGTCGTCGGCTCGGGGATGCTCTCGACGCGCATGAGGCCGTCCTAGGCCACTACATGCTCGAGGTTTCGTCGCCGGGTCTCAATCGTTTGTTGAAGACGCCCGCGCATTTCGCGAGGGTCGTCGGACAGAAGGTCCGGGTGAGAACGAACCGCGCAGAGGAAGGGCGCAGGACCCGGCTCGGTCGCCTTGTCGAGGTTGACGACGTTGACATCGTTGTCGTCGACGAAGCCGGTAACTCGGCACGGATCGCCCTGGCAGAGATAGACAAGGCCAATCTCGAGTTCGAGTTTGAGGCAAAGCCTGCGCCCCGTCGCCGGCGCTGAGGCAGGAAGAAAAACAATGCAACAACCAGAACTCCTCCGGGTCATCGACCAGGTCAGCAAGGAAAAAGGCATCGACCGCCAACTCGTCGTCGAGGCGGTCGAAGAAGCCATGAAGTCCGCGGCTCGAAAGACCTACGGCAACGACCTCAACATCGAGGCCAAGTTCAACGAAGAAACCGCCGAGATCGACATCTACGAGATCCGCACGGTAGTGGCGGAGATCGAAAATCCCGACACCGAACTGACTCTGGAGGCGGCCCGCGAGGGGTACGACCCCGAGTCGCAGATCGGCGACGACCTGATGATCAAGCGCGAGACCGCGCCGTTCGGCCGCATCGCTGCCCAGGCCGCCAAGCAGAACATCGTGCAGAAGGTCCGCGACTACGAGCGGGCGATGATTTTCAACGAATTCAAGCAGCACGAGGGCACCATCCAGTCGGGCATCGTGATGCGCTTCGAACGCCGCAACTTGGTCGTCCAGCTGCGTCCTAACGTTGACGCAATTCTTCCCGAGCGCGAGCAGATTCCACGTGAGCGGTATCGTCAGGGTGACAGGATCCGTGCGCTCATCGTCCGCGTCGACGAGAACGCCCGCGGTCCTCAGATCGTGCTTTCTAGAACCAACCCCGACCTCGTGAAAAAGTTGTTCGAGCAGGAAGTCCCGGAAGTCTACGAAGGAATCGTCGAGATCAAGGACGTCGTGCGCGAGCCAGGCGGACGCGCCAAGATCTCGGTGGTCTCTCACAACAGCGACGTGGATCCGGTTGGGGCCTGTGTCGGCATGCGCGGAAGCCGCGTTCAGGCCGTCGTTCAGGAACTACGCGGCGAACGCATCGACATCGTTCCGTGGACGCCTGACGAAACTGAGTTCGTGTGCCGGGCGCTGTCGCCGGCCAAGGTCTCGCGCATCGTCATCGACGACAGCGCCCACTCGATGGAAGTCATAGTGCCTGATGACCAACTCTCGTTGGCCATCGGCCGCAAGGGGCAGAACGTCAGGCTGGGCGGCAAGCTCACGGGGTGGAAACTCGACGTTCACAGTGAGAGCGAGTACGAGCGTTGGCAGCGCGAGTCGCGCCGTTCGCTGAGGCGGGTGGAGGGGCTGAGCGACATTCGCGCCGAACTGCTGCTCGCGGATGGCTACAAGTCCGCAGGCGAACTGGCCGGGAGCGCTCCCGCCGAGATCGCCGACGTTCTGGAAATCACGCCCGAAGAGGCTGAGCCGCTCATCGCTTCGGCGCGTAACGCCGACGAGATTGAGCGTCGCGAAAAGATCGTTGCGCGTATTGCCCGAGCGGTGAGCGAGGCGGCGGAGACGATTCTCGGCCGCGCCCGCGATGCGGCTGCGGCACGCGCCGCCGAGGAAGGTACGGCAGGTAGCGCAGAGGAGCCAGACTCGGCTCCGGCAGGCGCCGAGTCTGCGGAGAGTGGTGCCGAGGGATGATGCATCCGTCACCAGTGGTCCGAACCTGCATAGGTTGTGGGCAGCGTGAACTTCAGAGTTCGTTGCTACGCCTGCAAGTGGATGTTGCCGGCGAGTTGGTGGTGATCAAGACCCCGGAAAGGGGCCGCAGTGCCTACCTGCACGTTCGGCAGGACTGTGTGTCAGGATTGCTTCGTAGCAAGGGGCTTGGCCGCTCGCTGCGGACGACCGTAGCTCGCGAGGCGAGGCAGCGCGCGGTGCTCGATCTCGTGCGGGTCGTTAAGGGCGATCCCTCGGGCGATGGCCGCGACACCTGCGGCCTCGGCGAGAAGGCGCAGATGAACCCGGCAGCTCGGAGCCGGGCATAGTGTAGAGACCCAAGGCCGGTCCGCCCGCGGGACCGCGCGAGTTTTTTCTCAGGCAGCGACGGCGGAGACCGAGACGACATGGCAGAGACCAGGAACGTGAGCGAAACGAGCAAAACAACCGCACGGGCGGCGACGTCGGCGAAGCCGACTGCGGTCGTCATCCGTCGAGCCCGACGCAAGGTCGACGAACCCGCCGGCGCAGCTTCGAACGGCCTCGGAAGCCTGGGAGTCGGAACACGTCGGGTAGCGACGATGGTAGACGCGACGCCCGAGCTTCTTGCCCGGTTCGACCCCAGCCCTTTCGCCTACGCGTCGGTCCCGGGTCTTGTCAGCACCGAGAGCAGCGCCGCGGTAACAGAGGCCGAAGCGATTTTGCCGGAGATCTTGCCGGTTCCCGAGGTCGTCGAGGCCGCGACCGCCGTCGAAGTCGAACCCGCACACGTTGAGCCGGAGCAGGTGCTTGCCGAGCCGGCCGCGCCGATAGCGGTGGTCGCTGAAGAAGCGCCGGTGCCCGAGGTCGTGGCGGGTGAGGAGGACTTCTCCGACAAGATCTCCGCCGACGAAGCGCAGCGCATCACCGATGACTACACCGACGTGCTGCTGAGTCAGACGGCAGCGCCGGTAGTCGAGGCATTGGTAGCCGAAGAGACCACGCGCAGGCCCGGCCCCCGCGTGCTTGGCCGCATCGATCTCAACCGCAAGCCCACGGTAGTGAAAGCGCAGCCGCAGCCCGCGGAAGTCGGAACTACGGCAGTCAAGCCGCCTGCCAAAGAAGGCGAGGCCGACGCCGCCGGAAGAAAGAAGAAACGCAAGGTCGTTCGCAAAGAAGACATGTTCGACGCGCTCGAGCGCGCCTACCAGGTCCGCCCGCGCAAGAAGAGAGCGGCCCCCGGGCAGAGGGTGCGCAAGACCGAATTGACCACGCCCAAGGCGAGCAAGCGCGTCGTTAAGGTGAACGACATCACGACTCCGGCCGAGCTTGCTCGTGCGATGGGCGTCAAGGTCGGCGAAGTGCTCAGCGCCCTGATGCGCCTTGGTGCCATGAAGACCGCCAATGATGCCGTCGACTTCGATACCACGACGCTGGTTGCCGAAGAGTTCGGCTTCACGGTCGAGAACACCGCCGTCAATGTCCAGGAACTGCTCGATCTGGAAGAGGACGGAACCGAGAGCGCGGAAGCGGGCGAGACGCGTCCCCCCGTGGTCACGGTCATGGGGCACGTCGATCACGGCAAGACCTCTCTGCTCGACGCCATCCGCAAGGCCAATGTCGTAGCCACCGAATCGGGCGGCATCACGCAGCACATCGGTGCGTACATGGTGCAGTCGAGCATCGGACCGATCTGTTTCCTCGACACTCCAGGCCACGCTGCGTTCACCGCGATGCGTGCGCGCGGAGCGGAGGCGACCGACATCGTCGTGCTGGTCGTCGCTGCCGACGACGGCGTGATGCCGCAAACCATCGAGGCGGTGAACCACGCCAAGGCCGCCGGAGTTCCGGTGGTCGTTGCGGTCAACAAGATAGACAAGCCGGACGCGAACCTGGATAGGATCAAACAACAGCTCACGGAATACGGCCTGCAGCCTGAAGAGTGGGGCGGCGATACACAGTACGTTCCCGTTTCAGCTCTGAAGAGGACCGGCATCGACGAATTGCTCGAAGCCATTTCGCTGCAAGCCCAGGTGCTCGAACTCAGCGCTCAGGCCGATGCTCGCGCCGTTGGTGTGGTCATCGAGGCCAGGCTCGATAAGGGCCGCGGTCCGGTAGTCACGGTTCTTGTCCAGAAAGGAACGTTGTCGCAGGGCGACCATTTCGTCTGTGGCGAGATTGTCGGCCGCGTGCGAGCGATGACCGATTACGCCGGCGCACCGATCAAGACCGCCGGACCTTCGACACCCGTCGAGATTATCGGTCTTGACGGCGTTCCTTCGGCCGGCGACGGTTTCGTCGTCGTGGAGGATCCATCCAAGGCCGCCCAGGTTGCAGAAATGCGGCGTCAGGCAACCCGCACGCAGTCATTGGCCGGTTCGCCGCGCATGTCTCTCGAGGACGTGCAACGTCAGCTCGGCGGAGCGGGAGCTGCGGCGCTCGAACTCAGCATCGTGATAAAGGCCGACGTCGGCGGTTCGGTCGAGGCCATCAAGAGCGCCCTCGAGAAATTGTCGACGGACGAGGTGACGCTGAAGGTCATCCACGGCGGCGTCGGTGCCGTCAACGAGTCGGACGTGCAACTGGCGATGGCATCCAACGCCATCGTTTTCGGATTCCACGTGCGGCCGGAAGCCAAGGCGCGTGCGCTGGCCGAACGTGAGGGCGTAGATATCCGTCTGCATACGGTGATCTACGAGGTGATCGACGAAGTCAGAGCCGGACTCGAAGGTCTGTTGGTGCCGGATTACAAGGAAGTGTTCGAGGGCCGCGCCGAGGTGCGCAACACCTTCTCCATTCCGGGTGGAGGAACCATCGGGGGCTCGTATGTCCTCGACGGGAGTATCACCCGCGGCCACGACTGCCGCGTGCTGCGCGACAACGTTGTCGTCCACAAGGGAAAAGTCGGCAGCCTGAGGCACTTCAAGGACGACAAGAAGGAGATGAGCGCTGGCTACGAGTGCGGCATCGGGATGGAACGCTTCAACGACATAAAGGTCGGCGACGTGATCGAGTGTTTCCGTCTGGACGCTGTCAAGCGGACGCTCGGTGCGCCACGCGTGGAAACTACTCCCGCGCGCCCTTGATCGTGTGGCGCGGCGGTCACTGAGTGGTGGTCGTGGGTGTCCTGCGGTTGATCCTGTACTTGCCGGAGAACCACTCCCTCAAGGGCAAGAGGTCGGTACTGCGCGCCATCAAGGCTCGGGTCGCCAACAAGTTCAACGTTTCGGTGGCGGAGTGCGACGACCACGACAACTGGCAGCGCATCGCTCTGGGAATCGCACAGATAGGCAACGAAAAAGACCACGTCGATCGCTGTCTGCGTGAGGTCTCGGAGTTCATCACCGGCCTCGGGCTGGCCGAGGCCGGGCGCGAGGTCTACGAGTTCACCAATTATTGAGGCGCCGCGGCGAGCGAAGGCATGGCAGTAAGACGAGCGGAAAGAGTAGGGCGGCAGGTGGTGCACGCGCTCGCCGAGATTCTCGAAGCCGGTGCCCACGACCCGCGACTGGAACTGGTGACGTTCACGGCTGCACGTATGAGTGACGATCTGCGTAGTCTGCGCGTGTTCTATACGTGTATGGGGAATCCGGCCGCAGTGGCCGAGGCCAAGGCCGTCTTGTCCAAGGCTGAGGGCTATCTGCGCAGCGCGGTGGCTGAACGGCTGGCGCTGCGCTACGTGCCCAACCTGTCGTTCGAGTTCGACGAGACGATGCAAAGGGCTGAGCGTATAGAATCTCTGTTGCGCGCTGCGCAGGAAGTGAAGGATGAGTCCAAAGGCTAAGAGGCACACCGATGGGCCGAACGGCCTGCTGCTGGTGAACAAGCCGGACGGCTTGACCTCGGCCGGAGTGGTGGCGCGCGTTCGGCGTGTGCTGGGTGGCGTCAAGGCGGGGCATGTAGGAACACTGGATCCGTTCGCTACCGGACTGTTGCCACTTTGTCTGGGCGAGGGCACCAAACTCGCCACCTACCTGACCGAAGCCGACAAGACCTACGATGGCGTGATTCGTCTTGGCATCGTGACCGATACCGACGACGCCACGGGGCAGGTGCTGCAGACGAAGGCGGTGCCGCATTACGAAGACTCCGACCTGGCCGCTCTGCTCACCGAACTGAGCGGCGTGATCGGCCAGGTCCCACCCGCCTTTTCGGCGATCAAGCGCGGTGGCAGGCCTATGTACGAGCTCGCCCGCAGGGGCGAGGCGGTAGAGCTCGAAGCGCGCCCCGTGACGATACACCGCCTGGAACTGGAGTTTCAGGATGTGGATCATCTGCGCGTTTCGATCGATTGTTCCAAGGGCTTCTATGTCCGGAGCCTGGCCCGCGACATCGGAGAGCGGCTCGGCTGCGGTGCCATGCTCGAAAGCCTGCGCCGAAGCAGGGTCGGGGCCTTCCGGGTCGAGGACGCACTGCCGCTGGCGACCATCATGGACGATCCCGACGGCGGCGACCTGGCCCGCCAGGCCGTGATTCCGATGCTTGATGCCATCCGCCACCTTCGCAAGGTCAACGTGGCGGCCGACGATGCCGTGGACCTGCGTCTTGGCCGGCAGCAGCCCCTGGCCAGGCTCGGTGCCGCCGGCGTCGACGGAGAGCGCGTGCGTGTGGCTGCGGGCGAGGATCTGGTGGCCGTGGCAGTGGCCAAGGGCCGTGGTTGGGAGCTTGAAAGAGTATTTGGTGTCGCGTGTGCTTGACGCGCCTTGCCCTGTAAGAGTTACCGTGTTACTACCTCGCGTCTCGCAAGACGGAAGAAGAGGACAAGGAACTAAGCGAAACGTCAGTGATTAGTCTCGAAGAAAAAGAAGCGAAGCAGAACGTCATCTCGGGCTTTCGGAGACACGAAAGTGACTCCGGTTCATCGGAAGTTCAGATTGCTCTGCTGAGCAAGCGCATTGCGCATCTCACCGAGCACTTCAGGGTCCACGTAAAGGACCACCACTCGCGCCGCGGATTGCTAAAGATGGTCAGTCAGCGCCGGCGCCTCTTGGATTACCTCAAGAGGACGGACTACAACAAATACCTGTCGATGCTCGATCGGCTTGGTATCCGCAAGTAACCATCACGCGTTCGCCAGTCCACCGGCCTCTTCTCCCGACCGTGAGCCAAAATCGGTCAGGAGAAGATTTCAACAATGCGTCATGAAGTAGCCCTCGAAGTAGGTGGGCGTCGCCTCGTCCTGGAGACGGGCAAAGTAGCCAAACAGGCCCACGGTGCCGTTATGGTGTCCTACGCCGACACCGTGGTGCTGGTAACGGCCGTGTCTGCGGATTCCGCTCGGGAAGGCCAGGATTTTTTCCCCCTGACCGTCGAGTACCAGGAAAAGACCTTCGCCGCCGGCAAGATTCCCGGCGGATTCTTCAAGCGAGAAGGGCGCCCGGGAACCGAAGAAATTCTGGTTTGCCGTTGTATCGACCGTCCGATCCGGCCCTTGTTCCCTGAAGGCTACCTGTTCGAGACGCAGATCGTCGCCACCGTGCTGTCGGCCGACCGCGCCGGATCCCCTGACGTCATCAGCCTGATCGGCGCATCTGCGGCCCTGCACATTTCCAACATTCCGTTCGGCGGTCCGGTCGGCGCGGTGCGAGTCGGTCGCATCGAAGGCCGTCTGGTGGCCAATCCCACCGTCGACGAAATGGAAACCAGCGACATCAACATCCTGCTGGCGGCCAAGCACGATACCATCGTCATGGTCGAAGGCGGTGCGCTGCAGGTTCCGGAAGACGAGTTGCTCGAGGCACTGTATTTCGGTCACGAACAGATCGTACCGATCTGCGAGATGCAGGATGAACTGCGCCGCCTGGCTGGAAGGCCCAAGCGTGCTTTCGTTTCGCCTACCATAGGCGAAGACGTGCTGGCACGCGTACGCGAACTGGCCACGACCGGACTGCGTCGCGCCTATTCGTTCACTGACAAGATGGAGCGCTACGCGGCGCTGGACGCTGCCAAGAAAGAGTTCAAAGGTTCGCTACCCGAAGAGCTCGCGACGCGCGGTTCGGAAGTTTCGGCTGCCTATTCCCGCGTCAAGGAAGATATCGTTCGCGGCGACATCGTCGAGAAAGCGCATCGTGTCGACGGTCGCGGCCTCGACGTGGTACGGCCGATTTCGATCGAGACAGGTCTGCTGCCGCGTACCCACGGTAGCGCATTGTTCACGCGCGGTGAGACTCAGGCGATCGTGGTCGCGACGCTTGGCACTTCAGCCGACGAGCAGCGCATCGACACTCTTCTCGGCGACAAGCGCAAGCGCTTCATGCTGCACTACAATTTCCCGCCCTACTGCGTCGGCGAGGCCAAGATGCTGCGCTCGGCCGGTCGTCGCGAGATCGGCCACGGAGCCTTGGCCGAACGCGCGCTGATGCCAGTGCTGCCGAGCAAGGAAGAGTTCCCGTACACGCTGCGTGTCGTATCGGAGATCACCGAGTCAAACGGATCGTCGTCGATGGCGTCGGTGTGCGGCGGCTCGCTGTCGCTGATGGACGCAGGCGTGCCGATCAAGGCCGCAGTTGCCGGCGTGGCGATGGGGCTGATCTGCGAGAACGGCAAGTTCTCGGTGTTGACCGACATCCTTGGCGACGAAGACCACCTGGGCGACATGGATTTCAAGGTCGCAGGGACCGCGACCGGAATCACCGCAGTGCAGATGGACATCAAGATCGAGGGGCTGCCGCGCGAAGTGATGCGCGACGCTCTCTACCGCGCACGCACGGCTCGTCTGCACGTGCTGGGCGAGATGGACAAAGCTCTGGCTGCGCCGCGCGGCGAGATGAGCAAGCACGCACCGCGTATTGAAACCCTGCACATCCACCCCGACAAGATCCGTGATCTGATCGGACCCGGCGGCAAGGTGATCCGCAGCATCGTCGAGGAGACCGGCTGCAAGATCGACGTGTCGGATGACGGTACCGTACTGGTCGCCTCCGCTGACGGCATCGCGATGCGCCGCGCTCTCGACATCATCCAGGGAATTACCGCCAGTCCTGAAGTCGGGCGGATCTATCACGGCACGGTGAGGCGGATCACCGACTTCGGTGCTTTCGTCGAGATATTGCCGGGAACCGACGGGCTTCTGCACATCTCTCAACTTGATGAGCGCCGCGTTGAGAGCGTTCGCGACGTTCTGAAGGAAGGCGAGAAGATTCCCGTCAAGGTTCTTGAGGTCGACCGCCAGGGCAAGATCCGTCTGAGCCTGAAGGAGGCTCGCCGCGAGCTCGCCGAGGGCGGAGACAAAGCTTGACCGAGTTTGTCCGGACCACTCGCCTCGAAAACGGAGTACGCGTCGTAACCGAGATGGTGCGCGACGTGCCGTCGGTCGCGTTGGGGATCTGGGTAGACATCGGGTCGCGCTACGAAGAGGAGCGCATCTGCGGTATCGCCCATTTCGTCGAGCACCTGCTCTTCAAGGGTACGCCGACGCGCAGTGCGCGCGGCATTGCCGAAGAGATAGAGAGGCGCGGCGGAAGCATCGACGCTTTCACCGATAAAGAGTACACCTGCTACCACGCCCGCGTGCTTCACGAGCACGCGGGCGAAGCTTTGGACATCCTCGCCGACATCGTGCTTCACGCGGAACCGCGCAGTGAAGACATCGAGTTGGAGCGCGAGGTCGTCATCCAGGAGATCCTCGACGTCGAAGACGATCCCGAGGAATTCATCCACGACCATCTGCTCAGTTCGTACTGGCCGGGGCATCCGCTGGGAGCGCCGGTGGCCGGCTCGGTTTCCAGTGTCGAGCGCATAACCCGCGATGACATCCTGGGTTTTCTGCGCGATTTTCGCCGTCCCGACCGTATCGTGGTGGCCGCTGCCGGGCGTCTCGATCACGACGACGTGGTTGCGCGCTGCCGCAGCATATTCGGCTCGCTCGAACCGCGCAGCGGCATCGAACGTTCGCTCGATCGTCCGGACTTCCGGCCCGGTCTCTACGTCGTCAAACGCGAGATCGAGCAGGCCCACATGATGATCGGCCTACCCGGCCTGTCGGTCACCGATCCGCGTCGCGAAACGGCCGAGGTGCTGATCGCGGCGCTCGGCGGCGGCATGAGTTCGAGGCTCTTCCAGCGCATCCGCGAAGAACGCGGCAAGGCCTACTCGGTATACGCTTTCCAGGATCCCTTTCACGACATCGGGTACACCGGCGTTTACGCGGCCTGTGCTCGCGATGCGGTAGCCGAAGTTTCGAACATCGTATTCGAGGAATTGCGCTCGATTTCGCACGACGGTCTCGGCCCCGGCGAACTCGACCGGGTTCGGACACAACTGGTCGGCAGCATCCCGCTGTCACTCGAAACCACCGACAGCCGCATGTCACGTATCGGCCGCAACGAGCTGTACTTCGACCGACCGCTCTCGCTCGACGAGATCGTCGGTTCGATAGAGGCCGTCACGAACGAGGACATCATCACGCTGGCGCGCGAACTGTTCAGCTTCGACCGCACTGCGGCCGTTCTGCTCGGCGACGTAGAGGCCGGACTTCTCGCTCTGCCGGTGATGTGATCCCATGACCTGCGCCGACGAGGTCGTCCGTATTCGCATTCGCCGGCTGCGCGACAGTAGCGCTCCGCTTCCTTGCTACATGACCGAGGGCGCGGCAGGGATGGACCTCGCGGCGGCCATTGACGCTGTGATCAGCCTCGCGCCCGGAGCACGCACACTCGTACCTTGCGGATTTGCGCTTGCCATACCCCGTGGGTACGAGGGCCAAGTCCGCCCGCGTAGCGGGCTCGCGCTCCGACACGGTCTCAGTATTCCGAACTCGCCGGGCACGATCGACGCGGATTACCGCGGAGAAGTCGCGGTCCTGCTGGTAAATCTGGGAGCCGAAGCGGTGCAGATCGAGCCCGGCCAGCGCATTGCGCAGTTGGTCGTTTGTCCGGTTGTGCGTTGTGAGCTCGAAGAAGTCGATGAGTTGGACGCGACCGTGCGGGGCGGCGGCGGCTTCGGACACACGTCTGGATGATCGTTTGAGATCCGTCGGCGGCTAGAGGAGCACGAGGACGATGATCGCGCGGTACACGCGCCCGCAAATGGGCGCCATCTGGAGTGACCAACACCGCTACGAGCTGATGCTCGCGATCGAGATCTCGGTCTGCGAAGCGCTGTCGCGGCGCGGGGTGATCCCGGCCGAGGCGGTTGCCGAAATACGCGCCAAGGCTTGCGTGCGCGCGGAGCGGGTCGCCGAGATCGAAGACGTCGTACACCACGACGTAATAGCTTTCGTCACTGCGGTGGCCGAAACCGTGGGGGATGCCGGGCGCTTCCTGCATTTCGGCATGACGTCGTCCGACGTTGTCGATACCGCCTTCGCGCTGCAACTGGTCGAGGCCTCGCGCCTGCTGGCTGCCACGCTCCAGGCCCTCATGGCCGCGGTCGAGCGTCAGGCTCGAGCCCACCGCGACACTTTGATGGCGGGCCGTAGTCACGGCATTCACGCCCAGCCGATTACTTTCGGCGTCAAGCTGGCGGGCTGGTACTCCGAACTCCTGCGCGACCGCGAGCGTCTGGCCCGCGCCGAGTCCGAGATAGCTTTCGGTAAGTTGTCCGGGGCGGTGGGTACTTACGGCGTAAATGGTCCCGACGTGGAGGCCGAGGTGCTGACTGGGCTGGGCCTCACTCCCGAACCTGTGGCTACGCAGGTTGTTCCGCGTGATCGCCACGCCGCTTTCTTCACGACCCTGGCGGTTATTTCCGGTGGCATCGAACGCTTCGCCACCGAGATCCGCCACCTGCAGCGAACCGAACTTCTCGAGGCTCTCGAACCTTTCGGCAAGGGCCAGAAGGGCTCCTCGGCAATGCCGCACAAGCGCAACCCGATCCTCAGCGAGAACCTGTGCGGTCTGGCGCGCATAGTGCGGGCCAACGCCATGGTGTCTCTCGAAAACATTGCGCTGTGGCACGAGCGCGACATCAGCCACTCAGCGGCCGAACGCGTGATCGCGCCCGATTCGACCATCGCGCTGGACTTCATGCTCGCGCGCTTGACGCGCATCGTCGACGGACTCGACGTGCGACCCGAGGCCATGGCACGCAACCTCGACATTACCGGCGGCCGCCTGTCATCGGAGAGGCTGCTGTTGGCGCTCGTCGAGAAGGGACTGGCGCGAGAGACCGCCTACGGATGGGTGCAACGCTGCGCACTGGCCGAAGGTGACTTCCGCGCTCACGTCGCCGCGGACCCCGATATCAACCTGCATCTTTCGCGCGCCGAGATGGAAGATGCTTTCGACGTTCGTCACTCGCTCATCCACGTGAGCGAGGTCATCGCCCGTGTGATCGAGGAGACGCCGTGAACTTTCAGGTTCGTGTTTTTGTAACGCCCAAACCGTCCATCCTCGATCCCCAAGGAAAAGCGGTTGCCAATTCTCTGCACTCGCTCGGTTACGACGAGGTCGTCGAGGCAAGGCTCGGCAAGTTGATCGAACTGAGGCTTGGCGGCGCCGACCGTGAGGCAGTCTCGGCGCGTGTTGATGAGATGTGCCGGCGTCTGCTGGCGAACCAGATCATCGAGGACTACCGCTTCGAGATAGAGGAAGCGCGATCGTGAAGTGGGGCGTCGTCGTATTCCCCGGCTCCAATGACGACCGTGACACTGCCTACGCGCTCGGAACGATTCTCGGCGACGACGTCGTTATGCTGTGGCACGGCGACGCCGACACCAAAGGGGTGGATGCCGTCGTCCTGCCCGGTGGCTTTTCCTACGGTGACTACCTGCGTTGCGGCGCGATGGCGCGATTCTCGCCGGTGATGCGTGCCGTCGCCGAGCACGCGCGCAGCGGCGGTCCGGTACTCGGAATATGCAACGGCTTCCAGATCCTGTGCGAGGCTGGACTGCTGCCAGGTGCACTGGTGCGAAATCGTTCACTGCGCTTTCAGTGCGAACAGACCAGACTGCGCGTTGAGACCGCCGCCAGCGCCTTTTCAGCCGGCTGCCGGGCGGGCCAGATCCTGACGATTCCGATCAAAAATGGTGAAGGTTGTTTCGTGGTGGGTGAGGCCGAGCTGGAGCGTCTGGAGCGTGAGGGCAGGGTGGTGTTCCGTTACGCCGACGGTGCTCCCAACGGTTCACTGCGGGACATAGCCGGAGTGGCCAACGACGCCGGCAACGTGGTGGGGCTGATGCCTCACCCGGAACATGCCGTCGATGAACTTCTCGGTTGCACCGACGGACGTGTGATCATGGAGTCGGTACACGTGTGGCTTTCGAATACGGCTCGCGGCGACACTGCCGCGAGCGCCGCGGCACTTGCTGCCTCGCGGAGTCAGGCATGAGCGCGGCACCGAAGCTGCGCAGCGTCGATCTGTCGCTTGCTCACGAGCACGGACTGACCACCGAAGAATACCAGGTCATCCTCGATCACCTAGGGCGCACGCCGACCTTCGAGGAACTCGGCGTTTTCTCGGTGATGTGGTCTGAGCACTGCAGCTACAAGAGTTCGCGTGTGCACCTCGGACGCCTGCCCCAGACCGGACCGGCGGTGTTGCAAGGTCCGGGCGAGAACGCCGGCGCGGTCGATATCGGCGGCGGCATGGCGGCGATCTTCAAGATAGAGAGCCACAACCACCCTTCGTACATCGAGCCTTACCAGGGCGCGACGACCGGTGTGGGCGGCATCCTGCGTGACATCTTTACGATGGGCGCGCGGCCGGTTGCCAATTTGAACTCGCTGCGTTTCGGCAATGCCGATCACGAAAAGACTCCCTTCCTCCTGAAGGGGGTGGTCGCAGGTGTAGGCGGTTACGGCAACTCGGTGGGCGTGGCCACGGTCGGCGGCGAGGTCTGCTTCGATCCGGGCTACAAAGGCAACATCCTGGTCAACGCTTTCACGCTCGGAGTGGTACGCGCCGATCGCATCTTCCGCGCCGCCGCCAAAGGTGATGGCAACCCCGTGCTCTATGTCGGCTCCAAGACGGGCCGCGACGGTATTCACGGCGCCAGCCTGCTGGCTTCGTCCGAATTCAAGGACGAGTCGGAGCAGATGAAGCCCACCGTCCAGGTCGGCGATCCGTTCACCGAGAATCTGCTGATCGAAGCCTGCCTGGAGGTTCTCGCCGGTGACGACGTGGTGGCGATTCAGGACATGGGCGCTGCCGGCCTCACCAGTTCGTCGGTAGAGATGGCATCACGCGGAGAGGTCGGAATCGTGCTCGATCTCGATCGCATCCCTCTGCGCGAAGCTTCGCTGACACCCTACGAGATGCTCCTGTCCGAGTCCCAGGAGCGCATGGTCCTGGTTGTGAAGAAGGGCCGCGAGCAGGTCGTCGAAGAAATTTTCACGCGCTGGGGTCTCGATTGCGTTGTGGTCGGGAGTATCACCGGGAGTGGACGGTTCGTCGCCACCTACCGGGGAGAGACCGTGGTCTCGATCCCGGTCGCTGCCCTGACCGATGCGGCACCCAAGTATGAGCGACCGATTCAGGCGCCGACCACGCGGCCTGCGCCTCTGGACCTTAGCGGACTTGCGGAGCCCGGCGACCTGACGGCCGCGCTCGTTGCGCTGCTCGCTTCTCCGAGCCTGTGCAGCCGCAGCTGGGTCTACCAGCAGTACGACTGCTATGTCGGCGCCAATACCGTCGTGGGCCCGGGCGGCGACGCCGCCGTGGTACGCGTGCGCGAAACCGGTGGGGCGCTGGCGATGACGGTCGACTGCAACTCGCGCTACGTCGCTCTCGACCCATACCTCGGGACCCAGCACGCGGTGCTCGAGGCGGCGCGCAATGTCTGGGTCACCGGTGCCAGGCCGCTCGCCATCAGCGACTGTCTGAACTTCGGCAGTCCCGAAAAACCCGAGGTCATGTGGCAGTTTTCGCGTGCCATCGACGGTATGCGCGACGCTTGCCTGGCGCTGGATATCGCCGTCATCTCCGGCAACGTCAGCTTCTACAACGACACTCAGGGCGTCTCGATTCCTCCCACACCGACCGTGGCTCTGGTCGGTCTGGTAGAGGACGCCGCGCGTACCGCCAAGGTGGCTCTGCCCGGCGCAGGCGCGGCGATCTATCTCCTCGGAGAGGGCAGACCCGAGCTCGAGGGCAGCGAATATCTCATACAGCGCTTCGGCGTGACCGGCGATCACCCGCCGAAGGTGGACATGGCGGCCGAACGCCGCGCCGGCGAGTTGTGCTGCGGACTCATCGCCGACGGCGTCGTTTCATGTGCTCACGACGTGGCTGACGGCGGTCTGGCGGTGGCCATGGCCGAGATGTGCCTGGCCGGTGCGGTCGGAATGCGAGTCGCGGTGCCGGTCGACGGCCGCGCGGACGCCGCGCTGTTCGGCGAAAGTGGAGCCCGCATTCTGGTCGCGGCTGCTGCTGCGGCCGCGCAGCAGGTGGAGCAGCGTGCTGCCGCTGAGGGAGTTCCGTGCAGGAGACTTGGCGAGAGCGGCGGCACTCGCCTGGTAATCGCCGCGGCCGCGTCAGGCGACGTTCTGATCGACGGAAGCATCGAGGAATTGCAGTCCGGCTGGCGCTCGACTCTTGCCGCCATCGCCGAGGGCCGCTATGTGGCTCCACGGCCAACGCGTTGAGGGCAGGAAAGAAGATGAAGACTCCGGCAGCGAAGGTGGACGACCTCACGAGTTCGGAGGGCGCGCTGCGACTGGACCGATTCCACGAGGAGTGCGCGGTAGTGGGCGTCTGCGGACAGCCCGAGGCCGCCAACCTCGCCTATCTGTCTCTCTATGCGCTTCAGCATCGCGGACAGGAGGGAGCGGGCATAGTATCCAGCAACGGTCAGGCGCTCATCAGCCACCGGGGTCTGGGGCTGGTGGCCGACGTCTTCAACGAGAACATCGTCCGCCGTCTGGCCGGCACCTCTGCGATCGGCCACAACCGTTATTCCACCGCCGGGGAAACCTTGCTGCGCAACACCCAGCCGCTGGTAGTCGAGTTCGCACTGGGAAGTCTGGCGGTGTGTCACAACGGCAACTTCGTCAACGCTGACGAAGTCCGCAAGCGCCTCGAAGAAAACGGCTCGATCTTCCAGTCCAACGTCGATACCGAAGTCCTGGTGCATCTGGTGGCAGGGTCGCGGCGTCCAACCCTCATCGAGCGTGTCATCGACGCGCTTGCACAGGTGCAGGGTGCTCACTGTCTGCTCTTTCTCTCCGAGGACGAAATGATCGCGGCGCGTGATCCGCACGGTTTCCGTCCTCTGGTACTGGGTAAGTTTGCGAGCGGTGGCTGGATTGTGGCATCGGAAACCTGTGCGCTGGATCTGGTGGAAGCCGAATACGTGCGCGAGGTAGAGCCCGGCGAGATCCTCCATTTCTCCGGCGGCGAGATGCGTTCACTGCGGCCATTCACTCAGGTGTCACGCAATTCCTGCATCTTCGAGTACGTCTATTTTGCACGCCCCGACAGTCGCGTCTTTGGACGCAACGTCTACGAAGTGCGCAAGGAACTTGGACGCCAGCTCGCGCGCGAGTCGCCGGTCGAGGCCGACATCGTCATACCGGTGCCCGACTCAGGTCTGCCCGCTGCGCTCGGTTTCGCCGAGGAAGCGAGGCTTCCTTTCGAGATGGGGCTGATTCGCAATCACTACGTTGGAAGGACTTTCATCGAGCCGCAGGAGTCGATCCGCAACTTCGGTGTGAAGGTGAAGCTCAACGCTCAGCGCGACATCCTGAACGGTAAACGCGTCGTCGTGATCGACGATTCGATCGTCCGCGGAACAACGAGCCGTAAACTCGTGCGGATGATCCGTGCGGCCGGAGCGGCAGAGGTTCACGTGCGCATCAGCGCGCCGCCGACCATCAGTCCGTGCTATTTCGGCGTAGACACTCCCACACACGAAGAGCTAATCGCCAACAATCTCGACGTCGAGGGCATTCGCAAGTATCTCCTTGCCGACAGCCTCGCGTATCTCTCGCAAGACGGACTCTACTCGTTTCTCGGCGGACCGGCACCGGGGTTCTGCGACGCGTGTTTCACGCGCAATTACCCGGTCAGCGTCAATCACGACCAGGAACAACGACAGATGCGTCTGTTTCACGCGCTGGAGATGCAACCGGGAGCGGCCAGAATCCCACCGCGAAGCTGACGGTGCGGAACGGGGAAGTCGCCGCGCGCCGGCGCGGTCTTCAGATGACCGTGTGGCGATTCCAGTGCGTATCGTCGCGATCGGGACAATCCACGTTGTAGTGTAGACCGCGGCTCTCCCTGCGCGTGCGCGCAGAGCGGATGATGAGGTCGGCAACGAGCGCCAGGTTGCGCAGTTCGAGCAGGTCGCGAGTGACGAGAAAATCCCAGTAGTACTGCTGTATTTCCTCTCTCAGCATGGCGATGCGTGCGGCCGCGCGGGCAAGCCGGCGGTCGCTGCGCACGATGCCTACGTAATTCCACATGAGTCGGCGGATCTCGTCCCAGTTGTGGGTGATGACCACCGATTCGTCGATGTTGACCGCACGCCCCGAGGTCCACGCCGGAATCGGGGGGTGGATGTCGGTGTCGCCGGTAATGCGGACATGGGCGTGCTCGGCGGCGCGATGTCCGAACACCAGGCCCTCGAGCAGGGAGTTCGATGCCAGGCGATTGGCCCCGTGAAGTCCCGTCATCGCCACTTCACCGGCGGCATAGAGGCGGTCGATAGAAGTCTCGGCGTCGAGCCCCGCCATGACACCTCCGCACATATAGTGGGCGGCCGGCACTACCGGGATTGGCTGCCTGGTGATGTCGATTCCGTAGGTCAGGCAACGCTCGTAGATGGCGGGGAAACGGCCGCGAATAAAGTCGCTGCCGCGGGCGGTTACGTCGAGCAGGACGTTGTCGAATCCGGAGATCTTCATCTCGGCGTCGATGGCGCGGGCGACGATGTCGCGAGGAGCGAGTTCGGCTCGCTCATCATACTTTCCCATGAACGAACGGCCGTCGGGGGTGCGCAGTACGGCTCCCTCTCCGCGCATCGCCTCGGTCACCAGGAAGGACTTCGCCTCCGGGTGGTAGAGGCAGGTAGGGTGGAACTGGATGAACTCCATGTCCGCGACGCGGCAACCGGCGCGTGATGCCATCGCGATGCCGTCCCCGGAGGCGACATCGGGGTTCGACGTGTAGAGGTAGACCTTTCCGGTTCCACCGGTAGCCAGCAGTGTGGCACGAGCGGTGAACGCCTCGACGTGTCCGGTATCGCCCCGCAGGACGTAGGCGCCCCAACACTGGGGCTGGCCGTGGGCAATCCCGAACTTTTCGTCGATCAACAGGTCGATGGCGTAGCAGTCCTCGAACACCTCGATGTTCGGGTGACGGCGAACCTGCTCCATCAGGCCGACGACGATTTCCTGTCCTGTGTGGTCGGCGGCGTGCATGACGCGGCGCCGGGTATGGCCGCCTTCCAGGCCGAGATCGAAGTCGCCGCCAGGCCCCTTGAGCGAGAACTTCACGCCCATCTGGATCAGTTCGCGGATCCGGGCCGGGCCTTCCTCCACGACCAGATCGACAACGCGTTCATTACAGAGTCCGGCACCGGCCTCCATGGTGTCGCGCGCGTGCTGGTCACAGGAATCGTCGCTGCCCCAGACGACCGCAACGCCGCCCTGGGCCTGGTTGGTATTGGAGTCCTTGAGAGCGCGTTTGGTGACGATCGCCACACGCCCGCGAGCTGCCGCCTTGACCGCGAAGGTCATGCCGGCGACGCCGCTACCTATGATCAGATAATCGAACCGGGGCATGGCGAGAACCCGCGGAGTGTAGCCGCGGCCGGCTACGGGGGCGAACTGGGTGTGCGCATTGCTGCGTAAACACGCGCGATTGTGGCGGCCCGGCGGTAAAACGGCTAGCCTCCATTCGCTTCAAGCGAGGCTTTCGGTCAAAGCGTTTCAGGGGCTCTCATGGGAGTGGTTCCAGCGGCTGTCATGCACAGAAAACCATTCCGTCATCTTCCCAACCTGCTCACGCTGCTGCGCATCGTGGCCATCCCTCTGCTGGTGTGGCTGTTGGAGGATCCCGGTCCTTCGGCCGCGTGGACTGCCATGCTGGTCTTTATGGCAGCGTCGCTGACGGATTTTCTTGACGGCTGGATTGCGCGTCGTTACGGCCTAGTGACCCCCTTGGGCAAGCTGCTGGACCCTCTGGCGGACAAACTCCTGGTCGTCTCCGCCTTGATCATGCTCGGGGTCATGGACCGCCAGCCCGGCATCCCCGGGTGGCTCTTGGTATTGATCGTCGGACGCGAGTTCGCGGTCACGGGTCTGCGCAGCATCGCCGCGGCTGACGGCATCGTCGTGGAGGCCGAAGCGACCGGCAAGGCCAAGATGCTGTTGCAGACCGTCGGGCTTCACTTCCTCATCGTGCACTACACGTACTTCGGGGTGAGCTTTCACGACATCGGACTGCCGCTGTTGGTAGTGGGTACGGTGGTGGGTCTGTGGTCTGCGGTGAGCTACCACGTTCAACTTTTCGAGCGCTTACGCCGGCGTCCAGCCTGAGTGCTGCAGCGGACGGTCACGATGAAGGCGACGCTTGCATGGAAAACTGGTTCGGCTACAAGGCTTCGGTCAGGCATTTCATGCGGGTGTAGCTCAGCTGGCTAGAGCGTCTGCTTGCCATGCAGAAGGTCGCCGGTTCGATCCCGGTCACCCGCTCCATTTGCCGCTCTTTCGGCGGCCTCCACTGTTTACAGGCTGCCACAGCAAACTACCTTAGGCTGGTCGTAGGCTGTGGCAACGCTGACAGTTTCTGTTACGATACAAAGCGTGGTTTTTGCCGGGGGGCTGTTTGCTTCGCTAGGTCCGGTCTTCCGGGCCAGTGGGGCGCTGCGGTAACAGGCCGTTGAACCGAAGCATGGGCGGCAGGTTCAGCGTCGCCAGAAACCCCCGCTATTTTACCCCGGTGAATTGTTCGTATTGGCTCGGTTACGTATAGTAAACGCCTGAAAAACGATGTGTTTGTGGCAGCCGGACGGCGGCGTCAGATTCGGAACGGGAAGCCCTGCGTATGAGAACTGTCAAC